>NZ_JBNPVB010000010.1:0-270502 GCF_051168495.1 Bradyrhizobium oligotrophicum | reverse complement strand
AGAGCGCGCGGACGCCGGCTTCGCTCCACCGAACACACACACTCAAGGAAACCAACCGCCCCTCGAAAAAACAACCCTATCAAACGAGACTTGACTCACAAGACCCCATATGAGGGTGGGCAAAGGCGCGCCAGGGCGCGATGTCGTCAGGCCAAGTCTGCCGTGCGCCGTGCCCACCGCCCCCAGCCCCGCCGCCGATGGTGGGCACGCGCCGCCTCCGGCGCCGCTTTGCCCACCCTCCGCCCGGTTGTCGACGAGGACGATCTGCGATGCGCCTTCACGCCGGCTTACGCGTTGCGCACCGTGCCGAGGAAACCCTCGACCGCCACGCGGAAGCGATCGGCGTCGGTCGACATGCGGCGTACGGAGTCGACCATCGTCGCGCCCGCATTGCCAGTTTGGCGGTTGAGCGCCGCGACCGAGCCGATCGTATCGGTGACGGCGCGGGTGCCTTGCGCGGCCTGCTGGAAGTTGCGCGAGATTTCAGTGGTGGCAGCGCGCTGCTGCTCGACGGCAGCCGCGATCGCCGTCATCTTCTCGTCGATGCCGGAGATGTTGAGGCTGATGGCGCGGATTGCCTCGACCGACTCGCCGGTGGCGGCCTGGATCTCGGCGATCTGCCGGGTGATGTCGTCGGTCGCGGTCGCCGTCTGCGCGGCGAGATTCTTGACCTCGCCGGCGACCACCGCAAAGCCGCGGCCGGCCTCGCCGGCGCGGGCCGCCTCGATGGTCGCATTGAGGGCTAGCAGGTTGGTCTGGCTCGCGATCGCGGTGATCATCTTGACCACCTCGCCGATGCGATTGGCGGCGCGGTCGAGCATCTCGACGGTGGCATTGGTCTGCGCAGCCTTCTCGACCGCCTGGCGCGCGTCGGCGGCGGAGGCCTGCACCTGGGAGGCGATCTCGGAGACCGAGGCCGTTAGCTCCTCCGTGGCCGCCGCGATGGTCTCGAGATTGGTGGTCGCAGTTTCGGCGGCGCTGGCCACCGCCGCGGTCTGCTCGGTGGAATCGTCCACCAGCTTGCGCACGTCGGTGGCGCTGGAATCGAGCTGGCCGGTCGAGTTGCTCATGCTGACGATGACCGCCTGCACCGTGTCGTCGAAGTTGCGACAGGCACTGTCGATCGCCTGCGAGCGCTCCAGCCGCTTGCCCTGGTCGAGCTCGCGCTCACGGGACAACTGCTCGGCGGTGGCGGCGCTTGCGCGCAGGCCCTCGAGGGCAGCAGCCATCGCGCCGAACTCGTCGGCATGGAGGAATTGCGGCACCGGCGTCTGGTAGTCACGCCGGCCGATGCGCTCGATCGCCTGCATCAGCGCGCCGACCGGGCGCACCAGGCGGATGCGCACGGCGCGCAGCGCGAGGCCTGCGACCAGCAGCGCGGCGGTAAAGGCGATCGACTGCACGACGAGGCTGGTCAGCGCCGCGGTCCTGATCGCCTCGGCGCGCTCGATCGAAGCGTCGAGCGCGGTCATGCCGATGGCGATGATGCCGGCGAACGGGCCCTGACAGAAGGCGTTCCATTCCGGCGCCGGCATCACCGGCTTGCCGCCGCCGTCGAGGCCCTTGATGATCTGGTCCATCCGCTGATGCGCCGCCTCGACCTCGCCGCGCGAGGTCTTGACGGCCGTGGCGAGCGCCGAGCCCGTGGCTCCGGCAGTGAGGTCGTCGAGCCCGGCCCAGCCGGAATTGATGGTGCCGCGTCCCTGCGCGACCGCGCTTCGCTGGGCGTCGTCGAGCGGCTTGGAGTTGTTGATGTTGGGACGCAGCGCCGAGCACTGCAGGCCGTAGCGATCGCGGACCTGCCAGGCAAGGCGGCGGGCCTGCACCATCTTGGCGATCGCAGGGTCGGTCATCCAGGCACGGTTGGAGACGGCCAGTGAGGCGGCGTTGGCAGCGTCCAGCGTCTTGGTCATCGCCTCGTACCAGCCATTGGTGCGCGCCAGCACGCGCTCGGCGCGCGGCCGCTCGCCTTCGTCGAACAGCAGCTTGAATTGCGGCAGCGTCGCGTCCCAGCTCGCCTTGAGTCGCGCAATCAGATCGTCGCGCTCGGGCATGTCGACGCCGGCCAATGCCGCGACGATGCCTTCATAGCCCTTGGCTTCGACGCCCTGATAGTCGGTCAACTTGGCGCGCGGATTCTCCTCGCTGAGCAGCGCGCTCTGGATGTCGCCGCGATGGGCGCGCATGACGAGGACGTTCTGGAAGATCACCTTGTCGGCCGCCGTCAGCTGCTCGGTCGCCACGCTCTCGCGATAGCGCCCCGCTGCGCCGCTCATCAGGATCGCCGTAGACACCAGGATGCCCGCTGCCAGCACCGACAACAGCACCATCAGCAAAGTACTGACCGACTTCTTCATCACGCGTCTTTCCACACCACAAAGTGGAACGATGACGCAATTGCGCAAATTCTTCCTTAACCATGGGCCGTCAAACCACGCTCCGAGGTAGTCCGTTGCCGATCAACCCTTCACCGCAGCAACAAAAAGCACGCAAGCCGCGCCGCACGAAGCGCTGGCGCGCGCTGCTGCGCGAGGCGAAGCGAGTAGCACAGCGCGGCGCGCGCGGCCTGCTGCAGTCGGCGAGCGCCACCCCGCGCGGATTGAAGCTGGCAGCCGGCGCCGTGCTGGCCGTCGGCGTGCTCGCGCTGGCCAATCTGGCCTATCACGTCGTGCGCAAGCCGACCGAGCTGTTCGCGATAACTGGGCATTCGCTCGACAAGGAACCGGAGGAGACCTGGCGGCAATACGGCGCGCTGTTCCGCGAGAATGCGACGCGAACGGTCACGCCGGAACTGCTGGCCGCGCTGGCGCAGACCGAGAGCTCCGGCAATCCGGTGGCGCGGACCTATTGGCGCTGGCGCTTCGCGTGGAACCCGTTCGCGCTGTATCAGCCGGCCTCCAGCGCCGTCGGGCTGTTCCAGATGACCGACGGCACCTTTGCCGACGCCGCGCCGTTCTGCATCCGGGATCACGAGGTGGTCAGCGTCAGCTGCGGCTCGCCGAGCCTGTATATCCGCACCTGGCCTGCCCATGCCGTGGCGCTCACGGTGATCTCGCTCGACCGTCAGGTCGCATCCCTGCTCGCGCGCCTGCCCGCCGCGAAGCCGACCGCGCAGCAGAAGCAGGATCTCGCAGCGGTGATTCATCTCTGCGGCTCAGGTCCCGCCGCTGGCTTCGCACGCCGCGGCTTCAGGCCTGGCGATGGCGAGCGCTGCGGCGACCATTCGGTCGCCTTCTATCTCGGCAAGGTCAATGCGATGAAGCGTACCTTCAGCAAATTGGCTGCGCAGAACGGATGACGCGCACGGCCATCGCAGCCGGTCGGTTCCGCGTTAAGCACGTCGGCTTTGCGGTTGTGGGCAACGGCGCACGTTAAGACATTGTCAACGAAGTGCCGCGCATTTTCGGGGCCCCATTAGTGTAGGAGTCACCATGTCAGAGATCGGCATTCCCGGCGCGCGCATCCGGTCCTTCGTCGAGCGGATCGAGCACCTCGATGGCGAATTGGCGGAGCTGAACGAGCAGAAGAAGGAAGTGTTCGCCGAGGCCAAGGGCGAGGGCTTCGACGTCAAGATCCTGAAGGAGATCATCAAGCTGCGGAAGCAGGACCAGGACGAGCGCGACGAGCACGAGACCCTGCTCGACACCTACCTGCGGGCGATGGACGCGGCCGAAACCGAGTCGGCTGCCAAGGCCCCCGAGCGCAAGGCGGCGTGAGACGCGAGGCGCGACTTGCCTTGCTGCCAAACTCGGCGGCGCGCAAAGCCTGCTTGCGCGCTGCCCGCCCTTCGGGATTTTCCTTGCCCGGCTCCATCCGAGCCACTAACGCTGCGCACGCTTCCCGCAGCACTCCGAGGATGAGATGACCGACGCAACGACCTGCCCGCAATGCCGCTCCGAACACGCCTATCAGGACGGCGCGCTGTGGGTCTGCCCGGAATGCGGCCATGAATGGAGCGGCGATGCGGCGGTGGCCGCAGCAGCCGCCGACGATACCAGCATCCGCGATGCCAACGGCAACGTGCTTGCGGATGGCGACAGCGTCATCGTCATCAAGGACCTCAAGGTCAAGGGCTCGTCATCCACGGTGAAGGGCGGCACCAAGGTGCGCAACATCCGACTGCAGGAGGCCAGCGACGGCCACAATATCGCCTGCAAGATCGACGGCATCGGCCAGATGAATCTGAAATCCGAGTTCGTGCGCAAGGCCTAGGGAGCACGAACCGCAGACGATGTTGTCCGAGGCTCCATGAACGGCAACCGTACCTATGCAGTCCGCGTCGAAGGCGCCAAATACGGCGTCGGGTTCGGCTCGGCGCTTGCCATGACCATCTCCTATTCGGCCAACCATTCGATCCTGTGGGCGATCATCCACGGCATCTTCGGCTGGCTCTACGTGATCTACGCGGCGCTGTTCGGCTCCTAGGCCGAGCCGACTTCCGCGTGGCCGCGCGCCGCATCCCGGAACGTTTTGCCGGACAGCCGCGTTCGGATGAACCACCGGAGGACGGCCATGCTGACGGACCACCAGATCGCGATGCTCTGCGACATCGGGCAATCCATCGCCTTTGCCGCCGACCGCCAGGACGAAATCCTCGAACTCATCCGCGAGGGCTATGTCGCCAAGGACGGCGACATCTATGAACTGACGCCCAAGGCGGAAAAGGTGCTGACCGACCGCGGCGCCGGCCTCAACGAGGCCTGATCGCAGGCTGCGATCTCGGTCGGTAAGGAGCGCCGCCGCTAATCAAGCGGCTCACACCTTGATCAGGCGGACTTTCGTGCCCCAGGGATCGGCGGTTTCCAGCCCGTCTGCGATCGCCGTCACCGACGCGCCGGCAGCACGCAGGCGCGCCTCCTGGCCGGCGAGCAGATCCGCGCTACCGACCTCGAAGGAGAACCAGGACAGCCCGGTGGTGCCGTCGTCGCGCCGTCCGGCGCCGGCGCTGTGCCAGGTGTTGGCGCCGATGTGATGGTGATAACGGCCGGACGACAGGAAGGCCGCGCGATCGATCGTTCGTGTGGTGTTGAGGCCGATCAGACCAGTGTAGAAACTGCTCGCCTGACCGATGTCGCCGACCTTCAGGTGGACATGCCCGATGCGCAGGCCCTCCGGCGCGGCGGCATAGTTGCTGGTGCGCTTATCGGTCAGCGCGACGAGATCGTTGACGTCGAGCTGCTCGGTGCCCATCCGGACGGAGCCATCCCGCCATTGCCACAGTTCGGGAGCGCGATCGGCATAGACCTCGACGCCGTTGCCTTCGGGATCGTCGAGATAGACGGCCTCGCTGACATTGTGATCCGCAAATCCCGTGAGCGGGGTCCGGTTGCGCGCGACATGCACGAGCCAGCGCGCGAGGTCCTTGCGGGTCGGCATCAGGAACGCCGTGTGAAACAGGCCGGCGGCACGCGGCGATTCGCGGCTTGCCTCCGGGCGCGGCTCCAGTTCGACCAGCGGCACCCCGCCTGCTCCGAGACGGACCGAGGTCTCGGTCCGCTGCAGAACGGCGAGGCCAATGACGTCACGGTAGAAGGCGGCTACGTTGTCGGGATCGTTCACCCGCAAGGTCACCATTCCGATGCGGATCGGCGTCCGGCTCGCGAAGGTCGGACCGGGGACCGCGCTCGCGCCACCGCCTTCGGCCCGCGCGGCAGCGATGGCGGCCATCGTCATCGACGAGGCGCCGGTGAGCTTGAGCAACGCCCGGCGCGTGAAATCGGCTGTCATGATGTCCCCCGGACTAATTCGTCTTCCTACGGAACCCCGGCCCCGCCGCGCAAGCCCGCCGCGTAGCGAACATCGTCACATGCCTGTGAAAGCCCGCCTCTTACCTCGCCCGGTGCTGCATTCGGAATTCAACAAACGGCCATCGGTCTCGGGGCCTGCGAATTCAACTGCCTGCAAACACTGCAGCACTCCGCGGCCGCTGCCTGTTGTTTGGCGTCGCCCAACTACATCAGCATGGGGCTCCGGAAAAATTGCATAGCAGCGATCCGACAGCCAACTCATCAGCAGCAATCACAGGAACATGCGTGATGTAAGCAGTGAATCCGTCACGCTTCTGTCGCCATGAAGTGACACCCGTAACGCTTCCTTCCGTAGCAGTACGGCTCGGATTCATAACTTGGCACGAACTCTGCTTTCTCGATCCTCACCGGGTCCCACTCTTTGGAGGCAGAATCACCGTGCTCGTCACTCTCGTCGCAATGCTCTGCAACGGCCAACTCTGTATGGAGAAGGTTGTCACCAACAGCGAGATGTCCGGCATCACGATGACATCATGCGCGGTCAGTGCGCAGATCGGAATCGCAGACTGGATGTCCAAGGGTCCGTATCACGAGTGGCGGCTGCAGAGTTACAAGTGCGTCGCCGGCACCTACGTACCGAAGACCCACGCCTGATCCGCGTCCCCCGGCCGGCTGGCGCCTGGATGTCCGGGACCGGCCGCCGGGCAACGGACGCCGTGGCGCCTGTCGAATCCGCGACGGTGGCTGCGTCGCGTTCGGGACGCAGCCGGGATCGAAATGGTCCGCCGGCACGCGAATCAGCACCGATCGGGCCGTGAATCGACGCTGTCACGCCAGATTCGTGCTGGCCCGCTTCATGCAAAGCCCCTCCCGCCAACGAGGGGATGCGTCATGCCGTTCTACAGCTTCCATTGCGCCAGTTGCGCTGAAGATGTCGAGTTGCTGATCGGGATTTCGGAGAAACCGGTGTGTCCGGCCTGCGGCGGACGAAAGCTCACCCGCCTGCCGTCGCTGCCGGCACCGCCGGCGCGCAGCCCCGGCCTGATGAAGGCTGCACGCGCCCAGGCGGCACGCGAAGGGCATCTCAGCAATTTCAGCCGCGCCGAGCGGAAGAAGCGCTGATCAGCCGACGCCTGGCGATCCCGCTCAATCCGACGTGATCTGCACTTCGGGGACGTCATCCTCCGGGTCGTCGATGTCGAGACCGTCCTCTTCGTCCAGGTCGATCCCGGACAGGCAGATGTCGCCATCGTCGATCACGAGCTTGATCGGCGGCAACGCGCGGCCCTGACACGGCCCGATGAAACACTGGCCGGTGTCGAGATCGAACTGCGCGCCGTGCTGGCTGCAGACCAGGAAATTGCCTTCCTCGTCCATGAACTCGCCCGGATGCTTGTCGAGGCGTGAGCCCTGATGCGGGCAGGCATTCTCGAAGCCGTAGAAATTGTTGCCCTTGCGCGTGACCAGGATCGGCCAGGGCTTGGCGCTTCCATCTGCTTCCCGCCGCTGCAGGACGAAGCCTCGCGCGGTGCCGTCATCCACCTCATAGGTCGCGCAGATCGCAAACAGCGTGCTCATCACCCGCCTCCTCTGGCGCATACGCGACATCGCGCGCGCCTGAAGGAGGTCTGCAGCAAGCGCCATGCCAGCAACTCAGTCACGAGCAGCGCGCGTCCTCACGCCAAGGGCATGCCGAGGCGGCCGATCCCGGGAAATTTCAGCGCCGGCCGGCGCAGATCGAGGCCCAGAACTCCGCCGAAGACGTTGAGTTCGATCCCTTCGATCCAGCCGACGGTGAGGCCGAGATAACCGCCCGCTGACACGAACAGGCCGGTTCCGGACGCCGTCCGTCCCCACCAGCCATCATAGGGAAAGTCCTTGCCGATGGCAGTCGGCGGCAGCACGGCATTCAGCTCGGGAACGGCATTCAACGCCGCCTGCACGAAGGTGTTCGAGTTCGGCCCCGGCCAGGCGTTGTAGTCGCCATAGGCGCGGAAGCGATAGGTCTCGACCACGCCGCGGATCTTCGGAATCACGCGCTCGGCTTCGGCGCCGTCGACGGCCAGCACCGTTTCGGGCAGAGCCCCGAACCAGCGTCCGTCCGGCGCGAAGCCGTCGACACGGATCGGCTCGCCCCACGCCGTGTAGTCATAGCGAGTATAGCGCGGCGCGCCCTTCTCCTTGACCACGATCCAGGTGTGGACGGCGAAGATGCCGCGCCAGCGCACCGTACGCGCAGCGAACACGCGCACGACCGCGTCGGCGTACTGCGCAGGAGACGGCAGCAGGCCCGCACTCGAGCGATCCGCGCTCTGCCAACTGCCGCGGCGATCGCCGCGCAGATAGTTCGCGGCCGAGAGCGAGATGGGGGCGATGATGAGCAGCAGGAAGACGAGCACGAGTTTTTCACGGCAGATGAATGACAGTGACCAGGACGACCCGGATGTAGTCATTGGTCGCGCCTTTGCCACTGGCCAAGGCACGATGGCACGCGCAGTCCTGTAACGGTTCGCCGTCCCATATCCCTTGCACGGCACGGCCAGCTCAGTGCCGGTGGAACCCGCCACCGGACCCGGACCGGCCGCCGCCACGGGCACCGCTCGCCCCGATGCGCGGCGCACTCATGACGGAGCCGCCTCCGAAATGGGACGTTGCACCGACCTGAGGCCCACTGCCGATCATGGCTCGCGTGCCGCCGATCTGCGCGCGCGCACTCTGCGACGGCCCCCCGAGCCGTCCGATCGATGGTTGCACGGCATTCACGGGCGTTGCCGTCTGCGCGGGAGCCCTTGCTGCGATCCCGGGTCCGGCCGGCGCGGCCACCAGCGCTGGTGTTCCCGTCGCCACGCGCGGCGGGCGAATTCCGGCTGCAGCCGCCGCGCCCATTCCGGCCGCGGGTTGGGCCACGGGACCGGCACCGCGCGGGCTCATTCCAGGCTGCGGCGGATTTTGCGCCATCACCGGCGGATGCCGGTGCCAGTAGCGGTTCCAGAACGCGTGCCGGTGATACCAGGGACGTCCGAAGTAGAAGCTGCTCCAGTAGGTGGTCAGCACGAACGGCGCGACCGGCACGTATTCGACATACTCGGGCAGATCAACGTATTGCTCGCGGTAGAGATAAGCGAGCGCCTGCGCCGCGACCCAGCCGCGTTCGCTCTTGAAGCTGACGTCACACCACGCGCCACCTTGAATGCAGCCGTAAATGGTGATGCGAACGCCCGCCGGAATGCGGTCGACGACGGGAAAGCCGGGACCAGGTCCGGCGCGCATCGTGGCCGATGTGCGCACGAGGCCAGGCGCTGCTGCAGCGAGTGATGCGGGCGCCGCGATCAGCACTGCGGCGACGAGATACGTTCCGAGTTTCACCACGAACACCCTCCTGTCTGGCTTCCGGGGCGAACGCGGGACGTGCCCGTTCTCGTCTGCGTCGTCTTGCCCGCTCCGGCATGAACTCGACGGCGAGCGTGACAGGCTATCGCGGCGACCTCACGGCCTTATGGTGGACATGGTGGTCCGTCTGGGCCGCATTGATGGATGGGTTGAGATCGGCAAGCGGCACGCGCCGCCCACTCACGGCGCACCGTTGCCGGACAGGATCTGCGCCACGCCGCCCAATCCGCGGCGAAACGCTTCGTCGAAGGTCACGCCGCGAAACTGCCATCGATGTTGAGCGCCCGCCGCATCGAGCTGCCATTGCGACACCCAACCGAGATCGGAATCGTCCCAGGTGAGATGACCGCGCAACGTCACCTCGGCATCCGGCAGTGACGCTGCGAACGCCGCAGGCGGAAGATCAGCGCCGTCAAGGGCGAGTGTGCCGACCTGCGATGCGCTGGGAAGCGAAACGGCCAGGCCGCGCTTGCTGGCCGCCGCGCGCAGCGCCTCGCGCTGCAGATCGGACTGCCGGTCGTCCGACGTCACGAGGTAGGTCCGGCTCCCGAACGACATCGCCACGATCGCGCCAATCGTGGGCCGCGGCGTCAGCCAAGGCTCGAGCTTGAACGTCTGCAGCAGATCGTCGATTTTCGCACGATTGAACGTCACGGTCAGGTCATAGGGCCGGTCGCGCGTGCCCTGCTCGTCGTGCTTCGGCTTGCCCGACATCTGGTCGTGATAGTCGAAGCCCGTGACGAACTCGCCCGCGCGCGCCTTGGCCGGCGCCAGCCTAGCATCCTCTCGGAGTTGGAATGCGCCGGACACCTTGATCAGGACATCCTCCAGGCAGAGTGCAAACCCCGTCTGGCGATTGTCCACGCCCTGCCCGGTCACGACGGTCTGGGCCCGATAGAGATCGTCGGCCTCTGCGCCATCGCAGAGACCGACGATCACCCAGAGACAAAGGCCCCATGCACCTCGGCGCAGGAGACCTCCGCGCGATCTCATGCTGTCCTCGCGATGGCTGCTATTTCTGCCGTTCGAGCTTGATGATCGTCTTCGCGCCGGCACCGTCGGCGGTGGAGAATGTGACGCGATCGCCTGCGTGTACCTCCTCCATCATCGCATTGTCCTTGACCTTGAATTCCTCGGCGGCTGCCGACGCATTGGCGCCCACGGTGCCATTCTGAGCGCGCTTGATCGCGACCGTTCCATTCAGCCGGTTGATGCCGGTCACGACGCCGGTTGCGCCCTGCTCGGCAGCAAGCACAGGCAGGGTCCCCACGAGAGCCGCGGCCAGAATGATCGTCGTTGCTTTCATTGCTCTTCTCCTGCTGTCTGGTTCCGCGGCAGACAAGACGCCACGAATTCCCTTGGTTCCCGGCGCCAGTCTACGCCGGACCATCATGCTTGCAGATGAACAGCGACGACGTGACGCGTCGCAATTCACCAACGTTCGCTGGATTGGCGAACTACGCATGACAGCTTGCCGACCGGCGCATACCGACCGGCAAGGCGCACGATATAGTCATTCTCCGCGATATTTCATCGGACGCCGCCGATGTCGTTCCTGCGCTCCGTTGCCGCCATGACCCTTGCCGTAACGTCGAATTCATTAAAGCGTCATGATGCGCCTTGACAGCATCGCCGCACAGGAGGAGCATCTCGCCGTCACTCGATCGACGCGGCGATCCACGATGTCGCTGCGGCGACCGAGCGGCAGCAACCCTCAGGGATCGCGAGATTCGGGGAGGTTCAATGACGCCACCTCAGTATCAAATCCGCTGATTGCGACGGCATCGCTTCGGACCATCGCAGAGCGGCACATCACGAACGGCACGCCGGGTCGCGGCTTAGTGGGCTGCATCAGCGAGGCATTGCCCCTTGCCCGCCCGGCGCTGTGCCGTGTCGATCGGAATCCGTCGATCTGGCAAACCCGTTGCATCGAAGGCGCGACGGAGCGATGCCCCGCCGCGCAGCGACGATTGGGTCGCGGTGGTTCTGCTATTTGTTGTAGTCGTAGAATCCCTTGCCGGTCTTGCGGCCGAGCTGGCCCGCAGCGACCATTTCCTTCAGCAGCGGCGCCGGACGATATTTCGGATCGTTGAAGCCGTTGTAGAAGACCTCCATCACCGACAGCATGGTGTCGAGACCGATCAGGTCCGCAAGCGCCAGCGGGCCGATCGGATGATTGCAGCCGAGCTTCATGCCCTCGTCGATGTCGGCGGCCGTTGCGATCCCTTCCGAATAGGCGAAGATCGCCTCGTTGATCATCGGGCACAGAATGCGGTTCACGGCAAAGCCGGGGCTGTTCTTGGCGGTGATCGCGACCTTGCCGATCCGCTTGGCGAAATCGACGGCTGCCGCATGGGTGGCATCCGAGGTCTGCAGGCCGCGGATCAGCTCGAGCAGCGCCATCATCGGCACCGGGTTGAAGAAGTGCATGCCGATGAAGCGGTCGGGCCGGTCGGTGGCGGTCGCGAGCTTGGTGATCGAGATCGACGAGGTGTTGGTCGCGATCAGCGCTTCGGGCTTCAGGCTCGCGCAGAGGTCCTTGAGGATCCTGAACTTGAGCTCCTCGTTCTCGGTCGCAGCCTCGATGACCAGATCGCAGGTCGACAGCTTTGCCTTGTCCGTGGTGCCCGTGATCAGAGACAGCGCCTTGTCCTTGTCGGCTGGCGTCATCTTGTCCTTCTTGACCAGGCGATCGAGGCTCGAGCCCACCGTCGCGAGCCCGCGTGCCACCGCCTGCTCGGAAATGTCCACCATGACGATCGGGACGCCGGCCGCGGCGCACACCTGCGCGATGCCGTTGCCCATGGTGCCTGCTCCGATGATGCCAACCGTCTGAATCATTGCCGATGCCTCTTTCGCCTCATTGGGGGCCGCGCGCCCCGCGCTCCAGAGTTGCTTAACAGGCTCTCGCTCCGGCCGGTAGGCCTCCGGAAGACTTCGCAGATTGGAGCAGCCCGCGGCGACCCGGTAAGCCCGGCCAAGACCCGCCCCCCGACGGTTTGGATTGCCACGATGGACAGGGCCGATTCCCGGGGAGTTCGGTGCCCTCCGCAAATCGACCATGTCGATCGGAACGCCCGCTCACGCCGGCGGTTCTCACGACCTCGGCGATGCGCTCTGGCGCCACCGTCGGGCCACCAAGCTGCCGACCGCCCTGGCGATGCGCAGCAACGACGGAGAGTGACATGGGACTGGCTCAATATGCGATCGTTGCAGTGGACGATCATTGGAGCGTGCTGCACGATGGCAACGCACATGGCGACTACGCGACCAAGGAGGCCGCCTTCGAATCCGCCGCCGCGGCGGCAACGATCGCGGTCAAACAAGGACACGAGGTCCATCTCAGCGTGCCCGGCAACGATGCTGAACGTCCCAACAAATAAGGAGCACGGAATTGAGGGGGCTCCTCCTGATCGACGTGCGTCGGCGGGCTAGCGTGTGTTCGCGACATGCGCCCGCTGAAGTCGCAAGCTCCTGCTGACAGCAAACAGGAGTTGACGATGACACCCAGGAGAAACCGGCGCAAACAGACGGTCCCGTTTTCCGAACGTCTGCGTCAGACGGCAACCATCGCGCGGGCCGCGGCACAGCGTCTGCCGGCAGGCCAGGAACGCGAATCCCTGCTGAGGAAAGCCCTCCAGGCCGAGACCGCCGCACACCTTAACGAGATGCTCAGCGCGCCGATCATGCAAGCCGCCGTCCGTTGAATGCGGCTGGGGCGCTGACGTCCGCGGGACCTGATCATTTTGTCAATTTGCCATCAATCGCGAACCAGGCATGGAACTGCAGCTCACCGAAACGCCTTTGAGTCCAGATGCTCCCGTGATCTCGGCAAAGGCAGGTCTATGGCTCGGGTCGTCGTCGGCACCTCGGGATGGCACTATGCGTCTTGGCGCGGCCCGTTCTTTCCGCATGACCTGCTCGTCCGACATCAGCTGCGCTACTACGCCAGTCAGTTCGAGACGGGTGAACTAAATGGCGTGTTCTACCGGACGCCGACCGAGGCCTCCGTTCAAAACTGGTATGATCAGACCGGAACGGATTTCGTCTTCGCTTGGAAGGCGTCGAAGTTCATCACGCACTGGAAGCGGCTCTCCGAGCGCTCCGTCAACAGCCTCACGCTGATGGAGAACCGGCTGTCGCTGCTCGGCAACAAGGCCGGACCCGTGTTGTTTCAGCTGCCGCCGCAATTCGAAGCCAATCACGAACGGCTCGCATCGTTCCTGCCACTGCTTGCGCCCCACCGCCGCTATAGCTTCGAGTTTCGTCACCCGAGCTGGTTTACGCCCTCCATCATGCGGCTGCTGAAAGATGCGAACATCTCGCTGTGCCTGTCGGATCATCACGACGCGCCAGCACCATGGAAACGCACCGCGGACTTCGTCTATGTCCGCGGACATGGCCCGGATGGGCGCTACAAAGGGCAACTATCCCGACGCCATGCTGAAGGCCTGGGCCAAGCGCTTCCGCTCGTGGTCGGCGCATGGCATCGACGTCTATGCCTATTTCGACAACGATCAGAAGAGTGCGGCGCCCGCCGACGCATTGCGGCTGCGTGCCCTGCTGCACGCTCATCGCCGGCCGCGCGGTGGAACTACACGGCCCTCCCGGAGTTACACCAAACGTGCGATCACCGAGCCATTGTGGAAAGATGAATTATTGTAGCCGTGCCCCATGGAACCCCTTTGAGCGACTTGGGGGGACAGCTTCTTGAGTCACCTCGTCCGCAAGCTCGAGAACTTCGTCCGCCTCTCTGCGGGCGACCGGCTGATGCTCAATCGCGCCGCGGCGCAGCGGGTGAGGACCTTCGCCCCCCGCAGCGACGTTGCGCGCGAAGGTGACAAGCCCAAGGACGTGCACCTGATCCTGAACGGCTGGGCCTGCCGCTACAAGCAGCTGGAAGACGGCCGCCGCCAGATCATCTCGTTCTTCCTGCCGGGCGACATTTGCGATCTCAACATCTTCGTCCTGCGCGAGATGGACCACTCCATCGGCACCATCACGCCGGTCGCGATTGCCGACCTGCCGCGCGAGTTCTTCGACGAGATCTCAGCCGCCTATCCGCGCATCGCCACCGCGTTCTGGTGGGAAACGCTGGTCAACGCGGCGATCCAGCGCGAATGGACCATGAACCTGGGACAGCGCAGCGCCTCCGAGCGTATGGCGCATCTGTTGTGCGAACTGTTCTTCCGGCTGCGTCTCGCCGGGCTCGCCGAGGACAACAGCTGCAGCTTCCCCCTGACGCAGGCCGATCTGGCCGAGGCCACCGGGCTGTCGAAGGTCCATGTCAACCGCACCCTTCAGGAGCTCCGCGCAAGCGACCTGATCGTGCTGAAGGGCAAGATGCTGGTGCTGCCGGACATCGAGCGTCTGATCAGCGCCGGCCTTTTCAATGCGAATTATCTACATCTGGACCGCGAAGGTCGTCAGCTCGATGCGAACGAGTGAGACGTTTCGACGCGCCAACGCCATGCTGCTTGCGCGACGCCGATCCGGTCGCGCACTCTGCCGGGAAAAGGCGATGGTCGAACAGCGCATGGGTGACGGGCCTTTCGAGCAGGAGATCGTCCAGCGGCTCGGGCTGATGCCCAACCTGTTCAGATCGGCGCCTGCCGCCCCGGAAACCACCCGGCAGCTGTGGCAATTCGCGAAAAGCGCCTATCTCGACGCTCCGCTGCCGGCCCTGTTCAAAGAGCGGCTCGCCGTCCATCTGTCCCGCCTGGCTCACTCGCCCTATTGCCTGACCCGACATTTCGGCTTTCTGGTCGGGCTGGGCCGCCCTGCAGGCGACCCGGCGTGCCCACCGGAAACGATCGATCGCGCCCGGCGGCTGCTCACGCGGCCGCTCGCCGATCCCGCGCGCATCACGGCCGCGCTTGGGCGGCTCGAAGCTGCCGGGTCACCACTGGAGATTCCCGAGCCGGGCAGCGAGGCGGAGGCCGACCTGTTCGAGGCGGCCTCGGCACTGTTTACGCAGAGCGATGCGTCCGGCCGGTCGGGACGGGCGATCCGCCGCGCCCTGGGCGACACCCGGTTCGAGCTTCTGGCCGGCCTTCTCGCCTATCTGCGTCTGGCGCATTTCTGGACCGACGCGCACCCCGAACTGACGATCGATCCGGACGTGCGGGCGCTCGCACGCGCCGATCCCGAGCTCGCCGCGTACCTCGGCTGCAGCGAATTGCGGGATGACATCCCGACGCCGACAGAGTCTCGTTCGACCGATGGCGTATCGCGCGATCACCAGCGGCAGCGCCCGATGGCTATCGACGACACGGCGCCGTTCGCGATGGCTGCACACCAGAAGCGCCTGCTCACCGAGTTGCAGCACCGGGTGCGCAACATGATCGCCGTGATCCGCTCGATCATCCGCCGCACCGCAGACTCGAGCGAGAGCGTCGAGGACTTCGCGAGCCATCTCGAGGGCCGCATCAGCGCGCTGTCGCGCATTCAGTCCGTCATCATGCGCGATCCGCTCGCCGGCTTCGATCTGGCCGAACTGATTGCCGATGAGCTGCGCGCCGGCGCTGCCCGCGAAGGCCGTCAAGTCTCGCTGACCGGCCCCGCCGTAAGGATCAAGGCAAAGGCGGCCGAGAGCATCGGGCTTGCGATGCATGAGCTCGTGACCAATGCGCTCAAATACGGCGCGCTGACCGTCCCGCGCGGTTTCATCAGCATCGCCTGGCGTCTCGACGAGCGCGATGCGGGCCGCTGGCTCGTCATCGACTGGACCGAGACCGGCATGTCGGGCCATGAGCTGGCGTCCGACCGGCAGGGTTTCGGCACGGTGCTGCTCGAGCAGATGCTGCCCTATGAAGTCGGCGCCCGCGTCATCAGGCGTTTCGAGCCGAGCGGCCTGCGCTGCGAGATCGCGCTGCCCGCCGACGACATCCTGACGGATTGACCCATCGGCAAGACTGGCCGGGCGGGGCGGAGACGCCATCGGCGTAGCCTTCGCCGTCCAATCGGAGTATGGTTGACCGCACGCCCGGTGGGGTGGCTGCATGAAACGCGCAATCGCCACGTCATTGCCTTGGTTTGACCTGATATGGCAGGGAGTGCGGAGTTCGCGAGGGAATCGGCCGAGCGTCGGCGCATTGGAACGATGATGGGACGTTCCGAGGCATTCGATGAAGGCCAAGATCGACAGTGCACATGCAGAAGCATGCGCACGCGGGACAACCGGTATCCAGGTTCTGTTCTGAGCGGCCCCCCGGGCCTCGCGTCGCGTGACGTGGTCATCAACGAACGACCTCGCCATCTGACGTTGCTGCCACGATACGTTGCTGCCACGAGACGTTGATACGACGAGATGTTGGTACGACGGAGCGTTGGGAGGAGACATCGGGACGGAGCCGAGCGCCGCTGATGCGGCGCACGACAATGGAGGACGGAGCGTCAATGCTTGCAACGACGACGACGAAAGATGGCGATCAGCAGCCGCACGCGGTGATCGACCCCGATATTGTGCTCGCAGCGCGTGCCGATCGTCCGGGCGCCGAAGCCGAGCGCCGCAGCGCGCAGCGGCCGCCGGATGTGCCCTCGCCCAAGATCGATCCCGAGTTCCGGACGCAGACGGTCAGCGGTCTCGCCGCCGACGAGCGGCGCAGCACGGTCGGCACCTGGGTCGTGCGGACCGTCCTGGCCGTGCTGTTCGCCGTTGGCAGTGCCGTCGCCGCGGCCGCCTGGCAGAGCTATGGCGACCAGGCCCAGGAGGTCATCGCGCACTGGATACCGCGGATTTCGCTCGTGTCGAACGCCGACAAGGATGCGACGGCGCAACCGGCGCCAGCATCGGCGCAGGAGACCGCCGCGGCAACGCCCGCGCAGGGCCAGGAGCCGGCCACCGGTGCGATCGCCAGCGCCTCGCAAGAGCAGGCACAGCTGTTGCAATCCATGTCCCACGACCTCGCGGCCTTGAGCCAGCAGATCAGCGAACTGAAGGCGAGTCTCGCGCAGCTGAAGTCGGGCCAGGACCAGATGGCGCGCGAGATGGCGCGCGTTGCGGATGCCAAGCCGAGCGAGCGCACGGCCGAGGCGCGGCCGTTCGATCCGCGCGCGATCGAGCAGACGATCCGGCCGCGCCCTGCCCCGAGACCCGCGACGGCGGCGGTGACACCGGTGCCGTCGGCAGCGGCGGTGCCGCACCGGCCGCGGCCGCCGGTGTCGGCGGCCAATACGGTCCCGCCGCCACCAGCCCCGATGGCCCTGCCGTCCGCCCCGGCCCCCGTCGATCCGGACCAGCCCGTCGTGCGCCCGCCGATGCCGGTGCGCTGACGCCGGTCGGCGCACGCGCTGCGCAGCGGTCGGTGGCGCACAGCGACTTGTCGCGATGCAGCTTTCCGAGCTAAGGAACCGCGCGTGAAATGCGCCAATGCGAGGGGTTCATGAGCCTGACCGATCCGACCATCCTGTCCGCCGCCGAGCTTGCGGACCGCATCGCGATCCTGCGCGACAACATCCGCCAGATTACCGAGCAGGCCGCGTCGCAATCCGGCGCCGCCGACGAGGAGCGCAATGCCGATCGTCTGGCCCAGCAGAGCGATGAGCTGGACGTGCTGCTCAAGGAGCAGGAGCGCCGCCTCAGCAAGTAGCCGGAGCCGCGGGCTCCTGGCGCGATCAATTCGTGAATGCTGCACTGCCCTCGTTGTTGATCGCGCCGCAGTCCAAGGCTAGCCTCACCGAAAATAGACGGGAGGCTGCCCAGACGATGCGTTCCAAACTGATGATTGCCGCGTTGCTGATGGCCGCGGCGCCGGCCAGCGCCGAGCCGCGCCACATCTACACGACCATGGTGCTGGAGGCGTTCGCCACCAAGGTCGAATGTCCCGGCATCGACGTCGTCTACCAGGATCTGGTCAAGAAGGCGCAGGACATGCAGATGCCCGACGGCACCACCGAGAAGGTGCGCCAGGCGATCGCCTACATGCACACCGGCGGCAAGATGGGCCAGAAGCAGGACGACGACCTGATGGCCGAAGTCGCAGTCGCCACGCAGGCGATCGACATGGATCAGCGGCGCCTCGGCATGACCAACTGGTGCGAGGAACACAAGAAGACGCTCTCCGGCTTCATCCGCCCCAAGGGCTGAGGGACGAGCCGAGGCCGGGCTTGCCCGGCAAGGCCGCGCGGTGGAACCCAAGCGGCCACTGCCGCTCGGCTCTGCGCCTTGAGGCCCGGAGCGAGAGCTATGCTCGGCCACATCGACGAGGCCGGCGGCCAGCGTTGATCAGCTCTGCGGGCCGGACAACGAGATGTCGCGCTCGGCGCGGAACACGTTGGCGTAGAGATTGGCGATCCACTGCCGCCCCGTCGAGGTCATGTTGAGATAGCGGATCTCGGTCTGGATGTGCGGGGCGACGCTGTTCCAATAGAACTGCGGATAGCGGTTGACGATGTCGGCCGGGGAACCGTAGCCGAGCTGCCGGTTGATGCCGACCTCCTCGAACTCGTGATACAGCGCATTGGCCTTGCGGATGTAGTTGGGATCGCCGAGCTGTCCGATCAGATCGGCGGCGCGCACGATCGACTGCTCCTCGTCGAACTGCTGGCCGGCGAGCGGCGGAAAGCGCGTGCCCTCGATGGCGCGGGCGATGCGGTCCTTGTCGAGCGGCGCCATGCCCTCGATGCGGTTGATCACGTACAGCTTGGAGCGGTCGACGTGATACGGCATCAGGCTGGCGTCGGAGGAGCCGCGCGGCAGGCAGATCTTGCGGCCATTCCGATCGACGATGAAGCCGTCGCCATCATCCTCCTTGAACAGGCCGCGCACGTAGCCGATGTCGTGCAACAGGCACGCCATGATCACGTGAACGTAGTCGTCCGCGGTCATGTGGCTGTGCAGCGCGCGCCCGCGCAGAATCTCGTGGCCAGCGAGCGTCACCAGCAAGGTGTGCTCGACATTGTGGTAGAGCGCGTCGCTGTTGCCGATGCATTCCAGCGCCGTGCGCGCAGCCGCTGGGAGCGTCTCCGACAGCTGGGTGTGGGAGGAGCCGAACCGCCGGCGCATATAGGAGCTGAGGAACCGCTCCAACGCCGCTGCAGCGAGCTCCGGTAAGGTCATCATCGCTGCTGCCTCGGACAGCTCAAAACACAACTCTGAAAGACACAACGCGGCAAAACATAAATCACCAGAACGGTAGGACGCCAATCGCCAACATAAACCGCTCGGCAAGACATGGCCCACATCAAGCGGCAGACGAAACACAGCCAACGAGACGCTGCCAACGAGACACTGCCAACGAGACACTGCCCGCAAGACATTGACCAACGAGGTTCGCTTGCCTCGAAGCTTATCCCACTGCTACGGGTCCGAACATTAGCGCAGGTTGCCAAGCTCGGCCACATCCGGGTGAAGACGACCGGAAAACTGCGGACGCCGGCGGGCGGAACCTCGCTCGTTGCGCTCGGTTCAGCTGGCGCCCGACGATATCTAGCGTCCCCGCACCGGCAGCGGCGGACGTGTCTCGCCGCCCTTCGCCGCCCGCCGCGCAATCGTCTTGCGTACAGGCAGCGTCGCTGCGGGCGTATCAACCGATTGCAGATAAGTGCTCAGCGCCGATGCCGAGGCGGCGCTGCTCGTGTAGTGCTGCTGCAGGAACAGATAGAGCGTCAGGCGGAAACGGCCCTTGGCGAGGCCGCGAGCCGAGCGGTGGCAGGTGGCGCAGCTGTCGGCGAACAGCCGCGCGCCGGATTTACCAGCATCGAGGTCTTCCGCCCTTGCGCCACTGACAACGAACAGCAACAGCGCCGCCGCTCCCAGCCGCGCCGCCGAAGCGGTTCGGGGCGTAGCCCCAGCTCCCGCGCGACGCTCAGGCGACATCGGCGCGCGGACTCTCCTCTGCCGGCATGCCCAGCGCGTCGAGATCGACCAGCGCCGGATCGTCGGGCTGCGGCTCGCTCTGCTGCTGCCCGCTGCCATGGACATGCATCAGCGTCTGCACCCGCCGCGCGTTGAGATAGTCGACGTGCTGATGTGACAGGGCGAGCGGCAGCAGCGCCTTGGGGAGCGCCGTCATGGTGAAGGCGGCAACGCGCTTCACCTCCTCGCCCTCGCGCCAGGTCAGCGGATTGAGCGTGTAGATCATCTGGCGATCGGTCTCGGGTGCCGGCAACTGTCTGACCTCGGGCGGCGCCAGCAGCGCCACGTTGATGTTGCCGGCCCGCGTTCGTGTCGCGGCTGCGCGCAGTTCCCAGCAGATCAGTTCCGCGGCCGACAGCACCTCGCGCCGGATATCGTCGACATCGGCGGCAAAGCGGCTGGCTTCGCTCAGCGCGGCGCGGCCACGGGTGACCGCATCGACAAGCGACGCAGCACCGATCTCGAAGCGCGGAACCGCCTGCTCGATCGCCGAAGCGACCGCCTCGATGTCGTTGGCCGCGCGGTCGCGATCGCGCTGCGCCACGGCGTCGGCAAAGGCGCGTTCCGCCAGGGTGATCTGCTCGTCGCATTCGGCGACGGACGCCCGCAGCGCCTTGGCCTTCTGCTCGACGGCCTGCATTTTCGATTCGACGCGATCGAGCTGGCCGTTGCTGGCTCCTGCCTTGGCGAGCCGCTCGGCGGCGACCCGCTTTTCCTCCAGCGCCTGCTCGGCCACGCGCAGCCGCTCCGCCAGCCGCTGCCGCGCAGCCCGCTTGTCCTTCAGCGCGCGCTCGAAGATCTCGACCGGGCTCAGCTCACGCTTGAAAAAGACCATGGCAATCATCCTTGGACGGCGCACGCGCCGACAGCGTTGGTCGACGGCGAATCCGCGGCCGAATCATTGCCTGAATGTTGCGTGCAAATTGGGTCGGAAACCAGGATGAGAATGCGACCGTCCCCTCTTGACGGGACGCCGCCCAACGCGGGGGCCGAGCGGCAGAGTCGGCCACACGGCGCAGCGCGCAGCCGGATCTTCCGCACGGAACCCGAGATTCCGAAAAGAAGAAGCCTCGGCGTCAGCTCTGATGCGGCCCGCGCATCATCTTCATCGCCTCCACGATGTGACGCCATTCCCGCGCGTCCTCGGCCTCGCCGCCGCTCTCACACTGCTGCGCCTTCTGCGCGGCCTGCGCGATCGCCGAGGCCCCGTGCATCTCGAGCATCTGGCGGGCGATCGCATGAATCTGGGTTTCTGACATCATGCCTGGGCTCCCTGCTGGAATTCGGCGTTAACCACGACGCCCGCGGCGAGTTCCACAATCGGCAAATTGTGTGATTCCGGTCACGGCCGATGCGGTTCCAAAAGGTCACACTGGGCCCGTAATATACCCTACGGGCTCAATCGTAATTTCGCATCGCGCGCTGCGCTGCTACTTGTGGGTCAGATTCGATCTGGTGGCTGAGGAGTGAGACATGACGCAGGTCTTCTTTCATTGCTCCAACGACGATGAGATCCTGATCGACCGGCGCGGAACTGCCGTTTTCGATCTTGCCGAGGCCCGCGATCATGCGACCCGGGTGATGCATGCGCTGATTTCGGCCGAGAGCAAGGAGGACTGGCGAGAGTGGGTTCTTCACGTCGCCGATGATCTCGACGAAGAGATCTTCGCGATGCCGTTCTCGTCGATTCTCGGCCGCATGCATTGACGTCGAGGTTCCGATGTTCATCTCCGGTACCCGCCGTTTGGCTGCCTTGCGCGATCGCTGGAAGAGCTTCTTCGCGCTGGTCAGCGATCCCTATCGCCCCGAGCGCTACTACATGCGCGGCCCCGGACCGAAATGGCGCGCCAAGCATGACCACCGCAGAGTAGCGCAGAACTGACCGTCGCCGCGCATCTGCGACTTGCGGCATCGCCGGCAAAACGGCCGTAACCGGCCGCATTCTTCTCGCCACATTTGTCCTTCATTCCGGCGATGGTGAGACGGAGGGGGACATCACATGACCAGAATGCTGGCCGCATCGGCGCTTGCAATCACACTGATGGCGTCGGCCGCGATGACATCGACTACGTGGGCGGATGAGCATCGTGGTGGCGATGCGGCGCTCGGCGCGCTGTCGGGTGCCGTCGTGTTCGGCCCGGTCGGCGCCGTCGCGGGTGCCGTGGTCGGCTACACTGCCGGTCCGTCGATCGCGCGGTCCTGGGGCTTCCGCCGCTCGCGCGCAGCCCGGTCGCAGCAGGTCCGCCGTCCGGTCAGGAACAGCCAGGCGGCGATGGTCGACCCGCAGCAGCCCATGCAGGCTGCGCCGCGCAGCATGCCGCCGTCACAGCCGCGGAGCGTCGCGGCTGCGCCTCCGGCCCCGCGTGGCCCGGTCGCTCCGCCCGTGCAGACCCTCGAATAGCGCAGCCGGCTCCGCTCAGTAGCCTCGCGCGCGGTCGACGACGTTCAGCAGCGTCTCGCCGCGCAGCAGTCGCCGCGCATTCTCCGCGACCTGTTGCGTGATCACCTCCCATGACGCGATCGCCGCCATGTGCGGCGTCACCAGGATGCCCGGCTCGCGCCACAGCGGATGATCTGACGGCAACGGCTCCTGCTCGAACACGTCGAGCACCGCCCCGCGCAGATGGCCGCTGCGCGTGAGCGCCACCAGGTCGTCCATCACCACGTGCTCGCCGCGGCTGCACAGGATCAGCGCGGCGCCCTTCGGCAACCGGCTCAGGCGGGCCGCATCGAGCAGCCCGACCGTCGACGGCGTCAGCGGCAGCAGCGAGACCAGAATGTCGGTCTCGCTGAGGAAATCATCGAGCGCGTCGGCGCCGCTGAAGGTCCTGACCCCGGCAAGCTGCTTCGGCGAGCGCGACCATGCGCTCACGGCGAAGCCGAGCGCGACGAGACGCAGCGCGGCGTCGGTGCCGAGTTCGCCGAGCCCGAGAATGCCGACCCTGCGATCCGCGGCGGCGCACTGGTCATAGCGCCGCCAGAGGCCGTCACGCGCATTGCTGATCACGCGGTCGAAGTCGCGATGGAAATACAGCGTGCTCCACAGCACGAACTCGGTCATCGCCGAGGTGATGCCGGTGTCGACGATCCGGCACAGCGGAACGTCGGGCACGGTCGGATCAGAAAGGATGTTGTCGACGCCGGCCGCGATCGCATGAATCAGTTTCAGCTGCGGCATCGCCGCGAGCGCGCCGGCTTCCGGCTTCCAGCACACCGCAAGCTCGGCGTCACGTGCCGCCGGCTCGGGCCATGACGACACCGTCACGCCCGGCAGCTCGCGCGCGAGCAGCGCCTTCATCGGATCCATCAGGCCGGGACGGCTGAGTAGCGCGACGCTGATCATGCCTTGGACGATACCTTGCGCAGCCCGCACCATTGCGCGACGAACATCGCGATCGACAGCGTGGTCTTGCGCACGCTGTCGAGATCGACGCGCTCGTCGAACGCATGCGGCCCGATGCCATAGGGGCCGTAGCACAGCGCCGGAATGCCGTAGTCGACCGTGTAGTAGCGGGTGTCGTTGACGGCCGTGGACAGCCGCACGTCGAGCGGCTGCTCGAACACCCGCGCATGCACCTCGGCGAGTGCCGCCTCCGCGGCGGTGCCGGGCTCGCACACCGCCGGATCGGCCTGGAAGCCGCTCCACACCAGCTCCACCGGATTTTCCGACAGGAAACGATCCGTCGCCTGCGCCTTGGCGAGACACTGCTCGATGCCGGCCATCGCCTCTGCCGGCGTCTCGCCGGGCAGCACGCCGAGACGGCAGTCGAGGTCGCACCAGGCCGGCGTCGAGCTCGCCCAGTCGCCGCCCTTGATGATGCCGACGTTGAACTTGATCGGGTCCTTCACCGCGGCGAACCAGGCGTTCGACGTCGCCCGCGCGTTGACCTCCTTGGTATGCTCCTGGAAGGCGCGGATCAGATGCATCGCCGAGAGAATGGCGTTGGTGCCGGTCTCGGCATAGGCGACATGCACTGGCGTGCCGCGCACACGCAGCCGGAACCAGATCGCGCCGACCTGGGCGCGGGTCAGCGTATGGCCGGTCGGCTCGGGGATCAGGCAGGCATCCGCCGTATAGCCGCGCATCAGAGTGGACAGCGCGCCGTTGCCGGTGCTCTCCTCCTCGGTGACGGTCTCCAGATGGATGCGTCCGTCCGGCACGAAGCCGGCGGCCCTGATCGCGTCGAGCGCGAAGATCATCGCGGAGACGCCGGCCTTCATGTCCTGCGCACCGCGCCCGATCATCCAGCCGTCGCGCACGACGGCCTCGTAGGGCGGATCGTTCCACAGATCGCTCGGCCCTTCCGGCACGACATCGATGTGACCCTGCAGGATCAGGCTGCGGCCCTTGCCCTCGCCATCGAGCGTCGCCACCACTTGCTTCGACCCGTCGAGCGCGATGCTGTCCATCGGCGCCGCCTTGGGATGGCGCATCAGGTCGACATCTTCAAGGCTGAAGCGGTCGACCGCGTAGCCGCGGCGCTCGAACTCGCCGGCCAGCCAGTCCTGCACTGGTGCTTCTTCACCGCGCAGGCTGCGGAAGCGGACGAGCTGCTGCAGGAAGGCGACCTGCTGCTCGAAATTGGCATCGATGGCGGCGGCGAGCCGCTCCATCACGTCGTTCGGCACAGCCGCCGCAGTTTCAGTCACACAAGCCTCCAGCCTTCCCACTCACCCCAGCCGCGCTCAGGCGGCCAGGCATTTCTCCAGGATCGCGAGCCCTTCGTTCACGATCTCATCCGACGCCGTCAGCGGCACCAGGATTCGGATCGTGCTCGCGGTCACGCCGCAGGACAACAGGATCAGTCCATTCTCATGGGCAATCCGCGTCACGCGCTTCGTCATCTCGGCATCCGGCTCGTCACTGCCGCGCTGCTTGAGAATATCGAATGCAACCATCGCGCCAGGACCGCGCGGCCCGGAAACTGGAACCAGAGTGTTGGCGCGCGAGAATCTGATGATGGCAGCCCGCAGCCGGTCGCCGATGGCGTTGGCGCGGTCGAGCAGCTTCTCCTGCTCGAACACGTCGAGCACGGCGAGCGCCGCCGCGCAGGACAGCGGATTGCCGCCATAGGTGCCGCCCAGGCCGCCCGGCTCGGCCGCGTCCATGATCGCGGCGCGGCCGATCACGCCCGACAGCGGCATGCCGCCGGCGAGGCTCTTGGCGACGCAGATCACGTCCGGCTGCACGTCGTAATGCTCCATCGCGAACATCTTGCCGGTGCGGCCGAAGCCGGTCTGCACCTCGTCCGCGATCAGCACGATGCCATGGCTGTCGCAGATCCGGCGCAGGCCCCGCATCAGCTCCGGCGGCGCCTGGTGGAAGCCGCCCTCGCCCTGCACCGGCTCGATGATGATGGCCGCGACCTGCGAGGCGTCGATGTCGGCCTTGAAGATGAAATTGATATAGGACAGCGTGTCCTCGACCGAGACGTTGCTGCCGGCGACCGGAAACGGCGCATGCCAGACGCCGGGCAGCGGCGGCCCGAACGGCTTCTTGTACGGCATCACCTTGCCGGTCATCGCATTGGCGAGCGCAGTGCGCCCGTGAAACGCGCCGGTGAAGGCGATGATGCCGCTGCGGCCCGTGGCGGCGCGTGCGATCTTGATGGCGTTCTCGGTCGCCTCGGCGCCCGTCGTCAGCAGGATCGACTTCGCGGGGCCCGCGATCGGCGCCAGCGCGTTGAGCCGCTCGGTCAGCCGCACATAGGGCTCGTATTGCAGCACCTGAAAGCAGGTATGGGTGAAGCGGTCGAGCTGGGCGCGGATCGCCGCCACCACGTGCGGATGGCTGTGGCCGGTGTTGAGCACGGCGATGCCGCCGGCGAAGTCGACGTAGCGCTTGCCCTCGACGTCCCACACTTCGCTGTTGAGGGCGCGGTCGGCAAACAGCGGCGTCGCGTAGCTCACGCCCCGCACGACGGCCTCGTGCCGTCGCGCCAGCAGGTCCTCGTTCGCCAAATTCGCAGTCATGGCTCAACTCCTGATCGGAAAATCGAGCTTCAGGCTAAGGAACCGGCGGTCGCGATCAATCAGCTTGTTCCGCACGACAGGTGACTTCAAGACACCAGACGGAGATGCAGCACACCTATTCGGCCAGCACCTTCTTCAGCCAGGCCCGCAGCGCGACGATGGCGGGCTCGTTCCAGCGCTCCCTGAGCGCGACGAGCTGATAGGCGCCCATCTGGATCGCGGAGGGCATCGCCTCCACCAGCGCGCCGCTGCGCATGTCCTCGGCGACCAGCACCTCGTTGGCGAGCGCGACGCCCTGGCCGAAGCGCGCCGCTTCGATCGCGAGATGCGCGTGCCACAGCCGCGGCCCGCGCAAGGTCACCGGCTCCCGATGGCCGGCCAGTTCGAACCAGCGCTCCCATTGCGCGGTCGACTCCTCGTGGATCAGCGAGGCCTTGGCGAGCCCCGCGAACGTCGTGATGGCGGGAAAGCGCGCCAGATAGGCCGGGCTCGCCACCGGGAACACGCGCGGCCGCACCAGCTCCTCGGCCACCACGGCGCCGCCCGGATCGATCGCCTCGGCATAGACGATCTCGGCATCGGCCTCGCCGCGCGCGAGGTCCGGATGCGACAGGGTCGGCTGCAGGTTGATGTCCCAGTTGCGCGGTGGGCCGGTCAGTTCGGGCAGCCGCGCCAGCAGCCGGCGGTTGGCGAGGCCGGGAATGCACCAGATGTTCAGAGTCGGCCGCGCCGCAGGGCGAACCGCCGTGGTGGCGCGTGCGATGATGTCGAAGGCCTGGGTGACCTCGGCATGAAACTGGCGCCCGGCCTCGGTGAGCGCAAGGCCGCGCCCCTCGGCGCGCACCAGCGCCACGCCGAGACTGCGCTGCAGGTTCTGCAGATGGCGGGAGACCACGGTGTGGCTGACGGCCAGCTCATCGCCGGCACCGCGCACGCTGCCCTTGCGGCCGACGGCCTCGAAAGCACGCAGCGCGATGAGGGAGGGCAATCGGAGTCGCGTCATGGCTCGCACGGTTGTCAGCCTGCGCGATCCACTCCCCCGTCCGCCGGCAAGCGAACCGCCGCGGTCCACAGTTCACGCGGCTGATGTCGGACCGCCGGCCACCGTGGCGGCGTCCGTTGACCGAACGCAATCCGCTCCGATCGGAGTGCTGCATGAGGCCATGAGGGCGCTTACGCGCGTCCCGTCGCTCTTAGCGCCCGAAGCTGCCCGACGCCAGCCCACATCCCGCCACACTCGGCCTACGTGGCAGCTCATAGGTGCCAGCGTTAATGCGGTCTGCTCCCTGGTGATGATCCATGAGGCATCAGGTCGCCGCCTGCATCATTTGCCTAAAAGTTTCCACAATTCCGCTTTGAAACGTCACGGCTTCGAGCAGGAGAACCCCACATGCGGATCACCCCCGTGATCTTCGTCGGTTCGCTAGCCGCCATCGTCGTGACGGCAGCTCCCGCACCGGCGAAGAATTCCCAGACGTCAAAGACCGACGAGCAGACGACCGCGTCCTCACCCTGCCGCGCCTACCAGCAGGCGCCCGATGGGACCTGGACGGAGCTGCCATGTCAGGGCCAGGGCCAGGCTGCGAGCGCACCGCGGCGCCAGCAATCGGTGACCACTACCCCGAGCAACGCCTCGCGCTAGGAGGCCTGCGCGACGAGCCCGCCGGAGCGCGCGCCTTGCGTTCCGGCCCCTGCGCGCGAAGCTTTCTCAGTAAGGCGGCGCCTTGCGCGCCCGCTGCTCCCTGCCCGCCTCGACCCACCACAGCAGATCGTCGGCGAAGCGCGGAAACGCATGTTCCAGCGCCTTGCCGGACTCGCCTGTCGGCTTGCCGTCGGCCGACAGCGCCTGGCCGATCGGCCCGACCGCGAGCGTGCTCGACACCACGACCATGCCCATCTCCGATAGCGTGCCGTGCCAGGCGGTGGCGGCGCGCGCGCCCGACAGCCGGCCGGCCGAATAGCTCGCGATCGCCGCCGGCCGCCAGAACCATTCCTCGAGGAAGTGATCGGTGAGGTTCTTCAGCCCCGGCTGCATGCCCCAATTATATTCGCCGGTGACGAACACGAAGCCGTCGGCGGCGCGGATCTTGGCCGCAAGCTCGGCCATGACAGCAGGCGCCTCGCCGGGTTTGTACTCCTTGTACATGCGGTCGAGCATCGGCAGCCCGATCGCCTTGGCGTCGATCAGCTCGACGTCCTGTCCCTTGGCGCGCAGGCCGTCGACGACGAATTGCGCCAGCCGGATGCCCATCCGGTCGACACGATAGGAGCCGTAGAACACGAGGATGCGATTGCTCATGACGGGTCAACTCCTGGCCGGATGATCCGTGCCAGTCTACCACGCTTGCATCCTCATCGCAGGGACGCCGCGGATCGGTCCGGTGGCCGATCGGCGGCGGGTCGTGGGCGAAGGCCGCAGAGCGCGGCGCCTAGCGGGTCACCGTGGCCGAGGCGGAGCGCTCCGACGGCCGCCCGAACACGCTGCGGCAGCCGTCGCTGAGGCTGGCGCGCTGCTTCATCATGCAGGCAATGATGCGGTCACGATCGGGAATCTCCGACGCGCACAGCCGGAACACGTCGCCGGTGCACAGCCGCCGCTGGTCGTCCTCCGTGAAGGCATGGCCTGCGCGCGGGCTGGCGACCAACCCCAAGGCAAGCCCCGACACGGCAAGCCCCGCCATCGCCACATTCCTAGTCCGCATCCTGAACAGATGAGTTCGCATCGACGTCCCCAATTCGCCCGCTGTTTGTCCGGTTCACCCGCTGCTCTCGCTGCTGTCGCGAAGCAGTTGCCGCCGCAGAATCAAATGATGACACACGGCCGCGCGTCTTCAACACGCGCTCTCGGTCCTGCACCACAATTTTGCCGGCTGTTGCATCTTCGACTCCGTCCTGCGTTCGGAACCCGCGAGACGCCGCCAAATCGTCATTCGGCGAACGCAATCCGGCCCAGCGGCGCTCACAGTCTCGCGGCGTAGTGATGGTGTCGCGATGGTCTGGGGCCATCGCGCGCCCCGAGTTGATGTCTGGGAGTTGAAGTCATGGCGTACACGATGATCGCGGAGCGGGAGTCCCAGAAGATCCGCAAGCAGCGCGAAAGCGCGCTGATCGTGATCGCCAACGCGCAGGTGATGGAGGCGGAGGGCTGGACGGTCGTCATCACCGACGAAGACGGCAACAGCCAGCAGCTCGCCGAGTTCGAAGCCGGCCTCTCGGAGAAATTCGCGTCCTGGTACAGACCCAAGTCACGGCCGGTGGAGCCGACGACCATTCCCGCGCCCAACATGTTCACCGCGCCGGCCGATGACGACGCCGCGCCGGAGGCTGTCGTTGCGGCGGAGCTTGCCGCCGAGCAGGTCGAAACGGCTGCAGCCGAAGTCCCGGAGATCGTCCAAGAGATCGCCGAGGACGATTTCGAAACCACCGAGACCGCGAATGCCGCCCCGGCCGAGAAGGCCGCGCGCGACGACATCGCGCTCGACACCGAGCTGGCTGGTTAAGGCTGCGACCGCGCCGCAGCCTCGGGGGGGAGCCTTACTCCCCGCCCTCGTAGAACAGTTCGAGCGGCAGGCCGACCTGCGCCTTGCCGATCCATTCCCGCGCGATGATGTTGGACGGCCCCATCGCGATCGCCGCGCGTGCGTCGCGGAAGGCGCGCTCGATCGGCCCGCGGTGGTAGCCGTAGCCGCCGGTCACCGTCAGCGCTGATGACGCCACCTTGTTGGCGACCTCGGCGGCGTGCACCTTGAACTCGGTCAGCGGGATCAGGATCTCGCTCTGCGGCTTGCCGGCGCGCCAGAGTTCATCGAGCCGGTGCGCCAGTTCGATCCGCCACGGACGCAGGCTCTCGACCAGCACCTTGGCGGCGCCCAGCTCCTGCCGGATGGCCTGATAGTCCGACAGGCTCTTGTTGCGGTCCCTGTGGACGAACCCCGTGGTGTGCGCGACCGCAGCATTCAGCACGCCCCGTGCCAGCCCCTCCCACACCGCGCCGAGCCCGATCAGATAGACCGGCGAAACGCCGTCATAGATGATCTCCTTGCCCTGCCCCTCCGCACCGAGCCGGTCGCGCCTGGGCACATGCACGTGTCTGTAGCTGATGCCGCCGGAATGGTTGGCGCGGACGCCGAGCGCCTCCCAAGGCCTGGACTCGATGCCCTCGGCCTTGCCGTCGACGATGAAGAAGATGATGTCGGCCTGGTCCTTGGCGCCGGGCGTGCGGGTCTGCGCGACGTAGAAGTCGGCCTGGCCGGAGCTGGTCGTGAACGATTTGTCGGCGTTGAGCCGGTAGTCCTCGCCGTCGCGCGAGGCTTCGGAGAGATTGTACCACCAGTGCCCGCCGGTGGCGCGTTCGCTGGTCGAATACGTCCCGAGCAGCCGGCCGCCGTCGGCCTTCAGCCAGCGCTCCTTCTGGTCGTCGCTGCCGAACAAATTGATGGTCTGGGCCGCGCCGACATGCATGACATAGACGAGGCCGGTCGAGGCATCGGCCTGGCCGATACGGTACGCGGCCTCGGCAAAGTCGACATGGCCGAGCCCGAGCCCGCCGAACCTGATGTCGTTGAGCACGCCGGTCCAGCCGGCCTCGGCGAGCGCCAGCAGGTTGTCGCGGGGAAACCGTCCCTCGCGATCATTGCGGTCGGCATTGGCCTTGATCACGTCAGCGACGATGACGTCGAGCTGCGGATACGGGCTGTCCTCGATCTTGCGTGCGGCAGTGCTGGTCGGCATGGGGATGTCTCCTCTCGCTTCTACTCGGCGGCCTGGACGCGCACGCCCGCCTCGGCCGCGGCCTTGGCTTCGAGCTCGCGCACCAGCGGGATAACGTGCTTGCCGAAATAGGCGACCTCCTCCTGGAAATGCAGGAAGCCGAGCAGGACGAGGTCGACGCCGACCTCCTTGAGCGCGACGATACGCTCGGCGATCTGCTGGGGCGTGCCGATCAGATTGGTCTTGAAGCCGTCATTGTACTGGACGAGATCCTCGAAGGTCGATTTCGCCCAGTTGCCCTCGCGCTCCGGCGACGCCTTGCCGGCGTTCGCCGCCTCATGGGCGAAGGCATGGACGGCCTCTGGATTGGCCTGGTCGATGATGTCCTTGAGCACCGCCTGTGCCTCGGCCTCGGTGTCGCGCGCGATCGCGAACGCGTTGACGCCGATCTTCACGGAATGATCGTTGGCCTTCGCCTTGGCCCTGATGTCGTCGACCTGGGCCTTGATACCCTCGACCGAATTGCCGTTGGTGAAGTACCAGTCGGAGACGCGCGAGGCCATGTCGCGCGCGGCCCGCGAGCTGCCGCCCTGGAAGATCTCCGGCTGCGGATCGATCGGCTTCGGCTTCAGCGAGTAGTTCGTGAAGCGATAGAAGTCGCCACGGAAATCGAAATTGTCCGCGGTCCAGATGCCCCGCAGAACGCGGATGAACTCCTCCGAACGGCGGTAACGCTCGTCGTGATCCAGCCAGGGCTCGCCGATGGCTGTGAACTCGCTGCGGAACCAGCCGCTGACGATGTTCACCGCAACGCGCCCCTCGGTGAGATGATTGATAGTCGCAAGCTGCTTGGCGACGACGGCGGGATGCCACGGCCCCGGCAGGATCGCTGCGATCACCTTGAGCGTCGTCGTCGCAGCCAGCAGCGCATGGCTGAACGACACCGATTCATGCTGATATTCGGCGCCGTAGCCGGCGGTGAAGCGGATCTGGCTCAGCGCGTAGTCGAAGCCGCTTGCTTCCGCAATCTGCGCCAGCTTCTTGTTGTAGCCGATGTCCCAACTCGTCCGCTGCTCGATCTTGGAGATCACCAGGCCGCCGGAGACGTTGGGCACCCAGTAGGCGAACTTGATCGGACTGTTCGTGGTGGTCATTTGCCTTCCTCGCTTGTGTTGACGGTGATGAGGGCCGGCAGCGCCCGCACGAGTCGACCGCCGGCGTTCTGTGCGGCCGGCCCGCCGCACAGGTTGAAGCGCGATGCGATATGGAGTTGTTCAGCAGGCAGCACCCGCGATGGTCACGGCGCCGCGCGCCGTGACCGCCGTGTCACAGGATCAACAGCACCGGGCGCAGACGCTGCGCAGCAGGCTGCAATCACTGATTGGAGCCGCGCCACCATGGCGGCGGCCGTCGTTGCCGATCATGCACGTCCCCTCTGTCGATCACCATCGATCGACCGACGAATTGTCGCAGACAAGCCAGGACCCGGCGAGTCCAAGACCGTCTCTTTTTGACGCGGGATATAAAAGCCGCTTTCTTAGTTGCCTTGCGCGCACGTCATTTGTTTTTCGGGTGAGCGCTGTGGACGATCAGCTCTGTCCGCGCTGATGCCGGTCTTCGCGGCATGTTGCGAACACCAGCGTAGCATTTGGAAATCTCCCGCCGTCGCGCAGCCGCAGAGTCGCATCGAGGTTCCCCGGAGCAAATCCTGTCTCATGCGACGCCAAAGTCGAAACGTTCTTTTCAAATTTCACCGGAAACTGACGTTGGCGACGACTCGCTCTGGCCGATACTACGAAGGCCGCATAAAGTTGTCCGCCGACGGCGACGGCGAGCGGACATGACGAGACGACATGCGATCGTGATCGGCGGCGGCGCCAGCGGCGCACTGGCCGCGTTCCATCTCCTCAGCCGGCCGGACCCGCTCTACACCGTGACGCTGATCGAGCGATGGCACGAGTTCGGACGCGGTCTGGCCTATCGCACCACGAGCCCCGACCATCTGCTCAATGTTCGGGCCGGCAACATGAGCGCGCGGCCCGACGATCCCGACGATTTCATCCGCTGGCTCGGAACCAGCGTCTCTCCGCATGCGGCAGACCCCTACAGCTTCGTGCCGCGACGCATCTTCGGGGACTACATCGCAAGCCTGATCGCGCCGTTCGCCGAGGCCTCGGCACCGTCCGGGCTGACGCTGTTGACGGGCGAATGCGTCGCCATCAGCGAAGGTCCCGACGGTGTGCTCGTCAGACTGGCGGATGGCAACAGCCTGCATTCCGACGTCCTCGTTCTCGCGACCGGCAATGATTCACGTCAGGCGCCGTTCGCCTATTATGCCAATCCCTGGTCGCCCCAGATCGACGACGGCCTGGCAAAGGACGCGCCGCTCCTGATCCTCGGCGCCGGCCTGACGATGATCGATTTCGTGCTGTCGCGCGTGCGGGCCGGACACCGCGGCCGGATCATCGCGCTGTCGTGCCGGGGCCTGATGTCGCATGCCCACCGGCAGGTCGCCCCGCTCGAGATCGACGAGCGCGACGTGCCGTTCGGCGCGAGCGCCCGGGTGCTGCTGCGCTTGCTGCGTACCCGCGCCGAGGCGCATGTCGCCATGGGCGGCGATTGGCGCAGCGTCGTCGACGGCATCCGGCCGTTCACCCAGAGGCTTTGGCAGCAGCTGCCGCCGGCGTCGCGGCGCCAGTTTCTCGAGCATGGCCGCGCATGGTGGGAAATCCATCGTCACCGCATGGCGCCGGCGGTCGAGGCCATGCTCGGCGACGTCATCGCCAGCGGCCAGTTGACGGTGATCGCCGGCAAGGTCGTCGACACCGCAACGGTGAGAAACGGCGCGCGGGTGACCTACCGGCCGCGCGGCCAGAGCAACCACGAGACCATCGACGTCGCGGCCGTCGTCGACTGCACCGGAATCGTGCTCGACCCCGGCGCCACCGCCAACCCGGCGCTGCGCAGCCTGTTCGCGCAGGGCTTGGCGCAGGTCGATCCGCTGCGGATCGGCCTCCAGGCCGACGGCGACTGCGCGCTCATCGGCAGCAGCGGCGCTCCGTCACGGCGCCTGTTTGCGGTCGGCCCGCTCACCCGCCCGGCGTTCTGGGAGATCATCGCCATCCCCGACATCCGCAACCAGTGCGCCGCGCTCGCGCAGCGCCTCACCCGGGACCCGCCGTAACCTCGCCCCGCGCAGCGTCTCGCCCGCTTTTTTGAGATGCGCGCAAAAACCGAATTCGCGTTGCGCATCAGGCTGATTTGGGCTGTCCAGTCCCACCGCGAAAAATATTCCCCTTTTCCGAATCTCGATTTCGTGCTTTCCTAAGGCCATCCCGTGCTCACAAGAGGGGCGTATCGCGGTCGTCACGGTCGTTGGGCGCGGGGAGCGGTGGACGCGATGGCAGCGCAGCGCATCTTGCGCCGACGAACGATGCCGTTGCGTACGGTCAAGTCGCGTGGTCCTGGCATCCCGACGCTGATGCCGCGCTGGTGCGAAAGCGCCATGCGCAAACGGTGACCAGAAAGCCCGGCGCACCGGGGAGAACGCGAAGCAGCCGTGAAAACCATCGCGCGGGGAATGCCGGTTGTCGGCTGAACCTGTGGTGACTGCCGCCTGCTTTTTTCTGCAGGCGGGCCATGGGTTGCGGCCAGCAGCCCGGCATTCCCCGCGCCCTCTTCTATTCGAGGGCCACCATCGAGGGATCACTCGGGCGCCGGATGCGTCGCGAGAACGCGAGATCGTGCGTGGATGACGTGAAGGCAATGAGGGGATCGGCGTCTCATTTCGTCGTGCCCCGTTTCCACCGCTGTCATGCCCCGCGCAGGCGGGGCATCCAGTACGCCGCGGCCTCACGGTCGATCACGGCTGCCGCGGAGTACTGGATCGCCCGGTCAAGCCGGGCGATGACAGTGACTATGAGGTGAGCGCGCGGTCAAGATGAGCTACGGCCGGTGTCACATCCGTTCTGGGGGGCGATCTCCCTCACAACAACTTCGCACTCACGAACAGCGTGCGCACCGCGTTGGTGGCCTGCACCGTCATGATGGCGTTGTCGGCGGCATCCCGCAGCGCTGCCATCGCCTGGTCGTGCAGCGACTTGTATTCCATCCATTCGACGGCGTTGAGGCTGGAGAGGAACTGATGAGCCTGCCCGACCGTCGAAATCACCAACGGCTTGCCGTTCACCTTGATGTTGAAGGTGGTACGCAGACGCGTTTCCGAGTTTGCGGGATCAATCATGGGGACCTTCCGGAAGATGCGACTGATGTCACCGCCGAGGTCGCGCACAGGCCCGGCAACGAAACGTCACTCGGTCTTTTGCGCGGTCCGTGTCGGGGTACCAGCCTCGAGCCCGACGACGACGACGAGTCGGTTGAACTCGCCCTCATCATACGCCTTCAGGAAGCGATCGTAATTCTTGATCGAGACACAGCCGTTCGAATCGCCCTCCGGGCCCAGCATATAAGGGTGGGTCAGCAATCCGCTCCGGCCGAGGGTCGATCCGTCCACCACGTTCATGCGCAGGGCGCGCACGCCGTGAAACGGCCTCTCCCGCGGCTTGAGATCATAGGTCGCCGGCGGCGTCGCGCCGATCATGCGCTGATTGACGTGCTCGGGGTCGTCGCGCAGGCTGCCCATGCCGGAATGAGCCTCGAGCCCGATGCCGGACGGCAGATAGACCATCTTCGCCTTGATGTCGTAGACCGCGGTCTTCTCGTAGCCGAGCGCACCGAGATCGATGCCGGAACGGACGATGCCGCTGTCCGGGCCGAGCGAGGCAAATTTGGTCGGGTTGGGCAGCAGATCCGACAGCTTCTGCAGGATCGAGCGGTCGTCGGCGCGCCCGACGGCGTCCGTCGCACTGGCCGACGCGAGGTTGATCGGCAGGTTGGCCACCGACGGCCGTGGTCGCGGCAACGGCACCCCGGGTGCAGGCATCGTCACGGTGTTGCCGTCCGTCAGCATCGGCCGCCAGTCGCTATGGTTGAGGTCACGCGCACCCGGATCGCGCGATTCCATGCCCTTGACCAGCGCGGCCCGGGCATCCAGCAACTGACGATCGAGGCCGCGAAGGGCGAAACGGTCGAGCGCGCGGATGGCGTCTTTTTCCGAATAGGCGGACGCCGAAGCGGAGGCCGGCGCGAACCGGGTTTCGAAGGTCAGGGACGGAGCTGTGTCCACGGGAAGCGCTGCCGTTGCAACAGCCGCCGGATCGCCGGCACCGACCCATGCGGCCACTCCCGCAGCGACCGCAAGTGCCCCAAGCACGGTTGCGATCGCTTCGGAGCGCCCGAAGCGGCCTTGCGACAACAGAACGTCTACGCTTGCTTCACTGGAAGCCATCACGTCCCCGATATACCCCTCTTTCGGACCACCGCAGAAGGCGCCCGACCCCAAGGGTACGATTCGACCCGTCATGACATAGGATGGCAAGAGTGCGGCATAATCTAGACAAAGGCCAGCCCGGACGATTCCGGCGCGACCTTCGAGCGGGCCGGTCCAAAGGCCTCGCCCTCGCCCAGGAAAAGATGGATTATATCGAAAATTCAATCGGTTGGAGGATATGATGAATGCCATTTCGAGCGACCTCGGCCGATTTGTCGACGCACAGAATTCGATTTATTCCCGTGTGACCGCCGAACTTGCGGCCGGATGCAAACAAAGCCACTGGATGTGGTTCATCTTTCCCCAGGTCGAAGGGCTCGGCACCTCGACCATGGCTCAGCGCTACGCCATCCGCTCGTCGGCCGAGGCTGCGGCGTACCTCGCCCACCCGATACTCGGAGCGCGCCTGCTCGAATGTACCCGTCTCGTGCTCGCCGTGAGGGACAAGTCGCTGCGCGACATCCTCGGCTCGCCTGACGACGTCAAGTTTCGCTCGTGCATGACGCTGTTCGATTCGGTCCACCCGAAGGCCGAGTTCGCGGCGGCCATCGACCGTTATTGCAACGGCATGCGGGATCCCGCGACACTGGCCTTTCTGCAGCGCGACATGCGGTGATGAAGCGCCGCACAGCGCGTCACGACGGCGTCACCGGTAGCATGCTGGTGGGAGCGCCCTCATGCAGGGCCGAATTCGGGTGATAGCCCGAACGGGAAACTTGATCGCGCCAAGATTTGCCGCTCCCATTCGCCGCATTGTTTGTCCCAAGGAGACACGCTCATGAAGAAACTTTTCCTGATTGCCGCACTCGCGACTTTCGCTGCGGGTTCAGCCTTCGCTCAGGACAGTTGCGAGACCAAGGCCGTCGGCAAGGACGGCAAGGCGCTCGCCGGCGCCGCCAAGACCTCGTTCATGAAGAAGTGCATGGCCGAGACGTGCGCGACTAAGGCGGTCGGCTCCGACGGCAAGAAGCTCGCCGGTGCCGCGAAAACCAGCTTCATGAAGAAGTGCGAGGCCGGCGGCTGACGCAGGCGCTGCCGTCGACATCGGAGCCCCGCCGCCAGACTTGGCGGGGCCGCGCGACGGGGCGAGTTCCGTCGGCGGCGGCGTACCGCTGAGATCATTGACATGTTATGGTGTCACCTGATCTCCACATCGAGTTCCACATGCCCTGCCGAATGCCCTGCTGCCATGAAACTTCTGCTCTTGCGCGCGAGGCGGCGTGAGCGCCGCAGAGATCGATGCGCTGACGCAGCGGCTGCAGGAGCTCGAAAGCGAGAACGCCCGCCTTCAGGCCCTGTTTGCCGCCGACGCCGGCAAACGCGCCCGTGCCGAAACGGCGCTGGCCGAGAGCGAGGAGCGTTATCGCACGCTGTTCAACTCGATCGATGAGGGCTTCTGCATCATCGAGTTCTTCGACGGTCCGCACGGCCCGTTGAGCGACTACATCCACGTCGAGGCCAACCCGGCCTATGCGCTGCACGCGGGCATCCCCAACGTGGTCGGGCAGAAGGTGCGCGAGATGGTGCCGGCCGAGGCCGACGGCTGGGTCGAGCTCTATGGCGGTGTGCTGAGCACCGGCGAGCCGATCCGCTTCGAACGCGAACTGGTCGCCACCGGCCGCTACCTCGAACTGGCGGCGTTCCGGGTCGAGCCGGCGACGCGGCGCCAGGTCGCGGTGCTGTTCCAGGACATCACCGCCCGCAAGCGCGCCGAGACGGCGCTGCAGGAAATCAACGACACGCTGGAAGCGCGCGTCGTCGCGGCGCTGGCCGAGCGCAAGCTGCTCGCCGACATCGTCGAAGGCACCAACGCCTTCGTGCAGGTGGTCGACATGCAGTTTCGGCTGATCGCAATCAACGGCGCCGCGGTGCAGGAGTTCGGCCGCATCTTCGGCGTCCAGCCCAAGGTCGGCGACGATCTGCTGGAGCTGTTCAAGGACCTTCCGGACCATCAGTCGGCAGTTCGCGCCGTGTGGTCGCGGGCGTTGGCCGGCGAGGAGTTCGTCGCGGTCGGCGAGTTCGGCGAGGCCAGCCGCGACCGCCGCTTCTACGAGTTGCGCTTTTCGGCGCTGCGCGACGCCTCGGGCGAGCAGATCGGCGCCTATCAGTTCGCCTATGACGTCACCGATCGGCTGCGCGAGCAGGCGCGGCTGCGCGAGGCCGAAGAGGCGCTGCGCCAGTCGCAGAAGATGGAGGCGGTCGGACAGTTGACCGGCGGCATCGCGCACGACTTCAACAATCTGCTGACAGGCATCATGGGCTCGCTCGAGATGCTGCAGACGCGGCTGCGCCAGGGCCGCTATACGGAGGTCGACCGCTACGTCGCCGCCGCCCAGGGTGCCTCGAAGCGCGCGGCCGCCTTGACGCATCGCCTGCTCGCCTTCTCGCGCCGCCAGACGCTCGATCCCAAACCCACCGACGTCAACCGGCTGGTGATCGGGATGGAGGAGCTGGTCCGCCGCACGGTCGGACCGCAGACGGCGCTGGAGGTGGTCACCGCCGGCGGCCTGTGGCCGACGCTGATCGATCCCTCGCAACTCGAAAGCGCGCTGCTCAACCTCTGCATCAATGCGCGTGACGCGATGCCCGATGGCGGGCGGATCACGATCGAGACTGCCAACAAATGGCTCGACGACCGCGCGGCGCGTGAACGCGACCTTCCGCCTGGCCAGTATATCTCGCTCTGCGTGACCGACACCGGCACCGGCATGACCCCCGACGTGATCGAGCACGCCTTCGATCCGTTCTTCACGACCAAGCCGATCGGACAAGGCACCGGCCTCGGCCTCTCGATGGTCTACGGCTTCGTCCGGCAATCGGGCGGACAGGTGCGGATCTATTCCGAACTCGGCCAGGGCACCACGATGTGTCTGTATTTTCCGCGCCACTATGCCGGCGAGGCCGAAGCCGACGATCCAACGCACGTCGGCACGGCGATGTCGGCGCGCACCGGGCAAACGATCCTGGTGGTCGACGACGAGCCGACCATTCGCATGCTGGTGATGGAGATCCTCGATGAGCGCGGCTTCGCCGTGATCGAGGCCAAGGACGGGCCGACGGGCCTTGCGGCGCTGCAGTCGCATGCGCGCGTCGACCTCCTCGTCACCGACGTCGGCCTGCCGGGCGGCATGAACGGCCGTCAGCTCGCCGACGCCGCGCGCGCGACGCGGCCCGGTCTCAAGGTGCTGTTCATCACCGGCTACGCCGAGAACGCGATCCTCGGCAATGGCCGGCTCGCGCCGGGCATGCAGGTCTTGACCAAGCCGTTCGACGTCGAAGCGCTCGCCGGACGCGTCACCGAGATGATCGAGAGCTGATGGAGGGAGGTTGAGGCCGAAAGAATCAGCTGCGCAGGCCCGGCGCCTCGTGACCGCTGCGGGCGACATATTCGGTGTAGCCGCCGCCATATTGGTGGATGCCGTCGGGAGTCAGCTCGAGCAGACGATTGGACAGCGCGGCGAGGAAGTGGCGGTCGTGCGAGACGAACAGCATGGTGCCCTCGAAGCTCGACAGCGCCGTGATCAGCATCTCCTTGGTCGCCATGTCCAGATGGTTGGTCGGCTCGTCCAGCACCAGGAAGTTCGGCGGATCGTAGAGCATCTTGGCCATCACCAGCCGCGCCTTCTCGCCGCCCGACAGCACCCGGCATCTTTTCTCGACATCGTCGCCGGAGAAGCCGAAGCAGCCCGCCAGCGCGCGCAGCGAACCCTGCCCGGCCTGCGGGAAGGAATGCTCGAGCGACTCGAACACGGTGTCGTCGCCGTCGAGCAGATCCATCGCGTGCTGGGCGAAATAGCCCATCTTGACGCTGCCGCCGATCGTCACCGCGCCGTCGTCGGGCTCGGCCGTGCCGGCGACGAGTTTCAGCAAGGTCGACTTGCCGGCGCCGTTGACGCCCATCACGCACCAGCGCTCGCGGCGCCGGATCATGAAGTCCAGCCCCTCATAGATGCGGCGGCTGCCATAGCTCTTGGAGACGTTCTTCAGCGCCACCACGTCCTCGCCCGACCGCGGTGCCGGCAGGAAGTCGAACGCCACGGTCTGGCGCCGCTTCGGCGGCTCGACGCGCTCGATCTTGTCGAGCTTCTTGACCCGGCTCTGCACCTGCGCCGCATGCGAGGCCCGCGCCTTGAAGCGCTCGATGAACTTGATCTCCTTGGCGAGCATCGCCTGCTGACGCTCATATTGCGCCTGCTGCTGCTTCTCGTTCAGCGCCCGCTGCTGCTCGTAGAAATCGTAGTCGCCGGAATAGGTGGTGAGCTGGCCGGCGTCGATCTCGATCACCTTGTTGATGATGCGGTTGATGAACTCGCGGTCGTGCGAGGTCATCAGCAGCGCGCCCTCGTAACCTTTCAGGAAATGCTCCAGCCAGATCAGGCTCTCGAGATCGAGATGGTTCGAGGGCTCGTCGAGCAGCATCACATCGGGGCGCATCAGGAGAATGCGCGCCAAGGCAACGCGCATCTTCCAGCCGCCGGACAGAAGGCCGACATCCTTGTCCATCATCTCCTCGGAGAAGCCGAGGCCCGCCAACGCCTCGCGGGCGCGGCTGTCGAGCGCGTAGCCGTCGAGCTCCTCGAACCGCGCCAGCACCTCGCCGTAGCGCGCGATGATCTCGTCCATCTCGTCGGCGCGGTCCGGGTCGGCCATCGCCGTCTCGAGCTCCTTGAGCTCGGCGGCCACCGCGGATACCGGTCCTGCGCCATCCATGACCTCGGCCACGGCGCTGCGGCCGGACATCTCGCCGACGTCCTGATTGAAATAGCCGATCGAAACGCCGCGATCGATCGAGACCTGGCCCTCGTCCGGATGCTCGCGGCCCGAGATCATCCGGAACAGCGTCGTCTTGCCGGCGCCGTTGGGGCCGACCAGGCCGATCTTCTCGCCGCGCTGGAGGGCGGCGGAGGCTTCGATGAACAGAATCTGGTGGCCGACTTGCTTGCTGACGTTATCGAGGCGGATCATGAGGGCTCGGGCGTGGACATGTTGCCGCCGCTCTTAGTCCATGCGCGCCGCCGGTGGAAGGCGCAATTTGGTGCCGCCCGGCGTCCCCGTCATGCCGCCCGGTTCAGCGGCCCTGCGGCCGAAAATCCTGGTTTCCGAACGGCTTCTCGGTCGGGATGCGAATGGCGACATAGCCGCGATCCATCGTGGCGTGGCACGCATTGCAGCCCGAGCTCAGCTCGGTCACGGCTGACGCGAAACGCCTGCCGTCCTTGGCCGCGATCGCATCGGAGATCGACTGGAGCGGCTGGCCCAGGGTGGTCACGTTGGTCACCGGCAGACCCGAATAGAAGATCGCCGCGTCGGAGAGGCTCTGCCTCAACTGCGCCAGCTCATAGGCCGCGAGATCCCAGTTCTTGGCCTGTCCCGCGAACCACAGTTTCGCATGCCTGACCTGGATGAGGTTCATGATGTCGCCGAGCCGCGGCACGTATGCATCGCCGCTCGATCGCGTGTTCGGCGATTGTGCCGTCGCCAGCGATACGACCGAACTGGCCAGCACGACACCAATGATCCATCCCCGCCGTATCATCCGACACTCCGCTTCTTCGACGCAGTTCGCGCCCCGGAGACGGTTACCGCAGCCGCGCCCTGCCCCTTTTGCGATCGATCAACACCGCTGGACCGCGCAACGCAGACGGAGGTCGCGTCGGGGTGTTCAGAAGCAGAGATTGCTGACCAGATTGCCGCGCTTGTCCTTGAGCACATAGGGGCATTCGAGCCGCTTCAGCGCCTTCTTCGCATCCTCTTCGCCGAGATCGGCCGCGCGCTGGTAGTAGGACTTGGCGGCATCCTTGTCCTTCGCGCCACCGCGGCCCTGCTCGGCAAAGGCGCCCAACCGCTCCAGTGCGGCGGGGTGATTCTGTGCGGCAGCCTTCTCGAACAGGGCGCGCGCGGCCGTATCGTCCTGCGCCCCGCCCTTGCCGTCCGCGAGCATCAGGCCGAGCTGATACTGCGCCTCCGCATTGGTCTCGGCGGCCTTGGCCAGCAGCGAACGCGCGCGTGCCGGATCGGTCGCGGCCGCCCCGCCCCCCAGCGCGGCAAGGTTGCTGATGCCCCGCGGATTGCCGGCCTCGGCGGCGCGCTCGAGCAGCTTGCGTGCGTGCGCCTCGTCCTTGGCAACACCGGCGCCGGTCGCATAGAGGATGCCGAGCTCCACCATCGCGGCCGTCGAGCCCTTGTCGGCGGCCTTCCGCCACGCCGCGAGCGCCTCGGTCGCCTGCCTGTTGGCCGCGTAGGCGCGACCGAGCTGGTACAGCGCGCGTCGCGTTCCGCCGGACGCCTGCTTGCAGAACCTGACGGCGGTCGAAATGTCGGCCGCCGCGATCTCGCTCACGCCTTTCACATCGGCCGGCTTGTCCGGGTCGGCGGGATCGGCGGCCACGCGATCGCACAGGACGAGATCAGCCGACTGCGCATGGGCACCAACCGCGCAGGAGACGACGGCAAGGAGCGAGAGGCCAAGGGCAGCAGCTGTGTTCTTCATGGTCGCAAAAGTGCTAGCCCCGCCGAGAGAATGCAAGCGCATCCCCCGGAGATGCACCCAGGGTCGACGGCAATTCGTTCGTCACCGGATCACCTCAAACGAATGATCCGCCGAAGCGGCTGCTCCGGCGGATCATCATGTCAGCCCCTGCCCCGGGGATATGTGTTCGGCGTCTTAGGCCGCAGCTTTCGCGCCGGTCGGAACCATCGCGATCGTCTTCAGGACCTGAGACGCGATCTGGTAGGGGTCGCCTTGGGAATTCGGACGGCGGTCTTCCAGATAGCCCTTATAGGCATTGTTCACGAAGGAATGCGGCACGCGGATCGAAGCGCCGCGGTCGGCAATGCCCCAGCTGAACGTGTCGATCGACGCCGTCTCGTGCTTGCCGGTCAGGCGCATGTGGTTGTCCGGACCGTAAACGGCGATGTGATCGGCGCGGGCCTCCTTGAAGGCCTCCATCAGCTGCTCGAAGTACTCCTTGCCGCCCACTTCACGCATGTGCTTGGTCGAGAAGTTGCAGTGCATGCCCGAGCCGTTCCAGTCGGTGTCGCCCAGCGGCTTGCAGTGGAACTCGATGTCGATGCCGTACTTCTCGGTCAGGCGCAGCATCAGGTAGCGCGCCATCCACATCTGGTCGGCGGCCGTGCGCGAGCCCTTGCCGAACACCTGGAATTCCCACTGGCCCTTCGCGACTTCGGCGTTGATGCCTTCGTGGTTGATGCCGGCCGCGAGACAGAGGTCGAGATGCTCTTCGACGATCTCGCGTGCGACGTCGCCGACGTTCTTGAAGCCGACGCCGGTGTAGTACGGCCCCTGCGGAGCGGGGTAGCCGTGTTCCGGGAAGCCAAGCGGGCGGCCGTCCTTGTAGAAGAAGTATTCCTGCTCGAATCCGAACCACGCGTCCGGATCGTCCAGGATGGTCGCGCGCGCGTTGGACGGATGCGGCGTCTTGCCGTCCGGCATCATCACTTCGCACATCACCAGCGCGCCGTTGGTGCGCCCAGCGTCGGGGTAAACGGCGACCGGCTTCAGCACGCAGTCGGAGCTATGGCCTTCGGCCTGCATCGTCGACGAGCCGTCAAAGCCCCAAAGAGGCAGCTGTTCCAAGGTCGGGAACGAGGAAAATTCCTTGATCTGTGTCTTGCCGCGCAAATTCGGCACCGGCTTGTAGCCGTCGAGCCAGATGTACTCGAGCTTGTATTTCGTCATTGAGCCTCTCTGTCTTATCGAAAGGTGGGAGCCCAGCAATCGAAGGCTCCCCGCTTACCCGGCCACGATCGGCCAGCGCAGTCTTAAGCATGGAACGTGCCAAATCCCGCGACGTCCCGCCGCATGCGCCGCGGCTGACCCGGAGACCGTAAAGACCGATGTCCACCCGTCAGGGGTGCGTCAAAGCAGCGCGGCCGCGATTGCACCGGGTGCATGGCGAAGCGAACGGGCCGTCGCAAACCCGCTTGATTCCTTGGCATTTGCGGCAGCGCGAGAACCGGGCCGAGCAAGACGGGAGCAGTTCCCGGACATTTTTGAAAAGACCTGGCCTCCGTCTCGCAACCTTTGATCTGGCCCAACCGTTAATCAGCTGCACGTTGCTTCGCAGGGGGCAAACGCTGAAATGCCCAGGAAGCATGCAACATGTGATTTCAATTTGATCATGTTGCATTCTCCAAGGCATCGCCGATATCGGGGGTGGTAACCACAAGAGAACGAGTCGGGCGCACCATGACCGTGGTCCGATGGGAAGGAGATCTAGAGAATGGACACCAATGTGAACGAGGGATCCGCGAGGATCTATCAATTCCCCCGCGGGGGACGCGCTGGGCTCGCGCCTCGCCGTCTCGGCGAGACGTCTGCCCGGCAGATCGCTCCGTCCTTGCAGCCGGCGATCTACAGCGGCAGCTGGTACCATGACGAAGCAATTCAGGAAGCCAAGCCGGCGTGGGACCGCTGATGTCGACACGTCCCGTAACGCAGGTTTCGCGCAATTCTTGAAGGGTCGGACCGATGAGGTTCCGGCCCTTTTGCTTTCATCGGGCCTAGACGCTTCGAAACGCCCCGCAGACGATTGCGGGACCCTTGGCGTGAAGGATCCATCGCTGCGCCACGGATCTGCGTGAAGCACGGGGTCGAGCGCGCGCAGGTCATGCCGGGAATATCATAGTCTCGACGACGTCGCGCGCCGCGGCGGGGCCGTTCGATCCTCTGTCAGGCCGCTTCGATATCGGCCGTCTCAGCAGCCTCCAGCGCATCGAGATCGGCGATGACCTCCTCGAATGCGGAAATCGCCTGCTGTACCGCTGCAATCTGCATCAACTCCCAGCCGCTCACCGGGCCTGACCGGTTCTGCAAGGCGACCACGAGATCCCGCCGCTGCTCTTTCAGCTGCACCAGCGGTAAACCATGGTCCGGCAGATGTCTCATCATGACAAGGCTCCAACGCGCATCAAAGGCGGCACGGGATCACGCTAGCCCGCGGCGCTGGCGATTTGCTTACGAAACACCGGAAAATCTTATCGATCAGCCAGCGGTGCCGGGCTCGCCATGATGGCGTGTGCAAGGACTTCGCTGACCTTCGCGGTCGCGCATTCGCTCATATGCAGGCGATCGCCATGAGCGTCATCCATGGCTGACAACGGAATGCCGGCGTCACGCCAGCCTTTCATCAGGTCCCAGCGCCTGAACAGGTTGACACCAGCGGCCGACGTCACCTTTTCGATCCGCCGCTGCATGTCCTCGGCGAATGCCAGCCGTTTCGGATCGTCGACGATCGCCGCGGTGAATTGCAGGTCCATGACGATGACGTCGACCGGCATTCGGGCCAGCCAGCCGAGGCCGACGCGCAGCGCCGCCTCGACATCGTCGGGACTGTAGACCCCCACCCGATAGGCAGCGTTGGTGCCGACCTGCCAGATCACGAGCGACGGCTGCTCCGCGCCCACGTCACATTCGAAGCGCGACAACTCCTCCGGGGCTTCCTGGCCACCGACGCCGCGATTGAGGACGTCGATCACGCAGCCGAAATTGGCCTTGCGCAGCCTCTGCTCGATCCGCGCCGGAAACGCCACGATGTCATTGGTGCCTGCCGTGGACGATGAGCCCAGCGCCGCGACCCGGGTCTTGCGCTGGGCGCCCAGACTACCCCTGAAATGCACGAGCGGATGACGAAACGCGGCGAAAACGTCTGGAAATCCGCAAGAGCCTGTCGCGGTCATGGTCACCTCTGACGCACCACACCTTTTGATTGCAATTGCATGACGCGGCTGCGCAGCCATTGCAACTGCTCCGCTTGGCAATAGTATAAAAAGGGACGCTGCGGGGCGTTTGAACGGGGACCGGGGACGGAATGAACGGATCAGTGATCGTCATTACGGGGGCGCAGGGCGCGCTCGGGCGCAGCGTTGCCGATCTTGCGCTGGCACGTGGAGCGCACGTGGCCGGGATCGACCACGCGCAAGCCGAAATCCCGGCCAGTGATGACCGGATCGAACTGGGCGGCGTCGATCTGTCCGATCCTGAACAGGCCAAGGTCGCGATCGACTCGGTGGCCGCCCATTTCGGCACTTTGGACGCCTTGATCAACGTCGCGGGCGCGTTCGCATTCGAAAACACCGCCGACGGCGACGACTCCGTCTGGGAGAAGATGCACGCGCGCAATCTCATGACGGCGCTGCATGCCTCCCGTGCGGCGATTCCGCATCTGGTGCGCTCCAGCACCGGCCGCATCGTCAACATCGGCGCGATGGGTGCGCTCCAGGCGGGTGCGGGCATGGGGCCCTATGCGGCCTCCAAATCGGGCGTGCATCGCCTGACCGAAGCGCTCGCGGCCGAGTGGAAGGGCAAGATCACGGTCAACGCAGTCCTGCCCTCGACCATCGACACGCCCGCCAACCGCGCCAGCATGCCCAAAGCCGATTTCGACAAATGGGTGACGCCGCAGGAACTCGCAGAAGTGATCCTGTTTCTGGCCAGCGACGCGGCGAGCGGCGTGACCGGCGCACTGATACCGGTGGTCGGCCGCATGTAGCGACAGCCGGCCACTTCGACGTCCAATTGGCGCTGACAGCACGCGACGCACCGGGCTAGACTCGCGCGCCTGAGTCGCAACGGTGGTCGGCCCTTGGAAACCGCGCTCTACCTTCCCGTCAAACGCTTCCTCGAAAGCCTCGGCTTCACGGCCAAAGGGGAAGTCGGCGGCTGCGATGTGGTCGCGCTGAAGGGCGAGGACCCGCCCATCGTCGTGATCTGCGAACTCAAGCAGGCCTTCAACCTCGAACTGCTGCTGCAGGCGGTCGATCGCGCTGGCGCCTGCGATGAAGTCTGGGTCGCGGCCAGACTGTCAGTGCGCGGCAAAGGCCGCGAGAGCGATGCACGCTACCGCAATCTGTGCCGCCGGCTGGGCTTCGGCATGCTGGCGGTGACCTCGACCGGTCAGGTGGAGGTGCTGGTGCAGCCGCCCACCACGGCGCCCCGCAAGAATCCCAAGAAGCGTTCGCGTCTCGTGATCGAGCATCAACGGCGCAAGGGCGACCCCGTCGCCGGCGGATCGACCCGCGCTCCCATCATGACGGCCTATCGGCAGCAGGCGCTGGCCTGCGCTTCGGCGCTCTCGGGCGGCCCCAAGCGCGTCCGCGAACTGCGCACGGACATCCCGGATGCACCGAAGATTTTGCAACGAAACGTCTATGGTTGGTTCGATCGCGCCGAGCGTGGCGTCTACGCCCTCACCAAAGCCGGGCACGCGGCCTTGCGCCGCTGGCCCCAGCATATCCACATGACGGAGGCAGCGTTGCCCGATCGCGACATGGTGAACGCATAACTGGGCTGCCGCGCAGATTTATATTGCAATGCAACAATGCTGCTTCTAGGTATCCCGGACGATCCACGAGGCCCCCATGAGCGAAGATTGGAACACCAAGTACGGTCCGCGTCGCGTCAGGCGTGATCCCCCGACTCTGGAAGAGGCGATCTTCGCGGCGTCCGGCATCACCGACGACGTCCAGGCCCAGGCCGAGATCGCGTCGGCGCTGATGGGGTTGCCGCTCGAGCAGGTGCTGCCCGAGGTCAAGAAGGCCGTCCGAGTCGCCGCGCGCACCAACACTCGGGTCATCACCCCGGACCAGGGCAGCCACCAGCAGCGCGCCGTCGTGGTCGAGCGCCGCACCGTGCGCCGCTTCAACTTCGACAAGCGCACCGGCACCTGAGCGTCATTCTGCGGATCAATGCTCCGCAGATCAGCCACAGCCAACGAATCAAAAAAGGCGCGGCAGCGGTGATCGCTGCCGCGCCTCTCGTGTTGATTGTGCGCCCAGCTCAGGCGGCGCGCTGATCGCCGTACATGCGCGTGACCAGCTTCCAGCAGGCGCGATTGAGGTTGAAGAGCGCGCGGGCCGCCGCGATCGGCGTTTCGATGACGAGCTTTGCGAACTCATCGTGCGGGTGCTGGGCCAGGTCGATCGTGCCGGTGGATTCGCCGTGACGAAACGCAAGATGCGCGCCGAACTTCGCGGCCAGCGCCCGCATCGCATGGTTCTGCGAGCCCGTCGTCACGCGCAGCTCCCGATAGCCTTTCCAGCGCGCTTCCGAAATCACCCGCTGGAACAGCAGGCTGCCGACGCCGCGGCGGCGCACGCAGGACTCGACGCTGAAGGCAATCTCCGGAAGCCCGTCCTCGGACTGCTCCGGCGGATGCAGCTCGGCGGCGCCGCGCACCATGCCGTTTTCCATGTAGGCGACGATGATCGTGCCGTCAGCCGCACAGCGGGCCGCGTAGCGTTCGATGAAACTGTCGTCGAGGAAACCGTTGAATCGATCGTGCCGGCTCTCCGAATCGAGCCGCAGCAAATGATCGCGCAGCAGCGGCAGTTCCTCGTGCTGGCTGAGCGTCCGCACATAGCCGAAGCCCGGCCGGGGACGAAAAGTATCTACCTGTGACACTGCCAAAGACTCCTGTTCGAAGCCCTTCCCACAGACGTCTTTCCCTAGACCCGGCTATATTGTGCATCGCAGCATTCATTGCAAGCCCCATCCTCTACGGAGGGATCATGCGGGGCATGCGCGGACCGCGTGCGTTAACGATTCGTTTGTGTACGAATCATCACAGCACGAGCTGAGTCTGGGTGACGATCGCGACCAGGCGCCCGTCATCGGTCTCGATCCGGGTCTGCCATACCTGGGTGCGGCGGCCACGATGCACCGGCGTGGCGGTGGCCGTCACCACGGTCCCCTCCGTGGCGCCGCCGATGAAATTGGTCTTGCTCTCGATGGTCGTGGTGCCCTTGGCATCCTCCGGCAGATTGATCACGGTCGCGGCTGCGCCCACGGAGTCGGCGAGCGCCATCACGGCGCCGCCGTGAATCGTGTGATGCAACGTGCAGAGATCGGGACGGACCGGCATCCGTGCCACCACGCGCTCGGCGCTGGCCTCGGTGAAAACGACGCCCTTCAACTCCGCGAACGGCATCTTCAGCGAATTGATCTTCTCGAGCGGCGTCATGGCGGTCCCTCCCCTTCGATCGAACGGCACGTCTTTCGCGTGTTTGTGCGGGATCTGGATGCATCGGGCCTCGTACCGAAGGCAATGACCTGCGAGGTCATTGCCTTCGAGCGAGTCTGCCGATCAGGATGTCTCGACGCCACACCACTCGGCGATGAACAGCGCCATGGTCTTGGTCACCTGGCGCAGCGAATCGAGCTCGACATATTCGTTGAAGCCGTGCATCGCCGCCCCCGTCGCGCCGAAGCACAGGCTCGGAATGTCGTAGTTGAGGCCGTAGAAGCGCGTGTCGGTCAGCGCCGTGAACACGAGATCCTGCACCTCGCCGCCATGGACCGCGCTGAACGCCCGCCCGAACGCCGCCTCCGGCTCGGCGGAATTGGTCAGCTCATAGCCCTCCGACAGGAAGCCGGACCATTCGACGACCGGCGGATTGTTGGAGAGGAAGCGGTGATCGCGCGAGGCTGAGGCCACGCAGGCGAGGATCTCGTTCTGGCAGTCCTTCACCGACCAGCCCGGCAGGATCGCGATGCGGCAATCGACGTCGCACCAGGCCGGCACGCTGGAGGCCCAGTCGCCACCCCTGATGATCCCCGGATTGAAGTTGATCGGATGGGTGAGCGTCTTGAAGTAGCGGTCGCTCTTGGCGCGCTCGTTCCAGTCGGCTTCCAGCTTCTCCAGTGCATGGATGAGATGATAGCTCGCCTGGATCGCATTGGCGCCGACGCCGGCCTCGAACACATGCGCCGGGAAGCCACGCACCTTGATGCGGAACCAGATCACGCCGACCTGCGAGCGCACCATCTTCTCGCTGGTCGGCTCCGGAATGAAGCAGGCATCGGCGCGATAACCGCGCTGCAAAGTGGACAGCGCGCCGACCCCGGTGCTCTCCTCCTCGATGACGGACTGAAGGTGGATGCGCGCGGTCGGCTTGAAGCCTGCGGCCTTGATGGCATCGAGCGCATAGAGCGCGCCGATCGTGCCGGACTTCATGTCGCAGGCGCCGCGGCCATACATCCGGCCATCCCGAATGACCGGCGAGAACGGCGGCGTCTCCCACATGTCGAGCGGACCGGCGGGCACGACGTCGCAATGTCCCTGCAGGATCAGCGAGCGCCCGGCCGACGTCGCGGGACGATAGGTTCCGACGACGCTGCGAGCCTTGGAGAAATCGTGCTCGATCGGGCCGTAGCCGCGCATGTCCTTCAGATCATCGAGATCGATGTGCCAGTCGTCGACCTCGTAGCCGCGCGCGCGCAGGAGATCACCGAACATGTCCTGACACGGCCCCTCGGCGCCGCGGGTCGAAGGGATCGCGACGAAGTCGCGGGTAGTCGCAAGCTGCCGGTCGAAGCCGGCATCGACGGCGTCGAGGATGCGTTGCGTAACGTCTTGGGTGGTCATGCCTGTCCAGGTTCCAATTGCTGACGGCCGCAGCAAATCACAATCTCACGCATCGTTGCACCGGATTCACCGCTGCTTTCAGAATCGCAAGGCCGCCCGTACATTCGCGCATACGAAGACCGTGACAGACTTGGGATACAGACTTGGGATCTTGGCATGTCGGATCACCGCAACATCCTCTATTTCCTGCTCGGCATTCTCAGCATGGCGATCGTCGTGCTCGGCTACAATTTCTATCAGGCCAAGAGGCAGCCGGAGGGTGTCCAGATCAATATCGGGCCCAACGGCCTCAAGATCGAAGGAAAGTGATGCGTTCTCAAACCTCGTCGTTCGCCGCCGTCGCGACGCGCCATTTCAGTGTCCTCGGTGTCTTGCTGTTGGCTGCTGCTCCGGCCCACGCGCAATATGTCGGGCGCGAGCAGGACGTGACCGATCTCCGGCTTGGCCAGCGCGTGCTGGTCGATGACGGCACCTGTCCTGCCGGCCAGGTCAAGGAGGTCTCCGGCTCGAGAATGGCCGACACCGGCATCGTCCGCACCACCAAATGCGTGGCCCGCTTCGGGCCGAAGAAGAGATAGCGCCGCCGTCGTCCGATCGCCGCGGCGTGACCTGTCGCACAGTGCCATCTCCCGACATCACCGATGATCCCGTTTCGTAAGGCAATACGGGGGACGGCGATGTCGATGTCACTGGTGCAGGATCACGGCTTTTTCGAACCCGCGGACCGGGCGCAGCCGGTCAGGGCCGATTTCAGCCGCTACGCCCTGCTCGGCTATCTCTCGATTGCGCTGGTGTTCGGCGGCTTCGGCGTGTGGGCGGCCTATGCGCCGCTCGACCGCGCGGCGATCGCCCCGGGTACGGTGTCCGTCTCCGGCGATCACAAGGTGGTTCAGCACCGCGAGGGCGGAATCATCCTGGAAATCCTCGCCAAGGAAACCCACACGGTGCGCCGCGGCGATCTGCTGTTCCGGCTGCAGCCGACCGAGGCGCAGGCCAACACCGACCTGCTGCGCAAGCAGATGGATGCGGCGCTCGCCCAGGAAGCTCGCCTCCTGGCCGAGCGCGGCAACGCCCGCATGATCACTTTCCCCGACAGCCTGCTCAATCGGCAGAACGTGCCGGAAGCGGCGCTCGTGATCGCCGACCAGCAGCGCCTCTTCATCGAGCGCCGCAACGGCCTGATCAGCCAGATCAACATCCTCAACTCGCAGATCGCCCAGCAGCAGCAGGAGCTCGCCGGCCGCGACCGCCAGCGCGCCGCGCTCACGGCGCAGCGCGCGAGCTTCGAGACCCAGATCAACAATGTGCGGCCGGCCGTCGCGGCCGGCTACTTTGCGCGCAACAGGTTCCTCGAACTCGAACGCGAGCGCGCCCGCGTCGAAGGCGATCTGGGCCAGGCCCAGGCCGACGTGGCGCGGCTGACGCAGACGGCCGCGCAGACGCGCCTGCAGATCGACCAGACCTTGCAGAAATATCTCGCCGAGGTCGGTCAGCAGCTCGACGGCACCCGGGCCAAGCTGTCCGACCTGCGCGAGAAGCTCGTGATTGCCGAAGACGTGCTGCGCCGCGTCGACATCCGCGCCGAGCGCGACGGCATCGTCATGAACATGAAGGTCCACACCGTCGGTGCCGTCGTGAAACCCGGCGATACGCTCGCCGAGATCGTCCCGGTCGGCGAAGGCGTCGATGTGATGGCGCACGTCTCGCCCCGCGACATCGAGAGCGTCGCCATCGGGCAGAAGGCCGAAGTGCGCTTTCCCAATTTCTCTTCGCGCACGACGCCGACGATCTTCGGCAAGGTCCAGAGCGTCTCGGCCGACGCCATGCCGGACGAGGCGACCAAGCAGAGCTACTACTCGACACGGGTCGTGATCGACTATTCGACCCTGCCGCCCGAGATCTCCGAGAAGATCGTGCCGGGCATGCAGGCCGACGTGATCATTTCGACGGGCGAGCGCACCGTGCTCGACTATCTCGTCGGTCCCCTGCTCAACACGCTCGCCAAGACGTTCCGGGAAAAATGACGGCCACGCTCAGGCGGGCGCCACAGGTCCGGCGCCCGCCTCGAGAGAGATGGCGCGGGCGCGCTGCACGCCGATGACGTCGAGATCCCTGCCCTGCTCTGCGCCCGCCAGAGTCTCACGGGCCATTCCATCCGGCGCGTCCAGGCCGGCCGCGGTCGCCACGCCCACGGACATCACGAGCTGCCAGCCTCTGGTGGAGGCCAGTTCGGCCATGCGTGCCGGCAACTCCGTCGCTCCCGCGAGAACCGCCAACTGCGTCGTGCGTCCCAGGCCCAGCCCTCCGACCACGACCTCACCGACCGAGGCACCGATCGCGAGTTCGACGGGCCGTCCGATCTCGGCCGCGATCCTCTCGTTGACACGGTCCATGGCAACGTCCATCGCGCTGATCGCCTGCAGCGCATTGCGGCAGCCCTGCTCCGGTCCCTGCTGCTCGCCGAACACAGCGAGCACACCGTCACCGAGGAACCGGTCAATGCGCCCGGCATGGGCTTCGACAGCCCCGCCGATGGCGCCAAAAATCTCGTTCATCATGAACCCGAGATCGGAGGCCAGCCGGTCGCGCGCGATCACGGCCACGGCGCAGACCCGGATATGGACGAGGCATACCGTGCGCCGCTCGGCCTGCGCGTCCGCGACGACGGTCACGCGCTCGCCTTGATCGCTCCCCAGGAGCCGCGTGACCGTCAGCGGCGCCGCTGGGCGGATCTGGCAGGCCAGCCGGACATTGCCGGGAGCCGCCAAGCCGGCGAGCACGGCGCGTTCCTCGGCGCCGGGCGGCGGCAGCGTCTCGGCGCCGTCCTCGACACGGACCCGGCACAAACCGCAGCGGGCGCGACCGCCGCATTCGGATGGGTGCGCGAGACCGTTGGTCCTGGAGATCTCGAGCAGCGTCGGACCGATCGCAGCCTGCACCGTCGCACCGCCCGTGAACGCAATGGCCACCTTCGGCGCCGCCAGCATTGCGATGTGGCGAAACACGATGATGGTCGCGCCGGCCACCAGCAGCGCCGCAACAGCGATCTGCGCCGATGTCCGGAACAGACCGAGCCACTTCAGGTCGAGCTCGCCCGGCCAATGCGTGACCTGACGCATGCGCTCGGCCATCCCGGGATCAGTCATCAAGGCAGCGACGGCGCGCCCCGAGACCACGAAGCCCATCAGCGCCGCCATCGGCACGGCGACAGCGAGCACGACCAATAGCGGCTGCGCGAGACGATACCAGCTACGGAATTTCAGCCAGTGGTGCAGACCGAGGCAGCCGTGACTCCAGACCAGCAGCAGCAGCGCCGTCTGCATCCATGCCGCGCCGGGCCACATCAGCGCCAGCGCATAGAGGTAGCTGTCCTGAACACCGAACAGCGCGTGCGCGACATGCGTCTCGATGACGTGCGGCAGCAACAGCAACGGGATCGCAAACCCCGTGACGATCTGGGTCGCCTCCCACGCCGGCAATCGCCAGGTGCCGCGCTGGATCGTCGTCGTGAAGGCAAGTGCGGCATGCGCCAGCAGCGCGGCCACCAGCACGATCATCCCCGGCCATGACCGGGTTACCGCAAGGCGCCATTCCTGCACCTCGTCCATCGCCTCCAGGCTGAACAGACCGACTCCGTGATTGAGGAAATGCGTTGCCGCGAACGCGAACAGAACGAGCCCGGACACGAGGCGGATGGTTTGGGTCGTTACGGCGCGCATGTCTTCACTGGCGGATGATGCAAATTTCCAAGCGGGAATGTCCCTGCGGTAGCTGCTGACACCGGCCAACTCAAGCGCCCGCGAGGCCCTCCGCACTCTGTGAGGTCAGTCACGGTCGTAGAGGCCGCGCTGGACGAACCTGCCCCCGCGCTATCGCAAGGGGATCCGACATGACCACCAAAATCGCCCGAAGCCCGCTCGGCACCGCGCTCCGCGCCTGCTTTCCCGCACTTACCGCGACCTTCGTGCTCAGCCTCTTCATCAACGCGAGCATGCTGGCCTCGCCGCTCTATTCGATGCAGGTCTATGACCGCGTCCTCACCAGCCGCAGTCTCGGCACGCTGGTCATGCTGACCCTGATCGTCGGCGTCTTCCTGGTGCTCTATGGCGTGCTGGAATTCGCCCGCTCCGGCGTGCTGGCGCGCGCCGGCGTCCAGTTCGAAGGCACGCTGCGCCATCCGCTGTTCGAGACCATGATGAAGGCCGAACTGTCGCCGCGGCATCGCTTCGGCCAGCAGATCATCCGCGACGCCGAGACCATCCGCGACTGCATCTCCAGCGGCACCGCCGCCATCGCCTGCGATCTGCCGTGGACCCCGGTGTTCGTCGCTCTGTGCTTCCTGCAGCATGCCTATCTCGGCATCCTTTCCCTGTTCGGCGCCATCGTGCTGTTCTCGCTGGCACTGCTCACCGAGTTCTACACGCGCTCCAGCGTCGAGCGCACCAATGCACTGGCCAATGAAGCCTCGCGCTTCGTTGCGGCGGCGCTGCGCAATGGCGAGGTCGTGCGCGGGCTCGGCATGGGCGACATCGTGATGGACCGCTGGAGCTGCCGGCAATCGGCAATGGTCGATGCCCACAGCACGCTGGTCGAGCGTGGTGCCGCGATGCATTCGGTGACCAAGTTTGCGCGCATGGCGGTGCAGACGTCGCTGCTCTGCATCGGCGCTTGGCTCGCCATCGAGCAGCAGATTTCGCCCGGCGCGATGATGGCGACGTCGATCATCATGGGCCGCGCACTGGCGCCGGTCGAGCAGGTCGTCGGCCAGTGGAAGCGCATCATCGCGTTCCGCTCCGCCTATCGCCGGCTCGACGAGCTGTTCCATGCGCTGCCGGTCACGGCTGCACCGACGGCCCTGCCGACGCCGCGCGGCGACATCGACGTCGAGAACGCCGTGGTCTGGCCGCCGGCGGCCGGCCGGCCGTCGGTCAAGGGCGTGAGCTTTGCGCTCAAGGCCGGCGAGAGCCTGGCGATCGTCGGCGCCTCCGCCAGCGGCAAGTCGAGCATGGCGCGCGCGATGGCCGGAGTGTGGCCGCTGCGCGAAGGCGTGATCCGGATCGACGGTGCCGCCTACAGCCAATGGGACCAGAACCGGCTCGGCAAGCATATCGGTTACCTGCCGCAGGACATCGAGCTGTTCTCCGGCACCGTCGCCGACAATATCGCGCGCCTCGCCAAGGTCGACGAAGCCGCGGTCGTCGCGGCCGCCAAGGCCGCGGGCGCGCATGAGGTGATCCTGCGCCTGCCCAACGGCTACGACACACCGATCGGCGATGGCGGCGTAGCGCTGTCGGGCGGCATGCGCCAGCGTGTCGGCCTCGCCCGCGCCCTCTATGGTGATCCGCGGCTGCTGATCCTGGACGAGCCGAACTCCAACCTCGACGAGGACGGCGAGCGGGCGCTGGCCCACGCCATGGCCCAGGCGAAGGCGGCCGGCCGCACAGTGATCGTCGTCACGCACCGTCCGCAGCTTCTGGCGCATGTTGACCGCATCATGGTGATGGCCTTCGGCAAGACGCTGGCGTTCGGTCCGCGTGACGAGGTGATCGCCAAGATGCGCGGCCAGCGCGTCGTCGTCGCCCACGACCGGGCGACCGCCAGCGCCGCGGCCTGAAGCGGACACGGCGCAGTTGATGCACCACCCATCCAAGGAGCCTACGATGACCCGATTCTCCCCCCGCGCGACGGCCCTGCCATTGGCGCTCGCGACCGCCGTCCTGCTGCCGATATCGGCTCTCGCGGAGACGCCGATGACCGCGCGGCAGATGCTGGCACACGCGCAGACCCAGGCCCTCAACGTGCCCAGCGACATCAGCAAGACGGCGCCCGAGCGTGCCCGAAGCGAAACGCCGGTCAGCGCGGCCGCGGCTCTCCCCGCGGACGCCGTCGCGATCGCGGCGCCGCTTCCGGTGATCGAGCCGCCGGCCCCCATCGCGCCTCCGGCCACGACGCTCTCGTCGCTCGCGGCTCCCGTCGCAACGGACGCAGCCTCGCCGCAGTCGCGCACCAATTCACTCACGGCCGCGGTGCCGACCGTTTCGACCGTCAAGGCCCCGGAGGCCATCCCCGCGACGCCACCGGTGGCCGCCAGCACCGAGAGCCGCCACGTCGCACCGGCCGCGCCGCCCGTTCCGACAACGGCCTCATCCACCGCAGCGCCCACGGCCGCCCCCACCCCAGCACCGACGGCGCCTGCTGGGCCGGCTCCAGCAGCCGCGGAGACAACGCGGGTGCCGGCGGCGTCTGCGCCGTCTGCCGAAAAGACTCCAAATGCCAAGCGTCAGCCGGCCCATGCCGACGCCGGCGCCGCGCGCCCCGCCCGCAAATCGACGGCGCGATCGGCGATCCGCAGCGACGATGCGGCCATCAATACCCAGATCTCGCGCATCATGCGCCGGCCCGAGGTGCAGTCGCTGATGTCGCAATATGGCCTGGACTGAAGACGAGTGCCGGACGACGGACATGATCAGAGATCAGTGCAACGTCTCACCCGCTTGCCGATCACTTGGCGGGGTCGAACATGCACTGCAGGGCCGGCTTCGCGATTTTGGTGAAGGTGGGGCCGATCTCCGCCTGCTTGGTGGGCGGCACCCAATCCGTCTCGATCGTCGGGACGCCGGTTTCGCTGATGCCGCGCAGCAGAGCCTGGCGCAGGTCGGCGTCCTCGACCACGACGGCCGCATGGTCGTGCAGGCACGAACAGACGGCTTCGGGGTGCGCCCATCGTCCGAGCATGTGAGGCGCGCATTGGCGAACGAACTCGCCGCGCAGATCAGGCAGTCGGACCGCAGGCCGCGCGTCGGCGGAGGACCAGGAGAGGCAGGACAGGGCGGCAAGCGCCGCAATACCCAGTCGAAAAAGCATGATGGACCGCTGGTCTCGTGTTCTCGTCATGTCATCTTGGCCGCGGCTGACGACACGACCGGGGCGCAATTGCTGCTCATCCACGCTTCATATCGATTTCACGTTTCATGCGGTCTGCGGCCCAAGCCGAAAATGGTTTCGTGGCCTCTCTGCTTTGTTTCGTGCGGCTCCGCCTCACGACATCAAATGCAACCATGACGAGATGTTGAGCCAAACCTCAAGCAAGACGGAACAGCAGGCACGACCAGATCGCGCGCGTCGCCCGAAGCCGCGGTCGGTGGAGGGCTTCTTAAGGTCTGTCCTGTAACCTCTGGCGGTCTGGGCGAACGTCCCAACTCCTCACCGCCCCGGCAGCGCGCGGTGCGTTGACGACATCGTTGCTCCCTCAGGGTTCGCCATGGACGACAAACGCACGCACACTCCGAAGGCACGACTCGGGCGAAGCCCCCTCACCACGCCGATGGCGCAGCAGCGCGTCGAAAATCACGCCAGTCCGACGCCGCAAAGCCTGGTACAGCTGATCGGCTGCCACGATGCGGCCAAGCGCAGATTGCCCGGCAAGCGCGCAGACAGCCGACCGTCCCCGAGCGCGTCCCTTACTGAATGAAGTCGCCGCATTTCTGCACGTCGCCGTCGTCGGCCCTGCCCCAGGGCATGACCGGGACCGACGAAGTCGAGTTCTTCGGCGAGCCTTCGATCAGCCTGTCGGAATAGACCATGTAGACGAGCACGTTGCGCTTGGGGTCGCAACCGCGCACGATCTGCATCTTCTTGAAGAACAGCGATCGGCGCTGCCGGAACATGTCGTCGGCCTGTTCGAGCTTGCGCTTGAAGCGGATCGGCCCGATTTGCCGGCACGCGAGCGAGATGTCCGAGACCTCCTCGGCAAGGCCGAGCCAGCCGGCATATCCCCCCTTCTGCGGAACGGTGAAATGGCAGGCGACGCCCTCGACCTCAGGATCATCAACGCCATAGGTCGCGAGCTTGTCATTCGGGCTCAGCAGCTTGAACACTGTCGACCGACGGAAGATCAGATCCGGCTCGTCTGCGGCGTAAGCTGACACCACAGGCGAGAACAGTCCGATAAGCAGCAGGAATGCTAGGGTTTTCAGCCACAGATCAAACCGGTTGGTGGCTCTGAACGACATCTCAGTCTCCGTTAAATTGCCGATGGCTCGACATACCGCCCATGTAGGAACACAAACGCCTGCGAGGAAGGCGCTTCCTGCCTATCGTTCTCCCATGCGCGTTTAACGCGATGTGAGGCTTTTCTGCTACGATCGGAACGAAAATCAGGCCGGGCAGAAGCCCCAAGCTGGTGAACGCAGACTCCGTCTGCGACACTAAAGACCAGATGGTTCTTGAGGGTTTGCCGGAATGCTCTGCGTTCGTGCAGCCGCCAGCGGGCGGTTTTGTTGTGCAGCAATCGTTTCAATACCGCTCGTTCTCGCAGCGGCCTCCGGAGCTGACGCAGCGCCTTATTACTATTGGAACGATTCGCAGCCGGTCATCATTGCGCCGCCCGCACGTCCCACCGTGCCGCGCATGCCCACGACACGCCGCACCCAGAAGGCGGCAACCATCGACAAGGAAGCCGCCAAGCCGCAAGGGCCCGTCACGATCGCGATCTCGATCAACAAGCAGCATCTCAAGGTCTACGATGCCAACGGCCTGTTCGCGGAAGCCCCGGTCTCGACCGGCATGAAGGGCCACTCCACGCCGATGGGCGTGTTCAGCGTCATCCAGAAGCAGAAATTCCATCGCTCGAACATCTACAGCGGCGCGCCGATGCCGTTCATGCAACGCATCACCTGGTCCGGCGTCGCACTTCATGCCGGCGTTCTCCCAGGCTATCCGGCATCGCATGGCTGCATCCGCATGCCCGCGAGCTTTGCCACACGAATCTATGGCTGGACGCGGATGGGATCGCGCGTTCTGGTCACGCCGGGCGAAGTGGCGCCGGCCAGCTTCTCGCATCCGATGCTCGCCGCGCTGAGGGCGCCGCAGCCGAGTGCTGCGGTCCAACCCGACGCCAACGCTCCTGCGGCGACCAAGTCGGACAAGGGTGCCGCGGTGACCCCGACCATCACGGTCGCAACCATCGATCTGCGTTCCACGGTCGGCCATTCCGACGGCCCCCGGTCAGGCAATGAAGCAACCGTCCGCGCGATGCGCACCGCCGATGCCAGCAACGCCAGCGGACTGCCGGCCATGGCCTCGGACGCTTCGCCCACCGCCGCCCCCGTTCGGGCAGACACGACCGCGACTCGGACCGATGCGTCCGATCTGAAGCCCGGCGTCGCCGAACTGCCGACGAGCGAGGCTGCAAACATTGACGTCGGGGCGGGCAGCGCCGCGCCGACGCCGGCGAGCGAGCCAGCCGGCGCGGCACAGTCGGCAGCGGCCGACAAGCCGGCAGAAGCGGCCGGCAAGACCGAGGCGACCGGCTCCACCGACATCTCGACCGCCATCAAGCCTGCTGACGCCGGGCCTGCCGATGCAAAGCCCGCCGACGCCCAGATCGCGGACCAGCCAGCGGCGCCGTCCACCACGACCGCAGACGCACCAGCAAAGCCTGTCGATCCGGCGGACCTCACCAAGGATCAGTCCCGCGCGGCCGCACCGGACAAGCTGATCGCACCCAAGCCGGAGTTGAAGCGCAACAGCCAGGTCGCGATCTTCATCAGCCGCAAGGATTCGAAGCTCTACGTCCGGCAGAACTTCGCATCGGTGTTCAACACCCCGGTGACGATCGCACCAAGCGACAAGCCGTTCGGCACGCACGTATTCACCGCGACGGCGGACAAGGCCGATCCTTCGACCATGCGCTGGTCGGTCGTTTCGCTTCCTGCCTCCGCGCGCAGCGTCGCGGCCAATGAGGGCGCGGACAAAGCGGGCCGGCGCGGCAAGATTTCGGCAGAGACCCGCTCCGAGTCGAAGCCGGTCGTCGCGATGAGCACGCCAACCGAGGCGCTCGACCGCATCACCATTCCCGCTGATGTCATGGCCTGGCTCGGCGAGGCGCTGTCGACCGGAAGTTCGCTGATCGTCTCGGACCAGGGCATCAACCAGGGCGAAACCGGCGAGGGCACGGAGTTCATCCTTTCGCTGCGCTGACGACTGACGACCTCCCTTTTTCCGCCCCAGGGCAAGGGTACCCCCTTGCCGGAACGCAGTCTGATCCAACGCAACCTCGCAGCCGTTCAGAAACTGGCTGGTCGAGAGCGCGCGCGATCTGCTGATGGGGCTGGCTCTGCACAGGGAGATTCACATGATCGATCGCAGGATGGTTCTTCTCGGCATCGGCGCGTCCTTGTCCGGCACGGCGCTCGCGACGCGCGCAGCCCATGCCGACAATGCGGTGAGCAAGACGACGGCCTACCGCTTTTCCTTCCCGGTACCCTCGGGTGAGCCGATTCGCCTGTCCGATTTCGCGGGCAAGCCGGTCCTGGTGGTGAATACCGCGTCGCAGTGCGGCTACACCCCGCAATATACCGGCCTGCAGAAGCTCTGGAGCGAGTTCCATCAGCGGGGACTGTCGATCATCGCGGTGCCCTCCAACGACTTCAACCAGGAGCCCGGGATCGCCGGCGACATCGCCGAACTGGCCAACCAGCAATACGGCGTCACCTTCCCGATGGCCGCAAAGGCGGTCGTCACCGGTTCCAACGCTCACCCCTTCTACCGCTGGGCGGCCGAGGCGCGGCCCAAGGAGACCCCGCGCTGGAATTTCCACAAGTACCTCGTCGGCCGCGACGGCTATATCGCCGACGTGTTCGCCTCCTCGGTCGAGCCGACCGACACACGGGTGAAGACCGCAATCGCCCGGATGTTGGCGGACGGCTGAGCAACAGCCGGCAAGAATGCGGCGGACGCCGGCAACTTCCCCGTGCTTCTGCCGCGTTTCCTTTTGGCGCCGGTCCGGCCGCTGGGCTAGTATCCCAAGTCGGATGGTGGAGCGAGTCTGGATCCCCGGACGCTCCCGTTGCAACAACCCCCGAGGAAACACGATGCGGATTGCGACTGGATTGGTGTTCGCAAGTTCTCTGGCGGCCTCGCTGTTGGCGTCTGGTGCAGCCTGGTCGCAGGCGCAGCGCACGGCGGCGGCGCCGACGCCGGCTGCCGTACCAGCCCCCGCCCCGGCCGCTGCGGCCCAGACCCAGCCCCCGCGCGCGCCCTGCATGAACCCCGAGGCGCTCGGCGTCGGCCGCACCGTCGAGATCGACACGACCGGCGGTCCGGGCTTCGGCTTCGAACACTTCAAGGATCTCGACTTCCTGAAGGATCACGAAGTCGTGCTGACGTTCGACGACGGTCCGTGGCCGGAGAACACCCCGGGCGTGCTCAAGGCGCTGGCCGACCAGTGCACGACGGGCATCTTCTTCATCATCGGCAAGCACGCGACCTACTATCCGGAGATCCTGAAGCAGGTCTACAACGCGGGGCATACGGTCGGCACGCATACGTGGTCGCATGCCGCGCTGACCAACAAGAAGCTGACCGAGGACCAGCGCAAGGAAGAGATCGAGCTCGGCATCAGCGCGGTGAAATGGGCGCTCGGCGGCAACTCGCCGGCCCCGTTCTTCCGCTTCCCGGCGCTGCAGCACCCGCCGGAGATCGTGACCTATCTCGGCACCCGCAACATCGGCATATTCTCCTGCGACCTCGACTCGTTCGACTTCAAGGCGCGCAATGCGCAGGCGGTGATCGACGTCACCTTCAAGAAGCTCGACAAGCTCGGCAAGGGCATCATCCTGATGCACGACTTCCACAAGCACACGGCGGAGGCGTTGCCAGAACTGCTGCGCCGGCTGAAAGCCGGGGGCTACAAAGTCGTCGCGATGCGCGCCAAGGCGCCGGTGCAGTCGCTGCCGCAATATGACGAGCAGCTGGCCAAGGTCGCGAAGCTGCCGACGGTGAGCCAGAGGCCGGTCTCGAGCGTTGTGACGACAGTGTCCGAGTGAGACGGGAATCCTTTCGGCAGTGCCCAGACTTCGTATCGAAGGTTATGTGATCGCATCGGCCGACGGCATGTTGGCCGATGCGGGCAATGTGATGCCCCAGGCGCTCAAATTCCCGGGCGACGCAGAGTTCTTCGCCAGTGCGTTGGACGGCGCCGATCTGATCGTCCACGGCCGCAACTCCTATGAGGACCAGCCGAACTCGCCGAAGCGCAAGCGGCTGGTCGTGACTCGCAAGGTGGCGGCGCTGGCGCCGGACCCGGAAAAACCGCTCTCCACGCTGTGGAATCCGGCGGGCGCCTCGTTCGAAGCCGCCTGCGAGGCCGCGGGCGTGACGACCGGCACGGTGGCCGTCATTGGCGGTCCGGTCGTGTTCGAGATGTTCATGGACCGCTACGATACGTTCTTCCTGTCCTTTGCGCCGCATGTCTCGCTGCCCGGTGGCACGCCCTGCTTTCCGGAGGTGGCACCGGGTCGTTCGCCGCAGCAGGTGTTGACCGCTCACGGCTTCGCACCGGCCAATCAGCTGATGCTCGACCCGGCCGACGAGGTCAGCGTCACCGCCTGGAAACGCGCCGCGTAGCCGAACCGTCAGATGTCGCCATAGGCGCGCTGCTCGGGCGCCTTCGGCCCGCCGCCGTAGCCGAAGATCATGAACAGCGCGCCGATGATCGACAGATTCTTCAGCGCATCGATCAGGGTCTTGGCGTTGTCGGGCGCGGCCTGGTTCCAGAAGTCGTGGAAGTAGAAGATCGTCGCGCCGACGAAGACGATCATGAGAGCTGAGAAGAAGCGCCCGAGAAAGTTCAGCGCGATCATGACGCCGGCGAGCACCTCGAAGGCGCCGGCCGCAATCGCCAGGATCTGCGGCATCGGCAGCTTCGCCGCCGCTTCGAGCTGGGCCGCATAGGGCGCGACCAGCGCGGGAATCGTGATCTTGGACGCGATCAGATCGGCGGTCGCTGGAATGCCGAACAGCTTCGTCGCGCCGGAGTAGATGAAGATCACGGCGAACAGAACGCGCCCGAACGTAATGAAACCCGGCATTCTCGCCCTCACGGATCAACTTCAAACGATGACGTCGTCCGCCCACGGAGCCGGATATGTGACGTCGCGAACGCTTTTCAACAATAAAGGCGGACGGAATACGACCGAAACCGGACGAATTCCGCCACACTTCGATCACGCCGATCAGGTCACGCAAACAGCGTCGGCTGCGCCCTCCCCGCCCGCTCCTGGGCCTCGACCGCCGCCACCGCCGTCATGTTGAGGATGCCGCGCGCCGTCACCGAAGGTGTCAGGATGTGCGCCGGCCGCGCCGGGCCGATCAGGATGGGTCCGACGGGAACCGCATCCGCCAGCACCTTGATCATCTGATAGGCGACGTTGGCGGCATCGAGGTTCGGCATGATCAGCACGTTGGCCGAGCCTTCGAGATCCGAATGCGGCAGGATCGCCTTGCGCGCGGTGGCGGACAGCGCGGTGTCGCCCTGCATCTCGCCATCGGCCTCCAGATCAGGACGATGCTGCTTCAACAGCGCCGTGGCCTGCCGCATCTTGCGCGAGGAGTCGGTGTCGTAGCCGCCGAAATCGGAGTGCGAGACGAACGCGATCTTCGGCTTGATGTTGAAGCGCATCACGTGATTGGCCGCCAGCGAGGCCATCTCGGCGAGCTCCTCGGCGGTCGGGTTCGGGCGCACCTGGGTATCGCCGATGAAATAGGCGCCCTTGCTGGTGATGGTGAGCGCCAGCGCGGCAAAATCGCTGACCCCCGGCATGAAGCCGATGATCTCGCGCACATGGCGCAGATGGCTCATGTAGCGGCCCTCGACGCCGCAGATCATCGCATCCGCCTCGCCCCTGACGACCGCGAGCGCCGCGATCACGGTGGCGTTGGTGCGCACCACGGTGCGCGCCGCATCCGGCGTGACGCCGCGCCGCCCCGCGATCTCGATGTAGCTCTGTACATAGGAGCGGTAGCGCGGATCGTCCTCGGGATTGACGAGGTCGAAATCGATGCCGGCCCGGATCGACAGGCCGAAGCGCTTGATGCGTGCCTCGACCACCGAGGGGCGGCCGACCAGGATCGGCCGCGCCAGCTTCTCCTCCAGCACGACCTGGGTGGCGCGCAGCACGCGCTCGTCCTCGCCCTCGGCATAGATCACGCGTACCGGCTGCGTCTTCGCTTTCGCAAAGACGGGCTTCATGATCAGGCCGGAGCGGAAGGCGAAGCGTTCGAGCTGGGTGGTGTATTCGTCGAAATTCTTGATCGGCCGCGTCGCGACGCCGGAGTCCATCGCAGCCTTCGCCACCGCCGGCGCAATGCGCAGGATGAGGCGCGGATCGAATGGCGACGGGATCAGCGAGCCCGGACCGAAGCCCTGGGTCTCGCCGGTATCGAAGCCGCGCGACACCGCATCCGACGGCGGATCCTGGGCGAGCTGTGCGATCGCGTCGACCGCGGCCTGCTTCATCGCCTCGTTGATCGCGGTGGCGCCGACGTCGAGCGCGCCGCGGAAGATGAACGGGAAGCAGAGGACGTTGTTGACCTGATTCGGAAAGTCAGAACGCCCGGTGCAGATCATCGCGTCGGGCCGCGCCGCGCGGGCCTCCTCCGGCATGATCTCCGGATTGGGATTGGCGAGCGCCATCACCAGCGGCCTGTCGGCCATCTGCTTGACCATGTCCGGCTTCAGCACGCCGCCGGCCGAGACGCCCAGGAAGATGTCGGCGCCGCCGATCACCTCGGCGAGCGTGCGCTTGTCTGTCTTCTGCGCATAGACCGCCTTCCAGGGGTCCATCAGCGTGTTGCGGCCTTCGTGGACGACGCCGTCGATGTCGGTGACCCAGATGTTCTTGCGCTGCGCGCCCATCGACACCAGCAGATTGAGACAGGCGATCGCGGCGGCGCCCGCGCCGGAGGCGACGATCTTCACCTCTTCGATCTTCTTGCCGGCGAGCGACAGCGCGTTCTTGATCGCGGCGCCGACGATGATCGCGGTGCCGTGCTGGTCGTCATGGAAGACCGGGATCTTCATCCGCTCCTTGAGGCGGGCTTCGATCTCGAAGCATTCCGGTCCCTTGATGTCCTCGAGGTTGATGCCGCCGAAGGTCGGCTCCAGCGCCGCCACCGTCTCGACCACGCGGTCGATCGTGTCGGCCGCGATCTCGATGTCGAACACGTCGATGCCGGCGAATTTCTTGAACAGGACCGCCTTGCCCTCCATCACCGGCTTCGACGCCAGCGGGCCAATATTGCCGAGGCCCAGCACGGCGGTACCGTTGGAGACGACGGCGACCAGATTGGCGCGCGCGGTCAGCGTGGCCGCCTCTGCCGGATTGTTGGCGATCTCGGTGCAGGCGGCGGCCACGCCCGGCGAATAGGCCAGTGCCAGGTCGCGCTGATTGGCGAGCGGCTTGGTGGCCTGGATCTCCAGCTTGCCCGGCCGTGGCAGCCGGTGATAGGCCAGCGCTGCGGAACGAAGATCTTCAGAATAGGACGACGACATACGTGCTCCAGCGTTTCCGACCCGGATTTTTGGTCTCTTGAGTTTCGTTCAGACGCCGATTTTTCCGGCCGGTGGAAGCGCATGTGATGCACGTTGGGCGGCTTTCATGCAACATCCGAAACCATGCTCGCCGGCATCCCGGACCAGCGATTCCCTCGTTCGCAGAAGCACATCCCTACTCCATCGATCCTGCCGAGACCATCACCCTCCTGCTGCCTAAGCCTTGGGCGGAGCACATCAAATGACCCGTGTCCTGATCGGAATATTCGTCGCGGTTGCGCTTGGCATGGCCGGCGTCATCGGCGCCCCCTGGTATGCCCAGAACCGCGCCGAACACGAGGTCGAGGCCAGCTTCGCCCAGATCCGGCAGAACGGCACCACCGCGAGCCACGGCAAGGTCGCCTTCGACCTGTGGAGCCGCAAGCTGTCGATCGCCGATGTCAAAATCGAATCGGCCACGCAGCCGCCGGCCAGCCTCACGCTCGGCACCATCACGGCGACCGGGCTGAGCCAGCCTGATGCCGAGCACGTCACCGCCGCCAGCATCGAGGTCGGCGACGTCACGATGACGGGCCAGCTGACCGGACCTTCGCCGCTCCGCCTCAGCTACAAGCTGCCGCAAGTGGTCGTGAAGGACTATGCCGGTCCGACCCGGTTCGCCGCGCTTCCCGCCGGCGCCGGCATGCTGGAGACTTACCGGGCCCTCGCCCAGCAATTCGTCGCGATCAGCGCTTCGTCGATCACGGTGCCGCGCACCACCGGCACGATGGAAGGCGGCCCCTCCGCGTCCCCGGCCGAATTCAGCTATTCCGGGCTCACCTTCGACGGCATCAAGGCCGGCCGGATCGCGAGCTACAAGCTCGACGAGGTCGCCTTCACGATGAGCCTGCAGCAGCCGGCCGGCAAATTCGCGGCGAGCGCGCAGCAGCCGACCGGAAAGGTCGAGAAGATGCAGGGCCGCATCTCCAGCATCGTTCACCAGGACATCGATGCCAATGCGATCCTGGCCGTGCTCAATCCCGATGCGGCCAAGGACGACCGCATTTATCGCGTCTATGGTCGGGTCACGACCGGCGCCTATGAGATCAGCTCCGACGCCGGCGTGCGCATGCGCATGGATGGCATCTCCGCCGACGAGTTCAGCGTGCGGCCCTCGCGCCTGCAGTTGCCGGCGCTGATCGCAGCCCTGCCCACGTCGCCGGCGGCACAGCCGACGTCCGAGCAAACGCACGAGCTCATGGAGAAGGTCGCGGGCATCTATGAGGGCATGGCGATCAAGAACGCCGAGATGCGCGGCCTGTCGATCGAGACGCCGCAAGGGCCGGTGAAGCTGGCGGCGCTCCGCTTCGACCTGCGCGACGGCAAGGGCGACATCGCGGTCGAAGGCTTCGACGGCCGCGCGCCGAACGGCCCGGTCAAGCTCGGCCGCTTCGCGCTCAAGGGCTTCGACTTCGCGAACCTCATGCATTTCGGCGCCAAATATGCCGCGTCGGGTGCGAAGCCGGCCCCGGCCGATGCCGTCGCGCTGTTCAAGCTGCTCGACGGCGTCGAGCTGAAGGCGCTGACGACGCCGTACAAGGCCGGCGACAAGCCGGTGCAGATCGACAACATCAGCCTCGACTGGGGCCAATTCGTCGGTCCCATTCCGACCAAGGCCCGTCTCGTCGCCAAGATGGCCGGGCCGCTCGATCCGTCCAATCCGGCGCTGCTGCCGCTGCTGGTCGCCGGCATCGATACCGCCGCTGTCGATGCCGATCTCGGCCTCGGCTGGACCGAGAGCGCGGGCACCTTCGCGCTTCAACCGTTCAAGTTCGAGGTCAGCAATCTGGTCGCAGCCTCCGCCAGCGCGTCGCTGGCGCAGGTGCCACGCGACGTGTTCACGATCGACCTGCAGCAGGCGACGGCGGCGGCGGCGCAGATCGAGGCCGCCGGACTCGAATTGACCCTGCGCGATCTCGGCGCCGTCGACGTGCTCGTCGCCAACTACGCACGCGGCCATGGCATCCCGCGCGACGCCGCGCGTAAGGAGCTGGTCGACAGCATCAAGGCGGTCGGCGCGCAGATCGCCGCCGACAATGTCGACGCGGCCGCTGCGGTCGACGCCCTCAGCCGCTTCGTCGAGCGGCCGCGCCAGACCTTCACCCTGAAGCTCTCGCCGCGCGCCAAGGTGCCGGCCATGCAGCTCGCCCAGCTCATCGCCATCGACCCGCCGAGCGCGCTGGCGCAGTTCAAGATCGAGGCGCAGACCGCGCCGTGAGCTGAATGGCGGCGAGAGGCCGAGCCCATGGTCGCCGTCGATGCGCGCGGAGCGTAGAGCTACGTCAACGTGGGGCACGGCATGCATCTCGCGGATTGAGGACGCGTAGCCGCGCTCCCGCGGCAGCAACGCCCGAGGTGTTCCGGTCGTTCGGCCCTCATCATTCGAAGAGGGCGCAGGGAATGCCGGGTGAAGGCTTCACCCATGGCCCGCCTGCGGAAAAAAATGCAGGCGGCAGGTACCACAGGTTCAGCCGATCATCCGGCATTCCCTGCGCGGTGGGCTTTTCGGCTGCTTCGCGCTCTCCCCGGGGACCGGGCTTGTTTGCCCCCGTCATCCACGCGATGCCGGAAGGCATCGGCGCAGACTTGACACCAGCATCGGGGTGCCAGGACCACACGACTTGACCGTCCACAATCTGCCGTTCGTCCGCACGCTTGCGCGCGCCGTGACAGACTGCGGCCACCGCCTCCCCACCTCACGTCTCGTGACGACCGCGAACCGTCCCTCTTCATCGAGGCGGGATGGCCGGAAATGTGAAGGTGATTTGGCCGACGGTGCAAGCCCTGTTGCTGCGGCAAACTAACACGACGGGCAGTGCGTGCATGCCGGCATTGCGAGGAATGCCCGTCGGGCAAACTCCGCGACCGAACGCAGCCCGCTTCTCCTTATCTCATCCAAGCCAGCCAGGGCGAACGTTCGAACGGACGTCCGCGCCTCATCCCGGCCGACGGGTTGGCGCGGCCCGAACGACGGACATCATCGGCCCGAAAGGACCCGACGCAACATCGTGAGGAATTGGCGGGAGCTACCTATCGGCACGGATGCACCACACGTTCAGGCTGCATTATCGGGATACAGTAATCTTTGCTTAACCCGATACCCTCTATCGTGGAAACTACGGGAAACAATCGGAAATGAACGAGGGGCCTCCTGGTCGGATCGACCGTCCGGGGTCACGGGCTCACCCAGGGGTGCGAAAGCGGCCGCCGCGGCGAAACAAGGGTGAGGGTCATGCTCAACGGCCTGCGACGTCGCTTCGCAAGAGACCGCTCGGCCAACGTCGCGATCATCTTCGCGCTGGCGATGGTGCCGACCATCTATCTGCTCGGCATGGCGCTCGACTACACCAAGGCCTTGCGCAAGCAGAGCCAGCTCGACGCGGCCGCCGATGCTGCGGCGATTGCGGCCGTCAGGCCGGCGATGCTGACCGAAACGAACATCACCGACGTCAAGGCAACCGCGGCCGCGGTGTTCGCAGCCAAGGCCAACATGCCCGGTCTCACGGCGGTGCCGACGCCGGTCATCACGGTCACGGACTCCGGCCTCCAGCGGACGATCACCGTGTCCTACACCGCGCAGTCGATCAACAATTTTCCCTCGGTTCTCGGCAGCCCGTCCTGGCAGGTCAAGGGCGCGGCGACGGCGCAGGCATCGAGCGCACCCAACATGAATTTCTACCTGCTGCTCGACGATTCGCCGTCGATGGCGATCGCCGCAACCCAGGACGACATCGATCTGCTCACCGCCAAGACCGCAAAGCAGCCCGGCGGTTCGAAGAACTGCGCCTTCGCCTGCCATGAGGTGCATCCGAACCTCGACAGCGGTGCAAGCGCATCGACACAGGACAATCTCAGTATCGCGCGCGCCAACAACGTCACGCTGCGGATCGATCTGGTATCGAATGCCGTCAAGCAGCTGCTCGTCGGCCCGTGGTCGTGCCCGCAGGCCAGCGTTTCCGGCGGCGTCATGCAATGCATGTCCGCGATCAACAACACGACCTATAAGGCGGCCATCTACAGTTTCGACTACAATCTCAACACGATCCAGACGCTGACGACGCCCTCCACCGCCGGCACGCAGATCTCGAAGATCCAGCTGATGACAGTCGACCACCAGAACTGCGTCACGACCGCGATCTGCAACACCGATTTCGGCACGGACATTGCCGGCGCGCTCAGCGGCGTCAACAAGATCATGCCCGACCCGGGCACCGGCACAAACCAGTCAAAGGATACGCCACAGGAGGTGATCTTCCTCGTCACCGACGGTGTCGAAGACAAGCTGATCGCAAAGACCGATACTTGCGACTCGAAGGCGACCTATCCGCTCCCGGCGGCCGGCTCTCAGGTCCGCTGCCAACAGCCGCTCAACACGGCGATCTGCAAAACGATCAAGGACAGGAAGATCAAGATCGCGATCCTCTACACCGAATATCTGCAGTTGAACGACAGTTGGTACAACAGCCGCATCGCGCAGTTCAACAAGCCGTCCTCCTTGACCGGGTCGATCGCAACGCAACTGCAATCCTGTGCCTCACCCGGCCTGTACGCGACCGTCCAGAACGGCGGCGACATTTCGGCGGCCCTGACCAATCTCTTCCTGAAAGTCGCATCCAACACGGCCAGCCTGGTGCAGTGAGATCCAGCCATGATTCAAACCGAAGCGGCGGCCAAGGACGGATCGAAGGACGGATCGGGCGGCTTCACCGCCTTCGTCCGGGACAGCAGGGCGGCCACGGCGGTCGAGTTCGCGCTCGTCGCCGCGCCGTTTCTGGCGCTCATCATCGCGCTGCTGCAGACGTTCCTGGTCTTCTTCGCCCAGGAGCTGCTCGAAGCCGTCGTACGCCAATCGGGCCGCCTCGTCATGACCGGGCAGGTGCAGGCGCAGAACCTGGACAAGGACGCCTTCAAGCAGAAGGTCTGCGATCAGGTCCGCATCTTCTTCACCTGCGACGGCCTGATGGTCGACATGCAGGTCGCGACGGCATGGTCGTCTGCGAATACGGCTACGCCGACGCTGACGTTCGACAGCCATGGCGCCGTCACCAACGTCTGGCAATACAAACCCGGAAGCGCCGGCGACATCGTCGTGCTCCGGGTGATGTACGTCTGGCCGGTCATGCTCGGACCGCTCGGCTTCAATTTGTCGAATCTGTCGAACGGCAACCGGCTGATCATGGCCTCAGCCGCATTTCAGAATGAGCCCTAGAAGGATCAGGACATGCTCGCCCGCCTGTCACCACGCGTGCGCAATCTCCGGACCAATACCGATGCGGTTGCCGCGACGGAGTTCGCAATCGTGTTGCCGTTCATGCTGACTCTGTATCTCGGTGGCGTCGAACTCGGGAACGGGCTCGCGATCGGCGTCAAGGTCAGCGAAACCTCGCATAGCGTCGCCGACATGGTGTCGCAGAACACACAGATCACCGCAACGCAGATGTTGGGCATCCTGCAGGCGTCGACGGCGATCATGGCCCCCTACGCGGTCAAGGACGACAAGGGCAACTCGCTCATGACGGTCACGGTCTCCGAGATCTCGACCGACAAGGATGGCAACGCAACGGTGCAATGGAGCGAGTCGACCGTCGCGGCCAGCAAGCGAAAAAAAGGCGACAAGATGACGCTGTCGGCCTTCACCACCACGAGTCCGACCAACGCCAACATCTCCCTCATTCTGGGCGAGGTGTCGTATAACTACAGGCCCAATCTCGGATCGGGCGTGACGGGTCCGGTGACGATTTCCGACAGCTACTACCTGTTTCCGCGCTGTTCGACGAACAGCCCGGCGACGTCGAGCTTTCCGTACTACGACGTCAAATATCCGGCGTCAGCGACCTGCACCTGCATCCAGCATATGCGACTGAAGACCTGCTAGCGAGGGCGGACCAGCCGCGTCTCGAAACAGACGGCTTCGGGCCGGCCGACATAATTGCCGTAGTTCGGAATCCGGCAATAGCCGTTTCGTTCGTAGAACGCGACGGCCCGCGCGTTCACGAGTCGCGTCTCCAGCCGGATCGCGTCGTAGCCGAAGCCGGCCGCTGCCGTCTCGAGATGCGTGAGGATCGCCGCGCCGACGCCGCGTGTGCCCGGCCGCGCGTACATCCGTTTCACCTCCGCAATATCAGCCTCCAGCGGCCGCAATGCGCCGCAGCCAATGGCCCGCCCCTGCGCATCGCGCGCGACCACGAAACATGCCCTCGCGCCGCGCACGTCGTCCGGATCGAAGGACGACCGGCCGCTATCGCCGGTGATGCGCGCGAGCGTCGCCGACAGCTCCGCGATCAACCCGTCCGCCTCGGCAGATCCGGGGTCTTCTGATGAGACCGTCAACATTCAGAGCCGACAGCTCATCTCCATCATTCGACGAGTCACCATAGCGCATTTGGATCGGCCGAACGACTCCGCGCGGGCGTGAGGACAGTCCAAGCTGAGGCCTCTTTGCTTCGTCCGGCCCATTGCCCTAGAAGACACGACATCCTCGTGACAAAGACGCCGCATGCCCGACCTCCACACCCTTCCCCTGTTCCTCGCCGCCGCCCTCGTCGTCGCGCTGACGCCCGGGCCCGGCATCTTCTACATCGTGGCGCGGACGCTCGCGGGCGGCCGAGCGGAGGGATTGGCGTCCAGCGTCGGCCTCGGGCTGGGTGGCCTGGTGCACGTGTTCGCCGGCGCGTTCGGGCTGTCGGCGCTGGTGATGGCGAGCGCGCAAGGCTTCACGGTGCTGAAGATCGCGGGCGCGGTCTATCTGATCTGGCTCGGCGTGAAGACGTGGCGCGAGGCGCGCGTCACCGAGCCGGCCGAGGTGGCGACCACCGGCAGCCGGCGCGCGTTTCGCGACGGCATCATCGTCGAGGCACTCAATCCGAAGACGGCGGCGTTCTTCCTCGCCTTCATCCCGCAATTCGTCGATCCCGCAGGCCACGTCGCCGCGCAGTTCATCCTGCTCGGGCTGATCTCGGTGACGCTGAACACCGGCGTCGACCTGATCGTGACGCTCTGGGCCGCCCGGGCGCGTCGTGGCCTGGTCAGCAGGCCGAGCCTCGTGGTCAGACTGCGGCAGGCCTCCGGCGCGGTTACCTGCGGGCTCGGCGGAGCGCTGCTGTTTGCGCGGCGGGCGAGCTGAACTCTGCTCGCCGCGCCCCAACGTCACCCCTACTCCAGCTCGATCGCCTGGTAGGTGCCGGTCTCGTCGAGCGCGGTGCCCCAGATCTTGTGCGAAGCCTGGTGCTCGGCGCGTCCGAACGAGAGCGTGCTGCCGAGGCCGAGATCGATGCTCTTCATCGACTCCAGCGTGTCGACCAGGCGCTCGGTGTCGAGCGGCGTCGTCTGCTTCAGCGCCTGGATCAGGATGCTCGCGGAGATGAAGCCCTCGAGCGAGGTATAGTCCGGCGCCTCGCCCGGGAAGTACTTATCCAGCGCGGTCTTGTAGTCGAGCACCAGGCTCGAATAGCCGGCGACGGAGGGAACGCCCTGCGTGACGATGACGCCATTGGTGTATTTGCTGCCGAGCAGCTTCAGCTCGGCGGCGAGCGACGACGATCCGACGGCCGAGATGTTGGCGTAGATCAGCCCGGGAACCGCCTCGTGGGTCTTTTCGATGAATTTAGCCGCCGCGCGGTCGGTCGCGATCATGATCACGGCCTTGATCGCCGGCTTGGTCTGAGCCTTCAGCTTGCCGACGGCCTCATCGACATCCAGCGTGCCGCGCGGGAAGCCGTAGCGGATGATCGGATCGGTGATGCCGAACGCGCGGAACGCCTTGGCGACACCGTTGGCGCCGTCGTCACCATAGGCGTCATTCTGCGCGAACACCGCGATCTGCTTCGCCGGAATGCGCTTGACCTTCATCAGATAGCGCACGATCGCCGCGGTCTCTTCGGCGTAGCTCGCACGATAGTTGAAGACGTAGCGGTCGGGCGGATCGCGGCGGACGACGGCTGAGCCGCTGTAAGGCGCAAAGAACAGCGCGCGCCGCTCGAGCGCGTAAGGAATCGCCACCGCGTTGTTGGCGGTGCCCATGTTGCCGATGTAGCCGAACACCCGGTCCTTCTCGTAGAGCTGCGTCATCGCGCCCAGCGTCCGGGTCGGGTCGTAACCATCGTCGGCCGCGATCAGCCGCAGCTTGCGGCCGTTGATCCCGCCGGCATCGTTGGCGCGGTTGAACGCCGTCTCGATGCCGACCTTCATCTGGCGTGCCGACTCCTTGCGGACTCCGGAAAACGGGATCACGGTGCCGAAACGGATCTCGGTGTCGCTGACGCCGTGCGGCAGCGGTGCCGGAAGGTTCGCCGTGGGCTGCGTCGCCGCCATGGCGGCCGAGGGCGCCAGCGCGAAGGACATCGTCGGGGCCGACGACTGCTGCTGCGAGAGCGACCGCTCGAGCTCCGCCAATTGCCGTTCGGCGGCCTGACAGGTCACCTGCGAGGATGCGATCCGGCCGCGGCCCTCGGCGATGTAGTTGTTGAAGCTGCGGATGAGCTGATCACGCTCTCCGTTGCCCGTCGCGGCCTGGCGGATCACCTCGCCGAACTGATCGATGATGGTCTGGACCCGCCCCTGGGCGATGTCCCGGCAGGTCGCTGCCTGGCCGACGACGGGGCCGACGCGCGAGGCGAGATCACGAACGGCATCGGGGGAAATGGCGAGGGCGGAGGCGGTAGGTACGAAGAGACAGGTTCCGAGAAGGAGCGCGCACCAGCGAACGGTCATTTGGTTATCCGTTTTCTTCTGATTGGTTGGCGATGTTCACAACATGAGCAAGACAGGTACTTTCATAAGGACAGGTTGCATGACACCGCAACTCCCTTCATTCGATCGGAACGGCCTGAAACGCGCGACGAACCGGATCGCGCAGCTGCTTTGACCGCCGCGTCCGCAGGCCGTCGAACTAACAACCGAGGCAATCGATTGTCGCTCAGAAACAATGGTTTGCCGCTTTGCATGACGGTCGGATTCATGCGCCGCGAGCGACATGGATGCGGGGCTGCGACCGGCCCGGCGCCGCCTTGGAATCAGGTTGGAGAAGTTGTTTGCAGTGTTAACCGTCGCTAGCGCGAGACCATCAAATGCGGGTGTCGACCTTGAGGGTCGGGTCACCTTGCGCCGGTCGCCGACGCCTTACCGCGGCCAGGGACGATGACAATCCGGTGAGATCGAATTGACGAGAGCAGCCGTTCGGCGCGCCGCATTCCGCTGGCCTGGCGCCGGCTTTGACGATAGCAGCAGTCCGCCACCGCCACCGTGCTGCGAACCTTGGAAAGGATGTTTCGTGCCTTGGAAGAATACCAAACTGGAGTTCGGCGGGATCGCCAAGTTCTTCCATTGGAGCAGCGCGGCGGCGTTCATCGCGGCCTATGCCGTCGTGTACTACGTCATCTGGTTCATGGACGACAATGCGCCCGAAGCGCTGCCCGTGCTCAACGTCCACTGGGTGCTGGGCATCTTCGTCGGCCTCTCCGTCGTGCCACGCCTGATGTGGCGGCTCGTCAATGTGCAGCCGGATCAGCCGCATGCATCGCCAGCCGAGGCGTGGCTCGCGCACACCGCGCATTGGGGGCTCTACGCGCTGCTCATTGTGATGCCGTTGACCGGCTACATCGGCACCGATGCTCCGACTGATTTCGGACTGTTCGCACTGCCGAGCTTTCGCGAGACGGCGCTGTTCGGCTGGATCGCGGGGCACTGGGGGATCAGTTGGGAGGCGTTCGAGCCGCCGGTCGACGCAATCCATCATATCGTCGGCAAGTGGATCGCGTGGGTCGTCGTGGCCCTGCACGTCGCCGCCGCGCTGTTTCATCACGTCGTTCGCCGTGACGGCGTGCTGACGCGGATGCTGCCGGGGCGTTCGGCGGCGTGAGGAAGAGAACCGTAGGGTAGGCAAAGGCGCTCCGCTGCACTCTCCTCACGGCAATCTGCGGAGGCGCCGTGCCCACCATCGCACAGCGGAATGCGCTGATGAACGGTGGGCACGCGACCGCCTGACGGCGGCTGCTTTGCCCACCCTACATCGACGAAGCGAGACCGTCTGCCGAACTACTTGTTCGGCAGGTTGGTCTTGATGTGCAGCTCGCGCAGCTGCTTCGGGCTGGCTTCCGACGGCGCGCCCATCAGCAGGTCCATGGCCTGCTGGTTCATCGGGAACAGCGAGATCTCGCGCAAATTCGTGGTGCCGCAGAGCAGCATCACGATGCGGTCGACACCCGCGGCCATGCCGCCATGCGGCGGCGCGCCGTACTGGAAGGCGCGGTACATGCCGCCGAAGCGGTCGACCACCTCCTGCTCGCCATAGCCCGCGATCTCGAACGCCTTCACCATCGCTTCCGGCTTGTGATTGCGGATGCCGCCGGAGGCGATCTCGTAGCCGTTGCAGGCGATGTCGTACTGGAACGCCTTGATGGTCAGCGGGTCCTGCGTCTTCAGCGCGTCGAGGCCGCCCTGCGGCATCGAGAACGGATTGTGCGAGAAGTCGACCTTCTTGTCGTCCTCGTTGTACTCGTACATCGGGAAGTCGACGATCCAGGCCAGCTTGAACTGATCCTTGTCGATCAGGTTCAGCTCCTCGCCGACCCGGGTGCGGGCAAGACCTGCGAACTTCCAGAACTTGTCGGGATCGCCGGCCACGAAGAAGGCGGCATCGCCCTCCTTGGTGCCGAGCTGGCTGCGGATCGCGGCCGTCCGCTCCGGGCCGATGTTGTTGGCCAGGGGGCCGGCGCCCTCGCCGCCCTCGCGCCACATGATGTAGCCGAGGCCGGGCTGGCCTTCGCCTTGCGCCCATGAGTTCATGCGGTCGCAGAACGCGCGGCTGCCGCCACCCGACGCCGGGATCGCCCAGACCTGGTTCTTCGGGTCCTCGAGCATGCGCGCGAACACCTTGAAGCCGGAGCCGCGGAAGTGCTCGGAGACGTCCTGCATTTCGATCGGGTTGCGCAGGTCCGGCTTGTCGGTGCCGTATTTGCGCAGCGCCTCGGCAAACGGAATCCGCGGCCAGCCCTTGGTGACCGGCTTGCCCTTGGCGAACTCCTCGAACACGCCGGTGATGACCGGCTCCATTGCCGCAAACACGTCCTCCTGGGTGACGAAGCTCATCTCGACGTCGAGCTGATAGAACTCGCCCGGCAGGCGGTCGGCGCGCGGGTCTTCGTCACGGAAGCACGGCGCGATCTGGAAGTAGCGGTCGAAGCCCGACATCATCAAGAGCTGCTTGTACTGCTGCGGCGCCTGCGGCAGCGCGTAGAACTTGCCGGGATGGATGCGCGACGGCACCAGGAAGTCGCGCGCGCCCTCCGGCGAGGACGCGGTCAGGATCGGCGTCTGGAATTCGAAGAAGCCCTGCGCCTTCATGCGGCTGCGCATCGCGTCGATGATCGCGCCGCGGGTCATGATGTTCTGGTGCAGCTTCTCGCGGCGCAGGTCGAGGAAGCGGTATTTCAGCCGGATGTCCTCGGGGTACTCCTGCTCGCCGAACACCGGCAGCGGCAGCTCGTCGGCGGGGCCGAGCACCTCGATGTCGGCGACGTAGAGCTCGATCTTGCCGGTCGGCAGATCGTCATTGTCGGTGCTCTTGTTGTCGGCGCCGGCCGGGCGGCGGCGCACCTTGCCCTCCATCCGCACCACCCATTCCGAGCGCAGCTTCTCGGCCTGGCCAAACGCCGGCGAGTCCGGATCGACCACGCATTGGGTGATGCCGTAATGGTCGCGCAGGTCGACGAACAGCACGCCGCCATGGTCGCGGATGCGATGGCACCAGCCGGACAGCCGGACCGTCTCTCCGATGTTGCTCTCGCGGAGCGCGCCGCAGGTATGGGTCCGGTAGCGATGCATGGTCGTCCTGAATGTCGTCGTGAGGAAAAGGGAATCGGCGCAAGCCCAAAGGCGCTTTTCCGAATGCGCGCAGGGTTTAGCCGAGCCGTCCCGGCGCGGCAACCGACGCGTCGGGCCTTTTCCGTTCCGAGGCGGCAAAAGCCGCGGCAACCGGCCCCTGCCGCCGAAATGAGCTGGCGCTGAAGCGCTCATCTGACGGCCGTTTGGGCTCGAAAAGCGGCCTCGTCGCGCTTATCTTGGGAGCCATGACCGTGCATTTCCCCTTCCAGAACTCCTACGCCGCGCTGCCGGACAATTTCTTTGCCCGGGTGGCACCGACGCCCGTGGCCGCGCCGCGCCTGATCAAGCTGAACCGGCCGCTGGCCGCCGAGCTCGGGCTCGACCCGGCCGCACTGGAGACGCCCGAGGGCGCCGAGATCCTGGCCGGCAAGACCGTGCCGGAGGGTGCCGAGCCGATCGCGATGGCCTATGCCGGCCACCAGTTCGGGCATTTCGTACCGCAACTCGGCGACGGCCGGGCGATCCTGCTCGGCGAGGTCGTCGACCGGAACGGCGTCCGCCGCGACATCCAGCTCAAGGGCTCCGGCCCGACCCCGTTCTCGCGCCGCGGCGACGGCCGGGCGGCGCTCGGGCCGGTCCTGCGCGAATACATCGTCAGCGAGGCGATGGCGGCCCTGGGCGTTCCGACGACCAGGTCGCTGGCGGCGGTTGTCACCGGCGAACACGTCTATCGCGGCACGGCGCTGCCCGGCGCGGTGCTGACGCGGGTCGCGACCAGCCACATCCGGGTCGGCACGTTCCAGTATTTTGCCGCCCGCCAGGACACCGAGGCCGTGCGCCGGCTCGCCGACCACGTCATCAGCCGGCACTATCCCGATCTCGCGGGCACAGAGCGCCCCTATCACGCGCTGCTCGACGCCGTCATCGCGCGCCAGGCGAGCCTGATCGCGAACTGGCTGCTGGTCGGCTTCATCCATGGCGTCATGAACACCGACAACACGTCGGTGTCCGGCGAGACCATCGATTACGGCCCCTGCGCCTTCATGGACGGCTACGACCCCAAGCAGGTGTTCTCCTCGATCGACGAGTTCGGCCGCTACGCCTTCGCCAACCAGCCGCGCATCGCGATGTGGAACCTGACCCGGCTGGCCGAATGCCTGCTGCCGCTGTTCGACGACGACAAGGACCAGGCGATCAAAGAGGCTGAGGCCGCGCTGGACGGATTTGCCGCCCAGTTCACCGAGGCGCACCAAGCGGGGCTGCGCCGCAAGCTCGGCCTGTTCACGCGAAGCGAGGGCGACCAGCCGCTGGCACAGGCACTGTTCGACGCGATGGCCGCGAGCAAGGCGGATTTCACCCTGACGTTCCGCCGACTGAGCGACGCCGCCGGCAGCGGCGACGCGCGCGAGGTCCGCGCCCTGTTCGAGGACCCGGCAAGCTTCGACGAATGGCTGCCGCGCTGGCAGCAGCGGCTCGCGGAGGAGCCGCAGTCCCCGGCCGAGCGCCGCGAGGCCATGCGCAGGGTCAATCCCGCCTTCATCCCGCGCAACCACCGCATCGAGGCGGTCATCACGGCGGCGGTCGAGAACGACGACTACGGGCCGTTCGAGGCGCTGCATGCGGTGCTGGCCAAGCCCTATGACGACCAGCCGGAATTCGCCGGCTATGCCGAGCCGCCGCAGCCGGAGGAGCGCGTGCTGCAGACCTTCTGCGGCACCTGACACGCCGTCTTAACCTCGCATCCACCATCGCCCTGACGGCGATCGGGTCCTTAAGAAACGATCAACACGGCCCCGACAAGTTGAACAACACGTCGGGGGAGGTCGCACAGGTGGACGCGCTGGTATTCGAATTCATGGGCCTGGCGATGGTCGCGCTGTGCCTGATCGTGCTCGCCTCGCCCTCCGGGCGCCGGCCCTCGGGCCGCGTCCGCCACCACTGAGCGGCACGACCGCCCGAGCCGCGGCGCGCCGACCGTCAACCATGGGGCGATCCGCGGACGCCGTGGCGCTTGCGTTCCGGCCTGATTGGGCAGAAAAGCGAGGGACGAATTTGTTCCCTTACCCTTTGCCGACACCCTTGACTTGTCAGCGTTTTCGGACGACGGCGTAAGTGCCCCGTCATGGATCGTTCATGGACTTGATCACCACCACTGCCGATCTTTCGGCCGCCTGCGCCCGCCTCGCCCAGCACCCGGTCATCACCGTCGATACCGAGTTCCTGCGGGAGACCACCTATTACCCCCTGCTCTGCGTCGTGCAGATGGCGAGCCCCGACGAGGCGCTGGTCATCGACGCCCTCGCCGAGGGTATCGATCTCAAGCCGTTCTTCGCGCTGATGGCGAACGAGAAGGTGCTGAAGGTCTTTCACGCCGCACGCCAGGACATCGAGATCATCTGGCACCGCGCCGGCATCGTACCGCACCCGATCTTCGACACTCAGGTGGCCGCGATGGTGCTGGGATACGGCGACAGCATTGCCTATGACCAGCTGGTCGAGCGCATCACCGGCCACCGCCCCGACAAGACCCACCGCTTCACCGACTGGTCGCGCCGGCCGCTGACCAAGGAACAGGCGCACTACGCCGAGGCCGACGTCACCCATCTGCGCGACGTGTTCGCCGCCCTCGACGCCGACCTGAAGAAGCGGGGCCGCAGCGACTGGGTCAGCGAGGAGATGGAGATCCTGACCTCGCCCAAGACCTACGACTTCCATCCCGAGCGCGCCTGGGAACGGCTGAAGACCCGCGTGCGCAAGCCGAAGGAGCTCGCGGTGCTGATCGAGGTCGCCGCCTGGCGCGAGCAGGAGGCGCAGAGCCGCGATGTGCCGCGCAGCCGGGTCATGAAGGACGACGCCGTCGGCGACATCGCCACCCACGCTCCGACCACGATCGAGAAGCTCGGCAATCTGCGCTCGCTGCCGAAGGGCTTCGAACGCTCGAAATGGGGCTCCGACATCGTCGCCGCGGTGCAGCGCGGGCTTGCGCGCGACCTCGCCGCGCTGCCCAAGCTCGACAAGCCGCGCAACAATTCCAACGGCGCCGCCATCGTCGAGCTGCTCAAGGTGCTGCTGCGCATGACCTCGGAGCGCCACGCCGTTGCCAGCAAGGTGATTGCCACCGTCGACGATCTCGAGCAGATCGCCGCCGACGACGAGGCCGATGTCGCGGCCCTGCAGGGCTGGCGGCGGGAGCTGTTCGGCGAGGCTGCACTGGCGTTGAAGCACGGCCAGCTCGCGCTCGCGATCGACAAGGGCCGCGTGGTCAGGGTCGACCGGCCCTGACCGGCGTCGACCGCCTCGGTGACGGGCCGCACCCAGGAAGTTCACACAGTTGATTGCAGGCTGTGTCCAGCGCCGGCAGGGTGCCGGCACGTCATTCGGAGCCGGCCCTCCCCCTCAACTCCGCCTCGATTGTCTGGGACACTTCGACCAGAGCCATCGAAAGAATGTAGGCGCTGGTCGGCAGGTCGAGCTGGCGCGCTTTCGCGATGGCCGCCCGAAGGCTGCTCGCCAGCTCTTTGAGCTCTTCCTCTCGGGTCATGTCGCATTCTCGTTCCTGGAGCCACCGCGTGAGCAAAGACGATTGCGAACCGCCGGAACAGAAGCTGCTGCGGTTGTTGAGCAAGAATCCTGTTGATTTGAACGTCGTCGAGGCACTGCGCCTGGTAGTTGCATTCAATAGGATCAGCAACCCGTCCGACCGCCGCATGGTCATCGATCTGGCGGAACGTCTCGCAGCCGGCTAACGCCGGCGCAGCCCGCGCGGTTCAGACCGCGAGCCGCCCGCTCGCACCGATCAGTTCGGCGCTGTCGAGCACGCCGGCGAAATTGCCGATCACCCGCGTGACGACCAGCTTGTAGGAGGCGACATCGCCGACACAGGCCTTGCGGCAGGCCACGGCATCTCCGATCACCTGGTAGCGATGACTGCGGTGGTAGCCATCGACGACCGTCGAGAGGATCGTTTCGTCCAGCGAGAAGCCGAGCACGACGCAACGGATGCTGCGCATGTTCGACATGTAGTCGGCGAACCGCGCCGAGCTGTAGGCCGACGGCAGCGGATGCTCGAATGTCATCTCGCCGGGCTTCGGCTTGAAATCATCGAGCCAGTTCGTCAGGTTGGAGGCCGGGTTGAACCAGGCCGCCTGCGCGATCCGCTTGAGATGGATGATCGGCCAGAGATTGTCGCGCCACAGCGCGATCAATTGGCCGCACCGCGCCATGGTGATGTCGCCATCCGCGATCAGGTGCTTGCGTCCTTCGGCGAGATATTCGCACTGCAGATCGGCGCACACCAGAACCGGCGGCTCCGTCTCGGTCACGCCGAACAGATCGCGGCCCGACATCACGGTCGCGCCGCCGCAAAGTCGCGCAAGGGCGAGGACGCCGGCCGGCCGGCCGAGATGTCGAGCACACCGGGCCGATCCCAATCGCCCTCCGGCCGGATGATCATATAGGGATCGCTATCGAGCGTGATCGCGTCGTCGCACGGCTCGAGGTCCAGCACCATTTCGGTATAGGAGAAGTCGGAGAAGGTGAGCTTGCGATTGTGACCGAGCGGCTTGGCGCCGAAATGGGCCCAGAAATCGACGAGGCGATCCTGCGCATGTCCGTAGGCCTTCTTGAAACCCTTGCGCCTGCAGTAATCGAGCGCCTCCCGCACCAGCTTGAACGACAGCCGCGAACGACGATATTGATGGCGGACCGCGAGACGCTCGACCTTGGCGAACTCGCCAAAGAAGCGCACGCGCACGCATCCGGCCGGCTGATTGCCGACGAAGCCGAGGAAATGCGCAGCGACCAGATCGTTGCCGTCGAACTCCTCCTCCATCGGACAATCCTGCTCGGTGAGATAGACCGCCGAGCGGATCGACGTGACGAGCATCAGATCATTCGGATCGCGCGCGATGCGCACCGTGATTGCGCGCGGGTTGGATTTCGCCGTCCTGGCTGGACTAATGCCGTGCATCCGCAAGACTCCCTTTCAAGAACTTCCTGGTCGATTGGATCGAAGGCGCGATCACCTCCGGCAGACGGTTCCATGGCCGCTGATACCACCAGAGATCCGGCTGAAAACTCGGAAGCGGCGCGAAGCCGAGCGCGCCGAGAAACGCGCGCCCTTCCGGGCTCGACGGTTGCGCATAGTAATCGGCGGCGTGGTATCGCGGTCCACGCAGCGCCTGCGCGACATTGCCGAGGCCGACGGCGCCGCGCCCCTGCGCCACCAGCGCCCAGACGTAGATCGCCGCAACCTCCTCATCCGGCCGCGCCAGGAATCTGCGCGGCGGATCGTACAGATTGAACTCGTCCAGAAGCAACGCGTCGAGGCCGGCGCAGTTCAAATAGAGAAAGGCGATGCCGCCGAGCAGGCTCCGGCCGCGGCACAGCACGAAAATCGAGTCCGGATCGTGCCGCAAGAACTCGGCGAGTTCGTGCTCGGATGCGCGCACACCCGGTATTTCCCGTCGCGCCAGCGCGGCGAGCTCGCCGAGCCGGTCGGGCGTGACCGCATGTGCGGCAATCATGTCCGTCGGCGGCAATGCGTCCAGCTGATGTCGTAATGTGAATTCTTTACTTCCGCGGTGCGGCATCTGCATCTATGTTTCCAGCTTGGCTTTGATGACGTCATCATACTAATCGGGGCTGGAGTGTATGCGGCAACATTTGCATCGGGGTGCTGCATCTACGCAGCGCCGGAAATCTGACGAAACGCTTAATGCGTCATGGGAAGATTTAAGAGCATTTCTACTTTGTACGCGGCACCAGAGCTTCAGGAATGCGGCAGAGGTCCTCGGCCTCACCGGAACCACATTGATGCGCAAGATCGACCGGCTCGAGGACGAACTCGGGTTCAAGCTCTTCATCCGCGATCAGTCGGGACTGTCGCTCAGCGATGAAGGACGCTCGCTTCTGTTCGACGTCGAGCAGATGGAACGATTGAGCTTCAACATCTTCCGGCGCGCCTCGCTCTCGACCGAGACACAGGGCTCCGTGCGCGTCGCAGTGACCGAAGGCCCCGGCAATTTCTGGATCCTGCCGCGACTGATCGACTTTCAGAAAACCTATCGCAAGATCACCGTCGATCTGAGCTGCGCGATGCAGCAGGCCGACGTCTCGCGGCTGGAGGCCGACATCTCGATCCAGTTCGAGAGGCCGACCAATCCGGACGTGATCGTCAGCAAGCTCGGGCGGCTGCACATCTACGGCTTCGTGTCGGAGTCCTACCGCGAGGCCCATGGCCTGCCGGCCTCGCTGGCCGATCTCAGGAACCACCGGATCATCAAGCAGCACGGCGTGCAGCTCGACGAGACCGGCTACGCGCGCATCCTCGGTCTGGAGTCGCTCGACGGCATCGTCGGCATCTCCACGAATTCCAGCGTGGCCGTGCTCTACGCCGTCGAACGCGGCGCCGGCATCGGCTTCCTGCCGACATCGGCGATCGCGCTCGGCGCACCGCTGGTTCCGGTCGATCTCGGCATCAACTACCACATGGATCTGTGGCTGACCTATCACAAGGAGTTTCGCAGCTCGGACCGCCACAAAGTCGTCATCGACTGGCTGAAGCGGATCTTCGATCCGAAGGTGCATGCCTGCTTCCGCGACGAGTTCATCCATCCGCTCGACCTCGTGCCGCTGATGGAAACGGCGCGCGATGCGATCGGGTTCAAGGGCTACGTCGCCCCGAAGCCGCTCTGATCGGCTACCACTTGAATTCGACGCCGAGCGTGCCCTGGTGCGACTGCAACGCCGAGCGGAACTTGGCGTCATAGTTGAGATAGAGACGCGTCGTACCATTCAGGGACAGCGACACCGCCGCGCCGGTATCGGCGCCATGGCGTCCCTCGCCGAGCCCCTGGAGCGTGATGCTCTGCGCGCCGAGGCTGACGGTCATAGCGCCCAGATTCTGCGTAAAATTGTCGACGAACTTGCCGTAGGCCGAGACGTCGAGGATCCTGCCGTCAAGGACGACGTAGCGTCCGATCTCGGCGCCGATCAGGACGCGGCCGCGCTCCAGCGACGTGCCGCTGACCGACAGCGGATCGAGGCCGCCGGCCTCCTGGAACGCCGCAGTCTTGGCCCGCGCATATTCGAAGGCGAGCTTCGGCACCACCCGGCTTTCGCCTGAGCTCCAGTAGTAGTCGAGCTCGCTGAGCACGCCGGTGACATGAGCGCCATAGGCCGATGTGGTGGCTCCCAGACTCGTATCGCGCCGCGCGTTGATGCCGCCGGATCCGTGGACGATCGCAATCGCCCAGCTCCAGGGCCCGTGGTCGACCGAGGCGTTGAAGCCGAACTGAGTGAGATCCAGCGTCGCGGACTGCAGCGCCAGCGGCACATCGACGCGGGTCCGGCTCTGGTCGACCGATACGCCGACGTTGACAGCGGGCGCCAGACGCATGCCGATACCGGCAATGCCGCCCCAGGTCGTCCTCTTGTCGCCGACGAAGTCGCCTTGCGCGCTGGAGCGCACCGTCACGCCATAGGCTTCCCCCCAAGTCCGGAACCGGGGCTGCTCCGCCGTCTCGGAGGCACCGCCGCCGCTGGGGTTGCTCCGCTGCAGCCGGCTGCCCCCGAACGTCGCCTGGTTCCCGAGCCGTTCGAGGAAGTTCGATCCGAGATCGAGCACCGACCGGCCCGACGACAGTTCGGAACTGACTGCGGTCGGGGCCGGCCCCGGCGGAGGCGATGGCGGCGGTGGCACTGGCGTCGGGTTCGGGGTCGGACTTGCCGCATCGCTGGGAAGGCTGGCGGCCTCCGCCGCGCTCGGCATCAGAGCTCCGGCAGCGAGCACGGCGACGAGCGGCACCGCAACGAGAGCAGCGGTGCACGATCGATCGCCCAATGTGACCCGAAATGCCCCCCGCATCGGTGCCGTCCGCAGCCCGCAAGGATTTGCTTAAATATGGCGACGACGATTTGCGCGCAGTTCCCGAGCGCGGTCAATCGGGATCACCGCGGCCGAACCGCCCTCCGAATGATTGTGGTGCGAGCGCCACAACATCGCCGTGCGGGCGCGGCACGCCTCCGGGACGGGTTGCATTCGTTTGCCAACTTGATGTCAGCAACAAATCGTGGTGCAATCCGAACAACAATCGGATCTGGCCGTTCGACTGTGCGTTTCGTGACGACTGAAATTCAGCAGACTTCGGAAAGCCCGCTTGTGGCGTGGCACGCGAAAGCGTGACCGCGTCTTTTTTTCGTCTAGACGAGGAGACAGCGATGCCGACCCAAAAGGGCAGCGTGAAATGGTTCAACCCGACCAAGGGCTATGGCTTCATCAAACCGACCGGCGGAGACAAGGACGTGTTCGTCCACATCTCGGCGGTCGAGCGTGCCGGACTGAGCACGCTCAACGAAAACCAGGCGATCGAATACGATCTCGTGGAAAGTCGCGGCAAGACATCGGCGGAGAACCTCAAGCTCTCTTGAGCACTCTGTCGCGAGGAGGCGCCACGGCGCATCGCCCGCGCCGAGCCAGGCTGGACCGCGCAACGCTGGCCCGCCGCGCATGATCAGACTTCGTCAGCTTTGATGTGCCCCGGCCTTGCCGGGGATTTTTTTATCCGGCGGCGAGCGGCGCAGACCAACGGCGCGCACGCGTTCGAGCGATAGGCTGCGTATCCGTGCGGCGTGACCATCGCGGCGGAGAGAACCCCTCACAAGCGATCCCGCGGATGGCCCGGCGATGCCCTCTCCCGCAAGGGGTGACGGCGCTGTATCGCGCAGTCTTGAAGCGGAGGCAGTGGACGTAGCCGATCGAAGATGTGGAGTTCATTCGATGGCCGTTATTACGCCCTCGCCCCTTGCGGGACAGAGCCACACCGACGTCTGAGTCATGCCCACTCGGGTGAGGGATTCTCTCCGCAGACGCGTCTCTCTGCGCCGACCTGCAGCGCGAGCTACGAGACCATCGGCCAGATCAGCGACTGCTCCGCCTGCGCGGTCGCCGAGGTCCGGCACAGATCGCCGTCGAGCCGCACCAGATCCTTCGCCAGCAGCCGCAGCGCCTCGGGATAGATGCGGTGCTCGACGCCGAGAATGCGCGCCGACAACGTGTCCGCCGTATCGTCGTCCCTGACCACGACGGCGCCCTGCATCACGATGGGACCTGCATCCGTCTCCGGTATGACGAAGTGCACGGTCGCACCGGAGAGCTTCACGCCGGCGCGAAGGGCCTGGCCATGCGGATCGAGGCCGGGAAAGGACGGCAGCAGCGAGGGATGGATGTTGAGCATCCGGCCATACCAGCGCCGGACGAACTCGGCGGTGAACAGCCGCATGAAGCCGGCGAGGCAGATGATCTCGATGCCGCGCGCATCCAGCGCCTGCTGCAGCCTGGCTTCGAAGCCGGCGCGGTCCTTGCCGAACGGCTTGCTCTCGATGATTTCGACGGCGATGCCGCTCTCCGCCGCCTTCTGCAGGCCGGCCGCGTCGGACCGGTTGGAGATGACGACCGCGATCTCAGCCGGGAAGTCCGGCTGCGCCGCGGCATGGATCAGCGCGGCCATGTTGGAGCCACGGCCGGAGATCAGGATGGCGACACGGCGCTTCATCGTGACAACTCGTCTCAGAGCGACAGATCGAGTGCGCCGGTGTAGATCACGCGCTCGTCGCCCGAGGCTGCGACGACCTCGCCGAGCCGGGCGACGTGTTCGCCATTGGCCGTGAACACTTCGGTCACGGCATCGGCCGCCTCGGCCTTGACGATCGCGATCATGCCGATGCCGCAGTTGAAGGTGCGCAACAGCTCGCGCTCGGCGATGCCGCCCTGCTCCGCCAGCCATTTGAACACCGGCAGCACCGGCAGGCGCGTCAGGTCGATCGACACGCCGAGATGCTTCGGCAGCACGCGCGGAATGTTGTCGGTGAAGCCGCCGCCGGTGATGTGCGCCAGTCCCTTTACCGCACCGGTTTCGCGGATCGCCCGCAGGCAGGATTTCACATAGAGGCGGGTCGGCGTCAGCAGCGCGGCGCCCAGGGTCAGCACCGGCGCGAACGGCGCCGGCACCTCGAAGCCGAGGCCGGTTTGGGCGACGATCTTGCGCACCAGCGAATAGCCGTTGGAGTGCACGCCGGACGAGGCCAGCCCCAGCACGACATCGCCGGCCGCGATGTCGGGCGACGGCAGCAGGGTGCCGCGCTCGGCCGCGCCGACCGCGAAACCCGCGAGATCGTAGTCGCCGTCCTTGTAGAGGCCGGGCATTTCCGCCGTCTCGCCGCCGATCAGCGCGCAGCCGGATTCCCGGCAGCCCTCGGCGACACCGGCCACGATCGAGGCCGTCGCGTCGGGATCGAGCTTGCCGCAGGCGAAGTAGTCGAGAAAGAACAGCGGCTCGGCGCCCTGCACCACGAGGTCGTTGACCGACATCGCCACCAGGTCGATGCCGATGCCGCCATGCAGCCCGGTCTCGATCGCGATCTTGACCTTGGTGCCGACGCCGTCGGTCGCAGCCACCAGGACAGGGTCCTTGAAGCCTGCCGCCTTGAGGTCGAACAGGCCACCGAAGCCGCCGATCTCGGCATCCGCGCCGGGCCGCGCGGTCGCCCGCACCATCGGCTTGATCAGATCGACCAGGCGATTGCCGGCATCGATATCGACGCCCGAATCTGCATAAGTGAGCCCGTTCTTGCGCTCGGTCATGGTCAAAACCCCTAATCTGGCCGCTGGTTACGTCGGAATCCGGCCGCGCGCAATGGCTCGCAAGGGGCTCGTCCCCATCCTATCTAGAACCGGACCGGTTCGCCCGGTTTCGGAATTGGGTCGTGTTTTGATCGAGTTGTCGTCAGGACCAGCTGCGTGACCATTCCCCACTCTATCCCCAACCTGATCACGCTCGGCCGAATTCTGCTGGTTCCGATCGTGGTGTGGGCCATCGCGGCCGGAGAGATGGAAATCGCGTTCATCGTGTTCGTGATCGCGGGCGTGAGCGACGCCGTGGACGGCTTCCTGGCCAGGCGCTTCAACCTGCGCTCCGAGCTCGGCGCCCTGCTCGACCCGCTCGCCGACAAGGCGCTGCTGGTCTCGATCTTCGTCACGCTCGGCATCTGGGGCGCGATCCCGCGCTGGATCGTGATCCTGGTGGTCTCGCGAGACATCATGATCGTCGCCGCCGTGATCGTATCCTGGCTGTTCGACCGTCCCGTCGCAATGAAGCCATTGATGGTGTCGAAGCTGAACACCGGGGCGCAGGTCGGATTCGCCGGGCTGGTGCTGGCCGCTCTCGCCTTCGGCTTCGAGCCCAAGCCCTACGACGTCGTGCTGATGGTGCTGGTGACGGTCTTTACGCTCGTGTCGGTCGGGCTGTATCTGGTCGAATGGGTGCGGCACATGAACACCCTCGAGGCCCGCTGAGCCTCTTGGCGGGCGCGGCGCGCCTCCACCGCAGACACGACACGGGAGCACGACAATCTTGGCCGGCCATATTCCCCCTCGTCAACTGGCCCTCGCCTTGCCGCATGCGGAGAGCCTGACGCGGGACAACTTCCTCGAAGGCCCCGGCAATGCGGCTGGGCTCGCGCTGGTCGACGCCTGGCCGGAATGGCCGGCCCGGACCATGTTCCTGGTCGGCCCCGACGGCTCGGGCAAGAGCCATCTGGCCGCGATCTGGGCCGAGCGCTCCGGCGCCCGGTCGCTGTCCGCCCATGCGCTGGAGCCGGGCGCGGTTCCAGGCGCGCTCGCCACCGGCGCGCTGGTGCTCGAGGATCTCAAGGCGGCCGATCTCGACGAGCGCGCCCTGTTCCACCTGCTCAACCTGGCGCGCCAGGACGAGGCCTTCGTGCTGATCACCGCGCGGGACGCGCCCGTCGGCATGCCGATCACGCTGAACGATCTCAGATCACGGCTGCGCGCCGTCCCGGTCGTCACGCTGCTGCCCCCGGATGACCAGCTGTTCCGCGCGCTGATCGTCAAGCTGGCCGCGGACCGGCAGCTGGCGATCGACGAAGCGGTCGTCGCCTACCTCGCGACCCGCATCGAGCGGTCCTATGCCGCCGCACGCGAGACCATCGCGCTGCTGGACAGCGAATCCCTGCGGCTCGGGCGGCCGGTCACCCGGGCGCTGGCGGTCGAACTGCTGCGCGCGCCGGTGTGACGGCCCGACGTCTTGACGGCGGCTCAGCGGGGAACCTCAATGGTGCCGGCAACGTCATCCCCTGGTCACTCAGATTGGGTTACGGTCGACCTTCACGACCTGATTTGATTGCCGCGACCGGATATGGATCGAATTTCTGATGGATACCGAGCAAATTACTGACATTGCACCGAAAGAGCCGGTCGCGGCGCCACAGCAGCAGATCGCGTCGAGCCCCGAGCGCTTCATCAACCGGGAACTGTCCTGGCTGCATTTCAATCGCCGCGTCCTGGAGGAATCGGTCAATCCGCGCCATCCGGCGCTGGAGCGGGTGCGGTTCCTGTCGATTTCAGCCAACAATCTTGATGAATTCTTCATGGTCCGCGTCGCCGGCATCCGCGCCCAGGTGCGCGAGGGCATCGCCGAGCGGAGCCCCGACGGGCTGACCCCGACCGAGCAGCTCAAGCTGATCAACGAGACCGTGTCGCAGCTCGCGATCGACCAGCAGGCGATCTGGCGCGACCTGCGCAAGTTTCTGGCCGAGCTGGGCATTGTGCTGGTCGACGGCCAGGACGTCAGCAAGAGCGAGCGCGCCTGGATCGAGGACCATTTCCTCGCCAACATCTTCCCGCTGCTGACGCCGCTCGCGATCGACCCGGCGCATCCGTTCCCGTTCATCCCGAGCCTCGGCTTCACCGTGGCGCTGCAGCTGACGCGCACCACCGACGGCCGGCCGATGAACGCGCTGATCCGCATGCCCGGCAAGATCGACCGCTTCATCCGCTTCCCGGGCTCCAAGGACGGCGCGATCCGCGTGATCACGCTGGAGCAGGCCACCGGCCTGTTCATCGGCCGGCTGTTCCCCGGCTACACCGTGAAGGGCCAGGGCGCCTTCCGCATCATCCGCGACAGCGAGATCGAGATCGAGGAAGAGGCCGAGGATCTGGTGCGGCTGTTCGAGACGGCGCTGAAGCGGCGCCGCCGCGGCTCGGTGATCCGGCTCGAAATCGAGTCCAACATGCCGCAGGAGCTGCGCGCCTTCGTGCAGCATGCGCTGTCGACGACCGACGACGAGGTGTTCGTGGTCGACGGCGTGCTGGCGATGAACGAGCTGTCGCAGCTGACGCGCGTCGACCGGCCCGACCTCGAATTCGCGCCCTATGTGCCGCGTCATCCCGAGCGGGTGCGCGATCATGGCGGCGACATCTTCGCCGCGATCCGGCAGAAGGACCTGATCGTCCACCACCCCTACGAGTCGTTCGACGTCGTCGTGCAATTCCTGCAGCAGGCCGCGCGCGACCCCGACGTGGTCGCGATCAAGCAGACGCTGTACCGCACCTCCAACAATTCGCCGATCGTGCGCACGCTGGTGGAAGCCGCCGAAGCCGGCAAGTCGGTGACGGCGCTGGTCGAGCTCAAGGCGCGCTTCGACGAGGAAGCCAACATCCGCTGGGCACGCGACCTCGAGCGCGCCGGCGTGCAGGTGGTTTACGGCTTCCTGGAGCTGAAGACGCATGCCAAGCTGTCGATGGTGGTGCGCCGCGAGGGCGGCAACCTCACCACCTACGTCCACACCGGGACCGGCAACTATCACCCGGTGACGGCGCGGATCTACACCGACCTGTCCTACTTCACCTCCGATCCGGTGATCGGCCGCGACGTCACCCGCGTCTTCAACTACATCACCGGCTATGCCGAGCCGATCGACATCGAGAAGATGGCGGTGTCGCCGCTGACGCTTCGCAAGCGCATGATCGAGCACATCCACGGCGAGACCAGTTTCGCGCGCCAGGGCAAGCCGGCCGTGATCTGGATGAAGATGAATTCGCTGGTCGATCCCGACATCATCGACGCGCTGTACGAGGCCTCGCAGGCCGGCGTCTCGATCGACCTGATCGTGCGCGGCATCTGCTGCCTGCGGCCCGGCATCCCCGGACTGTCCGACAACATCCGCGTCAAGTCCGTGATCGGCCGCTTCCTCGAACACGGCCGCATCTACTGCTTCGGGATGGGCCAGGGCCTGCCGAGCGCCAAGGCGGCGGTCTACATCTCCTCGGCCGACATGATGCCACGCAATCTCGACCGCCGTGTCGAGGTGCTGTGTCCGCTGCAGAATCCGACCGTGCACCAGCAGGTTCTCGAGCAGATCATGGTCGCCAACCTGAAGGATACCGAGCAGAGCTGGCAATTGTTGCCGGATGGGTCGTCAACGCGTATGAAGGCCGCGAAGGGCGAGGAGCCGTTCAACCTGCACAATTACTTCATGACGAATCCGAGTCTGTCCGGCCGTGGAAAGTCGCTCAAGGAATCTTCACCGCGCCGGCTCACGCGCCGGAACGAACGCCATCCGTCATAGCGGCCTCCCGCCAAGGGACATGCCGCGGTGAAACGGACCGCGACCACGGCCGCCAGCATTGGCGTCATCGACATCGGCTCGAACTCGGTGCGCCTCGTCGTCTATCAGGCGATCGAGCGCAGCCTCGTCACCGTGTTCAACGAGAAGTCGCTGTGCGGGCTCGGCCGCGAGGTCCAGACCACGGGCCTGCTCGCCGCCGATGCCGTCGAGAAGGCGCTGACGGCGCTGAAGCGCTTCCGCGCGCTGTGCAAGGTGCAGAAGGTCGGCGAGGTGCATGCGATCGCCACCGCGGCCTGCCGTGACGCCTCGAACGGCCCCGACTTCATCGCCAAGGCCGAGAAGATCTGCGGTGCGCCGATCCAGATCCTCACCGGCCCCGAGGAGGCGCGCTATTCGGCGCTCGGCGTCATCTCCGGCATCCACAAGCCCGACGGCATCGTCGGCGATCTCGGCGGCGGTTCGCTGGAGCTGATCGACGTCCGCGGCCATCAGGTGCGCAGCGGCATCACCCTGCCGCTCGGCAGCCTGGCGCTGCAGGATCTTGCGGAGAAGTCGCTCAAGAAGGCGCAGCGGATCGCCAGCGAGGCACTGACCGACCTGCCGCAATTGCTGGCCGGACAGGGCCGGACCTTCTATGCGGTCGGCGGCACCTGGCGCGCGCTGGCCCGCATCCACATCATTCAGAGCGGCTATCCGCTCGGCGTCATGCATGGCTATGCGATCCCGGCCGCCGATGCGCTGGCCTTCGTCCGCCGCCTGCGCCGTCTCGTCGCCGCCGACATGCTCGCCGACATCGAGGCCATCGCCGAGGCGCGGCGGCCGCTGCTGGCCTATGCGGCGCTCGTGCTCGAACACGTCATCCGCGTCGCCAGGCCGACGACGGTGGTGTTCTCGACCTTCGGCGTGCGCGAGGGCCTGCTGTATTCCAAGCTTGCCGATACCGAGCGCGCCAAGGACGGCCTGCTGTGCGCCGCCCAGGGATTGAACGAACTGCTGTCGCGCTCGGCCCAGCACGCCCGCGAGCTGACCGACTGGACCGACCGCCTGTTCCGCGTGGTGCATGTCCGCGAGACCGAGGAGGAGCGCCGGCTGCGCCACGCCGCGTGCCTGTTGTCCGACATCGGCTGGCGCATGCATCCCGATCATCGCGGCGAGCAGACCTACGGCATCGTCCTCAACGGCAATTTCGGCTCGATCAGCCATGAGGGCCGCATCTTCGTCGCGCTGTCGGTGTTCTTCCGCTACGAAGGCCTGCGCGACGAGGCGGCGCCGCCTGTTCTCACCGAGCAACTGAGCCCGGCCCAGATCGATCGTGCGCGCCTGCTCGGCACCGCATTTCGCGTCGCGCATCTGATCTCCGCGGCGCGGCCGGGCGTGCTTCCCGCCACCCATTTCCGCACCCAGGACCGCAAGCTGATGCTGGTGTTCGAGCACCAGATGGTCGACCTGGTCGCCGACCGCGTCGGCGGCCGCTTCAAGCATCTGGCGCGGCTGGTCGGACGCTCCGGCTCGATCGTGAGAAACTAACCGCCGAGCATGTGCTCGAGCACGCGGTGCCGGCCGAAATGGCGGTCCGGCGACAGGATCGGTGCACGCTCAGTTCGGCCGGATCGCCGGGGCGGCCGGGTACTGCGCCAGCAGCGCCTTCCCGAGCACGTTCTGCTCGCCCTTCGGAATCGCGAACCGTATGCTGAAGCCGTCGGGCGTTGCCAAGGTCATGATGCGCTGGGTGGCGTCGGTCGACTGCTCGATGGTCCAGGATGCCAGCGGATAGGCATAACGCAGCGCCTGATCGCCATAGCGAGTACGCAGCGCCATCTCCAACAGGCCCGGCAGCGTCATGACCAGCGCGCCTGCCTGGCTCACCGAAAGGCTCAGCGCCGCCGCATTGCCGGTGGCATCTTCGAAGCCGAGCGAGATCGTCTCGCCGCCATCCACCACCTCGCAGCTCGTCAGCGCCTTGGCCCGCAGCTCCATCACACGCTCCGCATCACCCCATCGTTATATCCAAGAAGATATATCGAAAATACCGCCGCGTCCAGCTCGCGGGGCGGCATCGGCGCGAGGGCGCGCCTCGTGATATCCGAACAAATATAACGTGGTGAAGCGTCGGCTTTGGTGCCGATGAGCGACCATCGTCTTCCGATCCGCGGAGCCGCGCCGGCCCGACCTCGGATCGATCCATCAGCCGAGTCGACGCTACTGCAAAGCGCTTGCCGAAACTTTGTGCATTGTCGGAAATGCGACAGGCCGACCAGACTAATTATATGATTCTCGATACAGCTCATTGAAATAGCGATGGATTTTCCCTGACCGGATGGACGCGCAAGAGCTGCGCGCCGAATGCCGGCACGCGAGACGATCGAACCATATCAGCGGCAGACTGTCGGCGTCGCGAACGGTCGTGTATTCCATTCAACATATGATCGATCACCGGGGGTCGATCTGCCGGCCACGGAATCCGAGGAAGCGGTCGGAACCGGCGGGGCGGCGGAGCCGAGCTGGCTCGCCGCGCCAGACATCCACGAGCAAGAGGACCTTTTCGATGGCAACTACGACGGCCGAGTTGGAGGCGCTCATGATGCAGCGCTCGCTCACCGACCCCCAATTGATTGCAGCCGCGGAAACGGCAATCGATTTCCGCATCCTCCCCGACGCCACCGTCATCAAGGTCGGCGGCCAGAGCATGATCGATCGCGGCCGTGCCGCCGTCTATCCGCTGGTCGAGGAGATCGTCGCCGCGCGCAAGGCGCACAAGATGTTGATCGGCACCGGCGCCGGCACGCGGGCGCGTCATCTGTACTCGATCGCCGCCGGGCTCAATCTGCCGGCCGGCGTGCTGTCGCAGCTCGGCGCGTCCGTCGCCGATCAGAACGCCGCGATGCTGGGACAGTTGCTCGCCAAGCACGGCATCTCGGCGGTGGAAGGCGCAGGCCTCTCGGCCGTGCCGCTCTATCTCGCCGAGGTCAACGCGGTGGTGTTCAGCGGCATGCCGCCCTACGGCCTGTGGATGCGCCCGTCCGCCGACGGCGTCATTCCGCCCTACCGTACCGATGCCGGCTGTTTCCTGGTCGCCGAGCAGTTCGGCTGCAAGGCAATGATCTATGTGAAGGACGAGAACGGCCTCTACACCGCCAACCCCAAGACCGAGAAGACCGCCACGTTCATTCCGAAGATCTCGGTGGCGGAGATGAAGGCCAAGGGTCTCGCCGACTCCATCCTGGAATTTCCGATGCTCGATCTGCTCGAAGCCGCGCGGCACGTCCGCGAGGTGCAGATCGTCAACGGCCTCGTGCCCGGTAATCTGACCCGCGCGCTTGCCGGCGAGCACGTCGGCACCATCATCACGGCGAGCTGAGAGAAGCGATCACCATGGCTGAGACCAACACCATCAAGCACGTCGCCTCGCCGCTCGCGCGCCAGACCCTGCTCGACGACAAGCTCACCCGTCCCGTCGCCGGCAGGCGCCCGATCGCGCTGCTGCCCTGGCTGCAGGTCGTCAAGATCGGCGGCCGTTCGATCATGGACCGCGGCGCCGAAGCGATCCTGCCGCTGGTCGAGGAGATCAAGAAGCTGCTGCCAGAGCATCGGCTGCTGATCCTGACCGGCGCCGGCATCCGCGCCCGCCACCTCTATGGCGTCGGCCTCGACCTCGGCCTGCCCGTCGGATCGCTGGCGCCGCTGGCAGCCAGCGAGGCCGGCCAGAACGGCCATATCCTGGCCGCGCTGCTGGCCTCGGAGGGCGTGTCCTACATCGAGCATCCGACCATCGCCAACCAGCTCGCGATCCATCTGACCGCCGCGCGCGCCGTGGTCGGAAGCGCGTTTCCGCCCTACCACCATCACGAATTCCCGACCTCGCGCATTCCCATGCATCGGGCCGACACCGGCGCGTTCCTGATCGCCGATGCGCTCGGCGCCGCGGGGCTGACGATCGTCGAGGACGTGGATGGTGTCTACACCGCCGACCCGAAGGGGCCTGACGCTGCCAAGGCGAAGCTGCTGCGTGAGACCAGCTGCGATGCGCTCGCCGGGCAGGACGGCACGCTGCCGTTCGACCGCGCGCTGGTCGAGGTGATGGCCAACGCCCGTCACATCTCCCGCGTCCAGGTCGTCAACGGGCTGGCGCCGGGCCGGCTCACCGCCGCGCTGCGCGGCCATCACGTCGGGTCGATCATCACCACCGGCGCCAAGGCCGATTGATCGCCTCAGCCTTCACGCTAGGCCACTCGGTGACGAGTGGCCCCTTTCCCCGATCGACCGGCGCGTACAGCGGCCTCGCCCGAGGTTAGCGCTACGGCAGATTGACCCCGCGGGCGGGCATGGATTCCAGTTCGCTCTCGGCCTGACGCTGCAGCGCGCGGCCACGCCAGATCGAGCCGGCGAGAAGCACCACACCGGCCCCGAGCAGCGACATCAGCGTCTCCATGACGTCGACATGGCTGGCGAGGTTGGTCTTGCCGGGGAACAGCGCCGACGTCGCCTCGATGTTGATGATGACGGTGCCGTCGAGCAGGTGATGCAGCAGCGGCTCGATCGCGGGATCGGTCGCGATCACCTCGCCGGCGACCCAGCCGAGCAGCATTGCGCCGAGCCAGACCAGCAGCGGAAAACGGTCGAGCACCAGCATGATCAGGGCTGCGCCCGCGATGATCAGCGGGATGCTCATGGCAAGGCCGATGATGAGCAGCGAGGCCTGGCCGTTCGCGGCCGCGGCCACCGCGATCACGTTGTCGAGGCTCATGACGAGGTCGGCGAGCGCGACGATGCGGACCGCGTGCCAGAGCGTCGTGCCGGCGGCGATGTCGTCATTCTCGTCTTCGGGCACCAGCAGCTTGGCGGCGATCACGAGCAGCGCCAGGCCACCGACCAGCTTCAGATAGGGCAGCGCCATCAGCGTGGCGACGATGCCGGTGAAGGCGATCCGCAGCGCGACCGCGATGCCGGAGCCTGCCACCATGCCCCAGAAGCGATGCTTGCCGTGCAGGCCGCGGCAGGCGAGCGCAATCACCAGCGCGTTGTCGCCCGACAGCAGCACGTTGATCCAGACGATCTTGCCGAGCGCGAGCCAGAAGCCCGGGCTATGCAGGTCGGATTCGAATTGAGCGAGCAAATGGCCGTAAGTGGCGGGATCGGCGAGTTGCGATAGCCAGTTCACGGCCAGGCCTTTCAAATGCGATCAGCCGGGAGTTGCCGGCACGGGCGATGTGCGGCGAAGCGAGGCTCCGCCGCATCGATCACCGCTCAGCCGACGATCTCGTTGCCGGCGAAGAACTGCGCGATCTCGATCGCGGCCGTTTCGGCAGCGTCCGAACCGTGCACCGAGTTCTCGCCGATCGACTTCGCATGCGACTTGCGGATGGTGCCGTCGGCCGCCTTCGCCGGATCGGTCGCGCCCATCACGTCGCGGTACTTCAGGATGGCGCCCTCGCCTTCCAGCACCTGGACCACGACCGGACCGGAAACCATGAAATCGACCAGTTCGCCGAAGAACGGCCGCGCCTTGTGCACGGCATAGAAGGTCTCGGCCTGGTCACGCGTCATGCGGATACGCTTCTGGGCCACGATCCGCAGGCCGGCCTTCTCGATGAGCGCGTTGATCGCGCCGGTCAGATTGCGCTCGGTCGCGTCGGGCTTGATGATGGAAAAAGTGCGCTCAATCGCCATGATATCGTCCTTGGAGATGGGGGATTTGGGTGGGTTGCGGGCTTATATCGACGCGATTGGCCGACGGCAAGCGACCGGGATCCGGCCGGAGGCGCGACGCCTTACGACGATTTCACGATTCTGAACAGAATCTGAAGGGTCCGTGCGACCATCGTTCAGCTGCCATGTCTTAAGTTGCTTGTCACCGGGGCGAAGACGAGCCAGCAACGTTCAGGTGGACGCCTTCTCCCAGCCTCATCCGTCGGACAATTTCGGCGCCACCAGCGCTGTCATCCAGGAGACGATCATGTTGCGCAAACTCTCCCTCATCGCGGCGGCCGCCATCACCGTGGGCGCAGCCGCCCTCGCCCCGACCGCCGCGTCGGCTCATTGGCACGGTGGCGGCTGGCACGGTGGATGGCACGGCGGCGGCTATGGCTGGCACCGTCCCTTCTACGGCCCGCGGGTGTTCGTCGGCGGCCCGGTCTACGGCTACGGCTATGGCGGCTGCTATGTCCGCCGCGTCGTTCCGACCCCCTGGGGACCGCGCTGGCGCTTGATCAACCGCTGCTACTGATACGAGCCTTCGAGACTACGAGCCTAGGCGCGGCATCCGCCCCCCGCCGCACCGAACTCGCATTGCCCCGGCGTCTCCCCCACGCCGGGGCTTTTTTCGTGCACTTTCAATCGGATTGGGCGCATTTTCGTGCCTGCACGGAAACCAATCGGCGGGCCACGACTTGTTACGGTATCGTACTGCAACTGCTCGTGGAACTTTGTCATGTCTGGCCGTACCGCCGTTCTCAGCGAGGCGCTCGATCGAAAGACCAGCCGATCGATCTGCGAAGCCGTGGGTGAACGGCTGCAACGCAGCCTGCCGCCTGACGGCTCCCAGCTGCCTGATCCGCTCGCGCAGCTGATGAACGAGCTGCGCAAGCAGGACGAGGCCGTCGCGCGTTTCGATTGAAATCTCACCTGAAATTTCCGGCTCCTTGGGGTCGGCGATAAAGCGGTTGCGTTTGGCCGCGCGCGCGGTGACAAGGCGCGCATGCTTTCCATCACCGACATCTCGATCCGCCTTGCCGGACGGCTTCTCATCGACCACAGCTCGGTGCAGATTCCGCCCGGCGCCCGCGTCGGTCTGGTCGGCCGCAACGGCACCGGCAAATCGACCCTGTTCAAGGCCATCCGCGGCGAACTGTCGCTGGAGAACGGCAGCATCAGCCTGCCGCCGCGGTGGCGGATCGGCAGCCTCGCGCAAGAGGCTCCGAGCGGCCCCGACAGCCTGATCGACGTGGTGCTGCGGGCCGATCTGGAGCGCGACGCGCTGCTGCGCGAGGCCGACACCGCCATGGATCCGGACCGCATTGCCGAGATCCAGACGCGGCTGGTCGACATCGACGCGCATTCGGCGCCCGCGCGCGCCGCCGCCATCCTCAGCGGCCTCGGCTTCTCCGCCGCCGACCAGGCCCGTGCCTGCTCCGAATTCTCCGGCGGCTGGCGCATGCGCGTCGCGCTCGCTGCCACCCTGTTCGCCGCGCCCGACCTGCTGCTGCTGGACGAGCCGACAAACTATCTCGACCTCGAAGGCACGCTGTGGCTCGAGGATCACCTCGCGCACTATCCGCGCACCGTGATCGTCATCAGCCACGACCGCGACCTGCTGGAGACCTCGGTCGACCAGATCCTGCATCTCGACCGCAGCAAGCTCACGCTGTACCGCGGCAGCTATTCCTCCTACGAGGAGCAGCGCGCCACGCGCGAGATGCTCGATGCCAAGGCGGTCAAGCGCCAGGAGGCCGAGCGCGCGCGGCTGCAGGCCTTCGTCGAGCGCTTCAAGGCCAAGGCCTCGAAGGCGCGCCAGGCGCAATCCCGCGTCAAGATGCTGGAGCGGATGAAGCCGATCACCGCGCTCGTCACCCAGGACGTGCACGAGATCACCTTCCCCGCGCCCGAGAAACTGCTGTCGCCTCCGATCATCGCCGTCGACAACGCCACGGTCGGCTATGATCCGGCGCAGCCCGTGCTCAACCGCGTCACCCTGCGCATCGACAATGACGACCGCGTCGCGCTGCTCGGCTCCAACGGCAACGGCAAATCGACGCTGGTGAAGCTTCTCGCCGGGCGGCTCGCGCCGTTCTCCGGCAAGATCACCCGCGCCGACAAGCTCTCGATCGCCTATTTCGCCCAGCACCAGCTCGACGAGCTCGACGAAGCCGGCTCGCCCTACAGCCATGTGCGCAAGCTGATGGGCGAGGCGCCGGAGTCGAAGGTGCGGGCACGCGCCGGGGCGATCGGCTTCTCCGGCAAGGCCGCGGACACGCTGGTGAAGAGCCTGTCGGGCGGCGAGAAGGCGCGGCTGCTGCTCGGCCTTGCGACCTTCTTCGGTCCGAACATGATCATCCTGGACGAGCCGACCAACCATCTCGACATCGACAGCCGCGCGGCGCTCGCCGAAGCGATCAACGAGTTTCCCGGCGCGGTGATCATGGTGTCCCACGACCGCTATCTGATCGAGGCCTGCGCCGACCGGCTGTGGGTCGTCGCCGACCGCACCGTCAAGACCTATGACGGCGATCTCGACGATTACAGGCGCATGGTCCTGTCGTCCCGCAGCGGCGCAAGCGTGCGCGAAACGGATCGTCCGCAGGTCACGGAGAAGGCGGAGCGGCCGCGCGGCGACAACAGACGCAGCGGGCTGAAGCAGAAGATCTCCGCGGCCGAAGCCGAGATCGCCCGCATCACCGAGATCATCGCCAAGATCGACGGCGCGCTGTCGCTACCGGACATCTTCACGCGCGATCCGAAACAGGCCGCGCAATTGTCGAAGGCGCGGGCCAATGCCGCCGACGCGCTGGCGCGCGCCGAGGAGCAGTGGCTGGAGGCCAGCACGCAATATGACGAGGCGGCGGGCTGACGAACCCGCGGTCGTCGATTGAACAAGCGAGCCTCGAGCGCGCTCAGCTCGCCCGCTTCTTCGCCTTGGCGGGCTTGGCCATCTTCGGCGACGGACCTGGATCAGGCGCGCGCTCAACCGAGGTCAAGCGGCCTCCTGTGAAAGTGTAGACGCCGGCACGTGCGCCGCGCAGCCAGGTGACGGTGGCGACGCGGTCGCCGCCATTGTTGCCGATGTTGACGCTGTCGGGCGCGCCGATGCCGCGCACCACGTCGCATTCGGTGTGGCCGAGCGCGACGGTGCCGCCTGCAGTGGGTGGCGGCGCAGCAGCTGCATCGTTGGACATCGCATTCGCACCCGCCGCTCCCCCCGCCGGCACCATGCCCGGGCATGCGCCTTCGGCACTCACAAAATCCTCAGCCGTCACCGGCTTGTCCGGCGTCAGGGGCGGCGCGTCGATCGAGATATTCCTGATGAACAGGCGCTGCGGCCGGTTGAACCATTCGGCGTCCTTGGACAGGAAATCAGGCGTCCCCGAACATCCGGAGACGACCGGAGCAAGCACAAGGAACGCCAGAACGCGCGTCAGTTGTTTGTTGTGGTCTCGCACGATGAACCTTGCTGAATTGCAACCTGTGGACACTCTAACGTGTTGTCCCAACATCACTTTGCGGCACGTTCGTGACTTTGCCGACGCTCTGCCGGTAAATCGACAGATTATCATTAATCGCGCGGCGCTGCCATCTTGCCTGCCGGACTTACGCCATCATTGCCGACGTTGCCAGCGCCCGCGCTCATCGGCCTGCCAATAGGTGACCTCGAATCCACGGGTTTTGCAATCGCCCCAGGCCGATCGCGCTGCAGCGAGCGCGTCGGCATCGTCGCCGTTGAAGACCAGCACCATGCGCTCGTAGCTGTGCGCATCGGATGGCAGCGGCGCGTTATCGACCAGGAATCGGACATTCGCCGCGTTGGGATTGCTCTCCTCGATCGCCAGCACGATCGGCTGATCGGCCGCATCGGCCACCCGCCAGGTGGCATGCGGCAGAAACGAATCGTCACGATAGGTCCACAGATGCGCATCGAGCGCATCTGCACGTTCTTCCGAGGTCGATTGCACCACCACGCGCCAACCGCGCTCGAGCGATTTCTCGAGCAGCGGCGGCAGCACGCCTTCCAGCGTCATGTTCTGCAGATGATAGAACAGGACTTCGGTCATCCGCGCCGTGGTCCCTTACGCTTTCGCTTCGTAGGAATCCCAGACCAGCCGGTCGAGCAAACGCACGCCGTAGCCGGATCCCCAGCTCTGGTTGATCTCGGATTTCGGTGCGCCCATCGCGGTGCCGGCGATGTCGAGATGCGCCCACGGCGTATCGTTGACGAAACGCTGCAGGAATTGCGCGGCCGTGATCGAGCCGCCATGGCGCCCGCCGGTGTTCTTCATGTCGGCGAACTGCGAATCGATCAGCTTGTCGTATTCGGAGCCGAGCGGCATGCGCCACACCTTCTCGCCGGTCTCCTGCCCCGCCTTCAGGAGCTTGTCGGCGAGATCGTCATTGTTGGCGAACAGGCCGGCATGCTCGGTGCCGAGAGCGACCATGATCGCCCCCGTCAGGGTCGCCAGGTCGATCATGAATTTCGGCTTGAACTTGGTCGCGACATACCAGAGCACGTCGGCGAGCACGAGCCGCCCTTCGGCATCGGTGTTGATGATCTCGATGGTCTGGCCGGACATCGAGGTGACGATGTCGCCGGGACGCTGGGCGTTGCCGTCCGGCATGTTCTCGACGAGGCCGATCGCGCCGATCACGTTGGCCTTGGCCTTGCGCGACGCCAGCGCATGCAGCAGGCCGACGACGCAGGCGGCGCCGCCCATGTCGCCCTTCATGTCCTCCATCGAGCCGGCCGGCTTGATGGAGATGCCGCCGGTGTCGAAGCAGACGCCCTTGCCGATGAACGCGACCGGCTGGTCGCCGCGCTTGCCGCCATTGTAGCGCATCACGACTGTGCGACTGGGACGTGAAGATCCCTGGCCGACGCCGAGCAGCGCCCCCATGCCGAGCTTCGTCATCGCCGGCACGTCGAGAATCTCGACGGTGACGCCGAGCTTGCGCAAGGCGGCGGCGCGCTTGGCGAACTCCTCCGGGTAGAGCACGTTCGGCGGCTCGTTCACGAGATCGCGGGCCAGGATCACGCCGTCGGTCACATGGGCGCGAGGCATGAACGCCTTCTTGGCCGCAGCGACGTCGGCCACGGCGATCGAGACGCTGGCGCTGACGCCGCCCTCCTCGTCCTTCTTCTTGGTCTTGTAGCGGTCGAAGCGATACGCCCGCAGCTTGATTCCGGCGGCGAGCGAGCTGACCTGGTCCGGCGTCATCGGCCAAGCCGGCAGCTCGGCCAAGACCGTCACGGCTTCAGTTCCGGAATTGAGTTTCCCGGTTAAGATCCCGCCATATTTGAGGAAATCCTTTTCCTTATGTTCGCCCCCCTTGCCCGTTCCGATCACGATCAAGCGCTGAATCTTGATTCCTTCGGGTGCCAGGAGATCGAGCACGGCACCGTCCTTGCCCTTGAACCGGGCAGCCCCGGCCGCACGCTTGATGAGGTCGGAGGCTCCCCCGAGCGCCTTGTCGGTCGCGACTCCAAGTCGCAGGGTATCATCGCAGAACGCCACCACGATGCCGCGCGGAGCGGCCGACAGCGGGACGAAGCCGACCTTGACGGTGTCGGACATCAAGCAATCCTCCAAATTTCGACGTGAGAAGCCCCAGCGACCGTCCAAAAATCCGAGCGGACAGACGGGGATGGCGGCGGTTCGGAACCCAACTTGGCAACAGTATGGCCCGCCTTGGCCGGAGCTGCCAAGCCTTCCCGTGGCGGGGCGGCCACAACAGTGAAATTTTAACCGTATTTTCGTGACGCCACGCCACAGCCATTTTGTCGACGGATCAAAGGGATGGTAAAGATATTCACTGCTCTTGGAACGTGACGGCGCAGACAGCCCGGGGACCCGTTTCGAGGGGTGGCTGCAGCGCTCGTTCCGGGACTGCTGATTTGGGATCGGGCGCGCAAGATGGGGTCCATCGACAAGTACATCTTTCGCACGACGCTCGCGTCGTTTGCGTTGGTGTTGGTCAGCCTCACCGGGGTGATCTGGATCACCCAGGCGCTGCGCGGCATCGACCTGATGACGAGCCAGGGCCAGACCATCCTGACCTTCCTCGGCATCACCGGACTCGTGATTCCCTCGCTGCTCGGCGTCATCGCGCCGATCGCGCTGATGATCGCGGTCTCGCACACGCTGAACAAGCTCGCGACCGATTCGGAAATCATCGTCATGAACGCGGCGGGCATGTCGCCGATCCGGCTGTTCGTGCCGTTCGCCTATGCGACCTGCGTGGTCGCCATGCTGGTGACCCTCATCGCATCCTATTTCGCGCCCGACGGGCTGCGCCGGATCAAGCAATGGGACGCCGAGATCACCGCCGACGTGCTCACTAACATCCTGCAGCCGGGGCGGTTTGCCCAGCTCGACCAGAACCTCACGATCAGGATCGGCGAACGGCAGCCCGGCGGCGAGTTGAAGAGCATCCTGATCGACGACCGCCGCGATCCCAAGGAGCGAATCACGATCATCGCCGAGAAGGGCACGGTCGTGAAGAATCCCGACGGCTCGTTCCTGGTGCTCGAAGACGGCAATCTGGAGCGGTTCGAGATCGGCAAGCGCGAGCCGGCAATGGTCGCCTTCGCCCGCTACGCCTTCGACATGTCGAAATTCTCGAATCAGGGCCGCGACGTCACGCTCGGCATCCGCGAACGCTATCTGTGGGAGCTGATGGCGCCGGCCGATGACGATCCGATCTACAAGCAGATCCCCGGGCAATTCCGGCAGGAATTGCATGATCGCTTCATGGCCCCGATCTATCCGTTCGCGTTCGCCGCCCTGACCTTCGCCTTTCTGGGGGCGCCGCGCACCACCCGTCAGAGCCGTAATTTCTCGTTTGGCAGCGCCATCCTCGCCGTGTTCGGCGTGCGCATGGCCGGCTTCGCCTGCTCGGTCATGACGGTGAAGACGCCGGCTGCGGCGCTGATCCAGTACCTGATGCTGTTCGGCGTGCTCGCCATCAGCATCTGGATCATCGTCGGCGGCGTGGTCGTCGAGCCGCCGGCGCGGCTCATGGAGGCCATCAACCGTTCCAATGCGCGGATCGCGCGGCTGTTCAGAAGGCCGGCCGCCGCATGAGCATGGTCACCAACACGCTCGGACGCTACTTTGCCGGCCGCTTCCTGGTCTCGGCGGTCGGCGTGTTCGCGAGCATCTTCGTGCTGCTCGTGCTCGTCGACTACATCGAGATGGTGCGCAAGACCTCGGGCCTCGCCTCCGCATCGGCGCTGATGGTCGCCGAGACCTCGCTGTTCCGGGTGCCGCAACTGCTCGAGAAGATGATGCCGTTCTGCGTGCTGATCGGCGCCATGACCTGCTATCTCGCGCTGTCGCGCCGGCTCGAGCTCGTGGTGGCCCGCGCCGCCGGCGTCTCCGCCTGGCAGTTCATTGCGCCTGCGCTGGCCAGCGCGATCCTGCTCGGGCTGATGGCGACCACGCTCTACAACCCGATGTCGGCCAATCTGCGCGAGCTGTCCAAGCGCATGGAGGCCGAGCTGTTCGGCTCCGCTCCGGGCGGCGGCGTGCAGGACGCATCCGGCTTCTGGCTCAACCAGATCAACCCGGACGGCTCGGTCATCATCAACGCGGCACGCAGCGAGCAGCAGGGCGTTCGGCTGACCGGGCTGACGCTGTTCCGTTTTGGTACGGATAAACATTTCAAGGACCGAATCGAAGCGCGGGAGGCAACCCTCGAAGACGGCCAATGGGTGTTCAGGTCGGTGCGCCGATTCTCCCTCGATGCGCCTCCGGTTGACGAACCGACGTTCATTCTGCCCACGAGCCTGACGCCGGCACAGGTCAGAAACAGCTTCTCCACCCCCGAAACTGTGTCGTTTTGGCAACTGCCGACATACATCCGTTCGTCGGAAAGTTCGGGCTTCGCGACCGCGGGATATAAACTGCAGTATCATAAGCTGATCGCGCAGCCATTTCTGCTGGCTGCGATGGTCATGCTGGCCGCGTCGGTGTCGCTCAGGTTCTTCCGAATGGGCGGCGTACAAAAAATGGTTTTGAGTGGCGTGGGCGCCGGCTTTCTGCTCTACGTCCTGTCGAAAGTAACTGAAGATTTGAGCAAGGCTGAGTTGATGAATCCGATCGCTGCGGCGTGGCTGCCGGTGTTCGTCGGCGGCCTCACCGGTTTCATGGCTTTGCTCTACCAGGAGGACGGCTAGTGTCGTTCGTTGCCGTCCGTCAGACAGCGCTCGCCGCGCTTCGGCAGCATGCCGTTGCGTGCACCGGTCGTGTGCGCGCGCGTCGCGCCTTGTCTGCCGTCTCCGCATGCGTCGCCGCGCTGACGCTCGTCGTCGCGTTTGCCGCTGCATTCGATTCCGCCCTGTCGCCGGCTGCAGCCCAGGGCTTCACCTACAACCCCCGTCCGCCGAAGCCGCCGCCGCCGCGCGTCGCCAACGACAACCAGATGCTGGTGCAGGCGACCGAGGTCGATTACGACTACAATAACTCGCGCGTGTCGGCGGTCGGCAACGTCCAGTTGTTCTACAACGGCACCTCGGTCGAGGCCGACCGGGTGATCTACGACCAGAAGACCAAGCGACTGCATGCGGAAGGCAACATCCGCATGACCGACGCCGACGGCAAGATCACCTACGCCAACAGCCTCGACCTGTCGGACGACTACCGCGACGGCTTCGTCGATTCGCTGCGCGTCGAGACCGAGGACCAGACGCGGATGGCGGCGACCCGCGCCGACCGCTCGAAGGGCAACTACACGGTGTTCGAGAACGGCGTCTACACCGCCTGCGCGCCGTGCAAGGACGACCCGAAGAAGCCGCCGCTGTGGCAGGTGAAGGGTGCTCGCGTCATCCACGACCAGAACGAGAAGATGCTCTATTTCGAGAACGCCCAGCTCGAATTCTTCGGCGTTCCGATGGCCTACATCCCGTATTTTTCGACGCCCGATCCGACCGTCAAGCGCAAGAGCGGCTTCCTGATGCCGAGCTATTCGTCGTCGACGGCGTTCGGCTACGGTGTCGACATCCCGTATTACTGGGCCATCGCGCCGGATTACGACGCGACGTTCTCGCCGCGCATCACCTCCCAGCAGGGCGTGCTGCTGCAGGCCGAGTTCCGCCAGCGCTTGAGCAATGGAGCCTACCAGGTCAAGCTCTACGGCATCGACCAGCTCGATCGGAAGGCCTTGGCCGGTCAGCCCGGCGACCGGCAATTCCGTGGCGGCGTCGAGACGCATGGCCAGTTCGCGCTCAACGACAAATGGGTGACGGGTTGGGACGGCGTCCTGCTGTCCGACTACGCCTTCATGTCGGACTACCGTCTGTCGCAGTTCAAGGATCCCTACAGCTCCTTCATGAACCTGCCGACCGAGGCGATCTCGCAGCTCTATCTGACAGGGGTGGGAAGCCGCAGCTTCTTCGACATGCGGACGATCTACTACCTGAGCTTCTCCGGCAACCAGCAGACGGTTCCGGTCGTCTATCCGGTGATCGACTATTCGAACGTGCTGAACTCCCCCGTGCTTGGCGGTGAGTTCAGCTACAAGACCAACTTCGTCAATTTGAGCCGCCAGACTGCGGCGTTCGACGCGATCACGACGCAGGCCAATACGGCGGGTCTGTGCACGACCGCGTCGGCCGATCCGGGGGCGCGGCTGCCGGCCAATTGTCTGCTGCGCGGTGCTCCGGGCACCTATACGCGGCTGACGGCGCAGGCCGAATGGCGGCGTTCCTATACCGATCCCCTCGGCCAGATCTGGACGCCGTTCGCGATCCTGCGGGCCGACGCGATCAACGCCAACGTCACCAACCAGCCCGGTGTCGGCAACTTCCTGCAGACCGGCGACACCCAGGCGCTGCGGCTGATGCCCACCGTCGGCCTGGAATACCGCTATCCGTTCATCAACGTTCAGCCCTGGGGAACCACGACGATCGAGCCGATCGCCCAGGTCATCGTCCGCCCCAACGAGAGCTATGCCGGCCGACTCCCGAACGAGGACGCGCAGAGCATGGTGTTCGACGCCAGCAACCTGTTCAGCGTCGACAAATTCTCCGGATATGACCGGGTCGAAGGCGGCGGACGGGCCAATGTCGGCGTCCAGGCGACGACCCAGTTCGATCGCGGCGGCACCATCAATGCGCTGTTCGGCCAGTCCTACCATCTGTTCGGGCTCAACTCGTTCGCCGTTCAGGACATGAACAACACCGCCGTCGGTTCCGGCCTCGACAAGGCGGTGTCCGACTACGTGGCGAGGGTCGATTATTCGCCCAACAGGACCTACACGTTCAGCATGCGCAGCCGGTTCGACCAGCAGACGCTCAACGTGCAGCGCTTCGAGGCCGAGGCAAAGGCCAATTTCGACCGCTGGTCGGTCGGCCTCACCTACGGCAACTATGCCGCTGATCCGGCGATCGGCTACCTGACCCGCCGCGAGGGCGTGCTCGGGTCCGGATCGGTGAAGATCGCCAACAATTGGGTGGTGACCGGTGCCGCGCGCTGGGATCTTGCGGCCAACAAGATCAATCAATATGTGATCGGCGCGGGCTACGTCGACGACTGTTTCGTGCTGGCCGCGAACTATGTAAGGTCGTATAATTATTCGACAATCGCGACCGGCGCGCCCGTCCTCAACAACACGATCATGCTGCAGATCGGTCTGCGGACACTGGCGAACACGACGACCGGGTTCTAGAAGCCTCCCGCTGAGAATCCGGTTGTCGCAGAGCCTGCATGAGCCGCGGCGGCGCTTCCATTTGGATCCATTGCGAACAGCGAAGCTTGATCATGACGATCGCGTTCCCCCCTCGCCTTCGGGCCCTGATCATCTGCACTCTTGCGGTGCTGGTCTGGGGCACCGGAATGATGTCCGCCCGGGCCCAGAGCATCGTGGTGATGGTGAATGGCGACCCCATCACCGATTACGACGTCGAGCAGCGCACCAAGCTGAACTTCCTGAGCACCCGCAAGCAGCAGAGCCGCCAGGAGATCATCAACGAGTTGATCGACGACAAGGTCAAGATCAAGGAAGGCAAGAAGTTCGGTGTCGAGCCGACCTCCGCCGACGTCGATCAGTCCTATGCCGGCATGGGCTCGCGCATGCGGCTCAACGCCGAGCAACTGACGAGATCGCTCGAGAGCCAGGGGGTCCGGCCGGAGACGCTCAAGGCCCGCATCAAGGCGGAGATCGTCTGGACCAGCCTCGTGCGCGGCCGCTACAAGGAGCGCCTGATCGTGTCCGACAGGGACGTGGCCGCCGCCGTCGCCGCGGCCGGTGGCGACGGCGATCAGCAGGGCCAGGCCTTTGAATACAAGATGCAGCCGATCGTCCTGATCGTCGCAAACGCGTCCAATCAAGGCGCGATGGAAATCCGCCAGAAGGAGGCGGAGGCTCTGCGCGCGCGGATCCAGAGCTGCGCCGATGCCAACACCATCTTCAAGACGACCGCGAATGCCGTCATCAAGGAGATCGTCGTCAAGACCTCCGCGGACATTCCGCCCAATCTGCGCAAGCTGCTCGACGACACCCCGATCGGTCATTTGACTCCGCCGGAAGCGACCAAGCAGGGCATCCAGATGGTCGCCCTCTGCGCGCGCACGCCGACCACGATCGACACGCCCAAGAAGCGCGAGATCAAGGAGCAGATGTACACCAAGAAGTACGAGGCGACGTCGAAGGCCTATCTGCAGGAAGTCCGCAAGGCGGCGATGATCGAATATCGCCGATGACGAAGCCCCTCGCGCTGACCCTGGGCGAACCGGCAGGCATCGGACCCGACATCACGCTGCAAGCCTGGCTGCGCCGGACCGCGCTCGGACTTCCCGCCTTCTACGTGCTCGGCGATCCCGCTTTCCTGGCGCACCGGGCGAGACTGCTGGACTTGCAGATTCCCCTGGCCGAGGTGAGCCCTGAGGACGCGCCGCAGGCTTTTGCAGACGCGCTGCCCGTCGTCTCCACGGGACATCGCACCACCGCCCTGCCCGGTCGTCCCGATGCGACCAGCGCAGAAGCTGCGATCGGCTCGATCCGCCAGGCCGTCGCCGACGTCCAGGCCGGGCGCGCCAGCGCGGTCGTGACCAACCCGATCGCCAAGGCCGTGCTCTATCGTGCCGGCTTCTCCCATCCCGGTCACACCGAATTTCTCGCCGAACTTGCCGCCGACGGCGGCGCGGCTCCGCAACCGGTCATGATGCTGTGGTCGCCGACGCTTGCGGTGGTGCCGGTGACGATTCACGTGTCCTTGCGCGACGCGATCGAACAGTTGACGAGCCCGCTGATCACGTCGACGACGCGCATCGTCGCCGCGAGCCTGCGCCGCTATTTCGGCGTGGCGCGGCCGCGCATCGCCATGTCCGGCCTCAATCCGCACGCCGGCGAGGACGGCACGCTCGGCACCGAGGACGACACGATCATCGCGCCGGCGATCGCGACGTTGCGCAATGCCGGCCTCGACGTGCAGGGGCCGCTTCCAGCCGACACGATGTTTCACGAAGCCGCGCGCAAATCCTATGATTGCGCCGTCTGCATGTATCACGATCAGGCGCTGATCCCGATCAAGACGCTGGCGTTCGACGAAGGCGTCAACGTGACGCTCGGCCTGCCCTTCATCCGCACCTCGCCGGATCACGGCACGGCGTTCGGAATCGCCGGCAAGGGCGTCGCCAGTCCAGCCAGCCTCATCGCCGCCCTGCAACTCGCCGCGCGCATGGCCAGCCAGTCGTCATGAGCGCGATCGACGACCTCCCGCCGCTGCGCGAGGTCATTCGCGAACACCAGTTGTCGGCGCGCAAGGCGCTCGGCCAGAACTTCCTGCTCGATCTCAATCTGACCGCCCGGATCGCGCGCGCCGCAGGTCCGCTCGAGGACGCCACCGTGGTCGAGATCGGCCCCGGGCCGGGAGGCCTGACGCGGGCGCTGCTCGCGCTCGGCGCACGCCACGTCATCGCGGTCGAGCACGATGAGCGCGCGATTCCGGCGCTCAAGGCGATCGCCGATCGCTATCCGGGACGCCTCGAGATCGTCTGCACCGATGCCCGAACCTTCGATGTCAGGCCCTATCTCGGCTCGACGACGGCGAAGATCGTCGCCAACCTGCCCTACAACATCGCGACGCACCTGCTGATCGGCTGGCTGTCCGCCGAACCGTGGCCGCCCTGGTACGACATGATGGTGCTGATGTTCCAGCGCGAGGTCGCCGAGCGCATCGTCGCAACCGAGAACGAGGAGGCCTATGGCAGGCTCGGCGTACTCGCGAACTGGCGCTGCGAGACCAAGATCCTGTTCGACATCTCGCCGTCGGCCTTCGTGCCGCCGCCCAAGGTCACGTCGTCGGTGGTGCGGCTGGTGCCGCGGCCCGTGCCGGAGCCATGCGACCGCCGCGCGCTCGAACAGGTCGCCGCCGCCGCCTTCGGCCAGCGGCGCAAGATGCTGCGACAGAGCCTGAAGTCGCTGCCGTCCGATCCCGCGCGTCTCGCGGCCGCGGCCGGCGTCGATCCCACCCGCCGCGCCGAGACCATTCCGGTGTCGGGCTTTGTTGCCATGGCCCGCGAATTGACCAATAGTCGCAACGACAACAAGAATTAATCGACAAGCATTTCAGGGAGATCCGTCATGGCGTTGATGCGCCGTCAGTCGCTCGTCAAGTTCGATGCACCGCTGTGCGAGACCATCGTCGAAACACCGAAGCCGCAGGCCCGCGAAGTTCTCGTCCGCATCGAACGCTGCGGCCTGTGTCATTCCGACCTGCACATTCAGGACGGCTATGCCGATCTCGGCGGCGGCAAGCGCCTGGACACCACGCGCGGCATGACCCTGCCGTTCACGCTGGGCCACGAGATCGCCGGCGTCGTCGACGAGGTCGGGCCCGACGTGCCGAAGGAACTGGTCGGCGCCCGGCGCGCGGTGTTTCCGTGGATCGGCTGCGGCCAGTGCCGCGACTGCGCCAATGGCGACGAGAACCTGTGTTCGAAGCAGCGCTTCCTCGGCGTCTCGATCGACGGCGGCTTCGCCACCCACGTGCTGGTGCCTGACGCAAAATACCTGCTGGAGTATGATCCGCTGCCGGTCAATCAGGCGGCGACGCTGATGTGTTCGGGCGTGACCGCCTATGGCGCGCTGAAGCGCCTGGTCGACCGGCCGCGGCAGCGCAATCTGCTGCTGATCGGCCTCGGCGGCGTCGGAATGATGGGCCTGTCGTTCGCGCAAGCCATGTTCAAGCAACCGGTCTCGGTGGCGGATCTTTCGGCGGCTGCACGCGACACGGCGCGGCAGAATGGCGCAGCCACCGCCTACGATCCCGCCGAGCCGGATGTGATCAAGCGCATCCTCAAGGAAACCGAAGGCGGCTTCGACGAGGTCGTCGACTTCGCCGGCAATGAGAAGTCGATGGCGTTCGCGGTGTCGGTCGTCGCGCGCGGCGGCAAGATCGTGGTGTCCGGACTGATGGGCGGCCAGTTCACCTTGCCGATGGTGCAATGGGTCTACAAGCGCATGACCATCGAGGGATTCATGGTCGGCACGCTCGCCGAAGGCCATGAACTGATGGCGCTGGCCCGCGCCGGCAAGATCAAGCCGCCGCCGATGCGCGAAGAACCGATGGCCGACGCCCAGAAGTGGATCGATGCTCTGCGCGCCGGCCATGTGGTTGGACGGGTGGTGCTCTCGAATTCATGACTCGTCTCGTCGGACACGGCAGCGGCGCTTGCATCATTGCTGACTGTTGCTGCTGTCCCGTCACGTGAAGCCTCGGCGATGGACCGCGGGTGATGCGACCAGCGTGCCGCCCCTGCACCAGGCAAAATGGCACCGACGCGCATCACGCGAACCATGGCGGCCGCCGGCCGGCGATCATTTGTCCACGAACGCAGCGGTTTTCGGTACCGGCAGGGGGCTGCCGAGGGTGCAACCCATGGGTCGATCTCGCCGATGCGACCGATTTGACGTGCATTTCGGGCCAACGTCGCAACGCACAGCGGGTCCCATTGTGGGAAAAAAGCCGCACTGGGAAACGAAAAGACCGAGCCAGAATAAATCCGGAATTGCGGCTCATTGCCACCCAACTTGTCTCCGAGAACGCGCCGTTGCGTAAGCGTATCCGGAGTCATCAATGGCAAGCCGAACGGCAAGAGTTGCATTTGCCATTGCCGCCGGCATCGCAGGAACCGTGCTGGGCGCGCTGCCGCGTGCCGCCATCGCTGCTGAGGAATGTCTCACCGAGCCGACCGGCGACAAGTCGGAGGCGCAGCACTGGTACTACCGCTTCGACCGTGGAACCAATCGCCGCTGCTGGTATCTGAAGGATGCGAATGGGCGCGAGATGACGATGCCTGGCCGCCCCGTGCAACAGCCGGCGGCCTGGGACTTCGCCCAGCCCTCGCCGCCCAAGCTCACGCCGCGACGGACCGACGGTCCGGCGCAGCGCGCTGGCTCCGATGCGATGGGGGAGCTGCCACAATCCCGGCTGCGCGCCGGCCTGGACACGCGGAGCACGCCGAAGCCGCAAAATCTCGCCATCACCCCAACGACGTTGACGGCGTCCGACGCCAGCCTGTCGCGCAACCTCGATGCTTCGCCCTGGCCGTCCGCACCGCCGCAGACGAACACCACCGATCCTACGCCTGCAGCCATGGCCGATGACGGCAATGCCGACGCCGATGCCAACGTGCCTCCGGCGACCGATGCCGTCGTGTCCAAGGCGGCCAAGCCCGAAGCGCCGATCCACATGTTGATGCTGGTGGTGATCGGCGCGCTCGGGATATCGGGCCTGCTGGCGAGCGCGCTCTACCGCCTCAGCCGGATGGGACGGCAGCGCCGGCGCAACGGAAGCTGGCATGAGGACGCGGCACGCTTGCGCCGGGCTCGCATGAAACCGCGGACCAAGACGCAGCCGTCCGGGATACGTGCGGGGCGCGGCGGCATGCCGGTCGCCTCTAACGCCGACAACAGCCGCGGCGCGCAACCGGCTTCGGCGCTCGACCTCGCAAGCGCGCGGTTGTCCGCATCGCAGCCGGAGCAGATGGAGTCCCGCACATACCGCCAGGCGCCTTCGCATGCGCCCGCGCCACAGCGTCAGGATCATGCGGCCGTCTCGGCGCGCCGCCGAGAACTCGACGCCGCCGCTGACATGCGGCGGCCACAAAACACCGACGCCGTTTGGCAGGCGGTCGACAAGCTCGCAGAGATTGGGGCGGAGCGACGAACGCCGCCTGGGGCCGTCGAGCAGACGGCTTCGGCCGGCGCACAGCCATCCCCAGTCGCCATGATGGCGCCTGCGGCAGCACCGGCTCAGCAACAGCAGATCGCGGCTGTTCAGCTGGCGGCCGCGCAGGCCGCTGTCGCCAAGATCGCGGCCTCCAGGGCCAGCGCCGCCACAGCTGCGATGGCACCACAGGCTGCGCCAATCCATGACGCACCGACCGGGCTCCCGACCGCGTCCTGGTCTGCCCCGCAGAGATCTGCGCCGGCCATTCCCGCGCCCGCCTTCGTCGCTGCGCCACTGCCCACTCCAGCTCCGGCCCAGGATGCTGCGGCGGCCGCGCCGCCGGCGCCCGTAGACATCGGCGAAATCGTCTCGGCCCTGCGCAAGGCGCGCACGAGCGACGCCTCGTCCCCCTCTGCCGGCGCCGCACCGATCGATGCCGCCAAGGTGATAGCGGCGCTGCTGGTGTCGCGCGCCGCCAAGCGGCGCAACACGCAGCCGGATCCGGCCGAGGCCGGTGACGCCCCCGTTGCGGCCGGCCTCGCCCCGCCGGCTGAGGCTGCGGCCGCTCGGCCCGCGCAGCAACTGATGAATCGCCTGCGCCGCGGCCAGCAGGCTGCCCAGCCCGATCCCGTCACGTCCGATCAATCTCCCTCCGCCGACGCGCCATCGGCGGCGGCACGCGACCCAGCGGCCGCGCTGATCGAAACGCTTCGCGCCCATGCGGCACGGCAGCCGTCCCATCAGGCGGATGACGGCAGGCCTGCGGCCGCACCGGCAGCCATGTCGGGGATGTCCGCGACTGCGGATGATAACGAACTCGACGATCCCGCGGCGGCGCTGATCAATCTTCTGCAGTCGCGCTTTTCATTGCCCGAAGACGCACTCGAAGCGCCTCAGGACGACCAGGACGCGTTTGCCGCCCAAGCTCCGCAAAACGTCGCCCGCATCAACGACGATCCCGCCGCCCAGCTGATGGGCCTCCTGGAATCCCGGTCATCGATCCCGCCCGCATCCGCACCAGCAATTGTCGAGAGGCCGCAGCAGCAACCACAGCGCACGTCGCAGCAACGGCCCGCGTTTGGCCCGGCGCCGTACGAGGACCCGGCGACCCCGCCGCTCGACTTCATTCCGCGGCCACCGGCGCTGCGGCCGCGGCCGCGCAACATTCAGCAGGACGAGTCGCTGGACGGCATCCAGGACATCCTGGCGCGTCTCGGCCGCCGCGCCTGAGAGGCCGTTCAGCTCTCGAGCTGGCGCTGCAGTTCGCGCACGAACGTCGTCAGTCCGGTCCGGCGCTCGCGCTTCAGCCGCTCGGCCTTGAGGATCGACTGCACCTCCGCGAACGCCTCGTCGACGTCGCGGTTGATGACGATGTAGTCATATTCCGCCCAGTGGCTCATCTCGTGGCTGGCCCGGCTCATGCGCCCCCGGATGACCTCGTCGGAATCCTGCGCCCGCGTATGCAGGCGCTTCTCGAGATCGGCGGCGGACGGCGGCAGGATGAACACGCTGACGACGTCCTGCCGCGCCTTCTCACGCAGTTGCTGCGTGCCTTGCCAGTCGATGTCGAACAGCACGTCCTGGCCGGCCGAGAGCGCGGCTTCGACCGGCGCGCGCGGCGTGCCGTAGCGGTTGTCGAACACGGTCGCCCATTCGAGCAGCGCATTCCGCTTCGCCATCTCCTCGAAGCGGGCGCGGTCGACGAAGTGATAGTCGCGGCCGTCGACCTCGCCGGGCCGCATCGGACGCGTGGTCGCCGACACCGACATCTGCAGGCCCGGCATGCGCTCGATCAGCAGGCGCGACAGCGTGGTCTTGCCCGCACCGGATGGCGACGACAGCACGAACATCAGGCCGCGCCGTTCGACCCCATCGAAGCTTCCGTCGTGAACCGCCATGGATCACTCCAGATTCTGGACCTGTTCGCGAAACTGCTCGACCACGGTCTTCATCTCGAGGCCCGTGTTCGTCAGCTCGATGTCGTTCGCCTTCGAGCAGGTGGTGTTGACCTCGCGATGGAATTCCTGGGCGAGGAAGTCGAGCCGGCGGCCGACCGGCCCGCCCTTGCCGAGCATCTCGCGGGCCTGCGCAATGTGCGAGGCGATCCGGTCGAGCTCCTCGCGGACGTCTGCCTTGGCCGCGATCAGCAGCGCCTCCTGCGCCAGGCGATCCGGATCGAAGCGGTCGGAGGTTTCGAGCAAGGCCGCCACCTGCTCGGCGAGCCGTGCCTTGATGGCCTCGGGCTTGCGGCCTGGCGACGCCTCGGCCTTCTTCGCCAGGGCCTCGATCTCGTCAACACGCAGGTTGAGGATCTGGCCGAGCGTCTCGCCTTCGCGCCGGCGCATCTCGACGAGGTGCTTCAGCGCGGTCTCGAACGCCGCCGTCGCGGCATCCTTGGCCGCCTTCTCCTCGGCCTCATCGCTCTCGGGCTCGGCCACCTCGATCACGCCCTTGATCGACAGCAGGCCATCGATGCTCGGCGCGACCGCGTCGATCCGGCCGGCGAGCGAACTCGCAACCTTGAGGACCGCAGCGAGCACGTCCTCGTTGATGCGGACGGTCGACCCGGTCTCGGTGCGCTTGACGGTGAGATTGGCATAGACGGTGCCGCGCGACAGCACTTCGGTGGCGCGCTTCTTGGCGAACGCCTCGACCTCGTCCCAGCCCTGCGGCAGCCGCACCCGGACGTCCAATCCCTTGGCGTTGACCGATTTCAACTCCCACTCGAACGAGTAGGGACCGCTCGCCCCGTGGCTACGGGCAAAGCCGGTCATGCTCGACAGCGCCATTTCGTCAATATCTCCGGCCAATCAGCAACGGGGCCAGACTCAGCCCCGCCAAAAGTGCGCGAACCTTACGGTCTTTTGGGCAAATGTTAAGCCCGGTTCTGCGCGGCCGGCATGCGTGGAAAATTATTGCTGAACGACCGGCGGGCTCGGCTGCGCCGCCCCCTGGCGGGCGCCATTGGCCGGGACAGTTCCGCCATTGGCCCGATTGGCAGGCGGCTTCTTGGCCCCGGCCGGCGCACGGGGCGCGGTTGCCGCGCCTGCCGGATCAGCCGCTCCGCCGGCGACGGCAGGCGGCGCCTCCTCCGGCTCGACGGTATCGTTCTGCGTTTGCCGCTCCATCGCCCTGAGCTTGGCGACGTTCTTCTGATGCAGGTCGTAGGTCTCGGTGAAGGCATGACCGCCGCTGCCGTCGGCGACGAAATAGAGATCGCGCGTCCGTGCCGGATTCGCGGTTGCTTCGAGCGAGGCGCGGCCGGGATTGGAGATCGGCCCCGGCGGCAGCCCTTCGATTACATAGGTGTTGTAGGGCGACGGCTGGGTGATCTCGCTGCGCTTGATCGGACGTCCCAGCGTGCCCTTGCCGCCGACGAGACCATAGATGATCGTCGGATCCGACTGCAGCTTGATCCGCTGCTTCAGCCGGTTCACGAACACGGAGGCGACACGGCTGCGCTCGTCGGGCTTGCCGGTCTCCTTCTCGACGATCGAGGCCAGGATGACCAGTTGCTCCGGCGTTTTCACCGGGAGATCGGGACTGCGCCGCTCCCAGATTTCGGCCAGCACGCGCTTCTGCGCCTGCTGCATGCGCTGGACGACCTGATCGCGGCTGGTGCCGCGCGGGAACTTGTAGGTCTCCGGCAACAGCGTTCCTTCACGCGGAATCTCGCGAACGCTGCCGGTGAATATCTCGTTGTCCGACAGCCGCGCCACGATCTGCTCGGAGGTCAGACCTTCCGGAATCGTGACGCCGTGCTGCACGACCTTGCCTTCGACGATCACACCGATCACGTCGCGCAGCGAAGCGTTCTTCTGGAACGCATACTCGCCGGGCTTCAGGTCGGAACTGGCCTTCAGGGCGTAGACACCACCGATGAAGATCCAAGGATTGACGTCGATCACGCCTTCGCGCGCCAGCACGTCGGCGATGTCGCGCTTGCCCGCGCGCTGCGGGATGTTGACGATCTTGTCCTCCTGCAGCGGTCCAGCCGCTTCGAGGATCTGCCGTCCGTAATAATACGTCGCGCCCGCCCCGAGCATGGCCAGGAGGAGCAGCGTGATGATCGCGTTGCCGACCACCACGAATGGATTGCGGGCACGGTCCGAGCGTCGCGGCGGCGGCGGCACGCGTTCGGGCTCGAGCGCTGCGCGCGGACTACGGGGCGAGATGGGCGGCCGTTCACTCATCGATGCAACCTTCAGTGCTGTCGCTCTCGTCGTGGCCGTGCGCACCCCACGCAAGCGACCTGAAGTCCACGCCCATCCCACGAATCGTCATCGAACAAGGCGAAAAGGTGTTTCCGCCGGGCCTCGCCGCCATCAATTTACCGCGCCGACGCGCGCGGCCAACCTTCGAAGGACACGCGAAGTGTTGGGTTCTAGTGTGGCTGCAGTCGGAAATCCGCGTGACAAAGTGGCAACAGGTCCAAGCGGTATTCCGGCCGTCCTCACTCGTTCACCACGCGCCGCAGGATCACCGACGCATTGGTGCCGCCGAAACCAAACGAGTTCGACAACGCCACGTTGATCTCGCGCTTGCGAGCCTTATGCGGGACGAGGTCGATCGCGGTCTCCACCGACGGGTTCTCGAGATTGATCGTCGGCGGCGCGATGTTATCCCGAATCGCGAGAATGCTGAAGATCGCTTCCACGGCACCGGCAGCCCCCAGCAGATGACCGATGGAGGATTTGGTCGAGGACATCGAGATCTTCGATGCGGCATTGCCGAGCAGGCGCTCGACGGCCCCCAGCTCGATCTCGTCACCCACCTGTGTCGAGGTGCCGTGCGCGTTGATGTAGTCGATGTCGGCGGCGGTGATGCCGGCGCGCTTCATCGCAGCGCTCATGCTGCGGAAGCCGCCGTCGCCGTCCGGTGAGGGCGACGTGATGTGATAGGCGTCGCCGGACAATCCGTAGCCAGAGACCTCGGCATAGATCCGCGCGCCGCGCGCCTTGGCGTGCTCATACGCCTCGAGCACGACGACGCCGGCGCCCTCGCCCATGACGAAGCCGTCACGATCCTTGTCGTAGGGACGCGATGCCCGCGTGGGCGTCTCGTTGAAGCCGGTCGACAGCGCGCGCGCCGCGCAGAATCCGGCCATGCCGATTCGGCAGATCGGCGATTCGGTGCCTCCGGCAACCATGACGTCGGCATCGCCGAGCGCAATCAGCCGGCTGGCATCGCCGATGGCGTGTGCGCCCGTCGAGCAGGCCGTGACCACCGAATGGTTGGGGCCCTTCAGCCCGTGCTCGATCGAGACATAGCCCGACGCGAGATTGATCAGACGTCCGGGAATGAAGAACGGCGACACCTTGCGCGGACCGCGCTCCTTCAGAAGGATGGCCGTGTCGGCGATGCCCGACAGCCCGCCGATGCCCGAGCCGATCAGCGTGCCGGTCGCACACCGATTTTCTTCGGTCGCGGGATGCCAATCGGCATCATCGAGCGCCTGACGTGCCGCGGCCATGGCGAAGATGATGAAGTCGTCGACCTTGCGCTGATCCTTCGGCTCCATCCACTGGTCGGCATTGAACGTGCCGTCGGAGCCATCGCCCCGCGGCACCTGACAGGCCACCCTGGCTGGCAGATCGGAGACGTCGAACGATTCGATCAAGCGCGCACCGCTCTTGCCTTGGAGGATGCGCTGCCAGGTCGTTTCCACACCACAGCCGAGCGGCGAAACCATGCCAAGGCCAGTGACGACAACCCGCCTCATGTTCGTTTCTCCAGAGCCGACCCTTCAGCGCGTGCAGATCGGCTGATCGCGGCACCTCGGGTCATTTGTACGAGCAACAATTTCTGACATCGCCGCACGTTCGAATCGTGCCTCGCCGGCCGTCAGATGACGGCTCTCCGCGGCGCCGCCAACAGCAAGAAACCGGTCGACCGCGCAAGACGGATCGGCCGGTTTCGCATAACTCTCGCCGGAGCGTCAGCTCTTGGCGTTCTTCTCGAGGAACTTGGTGGCGTCGCCCACGGTCAGGATCGTCTCCGCGGCGTCGTCCGGAATCTCGCAGCCGAACTCTTCCTCGAAGGCCATGACGAGCTCGACCGTGTCGAGGCTGTCAGCGCCGAGGTCGTCAATGAAGCTCGCGTTGTCGACCACCTTCTCGGGCTCGACACCAAGGTGTTCGACCACGATCTTCTTAACCCGCTCGCCAATCTCACTCATCGTTCAACCTCGTGCTTGTTCCTTTAAGACCCGACCCCCGGATGATCCGCGTCACCCCGGCCGTCAAACTTCCTTCGCAATCGCGCAAAACCAGATTTGCCCCGCAGCGCCCCTTTACCGAAATCTGGCGGACGACATGCGGTCCGAAAATTTCGGAAACGGGGCCACTCACAAACTCCAATCCTGAGGACTCCACGAGTCCGGTACGCCTCCGACCCAGAGCGCTCAAACAGGAACCCGGATCAGCAGCACCAGCCGACGGAGGCCCGGCGAACGATGGTAGCTCGCCCCGCCAATATACAGGGTTTGGAAATCCTGCAATGGCGTTCTTCGTGCCCCCATGAGCGGCCCGGTTACCATACACGCGAATCATGGGCCACGCGGCCCCGAAGAGTTGGCGAGACGTCTTTTCGCCGCATTCCGAGCCGCGGGAGGCACCTAGATCATGGCCATGCCGCCGTTGACGTGGATGGTCTGCCCGGTGACGTAGGCGGCCTCGTTGGACGCGAGGTACACCGCAGCTGCAGCAATATCCTCTGGCGTGCCTAGCCGCGCCGCCGGCACCTTGGCCAGAATGCTCTCGCGCTGCTTTTCGTTGAGCGCATCAGTCATCGGCGTCTTGATGAAGCCGGGTGCGATGCAGTTGGCGGTCACGCCGCGCTTGGCATATTCGGCGCCGAGTGTCTTGATCATGCCGATGATGCCCGCCTTGGAAGCGGTGTAATTGCCCTGCCCCGGATTGCCGGTCACGCCGACGATCGAGGTGATCGCGATGATGCGGCCGAAGCGCTTGCGCATCATCAGCTTCGTCGCAGCACGCGACAGGCGGAAGGTGGCGGTGAGGTTGACCTTGATCACCTCGTCCCAATCCTCGTCGCGCAACTGCACGAATAGGTTGTCACGGGTGATGCCAGCGTTGGCGACGAGAATGTCGACCTGTCCCATCGCCTGCTCCGCCGCCGGCACCAGCGCCTCGACCTCGGCCGCATCCGACAGGTTGCATGGCAGCACGTGCACACGGCTGCCCAGCTCACCTGCCAGGGTCTCCAGGACCTCGCGCCGGGTGCCGGAAATTGCCACCGTCGCCCCCTGGGCATGCATGGCCTTGGCGATCGCGTTGCCGATGCCGCCGGTCGCGCCGGTGACCAGCGCGGTCCTGCCACTCAGATCAAACATTCAATTCTCCTCAATGCCGCTTGCAAGCAGCCCTTTACGCCGTTTTCGCCGCGGCCAGCGCATCCTTGGCGGCCGCGATGTCCGCCGGCCCGCCGACGGCCACGCCGACCGCACCGTCGGCGATCCGCTTGACCAGTCCGCTCAGCACCTTGCCGGCGCCGATCTCCAGGAATCGGGTCACACCCTGGCTCGCCATATAGGCGACCGATTCGCGCCAGCGTACCGTCCCCGTGACCTGCTCGACCAGCCGGCGCCGGATCTCGTCGGGATCGCTGATCGGCGCCGCCAGAACGTTCGAGATCAGCGGCGAGGCCGGCGCCTTGATGGTGACTTTCGACAGCGCCTCCGCCATCACGTCGGCCGCCGGCTGCATCAGCTGGCAATGGAACGGCGCGGAGACCGGCAGCAGCATGGCGCGCTTGGCGCCCTTCGCCCGGGCGATCTCGACGGCGCGGTCGACGGCAGCCTTGTTGCCGGACACCACCACCTGGCCGCCGCCATTGTCGTTGGCGGCCTGGCAGACCTCGCTTTGAGCCGCCTCTTCGGCCACGGCCACCGCGGCCTCGTAATCCATTCCGAGCAGCGCAGCCATGGCGCCGACCCCGACCGGAACCGCCTTCTGCATGGCAACGCCGCGCGTCCGCAGCAGCCGGGCGGTATCGGCGATCGTCAGGCTGCCCGCGGCAGCCAGCGCGGAATATTCGCCCAGCGAGTGACCGGCGACGAAGGCCGCATCACGTCCGACCGAGATTCCCGCCTCGGTTTCCAGCACCCGCAAGGTTGCCATGGACACCGCCATCAGCGCCGGCTGCGCATTCTCGGTGAGCTGCAGGGTTTCGGCCGGGCCCTCCCAGATGATGGCCGTCAGCTTCTCGCCGAGGGCGGCATCGACCTCCTCGAACACGGCGCGCGCTGCCGGAAAAGCCTCCGCCAGCGCCTTGCCCATGCCGACGGCCTGGGACCCCTGCCCCGGAAAAGTGAATGCTGCCGTCATGGACACGCCCCCTGAACGCCCGAAATCCCTGGAATTGAGTAACTTTGGCCGGAAAGACACCGCCCGAGGCGGTCATGTCAAGCGCGTGGCAGGCCCAATTCGACCACTTTCCCTTGCCTTGCGGCCGAAAACCGGTATATAGCGCGCCATCCGTGGATCCCGAGCCGGGAGCTGAACGGACGGTCTCAGCAAATTCACCTTGCTCGATCTTGGGGATCTAACATCTCCACGATGTCCAGGCGACTTTGATGTGGCAGGGCCAGTCGGCCCGTCGTCCCGTGTTCCCGCCTTCTGAGCTGACGTCTGCGAGTCCTTTCCAAAGGGCTCGAAGGGCTTGACGCCGGGGTCTGCGCCAACATGGAAAGGACAGCCATGCCTCTTTATGAGCATGTTTTCCTCGCGCGTCAGGACGCGAGCACCCAGCAGGTGGAAGAACTGACGGCCCAGATGACGGGTATTGTCGAAGGTCTCGGTGGCAAGATCACCAAGACCGAGAATTGGGGCGTTCGCTCCCTCACCTACCGCATGAACAAGAACCGCAAGGCGCACTTCGTGCTGCTCAACATCGACGCGCCGTCCGCGGCAATCGCCGAGATCGAGCGTCAGGAGCGGATCAGCGAGGACGTGATCCGTTACCTGAGCGTCCGCGTGGACGAGCTCGAGGAAGGTCCGTCGGCGATGATGCGCAAGGCCGATCGCGACCGTGAGCGCGACGACCGTGGCGGTGGTTTCCGTGGTGAGCGCGACGGCGGCGGTTTCCGTGGCGATCGCGGTGACCGTGGCGATCGCGGCCCGCGCCGGCCCCGTGACGAAGAAACTGCGGACGAGGAGTAAGATCAATGGCTGAAGCCCCCGCACGTCGCCCGTTCTTCCGCCGCCGCAAGACCTGCCCGTTCTCCGGCCCGAACGCGCCGAAGATCGACTACAAGGATTCGAAGCTGCTGATGCGCTACGTGTCCGAGCGCGGCAAGATCGTGCCGAGCCGCATCACGGCCGTGTCGGCCAAGAAGCAGCGCGAGCTCGCGCGCGCCATCAAGCGCGCCCGCTTCCTCGGCCTGCTGCCCTACGTCATCCGCTGATCGGCGGCCTCGAATCGGCGGCCCCGCGCCGCCGGTTCGTTCTTCTGAATTCTCTCATAAGGTTTCCGGGTCATCCGGTTGCCGATGGTTGGGGCCACGGGCCTCTAACCGCTCGAAAGGAGCGGGACAGCTGATGATCGCACCGATTCTCATCGCCCTTGCGGCAGGCGCGGCCGCCGCCGTGATGTTCGCCTCGATCGTGTCGGGCGCGTTGATCTCGCTTGCCCTGTTCTATCTGGCGCCGCTGCCGCTGATGGTGGCGGCGATCGCCTGGGGTCCGCTCTACGCCAGCATCGGCGGGATCGCCGCGGCGATTGGGCTCGGCCTGCTCGTGAGTTTCCCCTACGGCATCGCCTTCGCCGTCGCGGTCGCGCTGCCCGCCTGGTGGCTCGGGCACCTCGCGATGCTCGGCCGCGCCACCGCCGAGACCGCGCCCGACGCGCAGGCTGTCATCGAGTGGTATCCGATCGGCCGCATCCTGCTGTGGATCTCCACGCTGGCGGCCCTTACGACCTTCGCCGCCCTGCTGACGCTCGGCACCGACGCCGACACGATCACCGACACCCTGCGCAGCGCACTCACCCGCCTCCTGAGCGCGGCCGACTCGCCGCTTCCTCCCGAGGCCGACCGGTGGGTCGACGCACTGATCCGGATCGCGCCCGGCGGCGCGGCGATGTTCGCGACCCTGACGCTGAGTCTCAATCTGTGGCTCGCCGGCAAGATCGCCGCCACTTCGGGACTGCTGCGACGGCCCTGGCCCGATTTGCGATCTATCGCGCTGCCGCCGATGACGTTGGTGGCCCTGCTGGCCGCGATCGGCTTCGCGTTCGGCAGCGGCCTGCTCGCCCTCGTCGCCGTCATCGCCGCGGCCGCGTTGCTCATGGCCTACGCGCTGACCGGGTTCGCCGTGCTGCATACGCTGACGCTCGCGCTGCGCAGCCGCGCCCTGTGGCTCGGCTCGATCTACGTCGTGATCGTGCTGTTCGTCTGGCCGGTGCTGGCGATGGTCGTCCTCGGCCTCGCCGACGCCGCCTTCGACCTCCGCAACCGCTTCGGGCCGCGGCGGCCGCCGCCGTTGCCGGCACCGTAAAGAGTTCAACCTCACATCAATCGCTTCCAACATCACAAGGAGAACATCGATGGACGTCATTCTGCTGGAACGTGTCGCCAAGCTCGGCCAGATGGGCGAGATCGTGAAGGTCAAGGACGGGTTCGCCCGCAACTTCCTGCTGAAGCGCAAGAAGGCGCTGCGGGCCACGGCCGAGAACAAGGCCAAATACGAGGGCATGAAGGCCGAGCTCGAGGCCAACAACATCAAGGCCAAGGGCGAGGCGGCCAAGGTCGCCGAGAAGATCGACGGCCGCGACATCGTCATCATCCGCCAGGCCTCCGAATCCGGCCAATTGTTCGGCTCGGTCTCGGTGCGTGACATCGTCGTCGCGCTCGCCGCCGACGGCATCACCGTCAGCCGTCCGCAGGTCTGGCTCGACGCGCCGATCAAGACCATCGGCCAGCAGAAGATCACGGTCGCGATCCACCCGGAGGTCGAGACCTCGGTGACCGTGACGGTGGCCCGCAGCGCCGACGAGGCCGATCGCATCAAGCGCGGCGAGGACATCTCGACCCGCCAGGAGGACCGCGACGCCGCCGCCGAAGCGATCGCGGCCGCCGGCGAGTTCTTCGACCCGGAAGCCCAGGACGAGGGCGCGACCGAGCCGACTGCGGAGTAAACGGCGCGCCTGCGCCTTACACCAAACTCCTTGCACCAAAATCAAAGCCCGGCTCAACGAGCCGGGCTTTTTGACTGTCTCATCGCGATGGCGACGACGGCACCGAAGGATCCGACGGCACCGACTCGGTCGTGGCCGGCGCCGGCGTGACCGGAGGAACCGGATCGGCGCGCAGCGAAGGTGCGGCGTCACTCGACTGCGGGGTTTCGACCCGCGGCGGCTCGGAGCCGGCCGCACCGTCGGCGCGCGACAAAGCCGGCCGGGTCGCGCCGGTCGGCTCGCTGCGCGTGTCGTCGGCGGCTGCGCCCTCCTGGGCCGGCTTCTTGTGCTTGCCGAGCCTGCCCTTCTTGGCAGGCGCGCTGCTGTCGCCGTCGGCGGGTGCTGCGGCCGGTTCCCTGGTCTCCGCCCCGGTGTCGGGCTTCGCCTCGGCCGGCGCCGCGCGCTTGGAATGGCGGCCGCGGCGCCGCGGCTCGGCGGCCTCATCGGCGGCAGGCTTGGCCTCGGACGGCTCGGTCGCGGCCGACCGCGCCCGGCGCTCGGCCCGCGTCTCCTTACCGTCCTTGCCCGAATGCCCCGTGGCGCGGACATCGCTGGCGCCGTTCGAGATCAGGTAGTTGGCGAGCACGCCGGCCATTTCGGGACTGGTCGTGTAGTGCTGCCGCAAAAAGCCGGGCAGCGAACTCGCCGACGTGGTCTTGAGCAGCCCCCGCGGCGATTTGTGGCAGACCACGCAGCCGCCGTTGAAGAGCTGCGCCGGCGTCTTGCCTGCATCGAGATTTTCCTGCGCCACGGCGGCGCCGGCAAAGCCCATGCAGACCACCGCCACCACCGTCGCCAAATTGAGCGCTCGGCCCACCATTCTCATTCTCCAGCCATGGTTTTGCCCACACGGCACCGTCGCTGCCCGACATCGACGGCCGCGTTCCTCTTCGTCGTCCTGCGAACGCCACCGCCGAAAACCGCAGCCGCTTCGCGTACGCGACGGCAGCCCTGCCGGCGCCCACCCTGCAACCGGCGGTCGCCTTTTTAGCGAATTGCCGAGGGAATGAAAGCGCACAGATGGACCTGTGCGGAGATGTCCATCGGTGAAATATCATGGTCCTGGACGCGAGATGGCGATGGTCTCGACTCCGCCCAAACAAAACGTGCGGTCTGTGAACTGGCTCACAGACCCCGGGAAGGCCCGGCCGTAATGTCCCGGCATGATCGAGAGCCAGGCCCGAGCCATGCTGGAACCCCAGACCGACTTCAGCACCGACTACGCGCTGATCGCGGCCGGTGTGGTCGCGTCTCTGCTGGCTCTGCTGTATCTGCTGCTGGTCTGATCTCGCGCGCCGACCGGATGGCGGCCAGTGCACGCCGGCCCGTTCCCGCTCTCCAACCCATCTCACCGACTCCCGTCCGCGCCCGGCGCGGCCCGGCCCGTGATGGCATCGGGGTTCCAGATGCGCGGCTGCGGCCCTGACTCGGTGCGATCGCGTCAAGCACCGCATCTGGCGAGTCCGGATTCATCCACCAGATTTAGCGGACGGTGAATAGCGGTCACGTTTCGCTTCCGCTTCATGCGCGACGAGCGCTTTATCCCCTCCCCAGCAAAGCTGCTAAACACGCATCCATGGCATTGACCGATTCGAACGTATTGAAGCTGGCGCCCGACACCGCGGCGCCGACCTATCGAAGCGCTCCTCACAACATCGAGGCGGAGCAGGGTCTGCTCGGCGCCATTCTGGTCAACAACGACGCCTTCTACCGGGTGTCGGACTTCCTCGAGTCCAAGCATTTCTTCGAGCCGCTGCATCAGACGATCTTCGACACCGCCTCGAGCCTGATCCGGATGGGCAAGATTGCGACGCCCGTCACTCTGAAGACGTTCCTGCCCGCCGATGTCGACGTCGGCGGCATGACCGTCGGGCAATATCTGGCGCGGCTCGCGGCCGAAGCGACCACGATCATCAACGCCCAGGACTATGGCAGGACCATCTACGACCTGTCGTTGCGCCGCGACCTGATCGGCATCGGCGAAGACATGGTCAACGTCGCCTATGACGCGCCGGTCGACTTCGCGCCGCGCAACCAGATCGAGGACGCCGAGCGCCGGCTGTACGAACTCGCCGAATCCGGCCGCTACGACGGCGGCTTCCAGAAATTCTCGCAGGCGTTGACGACCGCGCTCGACATGGCGGCGAAAGCGTTCCAGCGCGACGGCAAGCTGTCCGGCATCTCCACCGGCCTGCGCGATCTCGACGCCAAGATGGGCGGCCTGCAGCATTCGGACTTGATCATCCTGGCCGGCCGTCCCGGCATGGGCAAGACCTCGCTCGCGACCAACATCGCCTACAACGTCGCCCAGGCCTATGTTCCGGAACTGCAGCCCGACGGCACCTACAAGGCCGCCCAGGGCGGCGTGGTCGGGTTCTTCTCGTGCGAAATGAGCGGCGAACAGCTCGCCACCCGTATCATCGCCGAGCGCTCGGGCGTTCCCTCCAGCATGATCCGCCGCGGCGGCATCACCGAGGCCGATTTCGAAAAGCTGCGCGAGTGCTCGATCGAGCTGCAGTCGCTGCCGTTCTATGTCGACGAAACCGGCGGCATCTCGATCTCGCAAGTGATGGCGCGCGCCCGTCGTCTGAAACGCCAGAAGGGGCTCGACCTGCTGGTGATCGACTACATCCAGCTGCTGGCGGGCTCGGGCAAGCGCGGCAACGACAACCGCGTGCAGGAAATCACCGAGATCACCACCAGCCTGAAGGCGCTGGCCAAGGAGCTCAGCGTTCCCATCATCGCGCTGTCGCAGCTGTCGCGCCAGGTCGAAAACCGCGAAGACAAGCGGCCGCAACTGTCGGACCTGCGTGAATCCGGCTCGATCGAGCAGGACGCCGACGTCGTGCTGTTCGTGTATCGCGGCGAATACTATCTGGCCGCCAAGGAGCCGCGTCCCGGCACCGAGGAGCATCAGAAGTGGCAGATGGAAATGGATCTGGCGCTCGGCAAGGCCGAGGTGATCATCGGCAAGCAGCGCCACGGCCCGACCGGCACGGTCGAGCTGCACTTCGACGCCTCGGTCACCCGCTTCGGCGATCTCGCGCATGACGGCATGGTGCAGCAAAACCACGACTATTGACCGTGTGCGGTTGAACCGCGGCGCTGCGGCGCGTAAAAGCGCCGCATGAGTGTTCCCGAAAAGAAGCCCGCCGAGCAGCCCGCAGCGGCTGAGAACGACAGCCAGGTGCCCGCCGGCGCGACCGGCGTCCTGACGATCGATCTCGACGCCCTCGCCGCCAATTGGCGCAAATTGGAAAAGACCGCGGTGCCGGCCGAATGCGCCGGCGTCATCAAGGCCGACGCCTATGGCTGCGGCATTCCGCCGGTGGCGCGCACCCTCGCCGCCGCCGGCTGCAAGACCTTCTTCGTCGCGACGCTCAGTGAGGCCAAGGCCGCGCGCGCCGCCCTGCCCGACAGCGCCGCGCTCTACGTGCTCGACGGCTTCTTCCAGAACACCGGCGACGACTACGCCGCGATCAACTGCCGCCCTGTCATCGGCGATCTCAACGAGCTCGCCGAATGGGACATGTTCTGCCGCCGCACCGGGTGGAAGGGCGGCGCCGCCATCCACGTCGACACCGGCATGAACCGGCTCGGCCTCACCGCCCTGGATGCGCAAGGCATGATCCCGCGCATCCAGAGCGGCGACCACGGCATCACCCTGGTGATGAGCCATCTGGCCTCCGCCGAACAGGTCAACAGCCCGGCGAATGCGCGCCAGCTCGGCCTCTTCCGTGAGGTCGCGAGCGCCTTCACCGGCGTGCCGGCGGCACTCGCCGCCTCCTCCGGCATCTTCCTCGGCGCGTCGTTCCAGTTCGACTTGGTGCGCCCCGGTGCGGCACTCTACGGCATCAATCCGACGCCGGAGGCCGACAACCCGATGCAGCCGGTCGCCGAGATCAGGGCGCGCATCGTGCAGCTGCGCGACCTCGCCCGCGGCGACACCGTCGGCTATGGCGGCACCTGGACCGCGCGCCGCCCAACCAGGATCGCGATCCTCTCCGCCGGCTATGCCGACGGCTACTTCCGCGCCGCCTCTTCCAACGACGGCACCCGCGGCGCCGACGTCATCATCGCCGGCCAGCGCTGCCCCGTCGCCGGCCGCGTCTCGATGGACCTGATCGCGATCGACGTCACCGACCTGCCGCCCAAGGCCGTCAGGCGCGGCCACTTCGCCACTCTGCTCGGTGAAGGCATCACCGTCGACGAACTCGCGCATCATTTCGGCACCATCGGCTATGAGGTCCTGACCAATCTCGGTCGGCGCTATCACCGCATCTACAAGGGCGGCGCGGCGGTGGCGGAGAGCTGATCGGCGGCTACAACGTTGTCGGCCTGAGAGGCCCGCAGCTACCGCCACATCGTCATTGCGAGCGCAGCGAAGCAATCCAGAGTCCCGCACACCACCCTGGATTGCTTCGCTCCGCTCGCAATGACGGGCTGGTAGATATCGGCACCAACTCGCGACGACGCCCGTGCTTAGCCCGGATGAGCGCAGCGACATTCGGGACCTCACGCGCACCATCGGTGAACCCGGATCTCGCTGCGCTCATACAGCTACGATCCGCAATAGCCCACCAACCTCCGCTGTCATCGCCCGGCTCGACCGGGCGATCCAGTATTCCAGAGACGGCTGTGAGTCCTCGATGGGCCGCGGCATACTGGATCCCCGCTTTCGCGGGGATGACGACTGAGTGTGCGGTGCGACTGTTCGGTCTCATGAGAAGGACACGCTTCATCATCCTCGCACGCCTTTCGCGCCGAGCTATCCATCTCGTTGTCACCCTCTCGATAAGCGAGGGCGCAGGGAATGCCGGGTGCTGGCCGCAACCCATGGCCCGCCTGCAGAAAAATTAGCAGGCGGCAGTCACCACAGGTCCAGCCGGTCAACCGGCATTCCCTGCGCGATGGCCTTACGCCTTATGCGTACTCTCCCCGGGGATCGGCTGTCTTGCCCCCGTAACCGGCGGATCATCGTCACCACCGGCGTAGCATCAGCGTCGAGATGCCAGGACCATACGTTTTCAACGTGCGCCTCGAGCCGTTCGTCCGCACGACGTCAAGCCATGCTGCGACCCCAAGCGCCCACCGCATCCCACCCCGCGTGCCGTGACGATCGCGATACGCCCCTCGTGCCGGGGCGGGACGGAGCCATACAATCATTATTTTCGGAAAAACGAAAGATGAATATTTTTCTGCTCAGCACTGGACAGGGTGAGTCGCCTTGAATTCGCTGACAAATCCGACTTCTCCGCGCACGCATGAGACTCCGGTCCAGCAGATCAGCAGCGGCTTCTGGATGTCGTGTTCGGGATGATGTGATATGGATGTCTTCCAGCCTGCAAGCGAGACCGGCGCATGATTTGTGAGCAGTCCCGAATTCGATTGGCCCTGGCTCTGCGGCGCTACGTCGCCGGACGGATCGACAACGACACTCTGTATGAGGTCGAGGTTGATTGGCGCGATCGCGGAGCGGTTGCCGTCAAGCAGGCCGCATGGACACTCTATGACGATACAAAGAGCCATTATGCAAAGGGCCGGCACAAGATATCCCGCCGCGATCGACGCAGGATCGCCAAGTGGATCGTGTTCCTGCACAGTCGTAGTGAGTATCTCTGGCCCGAATACTCGTTCCTTCAAATCGTGAACTGGCCGATGAACATCCTGACTTTCGGTTGGTGGGAACGCCGCAAGGCTCGGCGATGGCAAGAGTTCGAAGAGGCAGGCGAGTTCGCGGCTTGGCCGTTCATTGCGATGTCGGACCTTGAGGCTGCGACGGCGAAGCCTCGATATTTTGCAGGAGTTGGGAGAAGCCGACGAGTCTAAGCGCCTCAGGTCAATGATCGGTCCCTCGTCCAACGAAAGACGTGGCTGTGTTCTCCAAACTCAAGGAAATCGCCAGCGGCGCTGCGAAAAGTGTCGGCGGGCAGTTTGCGAAAGCATCCAGCGCCATTACCGACCTCGCCGCCAGCCTGGCGACCCGCGCAGCGGCGGCAGCGGATCTCGGACGGATTCTCGATATCATCGAGATGGTGCCGGGCGTCAAATTCGAGCGCCCCGGGATCGATGCTGGCTATCTCGACACGCTGCTGGCAGCCGTGCAGATGGGCGAGCTCACGCTCGCGATCCACTACCGCAAGGAAACCGAAGCCAGCGTGGTGCGCCTGTATCCCCTTCCCGCGGCGGCTGCCAACGAGCTGACCGGGTCGAACAGGTTCTTTGCAAAGGTCCTGATCAACGGCGACGACGACGAGCCGGCCATCCAGATGCTGATCAATTCCGAGCATCTGGCGAACAACTACAGGCACGTAACCGCGGATACGCTGATCAACGCGCTGGCCTTCCCGATCGAGAACGTCAAGGGCGGCTTCATCATCGCCCGATCGTTCCGTGCGATCGCGCGGCCGATCGCAGGCTGGCTGCTCGGGATCATCTTCGACCAGGGCGAAAGATTGCATCGGCGTCTGCGCGGCGATCGTGACGACGATCCTCCGCAACCACCTTCACCGCAGGCGGAGGAGCAACACGTTGATACGCCAGCCGCCTCAACGGCCTCCGACGACGGCACCAGCTCCGAACCGCCATCGAACCAGAGCAGCCTGGCGGATGACGACCGCCTGATGGAAGGAGAACAGCTTCGCCAGGATCGCCGATCCGACCGGACCGTGTGAAACCTCTGAAACGCTTCCTTGCGTATCCAAGGCGGGATGACGACTGTCTGCCATCAGGACGGAAAGCATTTCCCGAACGCCCAGCTTCGGTGACAGTGCACGAACCTTACCCGAGTTGCGCTTGGCTCGTGCGCTTCGGCTTCATAGTTCGAGCGGCACTCCTCCATGAAGGTTTCGGGGCTTGCCCGGAATTCCACCCTCGTTGGAACAACCAGCCCCGGCCTGCCGCCCGACGAAGCCCCCTTGCAGCAGTGACCGCCCCGCACCAAATCCGCCCCAACGGCCGTCAGCCAGCCACCGCGCAGATCATGGCGGAGCACGACCGCGCACCCCACGGTCGCGTCCCGCGCTCACGCCTGGAAGTAATCCGGTTGGCCGATGTCGGCGATCAGGCCGATTCCCTCCGGTCTCCAGCCCAGGCGCTGCTGCGTCAGAACGCTGGAGGCCGGCATGTCCAGGCCCGCGAACATCGCCAGCGGTCCATAATACTCACTCGCCTCCTCCTGACCGATCGAAACGACCGGCACGTTCAGCGCGCGACCGATCACCTCGATGACCTCGCGCATCGGGACGCCCTCCTCGCCGACGGCGTGGTAGATCGCGTCTGCAATGCCCTTCTCGAGGGCGAGCCGGTACAGGCGGGCAACATCCGATCGATGCGCGGCGGCCCAGCGCTCGGTGCCGTCGCCAACATAGGCGGCGCGGCCCTTCTGCCGTGCAAGCTCGACCAGATAGGAGATCAGGCCGGCCTTTCCGAGCGCGCCGTGCACCTGCGGCAGACGGATCGCCATCGCGCGCACGCCACGCGAGGCATAGGCGAGGCCTGCCTGCTCGGACACGCGCGGAACCTGCGCGCTCGACTCGCGCCGCATGTCTTCGGTGACCACCACGTTGGCCGCGACGAGTCCGGTTCCGGAGGTGACGATGAACGGCTTGTTCGTGCCCACCAGCACATCGCCCATGGCCTCGATGGCGGCCTTGTCGATCGCGCCGTTCTCCGCGAATTTCGCGAAGTCGTGGATGAAGGCGAGATGGATCACGCCGTCGGCATCCCTCGCGCCGCGCTTCAGGCTGTCGAGATCCTGCAGCGAGCCGCGATGCACCTGCGCGCCCAATTGCTCGAGCGTGCGGACGTTGTCGTCGGAGCGCGCCAGGCCGATGACCTGGTGCCCTCCGGCGATCAGCTCCCTGGTGGTTTCGGAGCCGATGAATCCGGCGGCGCCGGTGACGAAGACACGCATGAGACACTCCCTGTTCAGACCGCCGGGATATTGCTACGTTGCTCATACGGGTAAAGTAGTGACGTTATACGGGTATGAATGCTAACAGGATGACGAACGCCGCCTCGCTCGGGGCCTATCTCCGGGACCGCCGCGGCAAGCTCGATCCGACCGCTTTCGGCCTGCCGCTGCAACGGCGGCGCACGCCGGGACTGCGGCGCGAAGAGGTGGCGCAGCGCGCCAACGTCAGCGCCACCTGGTACACTTGGCTGGAGCAAGGGCGCGGCGGCGCACCCTCCGCCGACGTGCTGGATCGCATCGCCCGCGCCATGATGCTGACCGAATTCGAGCGCGAGCATCTGTTCCTGCTCGGTCTCGGCCGGCCGCCCGAGGTCCGCTATCACGCGATCGACGGCATCTCACCGCGCCTGCAACGCGTGCTCGACACGCTGGAATACAGTCCCGCCTTCGTTCGCACGGCCACCTGGGACATCCTTGCCTGGAACAGGGCCGCCGCGGCCGTTCTCACCGACTACGGCGCGCTGCCGGAGGGGCAGCGCAACGTGCTGCGCATGATGTTCCACGACAGTCGCGTCCGCGCCGCGCAGTCGAACTGGCAGGCGGTGGCGCGCTATGTGGTCGCGTCGTTCCGCGCCGACGTGGCGCGCGCCGGTGCGGCCCGCGATGTGCAGTCGCTGGTCGACGAGCTCTGCGCGACCAGCCCAGAATTTGCGGCGATGTGGCGCGACAACGACGTGCAGGGACGGCATGGCGACGGCGTGAAGCTCCTGCAGCATCCGATCGCCGGACCACTCTCCTTGGAATTCTCGGGCTTCGCCGTCGACGGCCGGCCCGACCTCACCCTGGTGATCTACAATCCGGCGACGCCGGCCGATGCCGACAAGATCCGCGCGCTGCTGACGCAGCGCCCGGAATAGGTGCGTCCACGCCGTGCCTTCCCCGCATGACGGGTGACAGGGCACGAAATTGCATCCCGATCTGCACGGATCAGACGGGCGCCTCTCGGCGCGCAGCCAAATCGGCGTGCGCCGGTTCGCAATGCTCGATCAGCAATTCGGTGAGGACCCGAATCTTCCGTGCGGGATGCTGCCCCGACGGGCGGATGACATAGGCCCCGGCCGGTGCCGGCGGATGACGCGTCATGACCGGCACGAGTTCGCCCGACGCCAGGTAGTGGTGCAGGATGCCGTCGGGGAGGCAGGCGATGCCGAGCCCGGCGGCGGCAGCCGCGGCGAGAGCCGTGCCGTTGTCCGCCTTGAAGCGACCCTGCGGACGAACCGTGACGATCGCGTCGCCATCCATCAGCTGCCAGCTTTCGCTACCCTGCAGCAGCGCCTCATGGGCAGCGAGCTCCTCCGGCGTTTCGGGCGCGCCATGCGTCCTGATGTAGTCCGGACTCGCGACGAGCTTGCCTTGGATCGGCCCGATGCGTCTTGCGATGAGGTTGGAGTCCTGAAGATAGCCGACCCGGATCGCGCAATCATAACCTTCCGTGATGAGATCGACGAAGCGGTCGCTGTAGCAGGTGTGGACCTGGAGCCGGGGATGACGCCGCGCCATTTCCGCGAGAATGGGAGCGAAGTGCGTCGGCCCGAACGACAGCGGCACGGCCACACGCAGGCGGCCGCAAAGCTCGCCCGCAGGCAGGATGGTTTCCCTTGCCACGTCGATCTCGGCGCAGGCGCGCGCTGCGTAGTCCCGGAACGTGGCCCCTGCTTCGGTGAGAGCGGCGCCGCGGGTGGTGCGCGCGAGCAGCTGGACGCCGAGTTCCGCTTCGAGCCGGAACAGCCGCCGGCTGATGATCGACTTGGAGACGCCGAGCCGGCGCGCGGCGGGCGAAACGCCGCCGGCATCGGCCACGTCCACGAATGTCTGCAGCTCCTCGATGTCCAACGCAGCGTTCCCCGTTTCGCGACACAGCTTGTCGGAGACGGTCACTACCCCATGCCGCATGGCAACGACAATATCGTCCCCAGGCAGCGGCGCCTATGCCGCATGTCTTGTCGAAATCGATGCCGCTCCCGACGGCAGCAAAGGATATCTTCATGACCTTTCGTAATGGCCTTGCATCCCTTCTTCGTCCCGAGGACTCGGTGCTCGTTCTGATCGACCACCAGCCCTACCAGCTCGCGAACGTGAACAGCCACGAACCGCAAATGGTCATCAACAACACGGTCGGTCTGGCGAAGGCGGCCAAGGCGTTCCGTGTTCCCACCATCCTGACGACCGTGATCGCCGAGCGGGGTGGCGCCCTGTTCCCGCAGATCACCGACGTATTCCCAGGCCAGGAGGTGATCGACCGGACCTTCATCAATACCTGGGAGGACCGCAAGGTCGTGGACGTGGTCGAGGCAACCGGCCGCAAGCAGCTGATCATCGCGGGCCTGTGGACCGAGGTCTGTGTCGCGATGCCGACGATCCAGGCGCTCGGCGAAGGCTGGGACGTGACCGTGATCACCGATGCGTCGGGCGCGGTTTCGGCCGAGGCTCATCAGGTCGCCATCCAGCGCATGCTCGCCGCCGGCGCCAACATGATGACGTGGCTGGCGCTCGCGGCCGAATGGCAGCGCGACTGGGCCCGGACCGACCAGGCCGCCGCGCTGACCGACGTGATCGTCCAGCATGCCGGCGGCAGCGGCATCGCCTTCCTGTGGGAGCAGCAGCTGCTCAACACGCCAGTCCCGCCCCCCGCGCGCTGAGCGGGGCGGAAATTACGAAATTTACGCGAAGTTACTGTGCCAGTGCACTAAATTAAAATAACGGTGACAGTGTACGAAACTCGTCTCATCTCGGGCGGAATCAGGCTCCCCCAGCGGGGGGCGCATTGTTAAGTGCACTGTCACCGAAATATGTTGAGTGCACTGTCACCGAAATTAGCTGCGCTCGTTCAGCATCGGAAAGCCGCGCTGGTGCCAGACCGGATAGGCCGCCGGCGTGTCGCTGGCGGCATCGAGCCTCGCGACCTGCTCGGGCGTCAGGCTCCAGCCGACGGCGCCGATGTTTTCGATCAGCTGGCTCTCGTTGCGCGCGCCGACGATGAGGGTCGAGACGGTCGGACGCTGCAGCAGCCAGTTCAGCGCAACCTGCGGGATGGTCTTGCCGGTGTCCTTGGCGACAGCGTCGAGCGCATCGACGACGCGATAGAGCCGCTCCTCCTCGAAGTGCGGGCCGGTGCCGGCAATGTCATGCGCGCGGGTGCCGGGCTTGGCCGGCTGTCCCCTGCGGATCATGCCGGTCAGCTTACCCCAGCCGAGCGGGCTCCAGATCACCGCCCCGACGCCCTGGTCGAGGCCGAGCGGCATCAGCTCCCACTCGTAGTCGCGGTTGAGCAGCGAGTAATAGGCCTGATGCGCGACGTAGCGCTGTGTGCCGTAGCGCGCCGACGACGCCAGCGACTTCATCAAATGCCAGCCGGAGAAGTTCGAGCAGCCGATGTAGCGAATCTTGCCGGCGCGCACGAAGCCGTCGAGCGTGGCGAGGGTCTCCTCGACCGGCGTGTTGTAGTCCTGGCCGTGCAACTGGAACAGATCGATGTGGTCGACGCCGAGCCGTTTCAGCGAACCGTCGATGGCCTCGATCAGATGCTGGCGCGACGAGCCGTAGTCGTTCGGACCATTCCCCCTCGGGAACGTCGCCTTGGTCGAGATCAGCAGCCGGTCGCGCTTGCCCTTGATGGCCTGGCCGAGGATGCTCTCGGCCATGCCGTCGGAATAGACGTCGGCGCTGTCGAACATCGAGATGCCGTGATCGAGGCAGACGTCGATCAGCCTGGCAGCGCCACCCGCGTCGGTTGCGCCCCAGGCCTTGAAGAAGTCGTTGCTGCCGCCGAAGGTGGCGGTGCCGAAGGAGAGCACCGGCACCCGCAGACCGGAATGCCCAAGACGTCGATGGTCCATGATCTCGCTCCGTCGTTCACTCGGTGTTGCCGGACGCCGAGTTGCGCCTGCACCGCTTCAATACTCCCGCCCCTCGTTCGCGACCATGCCGCCCTGCGCATGGCATTGTTGCGCGCCGGAACTGCCGTCGGCGCTTACATTTCCTACGAAGCAGCAAGGGCCGAGCTGTAGCGTCGGGCCGCTGCGAAACGAAGATGACGATGACATTCGAGATTGACATCGCACGGGCCTCATGAAGATCGCGACCTTCAACATCAACAACGTCCGGCGCCGCCTCCCCAACTTGGTGCGCTGGCTGCGCGCGGCCAGGCCCGATATCGTGTGCCTGCAGGAACTGAAATGCGTCCACGCCGACTTCCCCGCCGACGAGATCGGCAAGGCGGGCTATGGCGCGGTGTGGCAGGGCCAGAGGACGTGGAACGGCGTCGCGATCCTCGCGCGCAAGGCCGATCCGGTGCTGACCCGCACGGCCCTGCCCGGCGATCCTGCGGACAAGGAGGCGCGCTACATCGAGGCCGCGGTGCGCGGTATCGTGATCGGCTGCCTCTATCTGCCGAACGGCAATCCGCAGCCGGGGCCGAAATTCGACCACAAGCTCGCCTGGTTCAAACGGCTTCACCGGCACGCGGCGAAGTTCATCAAGGACGATCTGCCTGTCGTGCTCGCCGGCGACTACAACGCGGCGCCGACGCCATTGGACATCTACCCGACCAGATCATGGGACAAGGATGCGCTGATCCAGCCGAAGAGCCGCGCGGCGTTCGCAAAGCTAGTCGATCAGGGCTGGTGCGACGCGATCCGCACGCTGCATCCGGATCAGCCGATGTTCACGTTCTGGGACTACAAGCGCAACCGCTGGCCGCGCGATGCCGGCCTGCGGCTCGATCATCTGCTGCTGAGCCCGAAACTGGCGCCGCGCCTGATCAAGGCCGGCGTCGACCGCGCCATCCGCGGCGAGGACGGCGCCAGCGATCACGCACCGGCCTGGATCGTGTTGAAATAGTCGGGGCCGGCGGACGGCAAATCATCAAACGACAAAACGGGGCATCTTCGGGGGTCGGCACGATCAGCCGCGATCCGGCCAGATCTCCTCCAGCTTGGTCGAGCGCTCCGGCAGGCCTTCGGTCAGCATGGCGGTGCCGCCGCACACCGGCAGATGGACGACGAGGCTCGCGGCATCCGGCACGTTGGTGCGCGGCGTCACGTTCCACAGCATGATCTCCTCGCGCGTCCGCCGGATCTCCTTGAACTCGTAGCTGAAGGTCTCGGATCCCCGCGGATATTCGCGCCAGAGATTGCCTTCTTTCCTGAAGCTGCTCTGTGTGCCGCCGAAATTGTCGGCGTAGGTGAGGCAGGCGGGCAGGTTGAGCGTGTCGAGCACGAGCGCGCCGATGTTCGACGCGGCGGGAATGACGCTGTTCACGGCGCCGATCGCCGCAAACACCGTCGTCAGCGCGCCGGCCGCCATGACGAGCCAGCCGCTCTTGGAGACGCCGGACTGCGCCGGCTTCGAACCGATCGCCTCGTCGGCGATGACCTCGGGAGCAAGAACCTTCGACGACGACGTCAGATGTAGCTGGGCCATGACTGCGTTCTCCGATCTCGGCAGGGATTGCTGACCAACCGGGTCCGTTCATCGGATATTAATCTTGCAGGTCTCGGCCGCCGCGAATGTGAGACGGATCACAACCGGTGATTTTCGTTCGCGGCCGCTACACGGCTGACGGTCAGTCCTCCTGCCCTACCGGCCCGCCCTGTCAGTCCCGGCCCGCGACCATGATCGCCTGCGCCAGCCGGCCGGGATCGGAGAAGCACAGCTCGTGGCTGCCGGGCACCTGGACCAGCCGGAACAGGCCGAGCTTGCCGGACAGACGCGGATGCCACGGCAGGCTGTGCGGCAGCGCCGTGTCCTCGGTGCAATTGATGTAGGATTTCGCGATGGCCATCTCGGCCGGATTGGTGCGGAGCTTGATCGGGTCGGTGAAGGTCTTGTTCGGGTGCGGGTTCAGGATCTCATAGCTGCGCGTCGCGGTGGCGAGATCGGCATCGTTGATGAAGGCCTCGCGCCAGATCGGGAACGGCAGCACCACCGAGCCGTCGCCGCGCTCGGCCGCGACCGCGTCGAACAGCGCGACATACTGCGGCGGCACCATGTCGTTGAGGCATTCGCCGTCATTCGGCACGAACGCATTCCAGTAGATCAGCCGGCGGATGCGCTGCGGGATGCGGTCGGCGACGCCGGTGATGACCATGCCGCCATAGGAGTGCCCCATCAGCACGACGTCGGTGATGTCGTGCTCGGTGAAATAGTCGCAGATCGAGGCGATGGCCTCGTCAAGCCCGGTGGTCTTGACGTCGCCTGGGCGATTGCCGCGGATGGTCGGCAGGTGCACGACGTGACCCGCCGCGCGGATCGGCGCCGCGACGGGCTCGAACTCGGCGCCGGTATGCCAGGCGCCGTGGACCAGGACGTAGGTTGACATGCTGAGGTTCCCCTGCACTGTTGATGGCGGTGATGGGAATGATGGCCGGACGGCACCCGCCGCGCTTGGCTGCAACTGAACCCAATTGGTCTCGGAGTGAACCGATGCCGGGCGCGGAGCCGGAACGTCAGCGGAGCTGGAATACGGCCATGGTGCGGCCGCAAGAGCAGTTCGCCTACTATCGCGAGGCGATCTGCCAGGCCTTCATGAACCTCACGCCGGAGCCTGCGCGCGGCGTCGGCTTCGCCGCTGATGTGCAGAGCATCGATGTGGCGCGCGGCGCGATCAACCGCGTCACCTTTCCGGAGCACATCGTGCGCCGCTCGCGCACGGACATCGCAGCCTCCGGCCAGCGCTGCTTCTATCTCAACCTCAAGCTCGCCGGCCGCTGCACGATCCAGCAGGATGATTGCGAGGTCAGCCTGTCCGCTGGTCAGGTCGGCATCTTCGACAGCGACCGCACCTTCGTGCTGCAGCATGATCGCGGGCCCTTGCTCGGCGTGGTCTCATTTCGCGTGCCGGCCGATGCGCTGTTCAGCCGCCTGCCGACGGTGCTGGACATCGCGCCAACGCGGCTGTCCGACGATCCTTTCGTCGGCGCGCTGATCGTCGAGACCGCCCGCTCGCTCAACGCCAACGCGCTGCGGCTCGCGCCTGATGACGCCACGGCGCTGTTGGGCGTGCTGCTCGACCTGGTCGCGCTGAGCCTGTCGCGCGGCAGCCGCAGCGAGGCGCATGCCACCGCCTCCTTCTCCGACGCAACGACACTCGCGCTGCGCCGGGCCATTCACGAGCGCCTGCGCGAGCCGGGACTGACGGTGGCGACCATTGCCGCGACGGTCGGGATCAGCGAGCGCTACGTGCACAAGCTCCTGGCACGCGCCGGCACCAGCTTCTCCGAGCTCGTGATGGGGCGCCGGCTCGACGGCATCGCGCGTGATCTGCGCGATCCCGGCTGTGCAGGATCCGACATCGGCCGCATCGCGTTCGACTGGGGTTTTTCGGATCTGTCGCACTTCTCGCGCCGCTTCAAGCAGCGCTTCGGCATGCGCCCGCGCGACTGGCGCGCAGAGCTCACGACCATCTCAGGCTGACAGGCGCCGCACATTGGCGGCGACGTGCTCGCGGTAGCGGCCGACGACATCGGCGGCCGATGCGCCGAAGCACAGGCTGGCCGCGGCCTCGAACACCGCGGCGATCTTCTCACCGACCATCAGTTGCGCCTCGTAGGACGAATCCTGGTCGCCGCGCGCGAATTTCTCCAGCCGCAGCCGGATCACCTCGCCCGCCTCCATCGCCAGCATCGCGCTTGCGAACCAAGGGAACTCGGCATCGCCCATCGCCGCCGCTTGCGGCTCGATCGAAACGGACATCGGCTCACTGCTCATCGTCGCTTCACCCCGCAAACATCGGCTCGTGATCGACGAATACGCTTCAACTTTTAAAGGTGCAGACGCACAATCATCCGCGATTTCGATTCTCGTCGAACCCTTCGTTAACCACCGACCGAACTCTCTCCTCCGTCATTGCGAGCGCAGCGAAGCAATCCAGGGGCAGCGGGCGTAACCCTGGATTGCTTCGTCGCTTCGCTCCTCGCAATGACCGATGGAGAGATCTCGCCTCATCCATGCGGAGCGAACCATTTTGGGCTTTCTGTTCGTCCTCGCGGTCGGCCTCGTCGCCGGCACCTTGTCGGGTATCGTCGGCACCGGATCGTCGATCATGCTGATGCCGGTGCTCGCCTACGAATATGGCCCGAAGGAAGCCGTGCCGATCATGGCGGTCGCCGCCGTGATGGCGAATTTGTCGCGCATCCTGGCGTGGTGGCGCGAGGTCGACTGGCGCGCCTGCGCGGCCTATTCGGTCACTGGCATTCCGGCGGCTGCGCTCGGCGCGCGCACGCTGCTGATCCTGCCGTCGCAGGCGGTCGACATCACGATTGGCCTGTTCCTGATGGCCATGGTGCCGGTGCGGCATTGGCTGACGCGCCATGAGATCAAGGCCAATCTCTGGCATCTCGCGCTCGGCGGTGCGGTGATCGGATTTCTGACCGGCATCGTGGTCTCGACCGGACCGCTCAGCGTGCCCCTGTTTCTGTTCTACGGCCTGTCGAAGGGCGCGTTCCTCGCCACCGAGGCAGCGAGCTCGCTCGGGCTCTATGTCTCGAAATCCATCACGTTCCAGCGCTTCGGCGCGCTGACGCCAGATATCCTGCTGAAGGGCCTGATCGCGGGCGGCTCGCTGATGGCCGGCGCCTTCGTCGCCAAGCGCTTCGTGCTGCACATGAAGCCGGACGTGTTCCGTCTGGTCATGGATGGCATCATGCTGGCCGCAGGCCTAACTATGCTATGGAACGCCACCCACTCCTGACCGCATCGATTCTCCATCCATGGCCAAGACCACGCTCTCCTTCGTGTGCCAGAACTGCGGCGCGGCCTATGGCCGCTGGCAGGGCAAGTGCGAGGCCTGTGGCGAGTGGAACACGCTGGCCGAGGAGGACACGACCGGTGCGACCTCCGCACCGGTGTCGCTGCGATCCAAGCGCAAGGGCCGCACCTTTCAGCTGGAATCGCTGACCGGCAAGAGCATCGATGCGCCGCGCCTGCCCTCCGGAATGGCCGAGCTCGACCGCGTCACCGGCGGCGGCTTCGTGCGTGGCTCGGTGCTGCTGGTCGGCGGCGATCCCGGCATCGGCAAGTCGACCTTGCTGACCCAGGCCACCAGCATGATGGCGCGGGCCGGCCATCGCGCCGTCTACATCTCCGGCGAAGAAGCCGTGGCCCAGGTGCGACTGCGCGCCGAGCGCCTCGGGCTTGCCGACGCGCCGGTGCAGTTGGCGGCCGAGACCTCGGTCGAGGACATCATCTCGACGTTGTCGGAAGGCGGCGTGCCGCGGCTGATCGTGATCGATTCGATCCAGACGATGTGGACCGACACCGTCGAATCGGCGCCAGGCACGGTCACCCAGGTGCGCGCCTCGGCGCAGAAACTGATCAGGTTCGCCAAGAAATCCGGTGCCGCCATCATCCTGGTCGGCCACGTCACCAAGGACGGCCAGATCGCCGGTCCCCGCGTCGTCGAACACATGGTCGACGCCGTGCTGTCGTTCGAGGGCGAAGGCTCGCAGCAGTTCCGTATTCTGCGCGCGGTCAAGAACCGCTTCGGCCCGACCGACGAGATCGGCGTGTTCGAAATGACCGGATTGGGCCTGCGCGAGGTCACCAACCCATCCGAGCTGTTCCTGTCCGAGCGCGATCTCGGCAGCCCCGGTACGGCGGTGTTTGCCGGTATCGAGGGCACGCGGCCCGTGCTGGTCGAAATGCAGGCGCTGGTGGCGCCGACCTCATTGGGCACGCCGCGCCGCGCCGTGGTCGGCTGGGATCCGAGCCGGCTGTCGATGGTGCTGGCGGTGCTGGAAGCACATTGCGGCGTCAAGCTGTCGGGCCACGACGTCTATCTGAACGTCGCAGGCGGCCTGCGCATCCACGAGCCAGCCGCGGATCTCGCTGCCGCAGCCGCGCTGGTGTCCTCGCTGGTCAACGCGCCGCTGCCGCCCGATGCGGTCTATTTCGGCGAAATCTCGCTGTCAGGCGCGGTACGCCCGGTGGCGCAGACTTCGGCGCGGCTGAAAGAGGCGGCCAAGCTCGGCTTTCTGCGCGTGGTGCTGCCGGAGCGCGCCCGCGGCGAGGCCGGCGGCGATGCCGGCCTGAGCCTCAATACCGTCGGCGGACTGACCAGCCTGGTCGCCGACATCGCCGCCCGCGGCACGCCGCGCGCACGTCACACCAGCAGCCGGGACGACGGCGATGCCGGCGACCCAGGCCGCCGTGGCGCGGGCCCTGCCGAAAAAAATGCCACACCAGCGAGATTCCGCCGCCAGGACGGCTAGCCGGACCGTGACGTTCGCATGACTCGCCGCTATACAACGCCGCAACCGGGCGCCCACGCGAGATCGTGCCGCATCCGGATTTGCCGGGGAACCCTGCTCGCCTCCACCAGGAGGGGCGGTCCTCCGTCAATTCGAAGTGAACCTTGAAGCGAACCTTGGACCTGACAACCGGACCTGAGCAGCCGATGCCGATAACGATCCTCGATCTCATCCTGCTCGGTGTCATGCTGGTGTCGGGGCTGCTTGCGATGGTCCGCGGCTTCATGCGCGAGATCCTGTCGATCGCCGCCTGGGGCGCGGCGGCGCTGGTCACGCTTTATTCATTCTCGAAGCTGCTGCCGACCGCGAAGACCTATTTCAACAACGATACCGTCGCCAGCGTCGTCGTCGTCGCCGGTACTTTCGTGGGCACCCTGCTGATCGTCTCGGTGATCACGGTCAAGATTTCCGACATGATCCTCGATTCGCGCATCGGCGCGCTGGATCGCACCCTCGGATTCCTGTTCGGACTGGGCCGCGGCCTGCTGATCGTCGTGGTCGCCTTCCTGTTCTTCAGCTGGCTGGTGCCCGACAAACAGCGCCCGGACTGGGTCACCGGTGCAAAATCCCGTGTGGTCCTGCAGGGAACCGGGGATTGGCTGATGTCGCTCTTGCCTGATGATCCCGAGAACACCATTTTAAAGAAATTCAAGAAGAACAAGCCCGACGACGAACAGACTGATTCCGAGCCGCCCGCTGGCGGCGATGGGTACAGCAAGCCTGCCCGCGACAGCTTGAAGAAGCTGATCGAGAAACCCGCGGCCAAGTAAGCCAGCCCAGAAGAGAGGCGCGATGGACCAGCACCACGATTCTTCCGGCGAAGCCCATACGGACTCCCACGCGGATCTGGACTTCGGACCTCAAGCCTACACCAGAGACCCCGACCTCGATGGAGACACGCTGCGCGAAGAGTGCGGCGTGTTCGGCATTTATGGGCACAATGATGCCGCCGCGATCACCGCGCTCGGCCTCCACGCGCTCCAGCATCGCGGCCAGGAGGCCGCCGGCATCGTCTCCTATGACGGCGCGCGCTTCCACAGCGAACGCCGCCTCGGCCTGGTCGGCGACACCTTCTCCCGGCGCGAAGTGATCGAACGCCTGCCCGGCAACGCCGCGATCGGCCACGTCCGCTACGCGACGACCGGTGCGACCATCCTTCGCAATGTGCAGCCACTGTTCGCCGAGCTCGGCGCCGGCGGCTTCGCGGTCGGCCATAACGGCAACCTCACCAACGGTCTCACGCTGCGTCGCGAACTGGTGCGCGCCGGCGCCATCATGCAGTCGACCACCGACACCGAGGTGATCCTGCATCTGGTCGCGCATTCCCGCCGCACCAACTTCATCGACCGCTTCATCGAAGCGCTGCGTGCGATCGAAGGCGCCTATTCGCTGGTCTGCATGACCAACAAGAAGCTGATCGGCGCCCGCGATCCACTGGGCATCCGCCCGCTGGTCTATGGCGAGCTCGAAGGCTGCCCGATCCTGGCGTCCGAGACCTGCGCGCTCGACATGATCGGCGCCCGCTATATCCGCGACATCGAGCCGGGCGAGGTCGTGATCTTCGACGACACCGGCATGCACAGCCACAAGCCGTTCCCGCCGAAGCCGGCGCGGCCTTGCGTGTTCGAATACATCTACTTCGCCCGCCCCGATTCCGTGGTCGGCGGCCGCTCGGTCTACGAGGTGCGCAAGGCGTTCGGCGCCCAGCTCGCGCGCGAGAGCCATCCTGACGTCGACGTCGTCGTTCCGGTGCCGGATTCCGGCGTACCGGCAGCGATCGGCTACAGCCAACATTCCGGCGTGCCGTTCGAGCTCGGCATCATCCGCAATCACTATGTCGGCCGCACCTTCATCCAGCCGACCCAGGCGATCCGCGAGTCCGGCGTGCGCATGAAGCACTCCGCCAATCGCGCCGCGATCGAAGGCAAGCGCATCATCCTGATCGACGATTCGCTGGTGCGCGGCACCACCTCGCGCAAGATCGTGCGCATGATGCGCGACGCCGGCGCGACCGAGGTACATTTCCGCCTCGCGTCGCCGCCGATCCTCTACCCAGATTACTACGGCATCGACCTGCCGGACCGTGGCGGCCTGCTCGCGGCAACACATTCGCTCGAGGAGATGCGCGAGCTGATCGGCGCCGACTCGCTGGCGTTCCTGTCGATCGACGGCATGTACCGTGCGATGGGCGAGCCGGCGCGCGACCCGGCGGCGCCGAAATACGCCGACCATTGCTTCACCGGCAGCTATCCGACCCACCTCACCGACCAGGCGATGGTGGAGCCGACCCAGCACCAGCTGTCGCTGCTGGCCGAGGCGAGCTGAGGCTCTCTCCCCGCGACGTCATTCCGGGGCGATGCGCAGCATCGAACCCGGAATCCCCGGCTTGTTGATGTCAGTCCCACTCCGAGATTCCGGGGTCGAGGCCTGCGGCCTCGACCCGGAATGACACGCGTATTGAGAGGCGTCCCGGCGAACGCCGGGATCGTAGCCACCGGCCGTGGGTTGGCCGGCAGGACTAGCCACAGGCAGCCAACTCCCTCATAACCGCCGCGGAGTGATGGATCCCGGCTCAAGGCCGGGACGACGCCTGAGAGATGTTGTGATGACCCTTCCCCTCGCCAATCGTATCGCCCTCGTCACCGGCGCCTCGCGCGGCATCGGCCATGCGACCGCACGGGCGTTGGCCCGCGCTGGCGCGCATGTCGTCGCCGTCGCGCGCACGCAAGGCGGGCTGGAAGAGCTGGACGACGAGATCCGGAAAGACACCGGCAACGGCGCCACGCTGGTGCCGCTCAGCATGACCGACAGCGACGGCATCGCCCGGCTCGGCGCGGCGCTGCACGAGCGCCATGGCAAGCTCGACATCCTCGTCGGCAATGCCGCCGTGCCCGGCCCGTCCTCGCCGCTCGGACACATCGACCTCAAGCCGTGGAACGACGTCGTCGCGGTCAACCTGACTGCCAACTTCCAGCTCATCCGCTGCATGGAGCCACTGCTGAAGGTCTCCGACGCCGGCCGCGCGGTGTTCGTCACGTCCGGTGCCGCCCACAAGGCGCAGGCCTATCTCGGGCCCTATGCCGCGACCAAGGCGGCGCTGGAGACCTTGGCGCGGGTCTGGGCCCACGAGACCGAGCGTACGCCGCTCCGCGTCAACCTGTTCAGCCCGGGACCGATCCGCACCCGCATGCGCGCCACGGTGTTTCCCGGCGAGGACCCGATGACCTTGGAGACTCCCGAGCAGGTCGCGGACTCCATCGTACAGATGTGCCTGCCGTCCTGGACCGAGACCGGCAAATTCTACGACTACAAGAACCGCACGCTGAAGAGTTTTCAGCCGCCGGCCTAGACCTTTGCCGCGGTGGCCGGTCGCACGGTTCGAATCTATTTCGCGGCGGGCTTGGCCGCAGGTTTGTCCGTGGCGGCCTTCGCCGAAGCAGGTATCTGGCGATCGCGAGCGGCGGCCAGTTCCTTGCGCAGCTTCTCCTGCTGCTCCGGCGACAGCACCGGGCACGGATCGTCGCGGGGCATGTCGTTCACCGGCAGATAGTTGTACGTAGCCCCGAACTGCGCCGTATCCGACGCGGGTGTCGTGCCCGATGTCGCGCAACCGCCGCTATGGTTCGTGCAGGACTCTGCGCCGTGATGGGACCACGCGACTTCACGTCCGCAGGCTGCCGTTGTCCGGGTGCCATCCGACACGCTGCAGCATCCTGCGGCCATCGCATCCCGCGCTCCACGTTCCGTGACGATCGCGACGCGCTCCTCCTGTCGAGCACGGGACCAAATCAACTCAGCGGATGTTTCCGAAAAAGCGAAGGGTAATTTCGCCGGGGCGGCGGACGCCTGGCTCGGCGGTATCAAGCCGGCCCGGTTGCACCACTCGCATTGCTGGGATCCGCCTGACGCTTTAGCCGCCGCCTACCTCTAATTCCGGTTCCTCGGCGCAAATCGCAGCGAGAAAGTCGATGAACTGCCGCACCCGGGAGGGCATGCGCCGTCCGGCAGCGGTCACTGCGTTGATCGGAAAGGGCGGCGGCGCATGCTGGTCAAGAATTCGTACAACCTCGCCGGAGGCCAGCACATCCGTGAACAACCAACTCGCATGGTGGGCGATGCCGAGGCCCGCGAGGACCGCGCCGCGGACATGCTCGGCGTCGTTCGTGCGGAACGCTCCCCCACCGTCGACCGTGACCTGTCGGCCGTCTACGTGGAAACCCCACCCAATGATATCACCCTGGTAGACGTAGCTGATACGCTGGTGAGTGCGCAGCTCGTCTAACGTTTGCGGCGTGCCGTGTTGGGCAAGATAGCCGGCGGAGGCCAAGGTTATCATCCGCATGTCGCCGATGCGCCGTGCGACGAGTGCTGAATCGGACAGCCGACCGATACGGATTGCGACGTCCATTCCCTCCTCGATGAGGTCGACGTGCCTCCCGGAGACTTCCATCTCGATCGCGACGTCGGGGAAACGATTCCGAAAATCCGATAGCCGAGGGATCACGAACATCCTCCCGAAGGCTGGCGAGAGGGTCACGCGGACCAGCCCCGAAGGGGCCGACTGCCCCTCGAGGAGTCTCTCTTCGACGAAGTCGAGATCCTGAAGAATACGGACGGTGGCCTCGTAATAGTCCTGTCCTGCGGGTGTCACGGCAAGAGCACGGGAATTTCTCGCGAGGAGGCATGTCCCGAGCCGCGCTTCAAGCGCCGCGAGCTGTTTGCTGACCGTCGGTTGGCTGACGTTTAGGTCACGCGCCGCCTGCGAAAAGCTTCCGCTTTCGACGACGCGCACGAACATCCGCATCGCGTCGAGTTTATCCATCACTTTTATTCCGGACTAGAGGCATAGCCCTTTCCGATCTTACCTGCTTGTTTAGATGACGTAGATCTGCGGGCGAAAGGACACCTTCATAGTCGACCGCAACATATCGACTCCCGACGCAAATCATCCCATCACCGTCGGCGGATGGTCATCGATGATTGTCGTCAGAAGAGGAACGCTTCACATCGCAGAAACGAGGGGCGCTCTTGCGCTTGCGGAAGCAACGCATCCGCCTGTTCGAGATGTCCTTGGAGAGTCCGGGCTGAACAGCGTGTGGACCTACGAGACACCCTTCGAAGCGGTTGGCGACATCGCCGGCTATCTCGCTCTTTATCCGGATGGAATGTCGATCGAGCTGGATGATGAGGCCTCGCTACGCAAGCAATCTTCAATCATTCCTATAAGGAATAGATAGCATTCTACAGGCGTTAATGTCATTCGCCAAGCGAATATGAGAAATGGCGTTCGGCCGCCCGCTCACGGGCCCGGAACCGAAAGCAAAAGTTATGGCAATCAAGATCTATGGTGATGCGGGGTCGGGCAGCCTGCGTCGCGTGAACACGGCTGCGAAGATCATGGGCATCGAACTCGAACGCGTTAACGTTGACCTCTTCAAAGGCGAGAGCCAAACCGACGAGTTCAAATCACGTCTCAATCCCCACGGTCTGACTCCGGTTCTGGAGGATGGAGACACCATTCTCTGGGAATCTTCAGCGATCAATCTGTATCTCGCCAACAAAGTAAATTCGCCGCTGATCGGTATCACCCAGGAGGAGCGCTTCCAGGTCCTTCAGTGGATGTTCTGGTCGGGCGAACAATGGCGCACCTTTGCCACCACCATTTTCGATGAGCGCGTCGGCAAGACGGTCATGGGAGCACCGAAGGACGAGTCCCTGATCGAGTCTGCCGAGAGCAAGATTCGCGCCGCAGCGAAGGTACTCGACCAGCATCTTGCAGGCCGCAAGTTCATGGTTGGCAATGCATTGACCTTTGCCGACATTGATATTGCGGCGCCCTTCTCCCAGGCGGATCGTGCGAAGTTTCCGTTCAAGGAATACTCAAACCTCATCGCTTGGCACGACAATCTTCTCCAGTCGTTCCCAGCGTGGGCGGAGACGAAGGCTGAGGTTGACAACCGGATGGAAAGCTTCCTGGCGAGCGTCGGCGTGAAACTATAATTTCTGGTGGTCTGGCCAGCGCGCATATGAAGATGGTGCGCGCTGGCCGGAATCGCGACGATCTTGTCCGCGGCACGGTGGGCGGCTCATGGCCACTGACCATCTCTCCAGGGCACCATCAGCTCGCCGCAGTAACGCGCTCGTCGAGAAATCCGATCACCGCATCGAAGGCCTGCCGCCGATTGCGTTCCATGAGAACCATGTGGGTCGCCTGCCCGATCTCGACCAGGCGCTTGTACGGCGCGCGCACCAGCCGCGCGAACAGGTCGTGGGCCATGTCGAACCGGACGTCGGCGTCCCACTCCGCCGACAGCACCAGAACCGGACAGCCGATCGTGCCGGGATCATAGACCGGCTGGTCGGCGGTCCAATGGACGCGCACGTCCTGCACCGCGCCGGACGGTGCACGGATTGCGCCGGCGTGCGGCGAGCCTTGGTCGGTTGCGAGCGTCGCCTGCTCCCAGCTCTCGAACCAGCCGTCCGGGATCAGTTGGCGGCGCGCATGCTCCGGGGCCGCGCCACGCCACACGGCTTCGAAGGCGCGCGGGATGACGATCCGGTAGGCGCCGAGCGGCCCGCCGGCATCGATGCGCAGCGGCTCCTTGGACAGCCAGAGCGGCGTGACCAGGATCAGCTTCTCGACCTTCGCGTCGGCTGCGCTCGCGAAGGCGCCGGCGATGGTGGCGCCCCAGGACATGCCGAGCACGTTGACGCCGACGATGTCGCGGGACCGGCAGATGAAGTCGACGGCGGCGGCAAAATCCTGGAGCGCGGTGCGCGCCGTCACCACCGGCGCGCCCTGCTCCGGCGCCCGCGCCATCTCCGGCGGCCGGCTGGAGCCGCCATAGCCGCGCGCGTCGACGGCCCAGACGTCGTAGCCGGCTCGGGCCAGCACGTCCATGAAGGACGCGCCGGCCACGGCCACGTCGAACAGGCTCGCTGACGAGAAGGTCGCGCCGTGCATCATCACGAGCGTGCGCTCGGCCGAGAAGCCCGGCAGATCCGCGAGGCGCTTGTTGATGAGGTGAATCTGCACATCGGGCTCCGGGCCGGCGATCAGCCGGCTCTCGGACACGACGCGCGGTGAAGACGAGGCGGTGTTGGTCATGGTCATGATGATGTCAGCTCAAACGAAGTGCCATGCGAACCGGTCGCCGTCGCGACTGATCCGGCCGGCCGAGGATTCGGCAAAGTGGGTGGTGAACACGAGGGAGCCGGTCTCGGCGGCGTGGTTCATCGCCCATCGGCGCGACGTCGGCGCCGCTTCGGGAAATTCGCAGTAGACCGAGTTCCAGTCCGGACGCGCGACCTGCAGCGGATGATGCATCACGTCGCCCCAGAACAGCGCGCGCTCGCCGCGCGAGGTGAAGCTGATGCAGGCATGATCGATGCTGTGACCGGGGCTCGGCAGGAAGCGGAAGCCGTCGGCGACCTCCGAGCCGTCCACCACGACCTGCCGCGCGAGGCCTGCCTCGACGATCGGCCGGACGCTGTCTTCGTAGACCCCCGGCAGCGGCGGATGCAGCATCGGGCCGAGCCTCGCCGCATTCCTGATCGCGGCATCCGAGCCGTCGCCGGCCGACAGCGCCGCCAGATAAGCGTGCTCGCGGCCGGAGAAGAGATGGAGAGCGTTCGGAAACGCCGGCACCCAGCGGCCATTGGCGAGGCGCGTATTCCAGCCGACGTGATCGGCGTGCAGATGCGTCATCAGGACGAGGTCGACATCGGCGGGGCCGACGCCTTCCGCCCGCAGCCGGTCGAGAAACGGCTCGTTCAAACGGTGCAGCACCGCTGCACCCGGCCGCTCCTTGTCGTTTCCCGTCGCCGTGTCGATCAGGACCACGCGCTCCGGCGTCCGCACCAGCCAGCTATGGATGCTCAGGCGCAACGCCCCCGTTCGCGGATCGACCGATCCCGGCCCGATCGTGCTGCGTTCCCGGGCGATGCTGTCGGGGTCGATGCCGGGAAACAGAAACGCGCCTTCGACGGCATCGAGGCCGATCTCGAAGATCCTGGTGACGGTGGCGTCCCCGACGCGATAGGTCGTGCTGTCTTGCATGGTTGGCTGCCTCGATCCGACGATGACCTTGTCTCGAGCGAGATCTAGGACTAGGTCTTACATTCCTCAAATCGATCCAGCTCATGCAGTCCATCGACCACTTCGATCTTCGTTCCTTCGACCTCAATCTGCTGGTCGCGTTCGACGCGCTGATGCAGGAACGCAGCGTCACGCGCGCAGCTGCGCGCCTCAAGGTGGGACAGCCGGCGATGAGCCATTCGCTGTCGACGCTTCGCGTGCTGCTGCAGGACGAGTTGTTCGTCCGCGTCGGCACCGTGATGCAGCCGACGCCGCGCGCCGCGTGGCTCGCCGGCCCGGTTCGTGCCGCGCTGGGACAGATGCAGGCCGCGTTGCACGCGACCCCGGCGTTCGATCCGGCAACGGAGCAGCGCACCGTCCGCTTGGGATTTTCCAGCGAGGTGGAGCTGCTGCTGATCCCCGAACTCACGGCGGTGCTGCGTCGCTCGGCGCCCGGCTTGCGGCTCATCAGCCGTCCGACGGAGCGCAACGAGGCGCACCGGCTGCTCGACGAGGGGGCGCTGGATCTCGCGGTCGGCTGCTTCGAGGCGGTCGTCCAGCGGCACAGATCCCAGCTCCTGTTCGAGCAGGCGCTGAGCTGCGTCTACAATCCCAAGCACATCGCGCTGAAGATGCCGATCAGTCTGGCCGACTACCTGTCGCTCCCGCACGCGCTGGTGACGCTGACGAACAGCCTGCAGGGCTGCCTGGAGGCGGCGCTGGACGAGATCGAGACCGAGCTCAACGTGGTGTCAGCCTCTTCGGAATTCCTGAGCGTGCTGGCGACCGTGGCCGCCTCGCCCGTGATCACGACGATCCCGACCCGGATGGCGAGGCTGTACGGGCCGCGCTTCGAGCTGGCGCTCTGCCCTCCGCCGTTGAAGCTGCGGCTGCCGGCGGTGTCGATGGTCTGGCCGCTGCAGCTGGATCGTGATGCGGCCTCGGTCTGGCTCAGAAACACGGTCGCGCAGATCCTGCACACGACCGAGCGCGCCGCCTGCCGCATCGCTGCCGGATAGCCTTGCCGATGCTGCCGGCCGACGGCATCGCAGGGAGGGCAGGAATCATGCGTCTCCACCCATGCCGGCACACGCTCGAACGCGCGAGCCTTAACGTCCTGGATCCTAACCTCTTGGCCCCGAGTTGAACCTTCGGTTAGAACGCGACTCTTTCGAGTCGTCCCCCGCCTCCGTCCGAAGGAACTCTGATGGCCTTGATGCCGGTGTCCGATGCGTTGTCCGCGGTGCTCGCCGGCGCCGAGCCGCTGGCCGAGGAGCAGGTCGGGCTGGACGAGGCGTTTCACCGGGTGCTGGCGCGTGACCTCGCGGCGCTGCGGACGCAGCCGCCCGAGGCGATGTCGGCAATGGACGGCTATGCAGTCCGCGCGGCCGATGCCGGCACGGCGCAGGCGCGGCTGACGGTGATCGGCGAGGTCGCGGCGGGGCGGCCGTTCGATCGCGCCATCGGCCCCGGCGAGGCGGCGCGCATCTTCACCGGCGGCGTCGTGCCCGCGGGCGCCGATACGGTCATCATTCAGGAGAACACGGTTGCCGACGGCAACCACGTCGTCATCACCGAGCCGGCGATCAAGGGCCGGCACATCCGCCCCGCCGGTGTCGACTTCCACGAAGGCATGGTGCTGCTCAAGACCGGGCGCCGGCTCAGCGACCGCGACCTGTCGCTGGCCGCGAGCATGAACCATCCGGCCCTGCCGGTGCGGCGGCGGCCGAAGGTGGCGCTGCTCGCCACCGGCGACGAGTTGGTGATGCCGGGTTCGACGCCCGGTCCGGGCCAGATCGTCTATTCCAACGGCTACGCCTTGCGCGCGCTCGTGCGCGGCGAAGGCGCCGCCGCCATCGATCTCGGCATTGCCGCCGATACGCTCGATGCCACCGTCTCCGGCATCCGCCGCGCGCGCGAGGCCGACGCCGACATCCTGGTCACCACCGGCGGAGCGTCGGTCGGCGATCACGACCTGGTCAAGCAGGCGCTGGAAGTCGAGGGCACCGAGATGGCGTTCTGGAAGATCGCGATGCGGCCGGGCAAGCCGATGATGCACGGCCGGCTCGGCGGCATGAGGGTGATCGGCCTGCCCGGCAACCCGGTGTCGTCCTATGTCTGCGCGATCCTGTTCCTGGTGCCGCTGATTCGGCGCCTGCTCGGTCGCGACGAGGCGCGGATGCCGCGCGAGACCGCCCTGCTCGGCCGCGAGCTCGGAGCGAACGATTCGCGCGAGGACTATCTGCGGGCACAGCTCGAGGAACGCGCCGACGGCACGTTGATCGCAACGCCGGTGACGCAGCAGGATTCGTCGCTGCTCGGGAATCTCGCGCTATCGCAGGCGCTGGTGATCCGTCCGGCCTTCGCGCCGAAGGCGCCGGCCGGCAGCCCGTGCGAGATTCTCCGCCTGCCCGAGTGACCGCCGCGCGAGCCGGCTCCCCCCGGCAAAGCCCGGCCCCATTTATCATATTTTAAGGATTGCGGAACACACATCGAACAGATAGTGTCCGTTCATGATTTGTTTTTAGTATGTTGCGGGCGACACGAATAGTCCGTCCGACGCTCACGCGCTCCGGGATTTCAGAGCTCACGGAGTCGGACGACATCAACCGGGGACCAAGTCGAGATGCTGACGCGCAAACAGTACGAACTTCTGCGGTTCATCAATGAACGGCTCAAGGAAGCCGGGGTGCCGCCGTCCTTCGACGAGATGAAGGACGCGCTCGATCTGCGCTCGAAGTCCGGCATCCATCGCCTGATCACGGCGCTGGAGGAACGCGGCTTCATCCGCCGGCTGCCGAATCGCGCCCGCGCCATCGAGGTGATCAAGCTGCCCGAGCTGTCGCAGGCTGCGAGCAACCGCCGCGGCTTCACGCCGTCGGTGATCGAAGGCAATCTCGGCAAGGTGCGCACCTCGACACCTGCGCTCGACGACGGCGAACGCCCGGTCGCGGTGCCAGTGATGGGCCGCATCGCCGCGGGTACGCCGATCGAGGCGCTGCAGACGCGCAGCCACACCATCAGCGTGCCGGCCGACATGCTCGGCAATGGCGATCACTATGCGCTCGAGGTGCGCGGCGATTCGATGGTCGATGCCGGCATTCTCGACGGCGACATGGCGCTGATCCAGCGCAACGAGACCGCCGATACCGGCGACATCGTCGTGGCGCTGATCGACGATGAGGAGGCGACGTTGAAGCGCTTCCGCCGCCGCGGCGCGTCGATCGCGCTGGAGCCGGCCAACACCGCCTATGAGGTCCGGATCCTGCCGCCCAACCGGGTCAAGATCCAGGGCAAGCTGATCGGCCTGTATCGCAAGTACTGATCGCGGCCGCGCAGGCGGCGCACGTCCGAAGGCAATTCAAAGCCAGCGCGGCGGCGCGAGCGTATGCACGTCTCGCCCGCCGCACAAAATCAAGTCACGCGAATGCACCTCATGAGGTGTAGCCCGATGTGCAGCGCCGAACGCTCAAACGCTTGTGATCGCGCGCGGGCACACGCCATGCAGATCAGCGCAGAATTGCCGCGAAGCGCGCGCTAACATCGCTCCTGATGTCCACTCTGATAGAGGCCTGCGCCTGTCCGGGGGGAGCGTGGGTCGGCTATCTCTCAGCGAGGAGCGATCCGATGTGTGACTACAGCCTCCATGCCGTTGCGTCCCGCCCTGCCAAAGTCGGCGAGACGCTGATATCGACGACGTTCCGCGGCACCGCGACCCGCGGCTTCGCGCTGGAAAGCGAGCCGACCGTCGCCGTCTGCATGCTGCCCGGCACCGAGCTCGCGTTTGCCGAGGACGTCCGCTACGACAGCCGCTGGCTGTGGACCCGGACCATCCGCGAGCGCGTCGCCAAGTTCAACACGATCGAGAAGCACATCCCGGATCGCCATCATGACGCGATCGAGTTCGCCGACGGCCGCCACGTGCTGGTGACGCAGCTCTGCGAAGGCCAGCGCGTCACCGTGCTGCAATTGCCGGTCACCAAGCAGCCGGCCGACCGCCGCCCGGACATCGCGGACGAGGTTCAGACCACAGGGACATCACCGATCCGCCGCATCAGCATCACCTGACGCGCTGATCGGACCACACGCTTCGGATCGCGCAAACGACGCAAGCGACTCGCGGCCGGCTCTTGCCGAAACCGGGAGCCGCCCGCGCGGGGGCTGAAATTCGAACCGATTAATCCTCCTCGCCCTGCTCCGTCTCCGGCGGCGTTGCGTCCTGGCTGCGCGGCGGTGCCGCGCGCGGCGTGAGCGTCGCTTCGAACTCGCCGGCATCCTGAGGCGCCGGCCACCATGGCCGGTCGGTGCTCGCCGCACGCACCGGCGCGACCGCGAAGCCGTGGCCCTGGCGCGTCAGCATCAGCGCGCCCTGCTGCTGCAGGCGCCGGCGATCGATCACCGCAGCGGCGCAGGACGGCGGCGCGGCGCGCGCGGCCACGACCAGCGCCGCGCGGACGCAATCATCGCCCAGCGCATCGGCGCGCAGCGCCATCGCGACGAAGCGGCCGTCTGACATCGCCACCACGCAGCCGGCCTCGTCGCACGACACGCCGTCCCCGAGCGACGCGTCGGCCGGCAGCCGTGCGTCTGCGTCGGCGGCGAGCCATTCCCTGGTAACGAACACGTCCTTGCCGGTGCGCATCACGTGCAGCCGTCCATCGCCGCCGCGCACCGCCACGCCGCGTCCATCGCCGGAAATCAGGATGTCCGGCCGCGGCGTCGCGGCCGCCCAAAGCGTCGCCGCGGTCAGCACGACGGCGCCCGACCAGCGCAGCGGCGTGCGCAGCAGGCCAATCAGGATCAGCCCGAGACTGGCCAGGATCAGCGGGCCGATGCCGAACGCCGGGATGCGGCCGACGGCGCCGGGCAGCGCCGCCACCCAGCGCGTCACCGCGATCATCCAGTCGATGCCGAGCCCCATCAGCGTCCACCAGGGCCCGTCGAGGCCGAACGGCGCCGCGAGCAGCCCCAGCAGGCCGGCGGGCATCACCAGCACCGAGACCACCGGCATGGCGGCAAGATTGGCCAGCACGCCATAGGGCGTGACGCGGTGGAAATGGAACGCGGCATAGGGCGTCGTCGCCAGCCCCGCGATCAGCGAGGCCAGCAGCAGCATCGCAAGCTCCCGGCCGCCCCACAGCGCCATGCGCTGCGCGGTCGAACTGTCCGGCGTCGCGAACAGTCTCGGCAGGCCGAACTGCACCAGCGCGACGAGGCCGAGCGTCGCTGCGAACGACATCTGGAAGCTCGGATGCACCAGCGCTTCGGGAGCGGCGACCAGCACGATCATCGCGGCCACCGCGAGCGTGCGGAACGTGACGGCGCGGCGATCGACCATGACGGCGATCAGCACCACCGCGGTCATGAAGAACGATCGCTGCGTCGCGACCTCGGCGCCCGACAGCAGGAGATAGAACGCCGCCGCAGCCAGCGCCGCGGCGGCCGCCCATTTCTTGATCGGGTGGCTCACGGTGAGGCCGGGAATCAGCGCGAGCAGCGCACGCACGGCGAAGAACACGACGCCGGCGACGACCGCCATGTGATAGCCGGAGATCGACAGCACGTGGCCGAGGCCGGAGACGAACATCGCGTCGTTGACATCGGGCGTGATGGCGTCGCGCCGCCCGGTCAGAAGCGCGGTGGCGATGGCGCGCTCGTCGCCGTCGAGCCGGGCGCGGATGCGCGCATCGATCGTGTCGCGCAGGCCCTGCATGACCGCCGCATAGCGCAGGCCGAAGCCGCCCTGCTGCGGCGGCGTCACGGTGGCGATCGACCCCATCACGAAGCCGGAGGCGCCGATGCCCTGGAAGAACATGTCGCGGGCAAAATCGTAGGAGCCGGGACGCACCGGCGCCAGCGGCGGCAGCAGCCGCGCCTTCATCTGCACGAAGCTGCCGACGTCGGGCGCCGTGCCCTTGCGCACCGCAAGCCGCACGCGCGCCAGGCTCACGCTGCTGCGCTGGCTCTCCATCGATGACACGCGCAGCACGATGCGGTCGCTGCGCTCGCGGATGTCACGCGCCTCGACGAAGCCGGACAGCGCCACCGAATACAGCGGCCGCGCCAGCACCGGATGCGCCACGCGCGCCGTCTTCACCGTCGCCACCGCAAAGCCGGACGCGGCGGCGGCGATCATCACGACGACCGGAAACAGCGCATGCCGCCGCATCAGCACGGCCACCGCCCCCAGCACGAGCGCCAAGGCGGCGCTCACCCACAGCACGGGCTCGTGGTCGGCCGCGAAGTACAGCGCGATGCCGGCACCGAACGCAACGGGCACCCAGGGGAGCAGCCGCCCGGCGCCCGCCTCCTCCCGCGCCCAGCCTTGCAGCCGGGCCGCGAAGGACGACCACGCGCCGGCGCCGATCGCGGGCCAGCCGCCGGCCAGCGCGCCGCGCGGCGGCCAGACATCGGCCATCACGCCCACGATCCCGCGACGCCATCCTGGCGGCCTGACCGGCTCCGCCATTGCCCACACCACCCGCAACCGACAGGAGGATGAGGCTACCGGACCGGGCGCGAGCACGCCTAGCGGAACGAAACGGGAATCACCACAATGCGTCGCACGGTGCACTGGAACCCCGGGCGGCGCTGCGGGTTAGCGAGTCATGGACACCTACGACAATCGCAATCCTTTCGCCGATCTCGCGCTCGAGAAGGCGATTCATCTGCGCTGGGCGCTCCGGGACATCAAGGCCCGGCGGCTTGCGCTATCCCCCGTTGCCGAAGAGGACCTCTCGCTGCTCGCCGAGCGCGGACTCGTCGACGTCAGTGACGGCGTGCCGACACTGACCGACGCCGGGCAGGACGCGATCGACTGATCTGCACGCGTCCCGCCGTCTCCGCTCGCCTCAGCCCTTTGCGACTTCCTTCGCGAAGGTGTCGCGAAGGCCGATGGTGCGGTTGAACACGAGCTTGTCCGGCGTCGAGTCCGGATCGCGGACGAAATAGCCCTGGCGCTCGAACTGCATCGGCTCAATCGAATTGCTCGCCGCGATCGCCGGCTCGATGCGCGCATCGGTCAGCACCTCCAGCGAGTTCGGATTGAGGTCGGCGGTGAAGTCGGCCGCGTTCGGGCTCGGATTGGCGAACAGCTGATTGTAGATACGGATCTCGGCTTTCAGCGACTGCGCGGCCGACAGCCAGTGCATCGTGGCCTTGACCTTGCGGCCGTCGGGCGCGTTGCCGCCCTTGGTCGCCGGATCATAGGTACAGCGCAGCTCGACGATCTCGCCAGCCTCGTTCTTGATGACCTCGCGGCACTTGATGAAATAGGCGTAGCGCAGCCGCACCTCGGTGCCGGGCGACAGGCGGAAGAACTTCTTCGGCGGGTTCTCCATGAAGTCGTCCTGCTCGATGTAGAGCTCGCGGCCGAAGGCGATCCTGCGCGTGCCGGCTGTGGGATCGTCGGGATGGTTGATCGCCTCGAGCTCCTCGATCTGGCCTTCCGGATAGTTCTCGATCACGACCTTCAAGGGACGCAGCACCGCCATGCGGCGCTGTGCCGTGCGGTTCAGCTCCTCGCGAATGCAGAATTCGAGCATGCCGACGTCGACGATGCTGTTGGCTTTCGCAATGCCGATGCGCTTGATGAATTCGCGCACCGCCGCCGGCGGCACGCCACGCCGCTTCAATCCCGCGACGGTCGGCATGCGCGGATCGTTCCAGCCGGAGACGTGGCCGTCCTGGACGAGACGCGTCAGCACGCGCTTCGACAGCAGCGTGTAGGTCAGATTGAGACGCGCGAATTCGTACTGGTGCGGATGCGACGGCACCGGCAGCTTGTCGAGGAACCAGTCGTAGAGCGGCCGGTGATCCTCGAATTCCAAGGTGCAGATCGAATGCGTCACGCCCTCGATCGCATCCGACTGGCCGTGAGCGTAATCATAGCTCGGATAGATCTTCCAGGTGTCGCCGGTGCGCGGGTGATGGGCGTGCAGGATCCGGTACAGCACGGGGTCGCGCAGGTTGATGTTGCCGGCGGCCATGTCGATTCTGGCGCGCAGCACGCGCGCGCCGTTCGGAAATTCGCCGGCCTTCATGCGCCGGAACAGGGCGAGATTTTCCTCCACCGAGCGGTCGCGGAACGGGCTGTTCCTGCCGGGCTCGGTAAGCGTGCCGCGCGATGCGCGGATCTCCTCCTGCGTCTGGTCGTCGACATAGGCAAGCCCGGCCTTGATCAGGCCTTCCGCCCAATCGTAGAGCCGCTCGAAATAATCCGAGGCAAAGAACAGGTTGTCGCCCCAGTCGTAGCCGAGCCAGCGCACGTCGGCCTGGATGGAGTCGATGTATTCCTGCTCTTCCTTGGTCGGATTGGTGTCGTCGAAACGCAGATTGCAGCGGCCGCCGAACTCCTTGGCGATGCCGAAATTGAGACCGATCGACTTGGCATGGCCGATATGCAGGTAGCCGTTCGGCTCCGGCGGGAACCGGGTGACGACCGCCTTGTGTTTGCCGCTGTCGAGATCGGCCTGGACGATGTCGCGGATGAAGTCGCGCCCTGCCTCTGCCGTCGCCGCATTGTCTGTCGTGGTCATCAAGAATGTCCTGCTCCGGAATCTGGAAGCCTATCTGCCAAATCCGCTTCCCCCAAGGAAGGCTTTAGTTATGCGATAGGCCTGCTATACACCCCCCGCCCTCTTGAGCCCCTGCCTGGATTTCGTGCTGCCGCCCATGACCTCCCCGATCGTCACGCGCTTTGCCCCCTCCCCGACCGGTTTCCTCCACATCGGAGGCGCCCGGACGGCCCTGTTCAACTGGCTGTATGCGCGCGGCCGCGGCGGCAAGATGCTGCTCAGAATCGAGGACACCGACCGCGAGCGCTCGACCGATGCGGCGATCACGGCCATCCTCGACGGGCTGAAATGGCTCGAGCTCGATTGGGACGGCGACGTCATCTACCAATACAGCCGCGCCGCGCGCCATCGCGAGGTCGCCGAGCAGCTGCTCGCCAGCGGCATGGCCTATCGCTGCTATGCCACGGCGGAAGAATTGACCGCCATGCGCGAGAAGGCGCGCGCGGAGGGCCGCACCCGGCTCTATGACGGCCTGTGGCGCGACCGCGATCCGAAGGAGGCGCCGGATGACGTCAAGCCGACGATCCGGCTGCGCGCGCCGCTGACCGGCGAGACCGTGATCGAGGACCAGGTGCAGGGCCGCGTGGTCTGGCAGAACGAGAACCTCGACGATCTCGTTCTGCTGCGAGGCGACGGCAATCCGACCTACATGCTGGCCGTGGTGGTCGACGACCACGACATGGGCGTCACCCACGTCATCCGCGGCGACGACCATCTGATCAACGCCGCGCGCCAGAAGCAGATCTACGACGCGCTCGGCTGGACGGTACCGTCGATGTCGCACATCCCGTTGATTCACGGGCCCGACGGCTCGAAGCTGTCGAAGCGCCATGGCGCGCTCGGCGTCGATGCCTACCGCGCCATGGGCTACCTGCCGTCGGCGCTGCGCAATTACCTGGTGCGGCTCGGCTGGAGCCATGGCGACCAGGAAATCTTCTCGACCGAGGAGATGATCGCGGCGTTCGACCTGCCGGCGATCGGCCGCTCGGCGGCGCGCTTCGACTTCGCCAAGCTGGAAAACCTCAACGGCCACTATATCCGCCACGCCGACGATGCAGCGCTGGTACGCCAGTTCGAGGACGTGCTGAACTACGTGCCGAACGGGGCGGCCCTGAAGGCCAAGCTCAACGACGCCACCCGCGCGCAGCTCACCCAGGCGATGCCAAGCCTGAAGGAGCGCGCCAAGACGCTGCTGGAGCTGATCGACGGCGCCGCCTTCATCTTCGCCGAGCGGCCGCTGGCCGTCGACGCCAAGGCCGCAGCCCTGCTGACGCCGGACAGCCGCGCGCTGATCGGGCGGCTGCACGGAGCGCTGGCGGCGGTCGAACCGTGGAGCGGACCGGCCACGGAGGCCGCACTACGTGCGTTTGCGGAGGCCAACAATCTCAAGCTGGGCGCGGTGGCCCAGCCGCTGCGCGCGGCGCTGACGGGGCGGACCACGTCGCCCGGTATTTTCGACGTTTTGGCAATTCTGGGGCGCGACGAATCCCTGGGCCGTCTTCAGGACCAGGCCACCTCATAAGGTCTCATCGCCCCCATCTTGCAGCGCACAGGGCAATACGATACGCATCTGTGCGGCACCGACCGGTGTCCGGCTCTGACACTCATGACGCGTCGCGGCGACCCCGTCGACGGCTGTGAGAGCCGACGGACACTCGTAGGTAAGTATAAGATTCCAGTACGGTTTCGGATTTGACCTTCGCTTAAGGTCTTCGCGGCGACACTCGGTGCGAACATCATTGACGCGAATGTCAAAGCCACCGGACTGGATAAGGTCCACCCGCCCTGCCATCTCTCACAAAGAACAAGGGCCAAGCCTAACGATCGCATCGGGGACAAACGATGGACGCAAACTCCGCAAGCAAGACCGCGACCCTCACCGTCGGCAACAAGAATTTCGATCTTCCGATTCTGAGCGGCACCGTGGGCCCCGACGTCATCGACATCGGCAAGCTCTACGCCCAGGCCGGGATGTTCACCTATGACCCCGGCTTCACCTCCACCGGCAGCTGCCAGTCCAAGATCACCTATATCGACGGCGACGCCGGCGTCCTGGAATACCGCGGCTACCCGATCGAACAGCTCGCCGAGAAGGGCGACTTCCTGGAGACCTGCTATCTCCTGCTGTACGGCGAGCTCCCCACCAAGGCGCAGAAGCAGGATTTCGACTATCGCGTGACCCATCACACGATGGTGCACGAGCAGATGGCCCGGTTCTTCCAGGGCTTCCGCCGCGACGCCCATCCGATGGCGGTCATGGTGGCCTCGGTCGGCGCGCTCGCCGCGTTCTACCACGACTCCACCGACATCAACGATCCGAAGCAGCGCATGATCGCGTCGATGCGGATGATCGCCAAGATTCCGACCCTGGCGGCGATGGCCTACAAATACACCATCGGCCAGCCGTTCGTGTATCCGAAGAACTCGCTCTCCTTCGCCGAGAACTTCCTGCACATGTGCTTCGCGGTGCCGTGCGAGGAGTACAAGCCGAACCCGGTGCTCGCCGACGCGCTGGACAAGATCTTCATCCTGCATGCCGACCACGAGCAGAACGCCTCGACCTCGACGGTGCGCATCGCGGGCTCCTCGGGCGCCAACCCGTTCGCCTGCATCGCCGCCGGCATCGCCTGCCTGTGGGGCCCGGCGCATGGCGGCGCCAACGAGGCCGCGCTGAACATGCTGGCCCAGATCGGCACCGTCGACAAGATTCCGGACTTCATCGCCAAGGTGAAGGACAAGAACAGCGACGTGCGCCTGATGGGCTTCGGCCATCGCGTCTACAAGAACTACGACCCGCGCGCCAAGATCATGCAGAAGATGTGTCACGCGGTGCTGAAGGAGACCGGCCACGCGGACGATCACATGCTCAAGGTCGCGCTGGAGCTGGAGAAGATCGCGCTCAGCGATCAGTACTTCATCGACCGCAAGCTCTATCCGAACGTCGACTTCTATTCGGGCATCACGCTGAAGGCGATGGGCTTCCCGGTCTCGATGTTCACCGTTCTGTTCGCCGTCGCCCGCACCGTCGGCTGGATCAGCCAGTGGAGCGAGATGATCGAGGACCCGCAGCAGAAGATCGGCCGTCCCCGCCAGCTCTACACCGGCGTCGCGACCCGCGACTATGTCGACATGGACAAGCGCGGCTGATCCGAGCACCCCGGATCAATCATCACAGGCCCGTCCAGCACGCTGGACGGGCCTGTTTGTTTGCGGTTGGATGCGACTGCGCGAGGCTTGCCTCGCGAGCGGCTGCAGTGGCCAGCCGGTGTTTGGATCGAAGTAAGAAGTAACAAGTGAGGAGCAGCCGTAGGGTGGGCAAAGCGGCCGCCGCAGGCGGCAGCGTGCCCACCATCGGGCTACGCGCTGCGGCGCGAGACGGTGGGCACGGGGCCACCACGATCTCGCATCGGGAGACAGCATGGGCGCGCCTTGGTCCACCCTACAGCCGACGCAAACTAATCAGGATGTTCCCTGCCGTCCGCCGCGCATCGTCGCCAGCACGATGTCGGCGGCGCGCACGCTCGGTGAGGCCGCGCCGGTCGCCATGATCGTATCGAGGCGATTGAAGGCGTCGACTTGGCGGGCGCGGATCGGGCCGTTGCTCAGGAGGTCGACGAGCACGGGCGCGAGGTTGTCGACAGTGCAGGCTTCCTGCAGGAATTCCGGGATGACGTTGTCGCCGATCACGAGATTGGCGAGGATGACCGACTGCACGTTGACGAGGCGTCGGAGGATGAAGGCTTCGACCGCGCCGACGCGATAGGCCGTGACCATCGGCACGCCTGACAGTGCGAGTTCGAGCGTCACGGTGCCGGACTTGGCGAGCGCGGCGCGCGCGGTCCTGAAGGCGGCGCGCTTGTCGGCCTCGCTCATGACGATCGCAGGCGCAACGGGCCAATCGGCAACACCTGCCCTGACGGTGGCTTCGAGATGCGGCGTCGTCGGCAGCACCGCTTCGAACGCCACGCCCTGCGCGCGCAGGCGCGCCAGCGTCTCGCCGAACACCGCCATGTGCCGCGCGACCTCGCTGCGGCGGCTGCCGGGCAGCACCAGCAGCACCGGCGGCTCGGCATCGCGGCGCGCCTGCTCCGCCGCAGCGGGGCGAAGGCTCGCGAGCTGTTCGATCAGGGGATGGCCGACATAGGTACAGGGCGGCCCGCCCAGCCTGCGAAACGCCTCCGGCTCGAACGGCAGCAGGCCAAGCACGTGATCGACATAGCCGCGCATCGTGCGCGCCCGGCCCGGACGCCAGGCCCACACCGTCGGCGCGACGTAGTTGACGATCGGGATTGCGCCATCACGGGCATGAACGCGCTTCGCCACGCGCTGGGTGAAATCGGGGCTGTCGATGATGACGAGCACGTCGGGCTGCGCCGCGACGATCGCATCGACGGTGCCGCGGATCAGCCGCAGGATCTTGGGCAGTTGTTTGAGTACGCCGGTGAAGCCGACGAGCGAGAGCTCCTCGATCGGAAACAGCGAGGTGAGCCCCTCGCGCGTCATGCCGCGGCCGCCGACGCCGGAGAATTCGACGCCGTCGCCGAGGCGCTGGCGCAGCACCTTCATCAGGCTGGCGCCGAGACGATCACCGGACTCTTCGGTCGCAACCAGGCAGATCCTGCGCATAGCCGGGTCGGCCGGCGGCCGCGCCGTCACGCAGTGACACCGGTGATGAACACGCCGGCGCGATCGGCCGCCGACACCGTCTCCTGCGGATCGGCCAGCAGCGTATAGGCCGCGGCGACCGCGATGCCGGCGAGGCCGGCGCCGGCGAGACCCTCGACGGTGCGCGGGCCGATGGTCGGCAGATCGTAGCGCAGGTCCTGGCCGGCCTTCGGTGCCTTCACCAGGACGCCATGCCCGGCGGCCGAGCGGATGCGGCGATCGGCGCGCAGGCGCGCCACGCGGGCCAGCAGCCCGTCCGTGCCCTCGATATCCTCGAGCGCCACGACGTGGCCGTCGATCACGACCACCGCCTGCCCGACATCGAACGGCGCCATGGCGCGCAGCACGGCAAGGCCCTTGGCGATGTCGCCGCTCACCAGATCGTTCGGGCCGCTGCGGGTCAGCCGTCCTTCCGGAACGAGCAGATTGGGTGCGACATCCTTGACGCCGATCATGTGGTAGCCGTGGCGCTCGAAGATGCGCCCGATGCCCGACAGCAAATGATCGTCGCCGCCGCGAAACGCCGACCAGATGTAGGGCAGCTCGCGCAGGGTGCCCCAGTCGAAGCGGATCTCCGACACTGCGGGGCGCACGAGATTGCCGATGAACATCAGGTCATGACAGCCCTCGGCCTTCAGCAGCTGCAAGGCATTGCCGAGCTGGCCGAGGCCGATCCAGTGATGACGGAAGCGCGCCAGCGGCTTCGGATCGCAGATGCCCTTCAGCGCAAACAGCACCGGCGTCCGGCCGCGCGCGACGATCGCGTCGGCGACCGCGAACGGCAGCACTCCGCCCGCGGCGATCAAGCCGATCGGCGGGTCGGTCGCGGCGGCCTGCGCAGCCATGGCGCTCAATGCTCGGTTGCCGGCCTGCCGATCTCGGGCAGGCACAAAGCGCGATGGCGGCCACCATCGATGAAGGCCAGGATTTCGGCGATGGCCGGATCCTCGCCGGCGAGCGGACGCACGGCGGCCATACGATCCGCGAACACGCCGGGACCGTGGAACAGCTTCTGATAGAACGCACGCACCGTGGCGAGCCGCTCGCGGGTGAACTTGCGGCGCTTCATGCCGATGACGTTGAGGCCTTCGAGCGCGGCGTACTGGCCGTTGACGAGACCGTAGGGAATGATGTCGCCGCGCACGCCGCAGACACCGCCGACCATCACGCCATGGCCGATGCGGGTGAACTGATGCACGGCGGAGAGGCCGCCGATGTAGACGGCATCGCCGACCTCGACATGACCGCCCAGCGTCGCCGAGGTCGCGAAGATCACGTTGTCGCCGACCACGCAGTCATGGGCGACATGGGCGTTGTTCATGAAGAACCCGGCATTGCCGACCTTGGTCAGGCCGCCGCCCTTGGTGGTGCCGATGTTCATCGTCACGCCTTCGCGGAAGGTGCAGCCGGAGCCGATCTCCAGCCGGTGCGGCTCGCCGCGATAGCTGAGATCCTGCGGCGCGCCGCCGAGCACGACGAACGGCGAGATGACGTTGTCGTCGCCGAGCGTCGTATGCCCCATGATCTGGACGTGGCTGATCAGCCGGCAATTCGTCCCGATGACGACGTTGGGGCCGATGATGCAGTAGGGTCCGATGACGGTGCCGTCGCCGATGACGGCGCCGTCCTCGACGCGGGCGGTGGGATCAATCTTGTTCATCTCGACGCAATCAACTTCTCTCACCGCGCGTCAGTCGGTCAGCATCGCGCCGACATCGGCTTCCGCGACCACCACGCCATCGACTTTCGCGTCGCCGTGGAACCACCACATCGTCTTGCGCCGGCCGATCGAGCGCATGTGATATTCGATCGTCTGGCCCGGCAGCACCGGCTTGCGGAACTTGCACTTGTCGATGGTGAGGAAATACACCGCTCGCGGCTTTTCCGTGCCCTCGACCGACTTGATGCCGATGACGCCCGCGGTCTGCGCCATGCCCTCGATCATCAGCACGCCCGGATACACCGGCCGCTCCGGAAAATGGCCCTGGAAGCACGGCTCGTTGAAAGAGACGTTCTTGACGCCGATGCCGCTGTAATCGGCGCGGATGTTCTTCACGCGGTCGATCAGGAGAAACGGGTTACGATGCGGCAGCGTCTTGAGAATCTCGTTGATGTCGATGTCCGCAAACCTGATGGGTGACTCCTCCATCACTCCCGTCCTTCGTCCCTGCTCGCTGCCTGATCACGTACCAGCCGTTCCACCGCAACGATCTCGCGGAACCACTGCTTGGTCGGCTTGGCGAAGAAGCCGCCCCACCGCCCGTTCGGCGGGATGTCGTCCTTGACGCCGCTCATCGCGGTCACCTGTGCGCCATCGCCGATCGTGAGGTGATTGTTGATGCCGACCTTCGCCCCGAGCGCGACGTTGTCGCCGATCGTGAGGCTTCCTGCCAGCCCGATCTGGGCCGCCAGCAGGCAATGCCGCCCGATTGTGACATTGTGGCCGATCTGGACCTGATTGTCGATTTTGGTGCCCTCGCCGATCACCGTATCGCGCAGGCTGCCGCGATCGATGGTCGTGCCGGCACCGACCTCGACATGGTTCTGGATGATCACCCGCCCGGTCTGCGGCACCTTGGTGTGACCGTCCGCTCCGAAGAAGATGAAGCCATAACCGTCCTGGCCGATGCTGCAGCCCGGATGGATCAGCACGTCGTTGCCGATCAGCGCGCATTGGATGACGGTGCGGGCGCCGACATTGCCGTCACGCCCGATCTTGACGTGCGGGCCGATCACGGCGCCGGCGCCGACGATGGTCCCCGCCCCGATCTCGACATGGGCGCCGATCACCGCCAGCGGCTCGACGATCACGCCGTCCTCCAGCCGCGCGCTGGGATCGATGATCGCCTGGGGCGAGATGCCGTCGTCACCGAGCCAGGGCTGCGGCCGCAGCGCATCGGCGTGGAATTCGCGCGCCAGCTGCACGAAAGCGCGGAACGGCTGGTTGGCCCTGATCACTGCGACATGCGCCGGCACCCGCGCCTCGAAGCGCGGGCTGACCAGACAGGCGCCGGCCTTGGTGCCGGCGAGCTGGTCGGCGTATTTGAGGTTGTCGAAGAACGCCAGATGCATCGGCCCGGCTTCATCCAGCGAAGCCAGTCCCTTGATCACCTGCTCTCCGCGTGAGGCGTCGACCAGGGTGGCCTTGGCAGCCGCCGCGATTGCCGCCAGCGTCGTAGGCGGTGGAGGTTGGAAGAAGGTCGGCTGGGCCATCCGTCGCACTCTCAGGACAAAACGTTAGAGCCCGGCTCCGGTGTCCCGGAACCGAGCTCCCATCTCTTACACCGGCATGGTTGCCCTGCGCCAACCCGGATTCGATCAATCCAGACCCGATTGGTCCAAGGCTCCGATGATCAAGCCTTAGAACGTGGTGCCGCCACCGAACCGGAACTCCTGGGTCCGGTCGAACTGGCCCTTGGTGAGCGGGATCGCGTAGTCGAAGCGCAGCGGACCGAACGGCGACGCCCACACCAGACCCACACCGACCGAGCTGCGGACCGTGTTCTGGTCGTCGAACTGCAAGCCAAGGCAGGTGCCGGCGTTGTTGGGATTGCGCGTCGGCTTGGCACAGCCGGGCTGGTTGACCTCGCCCGTGGCTGCCCACGATGTCGGTCCCTGGTAGCCCCACAGGCCGCCCGCGTCGGCATAAACCGCACCCTTCAGGCCCACTTCCTTCGGCAGGAACCAGAACGGCATCTGGAATTCGACCGAAGCGCCCCAGTACTTGGTGCCGCCCAGCGCATCCTGGGTGCCGAACGGGTTGATGTCACGCGGACCGATGCCGTTGGGGGCGAAGCCGCGAACCAGGTTCGGCCCCATCTGGAAGTGGTCCAGCATGCGCAGCTGGTTGTTGCCGATCTTGTTCAGGATGCCGCCCTGCAGATGGACGATGCTGACGATGTCCGACACCAGCGGGGTGAAGTACTTCGCATCGAACGCGGTCTTCAGGTAGGACACGTCGCCGCCGACACCCGCGAAGTCCTGCTTGAAGTCGATCAGCAGGCCGTCGGTCGGGTTCTTGTTGTTGTCGAGCGTGTTGTAGTTCAGCGTGTAGCCGAGCGCCGAGGTGAGCGTCGCGCCGTTCGCCAGCTCCTGGCGGACCGGCAGCGAGGCTTCACCATTGGCGAAACAGCCCAGGCCGCCGTTCGGATCGGCAATACCATTGGCATTGATGAACGCCGGCGTCGGGTTGAACGGCACGAAGCGGTTGCCGATCAGGGTGCCTGCGGCGACGTTGTTACAGTCGGACAGCGTCTGCGGCAGCGAAATCTCCTGGCGGTAGATCGAGTAGCGCAGCTGCAAGGACAGATCCTCGCGCAGCTGGAAGCCGAGCCGCGGGCTGAAGCCGAGCGTCTTGGTGCCGTAGGAGATGAAGTTGTTGGCGAGCTGCTGGCGCTGATAGAGGTCGAGACCCAGCGCGACCCGGTAGTCGAGCAGATAGGGCTCGACGAACGAGAGCGAGTAGCCGCGGGCGAACTGGCCGTAGGTCACCGACGCCTTGGCGAACAGGCCGCGGCCGAGGAAGTTGCGCTCGGAGATCGAGACCTCGGCCAGCGCACCGTCCGTGGTCGAATAGCCGCCGGAGATCGAGAAGTCGCCGGTCGACTTCTCCTCGAGATTGACGACCAGGATGACGCGGTCGCTCGACGAGCCCGGCTCGGTCGAGATCTTCACGTCCTTGAAGAAGTCGAGGTTCTTCAGGCGGCGCTCGGCACGGTCGACCAGCGCGCGGTTGTAGGCATCGCCCTCGGAGATGTCGAACTCACGGCGGATAACGTAGTCGCGGGTGCGGGTGTTGCCGCGGATGTTGATGCGCTCGATATAGGTGCGCGGGCCCTCGTCGACGGCGAACACCACCGACACGGTATGAGCCTCGAAGTTGCGGTCGCCGCGCGGACGGACCACCGCGAAGGCATAGCCGCGCCGCGAGGCCTCGATCTGCATCTCCTCGACCGACTTCTCGATGTTCTCGACGTTGTAGAGCGAGCCGACGCTGACGCGCGAATAACCGCGCAACGTGGTCGCATCGAGCGTCGAGATCGACGACTGGAAGTCGACCGAACCGACGCGGTACTGCTGGCCTTCCTCGATCTTGAAGGTGACGAGGAAGCCCTTGCGCTCCGGATCGTATTCGGTGAGCGCGGCCACCACCTGCACGTCGGCATAGCCGTTCTTGAGGTAGAAGCGGCGAATCAGGTCGCGATCGGCCTCGACGCGGTCGGGGTCGTAGACGTCGCCGGAGCCGAGGAAGCTCAGCAGGTTGGTCTCGTGGGTCTTGATGACGTCCTTCAGGCGGTAGGACGAAAAGGCGTTGTTGCCGACGAACTCGATCGACTTCACGCCAGTCTTCGCGCCTTCCTCGACCGTGAAGATCAGGTCGACACGGTTGTTCGGCTGCTCGATCATTTCGGGCGTGACGCGGACGTCATAACGGCCGGAGCGGCGGTAGATCTCGGCGATGCGCTGGGCATCGGACTGGACCATCGGGCGCGACAGGGTTCCGCGCGGCTTCGACTGGACCTCGGACTGGAGCTGCTCGTCCTTGACCTTCTTGTTGCCCTCGAAAGCGACACGGCCGATGACCGGGTTCTCGACCACGGTCACGATCAGCCGCCCGCCCTGACGGTTGATCTTCACGTCCGAGAACAGGCCGGTCTCGATCAGCGCCTTGAGGCCGTCATCGACGCGGCCGGCGTCCAACGTGCCGCCGGGACCCGGCTTGAAATATGAGCGGATTGTTTCCAGCTCGACACGGCGGTTGCCGACCACTTCGATCGAGTTGACCGTTTGAGCAGCAGCTGGCGACGAAACGACCACGCTCGCCAGCGGCAAAACCGCCGAGCCGGCGAACATGATAAAGGCGGCCGCCAAGCCCCCCCGCACCCGCAATCCGAAGTTCATGCGCTACGCGCCCTTATTCCGACGCCGGTTCCGGTACCCCTACCGAAACCGACAGATTCCCATTTGTCGATCGCTTGTAGCCAATTTGGTCACGGCGGCAAACGCTGGATGTCTCCCAATTTTCAAATTCGTTTCAAAACGTTGCCCAACGGCCACGTCGTTAAAATGCCGCGTTCAGGACCCCGCGAGGTGCAGGATGTCATTATACGTCGCAAAGACCATCAGCATCAGGACGAGACCCAGGCCGATTCGGAACCCCATCTCCTGGGCCCGTTCGGACAACGGCCGGCCGCGGACCGCCTCGAATCCGTAGAACAGCAGGTGCCCGCCATCGAGCAGCGGAACCGGAAACAGGTTCAAAAGCCCGATCGAGACCGAAATCATTGCACACCAATTGACCAGAACCTGGAACCCCAGGCTCGCCGCCTGGCCCGAAAGTTGGGCAATGCGAATCGGTCCGCCGAGATCTCCGGCGCTGCCGCTGCCGGCGAACAGCGAGGCGATGAACTTGAAGGTCGTGGCGATGATGAACCAGACCTGCTCGAAGCCGAACTTGATCGATTCGAGGAACCCGACCGGGATGGCCCGCGATTCGTCCGGCTTGGCGTTGTATTGGATGCCGAGAACGCCGATGCGGTGGCTGTTGCCGAATGGGTCCTTGACCTCCTTGAGCGCCGGCGTCGCCTTGAGCGTCAGTTCCGCGCCATCGCGCTTGATCAGGAAGGACAGTTCCGAGCCGGCATTGACCGACACCACCCGCTGCATGTCGGCGAAGGTCTCGATCGTCCGGCCGTCGATCGCGGCAATGACGTCGCCGGTCTTGAAGCCGGCGGCGGCCGCGACGCTGTCCGGCTGCACCGCATCGACCCGCGGGGTCGTGTTCGGCTTGCCGTAATACAGCGCCATGCCGGCGAAGATGACGACGGCGAGGATGAAATTGGCGATCGGGCCGGCGGCGACGATCGCCGCGCGCTGTCCGACGGTCTTGTGATGGAAGCTGTCGGCGCGCTCCTCGGCCGTCATCTTGGCCAGCGCCTCGGTCGAGGGGGTCGAGGCCTCGGATTCGTCGCCGAAGAACTTCACATAGCCGCCGAGCGGAATGGCGGAGATCTTCCAGCGGGTGTTGTGCCGGTCATTGAAACCGATCAGTTCCGGACCAAATCCGAGCGAAAACGTTAACACCTTCACGCCGGCCCAGCGCGCGATCAGGAAATGGCCGAGCTCGTGGAAGAACACCACGATCGTCAGCACGAACAGGAAGGGGATGATGGTGCCGAGCAGGCCGTTGCTCAACGTATTGAAAATATGGTGGAAAAATTCGGTCATCCGATTACCTTCCCGCGGGCCGGAGGCCCGTCCGACCCACTAAGATGCTTTTGCGGCGATTTGAGGCAAGAGGCCCGCGGCGCTTTTTCGTGCCTCATGGTCAATGGCGATCGCGTCGTCCGCCGAACTGAGCGGTGCCAGATTACCTGATCGCGTCCATTGCTCGAGAGTCGCTTCGACCAGACGGGCAATCGCACCGAAGCGGATCTGCCCGGCGATGAAGGCCGCCACCGCGACCTCGTTGGCGGCGTTGAACACCGTTGTCGCGCCGCGTCCGGTGCGCAGCGACTCATAGGCGAGCCGCAAACCCGGGAAGCGCTCGAAATCCGGCGCCTCGAACGTCAGGGTGCCGATCTTGGCCAGATCGAGCCGCGCGGACGGACCCTTGATGCGGTCGGGCCAGCCGAGGCAATGCGCGATCGGGATCCGCATGTCCGGGGCGCCGAGCTGGGCCACCACCGAGCGGTCGGAGAATTCGACCATGCCATGGACGATCGACTGCGGATGCACCAGCACGTCGATCTCGTCGGGCGCCAGCGCGAACAGATACGACGCCTCGATCACCTCGAGGCCCTTGTTCATCATCGAGGCCGAATCGATCGTGATCTTCTGGCCCATGCTCCAGTTCGGGTGCTTCAGCGCCTGCGCCAAGGTCGCCTGCTCGATATCGGCGGGCGCCCAGGTGCGGAACGGACCGCCCGAGGCGGTGATGATGACGCGGACCAGCTCCTCGCGATTGCCCGACGACAGCGCCTGGAACAGCGCGTTGTGCTCGGAATCGGCCGGCAGGATGCAGGCGCCGGCCTGCGCCGCCCGCTGCATGAAGAAATCACCGGCACAGACCAGGCATTCCTTGTTGGCGAGCGCCACCGTGGCGCCGCGATCGACCGCGGCCAGCGCCGGCTTCAGCCCGGCGGCGCCGGACACCGCGGCCATGACCCAGTCGGCGGGACGGGCGGCGGCCTCGATGATGGCGCTCTCCCCGCCCCCGCATGCGATCCCGGTGCCGGCCAGCGCATCGCGCAGCTCCTGCAGCCTCGCAGGATCGGCGACCGCCACGAAGCGCGGATTGAACTCCCGCGCCAGCTTCACCAGACCATCGACGTTGCTGTTTCCGGTCAGCGCCTCGACCCGGTAGCGCTCGGGCGCGCCGCGCAACAGGTCCATGGTCGAATCGCCGATCGAGCCGGTCGCGCCGAGCACGGTGATGCTGCGCACCTCCGCGAGACCTGCCTTGTTGTTCCGCAATGGCACTGCGCTCATGTTTTCACCAAAATCTCGACCAGTCAGAAGGGCCGGTCACCAAACCAGAAGTCCGCGGCCGACACCATCGAGGCCGCCCCGCAGCAAACCGACGAGCGCGGCAAACACGATCGCCGCGACATAGCCGTCCAGGCGGTCCAGTAGGCCGCCATGGCCGGGAATGATGTGACTTGAGTCCTTGACGCCAAACCGCCGCTTGACCGCGGACTCGGCGAGGTCGCCGAGCTGGGACACGATCGACAACAGCGCCGCCAGCATCAGCATCCCCCCCAGCCCACCGGCACCGGCGAGCGACCAGGCTGCGGCGGCGGCGAGGCTCGCAGCGAAGCCGCCGATCGCACCCGCCCAGGTCTTGTTCGGGCTGATCCGCGGCGCCAGTTTCGGCCCGCCGATGCCGCGCCCCGCGACATAGCCGCCGATGTCGCTCGCCCAGACCACCAGGAACACCAGCACCAGCGCGTGCCATCCCTCGGAGACATCCAAGCGCACCAGCACCGAGGCGAGCTCGGCCGCCGCAGCATAGACGAAGCCGGCGGCGACCCAGGTGCGGCGGCCTGCCGCAAGGACCGTGACCAGCACGAGCCCGACGGCGAGCACGACCATTGCAAAATCGATCAGGCCGAACGCACAGCAAATCCCCGCCATCGCGATGGCGAGCGCGCCGGCCGTGCCGACGCGCGCCGTTCGGAGCTCGCCGACCACCATCAGCCATTCGAGATGCAGGCCGACCGCAACGACCGTGACCAGCGCGGTCCAGAACGGGCCGCCGGCACGGGCCGCGCCCAGCGCCAGCGGCACCAGCACCAGCGCAGCCGCAACCCGCATCACGAGATTGCTGGGCGCGGACTTTTTCGGCTGCGCATCGGGACTGCGCTGAGCGGCCTCGTTGCGCGAGGCGGCGTCTCCGGCGGCTGCGGTGTCGGGTTTGCTCACGAGGCGGTTTTCGCCACGAGGCCGCCGAAACGGCGTTCACGCCGGCCGAATTCGGCAATCGCGCCTTCGAGCGCGGCCTTGTCGAAATCGGGCCAATGGATCGGGACGAACACCAATTCGCTATAGGCGGCCTGCCACATCAGGAAGTTCGACAGCCGCTGCTCGCCGCTGGTGCGGATGATCAGGTCGGGATCGGGAATGTCGGGCGCGTCGAGACGAGCGCCGATCGCGTCGGCATCGATCGAGGCGGGATCGCGCCGCCCCTCGGCGACCTCGCGTGCCAGCCGCTGGGCGGCGCGCGCGATCTCCTGGCGCGAGCCGTAATTGAAGGCGACCACCAGCGTCAGCTTGGTATTGCCCCGGGTCAGGTCCTCGGCCTCGCCGAGCAGCGCGCAGATGTCTGGCTCGAGCCCGTCGCGCTCACCGATCACCCGGACGCGCACGCCGTCGCGATGCAGGCTGGCGAGATCGTTGCGGATGAAGCGGCGCAGCAGGCCGAACAGGTCGCCGATCTCGCTCGCCGGACGCGACCAGTTCTCGGACGAGAATGAGAAGATGGTGAGATAGCGGATGCCGAGTTCATGCGAAGCGCGCACCACGCGGCGCAACGCCTCGACGCCACGGCGGTGTCCTTCCGCGCGCGGCAGCCCGCGCGCCGCAGCCCAGCGGCCATTGCCATCCATGATGATGGCAACATGGGCCGGTCCATCGGACCGGTCCGGCGCCTCCGTCACCGGGGCCGCGGCATTGGACATCCAGCGCATCCTTCAGACGGTCAGGATTTCCTTTTCCTTCGCCGCCAGCATCTGATCGATCTCCGAGATCACGCTGTCGGTCGCCTTCTGCACGTCGGCCGCGAAGCGCTCCTGATCATCCTCGGAAATCTCGTGGTTCTTTTCGAGCTTCTTGACGACGTCGAGACCGTCACGGCGAACGTGGCGCACGGCGACACGGGCAGCTTCGGCATATTTGTGCGCGACCTTGACCAGTTCCTTGCGCCGCTCCTGGTTGAGCTCGGGAATGCGCAGCCGGATCACCTGCCCCTCGGTCGCCGGCGACAGGCCGAGATTGGAATCGACGATCGCCTTTTCGACCGCCTTGACCATCGACTTGTCCCACACCTGCACCGACAGCAGCCGCGGCTCCGGCACCGACACGGTCGCGAGCTGGTTCAGCGGCATGTGCGAGCCATAGGCCTCGACCTGGACCGGCTCCACCATGGACGCCGAGGCACGGCCGGTGCGCAGACCGCTGAGTTCGTGCTTCAGCGCCTGGGTCGCGCCCTGCATGCGGCGCTTCAATTCGTTGAGGTCGAACTTGTCCGTGGACATCAAGCTTTCCTTTCTGCAACGACCGGGGCTCTGCGGCCGGTCCTGCCGGGCCTCCTTGAAGGCCGGCGACCAATCTCGAACGACTTCCGGACGAATTCCTATGTCGAATACGCTTCTACCGCAGGCGCGCGACCGGTCCAACACCGGCCGCCGAGACTCACCCCGCGACGATGGTGCCGCACCCTGCGCCCTGCAGCATCGCGCCGATGGAGGCGGGTTCGGCAATCGAGAAAACAATGATAGGCAGCGACGTTTCGCGGGCAAGTGCGAATGCGGTGGCGTCCATGACCTTGTAGCCGCCTTCGATGGCCTGGGAATGGGTCAGCCGGTCGAAGCGCTTCGCGGTCGGATCCTTCTTGGGATCGGCGCTGTAGACGCCATCGACATTGGTGGCCTTCAGCACCGCCTGGGCGCCGATCTCGGCCGCCCGCAAGACCGCCGTGGTATCTGTCGTGAAATAGGGATTGCCGGTGCCGCCCCCGAGCACGACGATGCGTCCCTCGGCCAGCGCCTTGTGCGCCGCAGCGCGCGTGAACAGCTCGCACACCTGCGGCATGACGAAGGCGGACAGCGCCAGCGCCGGCTTGCCCTTACGCTGGATTGCGGCTTCCAGCGCAAGGCAGTTCATGACGGTCGCAAGCATGCCCATGGTGTCACCGGTCGCACGCGACACCCCCTGCGAGGACACCTCGACGCCACGCACCATGTTGCCGCCTCCGACAACGACGGCGATCTCGACGCCGAGTTTTTGCGCTGCAATGAGGTCGTCGGCGATGCGATCGACGGTCGGCTGGTCGATGCCGAAGGAATGAGGGCCAGCGAGATACTCGCCGGACAGCTTGACCACGACGCGACGATAGACCGGCTCAGCCATGTGCCAATGCTCTCCTGTCCCGCGCGTTGAGATCCGGCGCAGACATGCGCCGGATCATGACTGAACTCAGTCGTTGACGCCGTGCGTCATTTCTTGCCGCTGGCGGCAGCGACTTCGGCAGCGAAGTCGCTCTCTTCCTTCTCGATGCCCTCACCGAGGGCATAGCGAACGAAACCGGCGACCTTGATCGGACCGCCGACCTTGCCTTCGGCCTCCTTCAGCGCCTGCGCGACCGACTTGCCGCTGTCGTGGATGAAGGCCTGCTCGAGCAGGGTGACTTCCTTGTAGTAGGTCTTCAGGCCGGACTCGACGATCTTCTCGATCACGTTTTCCGGCTTACCCTGCTGACGGTACTTGTCGGCGAGCACGTCCTTCTCCCGCTTGACGAGTTCCGGGTCGAGACCGGAGGCATCGATCGCCTGCGGGTTGGCCGCGGCGACATGCATCGCGAGCTGACGGCCGAGGGCTGCGAGCTCGTCGGTCTTGCCCGGCGACTCCAGCGCCACGATCACGCCGAGCTTGCCGGCGCCCTCGATGACGGCGCCATGCACGTAGCTCGACACGACGCCCTCGCTCACTTCGAGCCCGGCCGCGCGGCGCAGCGTCTGGTTCTCGCCGATGGTCGCGATCGAATCGGCAATCGCGGCCTCGACCGTGATGCTGCCGACCTTGGCCGCCTTGATCTTCTCGACGTCGGCGCCGACGTCGAGTGCGACCTGGGCGATCATCTTGACCAGGCCCTGGAAGTGCTCGTTGCGCGCGACGAAGTCGGTCTCGGAGTTGACCTCGACGACCACGCCCTTCTTGCCCGAGGTCAGCGCGCCGATCAGGCCCTCGGCCGCGACGCGGCCGGCCTTCTTGGCGGCCTTCGACAGGCCCTTCTTGCGCAGCCAATCCTGCGCGGCCTGCATGTCGCCGCCCGCCTCGGTGAGCGCGGCCTTGCAATCCATCATGCCCGCGCCGGTCGACTCGCGCAGATCCTTCACCATCGCTGCGGTGATATTTGCCATCGTTGAACGTCCTTTTGCCTGTCCAAAGCGCGACGCAGCGGAAGGCCCATCGCCATCCGCTGCCAGGAAATACCTCGATCAGTCGCGATGGCCGGCGCCGTGCGCCGGCCAGAGTGGTGGTGCGTCGTGTTACGCGTCGGCGAGCGACTTGGCCTGCGCGACCCAGGCATCCGCCCGGCTCGGAAGACCGACTTCTTCGCCGATCTGGTGCGCGGTGTCGTGGGTGAGCTCGGCGAGCTGCCAGAAGTGGAAGATGCCGAGATCGTTGAGCTTCTTCTCGATCGCGCCGGACACTCCGGTGAGCTTCTTGAGGTCGTCGGCGGTGCCGCGCGGACCAGGCAGACCCTGGAACGTCGAGGCGGCCGCAGCCGGAAGCTCTTCCTCCAGCGGGGCAGCAGAAGCGCCGACGTCGATGCCGAGTTCGCCCTGGGCGCGCGAGATGCCGTCGATGGCGGCGCGTGCGATCAGGTCGCAATACAGCGTGATGGCGCGGCCTGCGTCGTCATTGCCCGGCACCACATAAGTGATGCCCTTCGGATCGCAATTGGTGTCGACGATCGCGGCGACCGGGATGTTGAGGCGCTGGGCCTCCTGGATCGCGATGTCTTCCTTGTTGGTGTCGATCACGAAGATCATGTCGGGCAGACCGCCCATGTCCTTGATGCCGCCGAGCGAACGGTCGAGCTTGTCGCGCTCGCGCTGCAGGGTCAGCCGCTCCTTCTTGGTGTAGGAGTTGGCTTCGCCCGACGACAGCACCTCGTCGAGGTGGCGCAGGCGCTTGATCGAGGCCGAGATCGTCTTCCAGTTGGTCAGCGTGCCGCCGAGCCAGCGCGAATTGACGAAATATTGCGCGCAGCGCTTGGCCGCGTCGGCGACGTTGTCCTGGGCCTGGCGCTTGGTGCCGACGAACAGGATGCGGCCGCCCTTGGCGACGGTATCGCTCACGGCCTGCAGCGCCGTGTGCAGCAGCGGCACGGTCTGGGCGAGGTCGATGATGTGGATGTTGTTGCGGCTTCCGAAAATGAAATCGGCCATTTTCGGATTCCAGCGGTGAGACTGGTGACCAAAGTGCACGCCAGCTTCGAGCAGCTGGCGCATCGTGAATTCAGGCAGCGCCATTGGATATTCTCCGGTTGTTCCTCCGGAAACGCGTGAGCAAAAACGGGCCGTTACGGCCCGGCTTGCCACCGGACGCCCTCTAGGAGAGCCAAGTTTCCGTGTGAGATGGCGCGGTATATAGCCGGATTTTGGCGCAACGCAAGGAAAATGGGCCTATTCGGCCTGCAGCAGCTCGGTCATGGCCGTCCTGGCCTGGCTTTCCTGCAGCGGCACCAGGTCGACGGGCCCCTTGTTGTCGGCTCCCGACGAAGCCGCCGCCATGACGCCCATCCCGACGAGGCCGAACATGATGGCACCACCCTGCATGGCCCTCGATCGTTCGCTGGGCTTGATCGAGAAGAAATACGTCCGTCCAGGCTCGGTATTGAAGTCGAGGACGGTTTCGCCCGGGAACAGCGTTTGGGTCGCGGTGAGGTGGTGCGGTCCGGCCGGCCGGTCGACATAGGCATACGTTCCCGGCATCAGGCGGTTCAGCGCGATGCCGTCGACCTTGGCGTCGCAATTGGTGCGGTCCAACCAGGAATCTTTCAGGCTCATGATGATGATGCGGGAATGACCCGGCCGCGGCGCTCCGATCTTCTGGGATACGACCGCATATTCGGTGCCCTCTTTTCCCGTAAGGCATCCTGATACCAATAGTGCCGCACCCAGTCCCAGCAGCGCCCGCCTGTTCATGTCCCAACTCCCCGTAAAAACCCGGAGCAAGGCTAGGACGGAACCTCGGGAACTTGCAATCGCCGGGGAAGAAGAGAGTGGAACTGTGCTCAACGCCCCACAGCAGCGGGCTTCATCTCGGCGCGATCGGCGTCGAGCTTTGCCTTGAGATCAGCGATTCCGTCGAAGAACGCCTGCCCGTCGCGCAGCGGGACCAGGCGCAAAGATGGCGGCATCAGCACGTGGCTGACATTGGGACGGCCGGAATTCGCAAACGCCTCCGAGCGCTGTACAGTCTGAACCGCGATCGCGACGACGAGCAGCAGACCGACCACCACGCCCTTGGCGAGTAAGTGCGTGCGTCCGACCTCGCGCAGATGCAGGAAGCAAATCGCCGCCAGAACGATCCACGAGACGACGTAGCCATACGTGAAGACGGTCGTCCACGTCAGGGCGAACGAGGCGATCTGCGCAAACTCGCTGTAGATCCAGAACCCGACCAGCCCCGCCTGTGCGATCAGGAGATGGCGCAGGAAATGCGACCGACCCGAGAACAAACGTGCCAGCAGCGCCCACACGCCGACCCATGCCAGCACCACCCCGGCCATCGTGAGCGTTGGCACGAGATAGTCGGACAGATGCGCCTCGGTCGTCTGCGCGAACCAGACCATGATCGTGCTGATGGCCAGCAGCACGCCACCGAGCGCAATCGCGGCGACGATCGGCAGCGCGCTGCGTTCCGATCCCACGAGCAGCTCCGGCTCGACGGCATGGCCGGGGTCGCGGACGCGAAGCAGCGTCTGCCCGATCCGGATCGGCTCGAGGCCGTCGAGGACGAGTTGCGGCTTCCGGCTCTTGCTGCGGTCGAGATAGAGGCCGTTGGCGCTGCCGAGATCCTCGGCGACGAGGCGTCCCTCGCCGTCACGGAAGATGCGAACGTGGCGCGCCGCGACGAAGGGATCATCGAGGATGACGTGATTGTCGTAGCCGCGGCCGATGGTGATCTCGGCCGCATCGACGCGGAAACGGCCGGCGACGTCGCGATGCCTGGAAAGAATCTCGATCCAGATCATCGGGCGACCTGGAGCCGTTCGAGAAAGCTCTTGCCGAGCCGGAGCGCGTCGTCATAGGCGATCGCCTGCAGATTGAGCCGCGACACCAGCGCTTCGTCGGCGTGGTCCTGCGTCACCGCGACCAGCGCGACGTCATAGAGTCCGTCGAACTCGCGATAGCCCTGCGCGCACCACATCACCCGCAACGGCGGATGATCCGCCGCCGGCGTGACGCCGACGAAATCCTCGTGGCAGTGCTGCGGCGTGTACCATTTGCGGAACGAGCCGCCCATGGTGAGCCGCGGCTGCGCGAGCTGCGTCAGTACGGTCGCGAACTGGAACGAGTTGAGGTCGATCGACTTCGCGTAGGAGTGATTGACCTCGACCGTGCCGGTGTTGAGATCGGAGGCGACATACACGCTCGCCTCGGCCTTGCAGCTGGTCGAGTTGATGCTGGCGCGCGGCTTCGGCGAGGCGCTGGCGTTGGTGCTGGCCCAGCATTCGAACCACGCCGCGCGCGTTTCCGGCGCCTGATAGGACCCGAACACGCGGTCGCGGAAACCCGTATCGACCAGGGATGTGTAGAGAGCACCGCGCCAGCTCGTGAGCTGCGCGATCACGTCCTTGCGCAGATCGGCCGCGGCCGGCCTGGCATCCTGGCCGCGCGCCAGCAGGGCGGCGGCGAACCGCGCCGGCACCAGGAAGCTGATGAGCTGGCCGCCGCGGCGCGTGGCGACGTTGACGCCGACCACCTGCCCTTGGCCATTGACGGCGGGACCGCCGCTCATGCCGGGATTGAGCGCACCGGTGAAATGGATGTGATCGTTGTAGCTGTGCTCGACGAGGCCGTTATAGGTGCCCTCGATGATCGTGAAGCCGAGGTCGAGCGGGTTGCCGAGCGAATACAGCCGCTCACCCTTCGGCAGGCTGCCGTCGAGCGCGGCCTTGTCGAATGAGAAGAACGGCGCGTTCTGCTTGTCGACGCGAACCAGCGCGAGATCGTTGGGCAGGTCGACCGCGAGCAGCGTCACGCTCCCCTGCGTGCCGTCGGCCCCGGTATATTCCAGCCGGTACGTCTTCGGCTCCAGCGCGGCATCCGAGACGACGTGATAGTTGGTGACCGCAAGCCCGTCGGCGGAGACCAGAAAGCCGGAGCCGGTCGAGGTCTGGCGGCCGGCATCGGCGACGAGGGTGCGGATCTGCAGCAGGCGCGGCGGTGCCGACGCGTACACGGTCTCTGCCCCAACCAGCGCCTGCGCATCCGCCGGCGGCGAGAACGCCGTCGGGACGGCGCAGCACAAGGCGGCGAGGATTGCACGTCGCAAACACAGCGCGCGCACGCGAGCTACCAACGCTGATATCACCGAGGCCCCCGCAAAACGTCGTCGGCCGCCGACGTCATGCGCCCACGATCGATCAATCCGGCGATCCGGCCAATATCGAAAACCTACCGGCGTTGCAACCAGCGCGCCGAGCCGATGCGCGACGGCTCAGCAATGCGGGACGTTCGGCGGGCACCTCTTCGCAGCGGCCGGCGCGGGCGCCGGACGAGGCGGCGGCGGCGCGGGCCTCGCCATTTGTGGCGGCGGCGCTGGCCGTGCGACGGCCGCCATCGGCGGTGGAGCCGGACGCATCATCTGTGGCGGCGGCGCGGGCCGCGCCATCTGCGGCGGCGGAGCCGGACGTGCCATCTGCGGCGGCGGTACGGGCCGCGCCATCGGCGCAGCGGGGCGCATGACTTGCGGCGGCGGCATCGGCCGCGGCGGAGCCGCCCGGACCATGGGTGCAGCCGGCGGTCGTGGCGGCGGCGGAGGGCTCAGCCGCGCCGTCGACGGCGGCGGCGCCCGGTGCTGGACCGGTGGAGCGGCCTGCTGAATGCGCGGGCGGGCGTCGGGGCCGCGCGGAACGGCCGCCGGCATGACCGGGGAGGATGGCGTTGCGGACGGCCGCGTCGGTGGCCCAGCCGGTGCGCCCGGCGGGGTGCGGCTCGCCCGCAGTTCCGGCCGCCCAGGCGGGGCTTGCGCCGGCGAGGGAGAGGCCGGCGACCTTGGATTGGGAACCTGGGCGGAGGGCGGCGGGACCGGCGGGCCGCCGCGGCCCGGCACCGGTAGCGCATTGCCATTGGCCGGCCCCTGCCCCGGCCTGCCCAAGGCGGGCGAAGGTCCACCTGAAGGTCCCCCTGGAGGCGCGTTGGCCTGAATGGCCTGCGGCCCGCCGGGCCTGCCGGCGGGATTGGCGAGCGGTCCCGGCGCCGGGATCTTGCCCTGCTGGATCAGCGACGCCCGCTGCGCCACCGCGGGCGGCAATGCCGGCGCCGGCGCCACGGCCGGAGACGTTCCGGCCGCGGGACCGGTCGCGACGGGCCCGGCAGGCGGCGCCGGACGGTTGATCACGGTGTTGATGACCGTGGTGTTGTGGATGTTCTGATAGATGATGTTGTTCGGCGGCGGCGCTACGAAGGCCGGCGGCCGGACATAGACCGGAATCGGCACGAACACCGGCCGCGGCAGGATGAACAGGCCGACCGGCGCGTAAGGCGGCGACAGATCGACGAACTCCGGCGGCGGTGGCGGCAGGAAATAGACCGGTGGCGGTGGCGGCGGCACGAAGCCGAACTCGGGATCCGACAACAGCAGCACCGGGCGCTCGACATAGACGACCTCGTCGGGCGGTGGCGGCGGCACGTCGTAGTCGATCATCGCAAAGGCCGGCGGCGGAGCGGGCTGAGCCGACAGCATCGCCAGCCGACGCCGCGCATCCTCGGCATGCGCACCATGGGGATAGCGCTTCAGATAGGACCAATACGCCTCGGGGCTGTCGGTGCGATAGGTCCGCCGCCAGGTCAGCGCCTCGCGTCGCGCGGCGACGATCACCCGCACGCGCCGGGCGAGCGCATCGTTCGGATAGGCGGCGATGAAGTCCTCATAGCCCTGCAGCGAGTCGCGCTCCAGCGCCGCGGCGTAGGCCTCCTGCACCGGCAACTCGCGGATCGGCCGCGCGCGCAACGCTGCGGTCTGCTCGGGCGAGGCCTGCGTGGACGGAGCATCCGGGGCCCGTTCGAAGAACGTGAACGCCGACTGGATCTTCTGCGCATCCCACGGCACCTGTGCGCCCTTGGTGTCTTCGTTGACGCGCAGCCGCAACCGGTCGAACATCTCCGGCAGCGACAGGCCGCCGGCGCGGATCATCTCCGCCAGCGAGCGCGCATAGACGCCGTAGGAGCCCGTCTCGTCCGGGGCGATCGTGCCTGGAGCGGCATTGAAGGCGATCAGCATGTTGTTGTCGGGCTCGACCAGCGCCAGCCCGCCCGCGATCGCCGGACCGCCGGTGAGGAACGGCTGCTGGCGCGCCGCATCGAGCACGACCACACCGGCCTTCAGCGGGATCGCGGCAAGCTGGCGAACGTAGTCGCTGAGACGCAGGCCCTCGGTGGGGATGTCGACATCGCTGCCGATGTTGGCGTCGACCGGAATGAAATAGTTCTCGCCCGCGAGCTGCAGGCCATAGCCGGCGAGATAGACCATCGCGACCGTGTTGCCGTCGGACGACTGGGCCTTGTGAATGAAATCGCGAAAGCTTTTGCGCAGCGTGTCGGCATCGAGATCGCGGGCGCCGATCACGTCGAAGCCCGCCGCTTGCAGCGTCTGCGCGATCAGGCCGGCATCGTTGGCCGTCGTCGCCAGCGGGCCCTTGGCATAGGCACTGTTGCCGATGACCAGCGCGATGCGCTTCTCGGGCGCGGGCTGCTGCGCTGCGGCAGGCAGGAGCGAGGCCGCCAACGCAAGCAGACAGAGCGCGACGCTCAGGACGGTCTTCGACAACACGATGGTCTTGGACAAGCGCATGACGGTTCGAGCCCTTCGAGACATCCCGCCCCGGATTCAGCGCGAGCAGGGCTGAACCGCGGTTGAACGGAGGCGTGTCCGTACAGCCCGACGCACAGCTTTTTGTTCCATCGCCGGCGTTCGGCTCGCGGGACGGCCCCCCGAGGCCGCCTGATCCGCAAACGAACGCCGGTGAGCTAGAGCTGCTGCACGTCGACCACGCCGGTCACCGCCTTGATGGCGCCTGCAATTTGTGGCGAAACCTTGAAGCGGCCGGGCAGCTTCATCTCCACCTCGGTTTCCAGGTCGAGCATCATCACCAGCGACACCTCGCCCTCCCCGGCGGCGGCCCGCGGCGCCGGTGGCGCGGTAGTGCCCTTTGCAGATGCCCCGTTGCCATTGCCCGATGCGGCCTCCGGTCCCTGCAGCCGCCGCACGATGGAATCGAGCGGCTTGGTGTCGCGCAGGAAGATGCGCAGGCCGCGCTGCGTCTTGGCGGCGGCATCGTCGAGCGGCTCGGCATGCAGCACGCGAGCGCGGACATCCTCGCCCTGCAGCTCGGCGCCGAGCTGCAGCAGCACCGCCGCGCCCGGCTCGAGCACGTCGCGATATTGCGCGAGCCCTTCCGAGAACAGCACCGCCTCGAAATGCCCGGTCGGATCCGACAGGCCCATGATGCCCATCTTGTTGCCGGTCTTGGTGCGGCGCTCCATGCGCGACACCACGGTCGCCGCGACCTTGCCCGCGGTGGCGCCGGTCTTCACCGCGCGCGAGAACTCGGCCCAGCTCTGCACCCGCAGCCGCTTCAGCGCGGCGGCGTAGTCGTCGAGCGGATGGCCCGACAGGAAGAAGCCGATCGCATCATATTCGCGACGCAGGCGCTCGGCCGGCAGCCAGTTCTCGATGTTCGGCAGGATGATCGCCGGCGCGTCGGCGGCGTTGCCGAACATGTCGTTCTGGCCGGAGGTCGCGGCCTCGTTGGCCCGCTGGCAGGCGGCGACGATCGCATCGGCGCCGGCGAACACGCGGGCGCGGTTCTTGTCGAGACAGTCGAAGGCGCCGGCAGCCGCCAGCGTCTCGATGATGCGCTTGTTGATCGCGCGCGGATTGACGCGCGACGCGAAGTCGGCGAGCGAGGTGAACGGGCCGCCTTTGTTGCGGGCCTCGACGATCATCTCGATCGCCTGCGGTCCGACGCCCTTCAGCGCGGCGAGCGCATAGAAGATGGTGTTGCCGCTGACCTCGAAGGTGGGACCTGAGCGGTTGATCGAGGGCGGCTCGACCTTGATGCCGAGGCGCTGCGCCTCGGCGCGGAATTCCGAGAGCTTGTCGGTGTTGTTGAGATCGAGCGTCATCGACGCCGCGATGAACTCGACGGGATAGTGCGCCTTCATGTAGGCGGTGTGATACGACACCAGCGCGTAGGCGGCGGCGTGCGACTTGTTGAAGCCGTAGTCGGCGAACTTGGCGAGCAGGTCGAAGATGGTGTCGGCCTGGTCCTTCGGCACGCCGTTCTTGACAGCGCCGTCGACGAAGCGGACGCGCTGCTTGTCCATCTCGGCGCGGATCTTCTTGCCCATGGCCCGGCGCAGCAGGTCGGCTTCGCCGAGCGAATAGCCGGACATCTGCTGCGCGACCTGCATCACCTGCTCCTGGTAGATGATGACGCCGAACGTCTCCTTCAGGATCGGCTCCAGGATCGGATGCAGATATTCCGGCTCCTCCTCGCCGTGCTTGCGGGCGCAATAGGTCGGGATGTTGGCCATCGGGCCCGGGCGATACAGCGCGACCAGCGCGATGATGTCCTCGAAGCGGTCGGGGCGCATGTCGATCAGCGCCCGCCGCATGCCCTGACTTTCAACCTGGAACACGCCGACCACGTCGCCGCGGGCCAGCATCTGATAGCTCGGCGCATCGTCGATCGGCAGGGTCGCCAGATCGACATGGATGTCGCGCTGCTTCAGGAGCTTCACCGCGACGTCGAGCACGGTCAGCGTCTTCAGGCCGAGGAAGTCGAACTTGACGAGGCCCGCCGGCTCGACCCACTTCATGTTGAACTGGGTGACCGGCATGTCGGATTTCGGATCGCGATACATCGGCACCAGCTCGCTGAGCGGCCGGTCGCCGATGACGATGCCCGCGGCGTGGGTCGAGGCGTGCCGCGTCAGGCCTTCGAGGCGCATCGCGATGTCGAAGGCGCGCGCCACGACCGGGTCCTCGTCGCGGAACGCCTGCAGCTTCGGCTCGCCCTCGATCGCGGCGGCGAGCGTGACGGGCGCGGCCGGATTCTGCGGCACCAGCTTGGTCAGCTTGTCGACCTGGCCATAGGGCATCTGCAGCACGCGGCCGACGTCGCGCAGCACGCCGCGCGCCTGCAAGGTGCCGAAGGTGATGATCTGCGCCACCTGATCGCGGCCATAGCGCTGCTGCACGTAGGAGATCACCTCGCCGCGGCGATCCTGGCAGAAGTCGATGTCGAAGTCCGGCATCGACACGCGCTCAGGATTGAGGAAGCGCTCGAACAGCAGCGCGAACCGCATCGGGTCGAGATCGGTGATGGTCAAGACCCAGGCGACAAGGGAGCCTGCGCCGGAGCCGCGGCCCGGCCCGACCGGGATGCCGTGCGCCTTGGCCCATTTGATGAAGTCCGACACGATCAGGAAGTAGCCCGCATATTTCATGCGCATGATGACGTCGAGCTCGAACGCCAGCCGCTTCTGATAGTCCTCCTCGGTCATGCCCGGCGCCATGCCGTGCACCTTCAGGCGCCGTTCCAGGCCCTCCTCGGCCTGCCGCTTCAGCTCGGCCGCCTCGGCGCTCGCCGCGTCAATGGCGTCGCTGCCGGTGGCGCCGACGGTAAAGAACGGCAGAATCGGCTTGCGCGTGCGCGGCCGGTAGGAGCAGCGCTCGGCGATCTCGACCGTCGAGGCCAGCGCCTCGGGGATGTCGGCGAACAGCACCGCCATCTCGGCGCGGGTCTTGAAGCGGTGATCGGGCGTCAACTGCACGCGATCGGCGTCGGCGATCAGATGGCCGCCGGCGATGCACAGCAGCGCATCATGCGCCTCGTAGTCGTCCGCGGTCGCGAAATAGGGCTCGTTGGTGGCGACCAGCGGCAGGCCCTTGCCGTAGGCGATGTCGATCAGCCCGCTCTCGACACGGCGCTCGCGCTCGACGCCGTGGCGCTGCAGCTCGATGTAGAGTCGGTCACCGAACTGGCTCGCCAGCTGCTCGCAGCGCTGCGCTGCCAGCGCCGCCATGTCGTGCTGGATCGCGAGCGAAATCGGGCCGTCCGGCCCGCCCGTCAGCGCGATCACCCCGTCGACGCCGTCCTTGAGCCAGTCGAACTTGATGTGCGGCGCCTGATGCGTCGGCGTCTCCAGGAACGCCCGCGAGTTCAGCCGCATGAGGTGGCGATAGCCCTCCTCACGCGCCGCCAGCAGCACGATGCGCGACGGCTGCGCCACCGCCGCCGCATTGCGCGCATTCGGGTCCATGTCGCCGAAATCGATCGCGAGCTCGCAGCCCACGATCGGCTGGATGCCGTAGCCCGCCATCTTGTCGGAGAATTCGAGCCCGCCGAACATGTTGTCGGTGTCGGTCAGGGCCAGGGCCGGCTGCCGGTCGGCCTTGGCGAGCTCGCCCAGCTTGGCGATCTTGATCGAGCCCTTCAGCAGCGAATAGGCGGAATGGACGTGGAGATGGACGAATCCGGCGCTGGACATGCTCGGCTTGCAACTTCCCTGAGGGCTTCCAAAGGCGGAGTGCAGGCCCGAGGAAGGCCCATGACCGACGTCATGGCCGGATCTCCCGACCGACTCGCCGGCGCATGATATCGGATCGGCCGGCAGCGAGTCCGGCCCGCTCTCCCGCTGTCCGGCTTTTCCCCAGCACCCATCCCTGGGAAAATCAAAGCTGCGGAATGATTTGCGCCCAGAGCGCGATCATTCCGACGAACAGCGTGATCGACGCCAGTGCGGCGGCTTCTTCGACGAAAACCTTCAGCATGGAGACCTCCCCGATCTGGAACATAAGAAGAACAATGTTCCTTTTTCGTTCTCAGGTCAAGCGCGCTGGTTCGGTGCTGTCCAGCCGGGTGCGTCATGTGGTTAATCCGCCGTGCGGCCACGAAAAAAGCCCCGGCGCAGGGCGCCGGGGCTTTCGATCCGCCGATCGATCGTCGGCGGACTATCAGTAACGCGTCGCCACCGGACCACCGAACCGATAGTTCAGGCGGGCCGTGAACAGGTCGACGTCCTGCTTGACGCTGTCGGAGCCGGCCGCCCCAAAGCTGACGGTCTGACGATCCATGAACAGATGGTCGTATTCGACGCCCACCGACCAGTTCGGCGCAAAGCCGTATTCGAGGCCGGCACCGACCACCCCACCCCAACGCGTGTCGTCGGTGGAGCCGAGCGACGCACCGGTCGTCGCGTTCGTGATCGAGTACGTGTTGCTGGTCACGGCCGCACCGCCCTTGGCATAGAGCAGCACGTTGTTCCAGGCATAGCCGACCTGGCCGGTGAACAGCCCGAACGCATCGGTCTTGGTGCGGTTACGGGTCGCGAACAGCGAGCTCACATTGTCGCCGGAGAAGTCGGCCCAGTTGCCCTGCGCCTCGACGCCGAACACGATCTGCCCCATCTGCCAGCGATAGCCGACCTGGCCGCCGACGGTGCCGCCCGACGAATCATGCGAGCCCTCACGACCGCCACCAACCAGATCCCAGGTGTTGTGGCTCCAGCCACCGCCACCGTTCGCACCGATGTAGAAGCCGCTCCAATCATAGATCGCAGCCATCACCGGCGGCGGCGCTTTCGTGTAGGGACGCGCGGCGAGATCCGCGGCAAGCGCCGGCGAGGCCAGCACCACGATCGCCGTCGTCATCAACACAAGTTTCTTCATCACAGGTCCAGTCTCGTCTCATTTGGCCCCCAGGCCAGCCGCATCTCTTAACGATGTCGGCCACAATTGCTGTAGCCTCTCGGTCACAGACGGCTTCCGAAAGGCGCCGAGACATGTCCGGAAATTAATCTGCAATCACAGTGTGTTGATGGGAACTTTCCGATTTGCAATCGAAGGCCGACCGACTACACACGACGAGACATTCGCGCATCGCTTTCGCTGCGCCACGCGCGAATTCTGTCGTCATGGGATGAAGGGGAGATCGTTGATGCGTGACGTGTTATTTGCGGCCCTGGCCGCGGCCGGCCTCGTGGTCGCAGCCCATGCCCCGGCTCAGGCCGTCGGCGTCCGGCATGCTTTCTGTCTGCAGGGTGATCAGCATCCGGGCTTGAGCAACTGCACGTTCGACACCTATGCGCAGTGCCAGGCGACGGCGTCGGGGCGGCTGCTGAACTGCATCGCCAATCCCTATTTCGCAGGCGTCAGCAACGACCCGCGCGCGACGCCTTATCCCTACCCGCACAGGCAGCGCATCAAGCCGCGGCCGCCGGCGCCGAATCCGTTCGCGCCGCTGCCGAACCTGTTCGAGTTCGAAGAGGATTGAGGCGCAGCCGCCCTGCGGTGCGCCTTTTCGCAGGCCGCCGTCCATGCGGCTGAGAGACGGAGCCGAGCGTTCGTCGCAGTCATGACTTCGACGAACGCTCGCTGTCGGCAATGGACGATCGTCAGCGCATCATCCCGAATCCGGGACCGAACTTGTAGTTCAGCTTCACGAGCCCGATATCCACATCCTGCTTGATACGATGGGTCATCGCCGGCTGGCCTGCGGCTGCGACGAAGTTCAGGTTCTTGTTGCCGAGGAAGATGTGGTCGTATTCGACGCCGACCGACCAGTTCGGAGCAAAGCCGTATTCGAGACCTGCACCGATGGTGGCGCCCCAACGAGTCGTGTTGGCGCGGTCGAGCATCACGTTGGTGCCGGTCGTGAAGGTGTCGTAGCGATCGCCGACGACTGCGGCGCCGCCCTTGACGTAGCCCAGAATGTTGTCGAAGGCGTAACCCACCTGGCCGGTGAACAGGCCGAATCCGTTGGTGCGTGAGCGGTCGCTGACATTCGGAAGAATCAGGTTGCGGTTCGTGCCCTTGAAGTTGGCCCAGTCGCCCTGCGCCTCGACGCCGAACACCCAGTTGGCCATCTGGTAGCGGTAGCCGACCTGGCCACCGACGGCCGCTCCGCCGCCGCCGGAGCAGCCTTCGCGATTTGCGGCAGGATTGACGGCAACGCCGCCGTTCGAGACCAGATTCCAGCAGTCGCGACTGGAGCCGCCGCCGGCGTTGAAGCCGACATAGAAACCGCTCCAGTCGTACACCGTCGCCATGACGGCGGGCGGAGCCTTGGTGTAGGCCTTCTTCATTGGAAGATCAGCTGCGAAAGCAGATGCCGCCACGGCCATTGCGCCGAGCCCCACCGTTGCGCCGAAAAGCGTTTTCATCATCGAACTCCGTAGCTGCTGTCCCAAGGTCCCCAAGCCCCTCTGTTCCGTTCAAAAACATGTAGCGCGACGAAGCGAACGCGCCTTCGCACGCGCTGCATCGAGAACACTTGATGCGCAGATCAGACGCATTCTTTCCGGCTTTTATGGGGTTTCACTCAAATGCCTGTTTTCATGGGACTTCGCCGCCCCATGAACAAACAACTAATAAGATATATGGAGGAGTCGTGACCGCTGTCTATCGCGCGCCACAATGCGGGCTACGCCAAGATCGTGACCGAGAAACTCCCCGTCACGGAAGGAACCCTGTTGCGTCTCAGTCGTGAATTCTTCTGGGCACCACGACCTGTCTTGCGAATGCGTGGCATCATCATACGCAAAACCGACGAATGTATGGTCTCTCACACGCCAGCAGCGATTCGTCATCGCCGCTGATCGCACGCTTGTACGCAAGCAAGCCGCGACGATCACGTGTAGTAGATCGCAAGCTTCAGCGCAGGATCGTCGTTGGACTGAAACGTCGCATACCGGAGTTTCACGCGCCCCCTCTTCGGATGTTCGAGGAGCTTCTCGCCTGCAGCAAGCGCGTTGACGTCGTGGGCTGCCCACAACTCTTCGAACTCACGACTGCCGGACCGCAGCCGCGCAACCAGGTCGACGAAAGCAGGATCGCCTGCCCACAGATCGTACGTCGCGCGAAACTGCGCGACCATCCGTCTCGCCAGATCCTTCCACTGCGCACCGAACAGCCGGCGCACGCCCGGCCTGCACAGCATGAGCAGCAGCGTGTTGCGCTCCTCGTCAGCGAGCCGTGAGAACCCGAAGATCTCATCCGCCGCGGCATTCCAGGCCAGCACGTCCCATCGTCGTCCTGAGATGTAGGCCGGCTGATTGAGACTCTGCACGAGTTCGCGAAGTCGGACCGGGACCTCTTCTCGCACGAACGGCCTGCGCGCAGGACCGCGCGCCAGCGCCTTGAGGTGAGCATGCTCCGTTCGGGTGAGGCGCAGGGCGCGCGCCAACGCGTCGATGGTCGAGGACGATGGCTTCACGGCGCGGCCCTGCTCGAGGCGGACGTACCAATCGACACCGATGCCGGCGAGTTCTGCAACTTCCTCTCGCCGTAGACCCGCGGTGCGGCGCCGCCGCCCGGCCGCGAGTCCGACCGCCTGCGGCGTCAACTTCTCGCGTCGGGATCGCAGGAAGTTTCCGAGTTCGACATGTCTCAGATCGCTCATGGTTCGTTCCCGACAGGCCCGAGTTCCGAGGCTGGGCGTCCTCAATCCTAGGATAATACCAGGCCTTCCAGCGCGAAGCATAGACCTGCAGGCTGAGCCTTCGCCACCAGCGGAATGGAGAAGGATCATGAAGGCCGCCGTACTGAAACGCTTTGGATCGCCGCTCGATGTCGAAGAGGTCGAGGACCCCTTGCTCGGCACCGGCGAGATCATCGTCGACATCGTCGCAGCAGGCGTGCTGTCCTATGCGAACGAGGTGTTCAGCGGCGAACGGCAGTATCTGCTGGAGCTGCCTGTCATCCCGGGGACGGGCGGCATCGGCCGTGTCAGCGCGCTCGGTCCCGATGCGACGCATCTTGCGATCGGCGACTGGGTTTACTGCGATCCGACAGTGCGCTCGCGTGACAACGCCATCGCCCCCGACATCAATCTGCAGGGCCTGAGCGCGCGCGGACCGGGCGGCCTGAGGCTGCAACGGCATTTCCGGCACGGCTCGTTTGCCGAGCGCATGCGCGTGCCGACAGAGAATGCCAAACCGATCGGTGTCATCGACCCTGCTGACGCGGCGCGGTGGTGCGCGCTCGGTACCCTGCTCGTGCCCTATGGCGGCTTTCTCGCCGCCAAACTGCAGGCTGGAGAAATCGTGCTGGTCAGCGGCGCCACCGGCCGGTTCGGCAGCGCCGCGGTCGCGGTCGCGCTCGCCATGGGCGCCGCTGCCGTCGTAGCGCCCGGCCGCAACGACGCCATGCTGGCGGAGCTGACGCGCAGGTTCGGATCCCGAGTCCATCCGGTCAAACTCTCCGGCGATGAAACCGAGGACGCCCGGCGCATGACGCGCGCCGCGCCCGGCGCGATCGACTGCGTTCTCGACATCATGCCGCCGTCGGTCACGGCCAACGTCGTGCGGCCGGCCATCATGGCGGTGCGTCCCTATGGTCGCGTCGTGCTGATGGGAGGCGTCGGCATGCTGGGCGGCCCCGGCCTCGAGCTCCCCTATCCCTGGATCATGCGCAACTGCGTCACGATCCAGGGCGTCTGGATGTACCCGGCGAGCGCGGCGGTCAGGATGGTGGGGCTGATCAAGGCCGGACTAATCGACCTCACGCAGTTCGAGCCGACCTGTTTCGATCTCGATCACGCCAACGAAGCCGTCACCCACGCCGCCGAGCATCGCGAACCGTTCAGGATGACGGTCATCAAGCCCTGACGACAACCGGTTCAGTCGAGCTCGACCACCTTGCCGCCGACGATCGAGACGCGCCGGTCCATGCGGCCGGCCAGCTCCATGTTGTGGGTCGCGATCAGCATCGCGACCCGCGTCGCCTTGACGAGCTGCATCAGGGCATTGAAGACGTGATCGGCGGTCCCGGGATCGAGATTGCCGGTCGGCTCGTCCGCCAGCAGCGCGCGCGGCGCGTTGGCGACGGCACGCGCGATCGCGACGCGCTGCTGCTCGCCGCCGGAGAGCTCGGCCGGGCGGTGCTTGATGCGCTCGCTGAGGCCGAGATAAGCGAGGATTTCGCTCGCCCGCTTCACCGTCTCCGAACGCTTCAGGCCGCGGATCATCTGCGGCAGCATCACGTTCTCCAGCGCCGTGAATTCCGGCAGCAGCCGGTGCGACTGGTAGACGAAACCGATGTCGGTGCGGCGCATCTGGGTGCGCTCGATGTCGGTGAGCTGCGATGTCGGCACGCCTCCGACATAGACCTCGCCCTCGTCGGGGCTCTCCAGCAGGCCCGCAATGTGCAGCAGCGTCGATTTGCCCGAGCCCGACGGCGCCACCAGCGCCACCGACTGCCCGGCCCACAGCGCCAGCTTGGCGCCGTCCAGGATCGTCAGCTGCTTCTCACCCTGCGTGTACCGGCGCTTGACCTCGTGGAGGTAAACGACCGGGACGTCCTCCGCCCCCTGCTCGTCCATCAGCGCCTCATTCGTAGCGAAGCGCTTCGACCGGGTCTAATCGGGCGGCGCGCCAGGATGGATAGAGCGTGGCCAGAAAGGACAGGGTCAGGGCCATGATGACGACCGCGCTGGTCTCACCGGCATCGATCTCGGCCGGCAGCTTCGACAGGAAGTAGAGCGTCGGATCGAACAGGTCGGTGTTGGTCAGCCAGGACAGAAACAGCCGGATGGTCTCGATGTTCATGCAGATCAGCAAGCCGACGACGAACCCGGTCAGCGTGCCGACCACGCCGATCGAGGCGCCGGTGATCAGGAAGATCCGCATGATCGCGCCCTGCGACGCGCCCATCGTCCGGAGCACGGCGATATCCTGCCCCTTGTCCTTCACCAGCATGATCAGCCCGGAGACGATGTTGAGCGCCGCGACCAGGACGATCAGCGTGAGGATCAGGAACATCACGTTGCGCTCGACCTGAAGCGCGTTGAAGAAGGTGGAATTGCGCTGTCGCCAGTCGACCAGGAAGACCGGCCGGCCCGCCGCCTCGGTCACGGTCTTGCGGAACTGCTCCACCTTGTCGGGATTGCTGGTGAAGATCTCGATCGCGGTGACGTCGTTGTTGCGGTTGAAATAGGCCTGCGCTTCCGACAGCGGCATGAACACGAAGCTGGAATCATATTCCGACATGCCGATCTCGAACACCGCCGCGACCTTGTAGGGCTTGATGCGGGGCGTTGTGCCCATCGGCGTCACCGCGCCCTTCGGCGCGACCAGCGTGATGCTGTCGCCGGCATGGAGCGACAGCAGGTCCGCCAGCCGGCGGCCGATCGCGACACCCTGGCCTTCGTCGAAGCCTTCGAGCGTGCCCTGCTTGATGTTCTTGGCGATCGACGTCAGGTTCACGAGGTCCTGCGAGCGGATGCCGCGGATGAACACGCCGGAGGCATTGAACGGCGACGAGCCCAGCCCCTGGCCGTCGACCACGGGCGCGGCGAGGCGGATGCCCTGCACCTGCGAGATCCGGTCGGAGACGTCCTTCCAGTCGGTCAATGGCGATTCCAGCGGCTGCACCAGAAGGTGGCCGTTGAGACCGAGGATCTTGTCGAGCAGTTCCTTGCGGAAGCCGTTCATCACGGCCATCACGATGATCAGCGTCGCGACGCCCAGCATGATGCCGAGGAAGGAGAACCCTGCGATCACGGAGATGAAACCTTCGCGGCGCCGGGCACGGAGATAGCGTCCCGACAGCATCCACTCGAAGGGGGCGAAGGGCGCGGTCTGCACGGGTTCGGTCATGGCGTCATCCATTGCGCGATCATCCCATGATTCGGGCCGATTGTGGCCGGATTGGCCGTAGGCGGGCGGCTGCCCGGTGGATAATCCGATGATCGACCGAACGGATCAGCCGGCCGAGGGTCCGCCGCCGAGCCGTGCCACGACATCGGCCGGCGACATCATCTGCCGCGCGCCGTCGCTGCGCGTCTTCACCTCGACCTTGCCCTCGGCCAGGCCTTTGGGACCCACCATGATCTGCCAGGGAATGCCGATGAGATCGGCGGTCGCGAATTTCGCGCCGGCCCGCTGCTCGGTGTCGTCATAGAGCACATCGACGCCCTTGGCGAGGAGATCGCGATAGAGCTGCTCGCAGGCCGCATCGGTGTCGGAGCCGCCCTGCTTCAGGTTGAGGATGACGGCCCGGAACGGCGCCACCTCCTCCGGCCATTTGATGCCGGCATCGTCGTGACAGGCCTCGATGATGGCACCGGCCAGCCGCGAGACACCGACGCCATAGGAGCCGCCATGGACGGTGACCTCCGCCCCGTCGGGCCCGGCGACGAGCGCCTTCATCGGCTCGGAATATTTCGTTCCGAAATAGAAGATCTGGCCGACCTCGATGCCGCGGGTGTTGACGCGGCGGTCCGCCGGCACCTCGGCCTCGAAGCGGGCCGCGTCGTGGACGTCCTCGGTCGCGGCGTAGAGCGAGGTCCACTCCTTGATGATCGGCGTCAGGTCGCCGTCATAGTCGACGGATTCCGGCGGAATCGGCAGGTCGAGCACGTTGCGGTCGCAATAGACGCCGGACTCGCCGGTCTCGGCCAGCACGATGAACTCGTGGCTGAGATCGCCGCCGATCGGGCCGGTCTCGGCGCGCATCGGGATGCCCTTCAGGCCCATGCGGGCGAAGGTGCGCAAATAGGCGACGAACATCCTGTTGTAGGCGCGCCGCGCGCCGGCCTCGTCCAGATCGAACGAATAGGCGTCCTTCATCAGGAATTCGCGGCCGCGCATCACGCCGAAGCGCGGACGCTGCTCGTCGCGGAATTTCCATTGGATATGATAGAGATTGAGCGGCAGGTTGCGGTAGGACTTCACATAGGCACGGAAGATTTCCGTGATCATTTCCTCGTTGGTCGGCCCGTACAACAACTCACGCTTGTGGCGATCGGCGATGCGTAGCATCTCCGGACCATAGGCGTCGTAGCGGCCGCTCTCGCGCCAGAGGTCGGCGAGTTGCAGGGTCGGCATCAACAGCTCCAGCGCACCGGCGCGGTTCTGCTCCTCGCGGACGATCTGCTCGATCTTCTTCAGGACCTTGAAGCCCAGCGGCAGCCAGGCATAGATGCCGGCGGCCTCCTGCCGCAGCATGCCGGCGCGCAGCATCAACCGATGCGAGACGATCTCGGCTTCCTTCGGGTTTTCTTTCAGAATGGGCAGGAAAAACCGCGTCAGACGCATGGGATGGGCCTTCGGGATTCGGGGCGGGCTGGCGCAGTCAAACCGGATCAGGCGGCAAAACACAAGACTGGGTTTGAGAAAAAGCGGCTAAGCCACCGGATTCCCAATCATTTTGCTGGTTCTGCTGAGGTGGTGGATGAACCGGCTGCAGCACCCTCTCTGGGACCGGCCGTGGCTACGGCACCGGCCAAGTCCCCTGCCCGGGCCGTTCTATTGCGAACGGCCCTGCTCCGACGACCATTTGTCGAGATCGCTGATCTCGGCGCTGCCCTCGATGGTCGAGATCGTGCCGTCGCGGCTGACGAGCATGGTGCGTGGAATGTCGCCCTGCCAGGACGGATCGATCTCGAACCGCAGCCGCTCGACGTAGCCGTCGTTGAAGATGAAGTTCTCGGCCGCGGCGAGGCCGGCCTTGTCCAGCATGGCCTGTGTCGCCGTATCGAGATTGGGGACGAGGTCGGCGCTGACGGTGACGACGTCGATCCCGGGGTGATCCGCCATGAACTTGCCGAGTTGCGGCAGCTCGATCTTGCAGGGACCGCAGGTCACACCCCAGAAATGGATCAGGGTCGGACGGCCGGCATGAGCCCGCAGCACCTGCCGCCAACTGCCGCGTTCGAACGGTTTCAGCGACGGGGCAGCCACGGTGCTCGCACCGGTCAGAGCTGCGACGCCAAGGATCGCGAGAGCCGCCAATGCGCGTTTCATGACTCGTCTCCGATCGCCTGCAACCGATAGCCGTCCGCCTTGGTCATCCATGACAGGAAGATCTGCCTGTCATTGGCGATGAGCAGCGGGTGATCCGACGCATTGTCGGTGCTCGCGACCACACGTGGCTTGGACCAGGTCTCGCCGTCGTCATGGGATTGCATCACCATCACGCTGGTGCGCTCGCCGTCGAATTCCTTCCATGCCAGGCTCGTGACGGCGTTGGTCGAGAGCACATAGGGACGGGTCGGATTGCGATCGGCCTGACCGATCGCCATCGGCTCCGAGAAGGTCCGTCCGCCGTCGCGCGAATGCGCATAGAACAAGCCCTTGCGCGCCCTGCCATTCGTGAACCAGGCGACGTGATACGTCCCGGTGGGAGCAACGGACAGGCTGGGCCCGTGATGCGGACAGGCCTTGATCTGCCAGTCGTCGGTGCTGACCCGGTAGACCCGCCCTGGCGCTGCGAGGCCGTCGAACGTCACGACGGCGTGGTCGCGAATGCCGCCCTCGAAGATGTTGCGGAAGACGACGACCGGGCGTCCCGGTCCGGCGAAGGCAACGCCGAGCCTGCAGCATTCACAGGTGTTGTCCTGGGCCAGCGACGCCTCCGCATAGGTGATGCCGCCATCGTGCGACGAGGAGAAGAACAGCCCTGCCCCGTCGTAGGCGCGCCCGGCCTCCCTGGCCGGCACGCGATTCCTCTTGTCGAGCCAGGCCACGAAGATGCTCCCGTCCTCGTCGAGCGCCAGCGCTTCGAAGCGCTGGCTCTCGTTGCTGGACGTGATCGGCTGGATCGGCGCGAAGCTGCTGCCGCCGTCGCCGGAACGCGCATAGAACACCTGCCCGTTGAAGGCCTGGTCGCGGAACGTCGAGAACGCCACGGCGATCCCACCCTTCCGATCGACCACGAGCTTCGGCCGGGCGTCCGGCCCCCAATCCAGGTCGAGTCGCTGCGTGGTGACCGGCACCGCGGCCGAATAGCTGCCTCCCGTATCGGTCGAGCTCGCGACCGAGATCCGTCCGCCGGCCATCCAGGCCAGCCACAACGTCCCGTTCGCGTCGAAGAAAGGCGTCACCTTGGTCGCACATCGGAGCTCGGTGCCCTCGCATGCCGCATCCGACCCGTGCTGGTGCGCCATCTGGGCCCCCGCCGTCAGCGGACAGAGCAAGGCGATCGCCAGGCCAGCGAGACCGCTCCGAAGCCATGAAGTCCTCGTCATGTCGTCCCTCATCGGAATGCCACCTTCATGCCAGCCAGGAACGCGCGCGGCGAACCGGCGTAGATCGAGTTGGTTGTATTCGCCAGAACACTGGCCGAATCCTGAACCCCTGCCTTCGTCACCGTATTCGAGATGTTGTTGGCCGAAGCAATGTAGGTCCGGTCGAACAGGTTTCTGACCTCGAAGAAGACGTTGATCGACTTGAAGGTGTCGGACGGCAGCTCGGTCTTGTAGTGGACGTTGAGATTGACGAGTTCATAGCCGGGTGCCTTCAACAGGTTCGCATTGTCCATATAGAAGGAATCCTTCCATTGGACCTCGACGAAAGCGCCGAGCCCGGCGAACCTCCCGCTGTCGTGATCATAGCCGAACCGGGCCGTCAGCTCGTTCGGGGAAATCCCCGGAATCTTGTTGCCGGCGCGGTTGAAGCCGAAGACCTTTGCCGCTGGAGAGGTCAAGTTCTCCGTATAGTCGGTGTAGATCTCGTCGAGATAGGTGTACGCGGCCGTGAACTGCCATCCGGGGAGGAACTTCCAATCCGCAGCCAGCTCGATGCCGCGATGCTCCGACCGCGGCGCGTTGAAGGAATAGCTCACGCCCGAGACGGGCGTGGCCTGATTGACGATCTCGTTGCGGAAAAACTCGTAGAAGCCGGTGGCACTCACCGTCACGGCGCGGTTTGGCGTCCAATCGAAGCCGAGATCGTAGCCGACGTTGCTCTGCGACTTCAGGCCGGTGTTGTTTCCGGCCGAGCCGTCCGACAGGACGAACAGATTCGAGACCTGCGGGGTGCCGTAGCCCGTGGCGACGCGGGCACGCAGCAGCCAGTCGCTGTTCACCTTGTAGAGCAGTGCCAGCTCGGGGGCGAGATTGTCGAATTGGCGATCTGCCGTCGTGATGGTCGTGCTCACGGTCCCGGCCGAACCCGCATATTTGTAGGCGGTATTCACGCCCTTGAGATGGGTCTGTTCCCATCCGATGCCCGCGACGGCTGTTAGCGCCGAAGTCAGCCTGATCTCCTCACGCGCCCGCAGGCCATAGTTGGTGGTCGTGCTCAGGGTGTTGGCCGACAACGCCCCGAGCGTCGCGTTGCCGCCGGGTATCACGTTGCGCGTGTCGCCTGAAGCCGTCAGCGTGTTGTAGAAGGCGCCGAAGAAGGTGGTCGATTCCAGCCCGAAGATCTCCCCCCTCTTGGTGATGTCGCTCATGTAGTTGTACGACGGATAGTCACCGATGGCGCTGGTCGATCCGGTCGGCTGGCTGATGTTGCGATCGTCGAACACGAACTGGTTGCGCCAGGTCGTATTGTTATCGAAATCATGCTCCCAGCGGCCGCCCACGATGGTCCGGCGATCGTTGCGGCCGAGTCCGGCCTGCAGTGCGGTCTGCTTTTCGATGCCCCCAGAATTGTTGAAGCCATTGTTGTTGAGCGTGACGGTGCCGCAGCCGGCCGTCAGTGGCGTCCCCGTCGTACAGCCCTGCTGATAAGGATTCTGGTAGTATTGAGTCAATGACGAGCGGATCGGCAGCCGCGTGAACAGGTCGTTGTTGATGATCTTGACCGTGAAGCGGTCGTCCGGAGTCGCCTTGTAGGTGCCGAGGAAGTTGACGGTCTGGGTGTTGAACCAGCTGTTGCCGAGATAGCCGTCTCCGCGCACGTCGCTCGTGAACAGCGATCCCTCGAAATTGCCGACCTTCTTGCCGAACGTCATGTAGTTGTTGAGGTAGCCGAAGCTGCCGCCCTCGCTGCCGATCTCGAGGCCATCGATGCTGCCGCCCGGGCGGGTGCGAAAGTTGAGCGCGCCGCCGGTCGCATAATTGCCATAGAGCGCCGACGACGGCCCGCGGATGACGTCGATAGCGCCGTAGGCATGGGGATCGATGATATCGCTGCGCGACAGGCCGTCCGGCTGCGTCACCGGGAAGCCGTCCTCGAAGATCGCGATGTTGCGGATGGCGAAGCCGTTGCGGGCATTGGAGCCGCGGATCGAGATGCCGAAATCGCGCGGGCCGTTGCCCTGTTTGACCGAGACGCCGGGACTTTCGCGCAGGATGTCGCTCACCGAGAACGCGGGCCGGTCGTCGTAGCGGCTGCGGTCGATGGTCGTGGCGGTCTGGCCGGACGGCGACTGGCTGAGCTGGTCGCGTGCGGCGCCGGCGCTGGAGGCTCGGCCGGACTCCGCTCCTCCCGGCCCGGACGCGCCGGCGACCGATGCGGCGGCCGGTTTCGGCGCGCGGCTGCGGACGGATGCTGCTTGCGTGACCGGCTTGCGCACGGCTCGTGGTGCCGCCGCGCGCGGCGCGTCGACGGTGACGGACGGCAATTCCTTCTCGGTCTGGGCGTGCGCGATCGTGGCCGGCTGCAACATCAGCTGCAGGGCGATCACGCTCACGCCACCCAGGGCATGACGACGGAACATGTTTGACTTCCCCAATGCCGGCACCACGGCCGGTCTTCCTGATTCAAGACGGATCGGCCCGCTGCCGCGGGACCGCTGACGATGTCTGTGCTCAGGAGAGGAAGGGAGGCCCTCGTGGTTGGGACTGCGGCCGGACAAAACGATGGACCAGCGTGAGCTCACGCGCGGTCCAGTCGATGCGTACCATCGGGCGGAGCGGAGCCGCCTGGACCGGAGCGGGCGGCGCCTCGAGCGCAGCGGTGGCATGCAGCACGCAGCACATGACGCAGTCGAGGCCGCAGGCGGCGCGGTCGGCATCGCCGTTCGACGGCGCCGCGTCCGTCGCGGCATGACAGATCACCCCGCCGCCGAGCGCGTCGGCGGCCGCGACCGTCGCAGCAGCCATGGCGGATGCGGCCACCGGCGCCAGCACCTGCAGCAGCAATGCGAGCAGCGCGACCGGCAGATATCGGCCGGGCTTCCGGCGGAAAGGGGCGGCACGACGTCGGGTGCCGCCAACGGCCAACATCCGGCTCGCCAGCGCGCCAGCCGTCATCGCAGCATCGACCACCCGTTGCTTCATCGAGGCCCGCCTCTCCGTCGGAGTCGTGGAGCGCGCGGCCTACATCTTCATGCCCGAGTGATCGTGCTGCTTCATCATGCTGCCGCCCTCGCCGCCGGGTCCCTTGGCACCTACCGGCTGGACCTCCAGCGTCACGGCCACCTTGCCGGCCTTCTCGAACTCCAGCGTCACTGGCAGCTTGTCGCCCTGCTTGAGCGGGCTCTTCAGATCCATCAGCATCAGATGATAGCCGCCGGGGGCCAGCGCCACGGTCTTGCCGGGATCGATCACGAGCCCCTTGTCGAGCGGCCGCATCGTCATGACGCCGTTGGTCACGGCCATCTCGTGGATTTCAGCCCTGCCGGCAATTTCGGCGGAGACCGCAACCAGGCGATCCGGCGCCGCGCCCTTGTTCTCGATCGTCAGATATCCGGCGCCGGTTTTGGCGCCGCCTGGCGTGGCGCGGCTCCACGGCTGCACGATCACGAGGTCACCCGCCTTGACATCCGCGGCGAACGCGCCGGGCGACACAGGCAGCAGCAGAGCGAGTGCAAGCAGAGAGCGTCCGAAAAACGTCATGTCCATCATCCCTTTTCCGATGGGTCGTCACCATGCGCCCGGCTCCAGCCAGTGGCGCGTATCTGCCCGCCGCGAACGGCCAAGCAGACGAAATAATTCTGCACAGTTTGGAGGCAGCGGCCGCCGAGCGGCGCACGCATCACGCGCCGGGCGGAGCCCTGGCCTGCGGGTGCGAACAGGCGCGCGCGAGCCGGGCACCTGGAGAATTCGCAAACCAGACGACGTCGCACGACTCGCGTCGAACAGCAGCGGAGACGGACGGGTCGGGCCCGTCCAGCGCGGCCGGCTGCGCCGCGCAGCACAGGTCGCAGACGTGCCGGCCGGGCTTGCCCTGCGACTCGTCATTTCCGGGGAATGTCGGCTGAGACTCGCGCTGGCCGTGGCAGATCTGCGCACCGCGCAAAGGATCGGATGCAGCGATGGCGGCGGCCCATGCGCCATCGACCGGCGCCAGGATCTGCACCCACAGCGCGATCAGCATGATCGGAAAAAACGCCTGCAGCCGCTGCCGCATCGGAGCCTGCCAAATGAACTGGACCGTTGTGCCCGAGCCCGCGCACCGAGTCGAGGCCGCACGGAACACAGTCAGCACAATTTGCCGGCGTCTATCGTTTTAAAGAAGCGCCACCGGGCCGATGGGCCATCCTGGATCACGCGTTCTTGCGGTAATTCGGCACCCGTCACGGGAAAGTGCGAAAATAAAACTCGTCAATTGCAAGCACTTACCGATCATTTCGTGAAGTGCGCGAAAATTGAACAATCGTTGCCGAAAAGGATGACAAACGCAAAAAGATCGTCTACGACTTTGGGCCTCAGGCTATCGTTTGCGGAAGTCTGGTGGTCCAAGTCTCGGGAGGAGCCCTGACGCGCACAAGCAGCGTCACCCCGCTTAACAAGATCAAATCTGAACTTGCGGGATATTCAAAGGGTCGACACAATTCCGAGCAGGGCCCGCTGCCCTGCTCTATTTTTTTGGCGACAGCCCTTCCTTGAAGACAATATCGCGTGGCGATGAACGTTACCTGAATACGTTCGCTTGCCGCTTTGCGATTTCGCCGCTTTGCGAGTTCGTCTCACGAGCCGCAAAACGTCGGCAAAGGCGTGCGCCAGCGCGATTTCACCCTCCGCCACGGCAGCGTGACGGAGACCGGTTCACGGCCCTGCACGACCCAGCGCGTTTGATCCGCCTCGACCTCCAGCACGCCGAACGACTCGGCCGGGTCTCCGGAAATGAAGGTCTCGGTCAGCGATTGGAGCGTGATATGCGGCGTGCCGTCGACGGTCGTCAGCGTATTCCAATGCACATGACCGGCCAACGCGACGGTCGCACACGGCGCGGCCGCGATGACTTTCCGGATTTCGGCGATCTCGGCATAAGCCGCATGCCCGGGATTGGCTTCGAAATAATAATTGCCAGTCTGCGCATGCCCTGACAGCGGTACGTGGCTCACGAGCAAGGTCGGCCGTTCGTCCTGTCCGAGCAACTCTTCGAGCTCGTCGAGATCGCCATCGGAAAGATGCAGGCCCCGCGCTCGGGTAAGACGGACATCGGGCTGCCAGAACACACATCGGAGGTCGCCGATGATCAGCGACCGCGATTCGCTCGGCCGATCGAAGATCGCTTCATTGTCGGCGAGCGTAAGACACGCGACGTCATGATTGCCGCTGAGGTGATGGTGTCCCACCAGGAGCCTGCCGAAACACATCGCGACGTCGCTCTGAAGCAGGCGGTCCCGTTCCGGGTCCTCATCGGAGATCCGATCACCGAGATCGATCACCGCATCGAAGCTTCTGGCGTTGATCTCTGCGACAAATCGCTCCAGCAGTGGGAGCGCCATCGAACCACGCTTCGTCGGTGTATCCTGACCGTGATGGATGTCGCCGACCACGGCAATACGCGTCGTTGCCAAAAGCGCGTCCCCAGCAAATGCATGGCGTGAGAGATTGTCATCGCCGGTAGCATGGACGCATCACGGTTTTCTGACAGCGGGCGTGCACCGCGAGATCCCTGAATGCAACGCACAACATCCGGCTGTAGCGCGTTCATTGGGGTTGTGAAACACTGTGGATCTTGGCTGCGCGATCAACGACGCCGCCAGACAACAATGGGACAGGGAGCACGGGATGCCCGGCACAGACGAAACGTCCAAGAAAGCATTCACGACGAGGCGCGATCTTCTCCAGGCGGCGACGGCCGCGGGCTCGGCGGCGGCCCTGCTCGCCGGCTTCGGCATCAATCCGGCCATGGCTGCCGAAATGGGCCGCTCCGAAAAGCCGCTCAAGGCGGCCTTCTCCAACGCCGGTCTGCAGGCGACCTGGTGCGCCCAGGGCAAGCAGGCGGCGGAGTGGTGGGGCAAGCTGCTCAACGTCGAGGTGACCTGGTTCGACGGTCAGCTCGACGCGGTGAAGCAGCGCGCCGCGATCGACAACATGGCCTCGCAAAAATGGGATTTCGTCGCCATCCAGGCATTCGGCATCGGCACCCTGACGCAGCCGGTGCAGAAGATGATCGATGCCGGCATTCCCGTGATCGACATGGACACGCTGATCGCGCCGCTCGACCAGATCAACGTGCATTCGTTCCTGGCCCCCGACAACGAGTTCATGGGCGCATCCGTCACCCAGGCGCTCGCGACTGCGATGGGCGGCAAGGGCAAGATCATCATGACGCAGGGCGCGCTCGGCCACACCGGCGCGCAAGGCCGCGCCAAGGGCTTCACCTCGGTGATCAAGCAGTTTCCGAACATCGAAGTGCTCGACACGCAGCCGGCCGACTGGGACGTGTCGAAGGCGGCGCGGCTGTGGGAGACCTATCTCACCAAATATCCGCAGATCGACGCGGCGTTCTTCCACAATGACGACATGGCGCTGGCCGCCTACAACATCATGAAGGCGCGCAACCGCACCAACATCCTGATCGGCGGCGTCGACGCCATGCCGCCGGCGATCCAGGCCGTCAGCGAGGGCCGGATGTTTGCGACCGTTCGCAATCCCTCCTGCCGCATTCATGGCGGCGCGATCGTCGCGGGCGTCGCTGCCGTCACGGCCGGCGAGAAGAGCGGCCAGGGCATCCCCAAGCACGTCATCACCGACGGGCCCGTCGTGACCAAGGCCAATGCCGCCGGCATGCAATGGATGGAGGATCACTTCCTGATCTAGAGTCCCCTGCCATGTCGGACAGCCGCCGTCCCCTTCTCGAACTGCAAGACATCACCAAGTCGTTCGGCGGCGTCACCGCGTTGCGCGGCGTCGACTTCACGCTTCGTCCCGGCGAGATCCATGGTCTCGTCGGGGAGAACGGCGCCGGCAAGAGCACGCTGATGAAGATCATCGCCGGCGTGCATTCCGAATTCTCCGGCCGCTTTCTGCTCGACGGCCGCGAGGTCCATTTCCGCTCCGCGCGGGACGCCCACGCGGCCGGCATCGCCATGGTGCATCAGGAGCTCAGCGTCGCGCCCGACCTCACCGTGGCGGAGAACGTCTTTCTCGGTAACCAGCCGACCAACGCATTGGGCATCGTGCAGTGGCGGCGCATGGCGCGCGAGGCCGCCGCGCAGCTGAAGAACCTCGGCATCGACGCCGATCCGATGAGCCGGCTCGGCGATCTGCCGATCGGCCTGCAGCAGCTGATCGAGATTGCGCGCGTGCTGTTCTCGGGCGCGCGCATCATCATCCTGGACGAGCCGACCTCGGCGCTGTCACCGCCCGAGGTCGAGTTGCTGTTTTCGACCTTGCGCAAGCTGCGCGACCAGGGCACCGGGATCATCTTCATCTCGCACTTCATCGAAGACATCCTGCTGGTCTCCGATGAGGTCACTGTGTTTCGCAACGGCCGCAAGATCATGGAGACACCGGCCGCGGAGACCAGCAAGGCGGCGCTGATCGAGGCGATGATCGGCAAGGGCCGCGACGCGCTGGAGGACAGCTACACTCACGACATCACCCTGCCCGCTCCGCCGCTCGGCAAGCCCGTTGTCGTCGAAGCCGACGGCCTGTCACTGGCGCGCAATCTGAAGCGCGTGTCGTTTGCGGTACGTGCCGGCGAGGTCCTGGGCATCTACGGCTTCATGGGTTGCGGCCAGCTCGAGCTGGCGCGCATCCTGTTCGGCAAGCTCGCGCCCGACGCCGGCGAATTGCGCATTGCGGGTCAGCGCAACCGCTTCAAGAGCACGGCGGATGCGCGCCGTGCCGGCATCGCCTTCGTGCCCGAGAGCCGGCGCGACATGCTGTTCCTGCAGGAGCCGGTCTACAAGAACGTCTCCATCAGCATTCTCGACAGCATCAATGCCGTGCTGCTCAAGCCGGCCCGCGAGCGCGAACTCGCCAAGCGCCAGGTCGAGCAGCTGCAGATCCGGCCTGCCGATGTCGAGATCGATCTCGGCCTGCTGTCCGGCGGTAATCAGCAGAAGGTCGCGCTGGCCAAATGGCTCACTCATCCGCCGCGGCTTCTGGTGCTGTGCGAGCCGACCCGCGGCATGGATGTCGGCGCCAAGAGCGACGTGATCGGAATCGTGCGCCAGCTGCGCGACCAGGGCATCGCGGTGATCGTGCTGTCGACCGAGCCGGAGACCGTGCTGTCGATGGCCGACCGCGTCATCGTGCTCAAGCGTGGCGAGGTCGTGCGCGAATTCGTCGGCGAGACCATCAGCAAAGACCGTCTGCTCGAGGCGGCGTAGGGAGACGTCATGGCGCAACAGGAGACCGTTCCGATGCCGGAGGCGCATCAACGACGCGCAGGCGGGGCCGCTTCGCTGCTGCGCTCGCAGATGCGCAACATCGCGCCGTTCCTGACGCTGATCTGCCTCACCGCGTTCTTCGCGATCGCGAGCCCGTCGTTCGCGACGCTCGACAATGTCGGCAACATCCTGACCCAGGTGTCGGTCACCGGCATCATCGCGGTCGGGCTCACCTTCGTCATCCTGTGCGCCGAGATCGACCTGTCGATCGCCGCCATCGCCAATGTGACCGGCATCGCGGTGGCGTTCTTCACGATGCAGGATTCCTACGTCAACATCGCCAATCTGCCGATGCCTGGCTGGGCGGCGATCATGCTGGCGCTGGCGCTGTGCGCCCTGCTCGGCGCGGTCAACGCGTTCGGGCTGACAGTGATCGGGATTCCCTCCTTCATCATGACCTTGGCAATGATGCAGATCGCCGCCGGCATCTCGGCGATGCTCGTGCGCGGCCAGATCGCCTACAAGGTGCCGCCGATCATTGCGACGCTCGGCTCGGGTTCGGTCGGAGGCGTCCCCTTGATCGTGGTCGTGGCCGCGGTGCTCCTGCTGCTCGGCCATCTCGTACTGACCTACACGCGGTTCGGGCGCTACGTCTACATGGTCGGCGGCAACCGCGAGGCGGCTGAATATTCAGGCCTGAACGTCAAGCTGATCCTCGGCAGCGTCATGGTGATCTCGGCGGTCTGCTCCGGCATCGGCGGCATGCTGGGCGTGGCGCATTTCGGCAGCGCGCAGCAGAACGAGTTCGACACCTATCTGCTCGACTCGATCGCCGCCGTCGTGGTCGGCGGCACCAGCCTGTTCGGCGGCCGCGGCGGCATCGGCAACACCATCGTCGGCCTGTTCGTGCTCGGCGTGCTCAACAACGGCCTCGACCACGTCAACATCGACAGTTTTCTGAAGATCCTGATCCGCGGCCTGATCCTGCTCGCCGCACTGGTGATCAACGTCTACGCGCAACGGCTGCGCGCGAAGGCGGCGGATTGAGCATGCTGCCGTAGGGTGGGCAAAGGCGCAGCCGCGGTCTCTCCACACGCGGGATCGCGATGGCGCCCTGCCCACCATCTTTGCTCGAGATCGCCGCTCGACGGTGGGCACGCTGCCGCCTGCGGCGGCTGCTTTGCCCACCCTACGCACTCAACTAAGCGTCATCGGCGGTATACCCTCTCCCCTTGTGGGAGAGGGTGCCGGAGATGCGAAGCATCGCAGGCGGGTGAGGGGTCTCTCTCCGCTTGCTCATACGTGGAGACAGACCCCTCACCCGGCTCGAACTCGCTTCGCTCGTCCGATCCACCCTCTCCCACAAGGGGAGAGGGTGCACCTGCGTGTGTCGAGGTAAGGCGGTCCCCTCAGGGCCAACAAACTAACAGGGACGGCGTGTCAAAACCCAGCCTGCCACTCGCGCAACTCACGCGCAGCCCGCGTCACCGCTTCGATCGACGTGAACGACGCCGTCTCCACCATTAGCGTGCGCGCCAGGCGCAGCGCCCGGGCCTCGCAGGTCGCACGCCGCTTCGTGTCTTCGATCAGTTCGAAATCGATGTTGTGGGCGAGGCCGAGAATGCGGCGGATGATCTTGGCGGCCGTAAAGCCTATGGCATCCTGGAATAGCCGCGCCATATAGGCCTGGCGCTCAGCCTCCAGCCGCGCCGCGCCCGCCTCTCCGGGAAACAGCGACACCGGATAGGCATCGCCGGCGGCCTCGCTGCGCCACAGCGCCAGGAATTTGCGTGCAAAACCGCTCCACACCTGATCGACCGTACCGAGCACCCAGCTCTCGAAGGCCAGCCTCTCGCCGTGAGACCGCTCGTGTCCGGCAGAGGCGAAATACGCCATCAGCAGATTGGCCAGGATAGCACCGACGTCAAATCCCATCGGGCCGTAAAACGCGAACTCCGGATCGATCACCTTCGTCTCGGCCTCCGTCACCATGATCGAACCCGTATGCAGATCACCATGGATCAGCGCTTCGGCGCTCGACAGGAACTTCAGCTTCAGCCTGGAGACCGTGACATGAAGATCGAGATCGGCGCGAATGTCGGCGGCCGTCGCATCCAGCCATGGCGCGGTCCAGCGGTTCTGCTCGGCGATGCGGTAGGGATCGGTGAAGATCAAATCCTCGGTGATCTTGCACAGCGCATGATTGCCGGCAAAGCTTGCGATCGCCTCCTTCTTCGCCGCGGCCGACAGCGCGAGGTCCGACGAAAAGAACAGCGTCCGCGCCATGAAGGTCGTGATGTGATCGACAAAGGCCGGATAGACCGTGCCCGCGACCAGCCCCTTGCGCATGATGATGTGGGGCTCGAGCAACTCCATCGCCGTCAGCGCCAGCGCCGGATCGTGATGGACGATGGCTGGGACCAGACCGGGCGCCAGTCGGCCCTGATGCGTCAGTGCCAGATATTCATAGTGCGCGCGTGACAGCGGCAGCGGCCAGCTCTCACCGACGAGCCGCACGTAAGGCAGTGCCTGCTTCACCGCGAGCCCACCGGACGTCCCCTTGACGATGAAGACGAGATTGAGATTGCCGTCGCCGACCTCGGTGATCGACCAGCGCTCGGCCGACCCGCCGAGTTGGGCGGCCACCGCCGGCGTCTCCGCGAGCGTGCGGCGAAGCGCAGCCTCATTGAGAATGCGATAGCCCGAGGGCGTCCCCTGCCGAGCCTCGGCCGATGTCGTCACGCGCAGCCTCCCTGTCGATCTTTGTTTGACCTCCTATAGCAAAAAAGCCGACGCGCGTCCGCGCATCGGCTTCGGGAGGACGTTGTGCGATGCAAGCGGCCTAGAACGGCAGCCCCATCAGCTTCGACAGCCGCTCGATGCTGAGATAGCCGGCCTGATACGCAGCGATGCCCAGGCCGAAGACCACGGCCGACAACAGCGTCGTCCAGATCAGGCGGCGGCCCATCAGGCTGATGGTCGGCGCCCCCGGATCAGTGCCCGGCGAGGCGCCGCCCGCCTCATGCTGGCTCCGCACCCCGAACGGCAGGGTCACGAACAGCATGACCCACCACAGCACGAAGTAGATCGCGAGCCAGGTGGAGATCGTATAGGCCATGACTGCCCCGCTGCCTCAGGCCTGCTCGATCTCGACCAGCGCGCCGGAAAAATCCTTCGGATGCAGGAACAGCACCGGCTTGCCATGGGCGCCGATCTTCGGCTGGCCGTCGCCGAGCACGCGGGCGCCCTCCTTGATCAGCGTGTCGCGCGAGGCGATGATGTCGGCCACCTCGTAGCAGACGTGGTGGATGCCGCCGTCGGCATTGCGCTCGAGAAACTTGGCGATCGGCGAGGCCTCGCCGAGCGGCTGAATGAATTCGATCTTGGTGTTGGGCAGGGTCACGAACACGGTGATCACGCCGTGCTCCGGCAACGGCACCGCGGCTGAAATCTCGGCCCCGAACGCGGCGCCGTAGATCTTCGCGGCTTTCTCCGCGTCCTTCACCGCGATGGCGACGTGATTGAGCCGGCCCAGCATGACATCCTCCGCTATACATTGTACGGCCGTTCAATCGGCCTTCTGCGTTCAAACGTCCAGGACGTGGACGAGACAGATCGGTTTCTTGCCCCATTGTTCGTTGACGGCGGAGCGCACCGCCCGCCGCACGGACTCCGCAGCGGCATCGGGATCGCGCCGGCGCGCCCGCGGTAGGCCCTCGAAGGTCGAGACGACGGCGTCGAATACGATGTCGTCGATCTGCTCACCGGCCGCGTTCTTCTCGGGAATGCCGACCATGTCGACTTCGGGATCGTCGGCCAGCTCGCCCTTCTCGGTGACGGCCATCGCCACGAAAACGCAGCCGGCAAACGCCATCTTGCGTCGCTCGACCACGGCGCGCGACTTCGAATCCTCGACGATGGAGCCGTCCTTGTAGAGGCGTCCGGCCGGCACCTCGGCAATGATCCCGGGATCGCCGGGGCCGAGCTTGACCAGATCGCCGTTGCGGCAGGTGATGACCTTCGGCACGCCGCAGGCGCGCGCGAGCGCGGCATGCTCGTGGAGATGCAACGCCTCGCCATGCACGGGAATCAAGAGCTGCGGCCGAGTCCAGGCGATCATGTCGCGGAGTTCGTCTCTGCGCGGATGGCCGGAGACATGGACCAGATGATTGCGGTCGGTGATGATCTCAATGCCCTGCTGCACCAGCCCGTTGATGACGGCGCCGACCGCCTTCTCGTTGCCGGGGATGGTGCGCGAGGAGAAGATGACCGTATCGCCCTTGTTCAGGGTGACCAGCGGATGGTCGTCATTGGCGATGCGCGCCAGCGCCGCGCGCGATTCGCCCTGGCTGCCGGTGCAAAGCGCCAGCACCTTGTCGGCGGGGAAATGACCGTAAAGGTCCATGCCGCGGAAATTCTGCACGCCGTCGAGATAGCCGGTCTCGCGCGCGACCTGGACCACGCGCTCCATGGCCCGGCCGACGATGACGACCTCGCGCTCGGCCTCGCGCGCCGCATCGGCGACGGCGCGAATGCGCGCGACGTTGGAGGCGAAAGTGGTGACGGCGACGCGGCCCTTGGCTTCCTTCACGAGCGTCGCGATCGTCTTGGCGACCTCGGCCTCCGACGGCGAACGTCCCTCGCGCACGGCGTTGGTGGAATCGCCGATCAAGGCGAGAAGCCCGGCATCGCCGAGCTCGCGCAGCCGTTTCTCGTCGGTCGGCGCGCCCAGCACCGGCGTCGGGTCGATCTTCCAGTCGCCGGTGTGCAGGACGGTGCCGACTTCGGTGTGGATCGCGAGCGCGTGCGATTCCGGAATCGAATGCGCGACCGGGATGAACTCGACGTTGAACGGGCCGATGTCGACCCGGCCGCCCGACGGGATCACCGTGACCGGGATCTTCGCCGGCAGCCGCTCGGACTCGCATTTGGCCTCGAACAACGCGGCGCTGAACTTCGTGGCGTAGATCGGGCATTTCAGCCGCGGCCACAGATCGATAATGGCGCCGAAATGGTCCTCATGCGCATGGGTCAGCACGAGGCCGACGAGGTTGTTGCGCTCCTTCTCCAGGAAGGCGACATCGGGCATGATCAGGTCGATGCCCGGCAGATGCTCCTCATCGCCGAAGGACACGCCGAGATCGATGGCGAGCCAGGAGCGCTGGTGGCGGTTGCCGAGGCCATAGATCGACAGGTTCATGCCGATCTCGCCGACTCCGCCGAGCGGAGCAAATGTCAATTCGTCTGGACGCGCCATCTAGACCGCTCCTTTGGATGCAACCGAGCCGAAATGAACATCACCGGCCGTGATCGGCTCCAAGCGTCCCTCCGCGGTCCTGACCAACATACAACCCTGTTCGTCGATCGTGTCGAAAATCCCCTCGATGATATCATGTCCGGACCTGATGGCGACGGGTTGGCCGAGGCCCGCCGCACGCTCCAGCCAGAGCCTGCGGATATCGCCGAAGCCCCGCCCCTCGTTCCAGAGGGCGAAATATTCGACCCAGGCATCGGACAGTGCCGCGAACAGGTCCTCGGCGGTCACCTGGACGCCGAGCTCCGCGAGCGAGACGGCCGGTGTCGGGGTATCGGTCGGTGCCGCCACCACATTGGTTCCAATGCCGGCAACCACCGCGAGCCCGCCGGCGACCTGCTCCGCTTCGAGCAGCATGCCGACGATCTTGCGCCCATCAGCCAGCACATCGTTGGGCCATTTCAGCGCGAATGACGGCCGGCTTCCCGACGGCGGCGCAGCCGCGAGGCTGACCTGGCGCAGCGCGCTCTGGATGGCGAGTCCTGCGGCGAAGCCGAGAGTGGCCGCGACGACGGGAGCCACGTCCAGGACTTCCAGCACGCTCGAGGCCAGATTGCCACGCGGGGCAATCCAGGGGCGCTGGCGCCGCCCGCGGCCCGCCGTCTGCTCGGATGTGACGAACCAGCACGGCGCGCGAACGCCCTCTCGGGCCGACTTCAGCGCCTCGGCATTGGTCGAGCCCGCCTGATCGAATGCGACAAGCCCGTAACCAGCCTTGGCAGCACGCGACCCAAGAACGAACGCCATCTAGAACAGCGACTTCGCCGCGGCCGCGGCAGCGCTCACCAGCGGGCCGGGATAGGCAAAGAACAGGATGTTGAAGACGCCGGAGATCGCAAGCACGGTCCGCAGCTCGATCCGGACCGGATCGAGCGTGGCGAGCGGCTCGTCGAAATACATCGTCTTGACGATCAGAAGATAGTAGTAGGCGCCGACCACGCTGGTCAGCACGCCGATCACCGACAGCGTGAACAGCCCGCCCTTGATCGCGGCAACGAACACGTACCATTTGGCGAAGAAGCCCGCGAGCGGCGGCACGCCGGCCAGCGAGAACAAGAGCATCGCGAAGAAGAACGCGAGCAGCGGGTTGGTGCGCGACAGGCCAGAAAAGTCGCTGATCTTCTCGAACGACTGCCCGTTGCGCTTGATCGCCATGATCACCGCGAACGAGCCCAGCGTCATCGCGACATAGATCGCGATGTAGGTCAGCACGCCCTGCGCGCCTTCGACGGTGCCGGCCGCAAGGCCGACCAGCGCAAAACCCATATGGCCGATCGAGGAGTAGGCCATCAGCCGCTTGATGTTGGTCTGGCCGATCGCGGCGAACGAGCCGAGCGCCATCGAGGCGATCGAGACGAACACGACGATCTGCTGCCACTGGAAGGTGATGCCCGGGAAGGCCGTGAGCGCGACGCGCGCGAACACGGCGAGCGCGGCGACCTTCGGCGCGGAGGCGAAGAACGCCGTCACCGGGGTCGGTGCACCTTCATAGACGTCCGGCGTCCACATGTGGAACGGCACCGCCGAGACCTTGAAGCAGAGGCCGGCGAACAGGAACACCAGCCCGAAGATGATACCGACACCGCCGGTCTTGGTCGCGGCTGCGATTCCGGCAAAGCTGACCGTGCCGGTGAAGCCGTAGATCAGCGACGCGCCGTAGAGCAGCATGCCCGACGACAGCGCGCCGAGCACGAAGTACTTCAGGCCGGCTTCGGTCGACTTGACGTTGTCGCGATGGCTGGCGGCGACGACATAGAGTGCGAGCGACATCAGCTCGAGGCCGAGATAGAGCGTGATCAGGTCGCCGGCCGAGATCAGCACCAGCATGCCCAAGGTCGAGAGCAGCACCAGGATCGCATATTCGAAGATGCGACGGTCCGGCGCCGACAGGAATTCGACCGACATGACCAGCGTGGCGATCGAGCCGATCAGCGCCAGGATCTTCAGGAAGCGCGCGTAGCCGTCGGCGATGAAGCTGCCGCCGAAGGTCTGTCCGGCCGGCTGCCTCAGCACGAGGATGCCGACCACGATCAGCAGCACGACCGCGAGGCCGGTGACGAGCCCCGTCGTCCCCTGCCCGCGAAACGCGCCCAGCATCAACAGCGCCATGGCCCCCAAGGCCAGCAGCAGCTCCGGCAGCACCACCCAAAGCTGAGCCCCAAAATTCTCGATCATCGTCTTTGTCCCGACCCCTCAAGGTCTCATTGGAGCAGCGCGGCGGCCTTCACGGCCGTCACGGCGGTATTGTAGTTGGTGACGAGCTGCTGCACCGAGGCAGCGGACATGTCCAGGATCGGCTTCGGATAGACGCCGAACAGGATGGTCAGCGCCACCAGCGGAAACAGGATCACGCCTTCGCGCAGCGTAAGGTCCTTGATGCTGGCGAGCGACGGCTTGGTCAGCGCGCCGAACACCACCTTGCGGTACAGCCACAGCGCGTAGCCGGCCGACAGGATGACGCCGAAGGTGGCGAAGAAGGCGGTCGGGATCGACACCTTGAAGGTGCCGAGCAGGGTCATGAACTCGCCGACGAAGCCGGAGGTACCGGGCAGGCCGACATTGGCCATGGTGAACACCATGAACACCAGCGCATAAACCGGCATCCGGTTGACGAGGCCGCCATAGGCCGCAATCTCGCGGGTGTGCATGCGGTCGTAGACCACGCCGACGCAGAGGAACAGCGCGCCGGAGACGATGCCGTGCGAGACCATCTGGAACACGCCGCCGGCGACGCCCTGCATGGTGCCGGCGAAGATGCCCATTGTCACGAAGCCCATATGCGCCACCGACGAGTAGGCAATCAGCTTCTTGATATCCTCCTGCATCAGCGCGACCAGCGAAGTGTAGATGATCGCGATCGCGGAGAGCGTAAAGACGAGCGGCGCGAAGTCGTGCGACGCCAGCGGGAACATCGGCAGCGAGAAACGCAGGAAGCCGTAGCCGCCCATCTTCAAGAGGATCGCGGCCAGGATCACCGAGCCGGCCGTCGGCGCCTCGACGTGCGCATCCGGCAGCCAGGTGTGAACCGGCCACATCGGCATCTTCACCGCGAAGGAGGCGAAGAAGGCCAGCCATGCCCAGGTCTGCAACGACCGCGGCACCGCCGTATGCATCAAGGTCGGAATGTCAGTCGTGCCGGCGTTCCAGTACAGCGCCATGATGGCGAGCAGCATCAGGACCGAGCCGAGCAGCGTGTAGAGGAAGAACTTGAACGACGCGTAGACCCGGCGCGGACCGCCCCAGACGCCGATGATCAGGAACATCGGGATCAGGCCGCCCTCGAAGAACAGGTAGAACAGCACGAGGTCGAGCGCGGAGAAGGTGCCGACCATCAGCGTTTCCAGGATCAGGAACGCCATCATGTATTCGCGCAGGCGGTTGGTGACCGACTTCCAACTCGCCATGATGCAGAACGGCATCAAGGCGGTGGTCAGGATCACGAACGGCAGCGAGATGCCGTCCACGCCCATGTGGTAGCTGATGCCGGCGGCCAGCCAGTTGGACTTCTCGACGAACTGGAAGTCGGTCTGGCCGGGGTCGAAGCGCAGCACCAGGATCACCGACACCGCGAAGGTGATCAGCGTGGTCCATAGCGCGATCCAGCGCGCATTGCGCCGGGCGGCTTCGTCGTCGCCGCGGACCAGATAGATCAGCAGCGCGCCGACGATCGGCAGGAAGGTGACGACGGAGAGAATTGGCCAGGTGGTCATTGCTGGCCCCCCATGAACATGAACCAGGTGATCAGGCCGGCGACGCCGATCAGCATGGCAAAGGCATAGTGATAGAGATATCCGGTCTGGATCTTGACGACGTTGCGCGTGACGTCGAGCACCCGCGCCGAGACACCGTCGGGACCGAAGCCGTCGATGACGAAGCCGTCGCCCCTCTTCCAGAGGAAGCGGCCGAGCCACTTCGCCGGGCGGACGAAGATGATGTCATACAGCTCGTCGAAGTACCATTTGTTGAGCAGGAACTTGTAGAGCAGCGGCTGCTGGGCGGCGAGCTCCTCCGGGATGTCCGGACGGCTGATGTAGAAGAAGTAGGACACCGCAAAACCCAGCACCATCATGATGAAGGGCAGTTGAGCGAGCCAGAACGGCATGTGCTCCATGTCCTCCAGGATGTGCGGGTTCATCTTCAGCGACTCGCCGAAGAAGTGCTCGACACCATGAGGATCGGTGAACACGCCCTTGAACGGGAGGCCGGCCAGGATCGAGCCCGCGGCGAGCGCGCCGATCGGGATCAGCATCCAGATCGGGCTCTCATGGGCGGCCTCGTAGTGATGCTGGTCGTGCGGCGTTCCGAAGAACGTCTTGAACACCAGGCGCCAGGAATAGAACGAGGTCAGGCCGGCGGCGACGACCGTCAGGAAGTACGCGTAGGTTCCAAACGGGTTGTGCGACGCGTAGGCGGCCTCGATGATCGCATCCTTGGAGAAGAAGCCGGCGAAACCCGGGAAACCTGTCAGCGCCAGGGTGCCGACCGTCATCACCGCGAAGGTGTAGGGGATCTTGCGCCACAGGCCGCCCATGTTGCGGATGTCCTGCTCGTGGTGCATCGCATAGATCACCGAGCCGGCGCCCAAGAACAGCAGCGCCTTGAAGAAGGCGTGCGTGAACAGATGGAACATGCCGACCGAGTAGGCCCCCGCTCCCATCGCAACGAACATGTAGCCGAGCTGCGAGCACGTTGAATAGGCGACGATGCGCTTGATGTCGTTTTGCACGAGGCCAACGGTCGCGGCGAAGAACGCGGTGGTGGCGCCGAAGAACATCACAACGGCCTGCGCGTTCGGCGCGAGCTCGAACAGCGGCGACAGGCGCGCCACCATGAACACTCCGGCGGTGACCATGGTTGCGGCATGGATCAGCGCCGAGACCGGGGTCGGACCTTCCATCGCGTCCGGCAGCCAAGTGTGCAGCAGGAACTGCGCCGACTTGCCCATCGCGCCCATGAACAGCAAGAGGCAGGTGAGCGTCAGCGCGTCGGCATGCCAGCCGAGGAAGTTGATGGTCTTGCCGGCGAAGCTCGGCGCGGCGGCGAAGATGGTCTCGAAGTCGGTCGACTTCGCCAGCACGAACACCGCGAAGATGCCGAGCGCAAAGCCGAAATCGCCGACGCGGTTGACGACGAAGGCTTTGATCGCCGCGGCATTGGCCGACGGCTTCTGGAACCAGAAGCCGATCAAGAGGTAGCTGGCGAGGCCGACGCCCTCCCAGCCGAAGAACAGCTGCACCAGATTGTTCGCGGTCACCAGCATCAGCATCGCGAAGGTGAACAGCGAGAGATAGGCGAAAAAGCGCGGACGGTTCGGGTCCTCGTCCATGTAGCCGATCGAATAGAGATGCACGAGCGAGGACACGCTGGTCACCACGACCAGCATCACAGCCGTGAGCGTGTCGACGCGCAGCGCCCAGGACACCTGCAGCTCGCCGGAATTGATCCAGGGCAGCAGCTCCTTGACCCCCGTTTCATGATGCATGAAGCCGACGCTGACCAGCATCGCCCAGGACAGGCCGGCCGCGACGAACAGCAGCGCCGTGGTGATGACCTGCGCCGCCCAGGTGCCGGCCGCCGGCGGCTCGGCGACGTGGTGGTCGTCATGGCCACCGTGGGCGTGGTCATCATGCGCATGGTCCGCATGGACGGCGTGGTGATCGCCGTGATCGTGATGCTCGACCGCATCGCCGCTCGGATGGCGCGCATGCGCCCCGAGCAGCGCGATCAGGCCGGCCAGGATCGCACCCAGCAGCGGCAGAAAGACAATGGCCTGGATCATTCGCCCGTTCCCTTACGCATGACCTTGCCGGCGAGCCGGCCCCCACTCTTGCGGATCATGCGCCCTTAGCCCTTCATCAGATTGACGTCTTCGACCGCGATCGAGCCGCGGTTGCGGAAGTAGACCACCAGCACGGCCAGACCGATCGCGGCCTCCGCCGCCGCCACCGTCAGCACCAGCAGCGCGAACACCTGGCCGACGATGTCGCCGAGGAAGGTCGAGAACGCCACCAGGTTGATGTTGACCGCGAGCAGGATCAGCTCGACCGACATCAGGATGACGATGATGTTCTTGCGGTTCAGGAAGATGCCGAGGATGCCGAGCGTGAACAGCATGGCCGCGACGGCGAGGTAGTGTCCCAGTCCGATGGTCATTTCACCCACTCCGCGGCATCCGTGTCCTGCAGCCCCTGCCCGACCGCGACCTTGCGGACCGCCATCGCCATCTCGGGCGTGCGGGCATTCTGGACGTTGATGTCCTGGCGCTTGACGCTGGCCTTGTGGCGCAAAGTCAGCACGATCGCGCCGATCATCGCCACCAGCAGGACCATGCCCGAGAGCTGGAAGTAGTGGATGTACTTCGTATAGAGCACGAGGCCGAGCGCCTCGGTGTTGGTGACGTTGGTCGGAATCGCCGCCGTGATCGCCTTCGGCGTCGACGGGTTGATGATCCAGTAGGACACCGTCAGCAGCAGCTCGAACAGGAAAATGCCGCCGATGACGAGGCCGATTGGCATGTACTGCAGGAAGCCCTCACGCAGCTCGGTGAAGTCGACGTCGAGCATCATGATCACGAACAGGAATAGCACCGCGACCGCGCCGACATAGACGACGACCAGGATCATCGCCAGGAACTCGGCGCCCATCAGCACGAACAGGCCGGAGGCGTTGACGAAGGCGAGGATCAGATAGAGCACCGAGTGCACGGGGTTCTTCGAGACGATCACCATCACGGCCGAGGCCACGCAGACCGCCGCGAAGAGATAGAAGAAGAGCGCAGGAAGGATCATCGGACGGCCTCAGCGGTACGGCGCGTCGAGCGCGATGGCTTTGGAGATCTCGCGCTCCCAGCGGTCGCCGTTCGCGAGCAGCTTGGCCTTGTCATAGTACAGCTCCTCGCGGGTCTCAGTCGCGAACTCGAAGTTCGGTCCCTCGACGATGGCGTCCACCGGACAGGCTTCCTGGCAAAGGCCGCAATAGATGCACTTCACCATGTCGATGTCGTAGCGCACGGTGCGGCGGGTGCCGTCGTTGCGGCGCGGGCCGGCCTCGATGGTGATCGCCTGCGCCGGGCAGACGGCCTCGCACAGCTTGCAGGCGATGCAGCGCTCTTCACCGTTGGGATAGCGGCGCAACGCGTGCTCGCCGCGGAAGCGCGGCGAGATCGGGCCCTTCTCGAACGGATAGTTCAAGGTCGGCTTGGGCTGGAAGAAGTAGCGCATGGCGAGGAAGAACGCCGAGACGAACTCCTGCAGCAGCAGCGACCGGGCAGTGGCGGAGATGTTCATGACAGCCTCATTTCGGCGCGATGCCGGCGAAGTGCAGCACGCCCGCGACAATCACCACCATGACCAGCGACAGCGGCAGGAACACTTTCCAACCGAGTCGCATCAACTGGTCGTAGCGGTAGCGCGGCACGATCGCTTTCGCCATCGCAATCAGGAAGAACATGAAGAACAGCTTCAGCGCGAACCAGATGACGCCGGGCACCCAGTTGAACGGCGGCAGGTCGATCGGCGGCAGCCAGCCTCCCAGGAACAGGATGGTGGCGAGCGCGCACATCGTGGTGATCGCGACATACTCGCCGAGCATGAACAGCAAATACGGGGTCGAGCCGTATTCCACCATGAAGCCGGCGACGAGCTCGGACTCCGCCTCGACGAGGTCGAACGGCGGGCGGTTGGTCTCGGCCAGCGCCGAGACGTAGAATACCACGAACATCGGGAACAGCGGCCAGACGTACCAGTTCAGGATCGTCAGCTGCGGCAGGCCGATCAGGCTGGCGAGACCACGCGCATGCTGCGCCTCGACCACACCCGACAGGTTCAAGGTGCCGGCGCAGAGCAGCACCGTGATGATGACGAAGCCGATCGAGACCTCATAGGACACCATCTGCGCCGCGGAGCGCAATGCGGCCAGGAACGGGTACTTCGAGTTCGACGACCAGCCGGCCATGATGATGCCGTAGATCGACAGCGACGAGATCGCGAAAATGAAGAGGATGCCGACATTGATGTCGGCGATCGCCCAGCCGAGATTGGTCGGAATGACCGCCCACGCCGCCAGCGCCAGCACGCACGACACCAGCGGCGCCAGCAGGAACACGCCCTTGTTGGCGCCGGCCGGGATGATCGGCTCCTTGAGCACGAACTTCAGGAGGTCCGCGAACGACTGGAACAGGCCCCACGGGCCGACCACGTTCGGCCCCCGACGGATCTGCACCGCCGCCCAGATCTTGCGGTCGGCCAGCAGGATGTAGGCGATCGCGACCAGCAGAACCACCAGCAGCAGCACACTCTGCGCCACCATTATGATCAGCGGCCAGAGGAAGCCGGTCCAGAACGAGCTTGCGAAGAAATCAGCCATCAGGTCACGCTCACTCCGCTGCCGTCAGCATCTGCCCGGAGGCCAGGCGGGAGCATTCCGCCATGACCGCCGATGCGCGCGCGATCGGATTGGTGAGATAGAAGTCGTCAATCAGCGGCTTGAACGGCGCCTTCTCGAGGCTGCCGCCCCTGCCTGCCAGGGTCTTGATGTCGGCGATCTTTCCGGCCTCGATCTGGTCGATGCGGCCGAGATGCGGCACGGTCTTGATGATCTCGGCGCGCAGCGCCGCCAGCGAGTCATAGCCGAGCTTGCGTCCGAGCACGTCTGACAGCGCGCGGATGATCGCCCAGTCCTCGCGCGCCTCGCCCGGCGGGAACGAGGCGCGGCCGGCGACCTGCACCCGGCCCTCGGTGTTGACGTAGAGGCCGGACTTCTCGGTGTAGGCCGCGCCCGGCAGGATCACGTCGGCGCGATGCGCGCCGCGGTCGCCATGGGTGCCGATATAGACCGTGAACACGCCCTCGGGGATCTCGACCTCGTCGGCGCCGAGCAGGAACATCACGTCCATGGTGCCGAAGGTCGTCATCTGGGCGCCGGTCAGTCCGGTGCCGTTGAAACCGATGTCGAGCGCGCCGACGCGCGAGGCGGTGTCGTGCAGCACGGCAAAGCCGTTCCAGTCATCGCGCACGGCGTTGACGTCCATCGCGATCTTGGCGGCCAGCGACAGGATCGCCCCGCCGTCATGGCGAGCGGCCGCGCCGGCCCCGACCAGCACGATCGGGTTCTTGGCATTGCGGAACGTGGTCGCGAAGGAATGCTTGCCGGCGGCAACGTCGCTCAGCGTGTCGGTGCCGGCGCCGATGTGCTCGTAGGCATAGGTCAGGTCGACCTTCGGCCCGACCAGGCCAACCTTGAGCTGCCCCGACCGCCAGCGCTTGCGGATGCGGGCATTCAGCACCGCGGCTTCCTTGCGCGGGTTGGCGCCGATGATCAGGATCGCATCGGCCTGCTCGATGCCGGCGATGGTCGGATTGAACAGATAGGACGCGCGTCCGGCCTTGGCGTCAAAACTGTCGCCGCCCAGGACCGCGACATTGGTCGAGCCGAGCTTACCGAGCAGCTCCTTGAGCGCGAACATCTCTTCGACGGCCGCGAGATCGCCGGCGATGGCGCCGATGCGCTTGCCGTCGATGCGCGACAGTTTCGTTGCGATCGCCTTGAATGCTTCCGGCCAGGATGCGGCGCGGAGCTTGCCATCCTCGCGGACATACGGACGGTCGAGCCGCTGCGTGCGCAGGCCGTCGACGACGTGGCGCGTCTTGTCGGAAATCCACTCCTCGTTCACGGAGTCATTGATGCGCGGCAGGATGCGCATCACCTCGCGGCCGCGCGTATCGACTCGGATCGCCGAGCCCACGCCGTCCATCACGTCGATCGACTGCGTCTTGCCGAGCTCCCAGGGACGCGCGGCGAACGCATAAGGCTTCGAGGTCAGCGCGCCCACCGGGCAGATGTCGACCAGATTGCCCTGCAGCTCCGAACTCAGCGCCTGCTCGAGATAGGTCGTGATCTCCATGTCCTCGCCGCGGCCGGTCGCGCCCATTTCCGGCACGCCACAGACCTCCGCCGAGAAGCGCACGCAACGGGTGCACTGGATACAACGGTTCATCGAGGTCTTGACCAGCGCGCCGAGATACTTGTCCTCGACGGCACGCTTGTTCTCGGCGAAGCGGCTGGTGTCGACACCATAGCCCATCGCCTGGTCCTGCAGGTCGCACTCGCCACCCTGGTCGCAGATCGGGCAATCCAGCGGATGGTTGATCAGAAGGAATTCCATCACGCCTTCGCGTGCCTTCTTGACCATCGGCGACCGCGTCGAGATCTCCGGCGGCTCGCCCTTCGGGCCCGGCCGGCAGTCGCGCACGCCCCAGGCGCAGCTCGCGACCGGCTTCGGTCCACCCTTCACCTCGACCAAACACATCCGGCAATTGCCGGCGATCGACAGCCGTTCATGATAGCAGAAGCGCGGAATCTCGGCGCCGGCCGCCTCGCACGCCTGCAGCAGCGTGTACTCCGGCGGCACATCGATCTCTTTGCCATCGATGATGATCTTGGTCATTGCCTCACATCTCTCTCAAACCACGAACCACCGCGCCGTCGCGCACCGTGAGGGCGCAGGCGCGGAGGAAAACCTTGCTGGCCGATGCGACCGCCATCACCCTACTCCGCAGCGACCATGTGCACGGGATCACGGACGCCTTGGTCATCGATATCCGCCTTGTGCGAATACTGGTCGATGCGCGCTTCGATCTCGTGACGGAAATGCGCGATCAGGCCCTGGATCGGCCACGCCGCGGCGTCGCCCAGCGCACAGATCGTGTGGCCCTCGATCTGCTTGGTGACCTCCAGCAGCATGTCGATCTCGCGCTTGTGGGCGCGGCCCTCGGCCATGCGTGTCAGCACCCGCCACATCCAGCCGGTGCCCTCGCGGCACGGCGTGCACTGGCCGCAGCTCTCATGCTTGTAAAAATAGGAGATGCGCGCAATCGCCCGGATCAGGTCGGTCGACTTGTCCATCACGATCACGGCCGCGGTGCCAAGACCGGAGCGCAGCTTGGACAGGCTGTCGAAATCCATCGGCGTGTCGATGATCTGGTCGGCCGGCACCATGCGCACCGACGATCCTCCGGGGATCACGGCCTTCAGATTGTCCCAGCCGCCGCGGATGCCGCCGCAATGCTTCTCGATCAGCTCGCGGAACGGGATGCCCATCGCCTCTTCGACGTTGCAGGGCCGCTCGACGTGACCGGAGATGCAGAACAGCTTGGTGCCGACATTGTTCGGCCGGCCGATACCGGCGAACCACGCCGCGCCGCGGCGCAGGATGGTCGGCGCCACCGCGATCGACTCGACGTTGTTGACGGTGGTCGGGCAGCCATAGAGGCCGACATTGGCGGGAAACGGCGGCTTCAGCCGCGGCTGGCCCTTCTTGCCCTCGAGGCTCTCGAGCAGCGCGGTCTCCTCGCCGCAGATATAGGCGCCGGCGCCGTGGGCGACATAGAGATCGAACGGCCAGCCATGGATGTTGTTCTTGCCGATCAGATTGGCCTCATAGGCCTGGTCGATCGCCGCCTGCAGCCGCTCGCGCTCGCGAATGAACTCGCCGCGCACATAGATGTAGCAGGCATGCGCATTCATCGCGAAGCTGGCGAGCAGGCAGCCCTCGACGAGATGATGCGGATCGTGGCGCATGATCTCGCGGTCCTTGCAGGTGCCGGGCTCGGACTCGTCGGCATTGACCACGAGATAGCTCGGCCGGCCGTCGGTCGATTCCTTCGGCATGAACGACCATTTCAGGCCGGTCGGGAAGCCGGCGCCGCCGCGGCCGCGCAGACCCGACGCCTTCATCTCGTTGATGATCCAGTCGCGGCCCTTGTCGATGATCGCCTTGGTGCCGTCCCAGCTGCCGCGCCGGCGTGCGCCTTCGAGGCCCCAATCGTGCAGGCCATAGAGGTTGGTGAAGATGCGGTCCTTGTCGTCGAGCATCAGACGGCTTCCTCTGACATCAGCGGTTCGACTGCATGGTGGCGATGAACGCGGCACAACCGCCGAACACCAGGGCCCACAGCAGACTAGATTGAAGCGTTGCGTTGAGCGCGAACCGCTGCAGCACGAAAATGAAAGCGGCCGCTACGATCGTATGCAGCGCCACGTAGCGCCAGTTCTTCATCGCGGCGCCCTCTTCGGTCAGGGCCGCGACGCGGATGCGATCGCGGCTCATGTCTTCTCCTTCAGCGTGGTCGGCCCGCCCGCGGGCGCCGAGAACTGGCGGCCATTCTGCGGACCGGGCGTCGGCAGATTGCCGGTCGCGAAGCCATCGAGCACCTTGCCGAAGCTTTCCGGCGTCAGGTCCTCATAGGTGTCCTTCCAGATCTGCACCATCGGCGCATTCACGCAGGCACCCAGGCACTCGACTTCCTCCCAGCTGAAATCGCCATCCTTCGACAGATGGAAGGGGTCGTGATGGATGCGGTGCTTGCAGACCTCGATCAGTTCCTCGGCCCCGCGCAGGCGGCACGGCGTCGTGCCGCAGACCTGGACATGCGCCTTCTTGCCGACCGGCTGCAACTGGAACATGGTGTAGAAAGTCGCGACCTCGAGCACGCGGATATAGGGCATGCCGAGCATGTCGGCGACCACGCGAATTGCAGCCTCTGACACCCAGCCTTCACTCTGCTCCTGCGCGCGCCACAGGATGGCGATCACCGCCGAGGCCTGGCGGCCTTCCGGGTATTTCGCGATCTGGGCCTTGGCGAAGGCGAGGTTTTCATCCGTGAACGCAAAGCTCGCGGGCTGGACTTCCTTCGGGGCAAGACGGCGGACGGACATGGCTCTTCAGTCTTTCATTGCATGCGGCGCGCGGCACTTGCATTGAGCGCTGCGACGCGATTCTGCCAGAAGGCACTCGAGGTTCCGAACACGTTATAGCCGACATGCGCGGACACCTTGATGCGGTCGAGGATCGACAGCTCGGTGACCGTCTCGAACCGGCGGCTCGAGGGGTCATAGACCATCAGCTGCATCGGAGTCCGATCGAGGATGTAGCGCGACACCGTATGATTGCGGTCCTGGCCGTGCTCCTCGCACAGGATCATGCTGTCGGTCGCCAGCAGACGCGTCCCACCCTTGATCGCCTCGATCTCCACGCCCTCGACGTCGAGCTTGATCAGGTACTTTCCCGAAGCCGCGATCTTGCCGTCGTCGATGAGGTCATCCAGCGCCATCACCGGCACCTGCTCGCCGTCGGCGCTGCCGCCAGCGATGCTGAAGGCCTCATGCTTGGTGCCGGACAGAACCGCCGTACCGCGGCTGGCGCCGATCGCGCACTTCATCACGTCGAAGCGGCCGGCATTGATCCGGGCGTTATTGGCAAGCTTGGCGAAATTCTCCGAAGACGGCTCGATCGCGATCGCCTTGTGCGATCCGTAAGGCGCGCTCGACACCAGCACCGACCAGTAGCCGTAATTGGCGCCACCATCGATGAAGGTGTAGTCGACATCGACGGCGCCGAGGAAGAGAAGCTCGAGCTCGTCCTCGTAGTGATAGGCGCGGTTGAGCAGCTTGCTCCAATAGCCGTCGCCGTAGGGGAATTCGAACACGGCATCGCCGTTGAGCCTCACCGCGATGTCGCGCTCGGGCAGCGCCATGCGCAGCAGATTGGCGCAGCGATTGTAGCCGCGATGCGAGAAATGCGAGGAGATCTTCGAGCCGGTGGCCAGCGCCAATGCAGCCGTGCGCTCCCAGAGGTTCGCCCCTTCGAGCGCTCCGGAAGCACGATCGAACTGGATCGGCGCGTGGCCCATCAGCGGTCGACCTCTCCGAACACGATGTCGAGCGAGCCGAGGATGGCCGAGACGTCGGCCAGCAGGTGACCGCGGCACAGGAAATCCATCGCCTGGAGATGGGCGAAGCCCGGCGCGCGGATCTTGCACTTGTACGGCTTGTTGGTGCCGTCGGCGACCAGATAGACGCCGAACTCGCCCTTCGGCGCCTCGACGGCCGCATAGATCTCGCCGGCCGGAACGTGGAAGCCCTCGGTGTAGAGCTTGAAGTGGTGAATCAGCGCCTCCATCGAGCGCTTCATCTCGCCACGGCGCGGCGGGGCGATCTTGTTGTCGGCAATCAGCACCGGCCCCTGCCCGTCCGGCGCGCGCAGCTTCTGGATACACTGCTTCATGATGCGCACCGACTGGCGCATCTCTTCCATGCGGATGAGATAGCGGTCGTAGCAATCGCCGTTCTTGCCGATGGGAACATCGAACTCCATCTCGGCATAGACGTCATAGGGCTGCGACTTGCGCAGATCCCAGGCCGCGCCCGAGCCGCGCACCATCACGCCGGAGAAGCCCCACTCCCAGGCCTGCTTCAGGGTGACGACGCCGATGTCGACGTTGCGCTGCTTGAAGATGCGGTTGCCGGTGAGCAGCCGGTCGAGATCTTCGACCACCTTCAGGAACGGATCGCAGAACGCGTCGATGTCGTCGATCAGCTTCGTCGGCAGGTCCTGGTGGACGCCGCCGATGCGGAAGTAGTTGGCGTGCATGCGCGAGCCGGAGGCGCGCTCATAGAACACCATCAGCTTCTCGCGCTCCTCGAAGCCCCACAAAGGCGGGGTCAGCGCACCGACGTCCATCGCCTGGGTGGTGACGTTGAGAAGGTGAGACAGCAGCCGCCCGATCTCGGAGTAGAGCACGCGGATCAGCTGGCCGCGGCGCGGCACCTCGATGCCGAGCAGCCGCTCGGCGGCGAGGCAGAACGCATGCTCCTGGTTCATCGGCGCGACGTAGTCGAGCCGATCGAAATAGGGCATCGCCTGCATGTAGGTCTTGGTCTCGATCAGCTTCTCGGTGCCGCGGTGCAGCAGGCCGATATGCGGGTCGACGCGCTCGACCACCTCGCCGTCCAGCTCCAGCACGAGGCGCAGCACGCCGTGCGCCGCCGGATGCTGCGGTCCGAAGTTGATCGTGAAGTTGCGAAGTGCGGGGCTCTGCTCGTTCATGCTCGCACTCCCGCTTGAAGGCGAATAGCGAATGGCGAATAGCGAATGGCGAACGTCATTTCGACGACTTGTCCTGTAACGACCGGATGAGCGCGCGAACCATCTTGCCGACGTTCTCGCATTGCGTAAGCGGAGCTTGCAGGTCGGATGTCGGCAGCAAACCAACACGCTCGGCCAAAATCAGATGTGTCTCGAGTTCTTTCAGAGAGCCTTGCGCGATCCGCAAAGATTGGACGAAGCTGCCGGTGTTCTCCCGCCCGTGTCCCTCGGCGATGTTGGCGGCAATCGAACCCGACGATCGCCTGATCTGCGATGTCAAGCCGAACTGCTCCTCGCGAGGAAACCGCCGTGTCAGCCGATAGCACGCTTCCGCAAGGGACATGGCATCCTGCCAAACCCTGAGGTCGCGGTATGAGTTTATCGGCTGCAAGGTCCACCATCGTCCCTATTCGCTACTCGCTATTCCCTATTCGCCCAATCTTCACTTCGTCGCTTTCTCATCGCCCGGCAGCGGATAGTCCGCGCCTTCCCACGGCGAGAGGAAATCGAACTTGCGGAATTCCTGGTTGAGCCGGACGGGCTCGTAGATCACCCGTTTCTCCTGGTCGTCGTAGCGGACCTCGACGAAACCGGTCGTCGGGAAGTCCTTGCGCAGCGGGTGGCCGTCGAAGCCGTAATCGGTCAGCAGGCGGCGCATGTCGGGGTGACCGACGAAGATCACGCCGTAGAGGTCATAGGCCTCGCGCTCGAACCAGTCGGCGCCCGGGAAGATTTCGATGATCGAGGGCACCTGCGTGGTCTCGTCGGCCTCGGCCTTGAGGCGGACACGGGTGTTCAGGGTCGGCGACAGGAAGTGATAGACGACCTCGAAGCGCTTGGCGCGCTCGGGGTAGTCGACCGCCGTGATGTCGGTGAAGTTGATGAACCGGCACCCCGGATCATCGCGCAGATACTTCACGACCTCGACGATCCGGCCGGGCTCCACGTTCACCGTGAGCTGATTGAAAGCGACCGAATGGCCGATCGCCGCGCCCGGAAGCGCGCTCACGATCGTCTGCCCAAGGGCGTCGAGCCTGCCGTCGTCCATGCGAAAAAACCTTCAGCGTTCGATGGTGCCGGTGCGCCGGATCTTCTTCTGCAGCAGCAGAACGCCGTACAGCAGCGCTTCGGCGGTCGGCGGACAGCCGGGCACGTAGATGTCGATGGGAACGATGCGATCGCAGCCGCGGACCACCGAATAGGAATAGTGATAGTAGCCGCCGCCATTGGCGCAACTGCCCATCGAGATGACGTAGCGCGGCTCGGGCATCTGGTCGTAGACCTTGCGCAGCGCCGGGGCCATCTTGTTGGTCAGGGTGCCGGCGACGATCATCACGTCGGACTGGCGCGGCGAGGCCCGCGGCGCAAAGCCGAAGCGCTCGACGTCATAGCGCGGCATCGAGACCTGCATCATCTCGACCGCACAGCAGGCCAGGCCGAACGTCATCCACATCAAGGAGCCGGTGCGGGCCCAAGTGATCAGATCGTCAGCGGTCGCGACGAAAAATCCCTTGTCCGACAGCTCGTGCCTGACCTCGAGGAAATACGGGTCGTTGGCGCCGATCGGCTTGCCGGTCGCGGGATCGAGAATGCCCTTCGGAGCCGGCGCGATCGCCGGCCCTGTCCCGGGTGTGGTCGGGCTCAATCCCATTCAAGCGCGCCTTTCTTCCATTCGTAGGCAAACCCTACCGTCAGCACGGCCAGGAACACCAGCATCGACCAGAAGCCGGCCGCGCCGAGCTTGCCGAATGCCACTGCCCAGGGGAACAGGAAGGCGACTTCGAGGTCGAAGATGATGAAAAGGATGGCAACCAGATAGAAGCGGACGTCGAACTTCATCCGGGCGTCGTCGAATGCATTGAAGCCGCATTCGTAGGCCGAGAGCTTCTCGGGATCGGGCTGCTGGTAGGCGACCAGGAAGGGCGCAATCAGCAGGACCACGCCGATGATGGCGGCGACACCTATGAACACGACGAGGGGAAGATAATTCTGAAGGATGCCGGTCATCGGCGCCACTTTCCTCTGCGGTTTCGGTGCAAACCGCAGACTCGCTGTATTGGAATTGGTCGAAGCCTTAGCGCAGCGCACCAAGCCGCGCAAGACAAGCCGTCTCGCCGTCGCCATCCCTCCCCACATTGCGGAAACCTGGACACACGGCGCAAAAGCTGCCGCTGCAGGAGACTTTTCGTGCCGGGCATCGCCGGCCCGCACCAATACGGTGTCGCGCACGCGGGACGTCGATGGATGCTGACGTGGTCAGCGACCGCGCACGGCATTGTGCGCAGGCCGGAGTCGGGAAGAGACGGTCGGGCGATCCCGCGACGCAGTCGAGATCATGGCCCCGTGCGCTGTCCGCATAGAACCAGATGGGCATGCGGCGCGGGCGGATCAAGCTCGTCCGGCGCTTGGACGAAGATCCGCGGCCGGCCGGAGAAACCGATGCAAGCGGCCTGCGCCAAGTGCCCGCCCCCCGCCACTTACTCCCGATTGCCACAGCTTGTCCTGCAACCGACGAAGCCATTTTGAGGAAACCAAGAAACCGGATCGAAACAATGCGGGGGTACATATGGCGGCAACAAAGTGGCGCTCTGAGACGCCAGGGAGGCCGACATGAACCACTCATTTCATTCCGCCGATCGTTCGACCCACCTGAAGATCGTGGTGGTGGCCCTGATTGCGGGCATCGCCGTGACCGCCTTCGGGATCGCGACTCGAGGCAATGCCGACTACAGCCAGACGGCGTCGCACGCAGTCGTGAAGGCCGGCAAGCCTGTGGCCGTGACGAGCTCCAACGACCCCATGGTGCGCTGACCGCAGCGCCGCGCTTTCTCAAAGACCCCGTCCAGGCCGCCGCTTCGGCGGCCTTTTGCGTCGTCGATGGCTGCCGGGATCGACGGCACGGCTGGACCGGGCATCATGTAGGGATGGCCGAGGGCGAGCGACACTCGGAGCGCACTCCGGACCGCGACAGCCAGCGATATTTTGTGAGAAGCTGAAGAGGCCATTGAAAATGGCGCGAGAGACGGGGCTCGAACCCGCGACCTCCGGCGTGACAGGCCGGCGCTCTAACCAACTGAGCTACTCCCGCGTGATCGCGAAATCCGCGGAGGAGTGCGACTTAAAGGGGCGATGTTTCGAAGTCAAGGACAATGAAACCAGATCGGTGAGAAGTCCTTGATGAGGTCCCGCGGAACGGCCGCGGCGGCAGGGGCAGCCCTGCCCGGCTGCGCCGCTTCAGTTGCGAATGTCTGCCCGATGTTGAGCCAAATCGATGTTTAGGTCGTAGATATTGCGGAGCCCGCAGCCTTCGTGCCCTCCATTCCGACATCGGCGCCAGTCGGAGCGCCACCGCAACCGAGGAAGCCGGACATGGCAAAACGGGCGCTCCGCACGATTGACCGACCAGGACGCTGATGGAAGAGAGCTTCACCGCGACAATGGCCCGAATCGGCTGCCATCTCAGGAAGGGTGACAGGGTCCGAATCGCCGGGCCCTGGATGTTTCAGGTCTGTCGGCGCGGGGCGCGGACGAACCCGGCCAACCGGGGCGTCACAGACGCGCCGCCTGACCGGCGCCAAAGCGTCCCGCGTACCGGACATCTGGAATACTACATCTAATATACCGTTACTCCGCGTCTTACGGTAATATAATCCTCTCGTCTCATGGATGCCCATGTCCGACTCAACGCTTCGCTTCACCCACTCCGTCCTCGACCGGTTCCTCCGCTATGTCGTAATCGACACCCAGTCGGATCCGACGTCGCCGACCTGCCCTTCGACCATGAAGCAGAAGAATCTCGGTCGCCTGCTCGCCGCCGAACTGCAGGCGATGGGGCTTCCGGACGCTCATCTCGACGAGCACGGCTATGTCTATGCAACGATCCCGGCGACCACCTACAAGAAGGTGCCGGTGATCTGCTTCTGCTCGCACATGGACACGTCGCCCGACTGCTCCGGCGCCAATGTGAAGCCGCAGATCGTCCGCGGCTATCAAGGGGGCGACATCGTCCTGCCGGGCGACCCGACGCAGGTGATCCGTCCGGCCGACCATCCGGCGCTGAAGGACCACATCGGCCACGACATCGTGACCTCGGACGGCACGACGCTGCTCGGCGCCGACAACAAGGCCGGCATCGCCGAAATCATGGACGCGGCGCAGGTCCTGCTGAGCAATCCGCAGATCAAACACGGCACGATCAAGATCCTATTCACGCCGGACGAGGAGATCGGGCGCGGCGTCGACCGGGTCGACCTGAAGAAGCTCGGCGCCGACTTCGGCTACACCATGGACGGCGAGACCGCCGGGAACATCGAGGACGAGACGTTCTCGGCGGACGGCGCGACGATCATCATCAACGGCGTCAGCGCCCATCCCGGCTTCGCCAAGGGCAAGATGGAGCACGCCATCAAGATCGCCTCCGCCATCGTCGACCGCCTTCCCAAGGACACCTGCTCGCCGGAAACGACCGAGGGCAAGGAAGGCTTTCTGCATCCGGTCGGGATTTCCGGCACGCTGGAGCAGGCCCGGCTCGACTTCATCGTGCGCGATTTCAGCGAACAGGGCCTGCGGCAGAAGGAGGCCCTGCTCGAAGACGTCGTCAAGGACGTGATCAAGGACTATCCGCGCTCGACCTATACGATGCAGGTCAAGGCGCAGTATCGCAACATGAAGGAAGTGATCGACCTGCATCCACAGATCGTGACCTACGCCGAAGACGCGATCCGCCGCGCCGGACTGACGCCGGTCAAGACCTCGATTCGCGGCGGCACCGACGGCTCGCGGCTGTCCTTCATGGGGCTGCCCTGCCCTAACATCTTCGCCGGCGAGCATGCCTTCCACTCGCGGCTGGAATGGGTCGGCGTCCGCGACATGGAAAAGGCAGTGCAGACCATCGTGCATCTGGCGATGATCTGGGAGGAGCGGTCCTGAGGACCGCTCCGGCGGGCGTCAGGCGCGCGCCGTCACCAGCCAGATCGAGCCGGACAGCGTGACGTTGTCGCCATCCTGATGCTGCGCGAGCAGGTCGCGGACCGATTGCCGCGCCGCCTCGCGCGTCTCGGCGGGATGCCCCTCCAGCGCCCGGCTGGCGGGGCCGATCTCGAACGCCGATTGCACCGCCGCCTCGAGCCCCTTCCCGATCGCGATGTCGAGCGACAGCGCTTGGGCCTGCAGCGCGACATCGCTGAAGCCGGACTCGGCCAGGATGCGCGTCACCCGCGCCTCGGATGCGAAGGCGAAGGGGCCCGGATCCTCCGGCGCCATCTCCGGCAGCTTCGGGACATGGCGATAGACCGCCTGCAGCGGGGCGATCATCCAGGGATTGGCCTTCGGCTCGCGCCAGCAGGCGAAGACGAGGTGCCCGCCCGGCTTCAGCGCCCGGCGCATGTTGGCGAACGACGTCACGGGATCGGCAAAGAACATCACGCCGAAGCGCGACACCATCAGGTCGAAGCTCGCCGGCGGGAACGGATGCACGGTGGCATCGGCCAGCACGAATTCCGCGGGCAGCCCGGCCGGCGCCACCGCGCGCGCCCGCTCCAGCATGGGCGCGGAAATATCGACCCCGAGCACGTGACCACCCGGCGCGACCTGCCGCGCCAGCGCGATCGACAGGCCGCCGCAGCCACAGCCGATGTCGAGAATCCGATCGCCCGGCTTGGCCGCAATGCGGTCGATCAGGATCTGCGACACCGGCGCGAGCAGGATGTCCTGCGCCTCCTGGCGATCGGACCAGCGCTGCCCGCCGGGCCCGTTCCAATAGGCGATCTGATCGGCGTTGCGCTCGTCTCCGGACGGCAATTGCATGATGCGCCTTGTCTGATGTCATCGTCGGGGCCGCTATCCGCGCATGCGCAGGTCTTGCCTGTCAAGGCACGAGCGCGCGACGGCCTGCAGCAGACCGACGCCCATCATACCGCCGTGATCGAGAGACCGATGGAAGACAGGGCCCGCTGGCGTGCATCGCGCCGAGATGCAATAGCGATGCGACGATGGTCTCTCTCTTGCTTCGACCATCCGCATCAGGGGCCCCATGCGCTGTCTCATCGTTGCCGATCTTCACTACACGCTGCCGCAATTCGACTGGCTGGTCGCGGCGGCCGATCATTTCGATACGGTCGTGTTCGCCGGCGACGCGCTCGACCTCGCCTCGATCGTCGACATCCGCGCCCAGATCGTCGTGGTGAGGAAATATCTGGCGCTGCTGGCCGCCAAGACGCGGGTGATGATCTGCTCCGGCAATCATGACCTCGAGGAGCGCAGCCCGGAGGGCGAAAAGATCGCGGCGTGGATCGGCACGGTCCGCGAGCTCGGCGTCGCCGCCGACGGCGACGACATCCTGATCGGCGAGACGCTGTTTTCGGTCTGCCCGTGGTGGGACGGTCCGCTCGTCAAGGCTACGATCGAACGCCAGCTCGAAGCCGCCGCCGCACGCCGGCCTGCGCTCTGGATCTGGGTGCATCATGCGCCGCCGGCCAACTCGCAAGTGAGCTGGGGCGGCAAGCGTTTCTTCGGCGACACCGAGCTCGAAGGCTTCATCGCGCGCCATCGGCCGGCGATGGTGATCTCCGGCCACGTTCACCAGTCACCCTTCATCAAGGACGGCTCTTGGTTCGATCGCGTCGGTCCGAGCTGGGTGTTCAACACCGGGCGCCAGCCCGGACGTCCACCGACCTACATGGTGATCGACACCGACGAAGGCCGCGCCTTCTGGCTCGCGGCGGGCCAGGCCGAATGGATCGATCTCGCCGGCCCGCTGCAGCGCCCGGCGCAGCCGGTCGCGGTGGCGCCGGACTGGCTCAGAGCCGTGGATCGGATTCCAGATCCGTTCCTGGCGCGACCTGCTGCGGCGGCAGGTTGATCATGCTCTGCAAGACGTCGCCGACCATCGCCAGATGCGTGCCATGCCCGGCATATTGCCGCTTCAGATCGGCGAGATAGGTGTTGGCGACGTTGAGCCGCTGCGCCAGCATCCGCGCGATCGCCAAGGTCGCCTCGGGATTCTCCGTCAGGAAGCGCGGCGCATCCATGATCTCATAGATGCGGCACTCCGTCAGAGCGCGCACGGTCGCCGTGTGCGGCTGCTCCAGCAACAGCGACATCTCGCCGAACAGCGCACCGGGCTCGGAAACGATCGCCACGGTCGCGCCAGCCTTGATCACTTCGAGCCGGCCCTCGAGCAGAATATAGAGATGCCCAGTGCTGTGACCCTCTTCGAGCAGGTCGACGCCCGCGGCGATCGTGCGGTCGTGTCCCCCGGTGCAGTGACGCAGGAAGTCGGTCATGGGCAGCTCGGGCTGTATTTCATGCAGTCAGCCTAGCCCAATCTCCGGCGTTAGCCATGTAAAATCGCCAAGCCGATCACCCGAGTTCGCTCACGCCAAAGATTCACAGTTCTTGATGCCGATACAAGCGAATAGCGAAAGGATGACCTATCTGCTATAGAACTCAGGTCACGCCTCGGGAGCCGTAGATGAATCTCTACACGCTTAAGAGCTTCTCAAACGCGACTAGCGACTTGGCCAATGCGCTTTCGGATGATGACCAGGATGCGCTTAATCAGGCAATGGCGCAACTGCGTCGCAAAGATGCCGATCACCCACAGCTTAAACTTAGCAGCGATCCACAGTCGAAGTATTTTATGGAAAAGCGTGCGGGCATTCCCTCCTCTCATGGTCGAGGATGGATGAACGATCCGCGCGGTGTGGTAGAAATTGTCTACGTTGACACGCAGCAATAAACTGACGCCAAAATTCAAAAGTGGTAGGCGGCGAGAGATTCGAACTCCCGACCCTCTCGGTGTAAACGAGATGCTCTAACCAGCTGAGCTAGCCGCCCTCACGTCGCGCCTCTTTACCCCCTGCCCGGCGCGCAATCAACGGTGGACACGATTGATCAATCGTCGAGGCGGGTTTGTATTGGGAAACCTTTGTCCTTCGCGTTTCGCAATAACTCCTTGACGGATTCCGGTAGAGGCCGAAGCTCTCCGCGACGCTGCCGACGAATTCGATCGACGTCCTCTTTCCGGATGATCGCAGCCTTTTCGCTCATCCCAAAAAGATCAGCCAGATCGTAAGCCGACTTGTTTTCAGGAACGAGGTGTTCTGGAGCCATGATGATTGCAGCTAGGCGTGAAGCCTCACCTTCTTCGTGCCTTATCGTACCTACCGAGTATGAGCGTGTTTTAGCGGTCGCGGCTCGATTTCGCGTGCCCTGGTGGCCGAGCACGTAATGCGAAATTTCGTGAAAAACTACAAATCTGGCGTGAGCCTCTCCCCGTTGCATACCGGTGAAGATCGACTCGCGCATAGCGACTTCGCACTTGTCTGAATCCCACCTAGCCTCGGCATCCGGCATCATCCGGTCGGAAACGCGCCTGTAATTGAACCGGGGATCATTGTGCTTGATCTTGCCGATTACGGTCATTGGGTCGGGCCGGACCTGCCCTTCTAACCCCAGACGCCGCAAGAAGCTTCGGCCGACCTCCTCAAGTTCCTCGTCGGTGCGATAGATTGGCATGAGTTCCGCCCAATAGAACGAATCGCCTATGTAGGGATATGGCCTCTTCAACCCACTAGATCAAGTGGCTCCAATGGTAGGCTGGCAGTTCTTCAGGCATTTCCGCACTGTAAACGAAAACGGCGCCCGCTCGGGCGCCGTTTCCTTAAGGATCGGTTCAGTCTCAGTGGGCGGTCAGGCCGCCGGCGGCTTCGTCGCCGTCGCCCTTGACAGGCACCTTGGTGTCCTCTTCCCAGACGATCGGCACCGGCATGCGGACCAGGGCCCGGGCGACGACGTCGTCGAGACGGGACACCGGGATGATGTCCATGCCGCCCTTGATCGCATCGGAGATCTCCGTGAGATCCTTGGCGTTGTCCTCGGGGATCAGCACCGTCTTGATGCCGCCGCGGGCAGCCGCCAGGAGCTTCTCCTTCAGACCGCCGATCGGCAGCACCCTGCCGCGCAGCGTGATTTCGCCGGTCATCGCAACGTCGTGACGGATCGGAATGCCCGTCATGACCGAGATGATCGCAGTCGCCATCGCAACACCCGCCGACGGACCGTCCTTCGGGGTCGCCCCTTCCGGCACGTGGACGTGGATGTCGCGGCGGTCGAACATCGGCGGCTCGATGCCGTAGTTGATCGCCCGCGAGCGGACGTAGGACGCCGCGGCCGAGATCGATTCCTTCATGACGTCGCGCAGATTGCCCGTCACCGTCATCTTGCCCTTGCCGGGCATCATGACGCCTTCGATGGTGAGCAGCTCACCGCCGACATCGGTCCACGCGAGACCCGTGACGATCCCGATCTGGTCGTCCTGCTCGATCTCCCCGAAGCGATACTTCGGCACACCCAAGAATTCCTCGACGGCCTTCTCGGTGACCTTCACCGACTTCTTCTTGGACATCATGAGTTCCTTCACGGCCTTGCGGGCCAGTGTCGAAATCTCACGTTCCAGGTTACGCACGCCCGCCTCGCGGGTGTAGCGCCGGATCACGAGCAGCAACGCGTCGTCGTCGATCGACCATTCCTTCGAATCCAGGCCGTGCTTGGACAGCGCGGACGGGATCAGATGCTTGCGGGCGATCTCGAGCTTTTCGGTCTCGGTGTAACCCGCGATGCGGATGATCTCCATGCGGTCCATCAGCGGTCCGGGAATATTGAGCGTATTCGCGGTCGTGATGAACATCACGTTCGACAGGTCGTAGTCGACCTCCAGATAGTGATCGTTGAACGTCGTGTTCTGCTCGGGGTCGAGGACCTCCAGCAGCGCCGACGACGGGTCACCCCGGAAGTCCGAGCCCATCTTGTCGATCTCGTCCAAGAGGAACAGCGGGTTCGAGGTCTTGGCCTTGCGCATCGACTGGATGATCTTGCCGGGCATCGAACCGATATAGGTCCGGCGATGGCCGCGGATCTCGGCTTCGTCGCGCACGCCGCCCAGCGACACGCGAACGAACTCGCGCCCCGTGGCCTTGGCGATCGACTTGCCGAGCGAGGTCTTGCCGACGCCGGGAGGTCCGACCAGGCACAGGATCGGGCCGGTCAGCTTGTTGGCGCGGGACTGCACCGCCAGGTACTCGACGATGCGGTCCTTGACCTTCTCCAGCCCATAGTGATCCGCATCCAGAACCGCCTGCGCGGCCTCCAGATCCTTCTTCACCTTGGACTTCTTGTTCCACGGGATCGACAGCAGCCAATCCAGGTAGTTGCGCACGACGGTCGCTTCCGCGGACATCGGCGACATCTGGCGCAGCTTCTTCAACTCGTGCTGCGCCTTCTCCCGCGCTTCCTTGGAGAGCTTGGTCTTGTTGATGCGCTCTTCCAGATCGGCGAGTTCGTCGCGGCCGTCCTCGTCACCCAGCTCCTTCTGAATGGCCTTCATCTGCTCATTCAGGTAGTACTCGCGCTGGGTCTTCTCCATCTGGCGCTTGACACGCGAACGGATCCGCTTCTCGACCTGCAGCACCGAGATCTCGCTCTCCATCAGGCCCAGCACCTTCTCCAGGCGCGTGGTGACGGACAGCGTCTCCAGGATGCCCTGGCGATCGGCGATCTTGACCGCAAGATGCGAGGCGACGGTGTCGGCCAGCTTGCCGAAATCCGTGATCGACTGAACGACGCCGACGACCTCCGCGGAGATCTTCTTGTTCAGCTTCACATAGCTCTCGAAATCCGACACGACGGACCGCCCGAGCGCTTCCGCTTCGACCGATTTTGCATCGGTGTCTTCGAGCGCGACGGCGGTGGCTTCGTAGTAGTCGGCACGGTCGGTGTACTTCTCGACACGCGCGCGCTCCAGGCCCTCGACCAGCACCTTGACGGTGCCGTCGGGCAGCTTGAGCAGTTGCAGCACGCTGGCGAGCGTCCCGGTCTCGTAGATCGCATCCGCGGCTGGATCATCGTCGGACGCGTTCTTCTGCGTCGCGAGCATCACCAGCGCGTCGTTCTTCATCACCTCTTCGAGGGCGCGGATGGACTTCTCGCGGCCGACGAACAGCGGAACGATGTTGTGCGGGAAGACGACGATGTCGCGAAGCGGCAGAACCGGATACGCGTGGCTCTCGCCGTAAACGATGGTCGGCCGGGGTTTGGGGGTCGTCATGGCCTGTTCCTTTTGTTTTGCCCCCTTGCACGCAGCCCGCCATCGTGCGCAACCGCCACAAGGTGCGATCTGATCCGGACTTCACTGGCGCGTCGATATCGCCGGCTGGTTTCGGATCGTATGTTGAGGCGAATCCCGGGATTGAGATTTGTAACGCCACGCGGCATTAGGTGGCTATCGCCCCGGGGGGTGTCAAGTATCGGAAAACACCCGCCAAAAATGGCTTTACGCGGCGGGACGCTGAAACACTGCGACGCTGCGGACGCAAGGCCCGCAGCGGTCGCCGATCTGATGAAACGAGGTCGTCTGTCTATCGTACCAGCGCGGATCACGCGCTGGCGCTGCTTTCCACCGCGCGGTCGGAACGATCGGCATAGATATAGAGCGGACGGGCCGTGCCCTCGACCACCTCGCGCGAGATGACCACTTCCTCGACGCCTTCGAGGCCCGGCAGGTCGAACATCGTCTCGAGCAGGATGCTCTCGAGGATCGACCGAAGGCCGCGCGCACCGGTCTTGCGCTCGATCGCCTTGCGGGCCACCGCGCCCAGCGCCTCGTCGGCGAAGGTCAGCTCGATGTTCTCCATTTCGAACAGCCGCTGATACTGCTTCACCAGCGCGTTCTTCGGCTCGGTCAGGATCTTCTTCAGCGAGGTCTCGTCGAGATCCTCGAGCGTCGCCACGACCGGCAGACGACCCACGAACTCCGGGATCAGGCCGTATTTCAGCAGATCCTCGGGCTCGACGTGACGGAAGATCTCACCGGTGCGGCGGTCTTCCGGCGCCAGAACCTGGGCCGCGAAGCCGATCGAGGTCGACCGGCCGCGCGCCGAGATGATCTTCTCGAGGCCGGAGAATGCACCACCGCAGATGAACAGGATGTTGGTGGTGTCGACCTGCAGGAACTCCTGCTGCGGATGCTTGCGGCCACCCTGCGGCGGCACCGACGCAACCGTGCCTTCCATGATCTTCAGCAGCGCCTGCTGGACGCCCTCGCCCGACACGTCGCGGGTGATCGAGGGATTGTCCGACTTGCGACTGATCTTGTCGATCTCGTCGATGTAGACGATGCCGCGCTGCGCGCGCTCGACATTGTAGTCGGCCGCCTGCAGCAACTTCAGGATGATGTTCTCGACGTCCTCACCGACATAACCGGCCTCGGTCAAGGTCGTCGCATCGGCCATCGTGAACGGCACGTCGAGAATCCGCGCCAGCGTCTGCGCCAGCAGCGTTTTGCCCGAGCCGGTCGGACCGATCAGCAGGATGTTCGACTTGGCGAGTTCGACGTCCGAGTGCTTGGTCTGATGGTTCAGCCGCTTGTAGTGGTTGTGGACAGCGACCGACAGCACCTTCTTCGCATGGTTCTGACCGATCACGTAATCGTCCAGGACCTTGCAGATCTCCTTCGGGGTCGGAATCCCGTCGCGCGACTTGACCAGCGAGGACTTGTTCTCCTCGCGGATGATGTCCATGCAGAGTTCGACACACTCGTCGCAGATGAAAACGGTTGGACCTGCGATCAGTTTGCGGACTTCGTGCTGGCTCTTGCCGCAGAACGAGCAATATAGCGTGTTCTTCGAGTCGCTCGTGCCGACCTTACTCATTCCTGTCTCCGTCCGCGGTTCGCTCTTGTCCGCTCGTTCGTACCGATCCGGCACGGGCCGGACCAGACTGGTGAAAGAGCAAATTTCGTACCAAAATTAAGACCTTGTTCTTCACCCGCCGTGCAACCACGACCTGCGCGAATCCCCCACGATCCATAACTGGACACTCTAGCCAATCATGCTGTCATCCGACTATCAAGAATTCGCTAATCGGAGGACAGACCCTAGACCGTGACATTACCGTGATTTTAGGGCTTGACACGGTAAGAACACGCGAAATCGGCCGAACGTTGCGTGTTTGCCACGCCTGTTTGCCGGTTGCACGGCAGGGCTGCGGCCCTTTTGGGACCCCACCTCAGTACCTCTGCCGGCATGCGCCGGCACAGGGGATGCCGTGACATATCGAGGCCCGACTTTCGGGCCCCGGCCTCGCTTATCTCTGGCCCGCTCGCGTCTGGCTCACCAGGCCCTTCCGGCTCACGCGGCCACTCACTTGGCCATCGTCGACGGATCTTCCGGGCGCTTGTCGATGACCTTGTCGATCAGACCGAATTCCGCGGCCGCTTCCGCCGTGAGGAATTTGTCGCGTTCCAGCGCATCCTCGATCGCCTTGTAGGACTGGCCGGTGTGCTTGACGTAGATCTCGTTGAGCCGCTTCTTCAGGTTCAGGATTTCCTGGGCATGCAGCATGATGTCGGTCGCCTGGCCCTGGAAGCCGCCGGACGGCTGATGCACCATGATGCGCGAATTCGGCAGCGAGAAGCGCATATCCTTGTGGCCGGCGCAGAGCAGCAGCGAGCCCATCGAGGCCGCCTGGCCCGTGCACAGCGTCGATACCGCCGGACGAATGAATTGCATCGTGTCGTAGATCGCCAGGCCCGACGTCACCACCCCGCCCGGCGAGTTGATGTACATCGCGATTTCCTTCTTCGGATTCTCGGCCTCGAGGAACAGCAGCTGCGCGACGATCAGGGTCGCCATGCCGTCCTCGACCGGACCGGTCACGAAGATGATGCGCTCCTTCAGGAGACGCGAGAAGATGTCGTAGGCGCGCTCACCGCGGTTGGTCTGTTCGACCACCATGGGCACAAGGTTCATATAGGTTTCGACGGGATCGCGCATGAATCACCCAAGGTTTGGACCAGCAGTTGAAGACGACCGGCCGCCGCAGGTGAGGCTCGTTCAGCGAGCAGCGACGGACGGGGGCCCCGTGATGCAGAACTTCAAGACCGAGCCCACAGATATGGACCAATTTCCCGGTGACAAGACCGGTACCGCTGACCAACCGGGGACGAAGCCGTTGTCCTGTTCAAGCTGATTCCCGCGGCGGCGGCCAGCGCCGGAACCCGGTTGACCGGCGCTTTCGCCGGTCAACCTTAATCACGCGCTTCTGTCGCAAACCCGACCAGAGGTGGCCCGATCAGGCCGCCTTGTCGCTGTCGTCGTCCTTGAACAGCTCGTCCTTGGAGACCTTCTTCTCGGTCACGTTGGCGAGTTCGAGGATGAAGTCGACGACCTTGTCCTCGTAGATCGGCGCGCGCAGCTGCGCGAGCGCCTGCGCGTTGCTGCGATAAAAGTCCCAGACCTCCTTCTCGCGGCCCGGCATCGAGCGGGCACGCTCGATCACGGCGCGGCTGACCTCGTCGTCGGTCACGGTGATCTTGTTCTTCTCGCCGATCTCCGACAGCACGAGGCCGAGGCGCACGCGACGGTCGGCGATGGTGCGGTATTCCTCCTTCGCCTTGTCCTCGGTGGTGTTCTCGTCGGCGAAGCTCTTGCCGCTGGAATCCATCTCGGCCTTGACCGAGTTCCACATCAGGTTGAACTCCTCGTCGATCAGCGAGGGCGGCGCGTCGAACTTGTGTGTCTCGTCGAGACGATCGAGCAGCGCCCGCTTCACACGCTGGCGGGTCGCCTGGCTGAACTCGCCGGCGAGACGGTCGCGCATGAGCTGCTTCAGCTTGTCGAGCGATTCCAGGCCGAGTGTCTTGGCGAACTCGTCGTCCACCACCTTCTCCTCCGGCGCCTCGATCGCAGTCGCGGTGGTCTCGAACTCCGCAGCCTTGCCGGCAAGGTCGTTGTTCAGATAGTTGGGCGGGAACGACACCTTCAGCGTGCGGGTCTCGCCGACGGCGATGCCGGTCAGCTGGTCCTCGAAGCCGGGGATAAAGGTGTTCGAGCCGATCACGACATCGATGCCTTCGCCGGTGCCGCCCTCGAAGGCGACGCCGTCGATCGTGCCCGTGAAGTTGATCTTCACGCGGTCGCCGCTCTCGGCCTTGGCGCCCTCGGCCTTGGCGGCGTAGCTGCGGTTAGCATCCGCCAGGCGCTTGATCGCCTCGTCGACGTCGGCGTCGGTGATGTCGGCGACCGGCTTCTCGACCGAGAAGGTCTTGAAGTCGGCGAGCGCGATCGCAGGCACGACCTCGACGGCCACGGTGTAGGTCAGGTCCGACTGGCCATTGAGGATCTTCTCGACCTCGGCCTCCTCGGTCGGCATCGTCACCTTGGGCTCGGTCGCGAGACGGAAGCCGCGCTCGGTGAAGATCTGGGTGTTGGTGTCGCGGATGGTCTGGTCGATGGTCTCAGCCATGACCGACTTGCCGTAGATCTTCTTCAGGTGCGCCACCGGCACCTTGCCGGGACGGAAGCCGTTGATGCGGACCTTGTCCTTCAGGTCGACCAGCTTGGCATCCGCCTTGGCGTCGAGATCGGCCGCGGGAACGCTGATCTGGAACTCGTGCTTCAAGCCTTCCGACAAGGTTTCTGTGACCTGCATGGCGTCAATCTTCTTCCGCTTCGGTCCGGACCCTTGCGATCCGGACTCATCTGACTCAATTGTGGACGGCGCGCGGCAAATTGACCTTGCGCCGGTGGGTCGGCGCCCCCGCTTTCTCTTTGCGAGAAAACCGGGTCGCCGGTAAAAACTTGGGCAAACGCCGAGGAAGCGCTTGGTGCGGGCGGAGGGACTCGAACCCCCACAACTTTCGTCACTGGAACCTAAATCCAGCGCGTCTACCAGTTCCGCCACGCCCGCGTGAACTGCATCGATAGCCCGGCCGCGATGCCGCGGGCGGCGCGGCTTATACCACGCGCGAAACTCTCCGCAGCAAAAAAAATGGGCCGTCGACGGCACCCGCGGCCGGCCCATCGGCCAAGCTCGCGGCACACATAAGGGAAAACCAGATGATCCGCATCCCCCTCAACGCACAATGTTTTGTCGCATGAGGCCGCCTGTGGAGAGGATCAGCCGCCGGGTCCTGCTCGGCGGCTTTGCCGCAGCCTGCACCGCCTCGTTTCCACGGCTTTTGCCGGCCGCCGAACGGATGTCCGTCGCCTTGGAGGGGCGTGCCGAATCTCTGCCGCTGTCGCCGGGCCGCGCGCCCGCAGCGGTCTGGCGACTGGCCGGAGGCGCCCCGGTGCTTCGGTTGCCGCGGGGAAGCTCGCTCGATCTCACCCTCGCGAACGGCCTGTCGATACCGACCGCGCTCTCCGGCCGCGGCCTCGCCATGCCGATGCCGCTGCTCGGGCAGCAACCGCTCGCACCGGGCAGCCGCGCGACCATCACGGCCGCGGGGTCGCGGGCCGGGACCGGCCTCCTCGACCTCAGGCTGCTGGCCGACGGCGCCGCTGCGCCGGTTCGGCCGCTGCCTCTGATCGTCGATGAGGCCGCAGCGGTAACCATTGACCGCGACGAGGTTTTCCTGGTCGAGGACTTCCGGCTCAAACCCGACGGGACCGCGATCGCGCCCGGAACGGACGCCAAGGAGTCCGAACTGCTCTACACTGTGAACGGGCAGATCCAGCCGGAGATCGCGCTTCGGGCGCAGGCGCGGGTCAGGCTCCGGTTGATCAATGGCTGCCACCGCGCTGTGATCGCGATCAAAATCGCCGATCTCGAAACTGTCCGGGTGATGGCCATCGACAGCCAGCCGGCGGAGCCCTTTCTCGCCCGCAACGGCGCGGTGGTGCTGCCGCCGGGCGGCCGCACCGACGTGGTCATCGACATGCCCGCCGCCAAGGCGCCGCTGCAAATGCTGTTGCACGACGGCACGACGGCGCGGCCGCTAGCCCGCCTGACGCCTTCCAACGAGCCACCGCTCCGCGCCGCTCCCTTGCCCCCGCCGGCGCCCCTGCCCGCAAATGGCCTGCCGGACAAGCTCGACCTGCGCACCGCGATCCGCGCCGAGCTTCCGCTCGACGGCGCCGACTGGCGCCTGCCGGCCCAGTTCAGCGCGGCCAGTCCTCCCGCTTTCCAGGCCAAGGCCGGCCGCGTCGTCGTGCTGGCGCTGGCCAACAAGTCCGCCGGCACCACCGTGGTGCATCTGCATGGCCAGCCGTTCCGGTTGCTCGACCGGCTCGACGATGGCTGGAAGCCCTATTGGCTCGACACGCTCGCTGTGGAAGCCGGACAGACCCAGCGGATCGCCTTTCTGACCGAGCAGCCCGGCCGCTTCCTGATGGAGAGCATGGCCGCGAACTGGGCGGCGCCGCGCCTCGTGCGGTGGTATGAGATCAGGTGAGGAAACGAACCAGGGAGAACTCCCCATGACCACCGCCGCGATCACCGGCGTCACCGCCCGCGCCGTCGTCACGCCGATGAAGCGTCCCTTGCGCAACGCCTTCGGCATCATTGATGCCGGGCCGCTGGTGCTGATCGACGTCTCGACCGATCAGGGGGTTACCGGGCATTCCTATCTCTTCGCCTACACCAGGCTCGCCTTGAAGCCGCTGGTGCTGCTGGTCGAGGAGATCGGCCGCGAGCTCACCGGCAAAGCGCTGGCGCCGTTCGATCTGATGAAGGCGATGGACGCCAAATTCCGCCTGCTCGGCTGGCAGGGGCTGGTCGGCATGGCCGTGTCCGGCCTCGACATGGCGTTTTGGGATGCACTGGGGCAGCTCGCGGGTAAGCCCGTCGTCGAGCTGCTCGGCGGCAGCGCACGGCCGATTCCGGCCTATGACAGCTACGGCGTGCTCGATGCGGCGGCCGATGAACGCACCTTGCGCAGTTCGCGCGACGAGCACGGCTTCCGCGCCATCAAGACCAAGGGCGGCCATGGCGATCTCGCGACCGACGAGGCGATGATCAAGGGCCTGCGTGCCCTGCTCGGCCCGGACATCGCGCTGATGCTCGACTTCAACCAGTCGCTCGATCCCGCTGAGGCCACGCGCAGAATCACGCGCCTTGCCGATTACGACCTGACCTGGATCGAGGAGCCGGTGCCGCAGGAGAATCTGTCAGGCCACGCCGCGGTGCGCGAACGCTCGGAAATTCCGATCCAAGCCGGCGAGAACTGGTGGTTTCCGCGCGGCTTTGCCGAGGCGATCGCAGCCGGCGCCTCCGACTTCATCATGCCCGATTTGATGAAGGTCGGCGGCATCACCGGCTGGCTCAACGTTGCGGGGCAAGCCGACGCCGCCTCGATCCCGATGTCGAGCCACCTGCTGCCCGAAGCGAGCGCGCACGTGCTCGCGGTGACGCCGACGGCGCACTGGCTGGAGGTGCTGGACTTCGCCGGCGCCATCCTCAGCCATCCGCTGCAGGTCACCGATGGCAAGGTCACCGCGAAAGGCCCCGGTCTCGGGCTCGCGTGGAACGAGAGCGCGGTCGCGAAATATCAGGTCACGTGAGCGGTCGCGTCCAGCAATAAAGTGCGTCGGGTTCACGCTCTTCATTGCGGGTGCCTTCGCTCTGCTCGATCAGCACGAAGCCGCGCCGTTCATAGAAGCGGCGCGCCGCCGTGTTACGCTGAAACGTCCACAACTGCAGCCGATCCGAGCTGTCCTTGGCGAGGTCGAGGAGCCTGCTGCCGATCCCTCTGCCCTGCGCTTCGGACCGAATGTAGAGCTGGTCGATCCAGGCATTGCGGAATGCGACGAAGCCAGTCAGTTCGTCGCCTTGGAAGGCGCCCCACAGCTCGCAATCTCGAAAGACCCGCTCGCGGTAGAACCAGCGATCCTCGACAGGAGTATGCAAGCCGGCAAGCCAGGGCAGAGCCAGGTCGAACGAAGCACGATGCACGCGCGCGGCGGCGTCCATGTCGGACAGCGCAAGCCGCCGCGGTGTGTGCGCGGAGCTCAATACTCGATCCCGAACCGGTCATAGAGCCGCCGGAACACTGCCGGCATCGTCTCGGTGAGATCCTCCGCGATCAGGCCCGGCCCCGCCTCGGTGCCGGCCTCGCCATGCATCCAGACGCCGATGCAGGCGGCCTCGAAGGCTTGCACCCCTTGCGCCAATAGCCCCGCGATGATGCCGGCGAGCACGTCGCCGGCGCCGGCGGTGGCGAGCCAGGGCGGCGCGTTGGCGGCGATCGCGGCGCGGCCATCGGGCGCGGCGACCGTCGTGTCGGCGCCCTTCAGCAGCACCACGGCGCCACAGCGCGCGGCGGCGGCGCGCACGCGCTCGATCTTGGAGCGGCCGGGATTCTTGTTGCTGAGATCGGAGAACAGCCGCGGGAATTCGCCCTCATGCGGCGTCAGCACGATCTGCGCGTCGGCCGTTGCCCTGATCTGCTCGAACAGCCGCTCGGGCGCGTCGGCGAAGCTCGTCAGCGCATCCGCATCCAGCACCGAATGGCGCCGCGCCGACAGCGCGGTGAACACGATGTCGCGCGTGCGCTCGCCGAGCCCGGCACCGGGCCCGATGATGCAGGTGTTGTAGCGCCTGTCGCCGAGCAGCTCGCCGAACTCGATCGCAGTGTCCGCAGGCCGCACCATCACGGCCGTCAGCGCCGCCGCATTGACCACGAGCGCGTCGCGCGGCGAGGCCAGCGTGACGAGGCCGGCGCCGGCCCGCAACGCGGCCCGCGCGGCCATGCGCGCCGCGCCGGTGGCGGTCAGGTCGCCGGACACCGTCAGCACATGACCCCGCGCGTATTTGTGGCCATCGATCACGGGCACGGGAAAGCGCCCCTGCCACAGCTCCGGATCGTTCTCGAACGCCTGCGGCTTGATCTCGGCGAGCACCTGGGCCTCGATGCCGATGTCGGCGAGCCGGACCTGGCCGCAATGCTGCCGTCCGGGCAGCAGCAGATGCGCCGGCTTCTTGCGGAAGAACGTTACGGTCTCGGTCGCGCGCACCGCGATGCCCATGACGGCTCCGGTGGTGCCGTTGATGCCGCTCGGCAGGTCGACGGCGAGCACCGGCGCGCCGTTGGCGTTGATCGCGGCGATCACGTCATGCGGCTCACCGGTGACCGGACGGCTCAGTCCGGCGCCGAACAGCGCATCGATGATCAGCGCCGGCTTGCCGATCGCCTGCGGCGTGAACGGCAGCACTGGACATTTCCACCCCCTGGCCGCCGAGGCGGCATCGCCCTGCAGCGCCTCGCGCTCGCACATCAGGATGACCGAGACCTCGCGGCCCTGCGCAGCCAGCTCGGCCGCCGCGACGAAGCCGTCGCCGCCATTGTTGCCGGGCCCGCAGACCACCAGGATCGGCCCCTCCTCGACCAGGTCCATGGCGGCCGCGGCGACCGCCTGGCCCGCGCTCAGCATCAGCGAAAAACCCGGCGTGCCGGCGGCGATCGTGAGCCGGTCGGCGCGCTCCATTTCGCTCGTGGTCAACACTTCCATGACTGCTCGTGTCCCCGGCAGCCGCCGTCGGCAGGCTGCTCATTCCCGTCATCGAACCCAGACGGCCCCCCACCGCGGCGCCCAGGCGAATCCCGTCGATCCTATTGCCGTGCATGACGACAAGTTCCAAGAGCACTTTCACCGGTTGGGCGCCAAGCGCCACGGTGCCAGCGCCTTTTCCCTGGGCATTTCGGCCGGCATGCGGACGCCCAACCCGCATTTGCACAACTTGTAACCCGTTTGCCTAATTCGAGGGCTTCGCTATTCTGGCTTCTCCCAGAGGGAATCGTCGGGCAGCACCAAAGGCCCAGATATCCGCTCGATTCAGCCTCGTTAACGACTTGGCATAGACCCTGCTTTTGTGGAGGCACTTCGGCACGGGGCCAGCCGGGCTGTCAATCACCGGGCCTCCGCCGGAGAGTGTCGGGTCCGGTAACGAATGATCGAACGACCTGCGCATCGGCGCAGCCTGACGATGACCCACTTGTTTTTGATAGCGGAATGCCCGGGAGGCGCTCAGTGAAGAAGATCGAAGCCATCATCAAGCCGTTCAAGCTCGACGAGGTGAAGGAGGCGCTTCAGGAAGTGGGACTTCAGGGCATCACCGTCACCGAAGCCAAGGGCTTTGGCCGTCAGAAGGGCCATGCCGAACTCTATCGCGGCGCCGAATACATCGTCGACTTCCTGCCCAAAGTGAAGATCGAGATCGTGATCGGCGACGATCTGGTCGAGCGCGCGATCGAGGCGATCCGCCGCGCCGCCCAGACCGGCCGCATCGGCGACGGCAAGATTTTCGTGTCGAACATCGAGGAAGCCATCCGCATCAGAACCGGAGAATCCGGGCTGGACGCGATCTAGCCCTCGTAGGGGGCTTGGAACGGCCATAGCGCCCCAGGCCTCCTGCACAGAACATGTGCTGCGTCAGCAGCCGCCACGGCAGCTCGGGTGTCCTCAGCGAGGCGCTCGCACGCGGCCTTTTTGCCGTTTCCGATGTTGTGTTGCCCCCCGGGCGAGGCTATGGAGCATGACCCGCGGACGCCGTCCCGCGGCCGGGTCGTGACGACAAGCCGACGATAATGAGCCAAGAGGGGTATTCATGAAGACCGCCAAGGACGTCTTGAAAGCAATCAAGGACAACGACGTCAAATACGTCGACCTCCGCTTCACCGATCCGCGGGGCAAGTGGCAGCACGTCACCTTCGACGTCAGCATGATCGACGAAGACATTTTTGCCGAAGGCACGATGTTCGACGGCTCCTCGATCGCCGGCTGGAAGGCGATCAACGAATCCGACATGTGCCTGATGCCCGACCCGGTCACGGCGACGATCGATCCGTTCTTCGCCGAAACGACCATGATCATCACCTGCGACGTGCTCGAGCCGACCACCGGCGAGCCGTACAACCGCGACCCCCGCGGCATCGCCAAGAAGGCCGAGGCGATGGTCAAGTCGATGGGCGTGGGCGACACCGTGTTCGTCGGCCCCGAGGCCGAGTTCTTCGTGTTCGACGACGTTCGCTACAGCTCCTCGCCCTACAACACCGGCTTCCGCCTCGACTCCTCGGAGCTGCCGACCAATTCCGACACCGAATATGAAGGCGGCAATCTCGGCCACCGCATCCGCACCAAGGCCGGCTACTTCCCGGTCCCGCCGCAGGACTCGGTGCAGGACATGCGCTCGGAGATGCTCGGCGCGATGGCCCGCATGGGCGTCAAGGTCGAGAAGCACCATCACGAGGTCGCTTCCGCCCAGCACGAGCTCGGCATGAAGTTCGACACGCTGACCTTGATGGCCGACCAGATGCAGATCTACAAGTACTGCATCCATCAGGTCGCGCACATCTACGGCAAGACCGCCACCTTCATGCCGAAGCCGGTCTATGGCGACAACGGCTCGGGCATGCACGTCCACCAGTCGATCTGGAAGGACGGCAAGCCGGTGTTCGCGGGCAACAAGTACTCCGACCTGTCGGAGACCTGCCTGTCCTACATCGCCGGCATCATCAAGCACGCCAAGGCGATCAACGCCTTCACCAACCCCTCGACCAACTCCTACAAGCGCCTGGTCCCGGGCTATGAGGCGCCGGTGCTGCTCGCCTACTCCGCGCGCAACCGCTCGGCCTCGTGCCGCATTCCCTACACCTCCTCGCCGAAGGCCAAGCGCGTCGAAGTGCGCTTCCCCGATCCGATGGCCAACCCCTATCTCGGCTTCGCCGCGATGCTGATGGCCGGCCTCGACGGCGTGAAGAACAAGCTCGATCCGGGCCCGGCGATGGACAAGGACCTCTACGACCTGCCGAAGGAAGAGCTGAAGCAGATCCCGACCGTCTGCGGCAGCCTGCGCGAGGCACTCGAGAACCTCGACAAGGACCGCGCCTTCCTGAAGGCCGGCGGCGTGTTCGACGACGACTTCATCGACAGCTACATCGCGCTGAAAATGACCGAAGTCGAGCGCTTCGAAATGACCCCGCATCCGGTCGAGTTCGACATGTACTATTCGGGCTGATCGCCCGAGACGATCGGCGGACGACGAAAGGCGCCCCTCGCGGGCGCCTTTTTGTTTGGTGGGGCAGGTTTGGTGGGGAGAGATCAGGGGCCTCGTCCTTCGAGACGCCCGCCTCCGGCGAGCTCCTCAGGATGAGGAGATGAATCTAGCGCAGAAGATGCTCGGCCCCTCTCCATGAGTACGTTGCTCATGGTCGATGTGCAGCCGTGTTCGGTGCCGGCCCCTCTCCGTGAACACGCCTCTCGCCGTGTTCATGGTCCGGTGTGCAGTGCCGCCCTCGGCTTTTGAACCTCTCCATGAACACGCTGCCGATGGTTCACGTGCAGTTCCGGTTTCGACACCGGAATTTCTTCCCGCTTCTCGTTCTCTGATCCTTTGATGATCTCGTTCGAACGAGTCTGCAACCTCCGCACCGCTGCGCGATGCAGTGCCCTCGCCCCTTGTGGGAGAGGGCATCGCCGGCTGATCCGCAGGCTCGGTCGGGGTTCTCTCCACGAGCGCAACTCATTGAGACAGACCCCTCACCCGACCGAGGTCGTTGCGCTGCCGCACATGCCCTCTCCCACAAGGGGAGAGGGCACAGTCACGGCCGTCGCGCCCCGCGGCGAGGTCGATTGGATTCCCACTTCTTCATAAGGTTGCTCTCCATGAACACGCCTCTCGGCGTGTTCATGGTCCGGCGTGCAGTGCCGCCTCGGCTTTTGAACCTCATGGTGAGGAGGCGCGCGCCCGTCAGTTCGTGAGAGCGACGGACCTATAATCGCGCGCCGTCTCGAACCATGAGGCCCGCGATGGCGCCACACTGAAGACCTCGCCATCACTTCGCGGCGAAATTGACACCGATCTCGGTGACGACGGGCGCGAACTTCAACAGCGCCGGATTGTCCGACGACACCTTCACACCGTCACCCGAGAGCGCCTTCGGCGCATTGCCGTCCTTGCCGAACCGCACCGTCACCGAGCAGCCGCCCGGCAGCATGCGCCCGAGGGCACCGTTCTTGAAGTCGGTGACGAAGCCGCCATAGTCCCAGCCGAAGCCGCTCACGACGTACGGCTTGCCGTTGGCCTTCTGCACCGCGGCGAGGCTGGCGCCGATGGTGATGCCGGCCACGCTCCAGCGGCTGGTCTTGGCGGTGTCGCGCAAGGTGAGCCCAGACACCGTCGCCGTCTTATCGTCGATGAATGCCACCTCGATGCGCCGATCCATCGCCCGCGGAAACAGCACGAGGCCTTGATGGGTCTCCCCCTCGGCGCCGGGCAGATCCTGAAGCACGGCGTCGTCGCCATAGCGCTGTTTGACGCTCGTCACGGTGTCGGTCGCCGTCACGGGCAGCATGCAGGTGATCGGCCCTTCGCTCGGCGGTGCCGTCTGGGCCGAAGCTGCAGCAGCGACGAGCATGACGGCCGCAAACGGCAGCAAGCAAGTCAAAGCGACTAAGCGCGCGACAGCAAGGACGACAGATGACTGCACCGTTTTGTCCCTCACGATCAGTCAAGCCGCCTGCAGCCGATATGGGGTGATCAACAGCTCAGCCGGCACTTTCCACTCGGTGTGCAGCTTGTGAATCATCTCGACAGTCAGGGCCCGCTGCCGGGTCAGGACCTCCGACGCGCGCGCATTCGAGCCGAGCAATTCGCCAAGCTCAGCCTGGGTATGCCCGCCCTCTTCGATCAGGTAGCTCAAGACATCGACAGGATCGACGCCGGAAAGGTCGATCGCCCAACGTTCGTTCTCATACCGCTCGACCAGCGTCGCGAGGATGTCCAGCTTGTCATCATCGTCACTACCCGGCGCGGCTCCCCACAGCCGCTCGATCTCCGCGACCGCTGCGTCGTAGTCTGCCTCATTGCGGATCGGACGAATATCCATGAGCCGAACTCCTCAATATCTTGCGACGGTGAGTGCGTCGATCTGGTCGTATTCGGCATGGGTGCCGATAAACTTGATGAATACGATCTGGTGCCTGAACGAGAAAGCCGCGATCAGCCTGAAGCTACCGCCCGCGATCTCGAACCTTGCGCGCTCGCCATTCAGCACGACCGCTCCGGGGATGGCCTTCTGGACGTCGTTCATTGACCCCCATTTCGCGGCTTTCACCAGCTTGAGCCATCTGAGGACAGAGGGACCAGCTTTGGGGTTCTGACCGGAGAACCGGACCAACGTCGACTGCTTGATGATCCTCACGGTCGATTGTCCCAGATTGCAGTTGCCAGATCAACCAAGGTCCGAGCCGAATGACCGCCCTGAGACGTCAGCCTGATGCGCCCGTCCGCTTCCTCACCGCCGCCCCGAACGCCTCGAACAGCTTGCGGTTGATGGGGTTCTTCTGCGGGTCGTATTCGGCGTGCCACTGCACGCCCAGCGCAAAGCTCGACGCGTCGGCGATGCGGATGGCCTCGATGGTGCCGTCCTCGGCGATGCCCTCGATGACGACGCGCGCGCCGGGCTCCAGGATGCCCTGGCCGTGCAGCGAATTCACCTTGATCGCGTCGCAGCCGAGGATCGTGGCGAAGGCGCCGCCCGGTGTCAGGCGCACCTCGTGGCGGTCGGCAAAGACGACGGTGGGATCGGGGTGGATCTCGCCGTTCTCGAGCCTGGGCATGCGGTGGTTCATGCGGCCGGGAATCTCGCGGATCTCCGGATGCAGCGAACCGCCGAAGGCGACGTTCATCTCCTGCAGGCCGCGGCAGATGCCGAACAGCGGGATGCCGCGCGCCACGCAGGCTTCAGAGAGCTGCAGGGCGACCTCGTCGCGATGGATGTCGTAGGGCTCGTGCTTGAGGCTCGGCTCGGTGTTGAAGCGCGTCGGATGCACGTTGGCGCGGGCGCCGGTCAGCACCACGCCATCGACGATGTCGAGCAGCGCGGCGATGTCGGTGATCTCGGGCACGCCGGCAAACATCAGCGGCAGCGCGCCGGCGACCTCGGCCACCGCGCTCAAATTCCGCTCGCCCACCATCTGCACGGCGAACCTGTTCTCGACGCGATGGCTGTTGCCGATCACGCCGACCACCGGACGTTTCATTGCCTTCGTTTCTCTCCCGTCTCGTCCGGCCATCGACTGCCGCGTCCGCCGGACCGGCAGGCACAAATCATGCCTCGACAAATCATGCCTGCGTCGCACGGCCGGATCAACATGTGACCACGCGGGTCCCCAATGCCAATTCCGGCACTCCGCGCGCGTTGACCGGGAAACGATCCCGCAAGCCCGCGCTTGATCCTCCAGCGGTTTTCGCCAATGTGTGGGAGCCGACCAGCACAGAGGATAAACCATGACCGCGCCCGCAGACCCGCGCCTCCAGGCCCGCAGCGACCTGGCCTGGGCCATCGCCGTGGGCGGCATCGGGGTCATCCTGTTCATGGCCGCCCTGGCCTTCACCTGGTATTACGCGGCGGCGATCTTCCTGCTGTTCGCGGGCATTCTGCTCGGCGTCGCGCTGAACGCAATGACGAGTCTGCTTGGCCGCGTGCTGCCCTGGCCGCATCCGGCGCGGCTCGCCATCGTCTGCCTGGCGCTTGCCGCCCTTCTCGTCGGTATCGTCTTCCTCGGCGGCACCACCATCGCCGACCAGGCCAAGGTGCTGAGCGACACGATCAAGTCGCAGCTCGGCAATATCAAGGGCTTCCTCGACCGCAACGGCATCGACACCAGCTTCTTCGACTTCAGCGCAGCGACCTCGGCCACGTCGGCGCCCGATGGCGGCGCGACGACGCCGGTCCAGCCGGCGTCCCACAGCCTGCCGAGCGGCCTGCCCTCGCCGAGCGCGCTGGCCTCCTCCGGCGGCGCCATCGTCAGCCAGACCTTCAAGCTGCTGCTCGGCACCGTCAGCGCCGTCGGCAACTTCTTCATCGTGCTGTTCCTGGGGCTGGCCTTCGCCGCCCAGCCCGCGGTCTACCGCAGCGGGCTGCTGTTCCTCGCTCCGGCAAAATACCGCGACCAGGCCACCGTGATCATCGACCGCATCAGCTATACGCTGGAGCGCTGGCTGATCGCCCAGATCACCACGATGTTCGCGGTATTCCTGGTCACCTGGATCGGGCTTGCGGTCATCGGCGTGCAGAGCTCGTTCATCCTGGGCATCCAGGCCGGCCTGCTGGCCTTCATTCCGACCGTCGGTGCCATCATCGCCGGCGTCATCGTCGTGCTGGCGAGCCTCGCCTCGGGCTGGGTCGCCGCGGTCTCCGCCTTCGTGCTGTTCCTCGGCGTGCACGCGATGGAGAGCTACGTGCTGACGCCCTTGATCCAGCGCCAGGCGCTGGACATTCCGCCGGCCACGCTGTTCGCGTTCCAGATCCTGCTCGGCATCGTGTTCGGCGTCTGGGGACTGAGCCTGGCGCTGCCCTTGATGGCGATCGCCAAGGTCATGATCGACTATTTCAAGAGCGACCGCAGCACCGAGGATGCCGCGGCCGCGATCTGAGCGCGCGCGCCGGGGCTCCTCAGGCCGCCGGCATCGCGGTCTCGACCAGCTTGGCCCAATAGCTGATGCCGTGCGGGATGACCTCGTCGTTGAAATCATATTCGGGGTGGTGCACGCCGGCCCCGTCGCCGATGCCCATGAAGACGAACGCGCCGGGCCGCGCCTGCAGCATGTAGGCGAAATCCTCGCCGCCGAGCCGGGGCGGCATGTCGGTGATCACCTGATCCGGCCCGACGACGCTGCGCGCCACGTCGGCTGCGAACGCGGTCTGCTCGGCGTGGTTGACGACGACCGGGTAGCCCCATTCGTAATCGATCTCCACCTCGACGCCCATGCCGTTCGCCAGCCCCGTCACGACGCTCTTGAAGCGCTCGTCCATCAGGCGCCGGACATCCTCGTCCAGCGTGCGAATGGTGCCGCCGATGATCGCCGTCTGCGGAATGATGTTGTCGGCCGTGGTGCCCGCATGGAAGCGCGTGATCGACAGCACCGCGCTCTCGACCGGGTCGACGTTGCGCGCCACGATCGACTGCAGCGCGGTGACGATCTGCGCGCCGGCGATGATCGGATCGACGCATTTGTTCGGCCGTGCGGCGTGGCCGCCGAGACCCTTGAGGCGTACCTCAAAGGTGTCGGCCGCGGCCATCACGGCGCCGGTGCGCGTCGAAACGTGTCCCAGCGGCAGCCCCGGCGCATTGTGCAGGCCGTAGACCTCCTCGATGCCGAAGCGATCCATCAGGCCGTCGTCGACCATGGCGCGGCCGCCGGCGCCGCCCTCCTCGGCCGGCTGGAAGATGACGATCGCCGTGCCGGCGAAATTACGCGTCTCGGCGAGATAGCGCGCGGCCCCGAGCAGCATCGCGGTGTGGCCGTCATGGCCGCAGGCGTGCATCCGGCCGGGAATGGTGGATTTGTGCGGGATGTCGCTGACCTCCTGCAGCGGCAGCGCGTCCATGTCGGCACGCAGGCCGATGACGCGCTGCGACGGTTCGCGGCCGCGAATGACACCGACGACGCCGGTGCGGCCGATGCCGGTCACCACCTCGTCGACGCCGAACGAGGTCAGCAGCTCGGCGACGCGCGCCGCCGTCCGATGAACCTCGTAGAGCAGCTCGGGATGCTGGTGGAAATCACGGCGCCAGACCTTGGCGTCTTCCGCCAGCTCGGCGGCGCGGTTGATGATCGGCATGACGGAGTTCCGGATGATGGGACGAGGAGCACGCCGCGCAGGACGCGCGCGTCAACTCATTGCATGTCGAGCGACAACAAAACACAAGCCACATTCGCTCATGCGATGCTGCGCAGGCTGCATTGCCGGCGTGATGCGGAGGCTCGAACGCTCTGCTGATCCCGCCTACGATCGAAGACCGCGCAGCTCGCGCGCGAGATTGGCCCGCGCCGTCCGGTCGAGCACGGCGGCAAAGGCCCCGTCCGGATAGATCACCGGCCGCTCTGCAAACCGCTCCAGCACGGCAGCGCGCCCGGCGCGATAGGCTTCGTCCGGAACGTGGGCATATTCGCGCCGGATCGCATCCGCGTAGGCATCGTAGCTGGCGTCGTCGGCGCCGAGAATGGCGAGATCGATCGAGACGAGCAGCGCGCCGCGCCGGTCGTCCGGCGCAACATCATGCGTCCGCGTCAGCCGGATCAGGCGTCCGACCTCACAGCTCAGCTCCGGCGCGACATGACGCTCCGCGAGGACGGCGCTCTGCTCCTCGTTGTCGGACCGCGTCGGGTCATAGACGACGTCGTGCCACCAGATCGCGAGGGTCAGGATCTCGCGGTCGCGGGCGCTGAGGCCCGCGACGCCGTCGAGCCGGCTCAGGCAGTCCTGGATATGGCGCAGATCGTGATAGTGCCGTCCCGCAGCGGAATAGGCCGCGACCAGATCATCATGGGTCATGGCCGCGCTCCGCCCGGCAGCAGCATCGCTGGGCTCCTCAGCCCGCCGAGGTCAGCACCGTCTCGGTGTGCTCGACCTCGGGAGGGCTGGCGAAATACTGCCCGACCAGGCCGCGCCATTCGGTGAAATTGTCCGAACCGCGGAAATCCACCGTGTGGTTCTCGAGCGTCTCCCATTTCACCATCAGGCGGTAGCGCTGCGGCTTCTCGATCGACTTGTGCAGCTCGAAGCCGTGAAAGCCCTTGGAGCGGCCGAAGGCCGCGCGCGCCTTGGCGACTGCGGCCTCGAAATCCGTCTCCGTGCCGGGCTTGACGTCGATCTGGGCGATTTCGGTGATCATGTTCTGTCGGCCTCCCCTTTTGTCGGTCCGTTTGTCTAGCCCAGACATCGGGGGAGAGAAAGTCACGCGTCAGTTGGAGATCGCGGCCTGTCCGGGCTGCAGCTCCGGGGCCGCCGCCGCAGCCGCGCGCTGGCGGCGGTAGCGGTCCAGCGACAGCGGCAGCTCGGCGGAGGCCTCGACGCGATTGCGCCCCGTGCGCTTGGCCTTGTAGAGCGCGGTGTCGGCGGCCGCGAGCAGCACGTCGAGATCGGTGCCCGCCGGCCCGCCGGCGACGCCGATGCTGACGGTGGTGTCGACCGGCTTCTCCTCGTAGACCACACCGGCGGCCGCGAACGCTCCGCGGACGCGCTCGGCCGCAACCATCGCCTCCTCGATCGAACACGGCAGGAGGGCGGCGAACTCCTCGCCGCCGATCCGCCCCGAGAGATCGGTGAGGCGCAGATTGTTGACCACGACGTTTGCGAACAGCTTCAGGACCTCGTCGCCCTCGGCATGGCCGAAGCGGTCGTTGATCGACTTGAAGTGATCGATATCGAAGATCAGCACGCTGACCGGGCGCTGCGCGCGCGCCTCGCGATCGATCAGCAGCGCGCAGGAATCGGCAAAGCCGCGGCGGTTGAGCAGCCCGGTCAAAGGATCGGTGGTCGCCGCGCGCTTGTGGGCGCTGACGATGCGCTCGGACACCAGCATGAAGATCACGAACACGGTGCCGACCGCGTAGAGCACGAGCTCGATCGAGAAGATCGTCACCCAGGCGGCGGCGAAGGCGCCATTGGCATCGCGCAGCATGTTGCCGAGCAGGATCGGCAGCATCAGGACGAAGCCGTGCATCGCCGGCACGATCAACGCCGGCCAGCGCTTCTGCAGGGTGCGGCGCCGTTCCTGCCACAGCTCGGCGGCGGTGAAGGTGGCATAGATCACGACGATGGCGGCGCCGATGGTCAGCCGCAGCGCCTGCGCCTCGGGATCGAGCAGCAGCCCGCTCGCGATCCAGACGATCGCGCCCAGCACGAGGCCAGGCACGCTCGGCGCCTTGCCATGGAACACGCGCGCTGCGTTCCACACCATGGCGGTGGCGATCAGCCCGATGGAGCTCAGGAACAGCGAGACCACTTCGCCGTAGAGATCGGAAACCACTGTCCATAGCGCGATCGCGACCGCGCCGAGGATGTAGGCCGCGCCCCACCAGCGTAGCGCCGGCGTGTTCTCCTGTCGTCCGAAATGGAGCAACATGGCGCCTAGCAGCGCCGCGACCATCGTCGCTACGATGTCGAGCGTCAGGCTGTCGAGCGCCATCCGTCACCTCGGTTGCTGCGGCGGCGCGGGAGTTTCGAGTTGGCGCAGCCTGTCGCGATCAACCTAGCGGGCGGTCTGTTGGAAAGAGGTTTGTCTGGGATACCAAGTTTTCTCGAAAAGCTCGCCGCAACTCGTCAGCAAATTGACGCGCAAAAATGCGGCAAACAGGATTCAAAAACGACCGGGGGCCGCCTGAGCGACGCTCGCTGAAATTGCGCGCGGCCGATCGTCCCTCATTGATAGTTGCGAACGAACGCCTGCAATATGAACCATTTCACATCCGCCGGCGGAAACTCATCGAAACGATAAGAAACTTTCTCAAATTTGAGATCATCTCTCCCTAACACGGCTCGCCAGCGGCAGAGCGGCTGCACGAGTGGGGACGAGAATGTCTTTCGACGACGATTCAAACGACAAGATTGCAAACGACAAGACGGCCGCAGCAGATCACCCAGCGGATGGCGTCGATCGCCGCACGCTGCTGCGCAACGCCATGGGCGTCTCGGCGCTCGGCCTGGGCGCGGGCCTGCTGCCCGGACAGGCGGCGCACGCGCATTGGCGCATGCATCATCACCATCACCAGGTTACGACCAGCTTCGCGCTCGCGGTGCTGCCGGACACACAGTTCTATTCGCGCTATGCGACGTCGGAGGAAGGTCAGGCCTATCAGCGCCAATATGGCAGCACGCCCTATCCGGCGCAGACGCAATTCATCGTCGACAATGCCGCGAAGTATCACATCCCGTTCACGATCCATCTCGGCGACGTCGTCGACCAGGTCAAGCATCCGCAGCAATGGGCGGTCGCCGACGCTGCGATGAAGCTCTTGGAGAACGCCGGCCGCCCCTATTCCGTGCTCGCCGGCAATCACGACGTGCTGTCGGCGCTGGAATTCGAGAACGCGGCGAGCCAGAACTCGGGCACCGACGCGCAGCGCGGATCGTCCGAGCCGTATTTGTCCTGGTTCCCGACCAGCCGCGCCGCCAAGCAGCGCACCTTCCTGGAGCGCCATCCGAGCGGCTGGCACGAGGCGCATGTGTTCCACGCCTGCGGCGTCAGCTTCATGGTGCTGTCGCTGTCCTGGCGCGCCTCGGACGATGCGATCGCCTGGGCCCGCAGCATGATCGCGCGCTATCCGATGCTGCCGGTGATCCTGGCCAACCATCAGCTCCTGAACATCGCCAATGACGGCGTGAGCCCGCTCGAAGTCGCCTACGGCCAGTATCTCTGGGACAAGCTCATCCGCAGCAACGACCAGATCTTCATGACCTTGAACGGCCACTATCACGGCGGCGCGCATCTGACGAAGATCAACGACTTCCACAATCCCGTGCACGAGATGGTCGTCGACTATCAGATGGCCTATCAGGGCGGCAACGGCCTGATGCGGCTGTACGAGTTCGACTTTACCCGCAACCGGATCGACGTCGCCTCGTTTTCGCCGTGGGTGGTGCAGAAGCCGAAGGACAGCCTGAAGCAGTTCGACCGCGCCTGGCTGTCGGAGGACAATCACGAATTCACCATCGACATCGATTTCCGCAGGCGCTTCGCCCGCTTCACCAATTTCTGCCACCTGCCGGCATTTGCCGGCACGCCGATCCTGCCGCGCGTGAAGCAGGATCTCTACGCCAACTACAGCGAACAGCCCGAACCGGTGGTGGTGCCGCCCGCCAACGAGCAGGACTACCCGCTGATCGCCGAGACGGTGGCGCACTGGCGGATCGCCTCGCAGGCGATCGGCAAGGCGGTTGCGGCGGGTACCGCGCTGCCGGATCTCACCTCGGGCAACCCGATGCAGCGCGCCTCGCTCGCCGGTGCCGCCCAATTGGCCGACGTCGTCTTCACCGCCGACAAGCATCGGCTGTCGTCGGCGCCGGGCAGCGTGCAGTTCCTCAACACCACCAAGCAGGGCGGCGGCCGCTTCAGCTGGTTCACCACCGCGGCCAACGCGCCGATCAACGCTGCGACTTTTGCCCAGGGCTACACGGTCGAGGCCTTCATCAAGATCGATCCTAACTGGAAGGCGGCCGACCACGCCTGGTGCAACATCCTCACCCGCTTCGGCAACCGCGGCTGGCTGCCGGGCTATGCCGGCAGCGATCCGGAATCGCCGCCGATCCTGTTCGCGATCTCGAACCTGCGCGAGGTGCAGTGGGAGATCGTGCCGTCGAGCGCGACCGCACAGCCGCAGACCGACTGGTCCGGCGAGATCATGCTCAACACCTGGTACCATCTCGCCATCGTCAACGATCCAAAGGACAATTCGACTGTCCTCTACATCGAGGGCGCGCCGGTCGTGCGCAGCGTCATCGGCGGCAATGGCCTCGCGAGCGTGGCCGCGAGCCAGCCCTGGGCGCTCGGCTGCGGCTGGTGGGATCGCGCGCCGTCGGACGGCTTCATCGGCAGCATCGGCGAGGTCCGCGTCGTGTCGAAGCCGCTGGCGCCGAACCAATGGCTGACGGCGCGCCGCGCCAGCGCCTGATCATCCACGCAAAAGCAAAACGGGCGCCCGCGAGGGCGCCCGTTCGTATTGGAGACCAGTGAATCCGGCCGCAGCCGGAGCCCTGCGAGATCAGCGCTTCGAGAACTGGAAGGAGCGGCGGGCCTTGGCCTTGCCGTACTTCTTACGCTCGACGACGCGCGAGTCGCGGGTCAGGAAGCCGCCCTTCTTGAGAACGCCGCGCAGCTCCGGCTCGAAGTTGGTCAGCGCCTTGGACAGGCCGTGACGGACCGCGCCGGCCTGACCGGACAGGCCGCCGCCGGCGACCGTGCAGATGACGTCGTACTGGCCCTTGCGGGCGGCGACGACCATCGGCTGCTCGATCATCATGCGCAGCACCGGACGAGCGAAGTAGACTTCGATGTCGCGGGTGTTGACGGTGACCTTGCCGGAGCCCGGCTTGATCCAGACGCGGGCGACCGCGTCCTTGCGCTTGCCGGTGGCATAGGCGCGGCCGAACTTGTCGACCTTCTTCTCATACTTCGGAGCGTCCGGAGCCGTGACGGCGCCCTTGAGCTGCGACAGCTGATCGAGAGACTGGATGCTTTCGGCCATCTTATGCGGCCCTCGTGTTCTTGCGGTTCAACTTCGCGATGTCGAGCTTCTCGGGGCTCTGCGCCTCGTGCGGATGATCGGGTCCACCGTAGACACGCAAATTGCCCATCTGCACGCGGCCGAGCGGCCCGCGCGGGATCATGCGCTCGATGGCCTTCTCGATCACGCGCTCCGGGAAGCGGCCCTCGAGGATCTGGCGCGCAGTACGCTCCTTGACGTGGCCGACGTAGCCGGTGTGCTTGTAGTACACCTTCTGCTCGCGCTTGCGGCCGGTCAGCACGGCATGCGCGGCGTTGACGATGATGACGTTGTCGCCGCAGTCGACGTGCGGCGTGTAGATCGGGAGGTGCTTGCCGCGCAGCCGCATGGCGACCAGCGTGGCGAGACGACCGACGACCAGACCCTTGGCGTCGATCACGACCCACTTCTTCTGGACCTCGGCCGGCTTTGCCGAAAAGGTTTTCATGAGAGATATCCGTGACAGGGAGATTGCGGCGCGGATGACGCGCCGAACTGGTGGCAGCTTCTAGAGAAGCGCCCCGCATTCGTCAACGCCACCAGCGCAAAATTACACCAATCAAAACAAAAGCTTATAAATATGGTACAATAATACCCTCGAAAACCTCACGCATTCGGAATGGAATAGGTGGCCGTGACGTGGGCGATCGGATCGGGCGATTCTCCTGACAGCAGCGTGACTTCGCCGACGGCGAGGCGCTTGCCGAGCTTGAGCAGCCGCGCCTCGGCGAACACGTCGGCGCCGGCCGCGCCCTTGCGCAGGAAGTTGATGTTGAGATTCGTGGTCACGGCGAGCCCGACCGGGCCGATCGCCGACAGCAGCACCACGTACATCGCGAAATCGGCCAGCGCCATCAGCGTCGGCCCGGAGACGGTGCCGCCGGGACGCAGCATGCGCTCGTTGAAGCGCTGCCGAATCCGGCAGCTCTTGCCGTCGGCGCTTTCGATCGAGATGTCGCCGCCGGTGCGGAACGCCTGCGGAAATTCCGCGTGCAGGAACGCTTCCAGCTCCGCAATCGTCATCTTCGCCGTCATGTCTCCCCCTGCTCTCTTCGTTGCCCATCTGTTACATTAGCCGCGACGCCTCGCCCATCCGGAAATCGCCATGCCCGCCCCTGCCCTCGCCCCTGACGCCGACGCGCCTATCCTGTTGCGCGCCATGGCCGGTCCCGTCGCGGTGCTGACGCTGAACCGGCCGGCGCAGCGCAACAGCCTGTCGGAGGCCTTGATCGCGGAGCTGCATCAGGCGCTGGCCGAGATCGGCGCCGATAAGGCGGTGCGTGCCGTGGTGATCGCGGCCAACGGCCCTGCGTTCTGCGCCGGGCATGATCTCAAGGAACTCACCGCGCACCGCGCCGATGCCGACCGCGGCCGCGCCTTCTTCGCCAAGCTCATGAACGCCTGCAGCGCGATGATGCAGGCCATCGTGCAGCTGCCGAAGCCGGTGGTCGCCTCGGTGCAGGGCATCGCCACCGCGGCCGGCTGTCAGCTGGTCGCGAGCTGCGATCTCGCGGTCGCCTCCGAGGCGGCGGCCTTCGCCACGCCCGGCGTCGACATCGGCCTGTTCTGCTCGACGCCGATGGTGGCGCTGTCGCGCAACGTCCCCCGCAAGCAGGCGATGGAGATGCTGCTGACCGGTGAGCCGGTTCCCGCCGCCCGCGCCCGCGACATCGGCCTGATCAACCGCGTGGTTGCAGCCGGAACGGAACGCGACACGGCGATCGCGCTGGCCCAGCAGGTCGCGCGCAAATCGGCGCATACCATCAAGCTTGGCAAGGAGGCGTTCTACCGCCAGGCCGAGATGAGCCTTGCCGACGCCTATCGTTATGCGGCAGAGGTGATGACAGAGAACATGCTCGCCCGCGACGCGGAGGAAGGCATCGGCGCCTTCATCGAGAAGCGGACGCCGCAGTGGCGGGATGAGTAGCAACGTCGGTGCTGCCCATTCCTCATCCTGAGACATCGAGAATGAATCACGACACCTATCCCGACGACTACATCCGCGGCATCCTCAACGGCGTGAAGGTGATCGCGATGGTCGGCGCCTCGCCGTCCGAGATCCGGCCGAGCTTCTTCGCCTTCAAATATCTGGTGCAGCGCGGCTACGACATGATCCCGGTCAATCCCGGCCATGTCGGCAAGAGCCTGATGGGCCGGCCCTTCGTCGCCTCGCTCGCCGATATCGGCCGCCCTCTCGACATGGTCGACATCTTCCGGAGCTCCCAACACATCATGCCCGTGGTCGACGAGGCGCTGAAGCTCTCACCGCTGCCCAAGGTGATCTGGATGCAGCTCGGCGCGCGCGACGACGCCGCGGCCGAAAAGGCCGAGGCCGCCGGGATGAAGGTGGTCATGAACCGCTGCCCCAAGATCGAATATGGCCGGCTATCGTCGGAGATTTCCTGGATGGGCGTCAACTCCCGCACCATTAGCGCCAAGCGCGCGCCGATCCCGACCCAGGGCATGCGATTGTCTCTCAACCGCACCAGCGTCGGCGGCGGCACCACGGCAGCGGCCGACCGCGCTGCAAAGGACAGAAGCGATCCGTCCTGACGCATCTGCGAAAGGAACGTGTCGCGACGATGGCGCGACACAGCACCGCGTTTCAAATCCGACCGATTGTCGCCGGGTGCCTTGACGGCATCCCGGCCGGTGGCAAATGTCCTCCGCCGGAATGACGCGGAGGCGTACAAATGCGCGCTATCGACACCGTCTCCCATCATCGATCCCCGCATCAGCCGGCGCCGCTGCGCGGGGGGATCAAGCCCACGAGGAAACACCATGACCGACCGTGCCCCCGGATTTGCCACCCTCGCCATTCACGCCGGCGCCCAGCCCGACCCGACCACCGGCGCGCGGGCGACGCCGATCTATCAGACGACCTCGTTCGTCTTCAACGACGCCGACCACGCCGCCTCGCTGTTCGGCCTGCAGGCGTTCGGCAACATCTACACCCGCATCGGCAACCCGACCAACGCTGTGCTGGAGGAGCGCGTCGCAGCGCTGGAGGGCGGCACCGCCGCGCTCGCGGTGGCCTCGGGCCATGCCGCGCAGGTGGTGGCGTTGCAGCAATTGCTGTCCCCCGGCGACGAGTTCATCGCCGCGCGAAAACTCTATGGCGGCTCGATCAACCAGTTCACGCATTCGTTCAAGAGTTTTGGCTGGAACGTGGTGTGGGCCGACACGGACGACGTCGCGAGCTTCGAGGCCGCGGTCAGCCCGCGCACCAAGGCCATCTTCATCGAGTCGATCGCCAATCCTGGCGGCACCATCACCGACATCGAGGCGATCGCGCAAGTTGCGCGCAAGGCCGGCGTGCCGCTGATCGTCGACAACACGCTGGCTTCGCCCTATCTGATCCGTCCGATCGATCACGGCGCCGACATCGTGCTGCACTCGCTGACCAAGTTCTTAGGGGGCCATGGCAACTCGATCGGCGGCATCATCGTCGACGCCGGCACCTTCGACTGGGCCGGCAGCGGCGACAAATATCCGATGCTGACGCAGCCCCGTCCCGAATATCACGGCATCCGGCTGCATGAAACGTTCGGCAATTTCGCCTTCGCCATCGCCTGCCGCGTGCTCGGCCTGCGCGACCTTGGACCGGCGCTGTCGCCGTTCAACGCGTTCCTGATCCTGACCGGCATCGAGACGCTGCCGCTGCGCGTGCAGAAGCACAGCGACAATGCCAAGGCGGTCGCCGAATTTCTCAGCAGGCATCCGGCAGTCGCGGCCGTCAACTATGCCGGCCTGCCCGAGGACAAATATCACACGCTCGCGCGCAAATACTGCCCTAAGGGCGCCGGCGCGGTGTTCACCTTCTCGCTCAAGGGCGGCTATGATTCCGGCGTCAAGCTGGTGTCGAACCTGAAGCTGTTCTCGCATCTCGCCAATGTCGGCGACACCCGCTCGCTGGTGATCCACCCGGCATCGACCACCCACAGCCAGCTCGACGATGCCTCCAAGATCAAGGCCGGCGCCGGTCCGGACATCGTCCGCATCTCCGTCGGCATCGAGGACAAGGAAGATTTGATCGCCGACCTGGAGCAGGCGCTGGGGGCGTAAGGCGCTGAACGCGTAGCACCGCGCTCGGCGCCAGAACATCTCCACGAACACGCTGCTCATGGTCAACGTGCAGTGCGGTTTCGGAGTCAGACCTTCATGGTGAGGAGCGCCGCGCCGGTCAGGCCGATGCCAGGTCAGATCATCGAACGCGGCGCGTCTCGAACCATGAGGCCGCCGCTCCTGCGTTGCCGACCATCCTGTCGCCACGGTGGTAGCCGTCCTCCGTGGCACGGCCCCCAAAAAAACAAAGAGAGCGCGGACGGCCCCCCTGGCCTTCCGCGCTCTCTTTCGTCCCACGGCCGGGCCGTTGCCGGCTTCTCGGACCGCGCCCTCGTTAACTCGTCGTCTAGCTCATCAGATACAGCACGCTCTCCTGCGCCTGGCCGGCCAGCGGCAGTGCGGAGTCCGCAATCAGCCGCCGCGCCGACAGTGCCTGGCAGCAGGCCAGATCCGCGTCGGTGGCGGTGAGTGCCGATGTCGATGAGGCGGTGCGTGACAGAAGCTTGTGGCGTGCGGACGCTGAGAACGGGATGACCGCCATGCTCGAACCCTTCTGGTCTGAGACTCTGTTGAAATGCAGCAGAGATTTTCTCGTCCCGAGCGCGATGGAACCGCGGCCGCCCGGCTGGCCTTCAAAATCGCCAGCGGCCATGAGCCTGCACCAGCAGAGCTTAACGAAACCTGAAAACGCCCGTCGTTCTACGGATGATTGCAACCTCGGGGCGACCGCGGAAAGTTTTCGTTAACCATACCCGGCCCATTCTGCCGACCAGGGAATCGTGCAGCGCCGGGGGCAGCCGGCGCGGACGGCTTCGGCCGGCCGTATGCCGCCCCCACAGTGATGTCGAGGAGAGCAGGATGAGAACGACCGTGATCATGATGCTTCTGATTGCAACCGCGGCAAACGGCGTCGTGCTCGCAGCCGACCTGCCGGCCGTGCACGACAAGGTCGTGCACACCAAGGCGCGCCGCGCCGTCAAGGCCCCGCCCCCCGCGGTCGTCGTCGAGGACCAGGACACGCTGATCTCCCCGATGCTGCCCTCGACCCCGCTGCTGCTCGGCCGCCAGGAACTGCCCGGCTACTACGGCCGCGCCTTCTCCTACGATTATCAGGGCGCCTATTACGGCGGCGAAGGCTATACCAACTACATGTTTCGCCTGCCTTATGCCTGCGGCGTGACGGGGTATTGCTGAGCGGCGCTGCAAATGTAGTTCGCACGGCTATGGCGCAAGGAGACGGCTACGTGCCCCGCCGGATCTAAGGTCGCTGCTCACCCGATCTCTTGCTGACTTCAAACGACGTTCTACTAGCGCGACCGACCCAAGGACGTCCCAGCACATGTTCGCCATCGACGGCGACTTTTCTTGAGACGGCCAGTCTTTCAGGCTTCACACAGAACGCTTCCTCCGGCTTGAGGTAGAGGTCATAACTTTTTGCTTCGACGCAGCGGATCTCGCCGTCATTGACGAGGCCGACCACTCCGGGAAGATCGCTTGTTTCGATGCAACAGCTGTTTTCGATCCCACATTTTTCGAGCGATCGGGTGAAGGTGCCGCCGAGCCTGTTGGATTCCGCAAGGAACTCACGGCGGAACGCGCCCTGGTCGATGCAAACCCAATCGGCTCCGCCGATGATCTGCGTCTCCGCAAGGCTCCGACCCGAAGCGAGAGCTTCCAGATCACGGCGCAGCTTGTCATCGAGATCAGGCATCGCACAATAGGCGACGAGCGCCAGTGAAATCACGACCAACACGGCGATCGTTCTCCCACGGATCGAATTGATTCTGTAAGGATCGCGTGACATCGGCTCACTGGATGTGACCGATCAATTCATGATATATATCGTTGATATCTGCAATAGACTTCTATTTTGCGTAGGCCCCCGCATAGCGGCCCGCACGGATGCTCGCCAGGATTTCTGCTTCACGCTGCTCCTGCGTGCGGGCGGCCTGGAGCAGTTCGGAGGCGACAGCCGGCGCAAAAGCGACCACGCCGTCGGCGTCGGCAACCACGATGTCGCCGGGCGCGACGATCATGCCGCCGATCGACACCGGCACGTTGATCGCGCCCGGACCGTTCTTGTAGGGGCCGCGGTGATTGGCCGCCCTCGCGAATACGGGGAAATCGGATTTCATCAGCACGCCGGAATCCCGGATCGCACCGTCCACGACAATCCCGGCCGCACCGCGTTGCTGCGCGATGGCGGCGATGATCTCGCCGACCAATGCCCGCGTCTCGTCGCCGCCGCCATTGACGACGAGGACGTCGCCCGGCTTGATGAGATCGAGCGCGCGGTGGATGAAGAGATTGTCTCCCGGCGCGGTGTTCACGGTCAGCGCGATCCCGGCCATCGGCGCGCCCGCATGGAATGGCCTCAGGCCGACTGCACCAGGCAACCGCTGCAGATTGTCACTGATCACGGCCGTAGACACGCTCTTGAACGCGGCAACGATCGCGGCATCGGTCGGCGCGCCTGGCTGCGCTTGTCCTTGTCCCATACGTGCTCCCCGCCCTGCACCGTTCAGAGGCGTCGCCGGATCGCGACGCGGACAGCCGGTGTAGGACTCGCCATCAATTCAGAAAACAGATAAATAGAGATATCGATCGATCGCTTTTTTGAATGCTGGGAATGGTCACGCTGAAGCAGCTTGAAGCCTTGAGCTGGATCGCAGAGCTGGGCACGTTCGAGCGCGCCGCAGCCAAGCTGAACACGACGCAATCGGCGATCTCTAAGCGCATCCAGGAGCTGGAGGCCTCCGCGCGCGTTCCGCTGTTCGACCGCAGCCAGCGCGGGGCCCGGCTGACCGAACGTGGCGAGGAGATCCTCGCGCTCGGCCGACGGATGCTCGCGCTGCAGGATCAGATCCTGGAGTTGAAGGACGGCCGGCACGCACCGGCCCGTCGCCTCCGTCTCGGCGCAACGGAGCTGTCCGCGCTGACATGGCTGCCACGCCTCGTCTCGGCCATTCGGGAAGCCTATCCGGCGGTGATGATCGAGCCCGAGGTGGACACCTCGCGAAGCCTCTACGACCGGCTGATCGAGGGCAGCCTCGATCTCGTCGTCATCCCGGACGTCTTCTCTGATCCGGAGGTGACGTCGGTGCGGCTTGCTGAAGTGCAGAACGTGTGGACGGCGCGCCCCGGCCTGGTCAGATCGCGCCGGAGCCTCGATTTCGACGAGCTTGGTCATCATACGATTCTGATGCAGGGCCGTCGCTCGGGCTCCGGCCTCTTCGTCAACAAATGGCTCGCAGCCAACGGCGTCTCCTTCAAGCGCGCCATCTCGGTCGACAATCTGACGGCGCTGGTCGGACTCGCCGTGGCCGGCCTCGGCATCAGCTATCTTCCGCAACGCTGTTTTCGTCCTCTGTTCGAGCAGAAGAAGCTGGTCATCCTGCCCGTCAAGCCGATGCTGCCGGCCGTGCCCTATGCGGCCATGTATCGCAACGACAGGCCCTCGGCCTTCGCGGCCGCCGTCGCGGATCTGGCGCGCCAGACCTGCGATTTCGGGCGTCAGCTCGAAGGGTAGCGCATGAACCGCGCAGCGGCGCCACGGCACAGCCATCCATCACCTCCCGGAATGATAAAGAAGGCGCTTTTATCCCTTTTCATCCGGACTGGACGCAGCGAGGCTGCACCACCACCGCACGTGCAGCACTGCACGCGCGAAGAGGATTGCTGCGAGGAGAGGCTTGATGCGCATTTGGGGACTTCTGCTGACGGCAGCGCTCGCTGCAAACGCCGCCGGCGCCGAGGAACTGACGGGCACGCTCCAGAAGATCAAGGAGACGAACAGGATCTCGATCGGCTTCCAGGAATCGTCGGTGCCGTTCAGCTATCTCGACGGCAACCAGAAGCCGGTGGGCTACGCGCTCGACATCTGCGCCCGGATCGCGGATGCGGTCAAAAAGGAGCTGGGGCTGCCCAACCTCACGATCGAAACCGTTCCGGTGACGTCCTCCAATCGCATCCCGCTGATGACGAACGGCACGATCGACCTGTTGTGCGCCTCCACCACCAACAACGCCGAGCGTCAGAAGCTCGTGGCCTTTGCCAATACGCACTTTCTCAGCGCCACCCGCTATGGCGCCAAGAAGTCGCTCTCGCTCCAGACGATCGACGACCTCAGGGGCAAGACCGCCGTCGCGATCGCCGGATCGACCAACATGGCGCAGCTGAACAAGGTCAATGTCGAACGCAAGCTCGGCATCAACATCGTTCCCGCCAAGGACCAGGCCGAGGCGTTCCTGATGATGGAGACCGACCGGGCTCAGGCCTATGTGCTCGATGACGTCCAGCTCGCCGTCGCCATCGCGCGGTCGAAAGACCCGGCGGCCTACATGATCAGCAGCGACGCATTCTCCAAGCCCGAACCGTTCGGCATCATGCTGCGCAAGGACGATGCGCCGTTCAAGGCCATCGCAGATCGCGTCACGGCCGAGCTCTATCAGAGCCCCGCCATCGAGGCGCTCTACAAGAAGTGGTTCGAATCCCCCGTGCCGCCGACCGGGATCAACTTCAACTACCCGATGCCGGCCCCCTTGCGCGCCGCGTTCAAGTCGCCCAGCAGCAGTCCCGACCCGGACGCGTATGCGCCCAATTGAGACTCGCGATATCAGGACCAACAGCAGCGGCGGAGATAGCCTCCTCCGCTGCAGTGGCCTGCAACACGAAGGCCCTTGGATATTGCCGAGATCACCGTCGGCAACGCTCCCGATATCTATCTCGCGGCCTTGATCCGCACGATATCCTCCCTGAGAAGCGTGTTGACCAGTTCGTTCAGCGACACGCCATGCGCGCTGGCGAGCCCGGCGAGCTGATCGAGCAAATCCGCCTCCAGATAGACAGGCGGTATCATTCGCGCTCCCTCGTGGAAGAACTTGCCGCGCTCGGCGTTCGAGAAATCGTAGTCGTCCTTCAATGGTTCAAAGCAACTGTGCTCATGTTGATGCGCGCCAATAACTCACTCCGCGGCCACGACGCGCACGTCGATATGCACGCCGGTGCGTTCCTGCAGCACGCCGATTACGCCGAGCAGGTTCTCGGCCGTGGGATTGCCCGACGGGCCGAACATGCGCATCAGGCTCTTCGGTGGCCGGCCCAAGACGACGCCTAGCCTATCGAACCCGATGGTCGCGTTGATATACTCGCGAAGCGCCGCGCGACCCGCATCGGCGTCGCCGCTGAGCAAAGCGCGCAGCGCTTCCTGAAACATCGCCTCGCGGAATGCAGGATCGCGCATTGCGCGCGCCCGAACCGTCTCGCGAAAGTCCCTCGTCAAAGGCATTTTCAAGTCCTTCTGGGCGCAGCCCGGCGCTTGTAGTCCTGCCATCGCATCAAAGCCGCCCGAATGTCATTCTGCTGTCGCCGCTTGGTGCCGCCACCCAGAAGAATGACCAACGCCCTGCCCTCCCAACCGAAGTAGATTCGATAGCCAGGGCCACGGTCGATTCGCAGTTCGGCTGCGCCCTCACCGATCGGTTTGACATTCGACGTGTTTCCTTCGGCCAAACGACCGATCGCCGCGATCACGATCGCAGCGGCCTGGGGATCGAGATCTTCAAACCATCGTCCGAACGGACTGGCACCTTCCACCGTCAGGTATTCTCGGATTTCAACCATAAAGTACCATATACGTTACCATAAGCAAGGCCTTGCCAAGTTCGGCAAATCAGCATATGTTCCCTTTCTGTTCCTGTCCAGCCGAGGGGCGCTTCCGGGTCGTCCAGTTGCGTGGGATTGGGAATGCGGTGGACGTGGCGGGCCGTGCGTGGACGAGAGTCTGCGCGGACGAGCGGCCTGTCATGGACGGCGAAATCGCGTGGTCCTGGCGCCCCGATGCTGGCGCCAAGTCTCGTGTGGGTGCTCAACGCATCGCGCGAGGTGACGGGGGCAAGACAGCCGGTCCCCGGGGAGATCGCGTATAAGGTGCGCCGTGGAAAGGCGCGGTTCTTGAGAGGGTGAAAGTCCCTTCCGGCAAAGGTCGTT
>NZ_JBNPVB010000009.1:0-276007 GCF_051168495.1 Bradyrhizobium oligotrophicum | reverse complement strand
GAACGCCAGCCTCGTGCTCCTTCAAAATCCCGATGATCTGCTCTTCCGTAAAGCGGCTGCGCTTCATGCTCTGGTCCCCGTTGGGGCCAGAACGAACTTCAAACTGGATTAAGCCCGAGGGGCAAGGTCAGTGGGAGCCAATATCACTCTCAGTCCCGACCGACGTCTAGCTGCGTCGGCCATCCGCATGCTTTGCAAGCGCTGGCACTGCCAAGAAGATTAACGCAATCATTCCAATTGTCGTAAGTCCTCCAGCAACAACCCCAAGGGTCGGCCCCGCCCACGCTCCGACGAGCCCAGCACGCGCTCCGCCCAACTGAGGCCCTCCCATCATCACCATGTGCTCTGCTGCTGACGCGCGGCCCCGTAGGGAATCGGGTGTACTATTCTGAACGATCGTCTGTCCAAGCGTGACGGCTAATGCGTCAGCTGCGCCAGCAAGCGCAAGAAACCATAGAGCTAGCCATAGGTTGGAAGAAAACCCGAAAAGCACGATTAGCAGACCCCAGGCTGCACATATGAACAAGAGAGCTCGACCTTTGTGGACCACGCCGGTCAGCGGACCAGAACACAATGTGCCCACCACTCCTCCAATCGCAACGGCGGTGGTCAAGAAGCCCAGCGTCTCTGGCAGGCCGCCAAACCGCTCGGAGTTGATGGCTGGGAACAACGCCATTGGAGTACCAAGCACTGTCATGCTTAAGTCGGCGAGGAACGCTCCACGCAGTAATGGTGCACTCCAGAGAAACTCTAGAGCTTCGGCGATCGCTGCGACACCGATGCGCGGCGCAGCCTCGTCAGGAGGCACACTCGGCAGACTCAGGGCTGCCAGGAACGAAGCGAGAAATCCAATCATCTGAACCATAAAGCACACCTTCAGCCCAAGAGCTGCCACAGCTACGCCACCAAGTGCCGGACCGACGATCTGAGCGCCGTGCATTGAAAACAGGTTAAGCGCGAGGGCTGCCGGCATTGCATCGGCTGATAGAAGGCGACGCAAAAACGCACGCCTGGCTGGCACGATGAATGCACCTAAAGTCGCTTGAGATCCCACAAGTAGGTATATTATCCAAAGCTTCCCGACCGATGCGGCCGCCTGCATATACAATCCTCCAGCGACAAGTAGCTGGCCCAAAGAGACGAAAATCATTAGCCGTCGTCGATCCACCGCGTCGGCCACTGTTCCGCCGAACATGGCAAATACGATGGAGGGTACTGCCACGAATAATCCTACCGCGCCTACCGCGAGTGAACTTTTACTAATGCTGAATACCTCGAACGCGACTGCAAACACGCTCATCTGACCTCCAAGGCCGGAGATTAGCGAGCTGAACCACAGACGGCGAAATGGCGACGAATCTCGAAGAGGAGAAATGTCTATGAAAATTCGTGGCATATTGCGGTCCTCCTTGGATGTCGTCGATTTGTCGTGTTACTCAGATCATCCGCGCTGGTCTGGCCCGTCGACTAGCGCGCCTTAACACAGCGCCCAGCAGACCAAAGCCAGGTTATAAATAGCTGGCAAGATAGCTATTGACGGTCGAACTCTCTCTGCAACGAGAGCATGATGTCTTCGCGCTCACTGGTGTGCCCGTAGACAATCGAAAACGTAATTGGGCCTGCCGTTCCGGCTCCAATCCGGGGCGTCGTAATGATGATGCCGCGGCGTATCTTCGGATCGTACTCACATCCAGAGTTCCGAAGTATCTGTAGGAAATGATCCGTACTGTTGATAGCCCAGCTCTCCGGAGAGAACATCTGGCTTATATGCCGTCCATCGCCGGCAATCGTCTGGAGAATGACGCGATACAAATGGGTTGAGCCAGTAATTTGCGCATTAGCTTCAGTGAACACCACCTCATCATTGATGGATAGAAGCGCATCGACGCTTATCGGTCCCCGATAACCCAGCGACCAATAGACGTTAGCCAGCCTCTGGCTCTCGCATACCAATCTTGCATGTACATCTGGCTTGATATTCCTGACCGGAACGGTATCGCCGGCAGCAATCCGGCTGCGAAACTCCAGCTCGCCAACCACCCCCAATCGGGCACCGTCCTGATCACACAGGTATTCGGCGTAAATTGTACGGGCATCGGGAAGGAATGCCTCTACAATAGCGGGGTATGCGCCAGACGAGGACGCCCAGCTCCAATGCTGTCTCCAGAACTCAACAATCGCGCTGATATCGTTATCGACCACTGACATGTATTTGCATCCGGCGCCCGCAGCATCCAGGCCTGGCTCAACTGTCAAAATATGGTTTCCAGCACCAGCCGAGCCGAGAGCAGTCTTTATCACCACAGCGAGATTGCGAGCCAACAGAGCACTTGTCGCCTGCGCGGCTGCTTCCACCGACCTACATACCATTCCGCTTCGTATCGGGACGTCCGCTGTAGCAGCAAGAGCGCGGAACGTGGCTTTACTGTTGAATAACTCCGCCCCTCCTTGAGCAAACACCAGACAACCCGGCCACCGGTCAGCAAGACCAACCTGATCCAAGAACACCGCGACAAGCGGCGATGACCAGTTCACTAATACATCCGTTGCGTTCGCCACATCGACGGTAACGGCGCGAACAAATTCCGGATTATTGAGACTCAGGTGATCGAAGAGTCTTCCGTCATATCGATTTCCACCCGGAATATAAAAGGTAAGTTCGCAAGGATCGAACCCTTTCATCTTTGCCACGTAGTTGACAAAGTCACGATCGGGCTGATCCATCGCGATTATTACGTCACCCGCTTCGGCGAACCAGAGGATCCTCAACGCCCAAGCACGAATGTCCGTCTTTTTGACAATCCAATCGTCAAGATCGTTTGCTATAATCAGCCGCATTGTATCAGGTTCCGTCTGATGGACGTTTCAAGCAGCTGCGAGCCTGCCGCCGCTGCGCGTCGACGAACTGGCCCAATGGAGAACATGATCTTCCCCGGCCTCGTTCAGTTCGACCGTACGACCTCGATCCTGAGGTCGACAATGTTGCGCAGCGTGGCCGAGTCCATGTAGATCGGATCCGCGACCAACCGTATTCTGGCTTGCGTCTCCTGCAGAAAGCGAACAATCTCCGCAGTCCAGACCCGCGCAAGCTGCGCGCCCAAGCAAATGTGCGGCCCCCACGCAAAGGCTAGGTGAGGATTCGGATCCCTATCGACCTGCAATTCATCTGGGTACTCAAAGACACTGGGGTCCCGATTTGCCGCCGCCATCAAAGTGACAATCGTTTCTCCAGCTTTGATCTTAACCCCCCTTAACACCGTGTCGTTAACGGCGAAGCGCGACGTCGCTTGAGCCGGGCTCGTGAAACGGAGCAATTCGTCGACACCGGTCGCCACCAAGGTATTTCCGCGCAGTTGGTCGAGTAAGTCTCGCCGCTGGAGAAGAAGGAGTGAGATTGACCCGATTGCGGCGTAGAGCGTGCTGAATCCTGCATTGAACACGCCGCCAAGCGTGTAGTTGACGTAATACGCCGGCATATTCTTGATCGCGTCATTGCAGCACAGCTCTGCAAGCATTCCTGCATCGGGAGATGCCGTAAACCATGAACCAACAGCTTCACTCAGCTCGGTTCCCGCGGCTAAGCCAGCATCAAGCCGAGACCGATCTAGACCACTGTCCATTGCGCGCGTCAGGTCTCTGAATATCGGATAATAGGATTCAGCCTCATACTGCACGCATCCGACTATATTGTTTACAATGTCGATCGCCGTGATTGCGGCCAGGCTCATGAGGTTGAACGGACCCGAACCAGCCCGAATTAGCACAGCATTCTGGAGCCTGTTTCGTGCGTTGGCACAGATCCCATCGATGTCCTGGCGGTGGAGTGCACGTATAACAATTCGACGAAGCTCCTTCTGCTCCGGCGGATCCTCGGTTTGGATGTTCCGTCGATCTTCACGCATTGAGATGCCGACGCGTCGAGGATCCCGGGCATACGCGTGGTGATTCCGGAGCACCTCCTGACACTCTGCGTGGCTTGAGACCACCCATGAATTTAAGCGATTATGCCAAGCGACCGGACGGGCCTCGCGCAACCGGGAGAAGACGGAAAAAGGATCCGCAATCGTGTTGCGGTCGATTGGATCGTAGCTATCGGCGATGCTCACGACGAAGCCTCCTAATTTCTGTTGGACTGGGTGGAGGGAAAAGGTGGGGGGGGCCAGGCCGCCCATAGGCTTCCTGGCCCGGTAGTCCTTAGAGGATGTGCGTGTAGCCCATAGTGGCCTCCTTTATGTTCGAACATCAGGCGACGAAGGCACGAAGGTGTCCAAGCAAACGATAGCCGTAGGCTACCGCGCCTCACCTCGCCCACTCGGCGGACGACTGAAGCTTTGGCGGGATTACGGTTCCGCCTAGAACTTCCATCGTCAGTCGGACCATATCCGCTCGCGGGCGCGCGACAACACGACATCCCGTAGTGACGTCGACCCAGTTTTCCCTAACGTCGCCGATGGGTCATTAGTTGGAAAGAAGTGGTCCGAGTTGCCCGCTCTCCGCACGCTGTCCGATACCGGATCTCTTCGAGGCAGGCGCGAATAATAACTTTGAACAGGAGTTCCTGATGAAGCTAAACTCTTACGACGAGTGGTCGCCATTAAAGGAGATCATCGTCGGCAGCGCCGCAAACTATACGTCACACGATAGAGAGCTGTCGTTTGACCTGTTTTTTCACGACAATTTGCAATCGAAATCCGAATGGTATTACCCACGACTGACTTCGGCGTCAGACAGGAACCGAGAGGGCACTCCCCGCGTCCGCACTACTCATAAAATTAAGGACCGCTATCTAGATGAATTGAACGAGGACGTAGAAGGTCTCGCAGAATCGCTGCGATCGCTTGGCGTGGTTGTTCATCGTCCGATGGAACTACACTCGTCGACCTCGGAGGTAACGACCCTCGCGTGGTCATCAGCGGTCGTTCCGCCGCTAAATCTTCGGGACATCGCTTTGGTTGTTGGAGACGAGGTGATTGAAACGCCTCCGATGCTTAGATCGCGGTACTTCGAAACTCAATTTCTGAAGCCGGTCTTACAATCGTACTTCGATGGCGGATCTCGCTGGACCGTCATGCCTCGCCCACTGATGACCGACCGGTCGTTCGATCCGTCATACGCTCTATCGTCTGCTGGTGGGCCGATGGAACCAATATTTGAGGCCAAGCCGCATTTGTACGACGTCGGCCTGGAAATGATGTGGGACGGCGCGCAGTGTCTTCGACTTGGCCGAGACTTGATCGTCAACATATCGACCGACAACCATGCTACGGCTTGCGATTGGTTGGAACGGCACCTTGACGGGCGCTTTAGAGTTCATCGCGTATATAAGCTGAGTGACAGCCATATTGACAGCAAGCTGCTGGCGCTTGCTCCAGGTCGGTTGCTCGTGCGGTCACGTGACGTTGTCGACTACTTGCCTGCGTCTATGAAAAACTGGGAGTTGATCGTCGCTCCCGATCCGATCGAGAACAATTTTCCGAAGTACGAGGACGACGATCTCATCCTTACGAGCCTTTACATCGATCTGAACGTTCTCTCCCTCGCTCCCGACACCGTGGTGGTCAATGAGGCATGCCCCGAATTGATCCGCGTTCTTGAGGCACGCCATTTTCAAGTTGTACCTATCCGACATCGTCATAGACGCCTTTTTGGAGGCGGCTTTCACTGCTTCACGCTCGATACGGTCCGTGCCGGGGGTCCCGAAACCTACCTCGACTAAAAACCGACTGTGTTCGAAGTGCGGAGTATACGCTCAACCAGTCAAAGATTGGAGATCAAGAATGACGCACGCCTCTGCTCCAAACCACAGCCACGCAATATCGCGTAACGCCCCGATCCACCCACATCGGCCAGCTATAGTTGGGGTGGGAACGGCTGTACCGGCACATTCAATAAGCCAGAGCGATCTGCTCGCGGATCTTGAGATCGCCGACCCACGCGTACGCTCGATATTCCTTCGCGGAGGCATCGAGCGGCGTAATCTGAGCTTCCCTCATCGTGGCGACGGCAAGGCGAGGCTTGAGGAAAGTCAGGCGCAGCTCCTTAAGAAGCACCTCACAGTGGGGCTTCAGATCGGCCGACAAGCGATCGACGCCTGTCTGGCGAGAGCCGAGGCTAACTACGCCGATATTCGTCACCTCTGCTGCGTATCATCGACTGGATTTGTAATTCCAGGGTTGAGCGCGTTGCTGGTAAAGGCGCTCGGGCTTTCTATTGATTGCAGCAGACTCGACGTGGTTGGAATGGGTTGCAACGCTGGGCTCAATGCACTCAATTCGACCGCGGCGTGGGCATCCGATCACCCCGATGAGTTGGCTGTTATGGTTTGCATCGAGGTGTGCTCTGCGATGTATGTGCTAGAGGATGACATCGCATCGGCTGTTGTAAATAGCTTATTCGGTGATGGCGCGGCTGCTATCGCGATAATTGCCGAAGGAGGGGCTAACAAGCGCGCTGGACCGCAGCTAATGCGGTTCGCGAGCCATCTTGTTCCAGAGGCGTCGCAGGCAATGCGCGTTGAATGGAGCGAGGCTCAGGGTAAATTTAAGTTCTGCCTAGACGCGCAGGTGCCGTATGTGGTCGGCGAGCACTCGCCCGCCGCAGTGGGGCGGCTATTGGGCGCGGCCGGCATTAATGTGCCGGACGTGAACCACTGGATTGTCCACTCAGGCGGACGAAAAGTTATAGACGCAGTCAGGATAAATCTGGGACTAACGCGCGCAGACGTGCGTCACACGCTCAATATACTGCGTGACCATGGCAACGTCTCAAGCGCGTCGTTTCTGTTTTCCTACGAACAGCTACTAATTGAGAGCGTCGCAGAACCCGGAGACATCGGTGTTATGATGACGATGGGACCCGGCACTTCCATCGAAACAGCCCTCCTGCAGTGGTGATAGAATGACGATACTGAACCATACCTCCTCAATCGTCGATAGTAATGGAATCGCCCGCCTTGAGCAGGAAGCATCGACGGCGGCATCGGTTAAAGTTCTAGAGGTCTCGATCAGCCTTGAAGCGCCGCTTTCTGAAATCGTGTCGAAGCTTAGTGATCTGCCCTCAGTCGTAGCTGATTCCGCTATCGACCGTGTCGTCCTTATCCGACTCAGTGGAGCAACGGAACGGGCGTCGCCCGGAGCGAGAACGACTCAGGAGGTGAATCACTGGGAGCGAGCTGTTCGCCGTCTCGAACGGCTCCAGGCGGCGACGGTTGTAGACCTCGCGGGGCATTGCGGTGGCGCTGCGCTCGACCTAATTCTCGCATGCGACTACCGGGTCGCCACGGCGGACTTCATGCTTGGCCTTCCAATCCGTGACGGCCGGTTCTGGCCCGGCATGACTCTGTATCGACTGGTACAACAGATCGGGCTGGCGGCAACCCGCCGCCTGCTTTTTGCGCACGATGTGCTCTCCGTCGAACAATGTACAAGAATTGGACTGGTCGACAGCGCCGCAGGATGGCAGCCGGGTCTCATAAGCGCCATAAGACGTGGAGCCACGACCGATCTATCCGTGCGCCGCCGTTTGCTCGCGGAAGCCCTCTCTACGTCTTATGAAGATGCACTTGGCACACACCTCGCAGCCTGCGACCGCGAGCTGCGAAGGACTAGCGAGGCAAGCGATGACCGCCACTAATCCACCCGACGACACGCGTCTCGTTCATAGCGGTACGCGAAGCCCGGAGTATGTCACGACCGGCGAGCTAGAGAATGATGTTGTCTTGCTTACTGCATTTGTCCGCGCGAGCGCGGACAAGGCAACAGACCATGCGATTCATATCGCGTCTGTTCGTAAGGCTCGTGAGCGCTTCCTAGCGCAGCACGTGAATGCCATATATGACGCTCTTACCGAAGGACGGCGCCGATGGGTAAAGCTGGGCGACCTCTTGTTGGCGGCAGCTGAGCGGTATCCCAGTCTCGTGCCCGGATCTACAGAGGTCCTAAGGGATTCCTGTCGACGACAATCGGAGAAGCGTGGTCTCGAAATCGACCAAGCGATTTTCGTCCGGGCAATCATCAACTCAGAGCCCGCCGGCAACCATCTTATTGAGTCCATGTTGACGCCCGTCACGCATGCGCTGGAGTTGTTAGGTGAGTTTCAGCGCAATGGCCGAGTCGTGCTTGAAACCGTCGTCCTTGAGCGCCGAGACTGCGTCGGACACGTAACGATCGCCAATCTCGATTGTCTAAATGCTGAGGATGTGCCGCTTCTGCGGGACATGGAGACTGCGGTGGATCTTGCAATTCTTGATCCTAAGATCAAAGTTGGCGTGTTGCGTGGGGCGGCGATGACCCACCCCAGATACGTTGGTCGTCGGGTGTTCAGCTCCGGACTTAACCTAAAAGCTCTGCGAGACGGCCGAATTCCAGTGGTTGGGTTCCTCGTGGCGCGCGAGCTCGGACTGATTAACAAGTTGCGCTGTGGACTCGTGGTTCCTGATCGGTGCGGGTTGAGCCGCTCGTACATTGAGAAGCCTTGGATCGCTGCCGTCGACGGCTTTGCGATTGGTGGCGGCATGCAACTTCTGCTAGCGGTGGATAGCGTGGTGGCGTCCCAAGACTCGACTTTTAGCCTCCCCGCAAGTCGAGAAGGGTTTGTGCCGGGAGCCGCGAACATGCGGCTTGCCAGATTCGTAGGCGCGCGGTTAGCCAGAAAACTCATATTGGGCGGCACAATCATAAGCGCCAGTGAGCCGGACGCAGCTTTGCTCTGCGACATTGTCGTTCCTGCTGGTGAGATGGACAGCGCAATTTCGGAGGTGGCGATACAGCTCAGCTCCGAGGCGGCGCTCGCCAATAGACACGCTTTGATCAGGGCAGAGGAGTCGCCTGCCGATCTTCGTCGCTATTTGGGCGAGTTCGCGGTGCTTCAGGCGGTTCGAATGCATAGCAAGGACGTGATCGATGCCGTGGAGGCATTCAACAATACGTCACCTCTCGACCGTCGGGACACAGAATGAGACAGGCGAAGCGAGCGCAGGTCGTACTGTGGGCGTCAACAGTGCGTCGGCGCGATCGTCACACGCTCATTGTCAATCGTTTCCCTTGTGCTTTCTAATGGGTATGGATCGCCATGCAACCGGACTTAAACGCGACAACTTCAATACATCGCTCTCACCTTCATGCGTCGTTAGCTGGGGATGCGTTTGAGGCAGTGAATTTTTTGAACGAGGTGATCGATCGATTTCCTGACGCAATATCATTCGCACCAGGTGCTCCGCATCCACAATTTTTTGATGAGTTGGACGTCAGCTACTATATCGACCGATATGCTGGCTATGTAGCTCAGGAAATGTCCCTCACACCAGCTCAGGTGCGTCGACGATTGTATCAATATGGCCCGAGCCGCGGCCAGATCTGCGGCCTAGTTGCTCGCGCCCTGTCTGTTGATGAGGGAATAGCCGTCGCAGATCGTGAGATGGTAATCACGGTAGGGGCGCAAGAAGCGATGCTACTGATTTTACGCGCCCTGAAGACGAGCTCCTGCGATTTGCTTGCGGCCGTAGTGCCATGCTTCGTCGGAATCGTCGGGGCGGCGCGCCTGCTCGATATGGAAATGCGTTCGATCGATGAGGGAGTGGGCGGGATTGATCTGTCACAATTAAGAGAGGCATGTCAGTCTGCCAGGGACAGTGGGCGTCGGATCCGAGCGGTTTACGTTGCTCCGGATTTCGCAAATCCATCAGGTACACTGATGGATCTTCCCTCCAGAGAGGCGCTGCTTGAATTGGCTGCGATCGAGGATTTTTATATACTCGAGGATAGTACCTATGGATTTACGTCCGTTGAAACGTATTTGCCTTCGCTGAAGAAGCTCGACCGTAAGCACCGCGTGATTTACATCGGAACGTTTTCGAAAGTCTGTTTGCCTGGCGTGCGCGTTGGGTTTGTTGTCGCAGATCAGCCGGTCACGGGTGCGGCAAAGGGACGGATTTTAGCCGATGAACTCTCTGCACTGAAAACGATGGTAACAGTAAACACGTCACCGATATGTCAAGCGATTGTAGGCGGCATTATCGTCGAAAACGGCGGGTCACTGCGGCGTGTAATTTCGGAAAAGACGCCGATCTATAGGCGAAATCTCAAGCTAATGCTGGACGCGCTGACTTGTTACGTTCAGGGTGGCGATGATGTAGTTTGGAACAGACCGTTAGGGGGGTTTTTCATTCGATTGCGGCTACCAGTTGTAGTGGATGAAGCGTTGGTAGAATTGTCAGCGAGCGAGTTCGGTGTGCTCTGGACGCCCATGAAGCATTTCTATATAGATAAAAGTTGTAGCTATGAGCTTAGGTTATCCTGCAGCTACTTGACGCCAGAACAGATAGAAGAGGGGGTTAGGCGACTCGCGCTCTTCATTAAACATGCCCGAGGTCGACGTAACTAGATCGGTCTTGCGTGCTGACGAGCTGTCGTTCTTCTCATGAATTGACGTTTGGTTGGAGGAGCTAATTATGGTGCGGGAGGTACGACGAAGCACGCCATGTGCTGAACAATTTGGGCTGGGATCTGGCAGATGATCGGAGTGTCGTTAGCCGAGATTCAGCAATGCATTGGCCGCAGCCGGACATCGACGGATGTTGTGACGTTTGCTCCGTTGCGGGGGTTGGCCGCATTGCTCGATGCCCAGCTTACATCTGCGAGAGTAGGCGAGCCGATTCCGCCGGGGTGGCATTGGTTGTACTTCTTACCCACGGTACCACGAAGTGCCCTTGGCCCCGACGGAGCTGAAACAGGAGGAGAGTTTCTGCCGCAATTTGCGTTATCCCAGCGAATGTGGGCGGGCGGCACTTTTGAATTTTATCGAGCGCTTCATATTGGAGAGCCGATCAAGCGTGTATCGACCATTCAAGCCATAGATGAGAAGTCAGGAAAACAAGGGCCGCTCATCTTTGTGACATTGCGTCACGAAATATTTGGAGAGTCGGATCTTGCGATTAGGGAGGAGCAAATTCTGGCGTTCCGCTCGCCACTAGCGTCAGGTCAACGTACTGATTGCAGGCCTGCTCCGCGAAATCCCGACTGGAGCAAGGAAGTCGTGCCGGATGCGGTGCTTCTGTTTCGCTTCTCAGCTCTTACGTTCAACCCGCATCGGATCCACTATGATAGACGTTACGCGACAGAGGTCGAGGGATATCCGGGTCTTGTAATACATGGTCCGCTGCAGGCCATTTTACTTTTGGAGTTGTTGCGCGGCGTATTGACCAAGCCTTTGGTAGCGTTCAAATATCGGTTACTGAGGCCTCTCTTCGATTGTGCGCGGATCTCCGTAAATGGAGCGCGAACGGGGAAAGACATTCAAGTGTGGACCGCAGATGCCGCAGGGAATGTTGGCTTACTTGGCGAAGCAAGGGAATAACTATGCATGGGTTAGTGTCAGTTGTATTTCTTGGTTTTTGCTCGCGCCGATATGGTAGATGCTATCGGTGGTGACGGAGCGAGCCCTGGAGAGTTAAGGAAAGGAATTGAGAGAGGCGCAGCCCTTAGAGGAAATGTTACTGCTCACCAGTTTCCCGGGCGGGCGTCGCCCGATCAACAGTTCCGCAGGGGTGCAGGAGTGATCCGCCGAAAGCTGTGGAGCGTGGCGCGGAAGCTAGGCTCGTCCGGATACGGACGCGGCTGTTAGCCTGGCCGCTGACCTTCTACGCACCGCCAGCAGCCTTCAAAGCGTGGATGCCGTCCCCTGACTGGACGCGGACAGCCCGATCGCAGAGCGGCGTAGCACAGCGAGGACTCGGCGTGGTGCGAGCGTCTGGTGATTTTGCACAACGGGCTCATGTCGCCGCGTATTGTCAGAATATCGACCGTTATGAAAGTTGTGTTCGTCGACAATTAGAGGAGACAAGAGGCGTCCCGCGCCTAGAGCCAGATCGAGGGCCTCACAGACGGTGAATTGCCGACGTTGTTTCCGCCAACCAGCAGAGTATGTCCCGGGAGATCGACGACTCCGTACGCGACGCCTCGAAATTCTCGATCGTTACTCGTCTGAGCCGCATTGAGTCCTCCGATTTGCCGCCTAGTTCGTTCTGGAGTCGCTCGGAAGGGTAATCTCTTCAGCTCTGGCCCGTTCTCGTCTGGGTACGGTTTCTAAATGTGCCCTCGATTGGCGGTCAGCGGAAGATGTCCATGGAGCGGCTCACCCGTTTTCGTATGGAAGAAGGCAACGCCGGTCGTGCTACGCCGGAACGGGCGTGGCGAGAAGCTTCGGGCGCGCCTGTGCCAATGACAATCGGCAATGGCTGCAGAACGACCGGTGAACGGCACGCGAATGGACTGGCGGGAATCGTGCCTATTGGGAGCTGCCAAGGTCCCGGTTCAACGGCTTCGTCAATCGCTTGCTACAGCGGTACGACAGGGTCTACATTATCCTTTCATTCCGCGAGCAGGATATCTGCGCGCGGGCGTGGCGGGATGAGCAGGGCCACGAATGCCAGTGCTCTTGCATGGGCGCCAACCATGGCATTGGCAGCGCCGGCAGCTGGTTCGAGGTCTCAGATTCCGTCTCGATCCGCTGGGGGAGCGGGAGCTCGCCTGTCGGCTGCTGACGGCCCGGTAGTGAAGAGTGCCTGATGCGAACCGATGCCATCGGCCCGCGGTGAACTTCTCGACGGGGCCGTGGAAAAACATCCATTCAACATGATGGCCTGCGCCTTCGACAAGGCTGCGCTGAACCGGAGGTAGATTCTTCGTAAAATTCTGTCGAGCGCAGGACCAGTGTCCAGAGCCTGACGCCTCCTCGCATCGCGATACTGCGCATCTATTCTATAGTACGAAGAGACGGCCAATCCTGCGATCAAAGGAAGGCGCAGCTTTACTCCGAAGGAGCCGCAGCCCACAGGGTCAGGTCTTCCATTAAGAGCACCATGAGCGTCGATGACCAATCGAGCGCAGCCTCAAATTGCACCAGATACTCCGCTGCGCCTTGCCGATGCCGTCAAGATCGCATTTCCTATGGGCGGGATGACGGTCTCAGGCCTGCGCAAGGAAATCCGCCGAAAAAGGCTTACCATTGATGTTATGGCCGGGAAGCAGTTCACGACGCTGGCCGCAATCGAGGAGATGCGACGGCTATGCCGCGTACAAGCAAGGGACCTCGACTCTGGAAGCGGCCAGCCCGCCGCAGAAACGGGAGGATCGTTGCCGCCTCCGTCTGGATCATCAAGGACGGAGGCAAACATATCGCCACAGGATGCCTTGCGGAACCGTCTGGAAAACGACCGCCGGCCAAAGCCGAGCATGCCTAAGCGGCGTATATTGCCGACAAGTACCAGCCGCCAAGGAAGACGCGCGACGTGGACGTGATCGACATCGCCGATGTGTTGTCGATCTATCGCCAGGACCACCGCGATCGGCAAGCGTCACCCAAGAAGTTCGACGGAAGGATCGAACGGCTGAACGACTTCTTCGGCGGCAAGATGCTGGGAGAGATCAACTCCGCGCTTTGCGCCGCTTATGTCAAGGCGCGGGGCAACTCCGGCGGCGCGCGGCGCGATCTCGAGGATTTGCGGGCGGCGATCGGGCATCATGCCCGTGAGAACCTGCACCATGCCGTGATCCATGTGACGCTGCCGGAGAAGGGCGCCCCGCGCGAGCGCTGGCTGACCCGCGAAGAAGCTGCGCGCCTGATCTGGACCTGCTGGCGCGCCCGCGAGACACAGACCGTCCATCGCGGCCGTGGCTGAGGGCAAGCGGGCGACCAACAAACGGCAGCCTCCGGTACCGATACCCGAACGACTCCTGGCGCACATGCGGCGCTGGGCGCGTCGCGGCATCGTGCGTTCGCACTTCGCCGAATGGAACGGCCAGCCGGTCAAATCCGTCAAGACCGGATTCGCGACCGCGGTCCGGCTGTCAGGGTTGTCGCTGAAGGAAGGGAATATCTCGCCGCACACGCTCCGCCACACGGCGGCGACATGGCTTATGCAGCGGCGCGCCGATCCTTGGCAGGCCTCGGGCTTTCTCGGCATGTCGGTCAAGGTGCTGCTCGACACCTACGGCCATCATCATCCGGACTACATGCGCGAGGCCGCAGCTGCGATTACGTCAAAGGGTCGCAAGCAGAACGTATCGGTGGTCGACACGGTGGTTGACCTCGAGAAGCACTTGGCGCGCAAGCCGTAAACTATTGAGTTTGCTGGTGGGCCCGGCAGGACTCGAACCTGCAACCAGACCGTTATGAGCCGCCTTATGGGGCGAACGAGGGATCCGTACGCGGCGACAATCAAGATGGGAACGAGTTCTCATCTTGATCGGCGCGCTACAGATCCGAACTTCACCTTTGGGCGCCGTGCCCAAAGGGCAGCCAATCAACTTTTCTGAAGTCTTGGCAACTTTCAGACGATTCTGGCTTCCAGCCTAACCCTTGGATGGTGCGGGCCTCGGCAGAAATTCCCTTTTGAAATCAAGAGCCCTGGAAAGCTGGTGCGGGTGCCTAAATCATTGATCTTGGTCCGTGTTTTCGCCCCTGTCGTGCCCACCACCCTTCAGACCCCCGTCTGATTCGATTGAGCTTTTGGCTCGATTTTCCGCACTCGAATTCTAGAAGCTGCTGGATGAAACGTCAGCGGCAGGTCACGCTCCGCCTGACGTGCTCTGCAACCGAGCGCGGGCGAACGCGATGTACCAATCGAGGCAGCCGGGATTGGCCATGGCGTCGCGGTTGATGACCTTGTCGAGCGGCTGTCCGAGCAGAAGCTTCTTGATCGGGAGCTCCTGCTTCTTGCCGGACAGCGTGCGCGGGATCTCGTCCACTGCAAAGATCTCGTCGGGTACGAAGCGCCGCGACAGGCCGGATTCGATCGCCATGTTGATCTTGCGCTTCATCGCCGCGTCGAGCGCGACGCCGTCGCGCAGCACCACGAACAGCGGCATGTAGCTGTCGCGGCCGAGATATTCGAGATCGACCGCCAGCGAATCCAGGATCTCCGGCAGCGCCTCGATGGCCGAGTACAATTCGCTCGTTCCCATGCGCAAGCCATGGCGGTTGATGGTGGCGTCGCTGCGGCCATAGATCACGCAGGAGCCGTCCGGATCGACCTTGAGCCAGTCGCCGTGCCGCCAGACCGGCGCGCCGTCCCCCGCTTTGAAGGAGTCGAAATAGCTGGCGCGATAGCGCGCATTCCCTTTGTCGTTCCAGAACCGCAGCGGCATCGACGGCATCGGCTCGGTGCAGACGAGCTCTCCGACCTCGCCGATGACGGGCTCGCCCTGGTCGTTGAAGGCTTCGACCGCCGCGCCGAGTGCGCGGCACTGCATCGTTCCGGGCTTCTGCGGCAATTCGCGATTGCCACAGATGAAGGCGCCGGCAAAGTCGGTGCCGCCCGAGATGTTCGACCACCACATCTGCGCCTGCGCGCGGCTGCCATTGACCTTTGCGAGCTCCGCAAAGCGCTGGTCGAACCAGGCTTGCGTATCGGCGCTCAGCGGCGAGCCGGTGGAGCCGAGGCAGCGCAGATGCGACAGATCGCCTGCGTCCGCCAGATCGATGTCCGCCTTGACGCAACTCGCGAAGAACGCCGCGCCGGCGCCGAAGAAGGTCGATCGCGAGTTCGCGACGAAGCGCCACAGCGTGGTCCAGTCCGGTCGATCCTTCGGCCCCGCCGGACTGCCATTGAAGATGCAGCAGGTGGTGCCGTTCAGGAGCGCGCCGACCTGGTTGTTCCACATGATCCAGCCTGTCGAGCTGTACCAGTGATAACGCTCGCCGAACGAATTGGGCTGATAGGAGCAGCCGATGTCGTTGTGCAGTCCAAGCAAAGCAAGCGTGACGACGATGATGCCGCCGTGGCCATGCACGATCGGCTTCGGCAGCCCGGTGGTACCGCTCGAATAGACGATCCAGAGCGGATGATCGAAGGCGAGCCATTCCGGCTCGAAGGCGTCGATGCTTGCGCTCGCATTCGACAGGACGTCGGAGAGACGGACGTCCGCGACGGCTTGCGTGTTGCCATCGTCCGTGTGCAGGACGACGTGGTTCACCGTCGGCAAAGACCGGCGCAGCTCCTCGACGACATCGCGGCGATCGTGTCTGCGGCCGGCGTAAGTGACGGCATCGCAGGCGATCAGCACCTTGGGCTCGATCTGCTTGAACCGGTCGATCACGGCGGGGGCGGCCATGTCGGGCGCGCAGACGCTCCAGATCGCGCCGATGCTGGCGGCCGCCAGAAACGCGATCATGGCTTCGGGGGTGTTCGGCAGATAGGCGGCGACCCTGTCGCCGGGCGCGACGCCTTGCTCGCGCAGATGCAGCGCCAGCGCGGCCGCCTTTCGCCGCAGCTCCGGCCAGGGCGTCTCGGTCAGCCTGCCGTCCTCGTGGCTGCTGATGATCGCCGGAAGGCCCGCGGCCTCGGCTGCCTCGACGTGCCGGAACACCTGCCTTGCGTAGTTGACCGACGCGCCTGGAAACCAGACCGCTCCCGGCATCGCGCGCTTGGCCAGCACGGTCGAAAACGCGGTCGGCGATTGCAGGTCGAAATAGTCCCAGATGCTGCGCCAGAAGCTATCGAGGTCGCGGATGGACCATTGTCGCATCTCCTCGAAGGTCTCGAAGTGGAGACCGCGATTGTCCCTCAGCCATTGCCGATAGAGAGCCATTTGCGGGACGTAGGGAGCTGTCATCATTCGTTCCGGCTTGTTTGCATCGTACGACCACGAGAGCCAAGGGCACTCATTTCGATTTTTGCTTCCGCCGCTTGTACAGCGCGTTGAAGCCTCCGGCCATGAAGGTCACGAACCGCTCGCGGACGGCTACGAAATCGTCGGACTTGCACAGACCGCCGGACAGGCGGTCGATGCGGCCGGTCCGTGACAGGATCAGCGAGTAGGCGCCGGAGGTGAACTGGAAGCTCCAGAACAGGTCTTCGGGCGCGGCATCGGGCAACGCCTTCTGGAGCAGGCCGATGAGACGCAGCACCATCGGATCGAGATAGGCGTCCAACATCTCCACGCCATATCCCGGCGCGTTGGCGACCTGCGCGAAGATGCGGCCGAAGTGCCGCCAGTTGTCCTCTTCGTTGACATAGACGTCGAACGCGCCGTCGTAATAGGCGCGCAGCGCGCCTTCCACGGTCGGACGATCTCCGACCTTGGCCTCGTAGGCATCCAAGCCGGCCGTGCGCACCGTGACCGCGTATTCCATGCGGCGCTCGAACACGGCGTCGAACAACGCCCTCTTGCCCTCGAAGTAATAATGGATCAGCGCGGGATGGATGCCCATTTTGTCGGCCACATCCTTGATCGTCACGCCGTAATAGCCGAGTTGCGCGAACAGCTCCTCGCTGGTGTCGAGGATCAGCTTCACCGTCGTCGCGCGCTGTTCCGCGCGCGTGCGGCGCCCCCCAGGCTTCGGCTGTGCTGCCATGCTCTCCCTGATCCCTGATCGGCGCACGCGGCGCCATTGCTGTCTCGACGATGCGGGGACGGGCGCTCCCGGTCAAGCGGGACTTCGGCGTTCCGACAATTTCATTTAGTGCTAAATGAATGAACTTGACCGGGGAGCGTCCGGACGGTAGGTCTCGCAGCGTGACGGATGTGATCGCCGAGCAGGTGGCAGCGTGAGCTGCCGGTCTCGACGGGCGCTGACGTCATCAACAATCGGCTGGCGATCGATCAGCCGCTCACGGGAGGACACATGAGACGGATCAAGTCGACGGGGGCTGCCCTGCTGGTGCTCGGCGTGGCCCTTTCAACCCCGGCGTTTGCGCAAAAGAAATACGACGTCGGCGCCACGGATACCGAGATCAAGATCGGTCAGACCAATCCTTCGAGCGGGCCGGCGTCCACCTTCGGTGCCATCGGCAGGGCGGAGGCCGCCTATATCCGGATGATCAACGAGCAGGGTGGCGTCAACGGACGCAAGATCAACCTGATTCAATACGACGACGCCTACAGTCCGCCGAAGACGGTGGAGCAGGTGCGTAAGCTGGTTGAAAGCGACGAGGTGCTGACCACGTTCCAGATCATCGGCACGCCGCCGAACGCCGCGGTCCAGAAATATCTCAACGGCAAGGGTGTGCCGCAGCTGCTGGCGGGAAGCGGCGCGTCCCGCTTCACAGATCCCAAGAACTTCCCGTGGACGATCTCCGCCAACCCGAACTACCAGTCGGAAGCGCACATCTACGCGAAGTACATTCTCGAGAACTATCCGAACGCCAAGATCGGCATCCTCTATCAGAACGACGATTTGGGCAAAGATTACGTCAAGGGTCTGAAGGATGGGCTCGGCGCCAAGGCCGGCATGATCGTCAAGGAACTGTCTTACGAAGTGTCCGACCCGACGGTCGATTCCCAGCTGGTGACGTTGAAGGCGTCAGGTGCCGACCTGTTCTACAACATGTCGACGCCGAAATTCGCTGCGCAATCGATCAGGAAGGCCGCCGAGCTCGGCTGGAAACCTGTGCACATCCTCGAAGTCAATGCGACAGGTGTCGGTCAGGTGCTGGTCCCTGCTGGCTTAGAGAACGCCAAGGACATCATCTCCGTCGCCTACGGCAAGGATCCGCTGGATCCGCAATGGGCCGACGACGAGGGCATGAAGCGCTACAAGGCGTTCATGGCGAAATACGCCCCGGGCGAGGACGCCAACAGCGGCTACGCGACCTATGGCTACTCGACGGCGGCGCTGCTCGTCCAGATCCTCAAGCAATGCGGCGACGAGCTGACGCGGGCCAACATCATGAAGCAGGCGACCAACATCAAGGGCTTCGTGCCGGATCTGGGGCTGCCGGGGATGTCGATCACGACGTCGTCCGATGACTACCGCATCAACAAGCAATTCCAGATGATGAAGTTCGACGGTCAGCGCTGGATCATTTCGGGGCCGATCCTCACCGACGACTTCAAGGCGGACTAGGTCATCTCGCCTGGTTATGGCCTCGGCCGGGCGCCGCTTGCGAGTCTTGACGCCGGCCATCCTGCGCCGACGTCCACACACCGAACTCTCTCCATCGGATCGCCGCGCATGACCAATGAAGCCGTTCACCGCCGTCGGGGCTTCGATGCCGCGGCGCTCGCAGCGCTCGGCCCTGCGCTCACCGAATTCGTCGATCGCGGCGAGCTCGCAGGCATCGTGTCTCTGACGTCGCGGGGCGGTGAGGTCGTTCACGCCGAGACCATCGGCTGGCGCGATGTCGAAACCAAGAGCCCGATGTGCCCGGACACGCTGTTCCGGATCGCGTCGATGACCAAGCCGATCACTTCGGTGGCGGCGATGATGCTGGTCGAGGAAGGCCGGATCGATTTGGTGGACCCGATCTCGCGCTGGGTTCCGGAACTCGCCGATGTCAGGGTGCTGCGCAATGCCGCTGGCCCGCTCGATGACACCGTGCCCGTCAATCGCGCGATCACGATCGAGGATCTGCTGACGCATCGCTCGGGGATCGCCTACGCGTTCTTTTCAGAAGGTCCGCTCAAGCTCGCCTACGAGCGCACGCTCGGCGATCCCGCCATGAACCGGTCGACGCCGGACGAATGGCTTGCCGCGCTCGGCACGCTGCCGCTCGCCTATCAGCCCGGCGACCGATTCCACTACGGCCATTCGACCGACGTGCTCGGCTTCCTGATCGGCCGGGTCGAAGGCAAGCCGTTCCGGGAGGTGCTGCGAGAGCGCATCTTCACCCCGCTCGGCATGGCCGAGACCGATTTCTGGTTGCCGCACGCCAAGCGCGATCGTCTCGCGAGCCTTTACAGCTATGACGAGGCGGCGGGCCGGCTCGTGAAGCTGGAGCCGGTGATGTACGACGCTCCGCCCGCCTATACGCCGGGCGGCGGCGGCTTGATCTCGTCCGCGCCGGACTATCACAGGTTCGCGCGCATGTTGCTCGGAGGAGGGGAACTGAACGGCGTCAGGCTGCTGCGGCGTGAGACCATCGAGCTGATGCGGACCAACCGCCTGACCCCCGCGCAGCGGCAGGTCCCTTTCGCAGGCATGCCGCTGTGGCAGGCTTGTGGGTTCGGGCTCGGACTTGCGATTGCCGAGACATCGGTCGGGAATCCCTATGCCTGTGGCGCGCCGGGATCGATGACCTGGCCGGGCATCTTCGGCACGTGGTGGCAGGCCGATCCCGTCAACGATCTGATCATGATCTATCTGATTCAGCATCAGGTGCCGGTCTCTGCAGGCGTAGGGGCCACGATCGCCACCGGCCGCGGCGCTGCGGGCCGCCGTGCTCTTCCCGTCTTCCAGAGCGGAACCTACGCAGCGCTGTCCGACATGGCGGAACAAACGATATGACCGCCAATCGGTGCGTAGCGACGCGCGCAAGATGCTGGCGGCGAAGCAGGCCGACGTCCAGATCGTCGGCCGGCCCTCGGCTTGGTCAAATGCAGCGGAAGGCTACGCGTCACTTTTCCCCCGAGCGCCTCGGGAAGGCCCTCCGTCGACGGCATTTACCTTCGCCGTGCTATTGAAGCGCCCAAAAGGAACGCGATCAGCAGAGAAGCAAGCGGGGCCTCGCGGGCGACGTTGCTTAGGACGCTGAGCGGCATTCCCGGCTTGCGACCGGACTCCAGGACGTTGTGCGCCTGCTTGGCAGCCCGTCTGACGACATCGGCAAAGGATTCGATGGCGGATTTCTTGTCCTCGGCGGGGTAGAACCCCTCATAGGTGAACGGCGGCAAGGCCGGATCGTCGCTCATAATCTTTTCTCATCTTACGGAGTGGGCTCGTTCGTTCGTAAGGCATCAATGTCGCGGAGCTCGGGATGGTTCCGCGCCGCCCCTGTCCGCTGAGCCTCCGCAAAGGATGACTGACGTCGTTCTAGCCTAGCTCACCCTTTTTGGTGCGGGTGCCGCTGAGGATTCCCATTTGGGATCAGGGCGCCAAATAGCCGGAATTCTCGATGATCGAAGATGTCTCGCGTCGAAGCCACGGATCAGCAGTGGCTTCCGTCGCTTCTGTGGTCTCATCGGCGAGGGGGCAGGGATCGGCGTGCGGGCTTGAAGGGAAAACGATCGGATGCCGGAGCCGCTTTGCAGCGCCGCTCTTTCGCGTCGTCGCCGATCGTTGGATGGGTATCGGGTGAATGCTGCGGTCATCATGAGTTTTGGATATGGCTTCGCTGTTCGCGGCGGGCTTTCCGCGTGCGAACTCAATGCCGCGCTTGCTGCCGACGACCTGCAGGCTACGCTTTCGCAGAGCGGCGCGCTGACCACGCCGAGGCCTTCTACGGCGCCCTCCATCGGCTTGGCCATGCCGAGGCGCCAATAGACAATACTGAAATACCTATCCGAAATTCCGCAATTTTGCTACTACTTATCAAGTGATTTTTGCGCAGCACCCCCCGCCTGTTTGACGTCCTGGAGCTCCAGGGAGCTTGATTGTTCGGTGCATGGGCCCAGACTAGGCTAGGAGCAGCATCAAGAGTGTATCGTGTTCGATGCGGGCGGTAGCTGAACTAATCTAACCGGCCCGCGCCAGCGAGGGCCGGTTAGATGAATTGGTCGAGCCGCTTCAGCGCGTGGACTTCAACCGCTTGATCTCGGCAACCTTGAACTTTCCGCCGACCTGCAGACTGCTGCAGTGCCACCAGATCTTGTTGCGATCCCATCCCAGGAGCGCCTTGGTTTGCTGGCAATCCGAGTAGTGGGCGTAAGTGAGCGTGTCCGAGCACTTTCCATCGAACGGCATCGCTTCCTGACCGGACAGGCTGCAGCCGACCCAGGGCTGGTTGCCGGACCTGAAGCTGGTCTCGCAGCCGCCGTTACAGCTGCTGGCTGCTCGCTCCAGCCTGGAGATTCTGTCCAGAACTTCGTTGCTCGTCGTCGAGGGCGTCTGACTGCCCGACGACACCACGCGAGCGGTTGAGCGGCGGGTCGACGCCGCCCGGTGTGATGTCGCCGTCCCTGCCGCCTCGGTCGGCCGAGAGGGCTTGGCCGCCGTCTTCGGGGCTTCGACGGTGACGCCAGGTAGCGTCGGGGCGGGCCCCGCAACGGCCTGGGCCGCTGCCGCGCCGCATAGCAAAATCGTTGCAAGCAGAGCGGCGGCCGACGGAGTGACAACGCTCGACGACAGTTTCATGACCACGTCCTTTCCCGGGACGGCTGGGCCGCCCCAATGCGTCCAAATAACCACACTTAGTTACCTATCAGATAGAAAGAAACTTGGCTAGTAACCAGTGAAAGGAATCCGAATTGAGAGTGCGAGGGCAGATCGTCGGCGCCGATTGCGCCTGTGTTCGATGACCGGGACGATCGCGCGCGCATGGCCCTTCCGCGGTCGCGGACGGGCCGAGGTGAACCGCGAGCTGATGATGTCGGGCTCCGACGAGCGCGGCACGGGTCCGGCTGACGAGACGATCAAAACAAGGCGGGTTCGGATCGCCCCCCGTGAGTGAGCGTCAATATCTAGACAAGAATGGCCGAGGCACCGAATAACGTCAAAGGTCTCAGCCACGCGTTCTGCGTGCCCTCGAGCCAGTCGGAAAATGCTTTTGAAACAAGTGCCGCGTCATATCCGACCTCCACCTCGGCCTTGCTTGGACATACGTCAGTTGAGACCTGAAAGCTTCGGCATCGAATTGAGTTCATCGAAGCCCGGTTGCGGTCATGACGTGATTTCGGCCGCCAAGTCCTGGCAAGTTCCTATGGAGCGGGACGGGTTAATGCTGTTAAGACCATCGCGTTCACGCACCTCACGAGGATGAAAAACACAATGACAACAAAACGCGTGGTTTTCACCGGAGGGACCGGCAAGGCGGGCCGCCATTCCCTGCCGCATCTCGCGAGCAAGGGCTATCAACTGCTCAACGTGGATCTCAAGGCGTTCGATCATCCCGGCATCAACACGCTGATCGCCGACCTGACGGACAGCGGCCAGGCCTTCAATGCGCTGACCGCGCACTTCGGTTTCGGCGGCTTCAACGCCGGCCGGCCGCCGCAGGCGCCGGATGCCGTCGTGCATTTCGCGGCCATCCCGCGCGTGTTGATCGAACCCGACAACGAGACGTTTCGGGTCAACACCATCAGCACCTACAACGTCATCGAGGCCGCCGCGAAGCTCGGGGTGCGCAAGATCATCATCGCCTCCAGCGAGACCACCTATGGCGTGTGCTTTGCGGAGGGCGACAAGGACTTCAGGAGCTTCCCGCTGGAGGAGGACTACGACACCGACCCGATGGATTCCTATGGCCTGTCCAAGGTCGTCAATGAGAAGACCGCCCGCGCCTTCGCCATGCGCTATGGCATCGACATCTATTGCTTGCGCATCGGCAATGTCATCGAGCCGCATGAATACGACAGGTTCCCGGGCTTCCTCGCCGATCCCCTGTCGCGCAAGCGCAACGCATGGTCCTACATCGACGCCCGCGACCTCGGCGAAATCGTGCATCTGGCGATCGAGAAGGACGGGCTCGGCTTCCAGGTGTTCAACGCCGTCAACGACACCGTCACGGCCGACATCCCGACGCGGGAATTGTTGCAGCGCTATTGCCCCAATGTGCCTGTGACCCGCGATCTCGGCGAACGCGAGGCGCCGCTGTCGAACCGCAAAGCGCGTGAGGTGTTGGGGTTCAAGGAAGAACACGACTGGCGGAAATATGTGAAGGCGGGGTAGGGCGGCGCAGAGCGATCAGTGCCCGCGGCCGTCCTTCGAGACGCCCGCCATCGGCGGGCTCCTCAGGACGAGGGCTGAGGTCGCGGTGATGCCGCAGACCCTCTCCATGAACACGCCTCTTGGCGTGTTCATGGTCCGGTGTGCAGTGCCGCCTCGGCTTTTGAACCTCATGGTGAGGAGCGCCGCACTTGCGGCGCGTCTCGAACCATGAGGCCCGAATGGCGCGGCAAGTGCGCTCAAGGCAACCGAGACTCACGCCATCCGCCGCCGGATCGCCAGCATCAGCAGCGACAGCACGATGGTGCCGACGATGAACACGGCCGCGGCCGAGACGATCGCCGGGCTGATGTTCTCGCGGATGGTGGCGAACATCTGCCGCGCCAAAGTGCGCTGGTTGGGGCCGGCGACGAACAGGGTCAGCACGACCTCGTCGAGCGAGGTCGCGAATGCGAACAGCGCGCCGGAGATGATGCCGGGCAAAGCGATCGGCAGGGTCACGCTTGACAGCACCACGGCCGGCGAGGCGCCGAGGCTGGCTGCGGCCTGCTCCAGCCGGATGTCGACGCCCTGCAGCGCCGAGGAGACGTTGACCAGCACGAACGGCACGGCCACCACGGTGTGGGCGATGATGACGCCGAGATAGGTGTTGGTGAGGCCGTAGCGCGAGAACATCAGCTGCATGCCGACACCGAGCACGACCGCGGGCACGACCATCGGCAGCAGGAACACGGTGCGGAGCGTCGAGACCAACAGCGAGGCGCGACTGCCGCGCAGGCCGAGTGCGGCGAGCGTGCCGAGCAGGGTGGCGAGCGCCGTCGTGCCCGAGCCGATCAGCAGGCTGTTGACGATCGACAGCCGCCAGGACTCGGCGGTGACGAGTTCCTTGAACCAGCGCGTCGAATAACCGGGAATGGGATAGTTCAGGAACACGCTGTCGGTGAGCGACAGCGGCAGCACGGCGACCAGCGGGCCGAGCAGGAACACCACCACGGCCGCCGCGAACAACAGCTTGATGAGCGCCAGCGGCTTCATGCGCGCTGCTCCTCGGCCGAGGTCAGGCGGATGTAGACGGCGTAGAGCAGGATGGTCATCGCCAGCAGCACGAGGCCGAGCGCGCCGGCCATGCCCCAGTTCGCGGCGGCCGTGGCGTAGTAGGCGATCACGGACGAGATCATCTGGTCGTTGGCGCCGCCGATCAGCGCCGGCGTGATGTAGTAGCCGAGCGCCGCCATGAACACGAGCAGCGCGCCGGAGACGACGCCGCGCATAGCAAGCGGCAGCAGCACGTGAAAGAACGCGCGCAAGGGATGGGCGCCGAGCGAGGCTGCCGCCGGCATCAAATTGCGCGGGATCGCGATCAGCACGCTGAAGATCGGCAGCACCATGAACGGCAGCAGCACATGCGTCATCGCGATGACGACGCCGAGCCGGTTGAACATCAGCGGGATCGGCGCAGACGTCAGGCCGAGTCCCTTCAACGTCGCATTGATCAGGCCGTTGTCCTGCAGCACGACGTACCAGGCCGCGGTGCGCACCAGCAGCGAGGTCCAGAGCGGCAGCAGCACGGCGCCGAGCAGGATCTGCCGGCGCCAGCCTTCGACCGAGGCGGCGACCATGGCGAATGGAAGCCCGATGAGGATACAGGCCAGCGTCACCATGGCCGAGGTCACGAAAGTCCGGATCATGATCAGGCGGTTGGCCGAGGCGCCCTCCGGCATCGCGGCGACGTGGCCTGTGGCATCGCGTTCGAGATCGATCGCGGCGAGCAGGTTCTTGTCCGTCCACGGTGACGCCACGGCCTCGGCGATCGTCGCCCAATAGCTGCTCTCGCTCCAGCGCGAATCGATGGCGGCAAGATCGATGACGCCCGACGCGCCGTCGAGCGCGCGGCGGGTCTTGCCGAGCAGGCTGCGGAATCCGGACTGCGCGCTGTTCAGGCGGCGGACGAGATCGCCGAACTGCTCGTCGTTGCGCAGCGTGCGGATGTCGTCGGCGAAGGCGGCCTGGGCCGTGGCCGGCGGAGCGCCCGTTCGGTCCCAGCCCGCCAGCGCCTTCGCCGTGCGCGGCAGCGCCTCGGTCGCGACCGGATCCGAGACCGCCGACTTCATCATCGTCACCAGCGGGACGACGAAGAACGACAGCATGAACACCAGCAGCGGCGCCAGCAGCAGAAATGCCTTCAGCCGTTGGCGGAGGTCTGGTCGCATGATCCCACCACCCAGACATCCGACGCGGCAAAGGACAGCGTGACCTCGCTGCCGACGTCCGCAGCCTCACTCGTGCGGTCGCCCTTGACGATCAGCCGCTGCGCGCCGACCTCGGCCACGAGGCGCATGTGATCGCCGAAATACACCGCATCCATGATGCGCGCGGTCAGGCGGTTTGCGGTGGCCGCGGCGTGATTGTTGATCCGGATCGCCTCGGGGCGGATCGAGACCCGGACATGGGCGCCGTCGATGCGGCCGGCGCCGGCATGGGCCGCCAGCGACAGGCCGGAGTCCGTGGTCAGCCGGACCGCTTCGCCGGCGTGCGCGTCGACCTTGCAGGTCAGCAGATTGGTCTCGCCGATGAACTCGGCGACGAACGGCGTGCGCGGCAGCTCGTAGATCTCCCGCGGCGGGCCGATCTGCTCGATCCTGCCGTGGTTGAACACGGCGATGCGGTCGGACATCGTCAGCGCCTCGTCCTGGTCGTGGGTGACGAACACGATGGTGAGGCCGAGCCTGCGGTGCAAATCGCGGATGTCGAGCTGCATCTGCTCGCGCAGCTTCTTGTCGAGCGCGCCGAGCGGCTCGTCCATCAGCACGACCTGCGGCTCGAACACCAGCGCGCGGGCCAGCGCGACGCGCTGCTGCTGGCCGCCGGAGAGCTGCGCCGGCTTGCGCTCCGCCATCGCGGAGAGCTTGACCATGTCGAGCACGCGGGCGACGCGGGTCGCGATCTCCGCCTTCGAGACGTTGCGCATCTTGAGCGGGAAGGCGATGTTGTCGCGCACGCTCATATGCGGAAACAGCGCGTAGTTCTGGAACACGACGCCCATGTTGCGCTTGTGCGGCGGCAGCCCGTCGACCCTCTGGCCATCGACCGTGATCGCGCCGCTGCTCGGCTGCTCGAAGCCGGCCAGCATCATCAGGAGCGTGGTCTTGCCCGAGCCGGAGGGCCCAAGCAGGGCGACGAACTCGCCGCGCGCGATGTCGAGATCGAGGTCGTCGACGACGGTCAGCGCGGCGAAACGTTTCACCACCTGCCGGAACGAGATGAAGGGCGTGTCCATGACGGAGGCTTTTGGCGCTGACCACGCCGGTACACATGCACGAGGAGGGCTGCGCGCGACGCGAAGACGAGGGGGCGCGCGCCAGGTTTGCTGAAGCGATCGGCGGGCCTAGCGCGCCAGCCAGGCGTTGAAGCGCTTGGACAGCTCTTCCGAATTGTCGGTCCAGAAGCCGACGTCGAGCGCGATCGCCTGCTTCAGATTGTCCGGCGTGGTCGGCAACTCCGCAGCCAACTTCTCCGGCACGAGCTTGGCCGCGGCGATGTTCGGCAGGCCGTAGGCGATGTATTCGGGCAGCTTCGCCTGGTTCTCGGCCAAGCTTGCATAGGTGATGAAGTTCATCGCCGCGTCCTTGTTGGGCGACCCCTTCAGCACCACCCAGCTGTCGACCGCGTAGATGCTGCCCGGGAAGACGAAGCCGAAATGCTTGCCCTCGCTGCGGTTGATGGCGCTGATGCGGCCGTTGTAGACCGAGGTCATCGCGACCTGTCCGGACGACAACAGCTGCAGCGGCTGCGCGCCGGCCTCCCACCACACGATGTCGGGCTTAAGCGCATCGAGCTTCTTGAAGGCGCGCTCGACGCCCTCCTTGGTCTTGAGCACCTTGTAGACGTCGGTCGCCGCCACGCCGTCGGCCATCAAGGCGAATTCGAGCGTGTATTTGGCGCCCTTGCGCAGACCGCGCTTGCCGGGATATTTCGCCGTGTCCCAAAAGTCCGCCCACGATTTCGGCGCGTCCTTGATCTTGTCGCCGTCATAGGAAATGCCGGTCGACCACACGATGGCGCCGACGCCGCAATCGCTGACGCCGGCCGGGATGAAGCCGTCCTTGCCGCCGAGCTTGCTCCAGTCGATCTTCTCATAGATGCCGTCGCTGCAGCCGAGTTCGAGCTCCTCGGCCTCGACCTGCACCGCGTCCCAGTTCGGCACGCCGGCCTTCACCTTGGCCTGCAGCACGCCATAGCCGCCGTCCCAGCTCTCGTCGAGCACGGTGGCGCCGAGCTTGGCGGCGAATGGCTGGAAATAGATCTTGCGCTGCGCGTCCTGATAGTTGCCGCCCCAGGACACGACGGTCAGGTCACGCGCCTGCGCCGGCAGCGCCAGGCTGATCATGGTGGCGGTGGCGACAAGCGTCGCCTTCACAACATTCATCGGCGCTCACTCGGTGTCGAGCCATGACAGCTCTGTTGATCCATGGTCGGCAGTCCGAACACCGACGACGATCACATCGTCAGATCCGCGGCCCCCGATGACGAAAAAGCTATCGGCAAGCCGAACTCATGGCAAGCACAGTTTGGTGAGCAGGGACGTCGCCAAGATCAGCAGCGCGATCGAAGTTGTGATGTCACCCGATGTCAACCTCCGTCGACGGCGCCTCCTCGTATCTCAGGAGGTCTCCGGGCTGGCAGTCGAGAAACCGGCAAATCCGGTCGAGGGTCTCGAACCGTACACCTTTCACCTTGCCTTGTTTGAGAAGGGACAGGTTGGCTTCGGTAATCCCGACATATTCGGCCAGGTCCTTGGACTTCACTTTGCGTTCCGCGAGCATCACGCCCAACCGCACTCGGATCGGCATGTACTGTCCTTCAGACGAACTGTTCGTTTTCGTCGGCGATCTCGATCGCCTCGGTCATCACCCAGGCGATGACGGCGACCGTCCCCGCGAAAATCAGGGCGATCAGCGTATCCGAGCCGAGACTCAGCGCGAGCGTCTTCGCTCCCGCCGGATTGTGGAAGCTCAGGAGCACGGAAAGGGCTGCACCGGCCAGCGGTTTCAAGAGGGCTGATGCTGCGACGGCGATCGCGAACGCCTGGAGCTGTCGGATCGAATCTCTGGAGAAGATCCGGCCGGCGGCGAAGGCGTCGAAGCAACGACGTCCGCTCAGCAGGCCGTAGATCAGCGTCGCCAAAGGGATCATGGAGATGCCGAACGCGCATGCCCGCGCGGAGAAGCCGATCTCGATCGCGGGAGCATGCGGAATTCCCGCTTGGCTGAACAGCGTGGGCGTGGGCGTCAACGCCCAATAGAGCACCATGGCCGCAGCGAGCAGCCCGGATGTCACGAGACAGCCCGTCGCCATCAATTGGCTGAGCCGGCGAATACGAGTCCTGCGTCTGTCGTGGTCGCGCGCGGCAGTGGTACCGAGCGTCGCAGCTGATTGCGTCATGGTTGAAACGCCCAAAGTTGATGGATCGCCTTGCGGTCTGTCGACACATTCGACAATGCTGCAAAAATTATCGTTTGACAATAATTTATTTTCGTTCGACAGATTGGCCGTTAGCTCAGGAGCCTTCTCATGTCTCGCTGCCCGACCAAACTGGCCATCACTCTCGTCACCTTCGCGTCTGCTGTCGCCACGACGTCCCCATCCACCGCCGCGCCATCGACCTCCCGCGGTCTGATCTCGGTCGCCCAGGTGATGCAGATGCTGGAGAAAGCGCCGGCCGACCGGACGGCGCAGCAGGTTTTGACCGCCTACCTTGCCGGCGTCGGCGAGGCGGCTGGTGCAGTGGCCAGCATGGGGCGCGCCACCTGCCGGACATCGTTGAACTTGAGTGCGGCTGATGTCAGCCAGGTGCTGAGCTCCGCGGCGGCGGGGCAGGACGCGACGGCAACGCCGGCGACGCCTCTGATCGTCAGGGACATGCTCGATCGCGCAGGATGCAAGCGTCCATGAGCCGCTGTCCCCGGCAGGATCGCGCACCATTGGCTGCGCGCGATCGGTCCGGCATCAGGCCGTCTGGGTGTTCTCGCTGCAACGCTCGTCGCCGGGGCAGAGGTGAGCCGGGGAGGGGGCCATCGTGGCGCAATTGTCCACCACGAGACCCAACATCGGCCGGGCTGTCGCGACCGGGCCGGGAGCTGGCAACTGGCGCGCAGCGCCATGCGCGCCGATGCGCTCGAAAACCTGGGCGGTCTTCATCAGCTTCGCAGCGACCAGGTGATTCAAAAGTTCCATGTCCTAACTCCTCAATCAAATGACCCGGCGGCCTGGTGCGGGACAGGCCGCCGGGTCGGCGCAACGTGCTGGAGGTGGCGTCCTCCATTGCGCTGCGCTGGTCTGTGATCCGTTTCACAGTCGATCAGATTTGATCGCGCCGGGTCGGATCATCCGTGGAGCGCGAGCGCGGCGCGAACCGTCTTCCGCCCCTACGGACAAAGAGACGATTAAGTTTCGCGCGTTCGACATCACGCATTATCAATTGATTTCTACTCCGCAGGCTGGGCCGCGACGGTGCCGTGACCGCCGTGCTGCGTCAGCGGCTTCATGCCGGTCAATGTCCGCAGCAGCACGTAGAACACGGGCGTCAGGAACAGGCCGAACACGGTGACGCCGATCATGCCGGAGAACACCGCGACGCCCATGGCGCGCCGCATCTCGGAGCCTGCGCCGGTCGAAAGCACCAGCGGCAGCACGCCCATGATGAAGGCCATCGACGTCATCAGGATCGGCCGCAGCCGCAGGCGGCTGGCCTCGATCGCCGCCCGCAGCGGCGTGCGGCCGGCGAATTCGAGCTCGCGGGCGAATTCGACGATCAGGATCGCGTTCTTGGCGGAGAGGCCGACGAGCACGATCAGGCCGATCTGCGTGAAGATGTTGTTGTCGCCCTTCGACAGGTAGACGCCGGCCATCGCCGCGAGCAGCGCCATCGGCACGATCATCAGGATCGCCAGCGGCAGGGTGAGGCTTTCATACAGCGCGGCCAGCACCAGGAACACCAGCAGGATCGCGAGCGGAAACACCCAGAGGCCCGAATTGCCGGCGATGAACTCCTGATAGGTCAGGTCGGTCCATTCGAACGCGAAGCCCGGCGGCAGCACCTCGGCCGCGACCCGCTCGGCCGCCGCCTGCGCCTGGCCCGACGAGAAGCCGGGCGCCGCCGCGGCGTTGATGTCCGACGACAGGAAGCCGTTGTAGCGGATGGCGCGCTCGGGCCCGGCGCTCTGCCGCACCGTGAGCAGCGCCGACAACGGCACCATGTCGCCGGAGGCGGCGCGCACCTTGAGCTGGCGGATGTCGTCGGCACGGGCACGGAACGCCGCGTCGGCCTGCACGCGCACCGAATAGGTGCGGCCGAACTTGTTGAAGTCGTTCACGTAGTACGAGCCGAGGTAGATCTGCAGCGTATTGAACACCTCGGTGACGGGAACGCCGAGCTGCAGCGCCTTGGTGCGGTCGATGTCGGCGAACAATTGCGGCACATTGACCTGGAAGCTCGAGAACGCGCCGGCGATCTCCGGCGATTTCTGCAAGGCGCCCATGAACGCCGTGGTGACGTCGTTCAGCGCGTCGTAGCCGCGGCCGGCGCGGTCCTCGATCTGCAGCTTGAAGCCGCCGATGGTGCCGAGGCCATTGACCGGCGGCGGCGGGAACATCGCGATGAAGGCGTCCTGGATGCCGGCGTATTTCTTGTTGAGCTCCATCGCCAGCGCACCGCCCGACAATGACGGATCCTTGCGCTCGTCGAACGGCTTCAGGCTGGAGAAGACGATGCCGGCATTGGAGGAGTTGGTGAAGCCGGAGATCGACAGGCCCGGAAACGCGATCGAGCTCTCGATACCGGGTTGTGTCAGCGCGATGTCGCTCATCTTGCGGATCACCTCCTCGGAGCGATCGAGCGTCGCGCCGTCGGGCAGTCTTGCGAAGCCGACGAGATACTGCTTGTCCTGGCCCGGCACGAAGCCGCCGGGCACCTGCTTGAACAGCACCACGGTGGCGCCGACCAGCAGCACATAGAGGATCATCACGCCGGCCTTGGCCGTGATCACCCTGGAGACGCTGCCGCTGTAATTGTCCGAGGCGCGCACGAAGGCGCGGTTGAAGCCGCGGAAGAACCAGCCGAGTGAGCGGTCGAGGATGCGGGTGAGACGGTCCTTCGGCTCATGATGGCCCTTGAGCAGCAGCGCCGACAGCGCCGGTGACAGTGTCAGCGAGTTGACGGCCGAGATCACGGTGGAGATCGCGATCGTCAGTGCGAACTGCTTGTAGAACTGCCCGGTCAGGCCGGAGATGAAGGCGAGCGGCACGAACACGGCGACCAGCACCAACGCAATCGCGATGATCGGTCCCGACACCTCGCGCATCGCCTGGTAGGTGGCATCGCGCGGCGACAATCCGCCCTCGATGTTGCGCTCGACGTTCTCGACCACGACGATGGCGTCGTCGACGACGATACCGATCGCAAGCACAAGGCCGAACAGGCTGAGCGCGTTGATCGAGAACCCGAACAGATGCATCACCGCGAAGGTGCCGACGATCGACACGGGGACCGCCAAGAGCGGGATGATCGAGGCCCGCCAGGTCTGCAGGAACAGGATCACCACGATCACGACCAGCACGATGGCCTCGAACAGCGTGTGCACGACGGCCTCGATCGAGGAGCGCACGAACTGGGTCGGATCGTAGACGATCTGATACTCGACGCCCTCCGGCATCGTCTTCTTGATCTCGGCCATGGTGGCGCGGACGTTGTCGGAGATCTGCAGCGCGTTGGAGCCGGGCGCCTGGAAGATCGGAATCGCCGCCGCCTGCTTGTTGTCGAGCAGTGAGCGCAGGCCGTATTCGGAGGCGCCGAGCTCGAGACGGGCGACGTCGCGCAATCGCGTGATCTCGCCATGCGCGCCGGTCTTCACCACGATGTCGGCGAACTGCTCCTCGTTCGACAGCCGGCCCTCGGCATTGACGGAGAGCTGCAAATCGAGGCCCTTGACGCTCGGCGAGGCGCCGACCACGCCGGCGGCGGCCTCGACGTTCTGCGCCTGGATCGCCTTGACGATGTCGGAGGCCGACAGGCCGTGCTCGGCGGCCTTCTGCGGATCGACCCATACCCGCATCGAATAGTCGCCGGCGCCGAACAGCTGGACGTCGCCGACGCCTTCGATGCGCGCCAGCCGGTCCTTGACGTTCAGCACCGCATAGTTGCGCAAGTAAGTCGTGTCATAGCGGCCGTTCGGCGAGATCAGATGCACGACCATGGTGAGGTCGGGCGAGCTCTTCTTGGTGACGATGCCGAGCTGGCGCACCACGGCTGGCAACCGCGGCTCGGCCTGCTGCACCCGGTTCTGCACCAGCTGCGTGGCCTTGTCCGGATCGGTGCCGAGCTTGAAGGTCACGGTCAGGGTCAGCGCGCCGTCGGTGGTCGCCTGGCTGCTCATGTAGAGCATGTTCTCGACGCCGTTGATCTGCTCCTCGATCGGCGTCGCCACCGTCTCGGCGATCACCTTCGGATTGGCGCCGGGATAGGTCGCGCGCACGACCACCGACGGCGGCACCACGTCGGGATATTCCGAGATCGGCATCGAAAACAGCGCGATCAGTCCGCCGAGGAAAATGAGCGTCGACAGCACGCCAGCGAAGATCGGCCGGTCGATGAAGAATTTGGAGAGGTTCATGGAGTGCCCCGTATCGAACTCATAGATTTGCGCATTGGGCTGGAAACGCGTTTATGGACGCGATACCAGCCGCGGCAGCGGTGCACCCTCTCCCCTTGTGGGAGAGGGTGGCATGATCGAGCGAAGCTCGATCGTGCCGGGTGAGGGGTCTGTCTCCGCGGAGGCAGACCCCTCACCCGGCGTCCATTTCGCTGCGCTCATGGCCGCCACCCTCTCCCACAAGGGGAGAGGGTGCACCGACCCCTGAGCTGCAGCTCTGCTCGCCGCGACTAGCGCTGCGCCAGCTGCGTCGCGTCCGCCCCATCGCGCGCGCCCATCTCAGCAACCTGCGTCTTCAGCAGCGCGCCCGGGCGCACCCGTTGCAGGCCGTTGACGACGACGCGCTCGCCGGGCTTGAGGCCGGCCGAGATGATGCGCAGGCCCTCGACGCTGCCGCCGACGGTGACCGGGCGGTACACCGCGCGCTCGTCGTCGCCGACCACCATCACGAACTTCTTGTCCTGGTCGGTGCCGATGGCGCGCTCGTCGAGCAGCACCAGCGATTGCTGCTGCGGCTGGCCCATGCGCACGCGCGCGAACTGGCCGGGGATCAGGCGGCCATCCTCGTTCCTGAAGACGGCGCGGACGCGGATCGTGCCGCTCTGGCCCTGGACCTGGTTGTCGATCAGCTGGATGTGGCCGGACGCCGTGACGCCGCCCGAGGTCGTCATCTCCACCGGAATGCGGTCGAGATTGCCGCGCTTGCCCGAGGCGTCGGCGACGGCGCTCAGCGCGCGCAGCACGACGTCCTCGGTGGCATCGAAGCTCGCATAGATCGGATTGACCGAGACCAGATTGGTCAGCACCGGCGAGGCCGAGCCGGCGGCGACGAGATTGCCTGCAGTGACCTCGATCCGGCCGACCCGGCCGTCGACCGGGGCGCGTACCTGGGTGTAGTCGAGATTGAGCCTCGCCGTCTGCAAGGTCGCCTCAGCCGCCCGGACGTTGGCGATGGCCTCGCGATTGCCGTTGTCGCGCTGCTCGAAGTCGCGCTTGGTCACGATCGAACTGCCGACCAGCTGCGCGCCGCGCTCGAGCTCGTTGGCGGCGAACGCGGCACGGGCGCGCGCGGCCTCGAGCTGCGCCTGCGCCTTGTCGACCTCGGCGGCGTAGGGCGCCGGATCGATCTTGAACAGCACGTCGCCGGCCTTGACCAGCGAGCCCTCGGTGAAATTGGCGGTGAGGATGGCGCCGGCGACGCGTGGCCGGATCTCGACCCGCTCGACGGCTTCGAGGCGACCGGAAAACTCGTCCCAGAGGCTCGCCTTGCGCGGCGCGATGACGGCGACGGTGACTGCAACGGCCTGTTCCGGCGCGGCCGCCCTGGCGGCATTCGGGACGGCGCTGAGGTGGAAATAGTGGGAGCCGGCATAGGAGCCGGCGGCAATCACCAGGCCGGCGACGGCAACGGTGCTGAGCCACCGCTTCAGGCGGCCAGGGGAACGAAGTTCAGGCGAAGGCATTGTCGCGCTCCAGATTTGTAGTGCTCGCTACAAATGTGGCGCTGGCAACCGGTTCGCAAGAGACTTATGTAACAGATGCTACGAAAATCCTAGATGGAACTTGGGCACTGCGGCAGATCAAAGAAATATCTAGGAATCGCAAATAGATAAGAATCCGATTGGGGCGGAGACGGGAACAGGAGTTTTGCACATGGCCATCGGACGGCCTCGGGCATTCGACCGCGACACCGCGCTGGAGCAGGCCATGGAGGTGTTCTGGCGCCATGGCTATGAGGGCGCGACCATCGCCCAGCTGACGGACGCCATGGGCATCAACCCGCCCAGCCTCTATGCCGCCTTCGGCAGCAAGGAAGCCCTGCTCAAGGCCGCGCTCGACCGTTACGCCGCCCGCCGCGAGGCCTGGATGGAGGAGGTGCTCAGCGCGCCGACCGCGCGCGAGGTTACGTCGCGGATGCTGATGGGCGTCGCCGAGAAGCAGACCGACCCGTCCAATCCGCCCGGCTGCCTGCTGGTGCAGGGCGGTCTCGCCTGCGGCTCCGGCTCGGCCAATGTGCCGTTCGAGCTGGCCGCGCGCCGCGCCCAGACCGAGGAGCAGCTCCGGCATCGTTTCGAGCGCGCGAAGGAGGAGGGTGATCTGGCCGGAGCCGCCGACCCTGCCGCGCTCGCCCGCTATGTCTCGGCCGTCATCACCGGCATGAGCGTGATGGCCTCCTCCGGCGCCGACCGCGAAGCGCTGGCCCAGGTCGCTACCGTCGCGATCCGGTCGGTGGAGGAGCAGTCGGTGCGGACGCCAGCCGCCGCCAACTGATCAATCTCATGCGCTGAGCGACGGTCGCTCTTCCATATCGCCGTCTTGTGCTCATCGTAGCGATGCGGTCCCCTGCCGCGCGTCTCGCCGTTGCGGCGAGCGCAGCCCGGCTTTCCCCCTATCGCGACCGAACGAGCCCTTTCCCGATGCGTGTCTTCTCTGCCGCCCTTGCCACTGAGACCAACACTTTTGCGCCGATGCCCACGGGGCTGGCGACCTTTCACGAGCGCGCCTACTTCCCGGCCGGCCAGCACCCGGACAAGATGCAGATGCACGGTGGGCCACTCTGGGCGGCACGCCAGGTCGGGCCGTCCAAGGGCTGGACGCTGATTGAAGGCCTGGTCGCTGCCGCCGTGCCGAACGGGCTCGTCACCCGCGCGGCGTTCGAGACCCTGCGCGACCAGATCCTCGCCGATCTCAAAGCGGCGCTGCCGGTCGACATGGTGCTGATCGGCCTGCACGGCGCGATGATCGCCGACGGCTATGATGATTGCGAGGGCGAACTGCTGGCGCGGGTGCGCGAGATCGTCGGTCCCGGCGTGGTGATCGGCGCGACGCTCGATCCGCACGTCCACATGAGCGAGCGGATGGTCGCAAGCGCGGATCTCCTGATCTGCTGGAAGGAATATCCGCACACCGACATTCTCGAGCGGGCGCAGGATCTGGTGAAGCATTGCACTGAGATCGCCGAGAAGCGGCTGAAGCTGCGGAAGGCGCTGGTCGACACCGACATGATCGTGACCCTGCACACCACGCGCGAGCCGGTGCGCAGCTTCGTCGATCGCATCACGGCGCTCGAAGGCAGGGACGGCATCGTCTCGGCCTCGATCGTGCACGGCTTCGGCTGGGGCGATACCCCGTCGATGGGCACCAAGGTGCTGGTCTACAGCGATGCCGCTGAAGATCCCGACGGCGCCAAGGCGCAAGCGCTGGCGCGGAAGCTGGCGGATGAGCTGATCGGCATGCGCGAGGCCGTGACCGAGCGCATGCCCGGCGTCGACGCCGCGCTCGACCAGGCCTTGGCAAAGGACGGCACCATCGTGCTCGGCGATGCCAGCGACAATCCCGGCGGCGGTGCGCCCGGCGATTCCACCTTCATCCTGCGCCGGCTGCTCGACCGCAACATCGGCAATGCCTGCCTCGGCCCGCTCTGGGATCCGATCGCGGTGCGCATCGCCTTCGATGCCGGCGTCGGCGCCAAGCTTCCCTTGCGGATCGGCGGCAAGATCGGCCCGCTGTCCGGTGATCCCGTCGATGCGACCTGGGAGATCAAGGCGCTGAAGGAGAACATGGTGATGACGGGGCTCGCCGGCACGCCCGCCAAGCTCGGCGATTGCGCGCTGATCGCGAGCAGTGGCGTCGAGGTCGTGATCACGACGTTCCGCTGCCAGGCGTTCGGGAAAGACTTCTTCACCCAGCTCGGCTGCGATCCGGCGACGCGCAAGCTCGTCGTCGTGAAATCCGCGCAGCATTTTCGCGCATCCTTTGCGCCGATCGCGGCCGACATCATCATGGTCGATGCGCCAGGCGTGGTCGCGCGCGACGTGACGAAATTGCCGTATCAGAAGATCAAGCGTCCGAAATGGCCGCTCGATGAACTGCCGCAACTCACGCGCGCATGATGTCTCAGATTGCGACGGTACTGATCGCGACGTTAACGTTCGGGACGACGCTGGAACGAACCGCGCCCGAATCGCTTGCGAAGCTCGGTACGAGATCTGTTCACGGCTAGATGTCGCGGTGTGATGCCGCGACCCACGATATCCAGACGTTGCGATGGAAAGCTGCGTCTGGCCCCGGTCGCCAAAGGTTAAGGCGGCCTGTCGCTGCTCGCAGGGCCGATGTCCCAGAGTGCGACGCTGCTGTTCGCGACGTTAACGTTCGGAACGCGGCTGGAACGAACCGCGTCCGAATCGCTTGCGATGCACGGTACGGGATCTGTTCACCGCTAGATGTCGTGCCACGCTGCATTGAGGTGCAAGATGCAGCTCCGGCGCGCGTGTCGCGCGCCGTGGCTTGCGTCAAAAGGTTAAGCGCAGAGCGTGGCGTCTCGCTCAGGTCGTCGACGAGCCGAACCGTCGCATCCATGCCGCCTTGAGGCTGATCGGCGTCGGCGAGAACGGACCCGGCGGCGCGCGCGTGATCAGCGCGACCAGCACGAGGGCCGCGATCGCAATCCAGAAGCACAGCCGGAACGCATCGAGATAGGCGAGCACGTTGGCCTCGCGCTGGACCTGCGCGGCCAGCGTTCCGATGGCGCGGGCCTTGGCCTGGCCTGCGCCATGCGCGGCGAAATAGTTGGTCAGCCGTTGCAGCGCGCGCGCCACGTCACCGTCGCCGCTCTGGATGTTGAGGCCGAGATAGGCCGAATGCACCTGCTCGCGCACCCGCAGCCACGTCCCCATCAGCGCGACGCCGATCTCAGCGCCGCCGAGCCGCATGATCTGGATGTAGGCCGCGAACGACGTCGCGCGCGCCGGATCGGAATTCGACAGCGCGAGGATGATGATCGGCAGCAGGGTCAGGGCCTGCCCGATCGACTGCAGCACGACGATGACGATGAAGTCCTCGCGGGCCCAGGCGTGGGTGAGCTGCGTGCCGAGCAGATTGGCCGCGGCGAAGGCGCCGAGGCCGAGCACGACGACGAGGCGGGGATCGAGGTGTCGCAGCATCGCAATCGAGAGCGGCACCAGCACGATCATCGGCAGTGCGCCGTAGATCAGCAGAAGCGAGCCGCTCTGCTCGGGCCGCAGCTGCGTGATCGTGGTGAGGAAGTTCGGCACCAGCGATGCGTTCGACAGGCTGGTCAGCGTGTACAGCAGGATCACCGCCAGCGACAGGCCGATGTTGCGCGAGAACAGCACGTTGAAATGCGCCCAGGGCTGTGGTGCCAGCGCCTCGTTGACGAGGAAGAGCACGAACAGCACGGCGCCGCCTGCCAGCAGCGCCATCACCGTGCCGGATTGCAGCCAGTCGAGCCGGTTGCCCTGATCGAGCCCGGCATAGATCATCGCCACCGCGCTGCCGAGCAGCAGCATCCCGCCCCAGTCGGCATTATTGAGCAGCGCGCGATTGACCGGCTCGGCCGGGGTGCCGAGATGGACCATCAGCGCCATCAGCGGCGCCAACACGGCGCCCTGCCAATAAAGCCACTGCCAGCCGAGGTGATCGACATAGAAGCCGACCAGCGACGTCGAGCTGTCCAGCGCGAAGCCGACGCGGATCGCATAGATCGAGATCGCCGGCAGCCACCAGCGGATCGGCAGGTTGCGGAAGATGATCATCAGGGTCGCCGGCACGAAGGTGCCGAGCAGCATGCCGTGCAGGATCGCCAGCGCGATCAGGGTCGGGTAGTCGTGCACGAACGGGATGATCAGGGAGAGCGCGGCATAGACCAGGCTGGGAATGCCGAGCACGCGGCGCAGGCCGAACACGGTGGCGAGCCACGCTACAGCCGGCGCGACGAAGATCTGCGAGCCGATCGCCGCCGTGGACAGCCAGGCACCCTCGTCGAACCCGAGCGAGAAGGCGCCGCGCAGATCCGGCAGGCCGACGGACGTCAGCCGGCTGTCGAAATTGGCGAGGAAAGAACCCAGCAGCACGGCGACGACGGCGAACAGCGGGTGCGCCGCCTGACCGCCGCGCGACAGCGGCCCGCGATCGGCCTCACTTGGTGCCATCGGCCGCGCCCGTGGTGCGGATGTGGGTCACCACCGACATGCCCGGCAGCAGCCGCGCGAGCAGCGGCTGGTTGCCGTCGAGGGCGATGCGCACCGGGATGCGCTGCACGACCTTGGTGAAATTTCCGGTGGCATTGTCCGGCGGCAGCAGCGCGAATTGCGAGCCGGAGGCCGGCGCGATCCGCTCGACCCGGCCGTGCAGCGTCTCGCCGGGGAACGAGTCCACGGTGACGTCGACCGGCTGGCCGGGCGCGACATGGGTGAGCTGCGTCTCCTTGTAGTTGGCGATGACGAAGACCTGCGGCAGCGGCACCACCGCGATCAGGCTGCTGCCGACATTGACGTAGTCGCCGGTCTGCACCTGGCGCTGTCCGACGACGCCGTCGAACGGCGCCGTGATCCTGGTATAACCGAGCTTGAGCCGGGCCGCGCCGAGCGCCGCCTTGGCGCCGGCGAGGTCGGCGCCGCGCTGCTTCTTGGTGCCCGTGAGCACCTCCAACTGATGGCGCTGCGCGGCGATCAGGGCGCGGCTGGCGCGCACGTCGGCCTGCGCCTTGGCATAGGCGGCGGTGGCCTGTTCGAGCCGCTGCCGCGTGCCGGCCTCGCTCTGCGACAGCGACTGCTGGCGCTCCTCCTCCTGCCGCGCCTGCACCTCGACGGCGCCGGCCGAGACCTGCTGCGCTTCGGCTTGGGCGATGGTCGCATATTGCAACTCGATCTGGTTGCCCAGATTGTCGAGCGCCGCCTGCGCCGCCTCGACGGTGGCCTCCGCTTGCGAGACCTGGGCCTGGTAATCGGCTGGATCGATCTGGACCAGGAGGTCGCCGGCCTTGACCTGCTGGAAGTCGCTGACCGCGACGTTCAGCACCTCGCCGGCGACGCGACTCGACAACTGGGTCAGGTCGGCGCGGACATAGGCGTCGTTCGTCGACTGGGTGGTGGCGTTGCCGGTCCAGGCATTCCAGCGGCTGGTCGCCAGCGCCACGAATGCGAGCGCGACGAGCACGGCCAGCAGCGGAATGCCGAGACGCGCCCGCAGCCCGGCCGGCGCGGCGGACGAGGGCGGTGGCGGCGTCGGCGTGTGCGACGCCGCGTCGAGCTTGCCCGATGTTTCACTCAAAGACTCGCCTCCTGCGTCGCCCGACCGTTGCTGCGTTGGACCACTGGTACCGCATTCTGCGCCCCGCGCCACCTGGACTCTGGACTGCGAGGCATGTGCTTGAGGAGGGGAACCGGTCGCGCATCGAACGCAACCGGCGCGGGCGACGAGCCGTCGCGGCCTGTCGAAAGCATCCGCGCATGATGTCTCAGAATGCGACGCTGATCGCGCTGCCGTTAAGGTTCGGAACGCGGCTGGAACGAACCGCGTCCGAATCAGCGGCGAATCGCGGTACGAGGTCCGTTCACGGCTAGATGTCGCGGTGCGCTACCACGGCCCACGATATCCAGACGTTGCGGTCGGACGCTGCGTCCCGGGTGGTCGCGAAGTATTAAGCGGACGCGCGCGTGGCGTCGGCGACATCGCCGACGCCAGCAAGGTCGCGCACGCCATTCCGCGCGCGCGCCGCGCGGGCGATCCCCCGCTGCGCCCAGCACGAGCTCGGCTTGAGGCCCCGCCGCTCGGATGTCGGCACCATCCGCTCCGCCTGGGCCTGGCACCAGACGGCGCATCCGCGCATCGTGTGAGCGCAGGGCCGTCCGCCAGGATATCTTGTGGGGAGGGTGGCGCTACGCCGCTGCCGGCGGCGTGTGCGCGCAGGCGTCGATGAAGCTTTCCACCTGCTCGTCCTCGAGCGACCAGCGGCCGATCTCCGCATCGTCGCGGAAGAAGTGGACGCTGTAGACCGGAGAGCGGACATCGTTGCCGCGAATCATCCGCAGCAGGTTCTGCGCCACGCGGCAATGATCGCCGGGGAGCCTGAGGTCGAAGAATGCATCGCCATAGCCCGGCAGGGTGGTGCCGGCCGAATCGCGAACTTCCATGCGCAACTGTGCCATGCTCGCATTGAACGACAGCAACGGTTTCCGCCCGGTAAATGCCGCCGCGCCGGCGCATCGCTTTCGATGTCGCGCCGCGCAGCGTGCAGGAGTGCTTCATGTCAACGCGGACGGACCGAGCACGGCGATTCCCGGCGGCTTGCGTTCGGCGCGTCGGCCGTTCAGCAGCCGCCCGATGATGGTGCCGCGCACGAGCCAGTGATAGCTCGCCAGCATCACCGGAAGCGCGACGGCGAGAATGGTCGCGAACTTGGCCGGCCACGGCCAGTCCAACTGCGACACGGCGAGCTGCAGGGCCATCACGACCGGCATGTGGATCAGGTACACCCAATAGGATGCGTCGGCGAGATAGCGCCGGGTGCGGCTGAAGCCCGCCATGAAGCGCAGCGCCAGTCCGACCGCGGCGAACGTCGCCGTCCAGATCGCGAACGCATAGCTGACGGCGCCGAGCAGCCGGATGGTCGCGAGGTCGAACGGCGCGGCCCAGACGCGGGCCGAGACCAGCGAGACCGTGAGCGCCAGCGCGAAGCTGACAATGATCAGTCCGATGGCGACACCGGTGTTGAGCAGCCAGCACTGCTCGAGCACGCGCAGCAGCGCGATCTGCCGGTGCAGCAACCAGCCGACGGCGAACGCGGCGCCGAAGCCGATCCAGGCCTGGAGGTTGGTGACCAGCGACTGGTCCGGCGTGCGCACGCCGATGAAGCCGACCCAGTGCGGGTCGAGGCTGAGTGCGATCAGGATCGGCAGCGCCAGGATCGCGGGCGCGAGGCGGCTTCGCATCACCGCAGCGAACAGCCGATCCGCGGCCGCCCGCAGCCGGCCGTCGCCGTCGATCGCGGTCACGACCCAGCGCAGCAGCAGCGCCGCGGCATAGAGTTCGATCAGCATGTAGAGAAACCAGAGATGCGCCAGCGGAAAGCGCGGCAGCGCCGGCGGCCAGCCCGTCATGCCCGGCACCGGCCCGCCATGCGGAAACTGGCTCGCCCACATCACCACCACGACCATCGGCGCGAACACCAGCGGCCAGCCGATCAGCAGCGGCAGCGCGATCCTGAGCAGGCGGTCCCCGACGAATCCTGGCGCCCCGCGCCGGTGAAGGCTCATGCGCGCGAACAAGCCGGCCATCAGGAAGAAGGTCGTCATGCGGAAGACGTGGATGGCGAAGGTGAGGAGGCCGAGAAGCTGACTCGGATGGCTGTCCTCGATGAACCAGAACCGCACCGGCGTGGGCAGGAACGACATCGCGGCATGCAGCACGATGCCGAGCAGCAGGGCGTAGGCCCTGACCGCATCGAGCGCATGCAGCCGTTCGGAGGCGGGGGCAGGGGGAATGGCGCCGGGCATGACTTCCTCGCAAGCAGAGAGACGACGTCCTTCTCTGCCTCCGCACGCGAGGCCCGGCTGACCGGATCAGGAATTCGGCCAGCCGAATTCTTCAGTCGGCTTGCCGAATTCTGCGATCCCCGGCATTTTCGGCAGCTGTCCCCGGCTTTGCCTGCGCCTGCCGGCGAAACTCGGTCGGCGTCACGCCCGTCGCCGCCTTGAAGGTGCGGTTGAACGGTCCGATCGACTGGAAGCCGGCATCGATCGCGATCGTCAGCACCGGCACGTCGTCCTGGGTCGGGTCGGACAATGCGGCCTTGGCGTCGTCGATCCGGTAGCGATTGAGGAAGGCATTGAAGTTGCGATGGCCGAGGCCCTCGTTGATCGCCTGCCGCAGCCGATATTCCGGCACGTTGAGCTGGGCCGCGAGCCCTCCGATCGACAGCCCTTCCTGGCGATAGATGCGCTCGACGGTCATGAGATGGTCGAGCCGGCGCAGCAGCAGTGGCGCCACCGCCGGGCGTTCGCCGTCTCGCTGGTCCGCGCTCTGGCGCTCGTCGGCGCTGCCCGTGGCCAGGACACCCGGTGTCGGCAGCGCCGCGGCGGCCTTCGCCCCGAACAGGTTCCAACTCGCCAGCATCGCCAGCACGCACAGCGTGAACGCGCTCGCGAAGCTGCCGAGCCCGCCGGTGTTGGCCGCCATGCCCAGCGGCGCCATCTGCAGCGGCAGCAATGTCGGGGCGGTCACCATGGCCATGAAGCCGAGGTTCAGGACCAGCACGGCGATCCGCAGCAGCCGGCGCCGCGCGACGAGATCGTCGCGCCAGGTCGTCACCGTCTGCACCATCGCGAGCAGCGCGAAGGTGAGCGTCAGGACCGACAGGGTCTTGGCGCAGGCCTTGGTGACGGCGGGCCACATCGGCCAGCTCAGCGACGCCGTGAAGCCGAGAGCGACCACGGCCAGCCAGATCAGGCCATGCCAGCGTCGGAGCACGAAATCATCGTCGAAGGCGGCGCGCGCCCATAGCCAGAACACGACCGGCTGGGCGGACAGCGGCGGCAGCGTCCACCAGAACGTGGTGGTGGGGATGAACGGCGCGGTCGCGATCGCAAACCCCGCGCCGCCGGCCGACATCACCAGGCCGAGAATGGCGAAAGGGGTGGCCGGGCGCAGCCGGATCAGCACCAGCACCATCATCACGAACAGGCCGCTCGCCGCGCCGCGCAGCCCGAGATCCAGCGCCGTCAGGCCGATGTCGTTCACGTCCCCGGGGCTCCAGCCGTTCAGGCTGGTGATATTGCATTCCGGGCGGCCCGGCGACAATCCCTGCGGGTCTCGTGTAGGATCCTTGGGGACCGGTTGAATGCGCCGTCGGCTCTGGTGGAAGGCGCACCGACGACTGGAAGAAGTCACGCGCGCTGCGGACCTCGTCCGGTTCGTGTCAGGCAGGACCGCCTATTCCAGATCGATGGCCCGGTATTGGCCGGATTTGTCGAGCTGCGTTCCCCACACCTTGTGCAGCGCCTGATGGTCGGAGGCGCTGAAGCTCACCTTCGGTCCGAGCCCGAGTTCGTAGTCGTGCATGTTCTCCAGCACGTTGATCAGTGATTCCGTGTCGACCGCGGGCCCCACCCGCCGCAGCCCCTCGATCAGGAGGTTGGCGGTGAGATAGGCTTCGAGCGAGCTGTAGTCCACCGCCTCTCCCGGAAAGTATTTGGCGAGCGCCTTCTTGTAGCTCAGCGTCACGGACGCGAAGCTGTCCACGGCCGGCGTGACCTGGGTGCAGATGATGCCGTCCGCGAATCGCGGCCCCAGCATCATCAGTTCGCTGGCCAAGCCGGTGCTGCCGACGCCCGAGATCGTCGTGTAGATCATGTCCGGGTAGAGGTCGCGCGTCTTCTCGATGAATTTCGCCGCCGCACGGAAGGTGGCCACCAGCACCACCGCCTTGATCGCCGGCCGCTGCCGGTGCAGTTGCGCGATGGCCTCGTCGACATTGACGGTGTTGCGGGCGTAGGTCATGCGGAAGATATGGCCCGAGACGCCGCCGCGAAGGGTGCGCATGGCCTTGACGACGCCTTCCCATCCCGCATCGCCATAGGCGTCCTGCTGGGTGAGAACCCCGATTTCCTCCGGACGCAGCCCTCGGATCTTGACGAGATAGTGCACGATGGCGTCGGCCTCCTCGGCATAGCCGGCGCGGTAGTTGAAGACGTAGCGATCCGGCGGATCGCGCCGCAGCGAGGGAGCGCCGGTGAAGGCGCCGAAATACAGTGCCCCATGTTCGAGCGCGTACGGGACGGAGATCAGAGCAGTCGGGCTGCCATAGTTCTCGACGAAGCCGAACACCTTGTCCTGCTCGTAGAGCTGCTTCATGGCGTTCAGCGTCCGGGTCGGCTCATAGCCGTCATCCGCGGTCAACAGCTTGATCTGCCGGCCATGTATGCCGCCGTTGTCGTTGGCTTGCGCGAACGCGGTGTCGACGCCGAGCTTGAGCTGATGGCCCATTTCCTTGCCCGGCCCTGCGAACGGCGCGACCATGCCGAAGCGGATTTCGCTGTCCGTCACGCCCTGAACCGGGCTCCGCGGCTGCGTCGCCTCTGCCGCCGCCGGGGCGGCATTGGCCATCCAGGCCTTGAGGCTCGCCGCACGGACGTCCTCGCGAGACAGCGTGCCCGGATTGGGTGCAGTTGCCGGTGCTGCGTTCGCCGCAACTCCGAAATCGGATGATGCCGCGACCGGCTGTGGCGGTCGGGACGGGGACGCCGGTGGGGCGGTCACCGGCGCCTCTGCGCGGCTGTCGGCGGACATCGCCCCGGGCCACTGCGCCGGAAGCTTCAGGGCGGCATAGCCGAATATCGTGGCGGCCGCTGCCAGCAGCCCTGCGGTGCTCAGCCAGCGCCGCGGTCGCCGCGCTCGCGGCGGAGATTGATTTTCGAGCATGCCGAACCGCGACATGAATTCCGCCGGCCTGACCCGCTCATGCTGGGTCGGCCACGGACGATTGCGCAATTCGTCGCGCTCGTCGTCGGGGCCGAATGGAAAAGGCGACGCCTCATCGTCGTCAAAAGGCTCTTGCGAAGGTCTCATGTTTCCCCCTAGGTCACACGTCACGCGCCCCGTTGTCGTTGGATTTTCTTGGAGGGATCGCGGATGGATCGTCGTCTTGGATCGTGAGGCCGCGGCATCAGGGACGCCGCGAACCGGACGAGGCGATGCGCGATCGCGCGCGCATCCCCTCGCGTCCGCTGGGGCTACCGATCACGATCCACCTGCCGAAGTCCGTTCATCGTCCACGCATTCTCACGAACTTCGGAACGCTTGCGGTCGCAGCAAATCCCATCGATCGAGCCGCCTTCGACTTGAATCTCCTGATCCGGCACGAGCAAGGTCAGGGACGTCAGGTCGGCGGTACCAGCAACGCCATCTTGGCTGAAGTTTCTTGGGCGGCCGCGCCATTCGCCGAAAGCCGGGAGGCAGCGAATGTCGGCGCCGGAACATGCGTCGTTGCCCTTGTCGTCCGACAGGCTCTCATGATCGGCGCTCCAAGCGAAGGCCGATCATTTTACTATCAAGGTGCAATGAGGCGGTTATTTGTTCTGTTCGCCGATCTTGACCGGAGTCCGATGAAACTGCGGCTGAATGACGAGCGATTGATCTTGGAACAAAGAAGTGAAGTTGACCTCTGCCGTGGCGCTGTCATCGCCGCCTTCCACGCGACATCAATCGGCAGCTCGACTTTGCGACATCTCTCAAGTCGAGCCTTCGACGAGGTTTCTCTGCAGACGAACAAACGATTGCATTTGATAGTCCGCCGACCGCTTCGCGCGAGGTCAGCCGGTCTTACGCTTCGCATCTGTCGCGGGGGAACGCGCGCTGCGCCGATCCTTGTCACAGGGCGGTGGCGTCGGAGCGTGCGCTGAGTCCCGTGACCATCGCCTGCACCATGGTCGCGATCTGCTGGCGCAGGGCGGCGAGCGGCACGGCGATCAGCTTCTGCTCGAGTCCGAGCGCGACCATGCCGTGCACGGCCGAGAACAGGCTGCGCGCGGTGACGCTGATGTCGTCAAAGGTTCGCTGCGGAAACAGCGCGGCGAGCGGCTGGTGGATGTGGCGGAACAGGTGCATCTGGTCGGCGACGGCCCAATCCGGCAGCGGCTTCTCCGGCGCCATGCGATGTTCGAACAGCGCGCGCCAAAGCTCCAGATTGTGGGCGGCGAAGTCGCAATAGGCGATCGCGATGCGCACCAGCGCCGCCTCGGGACCGGGGGCGCCGGCGCTCTCGGCCGCCGACAACTCGGCGTCGAGGCGGGCAAGGGTGCGTGATCCGACCATCAGCACCAGTTCGTCGACATCGGCGACGAGGTTGTAGACCGCGCCATTGGCGACGCCGATCTCCTGGGCGAGATCCCGCGTCTTCAGGCCGGCCAACCCCCTCTCCTTGATCATCCGCTCGGCGGCCTCGATCAGGGCTTCGCGGTGTTTCGCGCGTCGTTCCAGGGTTTTAGACATCGCTAACCAAAATCTTGAGCGGCGTTCAAAATAAGTCTTGAGCGTCGCTCATATTTGCGCTACAAGACTGCTCATGAGCGATGCTCATAGCAGGGAGTTCACAATGTTCAAGACCGTTCTGACGCTGTTTCGGGGCACCGTGGCCGTCGCGGAGGAGGAATTGCAGGATCGGACCGCGCTGGTGATCCTGGATCAGCAGATGCGCGACGCCGCGGCCGCCGTCGAGCGCAGCAAGCGCGCGCTGGCTCTGGCCATCGCGCAGGACCAGCAGGAGGGCAGGCGGCTCGAGGCCACCTTGACGCGGATCGCCGACCTCGAAGTGCGCGCCACCGCCGCGCTCGACGGCGGCCGCGAGGATCTGGCCCGCGAGGCGGCGCAGGCGATCGCCGGTCTCGAGGCCGAGCGCGATGCGGCCAAGACGGCGCGGGCGCTGTTCGCCACCGAGATCGCGCGCTTGAAGAAGCACGTGTCGGGCGCCGAGGCGCGCATCGCCGAGCTCGACCGCGGCCGGCGCATCGCCCGCGCCTCGGAAGCCGTGCGCAACCTGCGCCGCGGCGGCATCGAGGCGGCGCGTCCCTACGAATGCACGCTGCCGGAGGCGGAGGCGACCCTGAAGCGGCTGCGCGAGCGCCAGATCGAGGCGCAGGCCGCCGACGAGGCGCTGATGGAGCTCGACGCCGCGACCGGCCCGATCACGACCGCGGAGAAGCTCGCCGAACAGGGCTTTGGCCCCCGCATCAAGACCACGGCCGATGACGTGCTGGCCCGGCTGAAGGCCGGCCGCACCGCCCCGACCAACTGATCTTCCCCTGCCAACTGATTTTCGTCACCACCGATCTCAACGCATCCAACCCATCATTCCACATCATAGGAGCCGACCATGAACCAGAACGTCCAGCCTCACTCCGGCGCTTTCGTCACCTTCACTTATGCCTCGTTCGGCGCGTCCGCCTTCCTCGTCGCGCTCGGCGTGTTCTTCATGCCGATCGATCTCTGGATGAAGGGCTACCTGACCATGGGCATCGTCATGCTGGTGCAGACCTGCGTCACCCTGACCAAGACCATGCGCGACCGCCACGAGAGCAGCAAGCTCGTCAACCGCATCGAGGACGCCCGCGCCGAGCGCCTGCTGATGGAAGTGTCAAAGGCGGCGTGAGCTATGAACTCTCTCCATGAACACGCTCCTGGCGTGTTCATGGTCCGGTGTGCAGCGCCGCCCTCGGCTTTTGCCCCTCTCCATGAACTCGCTGCTGATGACCAACCTGCTGCGCCGATCTCGGAACCCGAACCTCATGGTGAGGAGCGCCGCGCCGACCTGGGCAATGCCAGGCAAGGTCGCCGTCCGCGGCGCGTCTCGAACCATGAGGCCACACCGGGGCCTCGCCCTTCGAGACGACCGCCTTGGGGGCGGTCTCCTCAGGGTGAGGGTTCAAAGTCGGACTCGACGATAGAAAACAGAGAGGGAGGCGAATTCTCTGCCCGTCTCCATGAGTACGTTGCCATCGTCCAACATGCAGCCACGGTCTCGGCTTTCTCCTCCTTACGCCGTTGGCGTGTTCAGGTGAGGGTGCAGAACGCGACGTGCTGGAGGCTGATGGTGAGGAGCGCCGCTGACGGCGCCCCACGAGCCATGAGGCGAGTGAAAGCAGGCGGTGCATGCGGCGGCATCCGCCGCTTGCCGTCTTTCAACGCGCGTTTACCGTGACTGCGACTTCGTCGCTGGTCATGGTCACGAATTAACGCCAGCGCTGGCATATGTCTCTGCGACCGAGCCGTTTGCTGATACGCCGGGCGGATTGAGGGGAATGAGCATCGTCGCAGCCGCCAGGCGCATCAGGGACACGCTCGGCTTCTGGCTCACCGCGCTGGGCCAGGAGGCGATGGATCTGTCGCTGCGCACCCATGCCGACCTGCGCACGCGCATCGTCGAGAGCCCGGGCACGACGCTGGACGATGCGGCGCTGGCCGCGCTGGTTGCCGATCTCCGCACCATCGCCGGCAAGACGCTGCCCGCGGGCGACCTGACGTATGGCATCTTCTCGGGGGCTCGCGAGGCGCTCGCGCGCGCCATCATCACGCTGGTCTCGGACGCGAACGGCCGGCCGATCGCCTTCAATGCGCTCGCGGTGATGCAGGTCGCGCGCGACGGCGAGACGCAGCAGGTGATCCATCTCGGCCTGGTGATGGTCGATCCCGAGGCGCGCGGCAAGGGCCTGTCCGGCGTGCTCTATGGTCTCACCACCTTGCTGCTGTTCATCCGCGATGGCCTGCGGCCGAAATGGATCTCCAACGTCACGCAGGTTCCGGCGGTGGCCGGCATGGTCTGCGAGACGTTCTCCGACGTCTTTCCGTCGCCGCAGCCCGAAGCGCGCGCGAGCTTCGCGCATCTCGAGCTTGCGCGCGGCATCATGCGGGCGCATCGCGCGGTGTTCGGCGTCGGCGACGACGCCGGCTTCGACGAGACGCGCTTCGTCATCACCAATGCCTATACCGGCGGCTCGGATGCGCTGAAGAAGACGTATGACGCCGCGCCCAAGCATCGCGACGACCTCTACAACGGGTTTTGCGCGCGTGAACTCGACTATGCCAGGGGCGACGACCTGCTGCAGCTCGGCCGCATCGATCTCGCCGCCGCCCGCCGCTATCTCTTGCGCGCGATCCCCTCGGGCTCGCTGCCGGCGCTGCTGGCGACATCCGCGGTGCTGGCGCTGCAGCGGATGATCCTGCCGCTGGTGCATTGGCTCGACGACACCAGAGCGTTCGGCAGCTTGCGTCCGCGCCGGCCATCCGGCGAGGCCGCACCATGATGCCCGGCATCGTCGCCGATTCCGTCGTCAATCTCTGCGGTGCGATCGGCCTCGCCGTCGCTGCGGCGATGCTGCACCGGCGCGATTCCCACGGACCGCTGACGGCACGGCTCGTTGCTCTGCTCGTGCTGGTGGCCGCGCTGTTCCTGCTGCGTGGCATCGCCTGGTGGACGGGCAGCGCCACGCTCGACCGCATCTCGCTGATCCCGGCGGCGCTGGTCCCGCTCGGCGCGCTGATCGTGACCGAGGGCCTGTTGCGCCGGCACGCGCATCGCCGGCTGAAGGCGGCCGCGCTGATCGGCGGCATCGTGCTCGCGCTCGCCGGCGCGTTCGGTCCGGTCGCGTTCGAAAATCACCACACGGTGATGCTGTCGGTATTTCAGCTCGCAGGCTTTGCCGTCTGCGCGTCGCTGCTGCTCCGCCGTGACCGCAGCAGCCTGCTGGCCTGGGAGAACCGCGCCATCGATCGCGTCGCGTTCGGCGCCATCATGGTCATTCCCTTCATCGTCACCGATTTCCGCGTGCTGGCGCCGAACATGCCGGTGCGGCTCGGCGCGCTCGGCGCGCTGCTCGCGGTCACGGCGATCCTGATCGCGGGCGCGAGCGCGGAGTCGCAGCGGCAGGGCGTGGTGTTGACGTCGTTGCGGATATCAGGTGCGGCCCTGCTCGGCGCCGCCGCGGCCGCGCTGTCCCCGGATGTCGATGCGGCGCAAATGATGCGCTTCTGCGCGGTGGCGATGGCCGGCGTGCTCACGATCGGCCTGATGGGCGATGCCCTGCGCGCGGTGCTCGAGGCCCGCGAGCCGGGCGTGCTGGATTCGATCGGCGCATCCACCGCCGTCACGCGCGACGAATTGATCGCCGAGCTGGCGCGGCAGCCGATCTTCGAGAGCGCGCGTCGCTGTCGCGAGGCTGAGCTCGCGGCCTATGACCCGCCGCTGCTGCGGACGTTTCTCGCGTCACGGCGCGTGCTGCGCCGCGCCGATGCGCCCTGGGGACTAATTGCGACCGATCCCGCGGTCGAGCGGATGATGGCGCTGATGGCGGCACGTCATGCAACGCATGTGATCGTGCTGTCGCATGAGCCGGTCGATCTGATTGTGCTCGCGGTCTCCGTGATCGCGGCCGACCAGGCGACGGAAACCGCGCTCGCGCTCGTCAGGCGCCTGCTGGTGCAGGCGCCCGACGCATCCGATCACGCCCACATGTGATGATGCTGATGGTGCGACATGTCCATGATCGGCCCCTCGATGGCGACGGTCGCGGGAACGGCGCCGTCCTGTGAGGCCGGCGCGGCATTCGCCAGCATGATCACATTGGAATCCGGGGCCGCCGTGATCGCCGCCAGCACGGCGGCGGCATCGGCGTTGCTGTTGGCGCCGCCGGTGGTCGCCAGCACCTGCGCGATCGTGGTGCCGTTGACATCATAGGCGCCGCCGTTGACCGGGATGTTGTTGCCGCCGACATCGGCGGCGTTCTGGTGCATCTGGTCGGCGGCCGCGGCGACCAGCGCCTTGTTGCCGGTCTGGAAGCCCTCCAGGATCTTGGCGATCTCGGCGCCGAGCGTGCTCTGGTCGCCGAGCAGCTCGTTGTCGAAGCGGGCCTGGAAGATGCCGCCCTGCGCCGCGTCGAAATCGGTGACGTCCTTCTTGAACGTCATCAGGTCGGCGGTGACTTTCGCCATCGCCGCGGCGTCGCCAGCATTGACGGCTGAGATCGCAGCCTGGCCCAGCGCGTTCGACTGCGCGATGAACATCGCCCAGAAATCGGTCTGCGCCTGGTTGTCCTGATAGGCCGGCGTCGCATTGAGGAAGTCGCCGAAGCCGGTCCAGCCGTTGAGACCGTTCTGCTGCGCCATGTTGGCGAGGTTGGTGTCGCCGGCGACGATGTCGATGATGTCGAGGAAGTCGTCGTTCAGCGCCCGGCCGATGTCGACATTGCCGGCCGCGCCGTTGATGTGGGTGTTGACGAGCGCGAGCTGGTCGATGATGGCGAGCGCATGCACGCCGGTGAGGCCGCCGAACTGCAGCGGGTTGGCCGCGACCAGCGCATTCAGCCCGGCAATCAGCGCGTCGACGTCATCCTGGATGATATCGACATTGCTGTCGTTGACGCCGCCGAGCAGGCGGTTGGCGGCATCGTTGAAGATGAGGCCGAGCTCGGCCAGCGTGCCCTTGGCCGCGGTCGCCGCCGTCACGCCCTCCGGCAGCAGCGCCGGCGCCTCGAGGAAGCCGGTGACGCCGTCGGCATTGGTCGCCTGGCCCGCGAGCTTCGGATCGTTGTTGACGACGTTGAGAATGTCGAGATGCGCGTTGCGCAGCGCGGTCTCTGCCGCGGCGATGCTGCCGAACGCGCCGCCGCCGGTGACCGAGGCCATCGCGGCATCCTGCGCGACGGTGATGTCGGCGAGGATCTTGTTGACGTTGGCGAGGGTCTGCCCGGTGAACTGGCCGGCGGCGACCATCGCCTTCAGCCCGTCCTGAATCACGGTGAGATCGCCGGTGTAGTTGTAGACGCTGCCGAGCCCCTGGCCGCCTTCGTCGACCACGTTGCGCCACAGCCCGCCTTCGAGAAAGCGCGTGGCGTCGTTGAAGACCACGCCGAGATCGGCGAAGCCGAGCGCAGGCGGTGTTGGTGTCGGCGGCGGCGTAGGCGTGGGAGGCGGCGCCGGCTGGCAGTGATTGTGATGATGATGGTGGTGATGATGATGATGACCGTGATGATGCTGATCGTGATGGTGGTGATTGTCGTGATGGTGACGGTGATGGCGCGTCATGTCCGACAGACTCCCATGGCTGCGCACCAGCGCGTGCCGGCCGACCTTCGCGGGCGCGGCTGATCGGGTGCGGATGATGAGGCCATCTGCGCCTTGCTTCGTGGCAGCTTCGCGCAGAGTTTGTGGAATGCGTCTGCGTCAGATTGTCGTGCGGCGTGCACGCAGCGCTGCGACATCCCGGCGCTTGACGGCGGGCCGCTCGGTCGAGGCGTCGATGATCAGCGGCGGCGCCGTACCCGCAGCAAACAAGTGAGTCGCAAGAAGTTTCACCGGCACGATTCGTTCGATCGTGATCGTGGCCATGGCGGCGCCGGTCGGCTTGCGACGATCCGACGCGCCGTGGACTTCGATGATGATCGCCCGCCGCTACGGACCGCTGCGCCGGCGTGGCGGGATCATGGCGATTTCTTTACGAAGGCGGCGAACGCGTCGGCGTAGTCGGCATGCCAGCGCGACAGCGGCGGCCGGTTCTCGACGATGTCGCCGGCCGCCCACAGGATGCGCCGCGCGTCGAGCGCGCGCGGCACGTCGTTGTCGGGGCACAGCACGTAGAAGTCGCCGGCCGCCACACGCTCCAGCATGAAGTCCACGGTCTGCTCCGGCGTCCATGCCGCGGCCGGCTTCTCGACGCGGCCATTGGCGGTCAGCGGCGTGAACACGAAGCCGGGGATGAACAGATGCGCCGTGACCTTGCAGCCGGGCGTGTTGCGCAGCTCGTGCTGCAGCGCCTCGGTGAACGCCTTCACGCCGGCCTTCGACACGTTGTAGGCCGGATCGCCCGGCGGCGTAGTGATGCCCTGCTTGGAGCCGGTGTTGATGATCAGCGCTGGCCCCTCTTGCGCGATCATGCCGGCTGCGAACACCTGCGCGCCGTGGATGATGCCCCACAGATTGACGCCGAGAATGCGCTGCCAGTTGTCTTCCGGGCCGAAGATCTTGCTGCCCGGCTGGATGCCGGCATTGTTCATCAGCACGTCGATTGCGCCGAACCGCGCGCGCACCGCACGCTCCAGCGCGACCACGCTGTCGCGGCTGCTGACATCGACCTTGGCGGTCATGACCGCGGCCCCGCCACGCTTGGCGACAGCGGTGAGCGTCGCAGCCGCCTCACGCAGCCGCGTCTCGTCGACATCGGCGATGCAGACGTTCATGCCGAGTTGGGCGAAGCGCATCGCGGCGGCGAGGCCGATGCCGGAGGCGCCTCCGGTGACGACGGCGGTGTGGTCGGCGGACAAGGCAGGGTGGGACACGGCGGGTTCTCCGGCAGGGCGATGAAATATCGATCGATGACGTCTGGGCGTGGCCGCAGGATCGGCCGGCCGCATGACAAGGTATTCGGCTGCAACGCGGGACGCCTCCGTCCGGTTGCAGGCGAGGCGCTCCGGCGCATCCGGCTACGACGCGGCCTTGGCGCCGCGCGCCTTCTTCGGCTTCTCGATGTCGCCGCGCAGCGCGGCGAGGTCCTTCCTGACGGCGTTCGCCGCATCGCGCTCGATGCGGCGGTAGCGTTCGACCAATTGCTCGCCGAACGCCGTCAGAGCGGCGCCGCCGCCGTTCCGGCCGCCGGTCTGCCGCGCCACCGCGGGCTGCCGGCACACCCGGTTGATCTCGTCGACGAGGTCCCAGGCGCGCTTGTACGACATGTCCATGGCGCGGCCCGCGGCCGAGATCGAGCCGTGGCGGTCGATGTGCTCGAGCAGCGCGATCTTGCCCGGCCCGATACGGCTGCCGTCATCGAGATCGATGCGCAGGCTGAGAGAGGGCAGGGCGTTCGCTTTCGGCATGGAGGGTCTGCTCATACTGACGTGGGGCGGACATTGCCACCATCATGTTTTGCGAACAAGATGATCCCAACCGACAATCACAACGACATCTGGGGACGAAATGCTGCCTGAGCTGTTTTCACCGCTGACCATCGGTCCATATCATCTCAAGCATCGCGTCGTGATGGCGCCCTTGACGCGCATGCGCGCCGATCGGGCGACGCTCGCGCCGCGGCCGCTCAACGTCGAATACTATGCGCAGCGCGCGACGCCGGGCGGGCTGGTCATCGCCGAGGCGACGCCGGTGCTGCCGACCGGGACCGGCAGTCCGAACGTGCCCGGCATCTACAGCGCGGCGCAGATCGCCGGCTGGAAGCATGTCGTCGATGCCGTGCATGCGAAGGGCGGCGTGATCTTCCTGCAGCTCTGGCATGTCGGCCGCGTCTCGCATTCCTCGTTCCAGCCCGGCGGTGCGCTGCCGGTGGCCCCGTCGGCGATCGCGATCGGCGACGATCTCAAGGCGATGACCGCGGACGGCAAGGCCGCGGCCTACGAGACGCCGCGTGCGCTGCAGACCGACGAGATCCCCGGCCTCGTCGCCGCCTATCGCCAGGCCGCGCGCAATGCGATCGCCGCCGGCTTCGACGGCGTCGAGGTGCACGGCGCGAACGGCTATCTGATCGAGCAGTTCCTGCAGACCCGCACCAACCAGCGCACCGACCGCTACGGCGGCTCCATCGAGAACCGCTGCCGCTTCCTGCTCGAGGTCATGCAGGCGGTGATCGATGCCTGTGGCGCCGACAAGGTCGGCATCCGGCTGTCGCCCTACGGCATCGCCAACGGCTCCGGCGAGGCCGAGCCGATGCCGCTCTACACCCATGCGATCGAGGCGCTGAACGGCCTCGGCATCGCCTATCTGCACCTGATCGAACCGCGCTCTTCCGGCGCCGGCCGCGCCGATGTCAATTGGCAGAACGTGCCGTCGGCGCTCGCGCTGTTCCGGCCGGTCTGGAAGGGCGTGCTGATCGGCGCCGGCGGCTTCACCGGCGAGCCCGCGGAAGCGGCGATTCAGGCCGGCCACGCCGACGCCATCGCCTTCGGCCGCTACTTCATCTCCAATCCGGACCTGCCCGTCCGCCTGCAGCACGGCTGGCCGCTGACGCCATACAATCGTCCCACCTTCTACGGCGGCGAGGAGAAGGGCTACACGGATTATCCCGTGTATCAGGAGACAGCCGAGGCGTAGCCTTCGCTCTCTCCACGTCATTGCGAGGAGCGCAGCGTGCAACGATTGGCGCTTTTTGCTCGTCTCTCTCCCCATCGTCATGCCCGGGCTTGTCCCGGGCATCCACGTCCTCCCGCGCGTGCCGATCGACGTGGATGGCCGGGACAAGCCCGGCCATGACGCGGTCAGGGCTTGCAACAACAAACAACACTGCGTCGCCGGAGGAACCGCATCATGAAAAACCGCACGACCGGTCGCTCGGCCTTCCTCGCGCTGCTCAAGGACGAGGGCATCACGCATCTGTTCGGCAATCCCGGCACCACCGAGTTGCCGATCATGCATGCGCTGAAGGATCATCCCGATCTCACCTATGTCATGGCGATGCAGGAGAGCCTGGTGGTGGCGATCGCCGACGGCTTCAGCCGTGCCTCCGGCCGCCTCGTCGCCTGCAACGTCCATGTCGCGCCCGGCCTCGGCAATGCGATGGGCGCGCTCTACAACGCGCAGTTCACGGGCACGCCGATGATCCTGACCGCCGGCCAGCAGGAGCAGGGCCACGGCCTGATGGAGCCGCTGCTCTATGGTCCCCTGGTCCGCATGGCCGAGCCGCTGGTGAAATGGGCGGTCGAGGTGACGCGGCTGGAGGACCTGCCGCGCATCATCAGGCGCGCCGCCAAGGTCGCGACCACGCCGCCGACCGGGCCCGTCTTCATCTCGCTGCCCGGCGACATCCTCAATGCCGAGGCTGGCATCGATCTCGGCCGCTCCACCCGCGTCGATGCGCGCGTGCGGCCGTCCGCCGACGCGCTGCAGGCGCTCGCCCAGCGCATTCTGAAGGCGCAACGGCCGGTCATCATCACCGGCGACGAGATCGTCAAGAGCGATGCGCTGCAGGCGGCGGCCGACTTCGCATCGGCGCTCGGCGCGCCGGTGCATCAGCAGTCTGCGCCCTATGGCTCGCATTTTCTCTCCGAGCATCCCTGCTATATCGGCTCGCTGTCGCGCGCGCAGAAGCAGGTGCGCGACCTGCTGGCGCCGCATGATCTGCTGATCGTGCTCGGCGCCGATCCCCTGCGGATGTCCGTGCACAGCGAGACCCTGCCGCTGCCCGACGGCCTGCCGATCGTGCAGATCGGTCTGGTCGACTGGGAATTGGCTAAGAATTTCGGCGCCGAGATCGCGCTCAAGGCCGACGTCCGCGAGACGCTCCAGCAACTGACGCCGCTGCTGCGCGACCTCGGCGGTGCGGCCCTGCAGGCCCGCGCGCAGGAGCGCATCGCCGAGCTGTCGTCGAAGAACTGGAGCGCGCGGCGCCGGACGTTGACGACGCAGATCGAAGCGGTGCGCGAGCGGACGCCAATCGACCCGGACTATCTGGCGCTGCAGGTGGCCGAGGCCATGCCCGAGCACGGCATCCTGGTCGACGAGGGCCTCACATCCGCGCGCTACATGACCGCGCTGTGGCCCTATCGCGACCGCTACAATTATCACGCCCTCGCCTCCGGCGGCATCGGCTGGGGCCTGCCGGCCTCGGTCGGCGTCAGCCTCGCCAATCCGGACCGTCCCGTGGTGTGCTACTCCGGCGACGGCAGCGCGATGTATTCGATCCAGGCGCTGTGGACCGCGGTTCACCACAAGCTGCCGCTCTCGGTCGTCATCGTCAACAATGGCGGCTACCGCATCATCAAGCAGCGGCTGTTGTCCTTCCACGGCGACGACAACTACATCGGCATGGACTTTGCCGATCCGCCGGTTGATTTTGCAGGACTGGCGCGGTCGCTCGGCTGCGAGGCGCTGCGCGTCAGCGATCCCCGGCAGTTGAAGCCGACGCTATCTGAAGCGTTCCGCCGCCCCGGCGCCAAGCTGATCGAGGTAATGGTGAGCAACGCGGTGAATTGAGCAGCCGGGCCTCATGGTTCGAGACGCGCCGCGCCCGTGGCCGTCTCGCCTGGCATCAGGCCGGGTGCGGCGCGGCGCTCCTCACCATGAGGAGTGCGCTCCGCGACCGGAGTTGCAGATTGACCATGGGCGGCGTCCTCATGGAGAGGATTTGGCGCCGTGCGCGGCGCGGCACATTGATCATGAAGTCGTTGCCGGCTTCCCACAGCAACCTCATGGAGAGGAGTGCAGGCGTCGCTTCGATCTCATTCTGTGTCGCCCTGCATGACCTCCACACCCTCACCCTGAGGAGCCCGCCCCAAGGCGGGCGTCTCGAAGGGCGAGGCCCGCAGCGGATCGTCAGTCGGGCAAGAAAATACTTTACGAATATCCGAATATGTGCTCTATTCCCGAAATCCCGCCTCGACACGGAGGGGCGTTGCGCGCGATCGTCACGACACGCGGGGCGGGGAGCGATGGCCGCTGATGTGCCGCAGCGTGGGGAGACCTGCGCCGACGAACGGTGTGTTGCGGACGTAAAGGCGTGTGGTCCTGGCGCCCCGATGCTGGCGTCAAGTCTGCGGGTGATGATCCCGCTGGCGACGGTGGCTATCAAGCCGGACACCGGGGAGAGCGCGCTATACACGTGAAAACCGTCGCGCGGGGAATGCCGGATGTTCGGCTGAACCTGTGGTGACTGCCGCCTGCTATTCTTTCTGCAGGCGGGCCATGGGTGAGGCCTTCACCCGGCATTCCCCGCGCCCTCCGCCTTGACGAGGGCACCGCACCGGGAAACCTCGGGCGCTGATTGCGCCGCGAGAACGGAATCGCATTGCGGCACACTGATATCATCGATCCCTGCTACCAAGTTCCGAAATCCGGGACTTGCTTGATATCAGCACTGAATTCAAAGCGACCCCTTCCGCTTCGACCTCGATCCCGATATGACGCCGCCTTCGTTGTGACTGGAAAAGCGCCATGACCAGGATTGATGCAATCGCCCGTGCCCGTCAGGCCTTGACGAGCGGTGACTTTCTCGCCGAACTCGGCCGCCGCGTCGCCTACCGCACGGAGAGCCTCAATCCGGAGCGCAAGGACGAACTCGCCGCGTATCTGACGAACGAGCTGACGCCGTCTTTCGCTGCGCTCGGTTTCTCCTCCGAGATCGTGCCCTCGCCGAGCGGCCGCTCGCCGTTCCTGATCGCGACCTATCATGAGAGCGACAGCGCGCCGACGGTGCTGAGCTATGGCCACGGCGACACCGTCGACGGTATGGCCGGGGAATGGCGCGACGGCCGCGATCCCTGGGCGGTGACGCCGGCCGGCAACCGCCTCTATGGCCGCGGCACCGCCGACAACAAGGGCCAGCACAGCATCAACATGGCCGCGCTGCGCGCGGTGCGCGAGGCGCGCGGCGGCAAGCTCGGCTTCAATGCGAAGTTCATCATCGAGATGGGCGAGGAGATCGGCTCGCCGGATCTTGCCAAGGTGGCCGACCTCAAGCGCGACGCCTTGAAAGCCGACGTCTTCATCGGCTCCGACGGCCCGCGGCTGTCGACCGCGCGTCCCACCATCTTTCTCGGCTGCCGCGGCGGCATCCGGCTGCATCTCGACGTCAACCTGCGCGAGGGCGGCAATCACTCCGGCAATTGGGGCGGCGTGCTCGCCAATCCCGCCACCATCCTCGCCAATGCCATTGCCACGCTGGTCGACGGCCATGGCCGCATCAAGCTGGACTCGATGAAGCCGCCGCGTCTCACCAACGCGATCCGCGCCATCCTCGCCGACGTGAAGGTCGAGCCGACCGCCGACGAGCCGGCGCTGTCGGACGATTGGGGTGAGGAGGGGCTGACCCCGGCGGAGCGGCTGTTTGCCTGGAACACGCTGGAGGTGCTCGCGCTCTCTTCCGGCAACATCGACAAGCCGGCGAACGCGATTCCCGGCGCCGCCCGCGCCGTGCTGCAGCTGCGCTTCGTGGTCGGCACCAAGGTCGATACGATCGTCGAGGATGTGAAGACGCATCTCGCCGCGCACGGCCTTCCGATGATCGAGGTCAGCATGACGCAAGGTTTCATGGCGTCGCGCGCCGACATCGACAGCCCGTGGATCAAATGGGCGGCGGACTCCATCAAGATGAGCACCGGCAAGGCCCCCGCCGTGCTGCCGAACTTCGGCGGCTCGCTGCCGAACGACGTGTTTGCCGACGTACTCAAGATGCCGACGATGTGGCTGCCGCATTCCTATCCCGGCTGCTCGCAGCATGCGCCGGACGAGCACATTCTTCGGGATGTCACGGAAGAGGCGCTAGGCCTGATGGCCGGCCTGTTCTGGGATCTGGGTGAGTTACGGAAGCCGTTGTGAGTTGGGACCTTGTGAGCCACACCCCCGGCCGCGCGGGCGGTCCTCGCCTCTGCCCGCGTGCGGGGAGAGGCCGGATTGCATCGCCAGATGCAATCCGGGTGAGGGGGGCTCTCAGCTCAACTGGTGCCTGTGGCTGCCCCTCACCCCAACCCTCTCAGCGCGAGCGTAGCTCGTCGCGCCCCCGTGAAGAACGGGGAGAGGGAGCGCACCGTCAGCGTGGCAATAGTTTCGTCTTTCACGAGAGATATACTCGCGAGCAAAGGGAACCGAAGCGCAAGCTGATGAGCAGATGCGGTGCCCGCTTCAGACTTTCGTTGGGTCGCCGCAGCCGTGCGCCCCTCGTAGTTTACCATCCCGACGTTCGGCGCTGCACTCTCAGGCCGAATCTCTTGTCCAACGGTACGCGGCACAGGCAATTTGTCGCAAGCGTCCGAGAACTTCCCGCCGCGGGGCGGTCTATGGTGCCCGCGCCCGTCCGGCCGGAGATCGTCCGAGGCCGGGCGGGATGATTTTGACTTGGCTCAGGTTTATGCAAGCATCCGGCACTCAGCCGGATTGAGGAGATACAGATGAAGCAGCTTCGCCTATTTGGTCTGGCCTTTGCCGCCGCGCTCTGCGCCGGCCAGGCGCAGGCCGAGGACCTGACGGGGACCCTGAAGAACATCAAGGAGACCGGCGCCATCACGCTCGGCGTTCGCGATTCCTCGATTCCGTTCTCCTATCTCGACGACAACCAGAAGCCGATCGGCTTCGCCATCGACATCTGCATGGGCATCGTCGATGCGGTGAAGAAGGAGCTCAAGCTCGATAAGCTCGAGGTCAAGCTCAACCCGGTGACGTCGTCGACGCGCATCCCGCTGCTCGCCAACGGCACCATCGATCTGGAATGCGGCTCGACCACCAACAATGCCGACCGCCAGAAGCAGATCTCCTTCACCAACACCCACTTCCTGACCGCGAGCCGCTACGTCTCGAAGAAGACGAGCAAGATCAACGCCATCGATGATCTGAAGGGCAAGGCGGTGGTGTCTACCGCCGGAACCACCAACATCAAGCAGCTGACCGAGGCCAATGCCGCACGCAATCTCGGCATCAACATCATCCCGGCCAAGGATCATGCCGAAGCGTTCCTGATGGTCGAGACCGACCGCGCCGTCGCCTTCGTGATGGACGACATTCTTCTGGCCAGCCTCGTCGCCGGCTCGAAGGATCCGGCCGCCTACGTCGTCTCCAAGGACGCGTTCTCCAAGCCCGAGCCCTACGGCATCATGCTGCGCAAGGACGATCCGCAGTTCAAGAAGGTCGTCGATGCCGCGACCGCCAAGATCTACACCAGCGGCGAGGGCGCCAAGCTGTACGACAAGTGGTTCATGCAGAAGATCCCGCCGAAGGGCCTGAACCTCAACACCCCGCTGTCCGCCGAACTGAAGGCCGAATTCGCCAAGCCGTCGGACTCGCCGGATCCGGATTCGTACAAGCCGTGATCGCCTTCACCTCTCCCCGCTCGCGGGGAGAGGTCGGATCGCATCGAAGATGCGATCCGGGTGAGGGGGACTCTCCATGAGCGCGGCGCGTGGAGAGTCCCCCTCACCCCAACCCTCTCCCCGCTAGCGGGGCGAGGGAGCCCACCGTCAACGCGGTGACAGCTTGGCTCCCATTCGAGGTAACCCAGCCACACTTGGCCCGAGGATTGCTCTGGTATCGTGGATTGAGCTTGAATGAACGGGACCGATCGGATCAGCTCGATCGCAGCCGTGCTCCGAAACGAACTCTTTTCTGGATGTCCCCGTGAACTACACCTGGAACTGGCACATCTTTCTGGAGCCGAACCCGACCGGGGCCGGCACCTATTTCGACATGCTGCTGGCGGGGCTGAAGGTCACGATCGTGACCTCGCTGTCGGCCTGGGTGATCGCGCTGATCTTCGGCACGATCGTCGGCATCCTGCGCAGCCTGCCGTCGAAGCCCGCGAACTGGGTCGGCTTCGCCTATGTCGAGTTCTTCCGCAACATGCCGCTCTTGGTGCAGCTGTTCCTGTGGTTCTTCGTGCTGCCGGAGCTGTTGCCGCCCACCATCGGCCTGTGGCTGAAGCAGATGCCGAATGCGCCGTTCTATACCGCGGCTGTCGGCATCGGCCTGTTCATGTCAGCACGTGTCGCGGTGCAATTGGCGGCCGGCATCGGCTCGCTGCCGCGCGGCCAGAAGATGGCGGCGACCGCGCTCGGCCTCACCACCTTGCAGGCCTATCGCTACGTGCTGCTGCCGATGGCCTTCCGGATCATCCTGCCGCCTTTGACCTCTGAGTTTCTCAACACGGTCAAGAACAGTGCGGTGGCGATCACCATCGGCCTGATCGAGCTGACGGGTGCTGCGCGCGCGATGCAGGAATTCTCGTTCCAGGTGTTCGAGGCCTTCAGCGCCGCCACCCTGATGTATCTCGTCATCAACGTCATCGTCGTGATCGGCATGCGGCTGCTCGAGCGCGCCGTAGCGATCCCTGGCTACATCACGGGCAAATGAGATGCTGGCCAATTTCGATTTCGACGTCATCCGCCGCTCGCTGAGCTACCTGTTCATCGACGGCATGACCTTCACGCTGACCCTGACCGCGCTGTCGGCGACGGGCGGTCTCGTGTTCGGCACCCTGATCGCGCTGATGCGGTTGTCCGGTTATCGCGTGATGGGCTGGATCGCCGGGCTCTATGTCGACTTCATGCGCTCGCTGCCGCTGGTGCTGGTGATCTTTTGGTTCTACTTCCTGGTCCCCTATATCGGGCAGTGGATCACCGGCTCGTCGCGGCCGATCAAGGTCGGCGCGTTCGCGTCGTCGCTGATCACCTTCATCCTGTTCGAGGCGGCGTATTTCTCCGAGATCATGCGTGCGGGCATCCAGTCGATCTCACGCGGGCAGCCGGCTGCGGCCTCGGCGCTCGGCCTGACCTATGCGCAGACCATGCGCTACGTCGTGCTGCCGCAGGCGTTCCGCAACATGCTGCCGGTGCTGCTGACCCAGACCATCGTGCTGTTCCAGGACACCTCGCTGGTCTACGTGCTGTCGATCCCGGACTTCCTCGGCGCGGCGTCGAAGGTCGCCCAGCGCGACGGGCGCCTGGTCGAGATGTACCTGTTCGCGGCCCTGGTCTACTTCACCATCTCCTGTGTCGCGTCCTACGGCGTCCGCCGCCTGCAGTCGCGCATCTCCATCATCAGATAGTGGGCAGGATGAGCAAGCCGACAAGTACACCTTCATTCACCTCTCCTCGCTTGCGGGGAGAGGTCGGATTGCATCGAAGATGCAATCCGGGTGAGGGGGACTCTCCACGAGACCACTCGCGGAGACTCCCACTCACCCCGACCCTCTCCCCGCAAGCGGGGAGAGGGAGCGCACCGTCTTCGTTGAAGCAGGCGACGAACCTCCCATGATCGAAATCAGCCACGTCAACAAATGGTACAGCCCGAGCTTCCAGGTGCTGAAGGACTGCACGACCTCGGTCGCCAAGGGCGAGGTCGTCGTGGTCTGCGGCCCCTCCGGCTCCGGCAAGTCGACCCTGATCAAATGCGTCAACGCGCTCGAGCCGTTCCAGGACGGATCGATCACCATCGACGGCCTCAAGGTCAACGATCCCAAGACCAACCTGCCGAAGCTGCGCTCGCGCGTCGGCATGGTGTTCCAGCATTTCGAGCTGTTTCCGCATCTGAAGATCATCGACAATCTCTGCCTCGCGCAGCAGAAGGTGCTGGGGCGCGGCCAGGAGGAAGCGACCGCCAAGGGCATGAAGCTGCTGGAGCGCGTCGGGCTGAAGGAGCAGGCGCAGAAGTTTCCGGCGCAACTCTCCGGCGGCCAGCAACAGCGCGTCGCGATTGCGCGCGCCCTCGCCATGGACCCGATCGCGATGCTGTTCGACGAGCCGACCTCCGCGCTGGATCCGGAGATGATCAGCGAGGTGCTCGACGTCATGGTCGATCTCGCCCGCGAGGGCATGACCATGATGGTCGTGACCCACGAGATGGGCTTCGCCCGCAAGGTCGCCCACCGCGTCATCTTCATGGACCGCGGCGAGATCGTCGAGGACGCCAAGAAGGAGGATTTCTTCGGCCAGCCCCGCAGCGAACGCGCGCAGCAGTTCCTGTCGAAGATCCTGTCGCATTGAGGGAGTTGTTGTTTGCGGGCCGTGGCTCTGTTGCCGCATAAGTGTATGGAATTCGTGCCCACGTCTCTCCGCGTCGTCATGGCCGGGCTTGTCCCGGCCATCCACGTCGACCGGCCCGGAGGAGCGACGTGGATGCCCGGGACAAGCCCGGGCATGACGAGTAATTCATTGGCATATGCTCTTTTGGCCCGATATCCGACAATTCATAGTTCGAACGCGAACGACTAGGAGACATGTCCTTGGACCCCATCGCTTACGTCAACGGCGCCTTCGTGCCTCTGTCCGAGGCCAACGTCTCGGTGCTCGACCGCGGCTTTCTGTTCGCGGACGGCATCTATGAGGTGGCCGCCGTGCTCGACGGCAAGCTGGTCGACAGTGCCCCGCACCTTGCCCGTCTGGAGCGCTCGGTCGGCGAGATCGGCCTGGCGCTGCCGGAAAGCCTCGCCCGTATCGAGGAGCTGCAGAAGGAACTGGTCGCCCGCAACATGCTCGACCAAGGCATGGTCTATCTGCAGGTCACGCGCGGCGCCGACAAGGGCCGCGACTTCCCGTTTCCGAAAGGCGACGTCAAGCCGACGCTGGTGATGTTCGTCACGTCGAAAAACATCGTCGACGCGCCCTCCGCGAAGACGGGCATCGGCGTGATCACGGTCCCCGACATCCGCTGGGCGCGGCGCGACATCAAGAGCGTCGCGCTGTTGGCGCAGGTGCTGGCCAAGCAGGCGGCGGCCGCGGCCGGCGCGGGCGAGGCCTGGATGGTCGAGGACGGCCATGTCACCGAAGGCGGCTCGTCGTCGACCTTCATCCTGACCCAGGACGACGTCATCGTCACCAGGCCGAACTCGACCGCGATCCTGCCGGGCTGCACCCGCAAGGCGGTGGTGAAGCTCGCCGAGGAGCGCCAGCTCAAGGTCGAGGAACGGCTGTTCACCGTCGACGAAGCGCTCGCGGCCAAGGAGGCGTTCATCACCAGCGCGAGCTCGTTCGTGCAGCCGGTGGTCACGATCGACGGCAAGCCGGTCGGCGGCGGCAAGGTGGGGCCGGTGGCGACGCGGCTGCGCGAGATCTATGTCGATTTTGCGCGCGCCACGGCGGTGTAGTTCGGCGAGAGAGAGCAGGTGCAGCATCGAAACTCGTTTGCATTCTCCGGCGCTTTGCTATCGTGGCGGAGCAACACGAAAACTGCAGGGAGGAGTTTCGATGCGATATCGCTGGGGCGTGCTCGCGGCTGGATTGATGATGACGGGCGCGGCGTTGACGATGATTAGGACGGCGTCGGCCGATGACGGCTGGGTGACCCTGGTCGACGGCGACAAGAAGGTCGAGTTCACCGAGGTTGGTAAGGCCAATTGGGAGGCCAAGGACGGTACCTTGATGGCCGACAAGCTCGACGGCAAGGATCCGTCCTATCTGGTCACCAAGACCAGCTACAAGGATTTCCAGATCAAGGCCGAGTTCTGGGTCGACGACGCCGCCAACAGCGGCATCTTCATCCGCTGCGACCAAGCGGAGAAGATCGACTCGAACATCTGCTACGAGGTCAACATCTTCGACAAGCGCCCCGATCCGAAATATGGCACCGGCGCGATCGTCGACGTGTCGAAGGTCGACCCGATGCCGAAGGCGGGTGGCAAGTGGAACACCTACGAGATCACCGCCAAGGGCACGCGGCTGACCGTGATCCTCAACGGCGAGAAGACCGCCGATGTCGATGACAGCAAGCACGCGGCGGGACCGATCGCCCTGCAGTACGGCTCTGGTATCGTGAAATTCAAGAAGGTGCAGATCAAGCCGCTGTAGCGGCCGTGCATTCCGGACAGCGGCGCTGGCCGCGGCTCGCACGATAGAGGCCCTTGCAGTACCAATGGCGCGCCATCATCTGCAGGGGATGGCGGGCCAGCCGGGCCAGCGTCACCAGTTCAAGCATGGCGGGCATTGCGGACTCCTCGACATCTTTCCAATGTTTGCGAAATGGGGCGGCACTTCGTTTTCAGAAGTGCCGCCCCGATCGCATCAGCCATGCAGCTTCTTGGCGGTCTCAGCGATCACGCGCCCCTGATAGCGCGCTCCCGCCAGCTCGTTCTCGCTCGGCTGCCGGCTGCCGTCGCCACCGGTGATGGTGGTCGCGCCATAGGGCGAGCCGCCGGTGACCTCGTCGAGCTTCATCTGGCCGGCGAAGCCGTAGTTGAGGCCGACGATGGTCATGCCGAAATGCAGCAGGTTGGTGATGATCGAGAACAGCGTCACTTCCTGGCCGCCATGCTGGGTCGCGGTCGAGGTGAAGGCGCCGCCGACCTTGCCGTTCAGCGCGCCCTTGGCCCAGAGGCCGCCAGCCTGGTCGAGGAAGTTGGCCATCTGCGAGGCCATGCGGCCGAAGCGGGTGCCGGTGCCGACGATGATCGCGTCGTAGTCGGCGAGTTCCTCGATCTTGGCGATCGGGGCGGCCTGGTCGAGCTTGTAGTAGGAGGCCTTGGCGACATCGGCCGGCACCAGCTCCGGCACCCGCTTGATATCCACGGTGGCGCCGGCTTCGCGGGCGCCTTCGGCGACCGCGTTGGCCATCGCTTCGATGTGGCCGTAGGCGGAGTAGTAGAGAACGAGAACCTTGGTCATTGTAGTCTCCGTGGTGATGCGAGTGATCGGGAAGAGCGTCCCGGCCGGATGGCTGGCCGGGATCGCGTGAGAGGGTCAGGCAGCGTCGACCAGCACCAGCTCGGAATCCTCGAGCGCGGTGATCTTGAGCGTGGCCTCGTCGCGGATGGCCGCGCCGTCGCGGGCGTTGATACGGACGCCGTTGACCTCGACGCTGCCGGCGGCAGGCACAAGATAGAGATGGCGGGCCTTGTCGGCGCTGTACTCGGCGGTCTCACCGGCCTTGAGCGTGGTGCCGAGGACGCGCGCCTTGGCGCGGATCGGCAGCGCGTCGCCGTCATCTGCGAAGCCCGAGGCCAGCGTCACCAGCTTGCCGGAGCGGTCCGACTTCGGGAACGGCTTGGCGCCCCAGGTCGGCTGGCCGCCCTCGGTGGCGGGCTCGATCCAGATCTGGAAGATCCGCGTCGTGGTCGGCTCGAGATTGTATTCGGAGTGGCGGATGCCGCTGCCGGCGCTCATCACCTGGACGTCGCCGGCTTCGGTCCGGCCCTTGTTGCCGAGGCTGTCCTGATGGGTGATCGCGCCCTCGCGGACATAGGTGATGATCTCCATGTCGCGATGCGGATGGGCGGGAAAGCCGGTATTCGGCGCGATCTCGTCGTCGTTCCACACCCGCAGGGCGCCGTGGCCCATGTTCTTCGGATCGTAATAGCTCGCGAACGAGAAATGGTGCTTGGCCTTCAGCCAGCCGTGGTCGGCGCCGCCCAGCGCCGCAAAGGGCTTCAATTCGATCATGGGTCTGCTCCTTCAGATTGCGACGGTCGGCCGTCACCCGCCGCGCTGTTCGGCATTGGAATAGGGGGATTGCCAGGGTATATAAATAGAAACTATTGAAACCCATTGTTTCCTAAAGCGAGATCTGAGCTGGTGGCGCGACTTCCCGATTTCGAGGCGATGGCGATCTTCGCGAAAGTCGTCGAGCTGCGCTCCTTCGCCGGCGCCGCGCAGGAGCTGAGCCTGTCCAAGGCGTCCGTCTCCAAGGCGGTGAGCCGGCTGGAGGAGCGGCTGGGTACGCGGCTGTTCAATCGCACCTCGCGCCGCCTGGCGCTGACCGATGCCGGGCAGCGCCTGTCGGAACGCGCCGCGCAGTTGCTCGCCGATGGCGAAGCGGCCGAGACCGAGGCGCTGGCGCAGTCGCTGACGCCGCGCGGCCTGGTGCGCTTCGCCGTGCCGATGACGTTCGGGGTCAAGAAGATCGCGCCGTTGCTGCCGGCCTTCCTGGAGCAGTATCCGGAGGTCTCGATCGACCTGCACATGAGCGATGCCACCGTCGATCTCATCGGCGAGGGTTTCGATCTCGCGCTGCGCATTGCGCGGTTGCCGGATTCATCGCTCGTGGCGCGCCGGCTCTGCGCGATGCCGCGCTACACGGTGGCGGCGCCATCCTATCTGGAGCGCCACGGACGGCCGACGCATCCGATGCATCTCGCCGAGCACAAATGCTTCGGCTACGCTTATCTGTCGACCGCCGGCGTCTGGCACTACACCAACGCGGCCGGTGAGCAGGCCAGCGTGCGGCCGGCAGGGCAGTTGCGCGTCAACAATGGCGAGGCCCTGTTGCCTGCGGTGCTCGCAGGTCTCGGCATTGCCGACCTGCCGGACTTCATCGTCGGCGACGCGATCGCGTCCGGCGAGGTTGAGGTCGTGCTCGAGGGCTGGAGCCAGCCCGAGGGGGCGATGCATCTGGTGATGCCACCCGGCGGTCCGCGCCCGGCGCGGGTTGAGGTGCTGGCGGAGTTTCTGGTTCGGGAGCTGGCAAAGGGGAAACGGAGGTAGATTCGCGCTGGACGATCACGTCTGCTTGTTGGAGCGAACCTTCCGGTTTGCCATCGATTAGGCCGGTATATTGGTACGCGTCCGGATGGACCGATCGAACGCAGGAAGGCAGCATGCGCGCGCAGCAGTTTGTTCTCATCCTCTCAACGATGCTCGCGAGTGGTCTGGGGGTTCAACCCGCCGCGTCCCAGGGCAATCAGGGGACAGCGGACCAGCAGATGGCCTGTACGCCCGACGTCTGGCGCCTGTGCAGCCAATATGTCCCCGATCGGGACAGCATCGTGTCGTGCCTTAGACAGAATACGTCGCAGCTGTCCGGCCCCTGCCGGGCCGTGTTCGACACCAGCAATCCGGCCCCGCAGCAGAGCCGCTCGGCGCGCCGGGGAGCGCCGCGTCCCGTCGCGCCGCGGCCGCCCGCCTATGAGGTCGACGACGGCGAATGAACGCCGGTGTCAGACGGCGGTGTCTCGCAGACATCGACCCATTCGGCCGCCGTCAGCTCCGCCATCCGCTCCGGCGTGATCTTCACCGCGCTGTGGGTGGACCCTGCGGCGGGCACGACGATGTCGAAGGCCTTCAGCGAAACGTCGCAATAGACTGGGAGCGGCGACTTCAGCCCGAACGGGCACACGCCGCCGACCTCGTGCCCGGTGATGTCGGCCACCTCGTCGAGGCCGAGCATCTTCGGCTTGCCGCCGAACAGCGCCTTGACCTTCTTGTTGTCCATCCGGGCATGGCCGGCGGCCACGATCAGGATGACGCGGTCGCCGACGCGCAGGGACAGCGTCTTGGCGATGCGGGCCGGCTCGACGCCATGGGCTTGCGCCGCGAGCGCCACGGTCGCGGAGCTCTGGCTGGAGACGAGGACGTCGATGTCGGGGGCTCTTTCGGCGAAGAAGGCGCGGACGGATTCAAGGCTCATGCTGGCTTACGATCTCGGGCAGTTCGGATAGCGCAGCAATACGATAATCGGGGGCAAATCCCAACGCCTGCGCCCCGTTCCTGCGTCCGGCCGAACCCGTGCCATCGCGCTTCTCTCGGCAGCCCGAGCCTTGCTCAGATGCCCAGCAGCTTGCGCGCGTTGGCCTTCAGCACCTTCGGGCGGATCTCCTCACGGATATCGAGCTTGGCGAAATCGGCGAGCCAGCGGTCGGGCGTGATGACTGGCCAGTCCGAGCCGAACAGCATCTTGTCCTGCAGGATCGAGTTGATGTAGCGCACCAGGATCGGCGGGAAGTATTTCGGCGACCAGCCCGAGAGGTCGATGTAGACGTTCGGCTTGTGGGTGGCGACCGACAGCGCCTCCTCCTGCCAGGGGAAGGAGGGGTGGGCGAGGATGATCTTGAGGTCGGGGAAATCGGCCGCGACGTCGTCCATGTACATCGGGTTGGAGTACTTCAGCCGCATTCCCATGCCGCCCGGCATGCCCGAGCCGACGCCGGTCTGGCCGGTGTGGAACAGCGCGATCGCGCCGCCGTCATTGATCACCTCGTAGAGCGGGTAGGCGAGGCGGTCGTTGGCGTAGAAGCCCTGCATGGTCGGATGGAATTTGAAGCCGCGGACGCCATACTCCTCGATCAGCCTGCGCGCCTCGCGTACGCCGAGCTTGCCCTTGTGCGGATCAATGCTGACGAACGGGATCAGCACATCGAGATGCTCGGAAGCGATCTCCAGCATCTCCTCGTTCTTGTAGCGGCGGAAGCCGGTCTCGCGCTCGGCGTCGACCGGGAAGATCACGGCGGCGATGTTCTTGGAGCGATAATAGGCGGCCGTCTCCGGGACCGTCGGCGGATGCTTGTGGGGCGACTTGAAATAGTCGGCCATCTGGGCCTGGAAATCGTCGTAGCCGTCATCCGCATGCATGCCGCAGGGCTCCTCGGCATGGGTGTGGATGTCGATGGCGACGACGTCGTCGATCTTGGGCAGAGCGAGCTTGGGCATGGGCGTTCCCGGCGTTTGGTTCTTGGCTTTGTGAAATTGATTATACGATATAACAAATTTGGCAATCGGCAATTCGGGCGACGGCTGGGGTCCTCGGTCCCCTTAAAACGGCCGGCGTTGTTGAAGTCGGCGCCACAATCGTTGACATCGCCCAAGTCGGTGGTTAGAAACCGGCCACTCCGGGCGACTGGGTCGCCAGCGGAAATCCATTCCTATTTGCCACTTCCGGCCTGTCCAACACGGCCTTTCAACGCATCAGGATGTCCCATGAAGGTCCGTAACTCGCTGAAGTCGCTGCGTGGCCGCCATCGCGCCAACCGTCTGGTCCGCCGCAAGGGCCGCGTCTACGTGATCAACAAGGTCCAGCGCCGCTTCAAGGCGCGCCAGGGCTGATCCACGAGACGGCGGACCCCGATAAAAAAAGGGCTCGCTCACAGGTCTTTGACGCGCTTGCTACTTTGCAGGGCGGCCGGCTGTGTCTACACTTGGCCATGGCCAAGCGCTTTTCCTGGACGATCCTGATCGCCGCGTCAGTCCTTTCCATGCCGCACCTTGCGTCCGCGCAGGGCGAGCGGTCCGCGCCCAAGCCGAAGCCGCCCGAGGCCCCCGCGAAGCTGCCGAAGGTCGGCGCCGACAAGACCAAGGGCCTGGATTTCCTGTTCGGTGCGCTGAAAGCCGCGCCGGATGAGGTCAGCGCCAAGCATGTCGAGGCCCGGATCTGGGCCGTGTGGCTGCAGTCGCCGAGCGATACCGTCGCCCTCCTGATGTCGCGGTCGAAAGCCGCCATGGATGCGCGGCAGAACGAGGTGGCGCTCAAGCTGCTCGATTCGGTCATCAAGCTTCGGCCCGACTATATCGAGGCCTGGAACCGCCGCGCGACCATCTATTACCTGCAGAACGACTATGGCCGGTCGCTCGCCGACATCCAGCAGGTGCTGGTCCGCGAGCACCGGCATTTCGGCGCACTCGCCGGTCTCGGCATGATCATGCAGGACCTGGGCGAGGAGAAACGGGCCCTGGATGCTTTCCGCAAGGCGCTCGAGGTCAATCCGCACCTGGACAAGGTGCCGGACCTGGTCAAGACGCTGACCGAGAAGGTCGAGGGGCGCGACATCTAGGCTCAACGGCCGGTTAACGCTATCCGGATGGCCGTCCTTGCCGGACGATCCGCGCGATCCCAATTGCCGTTGACCGGACAAAACTTGGCCAGGAGACGGCGCAATGCGGCGTGCAGTGCTGACGGCAGCGCTTGTGGGAATGACGGGTCTGGGAATGACGGCGACGGCCGCGTGGGCGGACGATCTGTTCTGGGTGGTGGGCAATCGCGCCACCGATCGCTGCGAGATCGTGACCAGCAACCCCGTCATCATCGGGGACATCTGGTTTGCGTCCGGGCCCTTCAAGTCGAAAGACGACGCCAAGCTGGCGCGATCGACGATCAACGCGTGCCCGAACAAGGACGTGACGCAGGAGGACTGATCGGCGCTCGTCTCGCCGGTCCGTCCAATCAGTGAAACGCGGTGCTGCGGCGCTCCGGCATGCCATACTGCGCGGCTGCGGCATACAGCTGCGCAATCTCGGCCTCGAGATGCTCGTTGACCAGCAGCAGCGCCTTCAGCGCGCCGCGAATATCGCCATTGCAGCTCGCGACGATCTCGTCGATCGCTGAATCGCTCGAACGAAAGCTCATCGGTAACCCCCTCCCAAAACACCAAACTAAACGCAGGGCCGGTCATCGCAGGTGACTTCGTGCAATGACCCAACCGGAAGTAATTCACGGTCATCAGCCGATTGCGAGGAAAAGTCCCGACCATGGTTATAAAATGGCCGACGACGCGGTGATGACAGGATTCCCTGGCAAAACGGTCCAGCACCGCCGCTGGATCTGCAACTCTCGCCTTTTCCGCCCGTAACTGTGTTTGTGACAGGCAGAAAACTATCAATGATTTCAATGTTCTTAGTGGGCGCATTGGCGTTGCTCGCGCTGCTCACCCGGGCTGGCGTCGCGCTCGTCGAGCGCCGCTATCCGGCCCAGGGACAGGCCATCGATGTCAATGGTGGCCGCATCAATCTTGTGGATATCGGGCCTCGCGATAGCCGGACGCCGCCTTTGTTGCTGCTGCACGGCGCCAGCTCGAACCTCGCGGCGATGCGCCGGCCGCTCGGCGACTTGCTGGCGCAGCGCCACCGGGTGCTGCTGGTCGACCGTCCCGGTCATGGCTGGAGTCCGAGAACGCGGGCTGAGGACTCCACTCCGGCTGCGCAGGCGCGGATGCTGGACGAGGCGCTCGGCCGGCTCGGCGTCGGCCCGGTGATCCTGGTGGTCCACTCCTGGAGCGGTGCGCTCGGCCTGCGCATGGCGCTCGACTTTCCGGACCGGGTGGCCGGCCTCGTGATGCTCGCGCCGGTCGCCTACCCCTGGCGCGGCGGCGTCGGGCAGTACAACGCTGCCGTCACGACTCCGGTAATCGGCCCGCTGCTCGCCCACACCATCACTCTGCCGCTCGGCCTGGCGCTGATGGGCCCCGGCGCCCGCGGCGTGTTTGCACCGCAAGAGATGCCGGACGATTTCGTCGACCAGAGTGCGACGCCGCTGCTGCTGCGGCCGCGCGAATTCCTGGCCAATGCCTTCGACCTCGTCACGCTCAAGCAGGCGGTGATCGAGCAGGCGCCGCGCTATGCCGAGATCAAGGTCCCCGTGACGATCCTGGCCGGCGACGCCGACAAGACCGTCTACACCGACATTCATGCGCGACGGCTGGCGCAGGTGCTGCCGCAGACCCGCCTGCTCGTCGTGCCCGATCTCGGCCACATGGTGCAGAACGCGGTGCCGGAGCTCGTCGCCAGCGAGGTCGACCGCATGGTCGGCGCGCTCTCCGCGGCCGCGGCCGCCGCGCCTTGAAAACGCAAAAGCCCCGGCGCGCGGCCGGGGCTTCGAAGGCGGAGCGGACGTCGCGCCGCCGCTTACTGCTTCTGCTTGCCGTCCTTGTCGAACGACGACACGTAGGCCCAGAGATTGTTGATCTCGGTTTCGTTCTTGATGCCGGCGAAGGTCATCTTGGTGCCGGGGATCTTGGCCTTCGGGTCCTTGATGTATTCCTTGAAGACCGCCTCGTTCCAAGTGATGCCCGAGTTCTTGTTGGCTTCGGAATAATTGTAGTCCGGCGCGCTGCCCGACTTGCGGCCGTCGAGGCCGTTCAGTTCCGGGCCGACCTTGTTCTTCGCACCTTCGCCGATCGCGTGGCACGGCAGGCACTTGTTGAAGGAGGTCTTGCCGGCAGCGGCGTCCTGCGCCAGCGCAGCAGATGCCAGCGACGAGGAGGCAATGACGATCAGCGCACTCAAAGTCAGTTTGTTCATGGATCGGGCTCTGTGTTTTTCGAGACGAGATTGCGGGAAGTTTGTTGCATGGCGTTTCCCTCTGCACAAGCGTCGATGCGGTCGTTGCGGACATCACGATGGCCGGGCTTTTTGCATCGCGGCACGGCGCGGCGCCGCATCGGCCTGCTATCCAAAGCGGATCGGTTGTGGTTGATATGGTGGGACAAATCGGTTCGGGAGACACGCGATGGCGATCATGATGCCGGAAGCAGATCAGGCGGTGCTGGCGCGCCGCCGCGAGATCGTTGCTGCACTGCGCAGCATCGTGCCCGGCGAGGGCGTCATCGACAGCGCGGCAGAAATGCTCCCCTACGAGTCCGACGGATTGATGGCCTACCGGCAGCCGCCGATGGTCGTGGTCTTGCCGGAGACCACCGCGCAGGTCTCCAAGGTGCTGAAATACTGCCACGAACAAGGCATCAAGGTGGTTCCGCGCGGCTCCGGCACGTCGCTGTCGGGCGGCGCGCTGCCGCTCGCCGACGGCGTGCTGCTCGGGCTCGGCAAGTTCAAGCGCATCCGCGACATCGACTTCGACAACCGCGTCGTCGTCACCGAGCCGGGGGTCACCAACCTCGCCATCAGCCAGGCGGTGGCGCATGCCGGCTTCTACTACGCGCCCGATCCGTCGTCGCAGATCGCCTGCTCGATCGGCGGCAACGTCGCGGAGAATTCCGGCGGCGTGCACTGCCTGAAATACGGCATGACCACCAACAACGTGCTCGGCTGCGAGATCGTGCTGATGACCGGCGAGGTCTTGCGCATCGGAGGCAAGTGCACCGAGAACGCCGGCTATGATCTGATGGGTCTGATCACCGGCTCCGAGGGTCTGCTCGGCGTCGTCACCGAGGTCACCGTCCGCATCCTGCAGAAGCCCGAGACGGCGCGTGCGCTGATGGTCGGCTTCGCGCAGGTCGAGGCGGCCGGCGAATGCGTCGCGCGCATCATCGGCGCCGGCATCATTCCCGGCGGCATGGAGATGATGGACAAGCCGGCGATCCACGCCGCCGAGGCCTTCGTTCATGCCGGCTACCCGCTCGACGTCGAGGCGCTCCTGATCATCGAGCTCGACGGCCCCGGCGTCGAGGTTGACGAGCTGATCGGCCGTGTCGAAACGATTGCCAACGCCTGCGGCTCGACCACCTGCCGGATCTCGACCTCCGAGGCCGAACGGAACTTGTTCTGGGCCGGCCGCAAGGCGGCGTTCCCCGCGGTGGGCCGCATCTCGCCGGACTACCTCTGCATGGACGGCACCATCCCGCGCGGCGCGCTGCCGAAGGCATTGGCGCGCATCCGCGAACTGTCGGAGAAGTACCAGCTCGGCTGCGCCAACGTCTTCCATGCCGGCGACGGCAATCTGCATCCGCTCATCCTCTACGATGCCAACAAGCCCGGCGAGATGGAGCGCGCCGAAGCCTTCGGCGCCGACATCCTGCGCTGCTGCGTCGAGCTCGGCGGCGTCCTGACCGGCGAGCACGGCGTCGGCATCGAGAAGCGCGACCTGATGCCCGAGATGTTCTCCGAGATCGACCTCAACCAGCAGCAGCGCGTGAAGTGCGCGTTCGATCATTTGGGCCTGCTCAACCCCGGCAAGGTGTTTCCCACCCTGCACCGCTGCGCGGAGCTCGGGCGGATGCACGTGCATGCGGGCAAGCTGGCGTTTCCGGACCTGCCGCGGTTCTGAGGCGTTTCCTGGCTCGGCCACCGCACGTGGCGCTCGATGTGTTGCACGCAACTTCCTCCCCATCGTCATGGCCGGGCTTGTCCCGGCCATCCACGTCGTCCGGCGCGCTGAGAACGACGTGGATGCCCGGGACAAGCCCGGGCATGACGGAGTAACTAACTGGCGGCACTGTTCGTTGCGACAGCACCGCGGCGCCCCGTGAGATCGTTCCGGTCGTGGCAGGGAGAGAGTCGTCCTCATCGCATCCCCGATCAGCAGACACACGTCCGCATCCCCGCGGCGCCTGACGCCCGGACCATGCCATCGACACCGCCCTCCAAAACCATCGAGAGGGCGCAGGGAATGCCGGGTGAAGGCCTCACCCATGGCCCGCCTGCGAAAAAAATGCAGGCGGCAGGTACCACAGGTTCAGCCGATCAACCGGCATTCCCTGCGCGATGGTCTTAACGCTTATACGTGCTCTCCCCGGGGACCGGCTTGATTGCCCCCGTCGCCCGCATGCCCGTCTCCGAGCATTGCAAGGCTTGGTCTCAGCACCGGGAGACCAGGACCACACGATTTCACGTCCGCGTCGACATCGTTCGTCGGCATGACCGAAGCCACGCTGCGACCCGACACGGCCACCGCATCCCCACCTCGCATATCGTGACGACCGCGCGTACGCCCCTCTCGGTGAGGCGGGATGGGGGGAGTCATACATGATTTCTGTAAAAAAGAAATAGGAAAATTTGGGAGCTGAGAACTGGGCGACGGTTCGAGGTTGAGATCGCTGGCGAAATTAGTTTTTCCGTGCGAGCGATCTTGCTGTGGCTGTAATTGTCCATCGAATCTGATTTGCGGATCGGGCGTCGAGCTAAGTGGTCAAGCGAAATCGGCATTTTGACCCTTCGCCCTCAACCACTATGTTTCATCGGTGGATAGGGCCCTGAAGCTTGCGCTTCGGCGAATTCGAGGATGATAAATGGTCTCCGTTTAAAAAACGGAGTGATTCGCATGAAGCAATTGCTGAAACGCTGGTGGGAAGGCAATTATGTGCCGCCCCGCAATGACCCCAACGACTCCGTATTCATCCTGCAAGGGGACTACGATAAGCATTGGACCTCAAAGGTCGCCCATGCCCTGGCCGGCTTCTGGCTGAAGTACTGGCAATGGTGCATGGGGTTTGGCTTAGCGGTCATCGGTCTAATCTTCAGGCACTGAGGATAGCATGTCCGAAAAGGTTAGCTCCCCTTTTGAAGCCATCGCTCGGGCTCTCATGCCGCCGCCGCCTGGCGAAACCGAAAAGAAAGAGGTCTACGAACAGGCAGGTCGGTCCATTATCGAGCTGTCGAATGCGGAAAACCTGCTGGCTGTCATTTTTTGCATACTGGCTGTTCCGGTGTCCATCGAGGAGGCCAAGAAGATGTTCGCCTCGCAAGGCAGCCTGGATAGGAAAGCGCAACTGGTCAACTTCATGATCCTGCACGCGAACAAACCTGAAGAGGTCGCGCTGTGGTCCGAGATATACAAGGAGTTCAACACCCATAAGGGCATGCGCAATCTCATTGCGCATCAAAGGATGATGGTGACCTTAAGCACTGAGACGCCTCTCGCAGACGTTTTGTTGATGCCGCTATTCCACAGCAGCAAGGGCAAGCCCCTTCGCGTGTTCGATATCAAGTCAACGGCAGACGAACTTGAGAAGGTGAATGCCAAGCTATGGAAGCTAGTAAAGTCGTTAGGTCGCGCTCTTTGATTTGGTCTCAGGTTAAGCGCTTGGGGTGGATTAGCTAACCCGCTCAACGGACTGCTGCACGTATCACTGTCCGACCGTTTGCGAACGCGGTATCCTTCTCGTTGTCCCCTTAGCGCGATTGGCGGCTGAACGGTTCTCAATCTTTTCTGCGGCTCCAGTGTGGTATACTTGGGGCCGGTCGGAGCCCTGTCGGCCTCCTGTCGTGGTGAATTCGGGCCGAAACACACTAAGTCTGTCGTCATCAACAAGCGAGGTGAATGATGGAGTTCGAGAATGTCTGCGACATCCGGCCGCTGACCGATAGGGAGGTCGGCGCTATGGTTGCCGTGCATCGAAGTGACCACGGCTGGACACAGGAGACCTTGGCCGAAATCGCCAGGGTCACGGTGCGGACGGTGCAACGGGTCGAAAAAGGCGATCCCAGCAGCCCCGACACCCGCCGGGCCCTCGCACGTGCGTTTGAATTCCCTGACATTGACTTCTTCAATAAGCCGCTGGCCCTGCCGAACCCAGAGAAGATGAAACAGGAGACAGAACGCCTCGACCGGGAAACCGTCGAGGTTGCGATAAAGCCGCTGATCACAGGATTGCAGGTTCGGGAGCTTGCCGAGATCTGCAATGCAGCGGCCTTCGATCGGTGTGGCACCATCGACGATGAAGCGGAAGAGCACTTTGCCGCCTTGCAGGACAACTTCAATGACTATGGCGATGTAAAGGACTGCTACTCGGCCACCCAAAAGCTCGACATGAACAGGAGCTTTCTTGAGATCATTGAAGCGTTGCAGAAGGCTGGATTTGTACTCGGCGGCGGAACGCGCCAACTGCGGTTCGTAAATGACCAATGGGCAAATAAAGAGCCTCTACGCGTTACGGCGGCCTATATCATCATCGCGCCCATCGATGGCCTGCCGTTGTCCATTCGCGTGCCGCGTGCTGGCCGGATGGGGTTTTGAGCCGTCATGAGCTATACAAGTATAACCGAACTTGCGCGTCGCAATTTGTTCGACGAATTGCGTGTGCGCAATACCACATGGGCGGGACGCCTCGGCGAATCCGACTTTCTCGACCGCATTTTCCCGCTGAAGGACTTGCCTTCGTATGATCATCGCCAAAGCAACATGATGGGCGATATTTGGATGCACCGGGAGCATTTCGTCGATTGGGCCGATGATTGGGTCTATGATGATGGCCGCCTTGACCTGATGCATTGCAAGGACGAAACGTTCCTCTCGTTTTTGTGCGAGATGCTCCATCCGGTTGTGCGTTCTGACGAGAAAGAAATCGCGGACCTTCTTGATGTATTCAATCGTCATCTAGCCGCGGACGGCTTCGAGCTCACGCCTAGCACCTACATATCGGGCAAGCCGATTTACGCTGCGCGGTTGCGGCACGCGGGAATATCGCAGGTCGCTACCGCGCGGAAAGTGGCAGAGGAACTCTCGTCGGAATACATCACCGGCCTCATTACTCGGATGGAGACAGCCATCACGCGCGACCCGGCCTTAGCAATCGGCTCGGCTAAGGAGTTCGTCGAGTCGATTTGCAAAGGGATCTTGACCGCGCGTAAGCTGCCTCCAATGGGATCAGAGACGCTGCCGCAACTCGTTAAAGCCGTGCGGGAGGCGCTTGACCTGTCGGTTTCTACCAAGACAAGCGACACCCTGAAGCAAACCTTGAGCGGCTTGGCGTCGGTCACTCAAGGACTTGCAGAGTTAAGGGGGCAACTTGGAAGTGGTCACGGTCATCACCCGGGCACCGGCAAGCCTGCACCTTATGTCGCGCGGTTGAGCGTCAACGCTGCTATCGCGCTTGGCGTCTTTCTGTACGATGCTCATCGGGAAGCACCTTGAGGAACAGCATCACTTCCTGAAGTGCTTGGGCGCGAGTGCATGCTGCACCGCGAACTCAAAGAACTGCTCTATCGTGAACCGCTTCGAGTTAGGTGAGAGTTACGGGGAGCGCCGGTTCTACGGTAACCGTGCATTTAATTGTGGTAGTTCATGGGAGCGGTTGCCCTATCGCATTGTCCGATTTTTCGGGCCATATCAAATCCTGTCACGGCTATTCCGCGTTCAATCACCCACGCGGAGCCGCTTCGCGTCTTTGCATTGACGTCGTCCCGGAGTGACCGTGAAAACGCGTCCGCTCAGCGCTCGCGGAACCTTGACGGCGCTGCACGCGCGCCGCCCATCATCTGATAGAATACGACATGGTGGCGGCGGCGCGATGTTCGTGGCTGCGGTCCGATCATTCGCACAGCGGGGTGAACCATGACAAAGCCGTTTCCGTCAAAAACCCACATCGGCAACCATGCGCTGCATCCGGAAACGCTGATGCTGAACTACGGCTACGATCCGCAGCTGTCGGAAGGCGCGGTCAAGCCGCCGGTGTTCCTGACTTCGACCTTCGTGTTCAAGAGCGCGGAGGATGGACAGGATTTCTTCGATTTCGTCTCGGGCCGCCGCGAGCCGCCCGAGGGCGGCGCGGGCCTGGTCTATTCGCGGTTCAACCACCCCAACAGCGAGATCGTCGAGGACCGGCTCGCCATCTACGAACGCACCGACAAATGCGCGCTGTTCTCGTCCGGCATGTCGGCGATCGCGACCACGATCCTCGCTTTCGTGCGTCCGGGCGACGTGATCCTGCACTCGCAGCCGCTCTATGGCGGCACCGAGACGCTGTTCAGCAAGACGCTGGCCGGCCTGTCCATCGGCGCGGTCGGCTTCGCCGACGGCGTCGACGAAGCCGCGGTCGACGCGGCGGCGCAGGATGCGATGCGCAAGGGGCGGGTCGCGATGATCTTCATCGAGACCCCGGCCAATCCCACCAACGGCCTGGTCGACATCGCGATGGTGCGCCGTGTCGCCGACACGATCGGCCGGGCGCAGGGACATACGCCGCTGGTCGCCTGCGACAACACGCTGCTCGGCCCGGTGTTTCAGCGGCCGATCGAGCACGGCGCGGACATCTCGCTCTACTCGCTGACCAAATATATCGGCGGTCATTCCGACCTGATCGCCGGCGCCGCGCTCGGCGCCACGTCCATCATGAAGGACGTGAAGGCGTTGCGCGGCGCCATCGGGACCCAGCTCGACCCGCACTCCTGCTGGATGCTGAGCCGCTCGCTCGAGACCTTGAGCATCCGGATGGAGAAAGCCGATGCCAACGCGCGCATCGTCGCGGACTATCTGCGCGACCACCCCAGGGCGGCCAAGGTTCATTACCTCGGCCATCTCGCGCAGGCCTCGGCCGCAGGCGGCGTCTTCCGGCGCCAGTGCACCGGCGCCGGCTCGACCTTCTCGTTCGACATCGAAGGCGGCCAGGCCGCCGCCTTCAAATTCCTCAACGCGCTGCAGATCTTCAAGCTGGCCGTCAGCCTGGGCGGCACGGAGTCGCTCGCGAGCCTGCCCGCCAGCATGACCCATTCCGGGGTGCCGGCTGCCGTCAGGCAGAAGATCGGCATCCTGGATTCGACGATCCGATTGTCGATCGGCATCGAGCATCCCACCGACCTGATCGCCGACATTGCCCAGGCCTTGAACGCAGCCACGCCCTCGCCGGCGTGACTGCGCTCCGCACCAGCGATGACGGAGAAGTCATGGGGTGATACCCGGTCGCTCGACAGGTCGGCGGGTTACGCTTCGCTGACCCGCCCTGCGGCCTGGCGGCAGAGTGATCGCATTCGGGAGATGCGATCGGCGGCGAAGGCCCGGGCTTCCACGTCTGTCGGAGGGCGCCGGACGGCGTGGATGGCCGGGACAAGCCCGGCCACGACGATGCGGGATCAGTTTGGCCCACCTCTGGCCGCGTCACATGCGATAGCCCTGCAACGCAGCGAGGCTCCGAAGCCGCTCAGCACGACGGCGAATCGCTCTGCTATCGCTTGGAACGTTCCATCCCGCCCGCCCTTGTGTCCGGCCCGCAGAGATTAAGTTGACGCTGCACTAAATTGCGTCGCTTTCACCTGACGGAAGGCTTGCCGGTTACGACCACTCTCGCGGATCCTCGTCTTCAATGAGCCTTTCAATGGCTGCGGCGAGGAGCGTCTCGTCCCCGTCGAAGCTCGCAATCATCGCCTGCAGAAAGGCGTCCGGATCGAGCGCTTCGAGGTCGATGGCGTGCCCGGCCTGATCTGCCAGCAGAAGAAAGAACGAGAGCTGCGTGCGGCCGTTGCCTTCCCTGAAGGCGTGGATCACGTTGAGGGTTGCGAGAAACTCTGCCGATTTTCGGGCAAATCCCGCCTGCGAAAGGTCCTGCAGGAGGTTATCGTTCTTGAGTTTCGTGAAGAGCCGCTTCGCCTCCCTCTCGATATTCTCGGGGTAGCAGAACGTGCTCTCGCCTTTTGAGATGCGGACCGTGCGAGGCTCTCCCGCCCAGTCGTAGACATCCTGAAAGAGATGGCGGTGGACCGCCTTGAAGTGCTCGAAATCGAGATCGCCGGCCGGGATTTCTTCATCGGCCCTGGCATCGCTGACCTCTGCCTCGAAGGCTTTCAGGTCCTCGGCGTCCCGGATGTCGAGCCTGTTCTTCAGGACGGTCGTGCCGGGATAGCAATACTCGTCGGCGACCGCGTCGTACATGGCGGCCTAAGCCTTGCGGTAGGCTTCGATGATCGACTTCCGGCGCTCCTCGGGAGACAGGGCCTTGCCGGCCGAAGACGAGGCCCCCTTCATCTTGGGAGAATACGCGATTCCCTCGACGGCGCTGATCTTCCGAAACCGGGCGCTGCCGATCACGAAGCCACCGGCTTTGGTCTTTTTTGCAGAGGGTTTCTTTGGGGCCATGACGGAACACTAGCACAGGTAGGGCGATGTCGCACGACGAGAAAATAGGAGATCGGCGAGCGTGACTTGGAAGCCGTAAAGGAATGCCTCAGGTGAGCGATCTCCTCCCACAAAATGAAGGCATTGCGACTTCCAGCGCCTCGCGGCGTCTCTGCTCGATCGCTTCCGCCGCGGAGTACTTGATGCTCCGCCTGCGCGGAGCATGACAGCATTGGGGGCGAGAGTTCGACCCATGCAAGAGCGCGATTCAGGTAAATGCTCGGCTAGATCAGCCCGTACTGCACCCGCTCGCGCCGGGCCAGCAGCGGCAGGGCCTGTCCCGCGATATAGGTCTTGAAATGCTCACTCTCCTGGTGGGCCTTGAAGGCGGCTTCGTCGCGGAACAGTTCGTAGAACAGGAACTGCGCCGGGTTGTCCTTGGCGCGGGAGATCAGGAATAGTTTTGCGCCGGGCTCGCGCTGCGCTTCGGGCAGGAAGCGCGACAGGATCTCGGCGACGCGGTCGGCTTCGCCGGGTTTGGCCTCCCATTGCGCCACCACCAGCAGGCTGCCGCCGCTGACGGCCTCGTTCACGGTTTTCGTTGCGATGGCGTATCCGGTCATGGGGAGTGGTCCTCTCGGTATTGGTCTGAGAGGGGATTGATAGCGCGGTTCGCGGGATCGATCCTTCGATAGCGGACGAAGGATGGATGCATCGATGAGGCGTAGGGCGATCGCGCGTGGCGGTCCACGTGTTGCGCCCGTCTGTTTCCACGTCGTCATGGCCGGGCTTGTCCCGGCCATCCACGTCGGCCGGCGCCCGGGGAACGACGTGGATGCCCGGGCCTTCGCCGCGCCGAAGCGGCTTCGGCCGCGCAGGCGGGACAAGCCCGGGCATGACGGAGTCACTCATTGGCAGGCGTTCGTGCTGCGATTGCCGCATTTCATCAGATGCGATTGCCTTGCGGGTGAAGGGGGGAGGGCTCACTACGCGCACTTCCCGTGTGGCTGCCCCTCACCCCGACCCTCTCCCCGTAAGAACGGGGGGAGGGAGGGTACTGCCGTCTGCGACATCGCTCCCCTCACAGCCGACGCGCCCTGCTGATCGCTTGGAACGTTCCATCCCGCCCGCCCTTGTGTCCGGCCCGCAAGGCTTTAGAAGGACTCCAACGCCGGTGGCTGCGCGGTGCGCTGGCTGCCTGTCATCATCAACGAGCAAGGCGAGCAGTGGTGGACGCCCTCAAGGTACGTAACGCGGCCGACGTGGAGGAGGTGGTCCGCGCGGCCATCGCGAGCGAGCAGCCGCTGGATGTGATCGGCCACGGCTCGAAGCGCCGGATCGGCCAGCTCACGGCGACCAACGCCGTGCTCGACCTGTCGGCGCTGAACGCGGTCGTCGGTTACGAGCCGAACGAGCTCATCATCACGGCGCAGGCCGGCGCGCCGCTGGCCGACCTGCTGTCGCTGATCGATTCGAAGAGCCAGCAATTCGCGTTCGAGCCGATGGACACCGGGCCGCTGCTCGGAACCACGGGGCGCGGCACGCTGGGCGGCATGATCGCGGCCGGGCTCGCGGGGCCGCGGCGCATCCGGGCCGGCGGGGTGCGCGATCATCTGCTCGGGGCGCATGCCGTCTCCGGCTTCGGCGACAGCTTCAAGACCGGCGGCAAGGTGGTCAAGAACGTCACCGGCTACGATCTCTGCAAGCTGCTGGCGGGGTCCTGGGGCACGCTGGCGGTCATGACCGAGGCGACCCTGAAGGTGATGCCGCGGCCGGAATCCGAGCGCAGCCTGGTGCTGCGCGGGCTCGATGACCTCAGGGCGAACCGGGCGATGACGGCGGCGCTGGGCTCGCCGTTCGACGTCTCCGGCGCCGCGCATGTTCCGGCCTCGGCGCTGCGGCCCGAGGTCGAGGGGCTCGGCCTGATCGGCTCGCCGCGCGAGGCGGTCACCGTGCTCAGGCTCGAGGGCATCACGGCCTCAGCCGCGCATCGCGCGGCCTCGCTGGCCAAGCAGCTCGCGACGTTCGGCGCGGTCGAGATCATCGCGGATGACGCTTCGGCCCGCGTCTGGGCCGCGGTGCGGGACGTGCTGCCGTTCGCGGCCAATGGTCCGCTCGGCGCCTGGCCGGTATGGCGGATCGTCTGCCCACCGGTGTCGGGCGGCGCTCTCGGCCAGGCGCTGACGCGTCCGACCGGCGGCGAGGTGATCTACGACTGGGGCGGCGGCTTGATCTGGGCGGCGCTGCCGCCGCAGCCCGACGCCTCCGCGGGCCTCGTCCGCAAGGAGGTCGCGGCCGCCGGCGGCCACGCGATGCTGCTGCGCGCCTGGGACGAGATGCGCCATGCCGTGGAGGTGTTCCAGCCGCAGGCGCCCGGCGTGGCCGCGCTGGAGGAGCGGGTGCGCGTGTCGTTCGATCCGAAGACCATCCTCAACCGCGGCCGCATGCGTCGGAGCGTTGCGTCATGAAGACCGAATTCTCTCTGGCGCAGCTCGCCGATCCGGATATCGCGGTCGCCGACAAGATCCTGCGCGCCTGCGTCCATTGCGGCTTCTGCACCGCGACCTGTCCGACCTATGTGCTGCTCGGCGACGAGCTCGACAGCCCGCGCGGCCGCATCTACCTGATCAAGCAGATGCTGGAGAAGGACCAGGCGCCGACCGCCGAGGTGGTCAAGCATATCGACCGCTGCCTGTCGTGCCTGGCCTGCATGACGACCTGTCCGTCCGGCGTCCACTACATGCACCTGGTCGATCAGGCGCGGGCGCGGATCGAGGAGACCTATCAGCGGCCGCTGACCGAGCGGTGGCTCCGCGCCGTGCTCGGCTATGTGCTGCCGCGGCCGCGCGAGTTTCGCATCGCCATGACGCTGGCGCGGCTGGCCCGGCCGTTCAAGGCGCTGCTCCCTTCGTCCTCGTCCGGACCGGTGCCGGGCCTGCTGCGGCGGCTGCGGGCGATGCTGGATCTCGCGCCCGCGGCGGCTCTGCCGCCGCCGGGGCCGGCGGGCGGCAGCGTGTTTCCGGCGCAGGGCGCGCGGCGCGGCCGCGTGGCGCTGCTGCAGGGCTGCGCGCAGGCGGCGCTGGCGCCGCGCATCAACCAGGCTGCGATCAACGTGCTGACGCGGCATGGCATCGAGGTCGTGCTGGTCAGGGACGAGCAATGCTGCGGTGCGCTGACCCATCACATGGGGCAGGACGCCAACGCGCTGGCGCGCGCGCGGGCCAATGTCCGTGTGTGGACCGCCGAGGACCAACGCGGCGGTCTCGATGCCATCCTGGTGACGACGTCGGGCTGCGGCACCGTCATCAAGGACTACGGCCACATGCTGCGCGAGGACCCGCAATTCGCAGCGTCTGCGGCAACCGTCTCGGCGATGGCCAAGGACATCAGCGAGTATCTCGCGGGCCTCGAACTGAACACCAGTGCGGCGCGCGACGACATCGTCGTGGCCTATCACTCCGCATGCTCGCTGCAACACGGACAGAAAATCACCAGCATTCCGAAAGAATTGCTTTCCAAGTTCGGATTCGTGGTGAAAGATATACCGGAGAGTCATTTGTGTTGCGGTTCGGCGGGGACCTACAACATTCTCCAGCCTGACATCGCGATGAAGCTGCGCGATCGCAAGGTCGCCAACATCGCGACCGTCAAGCCGGATGTGATCGCCGCAGGCAATATCGGCTGCATGATGCAGATTGCCAGCGGCACCAGCACCCCCGTCGTCCACACCGTTGAGCTTCTCGACTGGGCGACGGGTGGTCCGCGGCCAGGATTGAATTGAGAGACGGGCGCGTGCGGACTGCCGGCCCGTCCCGCCGGGTGGGTGATCGACCGGCGGCAACTGGAGGGTTTCGGATGGCGAAGGACAAGAAGGCCAAGGACAAGACGGCCAAGGACGACAAGAAGGACAAGAGCAAGGTGATGGCGCAGGCCAAGTCGGCCAAGGGCTCGGCCAAGACGTCTGCGAAGAAGGCCAAGAAAGCCGCGAAGGCCGCCAAGAAGGCTGCCAAGAAAGCCGCGAAGTCTCCCGCCAAGAAGACCGTGAAGAAGGCGGCGAAGAAGGCCCCGAAGAAAGCCGGCAAGGGCTCGGCGAAGAAGGCCACCGCCAAGAAAGCGCCGGCCAAGAAGGCTGCTGCGAAGAAGGCCGCCAAGGGGCCGGCGAAGGCTGCGGCGAAGTCGCCTGCCAAGTTGCCCGCCAAGTCATCTGCGAAGGCTCCGGCTGCGCCGAAGAAGGCTGCGAAGAAGCGGGCCCCGAAGAAGGCGCCGCTGGTCGAGGCCCCCGAAATGCACGAGATCGAGACGGCGCCGGAGACCAGCTGGGCGATGCCTGACGCGGCGTCCGAAGCCCATGAGGGCGACGAAGAGACCGGCTCGGCGAGCTGATCGTCGCGTCGAGGTTGCGGTCACCGAACGGATGACCGGCGAGGCCGTAGCGGCGACGCTGCGGCCTCTTCGTTTGTCGAAGGGGATTCTTGAAGGCCTGTTCGCGTCCCGGCCTCCGCAGATCTCCGGCCGGGCGAATCCGTCTTCGGGGCGGGCGGATGCAGGATGGGATTCGGCGGTATGATCCGGCGCAGATGGCCGGCGGAGCGTGGCTTTGCGGTCGTCCGAACGGTTTCCAACACGAATATTTGTTGTTCAAATGCAACACGCACCGACAACCTGCCGTAGAATTACTTAATCGCCCAAAAAGGCGGCACATGCCACGCTTTTTTGCTTCACCTGTGGCGAGACCCTGTCACAAATTGCGTCGGGATGACGCAGCTAGTCTTGTGCACGCCCTGAGGGGCCTCAATGCAAGGCAGGCTCTATTTGAAATAGGCAATGGGGAACGTCATGAAAAAGTGGGCTTTGTTGGCAACGGCGCTGGCAATGGTTTCGGGATCGGCTTCAGCGGCGGACATGGCGGTCAAGGCCTTGAAGGCGCCCCCGGCTCCGGCGTTCGACCCCTGGGACATCGCGTTCGGCGCCGCGATCATGAACGACTACGTCTTCCGCGGCATCACTCAGTCGAACCACAAGGCGTCGGTCGCCGCCTATTTCGAGCCGCGCTTCAACGTCAACAAGGACCTGCAGTTCTACATCGGCGTCGCCGGCGAGAGCATCTCGTTCCCGAATCGCGCCGCAGCCGAGATCGACATCTACGGCGGTATCCGCCCGACCTTCGGCGCCTTCGCCTTCGACATCGGCGTCTGGGGCTACCTGTATCCGGGCGGCACCTGCTACTACGGCGCTGCCGTCGATACGGCCGGCCGCCCGCTCAGCGCCGAGTGTGCCACCAACGCTCTGCTGAACGGCAACGTGATCAAGAAGGACCTGTCGTTCTTCGAAGTCTACGGCAAGATGAACTATACGGTGAACGACAACTGGACGTTCGGCGTCACCGAGTTCTATACCCCGAGCTACCTGAACTCCGGCGCCTGGGGCAACTACACCTCGGTCACCGGCAAGTGGACCGCGCCGAGCACCACCTTCGGATCCAGCGGCGTCGGCATGTACGTGTCGGGTGAGTTCGGCCGTCAGTGGCTGGGCACGTCAGACTCGTTCTACGGCACCGGCTTTGCCAGCCCGACCGGCGGCGGACCGTTCCCGAACGGCATCAAGTACGCCGACTACAACACCTGGAACATCGGTGTCGGTTTCACCTACAAGGTCATGACGCTGGACCTGCGCTACTCCGACACCAACCTGTCGAAGGCCAACTGCAATGCCTTCACCAGCGACTACACGGCAACCGCCAACAACAGCTTCTCGCCGATCAACCCGACCGGCGTCGGCTCGAAGTGGTGCGGTGCGACCGGCATCGCCAAGCTTTCCTTCGACCTGACCGCGATGACCAACCTGAAGTAATCATCGCCGGGGCGGATCGACATTTCCGAGCAAGGGCGGCAGAGCGATCTGCCGCCCTTTTGCTTGTGCGCAGTCGCTCATCGGGCCGTCCGCGTGCCGGTGTCATCGATACGATCGGGCCAGGGCGCCGGCCAACGGAGGTCGGTCCGCTCGGCTACTCGGCACCGCCGGCCGGAGCCTCCGCGGTCGTTCCGGTCGGCCGCAGCGAGAACCGGTCGCCGTCCCCAATCAGCTCGACCTTGCGGTCATGGAACTCGTGCAGGGTCGAGCGGTGGCCGATCGAGACCACGGTGGTCTGCGGCAGCCGCTCGGCGATGACGCGGTAGAGCCGGGCCTCGCTGGGCTCGTCGAGCGAGGCGGTGGCCTCGTCGAGGAACAGGAATTGAGGCTGATGCAGCAGCGCGCGAGCGATCCCCAGCCGCTGCTGCTCGCCGAGCGACAGCATCCTGTTCCAATGCCCGTCCTCGTCCAGCCGGTCGGCCAGCTGCGGCAGGCCGACGGCCACTAGCGCCTCCTTGACCTGCTCGACACCGTAGGCGTCCGCCGCCGCGGGATACACGATCGCCGCCCTGAGCGGGCCGATCGGGAAATAGGGCCGCTGCGGCAGCATCATCAGCTTGGCATGGGCGGGAACGCTGATCGCGCCGCTGCCGAATGGCCACACCCCGGCGATAGCGCGGAACAGCGTCGACTTGCCGGCGCCGGACGGCCCGGTGAACAGGGTCCGCTCGCCGTTGCCGATCCGGAAATCCTCGGCCGCGATCAGCGGCAGGCCATTCGGCAGCTTCAGCAGCAGCTGGCCCAGATTGATCGTGTCTCCTGCATGGCTGACGACGTCGATCGTCTGCGGCTCGCTGGAGAGCGACATGGCACTGTCGATCGACATCTCGAAACCGTCGAGCCGGGCGACCGTCGAGCGCCAGTCGGCGAGCGTGCGATAGGCCGAGATGAAGAACGACAGCGCGCCCTGGACGCTCGAGAAGGCCGAGGCCGTCTGCATCAGGCTGCCCAGCTGGACCTTCTTGCTGAAATAGGCCGGCGCGACCAGGAGATAGGGAAAGATCACGGCGGCCTGCGAATAGCTGCTCGTGAACGCCGTCAGCCGTTTTGTCCGGCTCATGATCTGATACCAGTTGCCGACCACGCTGCCGAACCGGTTCAACAGCAGGCTCTGCTCGGCGCCTTCACCGCGCAACACGGCGATCTGCTCGGAGTTCTCGCGGACCCGGACCAGGCTGAAGCGGAAATCGGCCTCGAAGCGCTGCTGTTCGAAATTGAGATTGACCAGCGGCGAGCCGATCCAATGCGTCAGCGCGGTGCCGAGGATCGCATAGAGCAGGGCGGCCCAGACCAGATAGCCGGGAATTTGATATTCGAGGCCGAACAGCGTGAGCGGCGCCGCTTCGGACAGGCCCCAGAGAATGACGACGAACGAGCCCAGCGTCACGATCGAGCTCAGCAGGCCGACGGTGATGGCGAGCGTCTGTTCGATGAACTGCTTGACGTCCTCGGCAATACGCTGGTCCGGATTGTCTGCGGCGTCGCCCTTGAGCTGCATGCGGTAGTGATTGGCGCCGCTGAGCCAGCGGCGGAGATAGGTCTCGGTCATCCACTGCCGCCAACGGATCTGCAGCCACTGGTTAAGATAAAGCTGATAGATCGACAGGACGATGAAGCTCGTGGCGAGCACCACGAAGACGCCGATCTCCCAGATGAAGCTGTCCCAATTGTATTCCTGCAACGCGTTGTAGAAACGGTTCTGCCACTGGTTCACCAGCACGTCGATCGCGACCCGCGCCAGTTCGATAGCGATCACGGCGGCGAGCAGGGTGCGGCCGGCGACCTTGTCCTCGGAGCGGAAGTAGGGAATGGCGATGCGCCAGACGATGGCGACGGTCGAGCGCAGATTGTTCACAGAGAGGCTGCTCCTGAGCGAAGGTCTTAACAGTTTGAATGTATGAGAGAATTTCTCAGTCTTGGTCGGCTGTCTAGACTAAAGTCGTAAGATGCCCGGCGACCACCTGCTTGTCGGTCGCCTGTGGCAAACCGTAGCATGCGGCCGAGGAGAGGGACCCGCGGCCTTGCCAGATTTCGCGAGAATTTGAGCAGAGTTGGGCATTGCCGGTTTCGTGATCTCCTTTCTCGGCTTCTTGCCCGGCTGGGCCCGGGGCGAGGCAGATCTGGTCCGCCCCGCCGGACCGGGTCCAACAACAAGAACGTGGGGGGAGAAGTGACGATGTGGAATCAAATCTACGACCCGCTGGGGAGTTCGGCGCTGTCGACGCTGGCGGCTGCCATCCCGGTGGTGACGCTGCTGGTGCTGATCGCCAGCGGCAAAGTGAAGGCGCATATCGCGGCGATCATCGCTGTGATCCTGACCAACCTGATTACGATCTTCGTCTTCACGATGCCGGCCAACATGTCGCTGCGCGCCACGGTGCTCGGCGTCGTCACCGGCTTCTTCCCGATCGGCTGGATCGTGCTGAACGTCATCTTCCTCTACCAGGTCACGGTCTCGACCGGCCGCTTCGAACTCCTTAAGCGGGCCATCGGCGGCGTCACCGAAGACCGGCGCCTGCAGCTGCTGCTGGTCGCCTTCTCCTTCGGTGCCTTCTTCGAAGGTGCCTCCGGCTTCGGCACCCCGGTGGCGATCACCGGCGCCGTGCTGATCGGTCTCGGCTTCTCGCCGCTCGCGGCCTCCGGCCTGTCGCTGATCGCCAACACCGCGCCGGTGGCCTATGGCGCGCTGGGCACGCCGATCCAGGGCCTCGCCTCGGTGACGGGGCTGGATCCCTACATCCTCGGCGCGATGGTCGGCCGCCAGTTGCCGGTATTCTCGCTGATCGTGCCGTTCTGGGTGGTGTGGGCGTTTGCCGGCTGGAAAGGCATGAAGGACGTCTGGCCGGCGATCCTGGTCACCGGCGTCACCTTCGCGGTGCCGCAATTCCTGATCTCGAACTACATCAATCCGTGGATCGTCGACATCGGCGCCTCGCTGATCTCGATGGGCGCGCTGATCCTGTTCCTGAAAGTGTGGCAGCCTCGTCAGCTCTGGCTGTCGCCGGCACTGCGCGGCCGTGACGAGTCGGCGTCCACGATGGCGGCTGCGAAGCCGCTGGACCGTACGCCGCTGACGCAAGGCGAACTGTGGGGCGCGCTGCTGCCCTGGATCATCGTCTGCGTCATCATGCTGATCTGGGGCAACGGCGCCTTCAAGAGCTGGGCGAACTCGATCTTCACCTGGAGCTATCCGGTGCCCGAGCTCGACAAGCTGATCAACAAGATGCCGCCGGTGGCCGCGAAGCCGACGCCGGAGGGCGCGGTGTTCTCGTTCACCTATCTGACCTTCACCGGAACCGGCATGCTGATCGCCGCGATCATCTCCGGTGTGCTGATGGGCGTCGGACCCGGCCGGCTGATCGCCGAATATGGCCGCACCATCCGGCTCTGCGCGATCTCGCTGATCACGATCTCGGCGATGCTCGCAATCGGCACGCTGACCCGTCTGTCCGGCGTCGACGCCACCCTCGGCCTCGCTTTCGCGGCGACCGGCGTGTTCTATCCGTTCTTCGGCACCTTGCTCGGCTGGCTGGGCGTCGCGCTGACGGGATCGGATACGGCGTCGAACGTGCTGTTCGGCAATCTGCAGAAGATCACCTCCGAGCAGCTCGGCCTGTCGCCGATCCTGATGGCCGCGGCCAACTCCTCCGGCGGCGTCATGGGCAAGATGATCGATGCGCAATCGATCGTGGTCGCCTCGACCGCCACCAACTGGTACGGCCACGAGAGCTCGATCCTGCGCTACGTCTTCCTGCATTCGATCGTGCTGGCCTGTCTGGTCGGCCTGTTCGTCACGTTGCAGGCCTATGTCTACCCGTTCACGGCCATGGTGCTGAAGTAGCGCCGTCGTCTGAAACAAAATCCCCGCGTCGCGGCAGCGACGCGGAGATTGCTATGTTTGCGTCACATTTGTGGGAGAGCCGTGCAGGGCCAGCGCGAATCGTCGCCGATCGCGTTCCGACAGCTTGATGAGGGGGCATGCTCACGTTCAGACATTTCGCGGCCGGCTGCACCGCGGTTCTTCTGCTGGCACCACCGGCGCTCCGGCCGGCTTCGGCGGCAGAGGACTTTCCGTTCGGCATGGAGATGACGCTCGATGCGCTGCCGCAGCCGGGCTCGAAGCGGGTGCCCGATCTCGACATCGGCGACAAGGGCGACACCGTGCTGGAGCTCTGGTGCAAGGGCGGCAAGGGCCAGTTTTCGGTCGCCGGCAACACCATCGTGTTCATCGCCGGCAAGATCGAGGATCGCAACTGCCCCGCGGCGCGCGCCCAGGCGGATGACGAACTGATCGCAGCGCTGAGCGCGGCGACGAACTGGAAGCGCCAGGGTGACCTGATCACCTTCAGCGGGCCGAAGACGCTGCGCTTCCGGCTCAACACCAATTGAGAGGCGGCGGGATCGTGCTGCAGATTGTCGAAATCGCAGCATGATCTGACAACGCCGGAGCATGATCCGTCGGGAAAACGGATTTCCGATCTTCGTGATCATGCGTTCGGTCGAATCGGAGAGAGCTCCAACTCTCGTTCGACGCATATCTTTGCGCGAACCGACTCCGAGATTTTGCATACCAGGACACCACCGATCTACCATTCGGCGCGTCCGTCAATTTACGAAGACGTTTTTCCTATGAATGCTCTCCCGCCGATCGCGTCGGCATGATAAAGAGATGCAATTACAGATAGCAAATTAGTCGTCCTGATCAGCCAGAGGCGCTGGCAGATCGTCAATTTTTGAGGCCTGCCATGGCCAATGAAGACGGCGAGCACAGAAATCCGGATGGGTCGGATTCGCGGTTTGCTGATCCGCAGGTCACAGATCCGCAAATCAACGAACGCCAAACCGCGGATCTCCACGGGCCTTTCAAAGACCAGGACAACCGCGGTGGCGGCCAGCCGCCGCGCGAGACCGCCGCCGGCGCGTTTGTCGCAAGGCAGGCCCAGCGCGGCCGCGCCTTCGTCGCGCGCGGCCGTGATTTTGTTGCTGAGCAGGCCACGAGCGGCTGGCTAAAGCAGCGTTATGACAAGATCCCCACCCGGCAGATCGCCGGCATCGCACTGGCTTGTTTCGCGCTGAGCGCGGTGCTGCGCGGCCTGGGTATCGACAATGCCATCGTCAGTCTCATCAATTTCGTCACACTGCTTGCGATCTGCCTGCTGCTTCTCAAGCTTGGGCCCTGGTTCCGCAGCGAGTTTGCGCGGGCAATGCGGGCGATGTGGATGCCACTCGCTGTCACCATCGGTGCAGCCGCGCTGCTGTTCTATCAGGGACAAGGCCGGGATCTAGGCGTCGGGCTGCTGGGGGAGCGCTATTTCCAGATCTTCATGCTCTGCCCGATCCTGATCTATTGGGCGCTCAACAACTGGCATTCCGCGCGCCTCGGGTTGAACTACGAATTCGGTGAACTCACGGGCGAGGAATTCTGGGTGTTCTGGCCGCCGCGAGTGCTGGGCGTCTGCGCGCACATGGCGGCCGCGCTCAGTCTGGCACTCGCTGCGTGGAGCATCGTCACCGGTCCAGGCACAAACATGCCCAGCCTGGTGAACTGCCTCGTATTCGCGGCGCCGATCATCATTGCGCTCGTGACTTGGGCGATGTGGACCGTCGACGTCGCCTACCTCTCCAAGCGCAAGAAGCTGATCAAGCCGGACCGCGCCAAGCGGCATTTGTTGTGGATCATGGTCCTTGTGGTCGTCCTGCTGGGCGTCGTCGCCATTTTTGAATACGTCACCGAAGCAGTGACTGGCCTTACCTTGGCAACGCTATCGATCTCTGCATCGGCGGCGATCTTCCTGTTTTGCGTCAGCCGTGGACGCCGCACGTTCAATGCGGCTGCCGAAAGTCATGCCGATCTCACCCTCTATCTCATCATCCCCACAGTGCTGATCCTGCCTGTCGTGTGGTTCGCCCCGACCGTGGTTGGCAGTGCGCTTGGCTCGCTCAACGTCTGCTTCCTTGCCTTTGGCGCAGTGCTGGCGACGATCAACGGCATCGGTTGGTTCGGCACGTTCGTGGTGGAGGATATGAACGACAGGGCCCAGCGTTTCAAGTTTGCCGGGCAATGCATGCTGTTCTTGCTGCTGCTGGCTTCGCTCACTTCGATGATGCGCTCGTATCATCGCGTCCGCCTGTGCGCGACGAGCCCATGCGCGGCGGCTCCCGCCCCGTCGAAGGGCTGGCAGCCGATCCCCGACGTCGCCGCGAGGCCGGGCATCGCCGAGGCCGCGCTCGCCTGGTATGAGCAGGCCGACCGGCTTTATCACGAGGGCGGCAAGAACGCCGGCAAGCCGGTGCCGATGCTCATCATTGCAACCGCGGGCGGCGGCATCCGAGCGGCCTATTGGACGGCAACCGTGCTCGGTCGTTTGGAGGCCGACCTTGCTACGAAGGGCTTGCCGCTGGACAAGTTCGTCTTCGCCATCAGCGGCGTCTCCGGCGGCAGTGTCGGCGCAATGAACTACATCGCTGCGCGGCACTTCGGCGAACAGCCGACCGGCCATTTGCACGACGACTTTCTCGCCCCCGCCATCGCCAGCCTCGTATTCACCGATGCGCCCTCCAATTTCCTGCCCGATTTCGGGCAGTTCGATCGCGGCGCCGCGCTGGAGCTCGCTTTCGAGCGCGGCAGCAAGGGGCGGCTCAACCATTCCTTCCTCAGCTTTTTTCCGCGCCGCGAGGATCTGCAGACGAACTGGCGGCCGGCGCTTTTCCTGAACGCCACGCATCAGGAAACGGGCCGTCGCATCATCACGAGCAATCTCATGATCGAGAAGGACACCTTCCTGGACAGCTTCGACGAACTGAGCGTGCTGGCCTCCGACATTCGCGCCAGCACTGCCGCGCATAACAGCGCGCGCTTCACCTATGTGTCTCCGGCCGGTAAGCTTCTCGTCCGGACCGGTCAGGGGAAAGCCACCGAGACGATCAATCGTGGCTATGTGATCGACGGCGGATATTTCGAGAACTACGGTGCAGCGACTGCGCTGGAGCTCGCGCGAAATGCGCGCAGCGCTATCAGGCGGAAAGGCCATGAGGTCAAGCTCGTGGTGCTGCAGATCAGCAGCGATCCCGAACTCACCAAAGGCCGGACGCGAGTGCGGACGTTGGAGGAAGATGGGGCCTGCTTCCTCAGCACCGAAAGGGCTGGAGGAGTTGCGGCGGCAAACGAGTCGGTCCTACGCTTCAACGATGCCCAGATTGGTCTTTTTCCGCCTCGATGGAACACCAATGATGGCGAGGGCCCGGTCGTCTCGTTCATCAACGAACTGACCGCGCCGCTGATCGGGATCGCCGCTGTGCGCGAGGCACGCGGCCGGCTGGCCGCCGCGGCGTTGGCCTCCGCCATCTGCGCCGAGCGCAACACGATTTGGTTCACGCGAGACCCGCAGGTTACGGGTTCGAACGCGCGCCCGAACTCAAGCCTGACAGCCAGGGCCAGCCAGGCCGCGAGCGACAGCGCAAGCCAGACAAAATCGGAGCCTGATCTCACCGCCGCGGAGGCGCCGCATTTTTCACATCTTGCGATGTGCGCGATCTCGGACAACGTGGACCCGGCCGGCCGCCCCAAACCATCGATCGTGCCGCCATTGGGCTGGGTTCTGTCGAAGCCGCTGCGGGATAAGTTCCCAGCGATACTCGATGACTGCGGCAACGAGCGCGAACTCGCTCGCCTTGAAGCGGCGCTCGACTAACCGGAAATCTTCGACGGCATGGTCGTGATGTGCTCAGCCGAGACAGGCGCGAGCCGTCTGCATCCGGTGGGCGCGGGCAAAAACATCACAGTAAGCGCGTGAGGTGTGGGTGCGAAACGGGCGATTGCTGTTTCTCATGCGGGACGACGAACGTTCTGGACCGGCTCATCGTTGCCTTGTCCCTCGACGAGCCGAAGGACAAAGCGATCACCGGCGCGGCGGCGCTTCCCGGCTTTGCATCACGTTCAGCGCTGCAAAAGGACAGTGTGACAATGTCTTCGGCCGGGCAAAGCGCCCTCGATGCCCTGATTCAGGCACGCGTTGACGCTTATCTCGAGCGTGCTGGCCGCTAGGCACTCCCAGCATTGTTTGCAACGGCGCTGGGATTGGGCGGCTTCACTTCCAGACCGAGTTGTCTGCGTCCCAGCGCTTGGCCTTGAAGACCTTGGCCAGCTCGTCGATGGCGCCGCCATCGTCGCGCGTATCGCCTTCCTCGTCGCCTGACGATTCGTCCGACAGGACCAGCTTGGCCGCGGAGGCCTCGTCGATGGTGGTCGTCGTCGGGCTGCTGATCCACAGCATCAACGCGTCCGCGCCGCCCGGCTTGTCGGCCGAGACGAGGCCGGTGACCTCGATGACGTCGGTGAGTTCGAGCGCCGGCATCAACTGGCTCGGCCGCTTCAGGCTCAGCTTCAGCTTGCCGGTGATCGGGTTCCACACCGCGCTCGTCGGTTTGGCGCTGTAGGTCTTGGCCAGCACGTCGGAGATCGCGCCCGCCAGCTTCTCCCGGTTGATCTTGTCGCCGTCGCGCCAGTCGGTCGCGGCGAAGCGGATGGTGCGGTCCATTTCGACGGTGCCGGCGGTCCAGCCCGCCGTGACCACCCCGTTCATGGCCCGCGCCTTCGCGATCAACGCGCCGGCGCGCTCGGGATCGACGGTCACGCTGACGGTCTGCTCGCCCGCGCGCAAGGCATCGCAGGTCACGATCAGGCTGGAGAGCGACACCTCGACATCCTGGCCCTTCAGGCTCTTGAGGAAGTCTGTCACCGCCTCCAGCTTCAGGCGCACCGACACCGCCTCCGGCGAGACGTCGGTGAAGTCCTTCGGCTGGGCGCTGATGCCGTCGTCGGTCGACTGGCTCTCCAGGAACTCCTTTTCGCTGACGTCCGAATTGTCGGTCGACGCCACCTCGGTCACGCTCTTGCCGATCGTGATCTGGCCGCGGAACTCGAACGTGTCGCCGTTCGGCTTGCGGGTCAGCTTCACCGTGACCGGCTCCTTGGCGCCGTTGCTCTGGGTCGCGCCGGTCAAGGTCTGGCCGTTGGCGGTGAGGGTGACGACGAACCGGTCCTTGCGGTCCGAATTCTTCGCCACGGGATAGCAGACGTCCAGCGTGGCCGCGGTCACGGCCTTGCCCTGGCGCGTCTCCTTGAGGATCACGTCGGCATTGCCGTCCATCAGGCCGTCGATCGCGGTGAAATAGCGTATCTCGTTGGCGGGGGGCTTAGTCCCGCTCTTGGTCTGGGCCCAACCGAGTTCCGGCGCGGCCACTGCAATGACGGCCAGCGCAAGCAAAATCACGCGCATCTAAAAATCCTCGTGGGACTGAATCGGCCTCAAGCTGTAGCGCCGATTTGCCCTTGCTGCACCCCCGGTGCGGACACTCGGCCAAAAAGAAGGCCGCCCGGAGGCGGCCTTCTGAATGCGTCAGGTGGTATCGATGGACCTCAGAAGCCCATACCGCCCATGCCACCCATGCCGCCGCCGGCCGGCATCGCGGGAGCTGCTTCCTTCGGCAGCTCGGCGACCATCGCCTCGGTGGTGACCAGCAGGCCGGCGACCGACGAGGCGTCCTGCAGCGCGGTCCGGACGACCTTGGCCGGGTCGATGATGCCCTTGGCGACCATGTCGACATAGTCCTCGGTCTGGGCGTCGAAGCCGAAGGTCTCGGACTTCTCGTCCAGGATCTTGCCGACCACGATCGAGCCCTCGACGCCGGCGTTCTCGGAGATCTGGCGCACCGGAGCCTCGAGCGCCTTCAGCACGATGTTGATGCCGGCCTGGACGTCCGAATTGGCGTTGGTGATGCGGCCGACCGCCTTCTTGGCGCGCAGCAGGGCCACGCCGCCGCCGGGGACGATGCCTTCCTGAACCGCGGCGCGGGTCGCGTTGAGGGCGTCCTCGACGCGGTCCTTCTTCTCCTTGACCTCGATCTCGGTCGCACCGCCGACGCGGATCACCGCGACGCCGCCGGCGAGCTTGGCCAGCCGCTCCTGCAGCTTCTCGCGGTCGTAGTCCGAGGTGGTCTCCTCGATCTGCGCCTTGATCTGGCCGACGCGCGCCTCGATGTCGGCCTTCTTGCCGGCGCCGTTGACGATCGTGGTGTTCTCCTTGTCGATCACGACCTTCTTGGCGCGGCCGAGCATCTTGATCGTGACGTTCTCGAGCTTCATGCCGAGGTCTTCCGAGATCAGCTGACCGCCGGTCAGGATCGCGATGTCTTCCAGCATGGCCTTGCGGCGGTCACCGAAGCCCGGCGCCTTGACGGCCGCGACCTTGAGGCCGCCGCGCAGGCGGTTGACGACCAGCGTGGCCAGGGCCTCGCCCTCGACGTCCTCGGCGATGATCAGCAGCGGACGGCCCGACTGCACGACGGCTTCGAGCACCGGCAGCATGGCCTGCAGGCCCGACAGCTTCTTCTCGTGCAGCAGCACGTAGACGTCGTCGAGCTCGGCGGTCATCTTCTCGGCGTTGGTGACGAAGTACGGCGACAGATAGCCGCGGTCGAACTTCATGCCCTCGACGATGTCGACCTCGGTCTCGAGCGACTTGTTCTCCTCGACCGTGATCACGCCCTCGTTGCCGACCTTCTGCATCGCCTGGGCGATCATCTTGCCGATCGCGGCGTCGCCGTTGGCGGAGATGGTGCCGACCTGGGCGACCTCGGCGGAGGAGGCGACCGGCTTGGCGCGCTTCTCGATGTCCTTGATGACCGCGGCCACCGCGGTGTCGATGCCGCGCTTGAGGTCCATCGGGTTCATGCCGGCCGCAACCGCCTTGGCGCCCTCACGGACGATGGCCTGGGCGAGCACGGTCGCGGTGGTGGTGCCGTCGCCGGCCAGGTCGTTGGTCTTGGAAGCGACCTCGCGCAGCATCTGCGCGCCCATGTTCTCGAACTTGTCCTCGAGCTCGATCTCCTTGGCGACGGTGACGCCGTCCTTGGTGATGCGGGGAGCGCCGAAGCTCTTCTCGATGACGACGTTGCGGCCCTTCGGGCCGAGCGTCACCTTGACGGCGTTGGCGAGAATGTCGACGCCGCGCAGCATGCGGTCGCGTGCGTCGCCGGCGAATTTGACGTCCTTGGCTGCCATTTCAAATTTCTCCTGGAGTGGACCACGAAGGCCAGGGGCGTGACCGCCCGTCTGTAGCCTCGACGAGGTTGCAGAGCGCTATCGTCCAAGGCGGCAGGGCGCCGCCCTGGACGGTTGGGATCAGGCGACCACGCCCATGATGTCGGACTCCTTCATGATGAGGAGCTCCTCGCCGTCCAGCTTGACCTCGGTGCCGGACCACTTGCCGAACAGCACGCGGTCGCCGACCTTGACGTCGATCGGGATCAGCTTGCCGCTCTCGTCGCGGCCGCCCGGGCCGACGGCGACGACTTCGCCCTGCGAGGGCTTTTCCTTGGCGGAGTCGGGAATGATGATGCCGCCCTTGGTCTTCTCTTCGGCGTCGATGCGCTTAACCACGACGCGATCGTGCAGGGGACGAAACTTCGATTTAGCCATGACGGATCCCTTTGGGGGTGTTTCGGTAGGTTGCTGTCGGAGGAAATCTGAATCCGGCCACATTTGGCGCCCACGTGACACCAACTGACTCGCGGCCTTAGCAATCATGCCCTCCGAGTGCTAAAGACCGCTGCCGGAAATATGGCTTGGCGCCGATCCTGTCAAGCAAAGGCCGGCGGTTAAGCCCTTCTTGAGGCTGTTAGGGGATGTTGTCCCGGGCCAGACATGTTAGTGGAGCGGCGTCGCCATCCGACGTCGTTGCTCCGACGCGCTTTTTGCGCTTGGTTGCCGGACGGGGGCAGCCACGATCTTGTTCCTAAGGGGATGCCATGACGAGTCCACGGTGCGCGCGGCCGATCGCCAATCTCGGTATCGCGTCGACGCTCACGATCTTCCTGGGGGCGTGCGCCGGCGGCTTCAACCTGTCGCCGTCGACGCCTACGCAAACCGAGGCCCCGGTCGAGCCGGAGGTGCCGGCGACGATCCGGGCTGAAGATCTCGTGGGCAAATGGGGCCTTGCCGCCTACAACAATCCGAACGACCGCGCGCGAACCGAGAAGATGGCGCTGGCACAGTGCAGACAGCCGTATACGATCGGCGCCGGCTCGTCCGGCGGTGTCGTGATGCATCTGGCCGACCAGGCAACGCCGCAGGAACTGCGGCTGAAGGGTTCCGCCAGCGGCAAGAACTACATCGGTCCCGCCGGCCCTCCGGGCGGTGAGCAGGATCGCGAGGTCGTGTCGTTCGACGGCCGGGTGCTGATCACCCGTTTCATCGACAAGGACGCGGCGACCCGCTACCAGACGATGGTCTATGTCCGCTGCGGACCGCGCGCCTGAGATCCAGGCGCATCGTCCACTCCCTCACAGGATGAACGAAAAACGCCGGCGGTGACGCCGGCGCTTCATATGCTCTGATTGGCTTGACGGAGGCATTGCCTCGGCCGCTGAATTGGCCTCAGTTGAACATCGCGTCGATGTCGTCCTGTGAGGCGTGGCCGATGTCGCCTTCCGCCTTCGGACCGTTCAGCAGCCTGGCGTCGCCCTCGCGGGTGTCGACGATCGGCGGCACATGCGCCTTGATGGCGTCGACGCCGCCCCAGATGTCCATCATCACCACGATGTGGTGCTCGATGAACTTCATCGTGGTCATGACCTTGTTGATGCGCTGGCCGGTCAGGTCCTGGAAGTTGCAGGCCTCGAAGATCGAGACGACGCGCTCCTGGATGTCCTCGCTCAGGATCTTCTGCTGATCGGCCGAGTCCACCTTGGCAAGCGCGCTGGCGGCATTGTCGATCGCTTCGGCGGCCTCCAAAATCTGCTGGGTGGCCTGCTCGGTGCCACCGACGACCGCGCCGAGTTCGCCGTTGACCTTGGCCATCTCCTCGCCGTTGAAGCTCTTGGCATGGAGCGTCGCGATCTCGCCCTTGGTGCGGTTGATCGCGTCATGGATCAGGTCCAGCTCGACCTTCAGCTTCTCGCACTGCTCGATCTGAGCGCGATAGGTCTCGAGCAGAGCGCGCGCCTCGGCGACCTCACGTGCCGCCGATTCTTCGATGGCGGCGTTGGCATTGCTGTTTCCGCCGCTGCGGATGGCGTTGGCCATCTGGGCGCGGATCGCGCGGAGCTCGTCCATGATTTCCTTGTGGTTGGGGCCGATCTCGCCGCCCACGAACTCGGGCTCCGGCATATGGCCGACGATGGCTTCTTCGATACGGAAACGCTTGCGAACCGGCATGAGAGTGTCCCTGACCTTTTACTGACGTCAGTTCTACTCGGAGGCTATTTAACATCGCGTTCACGCCCGGGAACCGCGGTTGCACAACGCCCGCGTGCGCCGTGCATCGACGATTAACCATGCGGCCCGGGCCTTCATGCAAAATAAACGCTAGCGACCGAATCCGCCCCCATCCGGAGCGATGGTGAATCCCGCGGCGGTCTGCGTTTACCAAAGCGATCGGGTTTTGCTCTTTATTGACGATACGCGGCGGCCTCGAAGCCTCGCGCGACGAACAGTCTTCAGACGAAACAGTACAGAGTACGTCGATGTTCAGATCATTCTCCACAGCGCTGCTGGCCGGCGCATGCGTTTATTATGCAGGTCTGGCTCGGGCCGAGGCCCAGGGTTTTCAGCAGCCGACCGTGATCTATAGCGGCCCGCCGCAGCAGACGGCGCCGGTGCGCACCGCCTATGTCGAGCGCTCGCGCATGGGCGGCGGCTTCATCGAATTCCTGTTCGGCGATCCGCAAGGCGGGCGCGCCGTGCCGCAGTCGGGACAGCCGATGTACCAGCAGCAGCCGTCCTATTACGGGCCGCAGCCGTCGATGCCGGGCGCAGCAGCCCCGCAGGGATATCCGGACGAGGAGGCCTATGAGCAGACGCAGCGGCCGCTCGATCCGAAATACGAGAAACAGATCGTTGACTATGACGGCAAAGAAAGGCCGGGCACCATCGTCATCGATACACCGAACAAGTTCCTCTACCTGGTGCAGGGCGAGGGCCGGGCGCTGCGCTATGGTATCGGCGTCGGCCGTCCCGGCTTCACCTGGTCGGGCGTGAAGACGATCTCCGCCAAGCGCGAATGGCCGGACTGGACGCCGCCCGCCGAGATGCTCGCTCGCCGGCCCGATTTGCCGCGGCACATGGAAGGGGGACCGCAGAATCCGCTCGGCGCCCGCGCCATGTATCTGGGCTCGTCGCTCTACCGGATCCACGGCTCCAACGAGCCCTGGACGATCGGGACCAACGTCTCGTCGGGCTGCATCCGGATGCGCAACGAGGACGTGATCGACCTCTATGGACGCGTGAACGTCGGCGCCCGGGTGATCGTGCTCTGACGACCGCCGGCCCGACGGTGATCCTCACGCAAGAAGGCCGCCCACCGGGCGGCCTGCGCGATTTTCGGGCGTGATGAGGACGATGCGTCAGGCGTAGTCGCTGCCGCCGTCGTCATCGTTGCCATAGCCGTCGTCGGCGTCGAAATCGGCATCGTCGCCGTCATTGCCGCTATTGTCGGACGAGGCCTGGTCGAACAGGCCGGCACGGCCGCCGCCGTCGCCGGAGCGGCCGATATCGCCGAGGCCCGCATCCTGCGCCAGCGAGCCGCCGGACTGGTCGCCGCTCCACGGGCTGGCGCCGCCGCCCCGCTCTTCGATGATCGTGGTGTCGCCGAAGGCCTGGTGCTGACCGCCGCCCATCATGGAGCGGATGCCGCCGAGCAGCAGCGAACCGCCGACCATGCCGGCCGCCGCCGCTGCCGCCGTTCCGAGGAACGAGCCACCTCCGCCGCCGAACATGCCGCCGCGCGGCTGGCCGGAGCCGCCTTGATCATAAGGGCCGGGCTGAGCGGGATAACCGGGCTGGCCCTGATAGGCCGGCGGCATGGCCTGGCCGCTGTTCCACACCGGCCGGCTGGCCGATGGCGGCGGCACGTTGGGAACCGAGCCGCGGCTGTTCGAGCCGAAGATGCTGTCCCGCATCGAATCGAGGAAGCCGCCGGAGGGGGCCTGCTGCGGGGCCTGAGCGTGCTGCAGCTCCTCAATGCGGGCGTTGGCGCGCTTCAGGGCCTCGTCCTGCACCAGCACCGTCTGCACCAGCGCGTAGACGGCATGGGGTGCCTGCTGCAGCCCCTGGGAGATGGCGGCGGCAGCCTCGGGATCACGCGGCGCACTCTCCAACTTGGCGAGCCGGTCGAACAGATCGTCGATGAGTTGGCGTTCTTGCGGTGTCATGTGGTTCTCCTGCCGCTTGCCTTGTTCCGGCGAAGCGCGGCCAAGATTTAGGGGGACTTTGTGGTCCGGCCAGTCGGGCCGCGGATTAAATTTCCGTATGCGACAAAGCGTCAGTGAGTTTGCGAGGCACTTTCGAGCTTCACGCCGGCTGCGTTCAGGATGAAACGTCGCCGACAGGCGTTTGTTCGTCACCGGGGCAAAAGATCGGCTCAGGCGAGTGTCATCCGGCGCCGGTCCAGCAGTGCGGGGAAGTGCTCGCCTGCGAGATAGGCGTGCTCATGCTCGCGCTGCGCGGTCAACGGATCGAGCGCGACGAGGACGTCGTCGACGAAGCCGGGATGGCACATCACGAGCCCATGTTCGGGCAGTTCGTTCAGGAAACCGTCCATCAGGCTGCCGAAGTCGGACGCCCTGGTGAAGTCGTAGGCGCCGGCGAAGGCGGGATTGAAGGCGATCCCGGCGCGGCTGGCGTGACGGCGGAATTGCGCGCTGAGCACGTCGAGCAGCAGCGCCTTCGGCGCCCGCAGCCGCTCCGTCAGCGGCACGTTGCGGCCGCCCTGGCGCACCCAGGCCGACGGGGCCGCTTCCTTGACGGCGGCGAGGAAGCCCTCGCGCACCTGCGGATACAGCTGGGCATGCTGGTGGCCGTCGACGAAATCGGGCGCGCGGCCGAACAGCTCGCCGAACGCCGCCAGTTGCACCATCACCTCGGCGCGGATCATCTCGGGGTCGAGCCGGCGGGTCATCCCGGCGCGCAGCAGCTTGGGAAACGGCAGGAACATGCCGCCTTCAGCGGGACGGAAGTGCATCGTCAGCGGCCGGAACGGCGCGGTCAGCGTGACGTGCAGACCGATGGCGCAGCGCGGGCTGTCGGCCGCGACCTTGGTCAGTTCGCTGACCTCGTCGCGTCCGATCGCGGCGCCCACCGTCATCACCGAGGTCGCGTTCAAGCGGCCGCGCGCGATCAGGTCGCGGATGGCGCTGTTGACCCCGGGACTGATGCCGTAATCATCGGCGCACAGCCAGATGCGCCGGTGCGGCGCCTCGCTCATTCGGCGGCATTCCTCTCGGTGCCGTCGCTGCGCGCGTCGAGCGCGGCGCGCTTCTCGCTGTGCTCGGCGACGAAGTAGATCGGCCGCGCCTTCAGCTCGGAAAGGATCTTGCCGATATACTCGCCCATGATGCCGATCATGATCAGCTGCACGCCGCCGATCGTCATCAGGCCGACCATCAGCGAGGGATAGCCCGGCACCGATTTTCCGGTGGTGAAGGTCTCCCACAGAATCGAGAGGCCGAACAGGAACGCGCCCGACGCCAAGAGGATGCCGAGCAGGCTGGCGACGCGCAGCGGCGCCACCGAGAACGACGTCAGCCCCTCGATCGACAGGCCGAGCAGGCTCGTCACGTTGAAGGTCGTGACGCCGTGGGCACGGGCCGCGGGTTCGTAGTCGACGCGGATCTGGCGGAAGCCGATCCAGCTCGCCAGCCCCTTGAAGAAGCGGTTGCGCTCCGGCAGCTGGCGCAGCGCGGCCACGGCGCGCGGCGACAGCAGGCGGAAGTCGCCGGCATCCTCGGGGATCTTCTGCCGCGCACCCCAGTTGATCAGCGAATAGAAGCCGCGCACCGCGACGCGGCGCAGAAACGGCTCGTTGTCGCGATGCGCCTTCGCGGTATAGACGACGTCATAGCCGTCCTTGATCCAATGCGAGACGAGCTGCTCGACCAGCGCCGGCGGATGCTGGCCGTCGCCGTCCATGAACAGCACGGCGCCGCGCCGGGCGTGATCGAGGCCGGCCATCAGCGCCGCCTCCTTGCCGAAATTGCGCGACAGCGACACCACCTGGACGTCGAGCGCATCGGCCTGCAAGGCGCGGGCGATCGCGAGCGTGTTGTCGCGGCTGCCGTCGTCGACATAGACGAGCTCGCAGGCGAGGCCGAAGCGCTGCCGTAAAGTGTGGGCGAGGCCGTTCAGCCGCTCGTGCAGCGCCGTCAGTCCCGCGCCCTCGTTGTAGACGGGGATAACGATCGACAGCCCCTGCGACGCGGCGTCGGCCGCGGTCGTGGTCAGGTCGGACACGTCAGTTCCCAGCATCGCTCAGAGTCCTCGTTCTCCTGCCAACATAGGGTAGTCCCGTTCACCTGTCGCTACGATGAACGGCGATTTATGATCGCAGGAAGGCCTCGAGGCGGGCAAACAGCGGATTCTCGCGGTCGAGCACATAGTCCAGGGAGGCCACCGATACCGTCTCGGCGCCATGTCCGCGCAGAAAACTGCCGAGCGCGTAGATCTGCGCCGGCGGGCAGTGCAGGGTCAGCATGCCCGACGAGGTCGGGCCGCCGAACGGCGCCACGACGCCGAACCGGTTGTGCGCCTCGGTCAGCATTGCTGCGTCGCATCCTTTGAATCGCGTGCGGACCTCGCGGTATTTGCTGGCGCGGGCACGGGCGTGAATGTGGTCGAGAATGATTCGGGCGCTCTCGCGCGGACCGTCCGACCAGTCGGCGTCGCGGGAGGCGACCAGATTGGCCTGGCTGCGCAGGATCACGCCGTCGTCCAGCACCTTCAGCCCGTTGGCGACGAGCGTCGATCCCGTGCTGGTGATGTCCACGATCAGTTCGGCGGTGCCGACCGCGGGCGCACCCTCGGTAGCGCCGGCGCTCTCGACGATGCGGTAGTCGACGATGCCGTGGGTCGCGAAGAAGCTGCGCGTCAGGTTGATGTACTTTGTCGCGACCCGCATGCGGCGATTGTGCTGGGCGCGGAAGCCGGTGGTGACGTCGTCGAGATCGGCCATGGTGCGGACGTCGATCCAGGCCTGCGGCACGGCGACCACGACGTTGGCGCCGCCGAAGCCGAGCGTATCGATCAGCAGCACCCGCTGGTCGGCATCGGTGATGCTCTCGCGCACCAGGTCCTCGCCGGTGACGCCGAGATGCACGGTGCCGCGCGCCAATTGCGAGGCGATCTCGCTCGCGGAGAGATAGGCGATCTCGACATTGTCGAGGCCCGCAATGGTGCCGCGATAGTCGCGCGCGCCGCCGGGCTTGGACAGCGTCAGGCCGGCGCGGCCGAAGAACGCCTCGGCATTCTCCTGCAGGCGGCCCTTGGAGGGAACGGCGAGGACGAGGGGGCCGCTCATGATGCTCTCCCGCGCGGGCTCTGGCCCGCGGCGCTGCTCTGGGCCAGGCCCTCGATCCAGATCGAGAAGCCGACGGCGGGAATGGACGAGGCGGCGCCGAGCTGGCTCAGCAGACCGTCATAGCGGCCGCCCGCGACCAGCGGCTCGTCGCCATTGTCAGGACGATGCAGCTCGAATTCGAAGCCGGTGTAGTAGTCGAGGCCGCGGCCGAACGCCGTGGCGAAGCGCACCTTGGCGATGTCGATGCCGCGCTGGGCCATGAAGCCGGTGCGCGCCTCCAGCGCGTCGATGGCCGCCGAAATGTCGAGCCTGGCGTCGGCGGCGAGGGCGCGAAGCTGCTGGATCGCCTCGGTCGGACTGCCGGTGATGGCCAGGAAACGCTTGATACGGTCGAGCGCGTCGCGCGGCAGCGCGCCGCTCTTCAAGGTCGATTGCTCCAGGAAGCGATCGGCGATCTCGGCCACGGTGCGGCCGCCGACGGCGGTGGCGCCGGCGATCGACATCAGGTCGGTGACGAGGGCGAGCGCCGCCTTGCGGTCGGAGCCGGCCAGCGCGGCGAGCACGCCCTCATATTCGTTGCGCGGCGCCACCGCGGCGATCGCCAGCCGCTCCAGGTCCTGGGCCAGCGTGCGCTTGCGGTTGAAGTCCTTGATCAGCCGCCGCCGCCAGACCGGGTAGAGATCGAGCGCGTCGATCAGGGCGGTGTACAGCGCGACGTCGCCGGTGCGGATGTCGACCTCGGCGAGGCCCGCGGCCGCGGTCGCCTCGATCGCCAGCGCCAGCATTTCGGCGTCCGCCGCCGGATGATCCTTGCGCCCGAACGATTCGATGCCCGCCTGCAGGAACTCACTGGGCCGACCGCCGCGGTAGCGAAATACGGGACCGAGATAGCTGAAACCGGCCGGCTGCCCGGCACGGGGCGAAGCCAGATAGTCGCGGGCGACGGGAATGGTCAGGTCGGGCCGCAGGCACAGCTCCTCGCCGCCGGCATCCGTCGTCAGATACAGGCTCTTGCGGATGTCCTCGCCCGAGAGGTCGAGGAACGGTTCGGCCGGCTGCAGGATGGCCGGCTGGGCTCGCTGATAGCCGGCCTCGGCGAACGACTGCAGCAGCGTGTCCGCCCACGCGGCGGGTCCGGTCGGAGCGGGTCCGGTCATGTCGATCAGGTTCCAAGCTGGATTGGCGCCCCAGAAGGGCGGCGGCAGCCCCTTAGCATGGCCGTCCGGCGGTTTCGACTGGCAATGGCCGGGATCAGCCACAATTGGCCGGATGGCTTAACCGCGTGCCGCCCAGTCGCCGAGCGTGGCCTGCACCAGGGCGAGGGCGGCAACGCCGGCCGTATCGGCGCGCAGGATCCGAGGCCCGAGGGCCAGCCTGATCACGCGCGGCTGGCGCAGCAGCAGCTCGCGTTCGTCGGCGGCAAAGCCGCCCTCCGGGCCGATCAGCACGTCGATGCCGGCATGCATATCGTCGCGCAGCGCCTGTACGGGGTCGGCGAGGTCGGTGGCCTCGTCGCAGAACACCAACAGCCGTGACGCCGCGCGCTGACCGAGGAAGCGCTCCAGCGGCACCGGATCCCTGACCTCGGCCAGGCTCAGAATACCGCATTGCTCGGCCGCCTCGATCACGTTGGCGCGCATCCGCTCGCCGTTGACCCGTGAGACCTGGGTATGTCGGGTGAGCACGGGTTCCAGCCGCGCCGCGCCCATCTCGACCGCCTTCTGCACGATGTAATCGAGCCGGGCATGCTTGAGCGGCGCAAACACGTAGGCGATGTCGGGGAGGCGGTCCTGCGGCCGGGTCCGCTGCTCGATGGTCAGGCCGTCCGGCCGCTTGCGGCCGCCGATCGCGGCCTGCCACTCCCCGTCTCGGCCGTTGAAGACCAGCACGTGATCGCCTGCGCCGAGCCGCAGCACGTTGCCGAGATAATTGCTCTGTTGGCGCTCCAGCGCGACGGCGCCCCCTTCCTGCAGGGGCGCATCGACGAACAGGCGCGGGGCGGTGAAGTCGTATTCGGGCATGGCGCGACGAGGTGTGGATGATGGACGTTGCCGGCTGAACGAGGCGCCGGCGCGGAACGCCGGAGCCCCGTCAGGCGGGCTGCCCTGGCGTGGCGCCTTTTGGTCGCGCTGTCGACAGATTTTACCGATTGGATGCCGGCCGGAATGGCGGCCATCCAATCGGGCGGGATTCCGGACGGCGTCGGAAGCCTTGATGAGGAGAACAGCCGTGATCTGCAGACATCGGACCTGGCGCCTTTGGGGGCTCGCTGTGGTGATCGCGGGAACGGCCGCGGGATCCGCGCGGGCCGACGACAAGAGCGCGGCACCCCAGACGTCCAACCCCGGTGCGGCGTCCGGGGCGGCCATCGCCGCCCCCGGCTTTCGCCCGCCCGAAAGCTGCCTGAAGGAATTCACGCCGCTGCGGGACGAAGCCGCCCGCCGCGCCAAGCTGCTCAAGGCGGCGACCGAGCGCCGCTTTGCGCCGGGAGAGGCCTGCCAGCTGGTGCATGACTACGAGCTCGCCCAGACGAAAATGCTCGACTACGCCGTGGCGCATGCCTCGATGTGCGGGATTCCGGCCAAGATCACCGATCAGCTGAAGGCGAATCACGAGAACACCCTGACGGTGATGCGGAAGGTCTGTACCGCCACCTGAGTCTGGAACCGCATATCGGAATGATTGGCGGTAGCGGGAACCGGCCGGCTGCGAGCGTGATGACCAGGATTTGATCGGCAGAATTTGCGGCTGGTTGCATCCTCAGATGTGGACCGCATGATTCGAGTCCCGAGACGGACCTTATCCGACGGGCGGCTGCGTCTCTCCGCCGCGGCTGCCCAAATCCCCGGTTGTGCCTGGCGGGCGGGAATCGTAAAAGCCCCGGATCGGATCGTGCTTTCGTCCGGAAGTGTTGAGCATTCTTGGTCTTGCCGGAGAACCAGCCTTGATCGTCCGCCATCGCATCGCGCCGCTCATCGTCGCCGCCGTCATGATGACCGCAGGCCAAGCGTCGGCGCAGAGCGCATTTCCAGCGCCGCTGCCGGGCCAGACGCAGACCCAGACCCAGTCGAACGCGTCGCCGTTTCCGCCCATCAACGGCAACTCGGCCCCGCCGGCCAATGCGTTTCCCAGCCCCGGTCCGGCGGCTTTCGGCGGCGGCGGGGGTGGCTTCGCAGCGGCACCTCCCCAGGGTGGTCCTGGGGAAAACTGCATGAAGGAATTCGTGCCACTGCGCGAGGAAGCCGAGCGGCGCGGCAAATTGATCCAGGCCGCGAGCAAGCGCAAAGCCACGCCGGTCGAGGCCTGCAAGCTGTTCAAGAGCTTCGGCCAGGCCGAGATCAAGATGATCAAATATGTCGAGGCCAACGCGACGAAGTGTGGCATCCCCAGCCAGATCGCCGAGCAGTTGAAGACCAACCACAAGGGCACCGAAGGCATTCAGCAGAAGGTCTGCACTGTGGCGGAGCAGATGCAGAAGGGCGGCGGCGGCCCGGCCGCGCCCAGTCTCAGCGACGTCATCGGCTCGTCGGCCTCGCTGCCTGAAGCCAATACGGCGAAGAAGGGCGGCTCGGCCTTCGACACCCTCACCGGCAACGTTCTCACGCGATGAGCGACACCGCCGTCCGCGTTGCTGACGCGACCGGCAATTGGGTCGACACGCTGGCGCCGGCCTGGAGCCGGCCCTATCTGCGGCTCGCCCGATACGATCGCCCGATCGGATCCTGGCTGCTGCTGATGCCGTGCTGGTGGGCGGCCGCGCTGGCAGCCGGGATGGCAGGAAGCCTGTCGATGCTTCCGGCGTGGATCGGACTCTACTTCGTCGGCGCCTTTGCCATGCGCGGTGCCGGCTGCACCTGGAACGACATCACCGACCGCGATCTCGACGCCAGGGTGGAGCGCACGCGCTCGCGACCGATTCCCGCGGGGCAGGTCGGCGTCAGGCAGGCGCTGGCGTTTCTGGTGGCGCAGGCCCTGGTCGGGCTCGTGGTGCTGCTGCAGTTCAACCGCTTCGCGATCGGCACCGGCATCGCATCGCTGCTGATCGTCGCGATCTACCCGTTCATGAAGCGCGTCACCTGGTGGCCGCAGCTCGTGCTCGGCCTCGCCTTCTCATGGGGCGCGCTGATGGGATTTGCCGTCGCGTTCGGCCGCATCGATGCCACGGCGCTGTTGCTCTATGCCGGCGCGATCTCATGGGTGATCGGTTACGACACGATCTATGCGCATCAGGACGCGGAGGATGACGCGCTGATCGGCATCAAGTCGACGGCGCGCCTGTTCGCCGAGCGCACGCATCTGGCGCTCGTCATCTTCTACGCACTTGCCGTCGTCTTGATCGCGGGGGCGTTCGTCACCGCCCATGTGCACGTCGCGGCCTGGGTCGGGCTTGCTTGTTTCGCAGTACATCTCGGCTGGCAGATCCGGCGTCTCGACATTGCCGATTCCGCGCTGTGCCTGCGGGTGTTCAAGTCGAACCGCGATGCAGGACTGCTGCTGTTCGCAGGCCTGCTGGTCGATGCCGTAATGCGCGCGAGCTGATCAGTTCCGCGCGATGATCTCGTGCTCGCCGCGATGGATCGACGCCGGGTTGAGCAGATGTCCGACACGGCGGCGCATCAGGAAGCGCGGACGGCGGGAACGGATGGCGTTGCGGCGGCGGCGACGCGGCGCAGCCTCGCGCCTTGCGTCCTGCAACTGAGGCAGCGCGAAGGTCTCGCTCCACATCGCCCAGGCGGCAACGATCTCATCCTGGTCGTCGCTGACGCATAGCGGGATGGTGAGCGAGGGGTCACGGTGGACCAGCACCAGCATCACCTGCGCGTCGTCGATCTCGCGGAGCGCGATGCCGAGAAAATCGCTGACCCGGAGATTCACGGCCATGCGCATGCCGCTCACGGCACGGCGCAGGACCACGCGCTCCCGGTGCAATTCGATCTGCCGGATTCCGCCATCGGCACGGGTGTCGTGCGCGCTGTACGAGACGGGCAGGGAAAGAGGGTCGAGCCGCAGTACGCGGCTCGACCCAGCGGAATTGCTTCCGCCTGTTGCTGTTTGACGCCTCACGGCTTGATCTCCCCGCCGGGATTATGCTCCCGGTCGATGCGTGAGACCTTGCCACGCGCCCCGCCCGTATCAGCTTAAGAAGCCTGGTTAATCAGTCGTCACGCATGATCCTCTTACCGTCATGATTGACAACCGCTTGCCCCGCATGATTGACGAGACCTTGCCGATTTGCCGACAATCCGTTGTGGTGTCTGCCTGGCTGCTTGAAGTCGGCGTGAGCAGGCCACATTTCGTCTGGATTGAGCCGTCTTCGCCGCCCACCTGACATCGATCGGATCGTGTTCGTGACCTCTTCCCCCTCAGCCGCTGCATCCTCGACTTCCGCCCAATCAGATCTGCTCGATCAGTCCGCCCTCCGAACGCTCGCCGAACGGCTGGTCGAGGCGGCGCGCAAGGCCGGCGCCGATGCCGCCGACGCGATCGCGGTGCGCGGCGTCTCGCAAGGCGTCGAGGTCCGTGACGGGCGCGTCGAGGAGTCGGAACGCTCGGAAGGCGACGATGTCGGCCTGCGGGTGCTGGTGGGCAAGCGCCAGGCGGTGGTGTCGACCAACGACGTCAGCGGCGATGGCGTGGCACGGCTGGCCGAGCGCGCGGTGGCGATGGCGCGGGTGGCGCCGGACGACAAATATGTCGGCCTCGCCGATCCCGCGCTCTTGGCGCGTGACATTCCCGAACTCGATCTGCTCGATCCGGAAATCCCTTCGACCGCGGAACTGGAGCGGCGCGCCCAGGAGGCGGAGGCTGCAGCGCTCGGCGTCAAGGGCGTGACCAAGTCCGGTGGCGCATCGGCCTCGACGGGCATCGGCGGCATGGTGCTGGTGACGAGCGACGGCTTTCACGGCGCCTATCTGCGCTCGAGCCAGAGCATTTCGACGACCGCGATCTCCGGCGAAGGCACCGGCATGGAACGCGACTACGACTACACGGCGGCTCCCCACGGCGCCGATCTGCTGCCGCCCGCAACCGTCGGGCGCAGCGCCGGCGAGCGCGCCGTGGCCCGCGCCAATCCGCGCAAGGTCGCCACCTGCAAGGTGCCGGTGGTGTTCGATCCGCGCGTCTCCGGCTCGCTGGTCGGCCATCTCGTCGGCGCCATCAACGGCGCCTCGATCGCCCGCAAGACCAGCTTCCTGAAGGACAAGCTCGGCGCGCAGCTGTTCGCCAAGGGCATCCGCATCATCGATGATCCGCTGCGTCGGCGCGGCCTGCGGTCGCAGCCATTCGATGCCGAAGGCGTCAAGGTGAAGCCAACGGCGCTGGTCGATGACGGCGTGCTGACGACGTGGCTGCTGGATTCGGGCACCGCCCGCGAGCTCGGCATGGTGACGACGGGCCATGCCCATCGCGGCGTATCGTCCTCGCCCTCGCCGGGACCGTTCAATCTGCATCTCGAGGCCGGCGTGGTCACCGCGAGAGACCTGATCTCTGACATCAAGCAGGGCTTCTATGTCACCGACCTGATCGGCTCCGGCGTCAACGGCGTCACCGGCGACTACAGCCGGGGCGCTTCCGGCTTCTGGATCGAGAATGGCGAGATCGGCTATGCGGTGAGCGAGGTGACGATCGCCGGCCACCTGTTCGAGATCTTCAAGTCGATGACGCCCGCCAGCGATCTGCAGTTCCGCTATGGGGTCAATGCGCCGACGGTGCGCATCGAAGGACTCACGCTTGGCGGACGGTGACATCGACAGCTCCGACCAGGCGAAGCTGGCCGCGGAGGCCGGACTTCTGAAGCAGGCGGTGCGCGAAGCCGGCGAGCTGGCGCGCGCGATGTTCGGCACGGAGCTGCGCAAATGGACCAAGGGGGCGTCGTCCCCGGTGTCCGAAGCCGACATGGCCGTCGATGCGCTGCTCGAACGCCGGCTGCGAGCGGCGACGCCGGATTATGGTTGGCTGTCCGAAGAGAGCGCCGACGATCCGTCGCGGCTCGCCCGCTCGCGGGTCTGGATCGTCGATCCGATCGACGGCACCCGCTCCTATCTCGGGGGCCGTAACGATTGGTGCGTGAGCGTGGCACTGGTCGAGCATGGTGCGCCGATCCTCGCTGCGGTCTATGTCCCGGCCAGCGAGGAGTTCTTCTTCGCCGCGCGCGGCGGCGGCACCACCCTGAACGACGAGAAGGTCGCGGCTTCGACCGGGACGGGCATCGACTTTGCGCGGGTTGCCGGTCCCAAACCGCTGGTTGAGCGGCTTGCGACGGATTCGGCTCGCGTCGAACTCCATCCGCGCATCGGATCATTGGCGCTGCGGCTCTGCCGTGTCGCGCACGGTGCGCTCGATGCCGCTTTTGCAGGCGGACAAAGCCGCGATTGGGACCTTGCGGCGGCTCATTTGATCGTGCAGGAAGCGGGTGGTAAAATGAGCGCATTGTCGGGCGAGGCGATCCTCTATAATCGTCCGGACGTGGCCCATGGGGTGCTGGTAGCAGCGGGACGCGATCGACATGCTGACATCGTCAGCCACTATCGCCAGTTGCCGCAGAGCTGATTACCCCTCGGATCGCACCGGCCAGGCCGCCCGCAAGGCGCGTTGATTAGGAACGAGACCGATGACAGATAGCGCCTCGCAGCAGCTCCTCCACCTCGTGATCGGCGGCGAGCTCGTCAACCTCGACACGAACGAATTCAAAGATCTCGACAAGGTGGACATCGTCGGCGTCTATCCCAACTACGCCTCGGCCCACACCGCCTGGCGAGCCAAGGCGCAGATGACGGTGGACAACGCCCACATGCGTTATTTCATCGTGCATCTGCACCGGCTGCTCGATCCCGGTCAGGACGCGAAGACGTAAGACGCAAAGCTTCTCACTTGCAACATCTGATCCGCAATATGCTGCGCAGCGGCTGGTTCCAGCGCGCTGTCGGGTTCCTCGCAGCCGAGTACCTCCGCCTGGTGTGGCTGACCAACCGCTTCACCTACGAGCCGCCCGATGTCTACGACATCGTCGAGCCGCAGATGCCGGCGATCTTCGCGTTCTGGCATGGCCAGCATCTGCTGACGCCGTTCATCAAGAACAAGCCGAGCTATCGCGCCAAGGTGCTGATCTCCAGGCATCGCGACGGCGAGTTCAACGCGATCGCGGCCGAGCGGCTTGGCATCGGAACCATCCGCGGCTCCGGCGACCATGGCTCCTCCTTCCACCGCAAAGGCGGAGTGGGGGCATTCAAGGAGATGGTGCGGGCGCTGGAAGACAACTATAATGTTGCATCGACAGCCGATGTGCCGAAACGTGCACGGATAGCGGGTCTCGGCATCATCATGCTCGCGCGCGAATCAGGACGCCCGATCATGCCGTTCGCAATGGTCACGAGCCGCTTCGTCCGACTGAAGAACTGGGACAGCACCACCATCAATTTGCCATTCGGCCGCGGCGCATTGGTGGGAATCAAGGAAATCAACGTGCCGCGCGATGCCGACGCCGCGATGATGGAGCAGGCGCGCCTCGATCTCGAGGCCACGCTGAACGAGTGCATGCGCCGCGCCTATGAGATCGTCGGCCGGCCCGATGCATGTCCCCCGCCGGTGTCGGGAGCGTCCAGTGGCTAGCCCGCTGCCGATGGCCCTGCGCGTCTATCGCGGGTTGTCCTCGGCGGCGGTGCCGCTTGCGCCGGCCTTCATCAGGCAGCGGCTCAGGCACGGCAAGGAGGACCCGGAGCGGACCGACGAACGGCGCGGGCTGAGCCACGACACGCGCCCGCAGGGGCCGCTGGTCTGGATTCACGGGGCGAGCGTCGGCGAGGTGCTGGCGGCCGCAGCGCTGATCGAGCGGCTGCGTGCGCTCAACATCCGCATCCTGATCACCTCGGGCACGGTGACGTCGGCGGCGATCGTGGCCAAGCGCTTCCCGGCCGACGTCATCCATCAATACGTCCCCTATGACACGCCGCGCTTCGTGGAGCGGTTTCTTGACCACTGGCGTCCCTCGCTCGGGCTGTTCATCGAATCCGATCTCTGGCCGAATCTGATCCTGGCCGGGGCCTCGCGGCGGGTGCCGATGGTCGTGATCAATGGCCGCATGTCGCCGCGCTCGTTCCCGCGCTGGCGCCGCATGTCCGGCACCATCTCCGCCTTGCTCGGACGCTTCGACCTCTTTCTCGCGCAGTCGCAGGCGGATGCCGACCGGTTCTCCGCGCTCGGCGCGCGCAACGTCATCACGACCGGCAATCTCAAGCTCGACGTGCCGGCCCCGCCCGCCGATCCGGCGAAGCTCGAACGGCTCATGGCCATGACGCGCGGCCGCCCGGTGGTCGTCGCCGCGTCCACGCATCCGGGCGAGGACGAGATCCTGATCGCGGCCCACAAGGCCTTGTCCAGGTCGCATCCGTCGCTGCTCACGGTGATCGTGCCGCGCCATCCCCATCGCGGACCTGCCGTCGCCGAACTCGTCGCGGGCGCGGGGCTGCGGGGGGCCTTGCGTTCGCACGAGGCGCAGCCGCTCGCCGGAACCGATGTCTACGTTGCGGACACGATGGGGGAGCTCGGCCTGTTCTATCGGCTCGCGCCGGTCGTGTTCATGGGCGGCTCGCTGGTCGAGCATGGCGGCCAGAATCCGATCGAGGCCGTCAAGCTCGGTGCCGCCATCGTGCACGGGCCGCACGTCTTCAACTTCACCGAAGTCTACGAGGCGCTGGACCGGGCCGCGGGCGCAAGGCTTGCCCAGGATCCGGAGGCGCTGGTCCGGCAATTCCGGCAGCTGCTCGCCGATCCCGCGGCCTGCGACGGCCTGGCGGGGGCGGGAACGCGCGTCGTCGCGCAACTCGGCGGGGCGCTGGAGCGAACGCTGTCGGCGCTCGAGCCGTATCTGCTGCAGGTCAGGCTCGAGATGGGGGCCGCCGGCGATGCGTGAGCCGGCCTTCTGGCATCGGCCACGATCCTGGCAATCGCGTCTGTTGTCCCCGCTCTCGCTGCTCTACGGCGCCGTGGCCGCGCGCCGCATGGCGCAGAGCGGGGTCGACGCCGGCGTGCCCGTGATCTGTGTCGGCAATTTCCATGTCGGCGGCGCCGGCAAGACGCCGACCGTGCTGGCCATGACGACGCTGCTGCGCGAACTCGGCGAGCAGCCGGTCGTGCTGAGCCGCGGTTACGGCGGCCGGCTGCGTGGACCCGTGCTGGTCGATCGCGGCGCTCACGCCGCGGCCGATGTCGGCGACGAGCCGCTGATGATGGCGGCGCGGGTGCCCGTGGTGGTATCGCGCGCGCGCGCGGACGGCGTCGGCCTCGCCAAGGCGCAGGGCGCCTCCGTCATCCTGATGGACGATGGCTTTCAGAACCCGTCGATCACCAAGGACCTCGCGCTGATCGTGATCGACGGCGCACGGGGGCTCGGCAATGCCAGGGTGTTTCCCTCCGGGCCGCTGCGGGCGCCGCTGCCGCCGCAACTGAAGCGCACCGACGGATTGGTCGTGGTCGGCAGCGGCGATGCCGGCGATGCCGTTGCATCGCGTGTCGAGGCCGCGGGAAAACCGGTTTTCAGGGCCCGTCTGCAGCCGGATGCGCAGATCGTCGCGGCGCTCGCCGGACGGCCGATCCTGGCCTTCGCCGGCATCGGCGATCCCCAGCGCTTCTTCCGCACCCTTCGCGCCAGCGGGCTCGACGTCGAAGCCGAGCGCGCCTTCCCGGATCATCATGCTTTTTCGCCGGACGAGATCGCCTCTCTGACGGCGCAGGCGAAGCGTCAGGGTCTGAGCCTGGTGACGACGGAGAAAGATCTGGCGCGGCTCGGCGGCTGCACGCCGGTCCGCTCCGGCCTTGCCATCACCGCATTTCCGGTGACGCTGCAATTCGACGATCAGCGGGCGTTGCGGATGTTCGTCACGCAACGGCTGTCCGCCAGCCGCGGCCCTTAGCGGTTCGCCTTCAGAGCGCCGGGGTAGTGCCGTTGCAGCACCGCGCTCGGCACCGCATAGGCCTCCTGCAGGTCGACGCTCCAATATTTCAGCTCATCGAGCGGTATCCGTGCGTCGGTCACGGCGCATCGCACGTAGCTTCCCGGCGAAATCACGCGAAAATCGCCATCCAGATACTGCACCTGCGCTTCCCCCTGACCCGAGGGACCGAACTTGTTGAGCACGTCCGCGATCTCCAATCCATGTACGCCAGCGGGCGCACGACACGCCATTCGTGGGGTTTCCTATCACAGATGGGGGCCCCTGTCGCTTCCGCAAAACCCACTGATTTGTGATGTTTCGGCAAGATACTCCATGCTAGCTAGAATTCAGGCTGTCCGCCGCTCGTCTCGCCCGGCTGGTTTGATGCGCTCCCTCGTTGCCGTCATCGTCTGTCTGCTCCATGCAACGGTTTTCCCGGCATCGGCGGAGTCGCTGCCGGCGCCGGCCGCCATCGAGATTTCCTCGGAAGGCTACGTGCTGCATGCGCAGCTGTACAGGCCGACCGGGCAGGGACCATTTCCGACCGTCATCGCGCTGCATGGTTGCGGCGGGCTTGCGGGCCGCGCCGACCCGGTGCTGCCGCGCTATCGCGACTGGGCCGTGGACCTCGTCAGGGAGGGCAAGGCCGTGCTGTTTCCGGACAGCTATGGCTCGCGCGGGCTCGGCCCGCAATGCCGCGTCAAGGAGCGCCGCATCAGCGGCCGGCGCGAGCGCGTCGCCGACATCGTGATCGCGCAGAAATGGCTGACCCGGCAGAACTGGGCCATGCCGGACCGCATCAGCCTCGTCGGCTGGGCCAGCGGCGCGAGCGCGCTGTTGTGGGCGGTGCGGCCGCAATTGCCCGAGCATGTCGCGCCGGACTTTCGCTCCGCCGTGGCCTTCTATCCGGATTGCCGTGCCTCGTCGGGGCTGGGCTGGAGCGCACGCGTTCCCACCCTGATCCTGATCGGCGGTCTGGACGATGTCTATTCGCCGCCCGCCTGCCGGCAGATGATCGATGGCGCGCGCGGCCGCAGCGCGCTGACCCGGATCGTCGTCTATCCCGGCGCCTATCACGATTTCGATCGGCTCAATCTGCCGCTGCATCAGGTGGGTGCCGATGCCGCGGCACCCGAGCGCGGTCATGTCGGCTCCGATCCCGAAGCCCGCGCCGACGCGCAGAAGCTGGTGTCCGAATGGCTGGCGCGTTGATGCGCCGTCAGAACAGGCTGCCCTGATCGGCGGGATCCGTCGTTCGTTTCGATGCCGCCGGTTTGCTCTCGCGGGCAGGCTTCGGTGCCGTCGGCGCCGCGATCGGGACAGGACGTCCCGCATCGGCCGTGGCCGCAACCACGCCATCGGCAAACTCGATCGAGAGCGCTGCGCCCGGACCGATGTTCGCGGCCTGATGCAGCGGATGACCGGCCTCGTCGCGCACCAGCGCGAAGCCGCGCGCCAGCACGCTGCGATAGGACAACGCGGCCAGCAACTGGCCGGCGTGATCGACGCGCGCCGACAGTCGCGAGATCGACGTCGCCAGCGCGCGGCCGGCGCGATCGGCCAGCCGTTCGGTGCGGTCGCGCTCGCGCGCGATCACCTGGCGCTTGGCCTGCGCATAGGCGAGGCGTGACGCCTTGAAGCGAGCCTCGAGCGTTTCGAACCGCTCCCGCCTGCGGTGCAGCAGCGTCCGCGCCGACAGCGCCAGCCGCTCGGAGGATACGACCAGTCGATGATCGGCCTGGGCGATCTGGCCATGCAGCACGCGCAAGGTCAGCTTGGCGCTGGCGGCTGCGAACTGACGGAAGTGCACATGCGTGTTGGTCTTCAGCGCCCGCGGCAGGGTTGCCGCCGCCGAATCCAGCCGCTGCCGCGGGATGGCCAGCAGTTCGGTCGCGCCGGGCAGGGCGCGTGCGGCCGCGCGCAGCTCGTTGCGGCGGCTCTCCTGGCCGCGCTGCCAGCACACGCTGACGCGGCGCGCGAGGCTCGCGACCTCCTGCATCAGTTCGCTGCGGACCGGGACCGCCATTTCGGCCGCAGCCGTTGGCGTCGGCGCCCGCTTGTCGGCGGCGAAGTCGATCAAGGTCACGTCGGTCTCGTGGCCGACTGCCGAGATCAGCGGTATCACGCTCTCGGCCGCGGCGCGGACCACGATCTCCTCGTTGAACGACCACAGATCCTCGAGCGAACCGCCGCCACGGGCGACGATCAGCACGTCCGGCCGCGGGATGGGGCCGGCCGTGGGCAGGTCGTTGAAGCCGCGGATCGCCGCCGCGACCTGCTCGGCCGAGCCTTCGCCCTGCACCTTGACCGGCCAGACCAGCACATGACGGGGAAAGCGGTCCTCGAGCCGGTGCAGGATGTCGCGGATGACGGCGCCGGTCGGCGAGGTGACGACGCCGATCACCTCCGGCAGCCAGGGCAGCAGCTGCTTGCGGGCGGGATCGAACAGACCCTCGGCGCCGAGCTTGCGCTTGCGCTCCTCCATCAGCGCCATCAGCGCGCCGATGCCGGCCGGCTCCAGCGCCTCGATGACGATCTGGTACTTCGACGAGTTCGGATAGGTGGTGAGCTTGCCGGTCGCGATGACTTCGAGCCCCTCCTGGGGCTTGAAGCGCATGCGGCCGTGCACGCCCTTCCAGATCACGGCCTCGATCTTGGCGCTCTCGTCCTTGAGCGCGAAATAGCAATGGCCCGACGAATGCGGACCGCGGAAGCCGGTGATCTCGCCGCGCACGCGGACGTGGCCGAACTGGTCCTCGACCGTGCGCTTCAGCGCGGAGGACAGCTCGGAGACGGTGAATTCGGGCGCGTTGGGCAGGGCTTCCGCAGGCGGCATTGCTGGCTGATTCGGGTTTGGGGGCAGCCGCCAAGGTAGGGGCTTTCGGTCGCCACCGCCAATCAAGCCGTTGCCTTTTCGATAACTCTATGATACAGAGTACTCTAAAAAGAGCGAGAGAGGGTACGCATGCGGAGGATCATCAAGGTCATGGGCCGGCTGGTCGCCTGGGGACTGGGCCTCGCCGGGGCCGTTGCGCTGGTTCTGGTCGCGATGATCGCTTCGCCCCTGGTGCGGCCGCCCGAGCTGACATCGATCTCGGAAACCGCCGGCCGCGTCGACCGCAGCACCATGCCTGCGCTGCAGCGGTTCAGCGCCCGAGACGGGACCGAGCTCGCCTATCGCCATTATCCGGCGCGGGCGACCCCGGTCGGCAAGGTCGCCGTATTGGTCCACGGCTCGTCCGGCTCCAGCGTCGCCGTGCATGCGCTGGCGGACGGGCTCGCCGGCCGCGGCATCGACACCTTCGCGCCCGACATCCGCGGCCATGGCGGCTCCGGCACCCGTGGCGACATCGGCTATCTCGGGCAGCTCGAGGACGATCTGGCCGATCTCGTCGCAGAGGTCAGAAAGACCGTACCGACCCAGCCGATCGTGCTGCTCGGGCATTCGGCCGGCGGCGGCTTCGCGCTGCGCGCGGCCACCGCGCCGATCCAGGACTTGTTCGCGCGTACCATCCTGCTCTCGCCCTATCTCGGCTATGACGCGCCGACCAACCGCGACAATTCCGGCGGCTGGGCCAGCCCCGACATTCCGCGCATCCTCGCTCTCGCCGTGCTGAACCGCGTCGGCCTGTCATGCTGCGAGGCGCTGCCGGCTTTGGCCTTTGCCGTCAGGCCAAACGCGGAGAAATACGTCGTTTCGACCTATAGCTATCGGCTGCTGCGCAATTTCGCGACGCGCGGCTACAAGGCCGATCTCGCGGCGGCAAAGCACCCGGTCACCTTGATCGCCGGCGCCGACGACGAGCTGATGCTCGCCGACAAATATGCCGATGCCGTGCATGCCGTCGTGCCCGGTGTTGACGTGAAGCTGATCGCAGGCGTCAATCACATGGCGATCGTGTCGGCGCCGCAGGCCGTCAGTGCGATCGCCGAGGACGTGGCCACGCGCTAGAGGTTCAATCCGCATGATCGACAGCCTGGAAGCCGCGCGTGCGCTGGATGACATTGAGGACATCACCCGGCGCGTCCGAACATCGCAGATCTACCGGCTCTCCAGCCTGATGATGATCCTGTGGGGCGCGCTGGTCTTCGTCGGCAATCTCGTGACCTATCTGACGCCGTCCTACGCCGACAAGGCCTGGCTGTCGGTCTATGTCCTCGGCATTGCCGGCTCGGTCGGATTGGGCGCGGCCGAAAAGGCGCGTTCGGGGGTGCGCAGCTTCGATGTCAGGGCGCTGCTTGCCTTCGTCATGTTCTTTGCCTTCGGCTTCTTCGTCGAGGCGATCGGCCGTTTCGGGCCGCGTGAGATGGGCGCGTTCTGGCCGATCTATTTCATGCTGTTCTACGCTCTCGCCGGCCTGTGGTTCGGCATCGCGTTCACGGTCTTCGGGCTCGTCGTCACGGCGCTGACCCTGATCGGCTATGCCTTCATCGGCGCGGCGTTCCCGCTGTGGATGGCGTTCGTCAATGGCGGCGGCCTGATCATCGGTGGCCTGTGGATGCGGCGGAGCTAGCGGCGTTGGCGGCGTTCGACGAGATCATCCACCAGCCGCTGCGGCTCAGGATCATGGCGGCCCTGAATGCGCTGCCCGCAGGGACGGGGCTCGAATTCGCACGGCTGAAGAAGCTGACCGGCGCCACCGACGGCAATCTCGGGGCCCATATCGACACCCTGGCCCGGGTCGGCTACGTCACCATCGACAAGGCCTTCGTCGGCAAGAAGCCGCAGACCACCGTGACGCTGGCCGCCGGCGGCCGGACCGCCTTCGCCCGCCATGTGGCGAGCCTGCAGGACATCATCGCCGGCGCCGCCGTAAAACCGCCCGATGCATGATTTGACTCTGTTGCGACGGCCGGGCAATTGGGGCGTCCCAAATCGGCCCACATTCCTGCGACGGCATCGATCATGAACATTCTCCTCATTGGTTCCGGCGGCCGCGAACACGCTCTCGCCTGGAAGATCGCCGGGTCGCCGCTGCTCACCAAGCTCTGGTGCGCGCCGGGCAATGCCGGCATCGCCAAGGAGGCCGAATGCGTCGCGCTCGACGTGACCGATCATGCCGCCGTGATCGATTTCTGCAGGGCGAACAAGGTCGACCTGGTGGTGGTGGGGCCGGAGACGCCGCTCGCGGCCGGCATCGTCGATGACGTCGGGGCCGCCGGCATCAAGATTTTCGGGCCGAGCAGGCTCGCCGCCCAGCTCGAGGGCTCCAAGGGCTTCACCAAGGATCTCTGCGCCGAGTACGGCATCCCGACCGGCGCCTATTGCCGCTTCGACAATGCGCCGGAGGCGCTGGCCTATGTCCGCGAGCACGGCGCGCCAATCGTCGTGAAGGCCGATGGCCTCGCGGCCGGCAAGGGCGTGGTCGTCGCGAAGACCCTGACCGAGGCCGAGGACGCCGTCAGGATGATGTTCGACGGCGGCTTCGGCGCCGCCGGCGCCGAGGTGGTCATCGAGGAGTTTCTCGAAGGCCGCGAGGTCTCGTTCTTCGCGCTGTGCGACGGCGAAACCGCGATCCCGCTGGCGTCGGCGCAGGATCACAAGCGGGTGTTCGATCACGATCAGGGACCGAACACTGGCGGCATGGGGGCGTATTCGCCGACGCCGTTCGTGACGCAGGCGATTCATGACGACATCATGAATCGGATCATTCTTCCGACCATCGCCGGCATGAATGCACGCGGGACGCCGTTCAAGGGCGTGCTCTACGCCGGCCTGATGCTGACGGCCCAGGGTCCCAAGCTGTTCGAATACAACGTGCGCTTCGGCGATCCGGAGTGCCAAGTGCTGATGTTGCGGATGATGTCCGATCTGGTGCCCGCCATTCTGGCCTCCTGCGACGGGCAATTGAAGAATTTCGATCTGCGCTGGTTTCCCGACGCGGCCGTCACCGTGGTGATGGCGGCGAACGGCTATCCCGGTGACTACAAGAAGGGGAGCGTGATCGAAGGACTGGATGAGGCCGCCAAGATCGACGGCGTCGAGATCTTTCATGCCGGCACGGTGGCCAAGGACGGTGCGATCGTTGCCAATGGAGGGCGCGTCCTGAACGTCTGCGCTTCCGGCAAGACAGTCGGCGAAGCGCAGCAGCAGGCCTATCGCGCCGTCGACCGCATCCGCTGGGCCGACGGCTTCTGTCGACGCGACATCGCGTGGCAGGCGGTGGCGCAGGAGCGTGGCGACGGCTGAGAAACGGCGCCGGTGCCGGCGAGCGGCCGCGGCGATTCCAGTTCCCGATTTCGACACCGTTGCCAATCTCTCGTTCAGACTATGTTTCCCGTGAAAATTGTGGCAGTTCCATAAGTCTCATGCCTTGATCGGATGGGTCAGTTCCGCCGGGGAACGGAGGGGCCATGAAATGCGCGCGCTGCGGAAACCAGAATCAGCCGGAGAGAGCTTCGTGCGAACTCTGCGGTGAGCCGCTCGGCCTCAAATGTGAGGCCTGCAGTCACATGAACTCGCTGTCGAATCGCTTCTGCGGCCAATGCGGTTCACTGCTGCCGGGGCGGCTCGCTCAGCCTGATCAGAACGCACAGCGGGTGCTGCGGACGCTGAGCAGCAAGGGCGGCGAGCGCAAGCGACTCACCATTCTGTTTGCCGACATTCGCGACTCGACCCAGCTGATCGACAGTCTCGGCGATCCCGAGCTCGCGATGCAGCGGCTCGATCCGGTGCTCAACCTCATGAAGGAGGCGGTCCACCGCTATGACGGCGTCGTCAACAAGACGCAGGGCGACGGCGTCATGGCCCTGTTCGGCGCGCCGGTGCCGCACGAGGATCATGCGGTGCGCGGCTGTCTCGGGGCGCTGGCGATGCAGGACTCGATCGGCCGCCTGGCCGACCCGCGCCTGCAGGTCCGCGTTGGGCTGCACACCGGCGAGGTCATCGTCCAGGTCGTCGAAAACAGCATGTACCAGACCTATGACGCAGCCGGCGCCAACGTCCACCTCGCCAACCGTCTCGAGCACATGGCCGAGCCCGGGACCATTCTGATCAGCAAGGAGACCTACGCCGGCGCCCGGCAATTCGTGGAAGCCGAGTCGCTCGGCACGCATACGGTGCGCGGAATAGCCTCGCCGGTCACGATCTACAAACTGATCGGCCGCCTCAACGCGCCGGCGAGCGATGTCTTCCGCAGCGGGCAGCGGCTGTTGCCGCTCATCGGCCGCAACGCCCAGCTCGCGGTTCTCGCACGCGAGCTCGACAACGTGCTGGCGGCGCGCGGGGCCGTGGTCGGCATCGTCGGCGAGGCCGGCATCGGCAAGAGCCGGCTGTGCTTCGAGTTCGCCGAGCACTGCCGCCGCCAGGGCATCCGCGTCTATGAGGCGCGCGTGCTGGCGCATGGCCGCGTCACGCCGTTTCAGCCGGTGCTCGAACTCCTGCGCGACTTCTTCGGCATCAGGCCCAAGGAGCCGGTCGAGACGTCGCGGCAGCGCGTGGTCGAAAGGCTCGAGGCGATCGGGATCCCGGATACGGCGCTGGTGCTGCTGCTCGACTTCATGGGCCTCGCCGATCCGACGCGCGCTGCGCTACGGCTCGATCCCGGCGTATTCAAGACGCGCCTCCTGCAGGTGTTCAAGACGTTGTTCCGTTCCGCGCCTGCCGACAGCGCCATGGTCATTCTGATCGAGGACCTGCACTGGATCGACGAGGCGAGCGAGGAGTTCGTCGAAGCGCTGGCCGAGGCCACGATCGGCACCAAGACGCTGCTGGTCGTCAACTACAGGCCCGGCTTCGCCGCCTTCTTCATGCAGCAGGCGCCGTTTCACGAACTGCACATCGTCCCGCTCGCCTCGCCCGAGGCGCGCGAATTGCTGCGGGGGGTGTTCGGCGACGATCCATCGCTGGAAGCGCTGGCCGGCGACATCGTCGAGCGCGCACAGGGCAATCCGTTCTTCCTCGAGGAACTCGCCAGCGCGGTCTCCGAGAGCGGCGGTTTCGAGGGCGAGCGCGGCGCCTACCGGCTGAAGGGCGGCATCAGTCCGATTCCACTGCCGCCCACCGTGCACGCCGTCGTGGCGGCCCGCATCGATCGACTCAGCGAAGCCGCCAAGAACGTGCTGGAGACGGCGGCCGTGATCGGCCGTTCGGTCGCGCTCGCGGTGCTCAAGCCGGTGACGGGGCTCGCCGAGGCTGAGCTGTTCGACGCGCTGGCTCAGCTGAGACAGGCCGATCTTCTCTACGACCTGCCGCCGTTCGACATGGGCGTGCTCGCCTTTCGCCATCCGATGATTCAGGAGGTGGCCTATTCGATGCAGCTGCGGTCCCGGCTGAGCTCCGTCCACGCCGCCGTGGCGAAGGCGATCGAGGCGCTCGATTGGGGCGCGCAGGACGAGTTCGCCGCCCTGATCGCCTCGCATTACGAGTTCGCCGGCCAGACCATGCAGGCCGTCGAGCATCTGCAGCGTGCCGCACGCTGGATCGGCCGCACCAACACCGCGGAGGCGCTGCGGCTGTGGAAGAAGATTCGTGCCATGTTGCAGGTCTTGCCGCAATCGGAGCACGTCGATCGATTGCGAGCGTTGGCCAGCGCCCAGATCCTCAACTGCGGATGGCGCGAGGGCATCTCTGCCGAGGAGGTCAAGCCTTTTGCCGAAGAGGCGCTGCGATATGCCCGGTCCTCGGACAAGATGCATGAGCCGCTCATCATCGGCGCTTACGGGCGAGTTCTTGCCTCGACCGGTGCAGTCGACGACTACGTCAATCTGGCACGGAACGCGGTCGACCTGACCTTCGAAGAAGGCGACATCGACATTTACGCGACGGTCAGCGCAATGCTCGCACAGGCCTTCTTCATGTCGGGGCGTCTCAACGAAGCATTGAGTGCCGTCGAGACCGCGGATGCTGCGATCTCGAAACGGAGAGGCGTCGACAGCAATGTCACGCTGGGCTTGAACCCCAATCAGCTCCTCGGTTTCGACATCGAGTACTGGATCAAATGCCTGAAGGCGCGGACCCTGATTCAAATCGGGCATTTTGCCGAGGTTGATGCCCTGCTGGCCGAGCTCTTGCGAGCCGATGCTGCCCAGATGGCGCCCGTGGTTCGCTTCATTCCGCATTTCGCGTCGGTCGAGCTGGCCTGGGCGCGCGGCCAGGACGATCTGCTACGTCAGCACGCCGCCTGCGTGTCCGACATCGCCGAACAATCGGGCATGCCCTACATCCGCGTTCTGGCTCTTCTTTGCCTTAGCCTCTCGGATGCGGCCGCCAACGATCTGGCTGCGGCCGTCGACAGGCTGCACGACACGATTGCCTTCGCGCGTCAGGCCAAGGCGGCGCTAGAATTCGAGGCGCGCATGCTTGCGGGTCATGCCGATCTGCTTTTCCGTGCTGGCCGCCTCGACGAAGCGCTCCACGTTGCCCGGCAGGCGATCGATCTCGGTCAGCGGCGCACGGACCGGATCGCCGAGTTGCAGGGATCACTGCTGAGTGGCCTCATTCGCGCGTCGAACTCTGCGCTTCGCAACGACGAAGAGGCGTACGAATTGTTAGCTCAATCGGAGCGCTTGTTAGATGTTTCGGCTGCCGGACTCTATCGACCGCTGTTGATGAAGTTGCGATCCACCCTTGAACATGCCCGGTGACTCACGCAGAGTACCGTCGTTTTACGTGGCGATTTAATTAGGGGATGGCAATGGGCGCGATGATTAAGGACAGCACGACGCTTGATATCGTCGTGCAGCTGAACAGGCGGTTCGACGCTGAAGCCTTGGCTGAAATGGTTGAGCTGCAACGGGAATTCGGAGTCTTCTCGCGTAGTCACGGTCTGCAACAGTCGTTTGCTCTGCTTGGCATCGTGCCGTCCGATTGGTCCGAGCGGCGGCGCTGGTACAAATTCCTCGACTTTCTCAAGACGTACCCGTCGGACCTTCCCAACGTGAACGGGCATGATCGTGTGATCCAGGCGTTCAAGGACGATCTCGAATCCGAAAAGCCGCTGCCGGTCTCGATCGTCTGCCACTCCGCGGCACAAGATCCCCGCGTGACCGTATCGGAGGGGCGTCCCATCATCTTCTCGCTCGACACGCACGTCATCATCTCGATTCCGACGACGCCGGGCCGCGAGGCACGCAAGCAGGCGGCTGAGACCGCGCGGACAAGGCGCGTCGAGAAGCGCAAGAAGTGACGGGAAATCCGGGCCGTCGCGTCGGGAATGCTCGACCGGCCGGTCCGATCTTCGGTGCGATCGAGGCGGACGTCGATGCCTACTACTCCGCGTGCGTCGCGCGTCATGGTGCGACGCCGCGCGGTGTGGACTGGTCGTGCGAGGCGACGCAGGGGCTGCGCTTCGTGCAACTGATGAAGCTGTGCGATGTGTCGGCGCCGTTCAGCCTCGACGACATCGGCTGCGGCTATGGCGCGCTGGTGCCGTTTCTCGCGGCGCGCTTTCCATCCTGTGAGATCGACTATCTCGGCATCGACCTGTCCCGCGCCATGATCAGCCGGGCGCGGAGGCGCTTTTCCGGACCGCGGCGGCGCTTCGTCGTGGCGGCGGAAAGCCCGCGCATCGCCGACTATTCGGTCGCCTCGGGCATCATGAACGTCAATGTCGGCTATTCGCGGCAGGCCTGGGAAGACTACGTCAGGGCCATGTTGCAGCGCATGTTCGCGGCCAGCCGGCGCGGCTTTGCCGTCAATTTCATGCGGGCCGGCGACGGCGAATGGGACGGCGAGTCGACTGCGTCGCGCCTCTATCGGACGACGCCCGACGGCTGGGCCGCCTATTGCGAACATCAGCTCGACGCGCAGGTCGAGGTCGTCAGCAACTACGGCATGAAGGAGTTCACGCTCTTGGTGCGGCGCAGGCCCGAGGCTGCACAGCCGACGGCGTGTCCGTCGCACTGATGTCCGCAACTCCGCTGCCATCTTCGAAGGCCGATCGACGCAGCGTCGCCATCGAGCGCGCGGTCGACGTGCTGATCTCCTCGCGGGGGCATGCCAACCCCGCGCAGCTGGAGCGCGCCTGCGCGCTGCTGCGCCGGAATGCGCCGCTGCATTGGGTCGAACGACCGGGGGTGCGCCCGTTCTGGGCCGTCACGCGCCACGCCGACATCGTGTCCATGGAGACGCGCGGCCGGGAATTCGCGGCGGGCCCGCGGACCTATCTCGCGAGCGAGACCTCCGAGGCGGTGCTGCAGCGCGTGACCGGCAAGCCGCAGCTGGTGCGCAGCCTGACCGAGATGGATCCACCCGATCACGGTGCTTATCGCGCCATCATCCAGGGCGCTTTCGCGCCGCCGGCGCTGCGCGAGATGGAGGCCTGGCTGTCGGGATGGGCGGCCGAGATCATCGATCGCGTGGCTGCGCGCGGTGCGCCTTGCGACTTCGCCGTCGACGTGGCGCTGCCGTTCACCTTCCGCGTCATCGGCCGCATGCTGGGCACGCCGGAAACCGATGACGTACGGCTGGCACGGCTGGCCCAGGCTTTCGTCGGCGCGGAGGACCCGCAGCGGCGCCTTGCGGAATCGCCCGGTGAGACGATGCGCATGGCGATGCTGGCGCTGCGCGACTATTTCGAAGCGATCGTCGCCGATCGCCGCGCCAGGCCGCGCGACGATCTCGCCAGTGTGATCGCCAATGCCGCGCCGCATGGCCAGCCGATGCCGCATTACGAGCTGATCTCCTACTTCATCCTGCTCGTGACTGCGGGCCACGACACCACGGCGCTCGCTTTGTCCGGCGGCCTGGAGGCGCTGCTCGCGGCGCCCGATCGGTTGGCGCGGCTGCGCGAAGAGCCGGAGCTGATGGATAGCGCCATCGAGGAGATGCTGCGCTGGACCACGCCGGTGCGCCATTTCATGCGCACCGCCGTCTGCGATACTGAGTTGGCCGGCCAGCCGATTCGCGAAGGCGAGGCGCTGGCGCTGTTCTTCCACGCTGCCAATCGCGACGAGGCGGTGTTCGAGGACGCCGGCTCTTTCCGGATCGATCGCAGCCCGAACCCGCATATCGCCTTCGGCCGCGGTCCGCACATCTGCATGGGGCTGCAGCTGGCGCGGATGCAGATGCGCGCGATGTTCGCCGAGCTGATGCGCCGCACCGAGCGGATTGAATTGGCCGGCCGCGTGCGCCGGGTGCAGTCTCAGTTCATGAGCGGCGTCTCCAGCCTTCCCATCCGCATCGCCTTTCGCGCTCCTCGTGACGCGGCGAAACGGGGCCTCAGCGCCGCGCCTTGAAGAACTCCTTGAGCAGCTGCGCCGCCTGCTGCTCGCCGACCGCCGAATAGATCTCCGGTGCATGGTGGCAGGTGGGGGAGGCGAAGAAGCGGACGCCGGACTCGACCGCGCCGCCCTTGGCATCGGCCGCGCCATAATACAGCCGGCGGATGCGGGCGAAAGAAATGGCGCCCGCGCACATCGTGCACGGCTCCAGCGTGACGTAGAGGTCGCAATCGACCAGCCGCTCGCTGCCGATCACCCGCGCGGCCTGCCGTAGCGCCAGGATCTCGGCATGGGCTGTCGGGTCGCGGTCGGTCAGGGTCCGGTTGGACGCGGTGGCGATGACCTGATGCTCCCGCACCACGACGCAGCCGATCGGTACCTCACCGGAAATTGCGGCCGATTCGGCCACTTCGAGCGCCAAATCCATGAAAGAGGGGCTGTTCATGGCTCGTAATGCCCGGACAAGTCTGCTACTGCATCGCCCTTCAGCAAAACCGGACCTCGATTTCCCGCGTGACAGGCGCTGCTCAGAGCGCGCGTACCACGCGACGTCCCGCACCTCAAAGTGAGACCTTCATGCCCCGCGACACCGACAAAGACAACGATTCCCGCGGCCGCCGCGGCGGCCCCCCGCGGGGGCGGTCCGAGGGGGCCAAAGGACGCTCGGGCGCCGCACGCGGGCCGGAGAAGAAGTTCGCCAAGCGCGGTGCCGGTCCCAAGGATGGTGCCGGCAAGAGCTTCGGGAAGCGCGACGGCGGCAAGCGGTCCTTCGACGAGGGCCGCGCACCGCGCCGCCGCGAGGACGGCGATGCGCCGCGCAAATCCTTCGGCAGCAAATCCTTTGGCGACAAGCCGCGCTTCGACCGCGACGAGCGGCCGCGTGGCGACCGGCCGTTTGCCGCGCGTCCTCCGCGTGGCGAGGATGGCGAGAAGCGCGCCTTCAAGCCGCGCGGTGACCGGCCGAAATTCGATCGCGACGAGCGCGGCGGCAGCAAGCGTCCCTACACCCCGCGCACCGATCGCGACGAGGCGCGGCCCGCGGCGCGCTCCTCCGAGCGCAAGTTCGGCGAGCGCAAGCCCTACGCTCCGCGGGAGCGCGATGGCGACAAGCGGCCATACACGCCGCGCGGCGAAGGCGCCCGCGACCGTGGCGACCGGCCGCGCGCGGAGCGCAGCTTCAGCGACCGTCCGCAGCGCAGCGGCGATCGGCCGGAACGGAAGTTCGGCGGCGACAGGAATTTTTCGCGCGGTGCCGACGGCGAACGTGGCGAGCGCAAGTTCGGAGCGGGCCCGCGCGGGCCGCGCAAGGAGTTCGGCGATCGTCCCGCCCGTGGCGAGACCAAGCCGTGGCAGAAGCGGGGCGCCGATGGCGATCGTCCGGACCGCGGCGCGCGTCCGCCGCGCGACGGCGGCCGCAGCTTCGATCGTCCGCGTACCGAGCGCAGCCAGGACGATCGTCCGAAATTCGACCGGCCCAAATTTGATCGGCCTAAGTTCGACAGGCCGAAGTTCGATCGTCCGCGCGATCGCGATGATGATCGTGGCGCCGACCGGCCGCGTCGCCGTCCCGAGGGGCGGACCGACTGGCAGGAGCATCCGCGCAGCGAGCGCCGCGGCGACGGCTTCACGGAGCGGCCGCGCCGCGACAATGAGGATGACAGCAAGGTCTTCGCCAAGCGCCCGGCGTTTGGCGGCCGTGGTCCGTATCGCGAGCGCAAGCCCGAGACCGAGAAGCGCGTGAAGCGCGTCGTGCCCGACGAGGCACCGAAGCCCGGCAAGACCGGCGAGCGCATCGCCAAGGTGCTGGCCCGCGCCGGTCTCGCCTCGCGCCGGGACGCCGAGGAGATGGTGACGCAGGGGCGCGTCACCGTGAACGGCCGCGTCATCAACTCGCCCGCGCTCGACGTCACCGAGAACGACGTCATCCAGATCGACGGCGCGCCGCTGCCGGAGCGCGAGCGCACACGCCTGTTCCTGTATCACAAGCCGCGCGGGCTGATGACGACGCACAGCGACCCCGAGGGCCGCCCGACCGTGTTCGACAATCTGCCCGAGGGCCTGCCGCGCCTGATCTCGATCGGCCGGCTCGACTTCAACACCGAGGGCCTGCTGCTGCTCACCAATGATGGCGGGCTGGCGCGCGTGCTCGAACTGCCCGACACCGGCTGGACGCGGCGCTATCGCGTCCGTGCCCATGGCGAGATCACGCAGGGCCAGCTCGATCAGCTCGCCGCGGGTGTCGAGGTCGACGGGGTCAAATACGGTCCGATCGAAGCGACCTTGGAGCGCGACCAGGGCGCCAATGTCTGGCTCGTCGTTGCGATCCGCGAAGGCAAGAACCGCGAGGTGCGCAACGTGCTCGGCCATCTCGGCCTCGACGTGAACCGGCTGATCCGCGTCTCCTACGGCCCTTTCCAGCTGCTGGAGCTTTCCGAGGGCGAGGTGGCTGAGGTCAAGACCCGGGTGCTGCGCGAGCAGCTCGGCGAGAAGGTGATCGCACAGTCGGGCGCCGATCTCGGACCGGGCGGCAGCAGGTCCAATCGCGAGCCGTTGCCGGATCCGAAACCCAAGCCGAAGCGCGAGGTCGTCGCCGACCGCAAGGGCCGCCGCGTGCTGGTGCAGCGGACCGGCAGCGACGAGGCGCGTGCGCGCAACGAGAACGAGGCGGCCGGCTACGGCCCGCCGCGGCGGCCGAAGCGCGGCTATCACGGCAAGCGCGATATCACGCCGCTGGACGAGTAGGGTGGTGCGATGCGTGTCGTCGGTGGACGGCTGAAGGGCCGCAACATCGCCTCGCCCGTCTCGCGCGACATCCGGCCGACCCAGGACCGGCTGCGCGAGGCGCTGTTCAACATCCTCGTCCACGCCTACGACGATCCGATCGACGGCGCGCGGGTGCTCGATCTGTTCGCCGGCACGGGCGCGCTCGGCATCGAGGCGGTGTCGCGCGGCGCATTGTTCACGTTGTTCGTCGACAACGGCGCCGAGGCGCGCGCGCTGCTGCGCAACAATGTCGAGGCGCTCGGACTCGGCGGCGTGACCAAGGTCTATCGCCGCGACGCCACCGATCTCGGCCCGGCACATCCGGTCGAGCCGTTCGCGCTGGTGTTTCTCGACCCGCCTTACGGCCGGGGCCTGGCCGACAAGGCGCTGGCCTCGCTGCGCGACGGCGGCTGGCTGGTGCCGTCGGCGCTGCTGGTCGTGGAGGAGTCGAAAGCCGCGGCGTTCACGGCGCCCGACGGGTTCGAAGAGCTCGAACGCCGCGCCTATGACGACACCGAGTTCGTTTTTTTGCGCAGCTCCTGATCCTCGCTCGCTGTCGCCCCTGCGAACGCGGGGGCCCATAGCCACAGGATCACGTTGGGATGCGTGCTGCTCGCCACGCCGATCTTTTCGCTCACTTCTGCTGCGGCGTGTGGGTCCCGGGTCTGCGCCTCCGCGGCGCGTTGCGCCGCTACGGCTTGCCCGGGACGACACCGGATTGGTCGTTGACGAAGTCGTCTTCCTACCTCCTCCCGAACAGCTTCTCGACGTCGGCGAGCTTGAGCTCGACATAGGTCGGGCGGCCGTGATTGCACTGGCCGGAGTTCGGCGTGTCCTCCATCTCGCGCAAGAGCGCGTTCATCTCCTCCGGCTTGAGGCGGCGGCCGGCGCGGACCGAGCCGTGGCAGGCCATGGTGGCGGCGACATGCATCAGGCGGCGCTCCAGAGGCAGCGCCTCGCCCCATTCCTCCATGTGCTCGGCGAGATCGCGCAGCAGCCCGGCCGCATTGATCTTGCCGAGCAACGACGGCGTCTCGCGCACCGCGACCGCGCCGGGGCCGAAGGATTCGATCGCCAGCCCGAACGAGGCGAGCTCATCAGTCCGCGCGAGCAGCGACTCGACGGTCGCTTCGTCGAGCTCGACGATGTCCGGGATCAGCAGGATCTGCCGCTGCACGCCGTGCGCCGCCAGCGAGGCCTTGAGCCGCTCATAGACGATGCGCTCATGCGCGGCGTGCTGGTCGACGATGACGAGGCCGTCGCGGGTCTGCGCCACGATGTAGGTGTCGTGGATCTGGGTCCGCGCCGCGCCGAGCGGGTGATCGAGCAGATCGGGCGCGGCCGGCTGCTCGTGCAGCCGCAGATCGGCGCGTGGCGTGCCGACGTCGAACGCGGCCTGCGCCGGTTCGGCCAACCCGAAGCTGGCGGAGGGCATTCCGCCCGCTTCGTCATAGCGCGGCACCGGCGCGGCAGGCGCCGAGGGCGAGCGCTGCCAGTCCCAGTTCATCGGACCCATGTTGGGCCGCGGCGGCGGCGTGAACGCCGGACGGAACGCGGCAATGGTCGCGCCGCCGTCATTGGCCGCGGTGCGGCGGCCCTCGCGTGCCAAGCCTTCCTTCAGCGCGTGGATGATCAGGGCGCGCACCAGGCCGGCATTGCGGAAGCGCACTTCGGTCTTGGCCGGATGCACGTTGGCATCGACCTCGCGCGGATCGAGCGTCACGAACAGCGCCACCACCGGATGGCGGTCGCGCGGCAGATAGTCGGCATAGGCCGCGCGGACCGCGCCGAGGATCAGCTTGTCGCGCACGGGGCGGCCGTTGACGAACAGATACTGCCCGAGCGCATTGGCGCGGGTCAGCGCGGGCGCTGCGGCGAAGCCCTCGACCGCGACGCTCTCGCGCACGCTGCGTACCGCGATCGCATGGCTGCGGAAGTCGGCGCCGAGGATGTCGCCGAGCCGCGTCAGCTGTCCGGGGGCGCCGGGCAAAGCGGCGGCCCAGGTCACCGGCGCGCGCTCCTCGCCGGCGAGCGTGAAGGCGATGTCGGGCCGCGCCATGGCGAGGCGCCTTACCACCTCGCGGATCGCCTCGGCCTCGGTGCGGTCGGTCTTCAGGAACTTCAGCCGCGCCGGCGTGGCGTGGAAGAGATCGGCGACCTCGACGCGGGTGCCTTGATTCAGCGCAGCCGGCACGATCGGTGATTTGTCGCCGCAGTCGACCACGAGCGACCACGCATGCGGCTCGCTCTTGTGCCGCGTCGTGATCGACAGCCGCGCCACCGAGCCGATCGAGGGCAGCGCCTCGCCGCGGAACCCGAGCGTCTTGATCTGCAGCAGGTCCTCGTCGTCGAGCTTGGAGGTCGCGTGGCGCTCCACCGCGAGCGCGAGATCATCAGCGGTCATGCCGCCGCCATCGTCCGATATCGCGATCTTTCGCCGGCCGCCGCCGTCGGTGAAGATGTCGATACGGCTGGCGCCGGCATCGATCGCGTTCTCGACCAGCTCCTTGACCACGCTCGCGGGCCGCTCGACCACCTCGCCGGCGGCGATGCGGTTGACGATCTGTTCGGGAAGCTGGCGGACGGGCATGAGACGGACTGTCGTAAGGTGTCTGACGGTTGAATGTAACCGCCGCGGCGGCACGCGGGTCGCGCCACATGTGTGACGCGCAGAATAGCGCCTTTCACGCCGCACGGCAGACGAATACCGCGTTCTCCAACGGGATTGTGAGGGGGGCGGGGCCAGTATATCGTTTTGCCAAAATAGCGATCAGCCGGAGGAAACCCATGTGCCATCTGTTCGCACACCAGCCTCAGCGCGATTACGAGTCGCAGACCCGTAGTTTGCGGATCGGTGGCCACAGCACGTCGATCCGGCTCGAACTGTCGTTCTGGGACACGCTGGAGGAGATCGCCGCCAAGGAAGGCATGAGCCTCGCCAAGTTCGTGACCACGCTCTACGCCGAGGTGCTCGATCACCACGGCGAGGTGAAGAATTTTGCGTCGCTGTTGCGCTGCTCCTGTCTGATCTATCGGGCGAAGGCGAACGCGGCGCTGCCGGAGTTTACAGCGGCGGCGATCATGGACGCCGCGGAGTAGCCGCAGCCCCGCTGTCTCGTCTCCCTCCCCCGCCTGCGGGGGAGGGCGGGGTGGGGGCGCCGCACGGGTAGTCTTTGCTGCGTAAGCTTCATCATCAGCAGTCTTTGCTGAGCGTCCCCCACCCGCATCGCATCTCACGATGCGATGCGACCTCCCCCGCAGGCGGGGGAGGCGCTGACCGAGATCGCAGTGTCGGGTGTGCCCCATAATACTAAGCGGCCTCAAATCTCCTTCTTCTGCATCGCGCCCGCGATGTAGTCGGCTTGCCGGATCGCCAGTGCCACGATGGTCAGCGTGGGATTGCACGCCGCGCCGGTCGTGAACTGGCTGCCGTCGGAGACGAACAGGTTCTTGACGTCGTGGGTCTGGCCGAACTTGTTGACGACGCCGTCCTTCGCTTTCTCGCTCATCCGGTTGGTGCCGAGATTGTGCGTCGAGGGGTAGGGCGTGGTCGGATAGGTCACGGTGGCGCCGACCGCCTCGTAGATCGCCGAGCCCTGCTTGTAGGCATGCGCCCGCATCGCGACGTCATTGGGATGATCGTCGAAATGCACTGACGCCACCGGCATGCCGAACTTGTCCTTGGCGGCCGGATCGAGCGTGATGCGGTTGGTCTCCTGCGGCATGTCCTCGCCGACCAGCCACATGCCGGCCATGCGCGGATAGGTCTCCATCGCCGCGGTGAAGCTGCGGCCCCAGGCGCCGGGATTGAGGAACGCGGCCATGAAGGGCAGGCCGAGCGACAAGGTCTCCATCTCGTAGCCGCCAACGAAACCGCGCTTCGGATTGAACGCCGCCTCGTCACGGACGATGCCGGCCATCGTGGTGCCGCGATACATGTGTACCGGATTTTCGAACGTCGCATAGACGCTGCCGGTCATGTGCCGCATGTAGTTGCGCCCGACCTGGCCGGATGAGTTGGCGAGGCCATCCGGGAACAGGTTCGAGGCGCTGTTGAGCAGCAGCCTGGGGCTCTCGATCGAGTTGCCGGCGACCGCGACGATGCGGGCCTTCTGCAGCTGCATCTTGCCCTGGCCGTCGGCATAGACCACGCCGGTCACCTTGCCCGAGGCGTCATGCTCGATCTTGATCGCCATGCTGCCGGGCCGCACTTCGAGATTGCCGGTGGCCTCGCCCTTCGGGATCTCGGTGTAGAGCGTCGACCATTTCGCCCCGGACTTGCAGCCCTGGAAGCAGAAGCCGATCTGCTGGCAGGCGCCGCGGCCGTCGCGCGGCTGCGAGTTGATCGCCATGTTGCCGGTGTGCACGGTCTTGTAGCCGAGCTTCCGTGCGCCGGCCTCGAGCACCTTGAAATTGTTGTTGCCGGGCAGGCCGGGAATGTCGTTGGTGCGGGTCACGCCCATCTTGAATTCGGCCTTGGCGTACCACGGCTCCATCTCGGCCAGGGTCACCGGCCAGTCCAACAGGCTCGTGCCGGGCACCCCGCCATAGGTGGTGCGCGCCTTGAACTCGTGCTCGTCGAAGCGCAGCGAGGCGCCGGCCCAGTGCACCGTCGAGCCGCCGACCGCCTTGACGATCCAGGCCGGCAGATTGGCGAAGTCCTTCGCCACCCGCCAGCTGCCGGACGTGGTGCGCATGTCGGTCCAGGCGAGCTGGGTGAAGCTCTCCCATTCGTCGTTGATGAAGTCGGGAATCTCGTAGCGATTGCCGGCTTCGAGAATGACGACCTTGATGCCCTTCTGCGCGAGTTCGTTGCCGAGCGTGCCGCCGCCGGCGCCCGAGCCGATGATGACGACGACACTCGAATCGTTCTGATCGAATTTTGCCATGGTGGTGTCCTCCGTGTTTTCTGTTGTTCGCCGGCGTCAGGCCTTGACGTCAGGCTTTGGGCAGCCAGTCGATGTCGGAGAAGCCACGGTTGATGTAGCCGCCATGCTCGGCGGAGGAGCCCTCGTAGCCGAACTTCGGCCAGAGCTCTTTCTGATTGTAGAGCGAGACGACGAGGTCGCCGCGCAGCGTCTTGAAGAAGGTGGTCTGCTCGATGCCCTGCAGCAGCGCGACGCGGTCGGCCTCCCACGGCACCTGCGCATAGGGCACCTTGTGGCGGTCCTTCGCGTCCTGGTCGAGCCGGGCGATGCCGTCAGTGATCATCGCCTTGACCGCGGCATCCTCCACGGCCTTGCCGTCCCACGGCTTGACCGCGGTGATGTAGTAACGGTCCGCCAGCATATCGTGCGGGTAGATGTCGCGCGCGACCTTCACCAGCGTCTTCAGCGTGGCCGGCGTCAGCGCCTTGGCATCCTCGGCCCAGGCATCGGTGACGCCGATGCCAGTCGCGGACGCGACGGCGGCGGCCGGCACGGTCGCGGCCGCGCCCTTGAGAAAGACGCGGCGGTCGTATGTGTTGCGGCGATCGACTTCTCTCATGGCACTTTCCTCCGTTTGTTTTTTACTTATGTCGTGTCGTAGTTCAGCGGCTTCAGCCGAAGCGGCCGCCGCGCTGGATGACCTCGATCTTGTAGCCGTCGGGATCGCTGACGAAGAAGAAGCGCGCGAGCGTCGCGCCATTGTGCTTGAAGTCGCGGAGCGGTCCCGGCGCGAGGTTCTCGCGCTCGAAGCGGGCATGCTCGGCGTCGACATCGTCGACCACGACCGCGAGATGGCCGTAGCCGTCGCCGAGCGTGTAGGGCTCCGTGCGGTCGAAATTGACGGTCAGCTCGACCTCGAACGGCGACGATGGGTGGCGCAGATAGATCAGCGCGAAGCCGTCGAAGCGCAGATTGTCGGCGATCTCCAGGCCGAAGGCGCGCTTGTAGAAGTCGAGCGCCTTGGCCTCGTCGAGGACGCGGATCATGGAGTGAACGGGTTTTGCCATCTCAATTGTCCTTCAGGTAGGTGATGATCGCGGCACGCACATCGGGCTTGGCCTGGCGGTAGGCCATCACGGCGCCGGGGATCAGCTCTTGCGGATTGGTGAGCCAGGCGTCGAGCCTGGCTTCGTCCCAGGTGAAATCGATCTTGGCGAAGCCGGCCGAATAGCGGAAGCCCTCGACCGAGCCGGCGCGGCGGCCGACGATTTTCGCCAGCGGTGGGCCCTGGCGCATCGGCTCGGTGCTGCTCAGCGTGTGACACACGCCGCATTGCTGCTTGAACAAGGTCGCGCCGTCGACGGGCTTCGGCGCGGGCAGCGCCATCTGTGCGGATGCGATTGTGGCGCTCAGCATCGCGCCCACGAATGCCCCGCAGAGAAGAAGCGCATGTTGCGCCGCACGCCGTCCCGCCATCGATCCTCGCTCTCGCTTTTTTCCAAGCGTAGGTCGCAGCCGGCGCGCCGTGGTAGTAGCCGGCTGTTTCAGCGAGAACAAAGCGGGCGCAGGAACACTCTGCGATGCAGCATGGTCAGCGTTGCCGACTAATCGTCGAAGCGGCGGCCGCCGCGTCCGGCCTTGACGTCGCTGCGGATCTTCTTGCCCTCGAGTCGGCGCTGCTTGGAGCCGAAGGTCGGCTTGGTCGGGCGTCGCACCTTCGGCCGGACCATCGCCTCCTTCAACAGCGTGACGAGACGGTCGATCGCATCGGCTTTGTTGCGCTCCTGCGTGCGGAAGCGCTCGGCCTGGATCACGATGACGCCGTTCTTGGTCATGCGCTGGCCGGCCAGCCGCGCGAGACGTGCGGCGGCATCCTCGGGCAGGGTGATCCGGGTCGTGTCGAAGCGCAGCTGCGCCGAGGTCGACAGCTTGTTGACGTTCTGGCCGCCGGGGCCGGAGGCGCGGACGAACGTGATCTCGATGTCGTTTTCGTCGATGGCGAGGTCGCGGGAAATCCGCAGCATGGGGGCACCAGGTGGAATCGAGGTTTCGCGTGCACCATAGCGGGTTTAAGGGCCACGTGCGCGGGTCGTCATTGGCGAGCGATCGCGGTGTGCATTATAGCGCCCTCTCCCCTTGTGGGAGAGGGCATCTCCGGCCCATCCACGCACGCGGTTGGGTGAGGGGTGTCTCTCGGCAAGCGACGCTCGCGGAGAGATACCCCTCACCCGACCGAGCTTGCCGCTCTGTCCTACATGCCCTCTCCCACAAGGGGAGAGGGCGCAGCCATGCGCGGTGCCTCGCACTCACATCTGGCGCGGAGTATGGTCCCGATGGGCCGCGCGCCGCGCTGGCGCGCGTCGCGGCTTGTCCGGGACGACAGCGGTAGGGGTGGCGGATTCACGGCTCAAACAGCAGGTGTCGATCAGCTCAATCACGGAACTGCGTTCTCGCGGCAACTCGTGCCCGAGGCTTCCGGTCGTCATGGCCCTCGCGAGAGTGCAGAGGGCGCAGGGAATGCCGGGTGAAGGCCTCACCCATGGCCCGCCTGCGAAAAAAATGCAGGCGGCAGGTACCACAGGCAAAGCCGACAACCGGCATTCCCTGCGCGATGGTCTTCACGCTTATACGCAGTCTCCCTGGTGCGCCGGGCTTGTTGGCCACCATGCCGCGACAATGCTTGCGCATTGCGCGGGTGATACCAGCGTCGGGGTATCAGGACGCTGCGACTTCACGTCCACGGTCCAACCGTTCGTCGGCGCGCCCGAAGACACGCTGCGGCAGACCGCGGCCATCGCATCCCCACCTCGCGTGTCGTGACGATCGCGCGCTGACGCCCCTCTGCGGTGAGGCGGGATGGGGGGATAAGATCATGAATTCTGAAAAACAGCAAGAAGATTATTTTTATCGGAAGTCGATGTGATGACGCTCCGCTGTCGTCCCGGGCGAGCTATCGGCGCCGCGAAGCGGCGTTGATGGCGCCGACCCGGGACCCATACGCCGCAGCCGGCGTGGGGCGCGAAATGCCCATGGCGAGCGTGCCTCAAGCCACTCCCTGGGGGTATGGATCCCGGCTCAAGGCCGGGACGACACCATTGTTGTCGATGCAGCCGTGGTCAGCGGAGTTACAGCGTCAGGCAGCGCCCCCGCCGCCCGCTCAGTTCGTCTTCGTCACCGGCGCGGTGGCCGGCGCCTGGGACGGTTCGGCGGCGGCCTGCGGGGTGCGGCCGACGACCGCCGTCAGCAGGCCCTGGCTCCAGAGCTGCTTCGCCGCCGTCTTCGCGTCCTCCAGCGTCACGGCGTTGACGATCTCGCTGCGCTTCTCGATGTAGTCGATCGGCATCTTGTCGAGCTGATATTGCAGCATCGCCTGCGCCAGCTTCGACGAGGTGTCGAGCGCCAGCATCTGCGAGCCGTTGATGTAGGACTTGGCCTCGTCGAGCTCCTGCTGGCTCGGGCCGTCCTCGGCGATGCGGCGGATTTCGCCCTCGACGGCGGCGATGGTCTCGCCGGCGCGGTCGAAGCGGGTGGCGGTGTTGCCGATGAACAGCGCCGAATGCTCCATCCACAGCAGCGCGTCATAGACGGAGTAGGCGAGGCCGCGCTTCTCGCGCACCTCCTTGTACAGCCGCGACGACAGGCCGCCGCCGCCGAGGATGTGGTTGACGACGTAGGCCGCCATGAAGTTCGGATCGTGGCGGCGGATGCCGGGGCCGCCGAAGGTGATGACGGTCTGCGGCACGTCGAGCGGCACGAGCACGCGCTGCGGCGGCGTGGTGGCGACGACGTCGGGCACCGCCGTCAGGCTGGCCTTGGCCGGCAGGCTGCCGAAGGTCTGGTCCAGGAGCTTGCCGAGCGTGGCCGGATCGACGTCGCCGACGACGGCAACCTTCAGCGTGTCCTTGGCGAGCACGCGGCCGACATAGGCCTTCAGATCGTCGACGGTGATGGTCGGCACGCTGTCGAGCGTGCCATTGGCCGGGCGTCCGTAGGGATGGTTGGGGAAGGCGAGCTCGAGGAACTTGCGTCCCGCCAGCGAGCTCGGATTGGTGGTCTCGCGGCGCAGCCCCGACAGCACCTGCGACTTGATGCGCTCGACGTCGGCGCTGTCGAAATGCGGCGAGGTCAGCGCGGTGCGCAACAGCTCGAACGCCTCGTCCTTGTTGTCGCGCAGCATGCGCAGCGAGCCGCGGAAATTGTCGCGCGCCACCTGGAACGAGAGTTCGATGGCCCGGCGGTCGAGCCGCTCGTGGAAGGTCTTGGAATCGAGATCGCCGGAGCCCTCGTCGAGCAGGTCGGCGACGAGATTGCCGACGCCGGGCTTGCCCGCCGGGTCCTGCGAGGCGCCGCCCTGGAAGGCGTATTCCATCGCGATCAGCGGCACGGTGGCGTCCTGCACGAACCAGGCTTCGATGCCGCCGGGCGAGACCAGACGCTGGATCTTGGTCGCCGCTTGGGCTGCGGGGGTGAGGGCGAAGGCTGCGGCAGCGACGCTGAGCGCGCAGGCGAGGCGGCGGGTGAAGGTCATTGGGTTCATCACGACCGCTTCTCCTCGCGCTTGGCGGCATTGTCCTTGATCAGATAGCCGGTGACGGAGCGCTTCTTGTCGAGCCATTTCTGCGCCGCGGCGCGCACCTGGTCGGCTGATACGGCACGGATGCGATCCGGCCAGCTCCTGATGTCTTCGATGCTGAGTCCCGTTGTGAGGCCGCCGCCATACCAGCGCGCCATCGTCGCCTGGTTGTCCTGGGCGTAGATCGCCTCGGCAATCAGCTGCGTCTTGACCCGTTCGAGATCGGAGGCCGGAACCGGGTTCTGCGCCAGCTCGGCGATGACGCTGTCGACCACCGCCTCGACCTGGGCGAACTCGACGCCGGGCCGCGGCGCGGCGGCGACCGAGAACTGGCTCGGATCGAGCGACGTGCCCTGATAGGAGGCGCTGGTGCTGATCGCGAGCGGCTTGTCGACGACGAGCGCGCGATACAGATAGGAATTGCTGCCGCCGCCCATCAGCTGCGCCAGCACGTCGAGCGCAGCCGATTCACCGGGCGCGGCCGTGGTGGCCGACGGCACCAGATAGAACCGGCGCATCGACGGCTGCTCGACATGCGGGTCGGCCAGGGTGACGGTGCGCGGTGCGACCGGCTCGGGCTCCTGCGGCCGCAGCCGGCGCGCCGGAATGTCGGCCTGCGCGGGGACCTTGGCGAAGGTCTGCTCGACCAGCGGCCGCACCTCCTTGGCGTCGGTGTCGCCGGCGATCACCAGGATCGCGTTGTTGGGGGCGTAGAAGCGGCGGTAGAACGCCAGCGCATCCTCGCGGCTGAGCTTCTCGATCTCAGGCTTCCAGCCGATCACCGGCCGGCCATAGGGATGATTGACGTAGAGCGCGGCCATCACCTGCTCGTTGAGGCGGGCTTCCGGAGAGTTGGCGACGCGCATGTTGTACTCTTCGAGAACGACGTCGCGCTCGGGCAGCACGTTCTCGTCCTTCAGCACCAGGCCGGTCATGCGGTCGGCCTCGAACTCCATCATCTTCGCCAACTGGTCGCGCGGCACGCGCTGGAAATAGCCGGTGTAGTCGACCGAGGTGAAGGCGTTCTCATTGCCGCCGATCTTCAGCACGGTCTTGGAGAACTCGCCGGCCGGATGCTTCTCGGTGCCCTTGAACATCAGATGTTCGAGGAAATGCGCCAGCCCCGATTTGCCGGGTGTCTCGTCGGCCGAGCCGACCTTGTACCAGATCATCTGGGTGACCACCGGGGTGCGGTGATCCTGGATCACGACCACCTGCAGGCCGTTGGGGAGGGTGAAGCTGGCGGGAGGCTCGGAGGCGAACGTCGTTTGCGCCGAAGCGCCGGCCGTGAACGCGAGGAGGGAGACGAGCGCGGCGGCGAGGTGAGTTAACCGGTGCGAGGACATCATGATCCTTCTGAAGGCCCGCGGGGAGGGCGATCGGGTTTGAGCGCAGCATGCTACACCGCGCGGGGATAGCCCCGGCGTCACAAAACAGCGACGGCATGGTGCCGTCGCAAGACGTTAAATTTCGCTAATGCCGGCAAAGCCGGCCAGTCCGGGGAACTCCGGCGGGCGGCCGCCGTCACCGTTCCTTGCCGGTCATGATGTCCATCTGCTTGCCGCCGAGCGGCTCCTTCGGGCCGGTGCCATAGGCATAATTCGGCGACGGGGTCTGGTAGCCCGGGGGCGGCTGGGTCAGGCTCTCGCGCTGCGGCTCGGAGCTGAACTTCGCCTCCTCCTTGTCATTGCCCTTGAACATCCCGAACAGGCCGCCCTTGAACCCGAGCTGCGACGGGCTCAGCATCGGATTGTTGGTGACGCCAGGCTGCACCGGCTCGGTCTGCTTCGCCGCCGCCGTTCGTCCCATCTTCATCTCGGCCGGGGTCAGCGGACGGGACGAGGCGACCGGATCCTTGTTGTCCTTCTTGCGCGCGGCAGCGGCCGCGCGGCGCTGCTGCTCGTCGGGGTCCTTCGGCCAGTTCGGTGCGGTGGCCTGGGCCGCCGCGGCCGGCGGCGGCAGATCGAGCTTGGGCGGCACCACCAGCGGCGAGCGCTCGCGGTAGTCGATCGTCGGCGTCTCCATGTTGGTGCCGCCAAGGCCGCGCATCACGTTGTCGATGATCTTCTCTTCGAAGGTCTTGTCGTCCTCATCGCCATCCTCGGCGCGAGCGGCGCCGGCGGCCAGGATGACGCCAATGCCGAGCGCGACGGCGGACAGCCTCAGAGTGCGAATGGCCGTGCTGGTCACGATCCGGCTGCTGACTTCGGTCTTGCGCATGGCTATCCCTGTCCTCGCTTGTCCAGTGCTCGTGCTCCGACGAACCGGCCGCGAATCCGATGGTCAAAGGACCCACGACCCCGGTGGGCCGTCCGGTCATCACGCCGATCCCGAAAACGTGAAGGACGTCAGGCTCTTGACCCTGGATCGGCACCGGCCGGTATCGACCCGGATCAGGGCGCTTTTGCGGCGGGGCCCCCGAAGAAGGAGTCATACAGCAGGGCCGCCACCCCGGCAACGATGGCCACGTCGGCCAGGTTGAAGATGTACCAGTTGTAAACGGTGCCGCCGATCTCGATGTGGAACAGCGCGAAATCGACCACCGCGCCATAGGCCAGCCGGTCGATGCCGTTGCCGATAGCGCCGCCGATGATCATGCCCAGCGCCGTGGTCGCCAGCCTGGTTTCCGATCGCGCCATCCAGATGGCCAGCAACACCACGGCCACGACCTTCACCGCCATCAGGCCATATTGCGCCAGCGGCGAGTCGTTCTGCAGCCAGCCGAAGCTGATGCCGATGTTCCAGGCCAGATACAGGTCGAAGAACGGGGTGACCTTCACCGTGCCGCGATTGGGCAGGTCGAACACGTACAGCAGCCACAGCTTGGAGGCCTGGTCGAGGACCAGCGTAACGAGGCCGGCGAGGACACCGAGGCGGAGGCGGGGGGTCATGCCCTACCGCTCGCCACCAGCACAGCCGTCGTCCCCGCGAACGCGGGGACCCATACGCCGCGGCGGATCTTGTTTGAAAGACTCTGGATCATCGTTCTTTGCCGACAAGCGAGGACTGTGGTCATGGGTCCCCGCGTTCGCGGGGACGACAGCGGAGTGCGGGGCGACAGCGGTGACTACACGCCGACCCCCAGCGCCTTCCATTCGCGCAGCGCCTTCGCGTCGCGCGGGGAGACGTCGGGATACTCCGCGTCCTCGCCGACGCTCTCGAGGATCTTCCAGGAGCGGGCGCATTTCTTGCCCGCCGCCTTCTCCACCACCACCGCGACGCCCGGCACCGCATCGAGGCGGAATGCGCCGTCCGGCGCCTCGCCCTCGCGGACCTCGTAGTTCGAGGTGATGCAGATTTCGGCGAGATCGGCATCGAACAAGGTGCCGAGCAGCCCGCGGTCGGCAACGAAGATGATCGGCGAGGCTTCGAGCGAGGAGCCGATGGTCTTGGCGGCGCGCGCGAGCTCCAGTGCGCCGGTGACGACGCGCCTGACGTTGCGGATGGTCTCCCATTTCGCGGCGAGGGCGTCGTCGCGATACTGCTGCATCGCGCCCGGGAACAGCGTCAGATGCACCGATGGCTCGGCATCCGGACGATACATCCGCCAGGCCTCGTCGGTGGTGAAGGACAACACCGGCGCCAGCCATTTCAGGATCGCGTCGCAGATCAGGTCGATCGCGGTCAGCGCCGCCTTGCGCGCCACCGAGGACGGCGGATCGCAATACAGCGTGTCCTTGCGGATGTCGAAATAGAACGCCGACAGCTCGGTGTTCATGAACGCAGCCAGCGAGGAGATCACGGTCTTGTAGTCGAACGCCGCATAGGCGCGGCCGATGACTTCGGCATGCTGACCGAGCTGATGCAGCATCAGCCGCTCCAGCTCGGGCATGTCGGCGAACGCGACCGCGTCGCTGCGATTGTAATGGTGCAGCGTGCCGAGCATCCAGCGGATGCTGTTGCGCAGCTTGCGGTAGGTCTCGATGGTGTTCTTCAGGATCTCCGGGCCGATGCGCTGGTCGTCGGCATAGTCGGTCGCGCACACCCACAGGCGCAGGATGTCGGCGCCGGAATCCTTGATCACCTTCTGCGGCTCGATGGTGTTGCCGAGCGACTTCGACATCTTGCGGCCGTTCTCGTCGAGCGTGAAGCCGTGCGTCAGCACGACGTCGTAAGGCGCCCGTCCGCGGGTGCCGCAGCTCTCCAGCAGCGACGAGTGGAACCAGCCGCGATGCTGGTCACTGCCTTCCAGATACATCACCGTGTCCTGGCCGCCGTCGATCTTGCGCCTGATGCCGGCGAGGCCGGGGAAGTGCACGGGGTCTTCGAGCACGAAGGCGTGGGTCGACCCGGAATCGAACCAGACGTCGCAGATGTCGTCGACCTTCTTCCAGTCCTCGTTGGCGCGAGGCCCGAGGAAGCGCTCGCGCGCGCCGTCGGCGTACCAGGCGTCGGCGCCTTCCTTTTCGAAAGCGTCGGCGATGCGGGTGTTGACGGTCTCGTCCTGCAGGATCTCGGCGGAGCCGTCGGCCTTCTCGCGCACGAACACGGCGATCGGGACGCCCCAGGCGCGCTGGCGCGAGATCACCCAGTCCGGCCGGTTGGCGATCATGCCGTTGATGCGGTTCTGGCCGGCGGCCGGCACCCATTGGGTCACCGAGATCGCAGCAAGCGCGCGGGCGCGCAGCGTGTCGCCGGATTTCGCCGTGCCATGGTCCGCAATGTCCTTGTCCATCGCGATGAACCATTGCGGCGTGTTGCGGAAGATCACCGGCTTCTTGGAGCGCCAGGAATGCGGGTACTGGTGCTTGAGCCGGCCGCGCGCGAGCAGCATGCCCGCGTCGGTCAGCGCCTTGATGACGGCCTCGTTGGCGTCGCCCTTCTCGCCCTTGTCGTTGATGACGCGCTTGCCGGTGAAGCCGGGGGCATGATCGGTCAGCGCGCCGTTCTCGTCGACGGTGTAGGGGATCGTGGTCGCGATGCCCCTGCCGTCGAGCTCGCGCGCATTGGCCATCCAGACGTCGAAGTCCTCGCGGCCATGGCCGGGCGCGGTGTGCACGAAGCCGGTGCCGGTGTCGTCGGTGACGTGCTCGCCCGACAGCAGCGGCACGATGAAGTTGTAGCCGCCTTCGAGGCCCTTGAACGGATGGGCGCATTCGACCGCGTCCAGCATGTCGCCGGGGATGTCGCGGACCTTCTCATAGGCGGTGACGCGCGCCTGCTTGAAGACGCTCTCAGCAAGGGCGTCGGCGAGGATCAAGAGGTCGCCGGTCTTGGCCCAGTTGTCGGCGGGGGCGTCCGTGACCTTGTAGAGGCCGTAGGCGATCTTCGGCGAGAACGAGATGGCGCGGTTGCCGGGCAGGGTCCAGGGCGTGGTGGTCCAGATCACCACCGAGGCTGACGCAAGTGCGCCATGCGCCGGCGAGGTCACCGGAAACTTCACCCACACCGTGTCGGACTGATAGTCCTCATACTCGACCTCGGCCTCGGCGAGCGCGGTCTTCTCGACCACGCTCCACATCACGGGCTTGGAGCCGCGATACAGGGTCCCGTTGGCGGCGAACTTCATCAGCTCGCGCGCGATCTGCGCCTCCGCCGGATAGGTCATGGTGGCGTAGGGATGGTCCCAGTCGCCGATCACGCCGAGACGCTTGAACTCCTCGCGCTGCACGTTGAGCCAGTGCTCGGCATAGGCGCGACACTCGCGGCGGAACGCGACCATGGCGGAGGAGTCGCGGAAGTCGGGCTTGGTCTTGCCCTTCTTGCGATAGTTCTCCTCCTCGATCTTCCACTCGATCGGCAGGCCGTGGCAGTCCCAGCCCGGCACGTAGTTGGAATCGTGGCCGAGCATCTGCTGGCTCTTGGTCACGACGTCCTTGAGGATCTTGTTGAGCGAGTGGCCGATATGGATGTTGCCGTTGGCATAGGGCGGGCCGTCATGCAGGACGAACTTCGGCCGTCCCTTGGCGGTCTCGCGCAGCTTGCCGTAGAGGTCTATGTCACCCCAATATTTCAGGATCTCCGGCTCGCGCTGCGGCAGGCCGGCGCGCATCGGGAAATCCGTCTGCGGCAGGTACAGGGTCTTTGAATAGTCGGGAGCGTCGGACTTTTGCGGCTTCTCGGACATCGTGATCTGGCTTGGCTGAAAGGATAAGGCGCTGAGACGCGATTGGGTCGCGGGCGGCGGACGAACACATCCCGGTCTTGCGCCGAGCTCGGAAAGCTCAGGCGGAAGCCGGGCCGCTAATGCCGATGATGCGCCGTATCAACATGGGGCTCCCTCATAGCAGCCGGGCGGCGAAATCGCAAAGTCCAGTTCGCGCGCCCGTCAGCCGATCTCGCCGAGCCGGGGGAAGAGGCCGGCATTGGCGGCCAGCAGGGCGCGGGCCTTGGCGCTGTCGTCGTCCATCTGCCGGATCAAGGCCTCGATCGAGGTGAATTTGGCCTCCTCGCGGATGAAACCGATGAACGCGACATCCAGGACCTCGCCATAGAGGCTGTCCTTGAAGTCGAACAGGAAGGTCTCGAGCAGCGGCGCGCCGTTGTCGAAGGTCGGCCGGCGGCCGAAATTGGCGACGCCATCGATCAGCACCCGGTCGGCGCCGCGGCCGCGCCCGACCCGGACGGCATAGATGCCGTGGCGCAGCCCGCAATCGCGGTCGAGCCGCATGTTGGCGGTGGGATAGCCGAGGTCGCGGCCGCGCTTCTCGCCGTGGATCACCTCCGAGGTCACGAACCAGGGGCCGCCGAGCATCGCGGTTGCGTCGCTCACCTGGCCTTCGGCCAGCGCCTCGCGGATCGCGGTCGAGGACACCGGGCGCTCGTCGATGTCGACATGGGCCTGGACGTCGACCTCGATGCCGAGCTTGGGGGCCTCGTTGGCGAGCAGGCTGGGCGAGCCGACCCGCCCCTTGCCGAAATGGAAGTCGTAGCCGACGGCAATTCCGGCCACACCGAGCCGTCCGATCAGGTCATGGTGAATGAAGTCCTGCGCCGTGGTCTGGGCGCGGCCCTTGTCGAAGGTCATCACCACGGCGCCGGCGAGCCCGGCACCCGCCAGCAGCCGCAGCTTGGCAGTCTCGTCGGTCAGCCGAAACTGGGGGGTATTGGGGCTGAAGAAGCGCCGCGGATGCGGTTCGAAGGTCAGCGCGAGGGCCGGGCGGCCCTGGTTCCTGCCCATCTCGACGGCGGCCTCGATCACGGCCCTGTGGCCGAGATGGACACCGTCGAAATTTCCCATCGCCACCACCGCGCCCTTGAGGATGTCCGACGGCGGGGTGGAATCGCGGATGATCGTGAAAGCGGACATGTGACGGAAATATCTCGCAGATTCGGAAAGCCGCCGGCCGGCGGGAGTGCGGCCGACGGTGGGCGGCCGGCCGGCCGAAGTCAAGCCGGAGCGGTTCCCCGGCTTATGCAGTGCAGCAATAGAGAGATGCCGCAGCTGTGCAGTTAACGCGCTGTTTAACGGCAGGTGCTACTCCTGAGAATGGATGGCGGGGGTCGCTGAGGGACCTGAGCCGAATAAGTGTTCTGGTAACAGTCTGCGCGTTGTGTTCGCGTCTGGGGGAGTCAAGATGGCGGTTGATTTGACGATGCCGGTGCTCGTCGTCGACGATTACAGCACCATGATCCGGATCATCAGGAATCTTCTGAAACAGATCGGTTTCGAGGACATCGACGACGCGAGCGACGGCTCGATGGCGCTCAACAAGATGCGCGCCAAGAAGTACGGCCTCGTGATCTCGGACTGGAACATGGAGCCGATGACCGGCTACGACCTGCTCCGCGAGGTCCGCGCCGACCCGAACCTGGCGACCACGCCGTTCATCATGATCACGGCGGAATCCAAGACCGAGAACGTGATCGCGGCCAAGAAGGCCGGCGTGAACAACTACATCGTCAAGCCGTTCAACGCCGCGACCCTGAAGACCAAGATCGACGCCGTGTTCCCGGACATGGCGACGGCCTGATCCAACGGGCTGAATCTTCCCAATCCAAGGAAATACGCCCGGCAGTGCCGGGCGTATTTCATTTTACCACTTCAGCTCGCGCATCAGCGCGCGCGGCGGGTGGCCGAACAGCTCCTTGACCGAGGCCGGATCGAGCTGCTCCACGCCGGTGAACTCCTCCGAATGGATGCCGCGGGTCACGAACAGGCAGTCGATGCCGAAGCCGTGCGCGCCGGCGAGGTCGGTGCGGACGGAATCGCCGATCGCCAGCACCTCGTCGCGCCCGACCGGCCGGCCGGCATGCTGTTCGGCCAGCGCCATGGCGCGGTCGTAGATCGGCCGGTGCGGCTTGCCGTAGAAGATCACCTCGCCGCCCAGCTCGCGATAGAGCTCCGCGATGGCGCCGGCGCAGTAGATCAGCCGGTCGCCGCGCTCGACCACGATGTCCGGATTGGCGCAGATCAGCGGCAGCTTGCGCTCACGGGCGCGCAGCAGCATCGGCCGGTAGTCTTCGGCGGTCTCGGTCTCGTCGTCGTAGAGGCCGGTGCAGATGATGTAGGAGGCCTCCTCCAGCGGCGACAACGTCAGCTCCAGGCCGCGATGGATGGAGTTGTCGCGCTCGGGGCCGAGCCAGAACACCTTGCCGCCCGGATGGTCCGCCACATAATGGCGCGTCAGGTCGCCGGACGAGACGATGGCGCTGTAGACCTCGTCCGCCACGCCGAGCTTACGCAACTGCCGCTGCACCGAATCCGCCGGCCGCGGCGCGTTGGTGATCAAAATCACCGTTCCGCCCTCGCGCCTGAAGCGATGCAGCGCGTCGCAGGCCTCGGGGAAGGATTCCAGCCCGTTATGGACCACGCCCCAGATATCGCTCAGCAGCACCCGCTTGCGGCCGACCACATCGCGCAGCCGCTGTTCGAACCGAAGTCCGGTCATGGCAGGCGTCGCAGATCAGATGGTCCCGGCGATACGGCGGGCCAGTGCCGCGTTGCCGCTGCGCGTTGCGGCGCTGGTGTTCGACACGTCGAGTGAGGTGGGGCCGGCGGCATTGGGGTCCTGAATCTTGATGTCCTGCCCGCCGGCACGGCCGGCGGCGGGCTCGCCGGTACCAGATGCGCCATCCGGTCGCAATGGGCGGGGCGGTGCGAACAGGAAGCCCTGGCCGAACCGGACGTCGTAGTCCAGCAGGTCGACGACGCTGTTCTCGCCCTCGATCCGCTCGGCGATCAGATCGATGCCGAAACGGCCCAGCAGGTCGGACAGATCAGTGGGGTGAATGTCGGACAGCGAGCTCTGCTTGGGATCGAGCAGCAGCGCGGCCGGCACCTTGATGAAGCGGACCCCGCGATCGGCGAGCTCGCGCGGCTCGAACCTGAGGTCGGTGACGTGGTCGATCGAGAAGCGGTAGCCGCGCTGCGCCAGCGCCGCGAGATGCTCGGTCTCTGTCGGGCCGAGGCTGCGCAAGGTCGACTGCTTGAATTCCAGCACGAAGGAGGGCGCCAGCGCCCGGTTGGCTTCGAGGAAATCCAGGCACTGCGAGAAGTTTGCAGGGCTGCTCAGGGTCGCGGACGAGATGTTGCAGAAGATGCCGACGTCCTTGTTGCGCACCATCAGGCGGCGCAGCACCTGGACGCAGCGGAGCAGGACCATGTGATCGATGCGTCCGACCAGTCCGGCCGCCTCGGCGATGCCGATGAAGTCCTCGGCCGCGACCACCTGGTCGTGGTCGTCGCGCAGCCGTGTCACCGCTTCGTAGAAGCGGACCTTGCGCTGCGGCAGCGTCACCAGCGGCTGCAGATAGATGTCGAGGCGGTTGTCCTCGATCGCGCCTTTGACCGCCGCGAGGATCTGCGGCTGGCTCCGTGGCACCAACGGGGCGACGGGCGCCGGCGTTGCGACCGTCGACGCCGCGGGCGGCGCGACCGGTGCCCTCGCAACGGGGGCAGGCGCCGGTGCTGCGCTGAACGTTGCGGTCGCCTCCTTCGGCGTGTCCGCGCTGCTGGAGGCAGCGGGCTTCGCGTCCGGAACAGCGGTGGACACGGCCGGCGCAGCGGCGGCAGGGGCGACATCGTGAACAGCCGCCGCGGCAGCGTCGGCTGCTGCCGGCGAGATGGCGGCGATCAGGTCCTCATGCTGGGCGACGGTGACCGCGAGCTGCTTCATCAGTCCGCCGAGTTCGTTGATCTCGCCGATCACGCCCTGCAGACGGTCGGCACTGACCGAGTTCGACGACACCATGCGCCCTTCGACCGCGGACAACCGCCGGCCGAATTCGGCGATCTGACGCGCGAGATCGGCGGTGCCGCGCGACAGATCGGCGATCTGGCTGCCGACGTCGGAGCGGTCGCGCAGCCGCATCGACACGGCGTTGTAGAGAATGAGGAAGGTCAGTGCGGCCAGCGAGATGATCGCTGATTCCGATCCACTGATGCCGGCCACCGAATACAGGATCAGGCCGAGCGATGCCGCAACCAGAACCATGCAGATGGCGATGAAAATCGTGGAAATGCGGATCATGCTGCGCGACGCTCCCAACCAGATGCAACCTTAGCACTTCTGTTGATTCGCGAGGATAGTCGGCAGGATTCAAATACCGGGACGCGCCGATGATTTCCCGGTGGCGTGTCATTTACGCAAGTCTACGCGGAAAGGTGGAGTGTCATCGTAGTGTGTCGTCCCGTAGAACGACGGAGGATGTGCCCGCGATGTGGGATAGTTCGGCCGGCGTCGATCGGCTCACCGGCTTTGGTCCGCCGTCTCGCACGCTCCGCTTCGTGCAATCAAGGCTCTTTCGAATTGGCGCGATGCCGGGGCAGACCGCCATCAGCAGGCGACCGCCGCGCCGCCGCGCGATCGCATTGCTGATCAACTCAACGATTCGAAGATGTTTCGACGAAGGTCGAACGACGCGCGCTCGTACCAGGGCCGTGTTACGCGCTGCGTCGACGCCTTCGCAGAGCGGCCACGCCCAGGAGCAGAGCAACCACGGCAACTCCGACGGGCACGTCGACCCGGCCGAGCGCATTCGTGAGTCCAGCCATGGGACTCGATGACGTCGACGACGGCGCCAGAGGGATGGCCGTCGGATCGATTCCGTCGGCGATGGGATCCCGCACCACCGGCGAGGCGATCGCCACCCGCAGCCGGCTCGAGAGCGAAGGATATTGCGGCGTCGGGCGGCGTAGCCTGACCGCCGCGGTCACCGCGCAGATCAGGGCCAGCGCAACCAGGAGGCCACCGACCACCGCGAACGCTGTGAACAGGCCGTAGCTGATTTCCACCCAACGGAACAACGCCGTCAGTCCGACGAGGCAGGCCGCGACCAGGAAAACTCCGGCGACGGCAAACAGCCCGGCGGCGACGGCGTAGGACGTCATCGTGCCGGTCGCCTGCCGCGTGCGATCGCGCATGTAGGACTGGGTGGCGCGCTTGACGCGGTTGAGCCTCTGCTCGAGCCCCAATCGCAACAGCTCCCCTGGCGGTGCCAGCATGCCCGTCCTCCGCATCCGTTCGCCGCGAAACCGCCGGCTCGCGACATGAACGTGGAGGATTTGCGAAGGTTCCCGGCGCTCAGTTGACAGCTATGGGGCGATCTCTTCAGGATAGACGATATCGCGATGGCACCAGAAACGAGCCGTCACGGGGGCCGAGACCGGCGGGGTCAAGCACTGGGCGGCGGCCGGCCGGCACCTTTCCCCGGGACGCAGCGTGAACCTCAAGGTAAACTCCGCTTCGTCCGATCATGACGCAAACGGAATGAGAAGGTCGCTCGGCGATGGCTCGGTTTCTACTGCCGAAAGCTCCAGGTATGTACGAGTACGGCTCCGACGCGCTCGACGGGGACGTGGACAAGGTTGCCTTCGAAGAGCCCGTTCCTTACGCGCTGGAGCTTTATTCTCCGTGGCGAGGGTTTGGCGGCGGCGCTCGGGTGTCGAGCCGCCACATGCCTACCAGACTCCGTCTGAAAGGACGCAAGCGGAAGCTGCTCGACTTCGACAACCAGTACCACATGCTCCTGGTCAGCCGCCGCTTCATTGACTTGGTCGAGAGCCTTCAGAAGGACATTCAGGTTTTCCCGGTGCAATGCGTCTGGGGCGACGGCTCCGACGCTGGTCAGTTCTACTTCTTTTTTACGACGGTGCTGCTCGATGCGGTGAATCGCGAAAGGACAAATGCCAATTGGGTACCGACGGCTCGCGGCGGGCTATGGCAACCTAGGGCCGGCGAGATATTTTCGTTCGACAAGGACCGCATGGGTGACGTCCATATGTGGATCGATCCGCACATGCCAACGAAGGGGCCGCTCGTCTCCGAGGCATTGTTCAGGAGGCTTCAGGACGCGGACGTCCGCTCGTTTTATGATGCTCCGCTGTTCGAAGAGGTTTGAGGATGGTTCAGATCGTCAAGGGGGGCTGCACCTGCTGGGCTCGGTCTCGCGTTGGCGAAGCGCCGGCGATAGGGGCAGCCGAAGCATTGTTGCGCGGGGAATGCGAGTGGAGCGGCCCGCCGCGAAGAGGGGGTCAAAATGCGTCTCGCTTTTCCACGCATCAAAAATCTTCAGACCGATGATGGCGCCGCGTCGATCAAATTCTTGAAGGTCAACACGAGCAGGGATGTGGGAGGATTCGAGTACCTGTTCAGGTTCAGGGCGCCCTCTGGCAATGTTGATGTGCATGCAATCCTCGCGATTGTCACGGACATGGCTGCCGCCCGGCAATTTGGCGAGGGTGGCGCGAGTCTCTGGTCCTTGCACCCGACGCAAGTGAGGACATATGTCGAGCGCTACGCTGCCGAACATGGACATACGTTCGAGGTGCGCCTGTTCGAGGTGCCTGCGAAGACCAGCGACGCCACGATTTTGATTTTGAGGGACGCGTTCTGCAAGCTGGTTCTCGAATGCTGGTCATCATTCAGATTCAACAACGCGGATGACACCGGCGACCCATCGGACTCGTATCCGGACACGCTTCATTTCGTGCCGGACGATCTGGACACGCGATTTCACTTCACCTTGATGGCTGCGCCATCCGGGCCCTCGCATTGATGTTCGCTCCGGCACGATAGCACTTTTATGCGGTCGAAAAAAATGGCGGCCACAAGGGCCGCCATCTGATCGAGGCTCGATGTCCGCGCAGCTTACGCCACCGCCTTGATCACCTTGCCGACCTTCTCGACGATCTCGCCGATCTGGTCCTCGTTGATGATCAGCGGCGGGGTCAAAGCGAGGGTGTCGCCGGCGATGCGCAGCATCAGGTCGGTGTTGTGGAAGGCTTCCTCCATCGCGGCGTAGCCGCGCTTGCCGGGCGCGTCCGGCAGGGCTGCGAGGTCGATGCCGGCGGTGAGACCGACGGTGCGGATGTCGAGCACGTTGGGCAGGCCCTTCAGCGACATCACGGCGTCGGCGAATTTCGGCTCGAGCGCCTTGGCATGCTCGAACAGCTTGTCGTCGCGATAGATGTCGAGCGTCGCGAGGCCGGCGGCGCAGGCGATCGGATGCGCCGAGTAGGTATAGCCATGGGTGAACTCGACCATGTGCTCCGGGCCGCTCATGAACGCGTCATGGATGGTGTCGCGCACCACCACGCCGCCCATCGGCGCCGCACCGTTGGTGACGCCCTTGGCAAAGGTCAAGAGGTCCGGCGTCACGCCGTAACGTTCGGCGGCGAAGGCGTGGCCGAGGCGGCCGAAGCCGGTGATGACCTCGTCGAAGATCAAGAGGATGCCGTGCTTCTGGGTGATCTCGCGCAGGCGCTTGAGATAGCCCTTCGGCGCCGGGATCACGCCGGTGGAGCCGGCCATCGGCTCGACGATGACGGCGGCGATCGTGTTGGCGCCGTGCAGGGCGACGAGATTCTCGAGCTCCTCGGCGAAGTGCGCGCCGTAGTCCGGCTCGCCCTTGGTGAAGGCCTGCTTGTCGCGGTCATAGGTCGCCGGGATGTGGTCGACGCCGGTCAGCAGGGTGCCGAACAGCTTGCGGTTGTTGACGATGCCGCCGACGGAGGTGCCGCCGAAGCCGACGCCGTGATAGCCGCGGACGCGGCCGATCAGTCGGGTGCGGCTGCCCTGGCCGTTGATCTGGTGATAGGCGAGCGCCATCTTCAGCGCGGTGTCGGCCGCCTCCGAGCCGGAGTTGCAGAAGAACACGTGGTCGAGGCCGGCCGGCGCGAGGTCGGCGATGCGCGTCGCGAGCTCGAACGCCTGCGGGATGCCGAACTGGAACGGCGGTGCGTAGTCGAGCGCTGCGGCCTGCTTGCCGATCGCCTCGGCGATCTGGCTGCGGCCGTGGCCGGCGTTGCAGCACCACATGCCGGCGGCGGCGTCGATGATCTTGCGGCCGTCGACGGTGATGTAGTGCATGTCCTTGGCACCGGCGAGCAGGCGCGGGTTCTTCTTGAAGGCGCGGTTCGCGGTGAACGGCATCCAATGCGCGGCAAGATCGTTCGGGACGGTGACGGCGGGGCGGGGGCTCTTGTCCAGCATGGGGACCTCTTCGGACGTTCAAAGCAGAATGGGCGACGGCGGCAGCCTGATCCGCAAAAGGTGGCAAACCGGCTGCCGGGACTAGCGAACGGATCGTGCTGATGGGGCCTGAATGCGTACGCCGACGTCGTCAGCCGCTGATCCGGGCCGGTGCCAAGTTATCAGTTTCGCGCGCAGACGGAAACGCTGAAGGCCCGGCGTTCCTGCTGCCCTGATGAGCGGTTTCTGCACAACAACAGCAGAAAGTGCCGTTTATTGGAAGTCGCTGCGTCATTTCGTGGCAGCCGTCACGGCCGGCCGATTACACCAGATCGCGCGCGGTGATCCAGAACACCTCGCCCTCGGACTCCTCGGTATCGAGCCACAGCAGCGGCAGGTCGGGATAGGCGGCCTCGATCTGCGGGCGGTCGCGGCCGACCTCGCACAGCAGCCCGCCCTCGGCCGTCAGGTGGTCGCGGGCCGCGCCGAGGATGCGATGGATGATGTCGAGCCCGTCGGCGCCGCCGTCGAACGCCAGCGCCGGCTCGGCGCGGCATTCGCTCGGCAGGCCGGCCATGCCTTCGGCATCGACATAGGGGGGATTGCTGATGATCAGGTCGTAGCGGCGCTGGCTCAGTGGCGCGAACAGGTCGCCGCGATGCAGCGAGATCTGCCCCGCGAGGTCGTAGTCGGCGACGTTCCGCGCGGCGACCGCGAGCGCATCCTTGGAGATGTCGACCGCATCGATCACGGCGTTGGGGAAGTGGCGGCTGGCGAGGATCGCGAGGCAGCCCGAGCCGGTGCAGAGGTCGAGCACGCTGTCGACGGCGAGCGGATCGTCGATCAGCGAGGTGCCGTCGCCCTCGGCGCCGCCGAAATGGGTCTCCAAGAGTTCGCCGATGAACGAGCGCGGCACGATGACGCGTTCGTCGACGTAGAACGGCAGGCCGCGCATGTAGACCTTGTTGACCAGATAGGCCGCCGGCTTGCGCGTGGTGATCCGGGCCGCGATCAGGTCGAGGATCGCCTTGCCTTCGGCCGCGGTGACCCGCGCCGTGACGAAGGTCTCGAACTGCTCGGGACGCAGATGCAGCGCCTCGCCGATCAGGAAGGCAGCCTCGGAGACCGGATCGGGGGTGCCGTGGGCGAACACCAGATCGGCGTCCTGGAAGCGGCTCACGGCATAGCGCAGATGGTCGAGCACGGTCAGCAACTCGCCCGCATTGACCTTCGGCAGCTTGGCAGCCGGCGCCTTGCGCGGCGCTGCCGTCTTGACCTTCTTTGCCATCACGATGTCCAGCGCGAAGCGGCGTCGTCGTCGTGGCTCTTGGCCTCGACCCAGCTGCCGCCGTCTTCCGTTTCCTCGCGCTTCCAGAACGGCGCGTTGGTCTTGAGATAGTCCATCAGGAATTCCGCGGCCTCGAACGCCGCCTGACGGTGGCTGGATGCGGTGACCACCAGCACGATGTTCTCGCCCGGCCTGATGCGGCCGAAGCGGTGGATCACCGTCAGGCCCTGCAGCGGCCAGCGCGCCATCGCCTCCTCGGCGTGGCGCATGATCTCCGCATCCGCCATGCCGGGATAGTGCTCGAGCGTCAGCGCGCTGATCGGGGTGTCATGGTCGTTGCCGCGGCACAGGCCGGAGAAGCTGACGACGGCACCGATGTCGGTGCGGCCATGGCTGAGTGCCGCGATTTCGGCGGCGGTGTCGAAATCCTGCTGCTGCACGCGGACGGTGACGATCGCGGTCATCGATGGGGCGTTCCGCTGGCTTCGCTTCAGCCGCCGGTCATCGGCGGGAAGAAGGCAATCTCGCGGGCGCCGGAGATGGCGGCGTCCGGCTGCACATGGGTCTGGTCGATGGCGGCGCGGATCACTTTCGGCTTCTCGAACGCATAGGCATAGCCCTCGCCGCGTTCGCTGAGCCATCCGATCAAGTCGCCCACCGTGCGCACCTCCGCAGGCGGCTCGATGGTCTCCTCGGCCTTGCCGATGCGCTCGCGCACCCAGGCGAAATACTTCACCTTCATCGCGAATCTTCCTCGATGAGGTGATGGATGCCGGCGCGGAAATAGTCGTAGCCGGTATAGATCGTGAACAGCGCCGACGCCCACAGCAGCACGATCCCGATCATGGTCACCACCGGCACGACCTGGTCACCGGCCTCGCCGGCGAGCAGGAAGCCGATCGCGATCAGCTGCATCGTGGTCTTCCACTTGGCGAGCTTGGTCACGGGCACGCTGACGCGCAGCGCCGCCAGATATTCGCGCAGGCCCGACACCAGGATCTCGCGGCACAGGATCACGATCGCGGCCCACAGGGTCCAGCCATGGATGCTGTTGTCGGCGGCCAGCATCAGCAGGCAGGACGCCACCAGCAGCTTGTCGGCGATCGGGTCGAGCATGCGGCCGAACGCCGATTGCTGGTTCCAGATGCGGGCGTAATAGCCGTCGAGATAGTCGGTGACGCCGGCGGCGATGAACACGGCGACCGCGACCCAGCGCAGCCACAGCGGGTAGTCCATGATCGACTGCGCGTAGATGCAGCCCACCACGACCGGTATCGCGGCGATCCGCGTATAGGTCAGGATGTTCGGCAGGGACGTCGATGTCTTACTGGGCACGCGTGTGGTCGCAATATTCATCCGGTGTACCAATACTGCCGCCGTTCGAACGTCAACCTCCGAGCCGAGCCGCTCCGCTGGGATGACGCAGATATGACGCGAATCGCTTGACGTCACATGGGAGATAGGAACTCTCCCACGCCGGACAAAGAGATCGATAACGCTTCCTTAAGCAACGGGAGGCAGTCGCGCCAGTCCTCAGATCGGCGCGCAGCGGTGCGCGCCGCCGAATCTGCTGCGGTGCAATGGCAGTGGCGCGACCGCCGCTCCTGCGTCAGATCGCCTCGGCTCTGTGAACCGCGCACCAATGCGCCTGGCGCTCCGCAAACGCGCGGTCGCGCAAGTAAGCCAGCGCCTCCTGATCGAAGGTCTCGATGATCTCGAGGCTGAACACGTCCGGGCCGTGGGTCGTCCATGCCGCCTGCAGCCCGCCGCGGCGGTGGCCGCCCTGGCGCAGAGTGAACCACAGCCGGTTCTGGATCTTGTCGAGGTCCGGCGCGCAGCCGATCCAGCGTTCGCCCGTGGCGGCGCAGGTGACGGCGAAGATACCGGCCGGCGTCTTGCGTTCCTTGTAGGCGGCGACGGCGGCCTTGCGTTGAGCAGGGGTCATGGCGGGACTCCATTTTTCACCCGGGTAAATACCCTATATTTGTATCCGGGTAAATTACTTTCGCACGCCGCCGGCCAGCTTGTCGGTCCGTGACCGTCCGACTTTCACATGGTGAGCACGATGCGGCGGGTGGCATCGTCCCTGGCCCAATGGCGTTCGATCGCGCTCAGCGGGGTCGGATCGACTGCGATCTCGAGTCGGGCAGGGATGGCCGCCTGCAACAGCTCACCGGTGAGCGCGATCAGGCGTTCGAGCGGGATGCTGCCGATGCCGCTGCCCATCAATTCGATCGCCGATGCGCGCAGCACCGCGCTCGGCAGCGTGATGTCGCCGCCGCTGACGGAGCCGATCTGGACGAATCGGATCGGCCCCGCCTCCGCGCCGGCCTTGGCTGCTGCCATCAGCAGCCGTTCGGCGCTGGCGCCCCAGAGATAGTCGAGCACGACGTCGACACCCCCTGCGAAATGCGGCTTGAAACGTTCCTCCAGCGCCTCGCCATCGCCGACCAGGGGAATGACGGCGTCGGCGCCGAGCGCGGTCAGGGATTGCAGCGTCGCGGCGTTGCGCCCGGTCGCGATCACCTTGGCCGCGCCGAGATGCTTGGCGATCTGGACCGCGAGCCGACCGGACGTTCCGGTGGCGCCATTCACCAGTACGGTGTCGCCGGCGCGGAGGTGTGCGCGCTCGCGCAGCGCCGCCCAGGACGACAGGCCGGGATTGGCAATGGCGGCCGCGGTGACATCATCGAGATCGTCGGGCAGGGCGAGGCATCGCGCCTTCGGCACCACCGTCTGTTCGGCCATGCCGCCATGGGGGGCCCTGGGAAGCACGAAGTAGACCCGGCTGCGGTCCTCGCAGCGGCCGACCCCATCGATCCCAGGCACGAAGGGAAACGCGCCGGTCGAGCTGTAATGCGTGCCGGAGGCGCGCGCCCTGGTGATCTGGCTGATCGCGGCGGCGGTCACGGTGATCAGACGCTCGCCGGGAGCCGCGATCGGATCGGCGAAATCGGCGTAGACCGGCGGCTGCCCGGCCTTCTGGACAATGGCGGCTTTCATGGTGGAGCTCCGGATCATATGTGTATAATGCACATATATCCGGAGGGTGCCGATGTCGACAAGGAATAATGTGCAAAATACACATATAAGTGAGCAGCTCCGCGTCCTGCACGGGGCGCTGCTCGACATCGTCGCCGTGATGAACCGGCCGCAGCGCGACGAGGGGCTGATCAGGGAAGCCGGCATTGCGCTCGACCGCGCGCTGTTCCCGCTGCTGGTCGGGATCGAGCGCTTCGGCCCGATCGGCGTGGTGGAAATGGCGGACCGGGTCGGCCGCGACTACACCACCGTCAGCCGGCAGGTCGCCAAGCTCGAGAGTCTCGGGCTGGTGGCGCGCCAGTCCAGCGCCGCGGACCGGCGGGTGCGCGAGGCCGTGATCACGCCGAAGGGCAAGGCGATGACCGACCTCGTCGACGCCGCGCGCGAGCGGATCGGCCGAGCCATCTTCGAAAGCTGGGACATCAGCGATGTGGATGAGCTGGTGCGGCTGATGCGGAAGTTCGCCGATGCCGTGAAGGAGGAGCCGCCGGCTGGGAAATGAAGCTGCGACGGCGTCATTGGCGTTGCCGTGGCGCCTCCCGGTGCAGAACGATTGCGGCTTGCTGCGCATGTGAAATATTTTTCTGACATATGTTCTCATCGATTGACGCTAGCGTCCTCTACCCGTAAGAAAACTCTGACAGGTGGAGTGCGGGCGTGCCGAACGCGGGCGATCAACTGCTGGACAGGCTGGCGGCACTGGCCAACCCGCATCGGCTGCGGGTGCTGGCGGCGCTTCAGCGCAACGGGCGGACCTATGTCAGCCAGCTCGCGCGGGAGCTCGGGATCAGCCGGCCCTTGCTGCACCTCCATCTCCGCAAGCTCGAAGAGGCGGGACTCGTCACCAGCCGGCTGGAGCTCTCCGCCGATGGCAAAGCGCTGAACTACTTCGAGATCGCTCCATTCGACATCGCGCTCACGCCGTCCTCGATCGCCGAGGCGGCTCAGACGCTGACCATCATTCGACCCTCCATGAAACCGGAAGGAGACCCTCATGGCTGACAAGGCCGCCATCTTCCTGCTGGTGACGATCCTCGTGCTCGTCACCATCATCCTGGTCTTTGCGATGAAGTATTTCGCGGCCGCTCGTCAGGCCGGATTGCAGGTCGCGACCGCGGAAAGCTATCGCGCCCTGACCGAGCGGGCCGTGCGGGCGCAGGAGACGAGTGCAGAGCTGCTCGCCGCGCTCAAGGGCAGTCTTGGGCAGATCGAGCTGCGGCTCGCCCAGGTCGAAAAGGTGCTGAAGGAGGTCGAATGATGACCCCTCACCATCGGGCGGAGGAATTGGCGGAGCTGAAGCGGATGCGCGCGATCTCGCTGATCGAAGGCAGTACGTTATTGCTGCTGGTGCTGGTGGCGGTGCCGCTGAAGCACTTTGCCGGCTTGGCCATCGCGACCCGGATCATCGGTCCGATCCATGGACTCGCTTTCCTGGCCTACATCTGGATGCTGATGCAGCTCTCCACCAATGGCGGCTGGCGGCGGGCGGAGATCATCCGGATGACGGTGGCAGCGCTCGTGCCGTTCGGTGGCTTCGTCAATGCCCGCGTCCTGGCACGACGCGAGATGCAGCTGGCCGCGCCATGATCTATCTCTGGCTGAAGGCGCTGCATGTCGCCGCCGTGCTGTGCTGGAGCGGCGGGATGCTGGCCTCAGCGGTGACCATCGCTGCGCATGCGGCGAGGGCAGACGCAGCCAGCGGCACGGCACTGATCGAGACCGTCGGCCGCTGGGACCGGCGGGTCACCATGCCGGCGATGCTGATCGTGTGGGGCGCAGGCCTTGCGCTCGCGATGCAAGGTGAATGGTTCGGCTCGCTTTGGCTGACGGTCAAGCTCGCTGTCGTGGTCGGGCTGTCCGCGCTGCACGGCGTGCTGGCGGGAACGCTGCGGCGGCTTGGCCAGCCGGACGCCGTGGTGCCGCGCTGGTTCTCTCATCTGCCGCCGCTGATCGCAGGTGGCGTTACGGCGATCGCCGTTCTCGTCGTCGTCAAGCCGTTCTGAGCGGCCGGCTTGGACGGAGGGCGTTCCGTCAGCTGGCGTTGCTGTGGAAGTACTCGAAGATCTTGCGCGCGCTCTCCGCGCTGACGCCGGGGACCTTGCCGAGGTCGGCGATCGAGGCGCGCTCGATTTCCTTCAGCGTGCCGAAATGCATCAGCAGCGCGCGCTTGCGGGACGGGCCGATGCCGGGGATCTCCTGCAGGCCGGCCTCGCGGATGTCCTTCTTGCGCAGCTTGCGGTGCGAGCCGATGACGAAGCGATGCGCCTCGTCGCGCAGCCGCTGGATGAAATACAGCACGGGGTCGCGCGGCTCGAGCTTGATCGCCTCGCGCTCCGGGATGAACAGCGTCTCGCGACCGGCGTCGCGATCCGGGCCCTTGGCGACCGACATCAGCGCGACCTTGTCGACGCCGAGCTCGGTGAAAATCTCGCGCACGGCGTTGAGCTGGCCGCGGCCGCCGTCGATGATGACGAGGTCGGGCCATTGCGGCACGTCGTCCTCCTTGGCGGCGCGGGCGACGTCCTTCTCGGACGGCGCGACCAGCCGCTTGAAGCGGCGCTGCAAGACCTCCTTCATCATCGCGTAGTCGTCGCCGGGCGTCAGCCCCTCCGACTTGATGTTGAACTTGCGGTACTGGTTCTTCATGAAGCCGTCGGGCCCTGCGACGATCATGGCGCCGACCGCGTTGGTGCCCTGGATGTGGCTGTTGTCGTAGACCTCGATGCGCTTCGGGATCTGCGGCAGGCCGAGCGTCGCGGTCATCGCCTCCAGGAGGCGGCTCTGCGTCGCGGTGTCCGCCAGCTTACGGCCCAGCGCCTCGCGCGCATTGGTGAGCGCATGCGTGACGAGATCCTTCTTCTCGCCGCGCTTGGGCGTGGAGACCTCGACCTTGTGGCCGGCCTTGACGCATAGCGCTTCCGCAAGCAGCTCGGCCTCCTCGATCTCGTGCGACAGCAGGATCAGCTTCGGCGGCGGCTTGTCGTCGTAGAACTGCGTGATGAAGGCGGACAGCACCTCCTCCGGCAAATAGCTCTTCTCCGCGCGCGGAAAATAGGCGCGGTTGCCCCAGTTCTGGCCGGTGCGGAAGAAGAACACCTCGACGCAGGAATAGCCGCCCTCCTGGTGGATCGCGAACACGTCGGCCTCCTCCACCGTGCGCGGGTTGATGCCCTGCTGCGACGAGATCGCCGAGAGCGCGGCGAGGCGGTCGCGGTAGACGGCGGCGGTCTCGAATTCGAGCTCGCCGGAGGCCTTCTCCATCTCGGTCGCCAGCAGCGCCTTCACCGCCTGGCTGCGCCCGGACAGGAAGTCGGTCGCCTCGCGCACCAGCTCGGTATAGCCGGGGAAGTCGATCTCCTGGGTACACGGCCCTGCGCAGCGGCGGATCTGGTGCAGGAGGCAGGGGCGGGTGCGGCTCTCGAAGAAGGAATCGGTGCAGGAGCGGATCAGGAAGGCGCGCTGCAGCGCCGTGATGGTGCGGTTGACCGCGCCGGCCGAGGCGAACGGACCGAAATAGCGGCCCGGCCTGGACTGCGCGCCGCGATGCTTGAGGATCTGCGGCGCCCAGTGGTCGCCGGTGATCAGAATGTAGGGAAACGACTTGTCGTCGCGCAGCTGCACGTTGAAGCGCGGCTTGAGCTGCTTGATGAGGTTCGCCTCCAGCAGCAGCGCCTCGGTCTCCGTGGTCGTCGAGACGATCTCGACGGTCACGGTGGCCGCGATCATGCGCAGGATGCGCGCCGGCAGCGGCGCGTTGGCGCGCGCATAGGACGACAGGCGCTTTTTGACGTTCTTGGCCTTGCCGACATAGAGCACGTCGTGGGCCGCATTGAGCATGCGGTAGACGCCGGGCGAGGTCGGCGCCAGCCGCACGGCGTTCTCGATGGCGGCATGGCCGATCGCGAGCGGGCCTTCGCCGACCGCCTCCAGGCTCTCTTCGGTCAGCTCCGGCAGCCGCCCGTCATCGTCCTCGTCGGCGGAGGACGCGGCGGGATCGAGATCGGGCGTGTCGATGGCCTCGGGCGGCAGGTCTGCCGTGGCGCCACGCCGGGTCGCGGGCGCGTTGGGTGGATCGGGGCTTTGGGTGGTCATGTCTGCAAATTAAGCGCTGGCGGCCGCTCCCGCCAGCGTGCGGTGGCGCCATGCACAGGGCCGCGCGGTAACGCTTCGTTAAGCACATTAATCGGCGGGTAACCCGGCTTAACAAGTGCTTAACCTAAAACTCTCGATAAATGCTCACGAAAACAGCAGGAGTTCCGTAACCACGACAGCCGGCGCGCGACGGTCGCGCGGCGCATGCTCCGGGTGGTGACGGCGAGTTGCGTGGAGTGAGCGATGAACAGGTTCTTGGTCGGTGCCGCCGCTATGGCGGGCCTTGGCGCGATGGGTCTTGGCGCAGCGGCTCTCGGATCGGTGTCGGCGCAGGCCGCTGATTTCGGCTACGGGCGCGGCGCGCCCTATACGGTGAATCAGCCCCTCAACGCCTATAGCTGGGCCGGCCCCTATCTCGGCGGTACGCTGGGCTATGAATGGGGCACGGTCGGCAACAACGCGACCAAGCCGTCCGGCCTCACCGGCGGCCTGACCGCCGGCTACAACTGGCAGAACGGTCCCTGGGTGTTCGGAGCCGAGGGCGACTTCAACCTCACCGGCGCCAACGACACCTTCGCGCCGTGGAAGTTCTCGAACCCGTGGTTCGGCACCCTGCGTGGCCGCGCCGGCTACGCCTTCAACAACATCCTGTTCTACGGCACCGGTGGTCTCGCGCTCGGCAGCCTGCGCGCCGAGACCTTCGGCCTATCGGAATCGCACACGGCCGTCGGCTGGACGCTCGGGGTCGGCACGGAATTCGGCCTGGCGCAGAACTGGTCGGCCAAGATCGAATATCTCTATGTCGATCTCGACAGCAATCATTTCGTGATCACGGGGGCGAAGAACGACTATCGGTTTGGATTGGTGCGCGCAGGCATCAACTTCCATTTCTGATAGCAACACGGGATAGGAAGAAGAAACGTCGAACGACAGCTTCCCGGCCGCGCGCGGCCGGGATTTTTTTGTCTCGCCCGCGTGTGGCGCAGAGGCGCGCACCATCGCGCGCGCCGCGAGCCGAATGCTCTGCGCGGGAGCCGGCTGCGCTGCCGGCGGCTGTCAGACCAAACGAGTGAAATGGCGTCGAAGCGCCCGCTGCGACGGTCCGCGCACAAGGCGCGGCCGCTGCCGAGCGGGCGCTGTCTACGACGACAGGACCAGGTTCACGGCCTTCGGGCCCTTGCCCTTCTTGTCCGGTTCGACCTCGAAGCTGATACGCTGTCCTTCGGTCAGATCCTTCAAGCCCGCGCGCTCGACCGCTGTGATGTGCACGAACACGTCGCGTCCACCATCGTCCGGCTTGATGAAGCCGTAGCCGCGCTCACCATTGAAGAACTTGACTGTCCCAGTCATGGCCATCGGGAAACTCCTCCCCCGCAATGCTTCCTCCACTGCGCGCTTTGCGCAGCGTCCGACCGGACATCACTTTGATCGGAAAGCGTTGGCCACCTTAACGTCCCGCGCTGTGCGCGCCGGATCGCCGGATCTTGTTAGGCCTTCATCACCCCGCCGCAACCATTCGCGGAAGCGGAACGTAAAGCCAGTCTTACAATTCGTCAGTCTAATATGCTTCTGCGCCGATTGCCTACGGATTTTCGACGCGTACCGCATTCAAGCTTTGGGGAATTCCAGCCGGAAACGTGCAGCGCCGCCTTGCCCGAGCGGCTTCTGCAACTCGGACAGAATGAGCTTGAGCTCATCAGGCAGGGTCCAGGGCGGATTGACGACGAGCAGGCCGGTGGAGGTAAGGGCCTCACCTTGGCTTTGTGGCGCGACGCTGAACTCCACGCGTAGCACCTTGCCCGACGGCTTTGCAGAATCGGCGCGGCTTGCGACGTGGTGTGCCAGATCATCGGTCGCACGGCGGCTTTTTGCGGGATACCACAGCATATAGATACCGGTCGGCCATTTGCTGAACGCGCTCGTGAAGCGATTGGCGAGACGCTCGAACTCATCCTTGGCCTCGAAGGCGGGATCAATCAGTACGAGGCCGCGGCGCTCGTTCGGCGGTACGAAGGCGGGCAGGGCGACCCAGCCGTCGAGATCGACGACGCGGGCCTGGGTGTCGCGGCGCAGCGCATCGATCAGTTGCTTGCGTGGCAGCGGTGCCAGCTCGCATAGGGTCATGCGGTCCTGCGGCCGCAGCAAGGCGCGGGCGATCAGCGGCGAGCCTGGATAGGCGACGAGTTCGGCCTTCGGATTGAACGATCTGACGATGTCGAGATAGGGCGACAAGAGTGCATAGGCCTGCTCGGAGAAGCGCGCCTGCAGCACGCGCGCGATGCCGGTGAGGAATTCGCCGCTGCGCGTGGCCTCGTCGCCGGTGAGATCATACAGGCCGGCGCCGGCATGGGTGTCGATCACCCGGAACGCCGCCGGCTTGTCCTGAAGATGGAGCAGGATGCGGGTCAGCACGATGTGCTTGATGACGTCGGCAAAGCCGCCGGCGTGAAAGGCGTGTCGGTAGTTCATGCCGCACCGGTTACGCCGTTCCGCGGCAAAAGGGTACCCCGTCGTTCGCCTGTGCGCGGCTTATCCGCCCGCCGCCGCGACCGATCGGCTGCTTTGGCCGGCCTCTCTACCCGCCGCGGACCGGCGGCATGTTGATCTCGTCGCGCCGGCAGGCCTGACGGTCGACCTCGTCGCAGTTGCGGAATTCCAGATCCTTCGACAGGCAGACCCGCACTTCGCTCAGGCGCGTGCGGTTGCATGTGACCGCAATGCCCGACGTCGTGAGCTTGGGATTGGCCTTGATGAAGGCCTCCTCGACCGCGGCCGGCGATACCGTCTTGGCCTGCGCGAGATCCAGAAACTCCGGCGGAATCTTGATCGCGGCGCGCGCCTTGCGGATGGCTTCGAAATAGGCCTTCGCCGACAGTCCGGAACAGGTGCCGTGCTTGTCCCATTCGTTGTAGATCAGGCCCGGTGCCGGCATCAGGTCGAGCATCGAGGTCATGATGTTGCGCGGCAGGCGCGGCGAAGGCTGCTCGCAATATTCGGGATAGCCGGTCTCGTATTGCGGCCACAGCCCATGCACGACGAAGGAGTAGGGCCGGCCGCTGCATTGCTGCGAGCGGCTGCCGCGGCCGCGTTCCTCGGCCTCGGCACAGAACGACGGCGACCAGGACAAAGACAGCACGTAGAAATCGAACGCGCCCGGCGCATTCTGGCGGCGGTCCTGCGCGCCCGCAGGTGCCGTCGTGAGCGCACAGAGCAGCAGAGCCAGACAGGCAATCGTCCCGGACAACGCAACGGCAGGTCGGCGCAGGCAAACGGACATGGCAAACTCCCCGGAGGATGGCGGGAGCCTAACAGTCCTCGGGAACATTTCAAGAACAAAAAAGGCCGCCTCCGCAGGCAGCCTCGTTCCCCCTTCGAAAATGGAAGCGCAGAGCCTCAGGGCTTGGCGGCGCGGCAGGCCGGATTGAACGCCCAGTTGCGGTCGAGGCCGACGACGCAGAACTCGACGCCCTGGTCATAGCCGGCGAAGCCGCCGTCCTCGATGATCGAGAAATTGACCGTGCGCGCCTTGCCGTCGCTGATCATCACGCTGCCGGTGCAGAAGCGGCGCGGAATGTTGTCGGACTGCCAGGGCCGGAAGGCGATCTCATGAACGTTGGCGACACCGGTGATCGTCAGCGACGAATTCCAGAAGGTGCTCTCCTTGTCCTGGAACCGCGACACGATGGTCGGAATCGCCGACTCGCACGGAGCGACCCGGCCTTCATATTTCGGGCCGGACAGCCAGAAATTCATTTCGAGCGGGTTGGCGGCGTGGGCCGGCGCGGTTGCGACCATGGCGGCGAGCAGTGCGCCGCAGCCCGCACCAAGCGTCTTGGCGCCGAACGTCTTGAAGGGGGTGCTGAAGTCGCGCATGGGTCGTCCGCAAGGCTGATCCGGGAGCGTGGACCGTGCCGCGGCGACCACAGGAGGTCAAGTGCAACGCGGCAACACTCCACGATTAGTCCTGTTAACCCGGGGTCGGTGTTCTTTTCTTGACGGGACAGGACCTTTAGGATGACAGCCAGCTCAAGGAGAATGCGATGCGGACGCTGAAGGCCGGATTCGTGAAGACTGCAGGCCTCGTGGCCGTTGGGACGCTGCTGGCCGCCGCGTCCGCCCGTGCCGACGTGGTGCCGCCTTTCAAGGGCAACGACACCGGCGGTATCATCGCGTACCAGCTGGCCCAGAGAACGGATGCGCGCCAGCTCGCGGTCGATCATTGCGCCTCCTATGGCAAGGTCGCGAAGTTCCGCGCCGTCGATCCCCATTACGGCGGCTACGTCTCGTTCGCCTGCCGCTGGGTGCCTTATGGCTCGGCGGAGCGGCCGCTGCGGACGCTGTACTGAACCCAATCGAGGCCGCACTACACTAACGCCATGATTCGGCGTCATCGGTCCGCCGATCGACATCAAGCCGGAACACAATCATGACACGTCACCGCCTCGTCGCCGGAATTCTTTGTTGTGGCTTTCTGGGCGGGGCGGCGGGCGCCGCCTTTGCAATCGACCTGCCTGTGCGCAAGGCCGGCCTGTGGGAGCTCAAGATGATCCGGTCCGGCGGCCAGCTGCCGGAGATGACGATGCAGCATTGCACCGACGAGACCACCGACCGGGACATGAACAACATGGCCTCGCCGATGGCCCAGCAGGCCTGCTCCAAGCAGGACATCCAGAAGACAGCGACCGGCTATGTCAGCGATTCGGTCTGCAGTTTCGGCGGCATGAGCACGACCTCGCATGCCGAGATCACCGGCGATTTCAACTCGGCCTATACGGTGAAGACGTCGTCGAAGATCCAGGGCGGCGCCGCCGGTTCCGGCACCAAGGACACCGCAATGACCATCGAGGCCAAATGGCTCGGCGCCTGCAAGGCCGACCAGAAGCCCGGCGACATCGTGATGCCCGGCGGCATGAAGATGAACATCAAGGACATGAACAAGCTGAAGAACCTGATCCCGGGCGTGAAGCAGTAGCTTTGCCGCGCAGGCAGTGAACTCCCCTCCCCCTTGCGGGGAGGGGTTGGGGGCGGGGGTCTCCGGACGCGGAGCGTCGTGGGGAGCCCGTTCTGTATTGGCTATCTCTCACCGACGGCAGGCATGCGACGCGCCGGCGGCTGCCCTTTTCTCATTGAAAGCCGGACTCGTGGACCCCCACCCCCGCCCCCTCCCCGCTGCCGACAATCGCTTGCGCGATTGCGGCGTGGGGGAGGGGAGCGCACTGCCCGCGCTGTGACATGCCGAATACGACTGCCGTGCGCCTGCGTCGCTACACCGGAATCCGCACGCTCGCGCGCAGGCCGCCCATCGGGCTGTCGCCCAGCGTGATGTCGCCGCCATGCGAGCGGGCGATGTCGCGGGCGATGGCGAGGCCGAGGCCGGTGCCGCCCTCGTCCTGGTTGCGGGCATCGTCGAGGCGCAGGAACGGCTTGAACACCTCCTCGCGCATGGCGGCCGGAATGCCCGGGCCGTCATCGTCGACGGTGATGGTGAGATAGCGATGATCGCGATGGCCGGTGATGGCGATCGCATCGGCATGGCGCGCGGCATTGGAGACGAGGTTGCCGAGGCAGCGCTTCAAGGCCTGCGGCTTCACCGTGACCACCGGCAGGCCGTGGAACGACACGGTCGCGGAATGGCCGTTGCGCTCGGCGTCGCCGCGCAGCTCTTCGAGCGCGTTGGAGATGTCGGTCGGCTGCGCGATCTCGCCATTGTCGCCGCGCGCGAACGCCAGATAGTCCTCCAGCATGTGCGACATCTCGTCGACGTCCTTGCGCATGGCGTCGATCTCGGGGCTGTCGCCGAGCAGCGCCAGTTCGAGCTTGAAGCGCGTCAGGATGGTGCGAAGGTCGTGGCTGACGCCGGCGAGCATAGCCGTGCGCTGCTCGAGCGTGCGCTCGATACGCGCCTTCATCTCCAGGAAGGCGTGCGCCGCGCGCCGCACCTCGCGCGCGCCGCGCGGCCGGAAGTTCGGCACCTCGCGGCCCTTGCCGAAGCTCTCGGCGGCGTCGGCGAGCCGCAGGATCGGCTTGATCTGGTTGCGCAGGAACAGCACTGAGACGATCAGCAGGATCGAGGAGGTGCCGACCATCCAGAACAGGAAGATGTCGGTGTTTGACGCATAGGCGGCGCCGCGCTGCGCGAAGATGCGCATCACCGCGTCATCCAACGCGATGCGGATCTCCACCAGATTGGAGCGGCCGACGGTGTCGATCCAGAACGGCCGGCTGATCTGGCGGCCGATCTGGCTCGACAGCGACTGGTCGAGCAGGTTGAAGAACGGCTTCGGACCCGGTGGCGGCATGTCGCCGGCGGGCAGGAAGTCGACCACGAGGTTGAGCCGCTGCTGCGCGATCCGCCGCAGCATGGTGCGGTCCTTGTCCTGCGGATAGCCCTTGTAGATGTCGATCAGCGCCGCGACGTCCTGCACCACGGCGGCCGACAGGCGCCGCGTCACCGTGTTCCAGTGCCGCTCCATGAACACGCCGGCGACCACCGTCTGCAGGATCACCATCGGCACGATCATGATCAGCAGCGCACGTGCGTAGAGGCCGGTCGGCATCCAGCCCTTGAACGCGTTGCCGACGATGCTGTTGGCGCGCGACACGCGGCGCGAGGCGGTGCGGATCAGGGTGAGGCCGGTGTCGAGCGTGGTCATGTCAGACAGAGCATCGTTGTTGTTGCACGACCGCCCACGGCAGGGTCGGTGCACCCTCTCCCCTTGTGGGGCCCCTTGTGGGAGAGGGTGGTTTCGAACGAAGTTCGAAACCGGGTGAGGGGTCTGCCTCCGCGATCTCGTCTGCCGACACAGATCCCTCACCCGGCTCGCATTTCGCTCCGCTCATGCGATCCACCCTCTCCCACAAGGGGAGAGGGTGCACCGAGTGTGCCGAAGGGCTATCGCATTTGACGTTCGCAGTCTTGCGCTCGTCTTTTTCCACGTCGTCATGGCCGGGCTTGTCCCGGCCATCCACGTCGTTCGGCATGCTGGGGACCGCGTGGATGCCCGGGACAAGCCCGGGCATGACGGAGTAACAAATGGGCAGGATCGTTCGCGCGTACGGCTGCGCATCTCCATATGCGATAACCGTGGACCGTGCCGGGAGAGCTCCATACGCCTCAGCCTTCGAGAGAGGCGGACTCGCATGATCGCTGCGGGAGAAAACGGCGCGCGTCATGTCGGAGCAGGTTTTCATTTTCAACCTGAAACCATCAGCCGGTAGCCGATGCCGCGCACGGCCTGCAGGAACAGCGGATTGGCCGGGTCGCTCTCGATCTTGCGGCGGAGGCGGTTGATCTGGACGTCGACGGCGCGCTCGTTGACGGTGCCGTTGCCGGTCAGTGCGCCGCGCGGCACGGTCTCGCCGCGGGCATTGGCGAGGATGCGCAGCATCTCGCGCTCGCGGTCGGTGAGGTGGACGATCTCCTCGCCCTGTTTCAATTCGCCACGCGCCAGATGGTAGACGAACGGGCCGAACGCGATCTGCTCGATGACCTCCTCCGCCGGCGGCGGCGCCGCGCGCTTGAGGATGTTGCCGATGCGCAGCGCGAGTTCTCTGGGTTCGAACGGCTTGGCGACGTAGTCGTCGGCGCCGAGCTGCAGGCCCTCGATGCGGCTGTCCGGCTCGGACCGCGCCGTCAGCATCACAATCGGCACCGAGGACTGCGTGCGGATGAAACGCGCCAGATCGAAGCCGCTTTCGCCGGGCATCATGACGTCGAGGATCAGCAGATCGAAGTGCAGGCCCGTCAGCTTGGCGCGGGCATCGCTCGCGCTTGCCGCCGTGGTGACGCGATAGCCTTCGCTGCGCAGGAAGCGCGACAGGAGATCACGGATGCGGCGGTCGTCGTCGACGAGCAGGAGATGCGGCGCGTCGTCGGCCGGCGTCTGCGGATGATGCGGGGCGATGGCGGCGATCGGCACGGTCACTCCTTCGGGGTGGCGACGGGTGTCCGGAAAATGGCTTCCAGCACCTTGTCCGGATCGTCGCGATCGATCATCGCGCGCAGGAATTGCCGGACCTTCTCGGCGCCAACGGGGCCGACCTGCTCCAGCGCACGGTCGATGCGCCTGGTCTGCAGCCCGGCCAGCTTGGCCACCAGCGCCTCGCCCTTCGGCGTGGCGAAAAGAAGGCGCTGCCGGCGATCGTTGTTGCCGGTCTTCTGCACGATGTAGCCCTCGTCCAGCAGCTGCTTGAGCACGCGCCCGAGCGACTGCTTGGTGATGCGCAAGACGTCGAGCAGATCGGCGACCTTCAGGCCCGGATAGCGTGTGACGAAATGCATCACGCGGTGATGGGCGCGGCCGAAGCCGAACGCCTCCAGCTCGTGGTCGGCATCGCCGACGAAGTCGCGATAGGCGAAGAACAGCAGCTCGATGATGTCCCAGCGCAGCGGCTGCCCGTCGGCAGCCGTGGCCGGCTCAGCCGCCCGCAGCTCGGGGCTCAACGTCGGAGACGAGAAATTTATGTCAGCCATATTGACGTTTCTGCGGTTCAATGTTACAAAACAATTGCCCGCTACGAAATTTTAGATCGTTTCATCGGCGGGCAATGGTCTGGAGGCGTGTCCGAACGGGCCGATGGCAACCCGAACGGGCAACTTGGGCCACGCAGCGAACAACCGTGTGATGTCGAGCGGCATTTCGGCAAACCATACTGGACTTCCACCGGGCGCAAAAGCATGTCCTGTGGTGGCACGCTTGCCCGGCGACCGGCGGAATGGCCGGTTGCAGGTCTCAAATTTTCAAAGGCCGACTGCCCGATGGGGCGGGTCGGCGCCAGAACTCGCGCATGGCGATCAAGCGGGGGAGCCAAGGACATGACTTTGACATTCGACATCAAGCCGACGACGAACCCCACCTCCGATCAGGAGCGCGCAGCCAAGCTCGCCAATCCGGGCTTCGGCCGGGTGTTCACCGATCACATGGCCGTGGTCCAGTACAGCCAGGACAAGGGCTGGCACAGCGCACGCGTCGAATCCCGCGCCAACTTCCCGCTCGATCCCGCGGCCGCCGTGCTGCACTACGCGCAGGAGATCTTCGAGGGGCTGAAGGCCTATAAGCGCGACGATGGCGGCGTGAACCTGTTCCGCCCCGTTGCCAATGCCCAACGCTTCTGGAACTCGGCCGAGCGCATGGCGATGGCGCAATTGCCGCCGGAGGTCTTCATCGAGGCGGTCGAGCAACTCGTCCGCATCGACCGCGCCTGGATCCCGGGCGGCGAGGGCAGTCTCTATCTGCGCCCGTTCATGATCGCCAACGAGGTGTTCCTCGGCGTGAAGCCGTCGGCGGAATACATCTTCGCGGTGATCGCCTCGCCGGTCGGCTCCTATTTCAAGGGCGGCCCGGCCCCGGTCTCGATCTGGGTCTCGGAGAATTACACGCGCGCTGCCGTGGGCGGCACCGGCGGGGTCAAATGCGGCGGCAATTATGCCGCGAGCTTGAAGGCGCAGGCCGAGGCCATGGCGCAGGGCTGCGACCAGGTGGTGTTCCTGGATGCGATCGAGCGCCGCTATGTCGAGGAGCTCGGCGGCATGAACGTGTTCTTCGTGTTCGCCGACGGCTCGCTGTCGACGCCGCCGCTCGGCACCATCCTGCCGGGCATTACGCGGGACTCCATCATCAAGCTGGCGCGCGATGCCGGCCGGGAGGTGCGCGAAGAGCCGTATTCGATCGACCAGTGGCGCGCCGATGCCGCGAGCGGCAAGCTGAAGGAGGCGTTCGCCTGCGGCACCGCCGCGGTGATCTCGCCGATCGGCAAGGTGCGCTCGGCGAGCGGCGACGTCGTCATCAATGGCGGCGAGGCTGGCCCGGTCGCCATGGGTCTGCGCAAGCAGCTGGTTGACATCCAGTACGGCCGGAGCCCGGATCTGCACCAGTGGATCAGGGATGTGAAGTAGGGCAGGGCTCGCGTCCGCTCGCAGGTTCTGGGCACAGCCGAGCCGCGATGACGGTGCGCTCCCCTCCCCCTTGCGGGCAGGGCTATCGCATATGGAGATGAGGAACTGTCCAGGCAGGCAATCTTGCCGATGAGTTACTCCGTCATGCCCGGGCTTGTCCCGGGCATCCACGTCGTTCTCAGCATGCCGGACGACGTGGATGGCCGGGACAAGCCCGGCCATGACGACGTGGAGATAGAAGAGCACAAACCCGCGATCGTCATATGCGATTGCCCTGCCCTTGCGGGGAGGGGTCGGGGGTGGGGGTCCACACGGGCAGTCTTTTGCTGGGACCCCCACCCCCGACCCCTGCCCGCAAGGGGGAGGGGGGCGCATCGCATGCGGGGCGAGTGCTCGGCTCAAATTGACAAGGCAAAGCCAGGTCACTGCGCCCCGCGCCCGATCCTGCTTCCGGTTGCCGCACCCTTCCTCGGCTGCTACCACCCTTTCAACGCATCCATCCCGTAGGGTGGGCAAAGGGCCGCGAAGCGGGCCGTGCCCACCGTTCCGGTATTTGTCAGCCAACGGTGGGCACGCTGCGCTTTGCCCACCCTACGTTCTGGTCACAGATGAACGACAAACCCAAGAAACTCCAGAAGCTGAAGGCGCGGCTGCCGCGCGGGCTCGAGGATCGCGGCCCGGCCGCGATCGCCGCCACGCGCGAAATGGTCGAGAAGATCCGCGCCGTCTACGAGCGCTACGGCTTCGAGCCGGTGGAGACGCCGGCGTTCGAATACACCGACGCGCTCGGCAAATTCCTGCCCGACCAGGATCGCCCGAACGAGGGCGTGTTCTCGTTCCAGGACGATGACGAGCAGTGGATCTCGCTGCGCTACGACCTCACCGCGCCCTTGGCGCGCTACGTCGCCGAGAATTTCGACGCGCTGCCGAAACCCTACCGCAGCTATCGCGCCGGCTACGTGTTCCGCAACGAGAAGCCCGGCCCCGGCCGTTTCCGCCAGTTCATGCAGTTCGACGCCGACACCGTCGGCTCCGGCTCGCCGGCGGCGGACGCCGAGATGTGCATGATGGCGGCGGACACGATGGAGGCACTGGGGATTGCGCGCGGCGACTACGCGGTCAAGGTCAACAACCGCAAGGTGCTCGACGGCGTCATGGAGTCGATCGGGCTCGGCGGCGACGAGAACTTTGGGCGACGACTGACCGTGCTGCGCGCGATCGACAAGCTCGACCGGCTCGGTGAGCGCGGCGTGCGCGAACTGCTCGGCGCCGGCCGCAAGGACGAGAGCGGCGACTTCACCAAGGGCGCTGGCCTCGACGAGACGCAGATCAAGAAGATCGAGACCTTCGTCAATGCGCGCGCGCTGGTCGCGCCGCCGACGCTCGCCTATGCCGGCGACAAGGATGTCGCGCAGCGCCTGGCCGGTGATGCGGATCGCAAAGAAAGCGAGTACGACATCTCGCGCCGCATCGCCGACATGCTGCGCGAGACCTTCGCCGACTCCAAGCTCGCGGTCGATGGCCTGAACGAGCTGGTCGAGATCGCGCGGCTGGTCGATGCCGCCGGCTACCACAGCCAGATCATGGTCGACCCGTCGGTCGTGCGCGGTCTCGAATACTACACGGGGCCGGTGTTCGAGGCGCAGTTGCTGGCTGCGATCCCGAACGAAAAGGGCCAGCCGGTGGTGTTCGGCTCGGTCGGCGGCGGCGGCCGCTACGACGGCCTGGTCTCGCGCTTCCGCGGCGAGCCGGTGCCGGCGACCGGGTTCTCGATCGGCGTGTCGCGGCTGCAGGCGGCGCTGACCCTGCTCGGCAAGCTCGATACGCGGCCCGCGTTCGGTCCCGTCGTCGTCACCGTGTTCGATCGCGACCGGGTCGCCGACTATCAGAAGATGGTCTCGACCCTGCGCGGCCATGGCATCCGCGCCGAGCTCTATCTCGGCAATCCGAAGAACATGGGCAACCAGCTCAAATATGCCGACCGCCGCAACGCGCCCTGCGTCATCATCCAGGGCTCGGACGAGAAGGCGCGCGGCGAGGTGCAGATCAAGGACCTGATCGAGGGCGCCAAGGCCGCCGCCGCCATTGCCTCCAACCAGGAATGGCGCGAGAGCCGCCCGGCGCAATTCTCCGCCAAGGAGGACGAACTCGTCGCCGCCGTCCGCGAGGTGCTCGCGCGCCACGACGTGAGCTGGGGATAGACGCGGGAAGTGCACCCTCTCCCTCACGGCGATCGCATAGCGGTTGCCTAGAGTGGGAGAGGGTGGTTTCTCACGAAGTGAGAAACCGGGTGAGGGGTCTCTCTCCGCGGATGCAGACCCCTCACCCGGCTCGCCGCCGCTTCCGCGTCGGCGATCCACCCGCTCCCACAGGGGGAGAGGGTGCAGCGCGCCGAATGGCGAGAGCAATCTCGATAAGGGGAAGGAAACGAATGCCCGAGATCACCGTGAACATGGCCGCTGGCCGCACCGACGAGCAGAAGGCCAACATGATGCGCGACATCACGAAGGCGCTGGTGACGCATCTCGGCGTCGATGCGGAAGCGGTGGTGATCCAGATCAACGAGGCGCCGCTGGCGCACAAGATGAAGGGCGGCAAGACCTTCGTCGAGCGCGCGGCCGAGCAGAAGAAGTAGTTGGTGTCGTTACGCCGAAGCGAAGCCAATAGCATCTGTTTCGATCACCACCGCGGTCGTCCCGGCGAAAGCCGGGACCCATACCCCCAGGGAGCGGTTCGAGACGTGCTGGTGATTGGCCTTCTGCCCATCACGACCGCCGCGGCGTATGGATCCCGGATCGGCGCTACGCCGCGCTGTCGCGCGACGCCGCTTGTCCGGGACGACATCTGACTTGGAGCCACCATGGACGCACGTGACATCATCAAGCCGGGCATGCGCGCCGAGCGCCTGCTCGTCGTGCCGCCGGAGCGCACGGTCGGGCACTTCGTTCCGCATATGCCGATGGTCTATGCGACGCCGATGATGATCCTGGAGATGGAGATGACGGCCGGCGATGCCATCAATCCGGTGTTGCCGCCGGGCTGGGTCACGGTCGGCACCGAGGTCAACATCCGCCATCTCGCGGCCTCGCCGGTCGGCGCCACCATCCGCACGGTCGCCGAAGTAATTGAGGTCGAGCGCCGCGTCATCCGCTTCAGCGTCGAGGCCTATCATGGCGAGACCAAGATCGGCGACGGCCGCCATGGCCGCGGGCTGATCAATGTCGAGCAGTTCAAGAAACGGTTCGCGGTGCCGTAGTCCACCCTCCCCTGGAGGGCGAGCGGGCTGGGGTGAAGCCGCGAGCAATGGTGGATGTGGAGGCATCACCCCACCCCGCCTCACGTTTCGCTTCGCTCGCCGTGAGGCGACCTTCCCCCTCCAGGGGAGGGGGCACCGCACATGGCGCCGCCTGTTACTTCGCCAATTCCTTCGACCGGGCCGTCGCCGCGGCCACCGCGCGCTCCAGCAGCGGCTGGAAGCCGCCCGTGCCCATCAGCACCGAGAGCGCAGCGGCGGTGGTGCCGCCGGGCGAAGTGACGTTCTGGCGCAAGGTCGCTGACGGCAGGTCCGAGCGGTGCAGCAATTCACCTGCGCCCGAGACCGTGTCACGGGCGAGCTTCGTCGCCAGCGCCTCGGGCAGGCCGGCGGCGATGCCGGCGCGGGCGAGTTCCTCGGCGAGCAGGAACACGTAGGCGGGACCGGAGCCGGACACGGCGGTCACTGCATCCATCAGCGTCTCGTCGTCGACCCACTCCACCGCACCGGTGGCGCGCAAGAGCGCGTCGGTCAGCGCCCGCTGCGCGGCGCTGACGTTGGCGGCGGGAACGGCGACGGTGATACCGCGGCCGATCGCGGCCGGCGTGTTCGGCATCGCCCGCACCACCGCCCCGCCCACCACGCTCTGCAGGCTTGCGATCGGGGTTCCCGCCATGATCGACAGCACCAGCGTGTCGTTTCCGACCCACGGCTTCAGCGCCGGCCCCGCCTCGCGGAACATCTGCGGCTTGACGGCGAGGATGACGACCTCGGCCGCGGCGGCCTCGGCCGGATTGAGCCGCACGCCCTTCGCCGCCAGCGCCGTGATCTCGGCCGACGGCATCGGCTCGATCACCACGACGCGCGCGGGATCGAGCCCGCCGGCCAGCCAGCCGGTCAGCATCGCCCCGCCCATCTTGCCGGCGCCGGCCAGCACGATGGTGCCGGTGAGCTGATGAAGCAGGTTGTTGTCCGCTGATGTCACGACAAGCTCCGCTGTCGTCCCTGCGAAAGCAGGGACCCATAATCACAGGCGGTTCTAGTGGAGCGAGGGCAGAGCGACAAGCAGCGCGCGTCCCACGGACATCACGCGGTAGGGGTCCCGGCTCGGAGGCCGGGACGACATCGAGTGTGTTGAGGCAGCGTCGCTTACGCCTCGCCTTCGGTATCGAACAGCGCCGCCGCCATGGCGTCCTGGGTCGACTTGCCGGCCCAGACCACGAACTGGAAGGCCGGGAAATAGCGCTCGCAGGCATGGATGGCGCCGGCCAGCATGCTCTCGCATTGCGGGCCGGAGGCGGTGATGCCGCCCGGCAGCACCAGCGCCTGGCGGTGCATCACCATGCCGGTGTGGGTCCAGATGTCGAAATGGCCGAGCCACAGCTGCTCGTTGATGGCCGCGATCAGGCGCTGCACCTCGGCGCGGCGCGCTTCCGGAATCTTCATGTCGAACGCGCAGGCCAGATGCAGCGCCTCGATCTCGGCCATCCAGGTGAAGGAGAGCTGATAGTCGGTCCACTGGCCCTTGGAGGCGATCGTGATCTCGTCCTCGCCGGACCGCTCGAACATCCAGTTGTTGTCAGCCGCGATGGTCTCGACCACGCTCAGCGGATGATCGGCGGAATCGATAGTGCTTTCGAGCAGGGACATGCCGTCTCGACCTCGTCTTCTTGATTTCGTTGGTACATACGCGGCGACCCGGCCCACGCCCCGTCGGCGCTTCGAGACCCGGCTGCAGTCCCGGAGGTCCCCCGGGGTGCGAGACAAACTGATGTGATTTGCGGAATCTGCGCAACGGGGGGGCGAGTCCGTCCACAGCCAAACACCGCTTCGTCCACAACTCCTGTCCGGCCTGTGGAATCATGCGCTGACGAGAACAAAACGGAGTCGGATGCGGCGCAAAAGGCTCCGAGAGGCCTCTGGCGGACCCGCAGCCGCCGTCGGCGGGCTTTCGGAGGCCGCATGGCCGCCCTCAGCGCAATGCGGGGAACAGGCCTTGCCGGAGGCGGCGGCCCCCTGCATAGTTCGTGCGGGCCGTCCATTCCGGGCGGCCCTGTTCTCAGGGCGGGGCGAAATTCCCCACCGGCGGTAAGCGCTCCCGGTCGAGTGCGCGAGCCCGCGAGCGCCTTCTTTGCACGGCGCGATCTGGAGAATTCCGTTCTCCCGATCGCCTCGCACGGAGAAGGGTCAGCAGATTCGGTGCGACTCCGAAGCCGACGGTCACAGTCCGGATGAAAGAGAACGGGTCCCGGCACTCCGCGCCTCTCGCGCGGAGGCGTCGTCGTTCCGTGTGCCCTGATTCTGGTCTGACGAGGAAAGCCATGAATCAGATGTTGCAAGACGCTCCTACCGATACCTCTCCCACTGACACCATCGCTGCCGACGCGCCGCCCGCGGCGCAGACGCCGATCGAGCCGAGCCCACCCGACGAGGCCCCGCCGGCCCCGGCGCATCCGCGCTTCACCAAGCCGCAGCGGGTCGCCTTCGTGCAATCGGCCTGGCATCGCGACGTCGTCGCCGAATGCCGCATCGCGTTCCTCGACGAGATCGAGGCGCGCCACATTCCGCCTGACCGCGTCGACATCTTCGAGGTGCCGGGCTCGTTCGAGATTCCGCTGCATGCGCAACTGCTCGCCAAGACCCGGCGCTACACCGCGATTGTCGCGGCCGGCCTCGTCGTCGACGGCGGCATCTATCGCCACGAGTTCGTCGCCGATACCGTGATCAAGGCGCTGATGGACGTGCAGCTGCGCACCGAGGTGCCGGTGTTCTCCGCCGTGCTGACGCCGCAGCAGTTCCACGAGTCGCAGGCCCATTTCGAGTTCTTCCGCAAGCATTTCGCCACCAAGGGCATCGAGGTGGCGGCCGCCTGCGCGGAGACCCTGCTGAGCCTCGAGCGCCTGCGTGGCCAGGTGGCGGCGGGGATCGTCTGAGACGGTGATGCGTGTGGCTGGCGAGGCCAGCCACACCCGCCGCATTTCGATCTGATCGTGGAAGTCGATATCTCACGGCATCGGCAGTGAGCTCCCCTCCCCCTTGCGGGCAGGGCTATCGCATTTGACCATCGACGTGTTGCACCCGTCTCCCTCCACGTCGTCATGGCCGGGCTCCGTCCCGGCCATCCACGTCGTCCGGCATGCTGAGAACGTGGATGCCCGGGACGGAGCCCGGGCATGACGATGAGGGGCCAGTTTCGCGACAAACTCAGATTGGCCATATGCGATTGCCCTGCCCTTGCGGGGAGGGGTCGGGGGTGGGGGTCTCCGGGCGCTGAACGTCGTGATGTGCAGGTTCGCTGATGTCTCGTTGGAGCGTGCTCATCAGCCAGGGTCGGACTCGCCTGTCAGGAATCAATCCGGTCCAAAACGTCAGGACTCAGCCCGGTTGGTACCACTCGGACCCCCGACCCCTCCCCCACGCGGCAATCGCTGCGCGATTGCGGCTCACCAAGCCGCCAGCGGCACCACGCCCCTCATGCTCCGCGGCTTGTGTTGTCATTCTCCGCGCGGCCCCTGTAGAATCATCGCTGGGAGGAGGCTTGCCCGTGGCGACGGGCGGGCTGCCAAGGATGATCGAAGGATACGATCCTTATCTCGTCGCGCTCTCGGTCGTGATCGCGAGCCTGGGGGGCTATACCGGATTCAGTCTCACCGCGCGCATCCGCAGCGGGCCGGGAGCTGACACGCGCGTGCTGCTGTCCGGCGCCGCGGGCATTCTGGCCGTGGGCATCTGGACCATGCATTTCGTGGGCATGATGGCGGCGCCGCTGCCTCCGGATGCCGTCTACCTGGTGCTGCCGACCATCATCTCCTTCCTGATCTGCGCGCTCGTGGTCGGCGTCTCGCTGTTCTTCGTCAGCATCGGTGATCCCGGCCCGCAGCGCGTCATCCCGTCCGCGCTGCTGCTCGGCGCCGGCATCGCCAGCATGCATTATGTCGGCATGCACGGCCTCGCCGGGCGCTTCGGACTGGCGCATGATCCGGCGCTGGTGGCGCTGTCGGTCGGCATCGCCATCATCGCCGCCTATGGCGGCCTGCGCATCTTCCTGGCCCGACAGGACGGCCTGCGGCTCGCCATCAGCGCGATCGCGTTCGGCATCGCCGTGTCCGGCATGCACTACACCGCGATGCTGGGCATGCACGTCGTGCCCGACGGCGAGGGACATCATCACGGCGCAACGGGGCTTGCTGCATCGCCGCAGGCGCTGGCCATCGTGGTTGCGGTGTTGTGCTTCGTGATCGCGGCGGGCTTTCTGTTGTCACTGGTGCCGGAGCCGCGCCGCCCAACGGAACCGGCGCCGGCTGTTGCCGATGCTACGGCGCAACTGGCGCCGGAGCCGGCCGCATCCTCACCAGTGGTGCAGCCGGCGGCGATCGCGGTGTCCGCCGGTCCTGCTGCCGAGAGCAGCCCGCCGGGGCGCGTCACCGCGGCGCCACTCGGCGGCATCGGCCAGCCGCCGCGGGTCGCCGTGGCACGTCTGCCGCTCGAAGGTGCCAACGGGACCCACTTCATCGACGCCGGCGAGGTGCGCAGTGTCCGCGCCGACGCGCACTATACCAGGGTGCATGACGGCACCCGCGAGCGCATGTGCCCGTGGTCGATCTCCGAGGCCGAGGCGCAGCTCGATCCCGGCCGCTTCATCCGCGTGCACCGCAGCCACATCGTCGCGATCGAGCACGTCACCTTCGTCGGCAAGGAGGGCGAGGGCGCGATCATCGAGCTCGATGGTCCGTCCAAGCCGCGGGTCCCCGTCAGTCGCGCCAAGGTCGCCGAGGTCAAGGCGCGGCTCGGCCTGGTGCGGCGGCAGGCCTGAGCGGCGCGCGCGATTGGGTCGCGCTGGCTGACGCAGTTCGTGCGCGCGCATCCGCATTTCGTGCGATTTCATCGTCCTCCGTGCTGGCCGCGTTGCGCAGCCGGCCGTCGCGGTCGACCCTCCGTGTCAATCAGCGCTCACGATCGGCGGCCACGTCTCGCTCTTGCAGCATGAACGTCAGCCGCGAACGGTCAAGCCGACAAGGCGCGCCAGCACAGGAGAGGAAACCAGATGATTCCTGGCCCGTTCGACTATCACCGGCCCGCGAGCGTCAGCGACGCGATCAGGCTGCTCGCCGATCTCGGCGACGAGGCGCGACCGCTCGCCGGCGGCCACAGCCTGCTGCCGATGATGAAGCTGCGGCTGGCGACCCCGGCACATCTGGTCGATCTGCACGGCATCGCCGGCCTCAAGGGCATTTGCCGCGACGGCGACAACATCGTGATCGGTGCGATGACCACGCAGGCCGAGCTGCTGGCGTCCAGCGAGATCGGAACCAGCCTGCCGATCCTGCATGAGACGGCGCTGCTGATCGCCGATCCGCAGGTGCGCTACCGCGGCACGCTCGGCGGCAACGTCGCCAATGGCGATCCGGGTAATGACATGCCGGCTCTCATGCTGGCGCTGGATGCGGCCTATCGTCTCGAAGGCCCGAACGGCGTCCGCGAGGTCGCCGCGCGCGATTTCTATCAGGGCGCCTATTTCACCGCGCTCGAGCCGGGCGAGATCCTGACCGGAATCAGCATTCCGGTTCCGCCCGCAGGCCACGGCTATGCCTATGAGAAGCTGAAGCGCAAGGTCGGCGACTATGCGACGGCAGCGACCGGCGTCGTACTGACCATGGCGGGTGGCAAGGTCGCGAGCTGCACCATCGCGCTGACCAATCTGCACGAGACGCCGCTGCTGGCCACCGACGCGGCCAACGCCGTGATCGGCACCACGCTGGATGACGCCGCACTGAAGGCGGCCGCGACCGCCGCGCGGGCGATCATGCAGCCGGCGTCCGATGCGCGGGGACCAGCCGAATATCGCACGCATGTCGGCGGTATCATGGTCATGCGCGCGCTGCAGCGCGCGGCGAGCCGGGCGAAGTAGTTAGCGCAGGCGACATTGTTGCCAAGCGCACGGTTCACCTCGCCCCGCTTGCGGGGAGAGGTCGATCGCGAAGCGATCGGGTGAGGGGGCTCTCCGCGAGTTCGGTGCTCGTTGAGGCTCCCCCTCACCCCAACCCTCTCCCCGCAGGCGGGGAGAGGGAGCGCACCGAGAGCGCGGCTAATAGCCGGGCCAAGCTCGACGAAATTTTTCAGGGAGCACCAAATGCCCAAAACCCACGTCACGATGAAGGTGAACGGCAGCGAGGTCGAAGGCCTCGCCGAGCCGCGCACGTTGCTGGTTCATTTCCTGCGCGAAAATCTGCAGCTCACCGGCACCCATATCGGCTGCGAGACCAGCCATTGCGGCGCCTGCACGATCGATATCGACGGCATGAGCGTGAAGAGCTGCACCATGCTCGCGGTGCAGGCCGATGGCTCCGAGATCACGACGATCGAGGGCGTGGCCAATGCCGATGGCTCGCTGTCGGCGCTGCAGGAAGGCTTTCGCATGATGCACGGCCTGCAATGCGGCTTCTGCACGCCCGGCATGATTCTTCGCGCGCATCGGCTGCTGCAGGAGAATCCGCAGCCGACCGAGACCGAGATCCGTGCCGGCATCTCCGGCAACATCTGCCGCTGCACCGGCTATCAGAACATCGTCAAGGCGATCCAATATGCCGCCGCCAAGATCAACGGCGTGGAATTCCAGGAGGCCGCGGAATGAACGACATGACTCCCACGCGGGAACAACGCGAAGCTGCGCTCGAAGGCATGGGCTGCAAGCGCAAGCGGGTCGAGGACATCCGCTTCACGCAAGGCAAGGGCAACTATGTCGACGACGTCAAGCTGCCGGGCATGCTGCACGGCGACTTCGTCCGCTCGCCACACGCGCATGCGCGCGTGAAGGCGATCCACACTGAGGAGGCGCTGAAAGTGCCGGGCGTGCTCGCGGTGATCACCGCCGAGACGCTGAAGACCGTCAACCTCGCCTGGATGCCGACGCTCGCCGGCGACGTGCAGATGGTGCTCGCCGACGGCAAGGTGCTGTTCCAGAACCAGGAGGTCGCCTTCGTGGTCGCGACCGACCGCTATGCCGCCGACGACGGCGTCAACAAGGTCGTGGTCGACTACGAGGCGCTGCCGGTGCTGGTCGATCCGTCCAAGGCCATGGATCCGGATGCGCCCGTGCTGCGCGAGGATCTCGCCGGCAAGACGTCGGGCGCCCACGGCCCGCGCAAGCATCACAACCACGTCTTCGAATGGGCGATCGGCGACAAGGATCTCACCGACGCGGCGTTCGCCAAGGCCGATGTGACCATCAAGGAGATGATCTCCTATCACCGCACCCATCCGTCGCCGCTGGAAACCTGCCAGTGCGTGTGCTCGTTCGACAAGATCAAGGGCGAGCTGACGATCTGGGGCACCTTCCAGGCGCCGCATGTGATCAGGACCGTGGTGGCGCTGATCGCCAAGATCCCGGAGCACAAGATCCACGTGATCGCGCCCGATATCGGCGGCGGCTTCGGCAATAAGGTCGGCGCCTATCCCGGCTACATCTGCGCCGCGGTCGCCTCGATCGTCACCGGCAAGCCGGTCAAATGGGTCGAGGACCGCATCGAGAACCTGACCGCGACGTCGTTCGCGCGCGACTATCATATGACGACCGAGCTTGCCGCGACCAAGGAGGGCAAGGTCACCGGCCTGCGCGTCCACGTGCTGGCCGATCACGGCGCCTTCGATGCCTGTGCCGATCCGTCGAAATGGCCGGCCGGCTTCTTCAACATCGTCACCGGCTCCTATGACTTCCCGGTCGCGCATTGCGTCGTCGACGGCATCTACACCAACAAGGCGCCGGGCGGCGTCGCCTATCGCTGCTCGTTCCGCGTCACCGAGGCGGCCTATTGCATCGAGCGCGCGATGGACATTCTCGCCCAGAAGCTCGGCATGGACCCAGCCGAGCTGCGGCTGAAGAACTTCGTCAGGCCGGAGCAGTTTCCCTATCACTCGGCACTGGGGTGGGAGTACGATTCCGGCGACTATCACACCGCCATGCGCAAGATGATGGAGGCGGTGGACTACCCCGGCTTGCGCAAGGAGCAGGCCGACAAGCGCGCGGCGTTCAAGCGCGGCGAGACCCGCGAGATCATGGGTCTCGGCATCTCCTTCTTCACCGAGATCGTCGGCGCCGGCCCGTCGAAGAATTGCGACATCCTAGGGATTGCGATGTTCGACTCCTGCGAGATCCGGCTGCACCCGACCGGGGCCGGCATCGCGCGCGTGGGGTCCAAGAGTCAGGGCCAGGGCCACGAGACCACCTGGGCGCAGATCATCGCCACCGAGATCGGCATCCCCGCCGACAATATCATGGTGGAGGAGGGCAACACCGACACCGCGCCCTACGGTCTCGGCACCTACGGCTCGCGCTCGACGCCGGTCGCGGGCGCTGCCATCGCGATGGCGGCGCGCAAGATCAAGGCCAAGGCGCAGATGATCGCGGCCTACAAGCTCGAGGTCCACGAGGACGATCTCGAATGGGACATCGACGGCTTCCGCGTGAAAGGCCTGCCCGAGAAGGTGATGTCGATGAAGGACATCTGCTGGGCGGCGTATAATTCCGTGCCGCCGGGCATGGAGCCGGGGCTGGAGGCGGTCAGCTACTACGATCCACCCAACATGACCTATCCGTTCGGGGCGTATCTGTGCGTGATGGACATCGACGTCGATACCGGCGTGTACAAGGTTCGGCGCTTCTATGCGCTGGACGATTGCGGCACCCGCATCAACCCGATGATCATCGAGGGCCAGATTCATGGCGGCCTCACCGAAGCCTTCGCGATCGCGATGGGCCAGGAGATCCGCTACGATTCGGAAGGCAACGTCGTCACCGGCTCGTTCATGGACTTCTTCATGCCGACCGCGGTCGAGACGCCGCATTGGGAGACCGACTTCACCGTCACGCCCTCGCCGCATCACCCGATCGGTGCCAAGGGCGTCGGCGAAAGCCCGAACGTCGGCGGCGTGCCGGCGTTCTCGAACGCGGTCAACGATGCCTTCTCCTTCCTCGGCTCGACGCACATCCAGATGCCGCACGACTTCTGGCGCAACTGGCAGGCGGCGAAGAGGTTGGGGGTGGTCGGGTAGAGGCGTGAACCTAGGCAACAACACCGTCATTGCGAGGAGCGAAGCGACGAAGCAATCCAGAGTCCCGCCCACCATCCTGGATTGCTTCGCTTCGCTCGCGACGAGAGAGTCGAAACTGTAACGGCGTCGGCAGTGCGCTCCCTCGCCCCGCTTGCGGGGAGAGGGTTGGGGTGAGGGGGACTCTCCCCACGACCGGTCTCGCGGAGAGTCCCCCTCACCCGGATCGCATCTGGCGATGCGATCCGACCTCTCCCCGCAAGCGGGGAGAGGTGAGGACTGCGCTACACCGCGTCGGCCGAATAGGCAAGAAGGTGACATGAAAACCCACGACGACATCGCGCAATCCCTCGCCGCCTGCGGCTACATCGCCGATGCCGAGCTGGCGACGGCGCTCGCGCTGATGCAGCTGTTGAAGCGGCCATTGCTGCTCGAAGGCCAGGCCGGCGTCGGCAAGACCGAGGTCGCCAAGGCATTGGCTGGCGTGCACGGCACCGAGCTGATCCGGCTGCAATGCTATGAAGGCCTCGATCAGAGCTCCGCGCTGTATGAGTGGAACTACCAGCGCCAACTGCTGGCGATCGAGGCGCATCGCGGCCACGGCGACGCCATCGAGGACCAGATCTTCTCGGAGAAATACCTGCTGGAGCGACCGTTGCTCGCCGCCATCCGACGCGCCACCCCGCCGGTGCTGCTGATCGACGAGATCGACCGCGCCGACGACGAGTTCGAGGCGTTCCTGCTGGAATTGCTGTCCGACTTCCAGATCTCGATCCCCGAGCTCGGCACCATCAAGGCGATCAGCATTCCGCATGTGGTGCTGACCTCGAACGGCACCCGTGAGCTGTCGGACGCGCTGCGCCGGCGCTGCCTCTATCACTATGTCGACTATCCCGACGTCGATCGCGAGGCCCGCATCATCCTGACGCGGATCGACGGCGCTTCGGCATCGCTCGCGCTGCAGATCGCGCGGCTGGTCGAGGGCTTGCGGAAAGAAGAGCTGCGCAAGGTGCCGGGCGTGGCCGAGACGCTCGACTGGGCCGCGGCGCTGGTCGGCCTCGACGTGCGCGATCTCAAGGACCAGCCGGAGGTCATCCACGACACGCTGATGTGCCTGCTGAAGACGAACGAGGACCGCTCGCGCATCACGCGCGAGGTCGCGGCGCGGCTGTTGGGGAAGGTCGCATGAGCTGCTGTGGCGCCACGCCCGATCATGAGGAGCTGGACGCGGTGGCGCGGCTGGTCGCGGGCCGTCTCGGCGCCTTCCTGAAGACCTTGCGTGACAACGGCTTTGCGGTCGGTCTCGCCGAGGGGCGGGATGCCGCAGCCGTGATGGCCCAAGGCTATTCCGACCGGCCAGGTCTGCTGCGTTCGGCGTTCAAACATCTGTTCTCGGCGCGCAAGAGCGAGTGGGACCGTTTCGACGGCCTGTTCGATGCGTTCTGGCTGGGCAAGCGCGTCCGCTCCCGCTCACTCGTCTCAGGGGCCGCGCAGGTCGCGAACAGTCCGTCGTTGAAGAGCTTGCAGGACGCCAATGCAGGTCAGCAAGGCCCGCAGGGGGCGACTGATCAGATCCCCGGGGACGACACGCCCCGCGACGCCGGTGGGGAGGGCCGCAGCGAGGGCGCCTCGCGCGTTGAGACGCTCGCCGACACCGACTTCCGCAAGCTCGCCGATCCCGACCAGGTCGCGCAGGCGCATGAGGCGGCGGAGCGGCTCGCCAAGGTGATGCGGACGCGGCTGACACGGCGCGACCAGATCAGGCGCAAGGGAGAGCGGCTCGATCTGCGCCGGACCATTCATCGCAACATCAGCCATGGCGGCGTGCCGATCGCGCTGGTGCATCGCCGCCGCAAGACCAAGCCGCTGCGTCTGGTGGTGCTGCTCGACGCCTCCGGCTCGATGAGCGCCTACACGGCCATGTTCCTGCGCTTCATCCACGGCGTGCTCGACTCGTTCCGCGAGGCCGAAGCGTTCCTGTTCCACACGCGGCTCGCCTACGTCTCCGACGCGATGAAGGAGAGAGACGCGGCGCGGGCGCTCGACCGGCTCTCGATGATGGCGCAGGGCGCCGGCGGCGGCACCAGGATCGGCGAGGTCTTGCAGACCTTCAACCGCTGGCATGCCGCGCGCGTGATCCATTCGCGCACCTGCGTGATGATCGTCTCCGACGGCTACGACACCGGCGATCCGGCGCTGCTCGACCGCGAGATGGCGCAATTGCGCCGCCGCTGCCGCCGCATCGTCTGGCTCAATCCGATGCTCGGCTGGGACGGCTACGCGCCGGAGGCGCGCGGCATCAAGGCGGCGCTGCCGCATGTCGATCTCTATGCGCCGGCGCATACGCTGTCGTCGCTCGCGGCGCTCGAGCCTTACCTGGCGAGGCTGTGATGGTCATGCCGTCAACAGGAGCTCATCCATGAGCACATCCCCAGAACTGCTCGATCTCGCCGCGCAGCTGAAGGCCGCCGACGAAAGCTTCGTGCTCGCCACCGTCGTCCGCACCGTGTCGGTGACGGCGGCGAAGGCCGGTGCGAAGGCGATCATCCGGCCGGACGGCTCGATCGTCGCCGGGTGGATCGGCGGCGGCTGCGCGCGCGGGGCGGTGCTGAAGGCGGCGCGCGAGGCACTCGCCGACGGCATCCCGCGCATGGTCTCGGTGCAGCCGAACGACCTGCTCGCCGAACTCGGGGTGAAGCCGGGTGAGACGAAAGCGGGCGTGCGCTTCGCCGCCAACATGTGCCCGAGCCAGGGCACGATGGACATCTTCGTCGAGCCGGTTCTGCCGCATCCGTCGCTGGTCATCCTCGGGGCAAGTCCTGTGTCGCTGTCGCTCGCGGCGCAGGCGCGCCCGCTCGGCTATCACGTCACCCTGGCGGCGCCCGCATCCGATCTGCTCGCCGCGCCCGAGGCCGATCTGTTGATCGATGGCTTTGCATTGGATCGGCTCGGCGACGCCCGACGCTTCGTCGTGGTGTCGACGCAAGGCAAGGGTGACGAAGCCGGCTTGCGCGCCGCGCTCGCCTGCGATGCGGCCTACCACGCCTTCGTCGGCAGCCGGCGCAAGATGGACAGCCTGCGCGACAAGCTGATCCTGGATGGGATCGACGCCGCATTGCTCGACAAGGTGAAGGCGCCGGCCGGCCTCGATCTCGGCGCCATCACGCCGGAGGAGATCGCGATGTCGATCCTGGCCGAGATCACGCTGACGCGCCGGCGCGGCCAGCGCGGCTGAGACGGGTGCTGCGGCCTGGCTCAGAGCGCCAGTTGCAGCTCGAACGTCACCTTCAGCCCGTCCGGGGCGAAGTCGCGCGTCACCTGGCCCTTGAGCGCTGCGCCGAGGATGCGCTCGAACAGCAGCGAGCCGAAGCCGTTGCGGGCGGGCGGCGTGACCGGCGGACCGTCGCTCTCCTGCCAGCGCAGTACCAGGCAGCCGTCATCGAATGTCCAGCTCAGCGCCACGCGGCCTGCATCGTTCGACAGCGCACCATATTTCACCGCGTTGGTGACGAGTTCGTGCAGTCCCATCGACAGATAGAGCGCGACGCCCGGCGCGAGCTGCACGGGAGGGCCGTCGACGGCGACGCGGTCGCCCTGCAGCGGCGCCAGCTCAGCCTGAACCAATTCGTCAAGCGCGATGGCCTCGCGGCCGCGATCCAGCGCCAGCGCATGGCTGCGGGTCAGCGCGGCGATACGGCCGCGCAGCACCTCGCCGAACTCCGTCAGCGCGGGATCGGCGCGGATGCTGAGCGCGATGACGCTGTCGACCAGCGCCAGCGTGTTCTTGACGCGGTGATTGAGCTCATGGACCAGCACGCGATGGTGTTGCTCGATCGCGCGCCGCCGCGCGTTCTCGGTGCGCAGCGCGATCTCGTCCATCACGATCTCGCTGAGCTCGGTGAGCTGCGCGATGTCGTCGTCGCTCCATGGCCGCGGCTCGTGATCGATGGCGCACAGCGCGCCGATCACTTCTCCGCCGGGCAGCTTCAAGGGCACGCCGAGATAAGCGTGCACGCCGAGGACGGGAATTGCGAGGTTGTCCTTCACCAGGGGGTGCTGCTGCGCATTGCTCACGATCAGCGGATGTGCCGTTGTGACCACGTGCTGGCAGAATGAATGGCTGAGCGGCGTCTCGCGAAGTGAATTCCACGGCTCGCACAGGCCGAACGAACTCTTGAAGAATTGCCGGTCGCGGTCGACCAGCGCAATGATCGAGGCCGGCGCCGCGAGCAGCCGCGTTGCCAGACGCGTCACCCGGTCGAAGCCCGGCTCGGGCGGCGAGTCGAGCAGCTCCGTCTGCAACAAGGCAGTCATTCGGTTTGGCGCGGAGGCGTCGCGATCGGACGTCATGCAGCTTTCGTCGGTCGGGCATTCAGCCTGTGAAGTGGGGCACGACGGACCGAGCGGGCGCCAGTCCAGAATCGGTCGATCGTGCGACGTAGTGACAGGTCGGCTGAAGCGAAGCCTGTACGGACACATCTGGAAAGCTTCCAGTCCGGGGTCGCAAGCCCCAGGCATACGTTGACGATTCCAGGTTCCATGAATGACAACCAAGGGGCAGACTATGGCCTGACCAAGGCAATTTGGGTATTCTGCCGCTGCTTTTGGCTGGAATGCATTATACTGGGGACCTCAGCCGAAGCAGGCCGTCCTGCACGATTCGCAGCGGTGGTCAGCCACCCTTCACGGCACCTGCGGTCAAGCCCGCAACGATCTGTCGCTGCGCAAATACCGTCAGCAGCAGCACCGGCAACGTTACGATCAGTGCCGCGGCGGCGAGCGGGCCCCAGCTCAGCTGATCGAACGAGATCATGTTGTAAACGGCTACCGGCAGAGTGCGCGTCTCGCGGCCGGCCAGCACGACGCCGAATACGAAATTATTCCACGAGAAGATCACCGCCAGGATGAAGGCGACGGCGAGTCCCGGCTTCGCCACCGGCAATGCCACGTGACGGAAGACCTGCCAGCGCGTGGCGCCATCGATCCGTGCGGCTTCTTCCAGCTCGATCGGTGTGGTCTCGAAATAGCCGATCATGATCCAGATCACGATCGGCACGGTGACGACGAGATGGATGATGATCTGGGGCCACAGGGTGCCGAGCAGGCCGAGCCACTGGAAGAGCAGGAACAGCGGAATGAGATAGGACAGGCCGGGCGTGATGCGCGCGATCAGGATCACGATCGCCGATTTGTGCGCGGCCATCCGCGCGATGCCGTAGCCTGCGGGCACGCCGACCAGCATGGCCAGGAACGTCGCGCCGCCGGTCACCAGCAGGCTGTTCTTGAAGTAAGTGAAGAAGCGGTTCGACGACAGCACGTCGGTGTAGTTCTTCCAGGCGAAATGCTCCGGCCAGAACACCGGCGGATAGGCGGCGTTGTCGACCTCGAACTTGACCGACAGCGAGATCATCCAGAGGAAGAACAGGATCGCCGGCGAAACGATGAGGAAGACGCCGAGCGCGAGGCCAAGCCGGCCGAGAAGCGTGTGCACGCTCATGTGTCGGTCCCCAGCGCATTCCACTGCGCGCGCCGGCGCAGCCACAGCAGCAGCGCGGTAAGCGCCACGATCAGCGCGAAGAACACCACCGCGATCGCCGAGGCATAGCCGAGGTCGTAATAGACGAAGGCGACGCTGTAGAGATACAGGTTGATGGTCTCCGACGCCGAGCCCGGTCCGCCTTGGGTGATCGCGAAGATGATGTCGAAGCTCTTGATCGCGTCGATGGCGCGGATCATCGCGGCAATGAACAGGAACGGCATGATCAAGGGCAGGGTGATGTAACGGAACATCTGCCAGGTGCTGGCGCCGTCGATCTGCGCGCTTTCATACGGCTCGGTCGGCAGCGAGGCGATGCCGCCGAGCACGATCAGCATGACCAGCGGCGTCCATTGCCAGGTCTCCACCAGCACCAGCGAGGGGATCACCGTGCCCGGGTGAAACACCCAGAGCTGCGGCGGCAGGCCGGCGAGCGACAGCACATAGTTCAGGATGCCGAGCTGCGGGTGGAACATCATGGTCCACACCAGCGCGATCGCGACCGGCGTCGCCATCATCGGCATGATGAACAGGGCGCGCAGCAGGCCGCGCCCGGGGAAGCGGGCATGGAACACCACGGCGGCGAAGGTGCCGAGCACCAGCGGCAGCAGCACAGAGAGGGCCGTGTAGGACAGCGTATGCCCGACCGACTCGACGAAGCGCGGATCGGCCGGCAGCCGCAGATAGTTCGACAACCCGACGAAGGTGGTGGGCGCGCCGACCTTCCACTCCTGGAAGCTCATCCAGATCGTGAACAGCCAGGGAAAGATGATCACCGCGAGCACGGTGACCAGCGCCGGCACCACGAACGGCCAGTACGACGGCGGCCGCAACGCACGTTCCGGCGCAGCAGCCTCCGCTGCCGCGCCAGCCTGTTCGACGATCGTGCTCACGCTTTTTCGCTGCGCTCCAGGATCGGGCGGAACTGCTCGTGCGCCTTCTTCAACTCGGTCGCGGGATCGGCGCCGGACAGCGTCGCGGTCAGCGCCGCACCGACGAGGTCGCGGAATTCGGCAACCGGGATGATGACGGGCAGGCCGAGCTTGGAGATCTTGCCGGAGTCGATCGCCGACTGCAGCCACTCCTTCGGCATCTTCACGCCGCCCTGCACCTCAGCGTCGTTGAGCACCGAGTTGCGGAACGGCACGCCGCCACCGGCCTGCACCAGACGCGCGCCCTGCGCCTTGGAGACCACCCATTGGCACAACAGCCAGGCGGCCTCCTTGTTCTTGCACGCCGCGGGGATGCCGACGCCGTCGCCATAGGTCGCCGAATACTGCCCCTTGGGTCCGGCCGGCACCACCGTGTAGCCGACCTTGCCGACGACGCGCGAGGCGTTGGGATCCTCCAGCGGCGGCGCCCAGCCGACGCCGTCGATCCACATCGCCGAGCGGCCTTGCGTGAACGAGGCCATCGACTCCATCCAGTTGAAGCCGGCGACGCCGGGCGGCGCGCAGGTCGTCAACAGCTTCTGATACAGTTTGGTGGCCTCGATCGCCTCCGGACCATCGGTCTGAATGTTGCCCTTGGCGTCGAGGAACTCGCCGCCATAGTTCAGGAAGAAGTTGGTCCACAGCGTCATGTTGGCGTTGCGCAGGCCGCGGCCGACGAAGCCGAAGGTGCCGTCCTTGGCATCGGTGAGCTTCTGCGCCGCCGCGACCATCTCGTCGAGCGTCTTCGGCACCTCGACGCCCTTCTTCGCAAACAGCTCCTTGTTGTAGTAGAGGATAAAATAGTCGACGGACCAAGGCAGCGAGAACATGCGGCCCTTGTCGTTGCTGGCGTAAGTCAGACCCGCGGCGGAGAAATCGCTCTGCAGGAGATCCGGCGCCGTGAGGTTCGGATCCTTCATGAAATCGGTGACGTCGGTGAGCCAGCCGGCCTTCTCGAACTGCCGCTTCTGCACGTGATAGCTGAGATGGACGACGTCGAAGCTCGGCTTGCCGGACGACAGCTCGATCACGACCTTCTGCCGCTGCTGCTGCTCGGGAATCTGCTCGGACTCCACCTCGATGCCGGTCAGCGCGGTGAATTCCTTGATGTTCTTCTGCAGATTGTCGCCGCGCGGACCCTTGGCGAGGATGACCTCGAGCTTGGTGCCGGCATATTTCTTCCACTGCGGCTCCGACCAGGCAGGCTGGCCTGCAAGCGCCAGCGCGCCTGCTGCTGCCGTGCCCGCAAGCATGTTGCGGCGCGTAATCGCGGTCATTCGTAACCTCCCCAGGATCATTCTTCTTTGGTTGGGAAGTGTAGCGTGATCCAGCGGCGCTGCAACAGCGCGTTGCTCGTTCAACAGGGGATGCGACGATGCCGCGTGGTGCGATGCGGCAAGCAGCTCACGCGTCGGACGGCGCCGCGAAATCCGCGCGCTCCAGCAGCAGCGACAGCGCGAAGCCTGCCACCAGTCCCCAGAACGCGGCACCGATGTTGAGCAGCGGCACATCGGCGACGGTCACCAGAAAGGCGATGAGCGCACCGAGCGAGAACCGCGTCTTGAACGCGGTCACAAACGCCGTGTGCAGCACGCGCAGCATGGCGAGGCCCGCCAGCGCCGTGATCAGTGATTTGGGCGCGATCAGCAGCAGGGCCGTGAAGGTCGGGGCCAGCAGGCCGAAGCCGAGCGCAAGCACGCCCACGACCATCGCCGCGGTGTAATGGCGCGTGCGCTCGCCGCCGGAGACGACGATCGCGTTGGTCGGTCCGGTCAGGCAGGTCGAGACGCCGCCGACCATCGCGGCGAACGCCGAGCCGATGCCGCAGGCGACGGTAACGAGATTGACCGGCGGCTTGTGGCCGGCGGCGGCCAGCACGGCAAGGCCCTGGCCGTTCTGCACCACGAGCACGGTGACCGCGAGCGGCACGATCAACTCGATCATGGCCGCGAGCGACCAGGACGGCGTCGGGATCACGGGATGGATCAGCGCGAGTTGCAGTGATGCGCTCTGGTCGTATTTGCCGAACAGGATGGTTGCGAGCGTACCGATGATGAGCGCGCCGATGATCGGCGGGCAGCGCCGGCCGAGCGCAGGCAGCGCGGTCAGAAGCAGCCAGAACACGACCATCGGTCCGGCGATGGCGAAGTCGGCGAACACGGCGCGGACGAGGTCCAGCCCGAAGCGCAGGAAGACGCCGGCGACCATGCCCATCACGATCGGCATCGGCACCAATTGCATCGCGCGCTTGACCCAGCCCGACAGCCCGAGGACCAGCATCAGCAGCGCCGTACCGTAGAATGCACCCACGACCTGCGGAAAGCTGAGATGCGTCAGCGACTGGCCGACCAGGACGGTGCCGGGAATGGTCCAGAACAGCACCAGCGGCTCGCGGTAGAGCCACGACAGCAGCAGCGTGATCAGGCCGTTGATGAAGAACACGCCGAAGATCCACGACGCGATCTCCGCCTGCGACAGTCCGCCATTGGCGCCGACCGACAGAATGATGGCGACCGGTCCGGTGATGGCGAACAGCCAGCCGATGAAGCCGTGCGAGGCGTAGAGCGGACCGAAATCATCGGCGATCCGGCTCAGGCCGGGTGGAGAGCCCGCGGGGCGTTCGATGGCGCTGAACATGGAGGGCGGGCTCGGGCCGTGTTCTTGTTGTTGTCCGGGGTGTCGCGCGAGACGTTGTGGCTGAACCGGACGAAGTGTGCAAGGCGGGCGCTGGTTGGCCGTCGCTTCGCTGGTCGTCGCCTCTCAATGGAGCCCATGCTCCGATGGGATGTCATCGTGGCGCCCACAGCGGCCTCGGCGCGTCACGACGTTGGATTGGTGATGAGCCGGACTCGCAGCGATGCTGAGGACGCGCCTCAGCCCATCGCGAGCACGGCGGTCGACAGCAGCGCCAGCATGGCCGTCGAGCCCAGCAGTTGCAGCGAGCCCTCCGGCTGCGTGCGCCAGCGGAAGATTTTGTCGGCGAGGCCGAGCGTAGCGTCGTAGAAGTTGGCCGCATAGGCCTGTTTGAGCAATTGCGGATAACGCGGCCCGATGGCCGAGATCATCAGCACGTGGATGATGCTCGCCGGCACGACGAAGCCGATGATGCTCATCGGTAGCGTGCTGCTGTGGGCGAGCTTGAGGATCAGCGCGGCGCCTGCGTAGGTGGGAAGGGCTTGAAACAGCGCCGTCAGCGCCATGCCTTCGAGCAGGTTGAGCAGTGGCGCCTTCGGCGCCGATGAACCGGGAGACGACGCGGCCGACATGGTTGAACATCCGGTTGGCGGAGGCCCTCGGTGAGGACCAGACCTCTGCCATCTAGCCCGCGACCGCCGGAAGGACCGTGAGGCCAATCACAGATCGCGGCGTCATGACCCGCTGACGCCATGATGCGTCAAGGCCGGTCGACGCCGGCGCTGGGCTACATGCGGCTCTGGCCGTTCACTTGGCTCTGCTGCTGCTGCTGCTGCTGGCGGTCCTGCTCTTTGGCGCGATGACGGCCATAGAGGCAGCCCGCGGCAGCGCCGAGCACGCCGTGGTGACCGGCATAATGGCCGGCGACGCCACCGACGATTGCGCCCTTGATGCAACCCTTGGCGTCGGCGGCCGGGGCGGACAGCAGCGCGACGGCTGCGACGGACAAGGCAAGCATGGTCTTCATGATCGTGCTCCGCAGGAATGTTGCTCTCTAACGACGGTCCTGCGACGTGGTTCCGCGACAGAGCCTGCTGTGAACCTCTTGATCGCACGTGTGACCTACGGCTTGAGAAGTTCAATCGCGCACGGGCTTGTCGCCAAGCTTCCATTCACCGTTCGGAGCTTTGAAACTGCAGGTGGTCGCACAAATGATTGACGAGTGTGGGCCACACTCTCCAGAACGTATGGTGCGGAAGGGGACTCCAGTCGGTGGAGACAGGATGATCGAGCACATCAACAAGCAGCGCGTGCGCAAGCTGCTCGAGGCCCATGCCGCCGGCGATTTCGACACCGTGCTGGCGCATTGCAACGACGACATCGAGCATTTCGCCTCTGCGCCGATCGACATCTTCCCCCATCTCGGGCGGCGCCGCGGCAAGGCCGAGGTGCGGCAGATGTGGGAGATCGCGCGCAGCCGCTATGTCGGCGTCAGGCACGAGATCAAATCGATGATCTGCGAAGGCGACCAGGTCGCTGCCGACCTCCGCATCTACCTGCGCAAGCGCGACAACGATCGCATCGTGCAATACGACCTCGCCGTGTTCTATACGCTGCGCGACGGCCGCATCAGCCGCATCCGCGAAATCATGGATACGTTCGACCTGGTGCAGCAGGTGCTCGAATGCGATCTCAGCCGGCTGCTGATCGCCGGCACCGCGCGGCCCTGAATCGCGCCGAGCCCGGCCCTGCGCGGACACGCCGCTTCGATCACGCAAACGTCAGAAAAAAGTCGGTGCGCGCTTTGAACCTTCAGCCGGGGCTGCTGACCCATCAGCGGTGGTTGATGGGGCATCGGTGCACATGAAGATCGCGTTCCTGGCAATGGCAGGATTGGTGATGGGAGTCGTGGGCGGCGCCACGGTCGGAATCGGCCTCGGGCTTGCCTGGATCGAACTGTTCAGCACCAGCGAGTTCGAGGGCTACGCCGGGATGCTGGTGTTCTTCACCTTCATGCCGCTCGGCGCCCTGATCGGCGGGCTCGCCGGTGCCACGATGTTCGGGATGGCGGCCTTCCGTGATCATGAGGTCGCGATCGCACGTCAGCACATGCCACGCGAACAGCACTAACGGATCATGAACGCGCCACCCCTGAGCTGGGGCGCAAACTCCAGCATTTGTGCAATGCAAAAACAATCATTGCGCATGCCTCTCATTGGCGTATTCAGGCGATCGATGAGTTAAATTCAGTGCCCCGGCGCGATATCATTGACGATGTCGCCGCATTCCGGCGCGCCGCCTCGCAGGCCAGATCAGGATCACCGGAAAGATGACGGAGCACAGCCTCTGGCGTCTGTCGCGCGCGCTGCATCGTGCGATCAACGAACGCCAATTCGACGAGTTCGCCGCAATGGTCGACGAGGATATCGATTGGGCCATCTACGGCCCCATCGACATGTTTCCTTTTCTCGGCGCCCGCATGGGCAAGGACGCCGTACTCGATACGGTCAGGCAGATCGCCAACAACGTGCACATTCGCAAGGTGGAGCGCGAGACGCTGATGCTGGACGACGGCGCCGCAGCCACTATGGTCCGTTGCGCGATGACGACGCAGGATTCCGACAAGCCCATCACCGCCCGGCTCGCGCAATTCCTGCAATTCCGCGCCGGCAAGCTGTCGCGGTTGCGAATCCTGATCGACACGTTCGATCTCGTCGAGCAGACACTCGGCCGCCCGATCGACCTGCCGCGCATCGGCAGCTTCGCCTGACCTCAGCGTGTTGGATTGCAGTCACACTCACCAACAACCCAACACATCGTGACTGGCGCAGTCACAATTTTGCGCCAAGATTCCACCATATTTCGACGGACAGGTTCGGGCGGCGGGGGTTGCTCTCATGACATCTTATGGTTGCGCGCTGGCGTTTTTCACGGCCGGCTTCGGCCTTCTTGCGTCCGTGGCGCCGGCCCAGACGCTGCTTCAGGCGCCGCAACCGCTGCAGATCGTCCCGTGGCAGCAAATCGCGCCGGCGCAACCGGACGAGGACGACGACAAGCCTGACGACCAGGTTGCCGCAGCCGACCCGATGAAGGACATCGAGGTCGACAAGCTCGACTGGAGCCAGCTCGCGATCGACGAGACGACCTTCCTCGATCGCCCGGAGGCGGCCGCTGCGGCGAAGCGCAAGGCAGCTGCCGAGAGGGCCGCCTCGCTTGACTGGTCAAACCAGAACAAGGGCAACCTCGCCTCCGGCGTGGCGGTCAAGCAGTCGGTGTCGCCGTTCTGGGATGCCCGCGTAGGCGCAGACATGACGGTCGCGCGACAGCCGACCACGATGTCGGAATTGCTGGCAGAGAAGGCTGAGAACGGCGGCAGTGCTCCGCAATCCGGCGGCTCGGCCTGGGCTGCCATCACCGCGCCCGGCGCCGGCTCGATCTGGGACAAGACCGCCATCGAGGCCCGCGTCGATCCGGGGTCGGATCAGAGCCGGCTCGGCACCACCATCACCAAGGCGGTGCCGATTGATCACTATAATCTGACCCTCCAGAACGGCTACAACGTCACCCAGCAGGGCATGGTGCCGATCCCAGGCGCGGCGCCGAAGACCAGCCGCAGCTTCGACACCGAGCAATCAGCCAGGCTCTCGATCGGCGAGACCGGCACCAGCGTCGTCGCCGGCCAGACCATGTCGTCGAGCGACGACAAGTGGCTGCGCAAGCTCGGCGCCGAGCAGAAGCTCAGCGATGGGCTCACCGTATCGGGTGCGATCGGCGAAACCGCGCAGGGCGGCACCAGCAAGAGCATCTCGGCCGGCTTCAAGCGGAGTTGGTAATCGTTAACGATTGCGGCAGCCGTCACGAATAGTCGAACCATCGCCGCAGCTTCGCCGCGTTATGGCCCAATTTCGCCGCACTGATAGGCTTTGAGAATTTCGTCGTGCGGGGACACCGCGCTCGCTTGAACGCGAAATGAGGAAATAGCCGATGAATGTCATTCGTCCGGACAAGATCGATGGAACTGAAGCCGAGCTGGACACGGATCTTGCGGCGGTCTCCGAAGTCGAGGCCGGCATTCGCGATTTCGTGCGTAATGATATCGCCTATCTGCGCCGTCCCAATGCCGCTGCCACGGCAGAGGCCGCGATCGATGCCGACGCCGCGGTCAACAGCGTCACCACGCTGATTCAGCGTGTCGCCGGCACGTCGCTGTCGGAGATCGAGAGCCTGATCGGGGAGCTCGAGGGCCTGCGCGAACTGCTGCATGCCGAAGGCCAGCGCGTCCAGCGTGAGATCGCGAGCTACGCTCAGCTGAGCCAGGCGGCGATGAAGTCCACCCGCGCCATCGCCGAAAACGTTACCCAGTGGAAGCGTGCGGCCGACGGACTGCGCGGCAGCTGAACGTTATTTCCGGCTCTTATATGAACCCGCTGCGCGAGAGATCGCGCGGCGGTTTTCGTCTTTGGGACGTCGTCATATCGTTGAACGTCTGCCAGAAGCCCCGTGACCAACACATGCCCATCTGCTTGCGGGCATCGTTGGGTCTAGGGGCTGCCATCTCGATGGAAACGATCCGGCCGGAAAAACCCGATCCGATACCTTTTCGGCAAGAGCCTCAGCGGATCGGGACCATCATGGTCCGCTTCGTCGGATTGCTGTTGGTTGCGACGGCGGCCTTGGTGTTCATCCGGAGCCGCTAGACCTCCGATGAAGAGGCCACCGATGAAGAGAGCAGTGCCGTAAATCGGTTAACGGCTGCTTAAGACCTCAATCGAGGGACGCTGACGTTTCCAGCGAATACGAGCCGTCGGCATAACCTTTCACGACCATCCCGGTCGCGAGCATCACCGCGAGTGTCACGCTGGCAAAGATAAAGCCGAGGAGTTTCAGACCGCTGCGATCTGCCATACTCATCCCCCACATCCTGATCCCTGGTTGGCTGTCTTATAGAGTCGAGGTTCAGAATGCGTTAGCGCGAAGTTCGTTCCGCGCCGACAATCCTACCAAGCGTGACCTTTTCGCCTCAACCATTGTTCCTTCGCGGGACAAACACCGATGCGAGCACGGAAAACACCAGCTCACCATGTTGATTGATGCCGGTGTTGCGCGCTTGCAGTATGCCCCATTGCGGGCGCGAGGCGGATGCACGCAGCGAATCAATTTCGCTGGAGAAGGTAATCGTATCGCCGGCGAGCACGGGCTTGAGCCAGCGCAGCTCGCGAAATCCGGGAGACGGTCCTCCGACGGCGATCGGTTCGCCGCGCGAGCGCGCGATCTCCGCCAGCCGCTGATTGTCGGCGATGATCAGCTTCATGCAGACCGAGCCGACGTGCCAGCCCGATGCGGCGAGCCCACCGAATAGTGAGTTGCGGCCTTCTTCCTCGTCGAGATGAAAGCGCTGCGGATCGAATTGCCGGGCGAAGCGTTTGATGTCGTCGGCGGTGAACGTGTAGGAGCCGAGTTCGCGCCGCTGGCCGACCTCCAGATCTTCGAAGAAGCGCATCAGCTCACCTGTCCGCTGCTGTCGCGCCGCTCGACGATGATCGGAGATTCCATCTCGCAAAGGATCGCGCCGGCCTTGTTGCGCGCGCGGCATTTGAACGTGACGATTCCCGTCGACGGCCGGCTCCGCGACACGCGGGACTCGACGACCGCGACATCGAGCGTCAGCTCGTCGTCGGGCCGCAGCGGCGATAGCCACCTGACCTCGTTGACTCCCGGAGAGCCGAGCGAGGCGGTGCGGCTGATGAAGCCGTCGAACATCATGCGCATCATCAGCGAACAGAGATGCCATCCCGAGCCGGACAGGCCCTTGAGCATCGACTGCATCGCTGCGCCTTCATCCAGATGCATCGGTTGCGGATCGAACTCGGATGCGAAGGCGATGATCTCGTCGCGGGACACGTGTCGCGGACCGAAGCTGCCGAACGGTCCTGGCGGAAAATCTTCGAAGGTCAGGGTCATGGAGTCGTGAATGGCTGAAAGAAGCCTGATTGTGGCCGCAGTTTGCGGCAATCACAACCGGGCTGCTCGCATGGCTGACGCCCGGTCCGGTCGCGAAAGAGTGCCATAAGGCTCCGCACACCGAGATGATGGGGCCGCGCCCGATCGTCATCTGGCGCGGGATTCGAGCGCGACTTAAAGACGTATTCGACCGCGATTCGGAAGTTGCTGGGGGATCAGATGTTGGAATTTCGCGATTTGTTCCAGTGGGACCGTTTCATCACGCCCACGATCATCAAGACGTTCTATTGGCTTGTGATCGCGCTCGTCATCCTCTCGGGAATCCGCGGTATTTTCACCGGCCTTGCCGAAATGGCCATCAGCCCGTTCGGCGGTTTCCTGATGCTGCTGTCCTCGCTCGCGGGCATCATCGTCGGCATGGTGTTCTCGCGCATCATCGCGGAGTTCGTGCTGATCGTCTTCCGCATCAACGAGCATCTGGGCGCGATCCGCGAGCAGGGGCGGATGTAGCCGCTCCACGGTACCTCTTTAGTTGTTGAAGCGGAAGTGCATCACGTCGCCGTCGGCGACCACATATTCCTTGCCTTCGAGCCGCAGTTTGCCGCCCTCGCGCGCGCCCGCCTCGCCGCCGAGCGCGACGTAGTCGGCATAGGCGATGGTCTCGGCGCGGATGAAGCCCTTCTCGAAATCGGTATGAATCACGCCCGCCGCCGCCGGCGCCTTGGTGCCGCGGTGAATGGTCCAGGCGCGCGCTTCCTTAGGGCCGACGGTAAAATAGGTGATCAGGTCGAGCAGCTGATAGCCGGCACGGATCAACCGATCGAGACCGGCCTCTTCGAGCCCGAGCGTCTCCAGGAAATCAACCCGCTCCTCGCGCGACAAGGTCGCGATCTCGGATTCGATCTTGGCGGAGATCACGACGGCGATCGCGCCTTCCTCCTTGGCGCGCGCGAAAACGGCCTGCGAGAAGCTGTTGCCGTCCTTGGCCGAACCTTCCTCGACGTTGCAGACGTACAGAACCGGCTTCGAGGTCAGCAGGCCTAGCATGCCGAAGGCGCGCTCCTCTTCCGGCTTGCGCTCCAGCAGCCGCGCCGGCTTGCCGTCGCGCAGCAGCACCAGCGCGCGGGTGACGATCTCGTACTGCTCCTTGGCATCCTTGTCGCCGCCCTTGGCCTTCTTAGCCAGATTGTCGACCCGCTTCTCGAGGCTGTCGAGATCGGCCAGCATCAGCTCGGTCTCGATGGTCTCGATGTCGGCGAGCGGGGCGATCTTGCCCTCGACATGGGTGATGTCGGAATCCTCGAAGCAGCGCACGACATGGGCGATCGCGTCCGTCTCGCGGATGTTGGCGAGGAACTGATTGCCGAGGCCTTCACCCTTGGAGGCGCCGCGCACGAGGCCGGCGATGTCGACGAAGGTGAGTCGCGTCGGGATGATCTGCCCCGACTTCGCGATGGCTGCGAGCTTGTCGAGCCTCGGATCGGGCACGGCGACCTCGCCCACATTCGGCTCGATGGTGCAGAATGGATAGTTCGCGGCCTGCGCCGCCGCCGTCTCCGTCAGCGCGTTGAACAGCGTCGACTTGCCGACATTGGGCAGCCCGACGATACCGCATTTGAATCCCATGATCCGTCCCGCATCCTTTCAGGCGACGGCCGTGCGCGCCTCACGCGGCGCCGGCATCGCCCTTGTCCAGAAAACCCTTGGCCTGCAGCGCCAGATGCACCTTGTTGGCGAAGGTGGAGTCGCGCTTGCCCGTCAACAATTCCGCATTGTCGGCGACAGCCTCGCACAGCGCCTCGACCCAGGGCATGTCGGCTTTGGCGAAATCCGACAGCACGTGGCCATGCACCAGCTCCTTGACGCCGGGATGACCGATGCCCAGCCGCACGCGGCGGTAGTCGTTGCCGAGATGCGCCGAGATCGAGCGCAGCCCGTTATGGCCGGCGATGCCGCCGCCGACCTTCACGCGCAGCTTGCCGGGTGGCAATTCCAACTCGTCCTGGAACACCGTGACGTCGCCGACGCCGAGCTTGAAGAAGCTGGCCGCTTCCTGCACGGCGCGGCCGGATTCGTTCATGTAGGTGGTCGGCTTCAGCAGGATCACCTTCTCGGAGTCGAGCGTGCCTTCCGAGGTCTCGCCCTGAAACCTGCGGCGCCAGGGCGAAAAGCGGTGGCGCCGCGAAATCTCGTCCACGGCCATGAAGCCGATATTGTGCCGGTTGCGCGCATATTTCGCGCCGGGATTGCCGAGACCGACGAACAGCAGCATGGCGCGGCATCCGGACATGCCGGTGCTCCGGCCGGCGCGAGCAGGGCTCGCGCAGGCCGGAGGCACATCGGCTTACTTCTTCTTCTCGGGTGCCTTGGCAGCGGCAGCCGGCGCCTTGGCGGCAGCGGCAGGAGCCTTGCCAGCGGCAGCCGGCGCCGCAGCGGCCGGAGCAGCCGCTGCACCAGCGGTCTTCGCCTCCTCGCCATAGCCCGACGGCGGCACGATGGTGACGAGCGTCGCATCGTCGCGCGACAGCGTCTTCACGCCGGTCGGCAGCTTGACGTCGGAGATGTGCAGCGAGTGGTTGATCTCGAGCGCGCTGACATCGGCCTCGATGAACTGCGGAATGTTCTCCGCGAGGCACTCGAGGTCGAGCGTGTGGGTCACGATGTTGACGGTGCCGCCGCGCTTGACGCCCGGGGCGCCTTCCGAACCCACCACATGCAAGGGCACGCTGACGCGAATGGTCGCGCCCTGGCCGAGCCGCATGAAGTCGACGTGGATCGGGAAGTCCTTGACCGGATCGAGATGGAAGTCGCGCGGGATCACGCGGTGCTTCTTGCCGTCGAGGGTGACGTCGAAGATCGTGGTCAGAAACCGGCCCGCCAGGATGCGCTGGCGCAGTTCGCGGTCTTCCACCGAGATCGGCAGAGGGGGCTGGTTGTCTCCATAAATCACTCCGGGCACTCTCCCGGCGCGACGCTCTGCCCGTGCGGCCCCCTTGCCGACTGACGGACGGGCGGTCGCCTTCAGTTCTCTGACGGTCGCCATCGTGTTAAGTCCTTGTTTTAAAAAGTTAAAGGCCGCAATGCGGCCCGTTGCTGGACGTCCTTCGGCAAGCCTCCAGGGGTGCGGGGGCCGCGGACGTGGCGGCGTTCTAGCCGCAAACCCGGGAAATGACAAGGAAATGAAGGGGCAGGCCGCCCCTTCCTCCGGTCCCGGTGCGGTCCGGCCGCGGCCTCAGCCACCGGTGCTGCCGGCTCCCGACGTGGCCGCCCCGTCCAGCTTCGCCTCCAGGGCGGCGATCCGCGCCTTCAGCGCCTCGTTCTCCTCGCGGGCAAGCCGGGCCATGTCCTTGACCGCCTCGAACTCCTCGCGCTTCACGATGTCCAGGTCGTTCAGGATCTTTTCGGCCTGATTGCGGATGACGGAATCGACCTCCCGCTTCATGCCCTGGGCGGCGCCCGCGGCGTCGTTCATCAGGCGGCCGAGTTCATCGAAAAACCGGTTGTTGGTCTGGGTCATGTCAAAAACTCCGCGTCCCGCGACGAGCACGATGATGGAAGACAGAATGGCGATCCGCGCCGCCGCCTTCAAGATGGGCCCGTCTTGTCATGCCGCGGTTTCCTTGTCATCGTACTTGTTGCGCCGGCCCGCCGCGCTGTATGAGCGGCCGAAGGACCACATGCGCCGCATATGTTCATGTGGGGCCCGTTCAAAGCCCGCATCGCCCCGTGCGTCCCGACGCGGAACGCCGCGCCCACGAAAGCCTGTGAATGACGCCTCTCCTCATCGACTTTCCCGTGTTCGATCCGACTGCGATCGCGATCGGCCCGCTCGCGATCCGCTGGTATGCGCTGGCCTATATCTGCGGCATCGTGCTTGGCTGGCTCTACGCCCGCTCGCTGCTGAAGAAGGAACGGCTGTGGGGCGGCCCGGCGCCGGTGTCGCTGATCCAACTCGACGACTTCATCCTGTGGGCCACGCTCGGCATCATCCTCGGCGGCCGCACCGGCTACGTGCTGTTCTACAATTTGCCGTTCTTCATCGATCATCCGCTCGAGATCTTCCAGCTGTGGAACGGCGGCATGTCCTTCCATGGCGGCTTCATGGGCTGCGTGGTCGCGGTGATCTGGTTCGCCCGTCGCAACGGCCTGCCGATCCTGTCGCTCGGCGACATCACCACCGCGGTCGCCCCGATCGGCCTGCTGCTCGGCCGCATCGCCAATTTCATCAATGGTGAGTTGTGGGGCCGCCCGGCCGATTCGAGCGTGCCCTGGGCGATGATCTTCCCGCGCGATCCGACCCATCTGCCGCGCCATCCGAGCCAGCTCTACGAAGCCTGCCTCGAAGGCATCGTGCTGTTCGTCGTGCTCGCCACCATGATCCGGTTCGGCGCGCTGAAACGCCCAGGCCTGATCCTCGGCAGCTTCATTGGTCTCTATGGCGTTGCCCGCATCGTCAGCGAGTTCTTTCGCGAGCCGGACGAACAGCTCGGCTTCTTCTGGCGCCACCTCACGATGGGCATGATCCTGTCGCTGCCGATGCTGATCGTCGGCGCGATCCTGGTGATCAGGGCGTTGCGCAAGCCCGAGGTCCATCACGCCACTCCCTCGTTGCAGGCCCAGTCGTGATCGAAACCTCTCCGCTCCACACCGAGATCAAGCGGCTGATCAAGGCGTCCGGCCCGATGCCGGTGTGGCGCTACATGGAGCTGTGCCTGATGCATCCCGAGCACGGCTACTACATCTCGCGCGATCCGCTCGGGCGCGAGGGCGATTTCACCACCGCCCCGGAAGTGAGCCAGATGTTCGGCGAGCTGCTCGGCCTGTGGGCGGCGTCGATCTGGAAGTCGGCCGGCTCGCCGCAGCAGTTCCGCCTGATCGAGCTGGGGCCGGGCCGCGGCACCATGATGTCCGATGCGCTGCGCGCGCTGCGCGTGCTGCCGCCGCTGTACCAGACGATCTCGGTGCACCTGGTCGAGGTCAATCCGGTGCTGCGGGACAAACAGAAGGCGACGCTGACGGGCCTGCGCAACGTCAGCTGGCACGACAGTTTCGACGACGTGCCGGAGGGGCCGAGCGTCATCTTCGCCAACGAGTATTTCGACGTGCTGCCGGTGCACCAGATGGTGAGGCGCGAAACCGGCTGGCACGAGCGCGTGGTCGAACTCGATGACGAGGAGAACTTCGTTTATGGCACGGCCGCGGAGCCGATGCCGGGCTTCGAATTGCTGCTGCCGCCGCTGGTGCGCGCCGCACCGTCCGGCGCGATCTTCGAATGGCGGCCGAACACCGAGATGATGGCGATCGCAAAACGCCTGCGCGAGCAGCGCGGCGCCGCCGTCATCATCGATTACGGCCATGTTCGCAGCGATGTCGGCGACACCTTCCAGGCGATCGCGCGGCACAGCTTTGCCGATCCGCTGAAGACGCCGGGGCTTGCCGATATCACCGCGCATGTCGATTTCGATGCGCTGGCGCGGACGGCGGAGGCGGTCGGCGCGCGCGTGCACGGGCCTGTCACGCAAGGCGAGTTCCTGCAGCGGCTCGGGATCGAGACGCGGGCCCTGACCCTGATGCAGAAGGCATCGGCGGACGTGTCCGCCGACATCGCGAGCGGGCTGAAGCGGCTGACCGGCGGCGGCCGCGACGGCATGGGCGCGCTGTTCAAGGTGCTCGGCGTCTCCGATCCGGCGATACCGGTGCTGGCGGGCATCAGCGACGAGCACACCAACGACAAGACGGGAGGCGCGTGATGCTGGTGTCATCGGATGTGATGTCTGCGATTCCGGGCCTGCGCCACGCCTTCTTCACCCGCGAGGGCGGCGTCTCCGACGGCATCTATGCCGGGCTCAATGGCGGGCTCGGATCGAACGACGATCCGGAGCACGTCCGGGAAAACCGCCGCCGCATGGCCGCGCATCTCGGCGTCGTCCCCGAGCACTTCCTCAGCGTGCACCAGATCCATTCGCCCGACGCCGTGGTCGCGACCGGGCCCTGGGACGGGGCCGTCCGGCCGAAGGCCGACGCCCTGGTGACCGCGACGCCCAACCTCGCGATCGGCGTCACCACGGCCGATTGCGGGCCGATCCTGTTCGTCGATCCGAACGCGCGCGTCATCGGTGCGGCTCATGCCGGCTGGAAGGGCGCGCTGACCGGCGTGCTCGAATCCACGCTGCAGGCGATGGAGCAACTGGGCGCCGAGCGCGGCCGGATCATCGCCGCGATCGGTCCCTTGATCCGCCAGCAGAGCTACGAGGTCGGCGCGGAATTCGTCACCCGCTTCGTCGACGATGACGCCGAGCACGGCCGCTTCTTCCTGCCGTCCGATCGCGCGGGCCATGCGATGTTCGACCTCGGCGGCTTCATCCGGATGCGGCTGGAAAGAGCCGGCGTGCTGCTGATCGACGATCTCGGCCTCGATACCTATGCCGACGCGCGCTTCTTCAGTTACCGCCGCTCGGTGCATCGCCAGGAGCCGGACTACGGCCGCCACGTCCACGCGATCATGCTCGAAGGCTGAAGCTGGGTGCGATTGTGGCTGCATGGCGATGCTTAACCCTTTCTGTACAATCGAGTGCACTCTGTCCCAATCTGTGGCAGCCGCGACCTAGACGTTAATCCATTTTAACGATATCGCTCCCGATGATGAGGGGAGCGCCCACACCATTTCGACGGATCAGCCGCGCCGCGCAGCACGCCTGCGCTGCCGCAGCCCTGGTGATGTCCGCAGCAACGCTCGGCGGCTGCGCGAGCAGCAGCGGCGCTGGTCCGGCCAACGCCTATGCGATGGCGCCGTCGTCCGATGCCGCGACCATCGCGTTCGAGCAGATCGACGGCCCGCCGCCGCAGATCTTCGATCGTATGGTCAGCGTGCTCGACAGCGAATCCAAGCTGCGCAGCCTCGCGATCGTCTCGCGCGAGGCGCCGGCGGCGTATCGTGTGCGCGCCTATCTCTCGGCGCAGGTCGTCAGCGGCAAGAGCGTGATCGCCTGGGTGTTCGACGTCTATGATCGCAACCAGCAACGCGCGCTCCGCCTCTCGGGCCAGGAGGCGATCGGACGCGGTGGCCGTGATCCCTGGAGCACCGTCGACGACATGGTGCTGCGGAAGATCGCGCAGGCCGGATTCAGCGGTCTCACCAGCATGCTGAACGGCACGGGCCCGGTCGAGAGCGCGCCCCCGGCGGCGCCCGCCGCCAGCGGCCCTGCCGTTGCCGCGGCCGAGCCGGCATCGCCTGCGTCCGCCGGCGGCAGCGTCGTCGCCCTCGGCTACACCGACCATTAGGCAAAGCGGCGCATTTTGCGCCGCTTTTTGATCGGGAAAACAGCCGCGGCGGGTTGCCAGCTGCGCAGTGTCCTTGATATCACCTCGCCCGTGCAAAACCGCCGGTTCCACGGATAGCCCGATATGCTGAACAAGGTCTCCAGCGAGACGCGAGGAGAATTCGCGATGTCGGCCAAGAACGGCTCCATTAAGCTCGTAGCCGGCAACTCCAACCCCGCTCTCGCCGCCGGCATCGCCGCCGAACTCGGGCTGGCACTGACCAAGGCCGTGGTCCGGCGCTTCGCCGACATGGAGATCTTCGTCGAGATCCAGGAGAACGTGCGCGGCTCCGACGTCTTCATCATCCAGTCGACGTCCTATCCGGCGAACGACCTCTTGATGGAGCTGCTGATCATCACCGATGCGCTGCGCCGCGCCTCCGCGCGCCGCATCACCGCCGTGGTGCCGTATTTCGGCTACGCCCGGCAGGACCGCAAATCCGGCTCGCGCACGCCGATCTCGGCCAAGCTGGTCGCCAATCTGATCACCCATGCCGGCGTCGACCGCGTCATGACGCTCGACCTGCATGCCGGTCAGATCCAGGGCTTCTTCGACATCCCGACCGACAACCTCTATGCCGCGCCGCTGATGGTGCGCGACATCAAGAACCGCTTCGACCTCTCCAACGTCATGGTGGTCTCGCCCGACGTCGGCGGCGTCGCCCGCGCTCGCGGGCTGGCCAAGCGCATCAACACGCCGCTCGCCATCGTCGACAAGCGCCGCGAGCGCCCCGGCGAGTCCGAGGTCATGAACGTGATCGGCGACGTCTCCGGCCACACCTGCATCCTGATCGACGACATCGTCGATTCCGGCGGCACGCTGGTGAACGCGGCGGATGCGCTGCTCAAGCACGGCGCCAGGGAAGTCTACGCCTACATCACCCATGGCGTGCTCTCCGGCGGTGCTGCGACCCGCATCACCTCGTCGCGCCTGAAGGAGCTCGTCATCACCGACTCCATCCAGCCGACCGAAGCCGTGCGCAACGCCCCGAACATCCGCGCACTCCCGATCGCTCCGCTGATCGCGGAGGCCATCGGCCGCACCGCCGCGGAAGAGTCGGTGTCGAGCCTGTTCGACTGAGGCTGTTGGACTGAGCCTGTTCGACTGATCCTAGTCGAACGGGACATTTTGCCATGACGGCGAGATGCCGGCCCGGCTGTCCCAGCGGCCACTGCCGTCGTCCCGGCGAACGCCGGGACCCATACCCCCAGGGTGCGGATTGAGGCACGCTGGCCATTTGGCTTTTTGCTCATCATGACTTCCGCGGCGTATGGATCCCGGATCTGCGCCGCAGCGCGCTGCCGCTCACTGCGGCTTGTCCGGGACGACAGTGGAGGATGAGGCGCATTGACGGCTCCACAACTACGATTTGCATCAGCAATCGACACTGCGGACGCGTCGCCTCGATCTCGCGGCGCGTGTCGCGTCCGAGCTTTGATCTCAGCATCACCCTTCAAATGAAGGGTGCAGGGAAGGCCGGGCGCTGGCCGCGCCCGTGGCCCGCCTGCGTAAAAAATGCAGGCGGCAGGTACCACAGGTCTGGCCGAGAAACGCCCGGCCTTCCCCGCGCAATGGTTGGAACGGCTTATACGTGGTCTCCCTGGTGCACCGGGCTTTCTGGCCACCATGTCGCGACAACGCGCTCGCGCACGCCGCCGCGGGACACCAGCATCGGGGTGTCAGGACCGCACGATTTCGCCGTGCGCAGGAAACCGTTCGTCGGCGCGACACGAAGCCACGCTGCGTTTCCCTGCGCCCACCGCATTCCGCTGCCGACGTCCATGACGACCGCGATACGTCCCCTCCGACGCAACGGAACGAGCGGACCATAATGCTGATTTGGCGAAATCGTCAAGTGATTTATTTTTATCCGAAGAAGCGGCAATGGCGGATTACGGCTTTGCCTAATCCGCCCTACGCACTCCGCACCCGTAGGGCGGATTAGCGTAGCGTAATCCGCCATCGCCCAGCACAATCATTTCGAGATGGCGGAACGATCATCGCTCTCCGAACGCGCCGCTAACGGCGGCATCGCCAGCCCAATCGCTCGGAAACAGCCCTGCGCGCACATCGCGGTGAAATGACGAATGCGGCCAATCGACCACACGACTGACGAGACGATGCTTCACGGGATTGATGTAACAATACTCTACGTGCCGGGCATAATCGTCTTCGTCGCGGATCAGATGCTCCCAAAATCGACGCTGCCAGATGCCTCGCTCCTGGTTCGCAAGGCGAACTGAGCTCAGGCTTTCTGTTCGTGGCAACTCACGCGCGAACCGACTTTTGATCAGCCGCCAGCGCGTTGAGAAGTCGGCATCACCAGGCGGCAGGGTCCAGACGGCGTGCAGATGATCCGGCATGACGACGAAGGCATCGATCTCGAAAGGGTATCGCTTCCGGGTCGTGGCTACGGACGAACGCAAGAGATCGACGTGCTCGATCAGCAGACTCCGACGCCGATCGAGGAGGTTGACGGTGAAGAACCAGCAGCCGCCGGAAACGAATGCGCGACGATAGTTGGGCATGGGCCAGAGCCAGCGTCGAGATGATCAATGGTCAGCCTACCGGAAGAGGGGTAGTAGAACAAGATCCAGCGGTGGCCGAAGCGAAGTGGCGGCGGATTACGGCTTCGCCCAATCCGCCCTACGCGTCTACGCATTCTGCTTGAGCCCGCAACTCATTAGTCTGAGGAATGGAAACTACCGCTTCTTCCAGCCGCCCCGCTTGCCCGGCTGGCCGCCGGTCGAGCGTGGCGCGGGGCCGAATTCGGGGCCAGACTCGCGGGAGTTGGTCGGCTGGATGATCTTGCTGCTGCTGCCGAAAGGTTTTGGCGGCAGTTTGGCGTTGGGGCGGTAGGGCAGGGATTCCGGGCCGTGCATCTCGTCGAGATGGGGCTTGTGGACTTTGGAGGTGGAGGGACTGCCCGTGGGGCGCCCCTCACCCCGACCCTCTCCCCGTGAAGAACGGGGAGAGGGGGCGGAGGCACCGTCTTCGTGGGGCGAGCCGCCAATGAGATCGCCGATCGAGGGAGCGAGCGGATCGCGGTCGCGCGACTTCGATCCGCCGCGCGCGCCGCCGCGGCCCTTCAGGGCCGTGGTCGGCAGATTGGCGGCGTCGCCGTATTTCTTGGCGCCGGCGTAAGCGCCCGCCTTGCTCTGCACGGTGCGCTGCTTGGCGGTGGGATCGTCGACCACCGCGAGCTCGGTGGCGCGCAGGCGCTTGACCTCGTCGCGGAGGCGGGCGGCTTCCTCGAAGTTCAAATCGGCGGCGGCCTCGCGCATGCGGGTTTCGAGATCGGCGAGCACGGCCTCGAAATTGTGCCCGATCGAGATCGCGTCGTCGGTCGCGGTGCCGCCGCCGGTCTCGATCAGCACGTGGTCGCGCTCATAGACCGAGTTGAGGATGTCGCCGATCGACTTCTTGACGCTCTCCGGCGTGATGCCGTGGGCTGTGTTGTACTCGACCTGCTTCTCGCGGCGGCGGTTGGTCTCGGCGATGGCGCGCTCCATCGAGCCGGTCATCTGGTCGGCATAGAGGATCACCTTGCCGTCGACGTTGCGCGCGGCGCGGCCGATGGTCTGAATCAGCGACGTCTCGCTGCGCAGAAAACCTTCCTTGTCGGCGTCGAGGATCGCGACCAGCGCGCATTCGGGAATGTCGAGGCCTTCGCGCAAGAGGTTGATGCCGACCAGCGCGTCGAACGCGCCGAGACGAAGGTCGCGGATGATCTCGATGCGCTCGATGGTGTCGATGTCCGAATGCATGTAGCGGACGCGGATGCCCTGCTCGTGCAGATATTCGGTGAGGTCCTCGGCCATGCGCTTGGTCAGCACCGTGATCAGCGAGCGATAGCCGGCCTGCGCCGTGGCGCGGACCTCGCCGAGGAGATCATCGACCTGGGTGCGGGCGGGGCGGATGTTGACCGGCGGATCGATCAGACCGGTCGGGCGGATGACCTGCTCGACGAACACGCCGCCGGCCTCGTTGATCTCCCAGCCGCTGGGCGTCGCGGACACCGCGACCGTCTGCGGCCGCATCATGTCCCACTCCTCGAAGCGCAGCGGGCGGTTGTCCATGCAGGAGGGCAGGCGGAAACCGTATTCGGCGAGTGTCGCCTTGCGGCGGAAGTCGCCGCGGAACATGCCGCCGATCTGCGGCACCGTGACGTGGCTCTCGTCGGCGAACACCAGCGCGTTGTCGGGGACATATTCGAACAAGGTCGGCGGCGGTTCGCCGGGCAGGCGGCCGGTGAGATAGCGCGAGTAGTTCTCGATGCCGGCGCAGCTGCCGGTCGCCTCCATCATCTCGATGTCGAAGGTGGTGCGTTGCTCCAGCCGCTGCGCCTCCAGCAGCCGGCCCTGCGCGTGCAGCTGGTCGAGCCGCATCTTCAGCTCGGACTTGATCGACTTCATCGCCTGCACCAGGGTCGGGCGCGGCGTGACGTAGTGCGAGTTGGCGTAGACCTTGATGAACTCCAGCTCGTCCTGCTTGTGGCCGGTGAGCGGATCGAACTCCTCGATGTTCTCCACGGTGTCGCCGAACAGGTTCACGCGCCAAGCCCGGTCCTCGTAGTGCGCCGGGAAGATGTCGATGACGTCGCCGCGCACACGAAAGGTGCCGCGGGTGAAATCGTGCTGGGTGCGCTTGTATTGCAGGGCGACGAGGTCGGCGATCAGCTGGCGCTGGTCGATGCGTTCGCCCTTCTTCAGCGCGAAGGTCATCGCGGTGTAGGTCTCGACCGAGCCGATACCGTAGATGCACGACACGGAGGCGACGATGATGACGTCGTCGCGCTCCAGCAGCGCGCGCGTCGCGGCGTGGCGCATGCGGTCGATCTGCTCGTTGATCGAGGAATCCTTCTCGATGTAGGTGTCGGTGCGCGGGACGTAGGCCTCGGGCTGGTAGTAGTCGTAATAGGAGACGAAGTATTCGACGGCGTTGTCGGGGAAGAAGCTCTTGAACTCGCCATAGAGCTGGGCGGCCAGCGTCTTGTTCGGCGCCAGGATGATCGCCGGGCGCTGCGTCGCCTCGATCACCTTGGCCATGGTGTAGGTCTTGCCCGAGCCGGTGACGCCGAGCAGCACCTGGGTGCGGTCGTTGCGCGCGATGCCTTCGACCAGTTCCTTGATCGCCTGCGGCTGGTCGCCCTTCGGCTCATAGGCCGACTTGATCTCGAAGCGGACGCCGCCTTCCGACTTGTCCGGGCGCGGCGGCCGGTGCGGCGTCCACACCCGCAACGAGCCGTCGTCCTTGCGGAACTCGGGACGGCCCTCGCGGATCAGCGACTCCAGCGCTTCCGCCGTGGCCTTGACGCCGAGTGCCTCCATCTTGTTGCGCGGCGGACGGGCGAGCGCCTCGTCGTCGTCCTCGGCGGTAGGCAGGCCGGGCTGCCGCGCCAGCTCGGGATCGAGCGTGGGGATGGTGGCGGCGGTGCCGTAATTGGCCTGCGGGGCCTCGGAGAGGCCGGGGGATGCGGCGGCATCATCCGCCTCGAGGTTCTGATGGCGAGGAGAGTCGCTCCCATCCTGGCCCTCCGCCGCCTGCGGGTCGAGACGAGCTTCGCTCGCTCTGAGAGGGGCGGGTGGGGGCAAGCCACGGGCATCGGTCGTTGAAGTTTTGCGTCCAACCGGCTGCGGATTCGGCCGCAGCGGCATCGGGCGATCGGACGCATCGCGGGCGGCGACATCATTGCTCTTGGTCCGGGTCGAGGCGCGCGCGCGGTGCGCGGCGGCTTCGCCGCCGCTGCGGCGGTCCCAGGAATTATCCGGCGGCGGCTTCAGTCCCGTCGAGGAGCCGATGCCGCTCTCGCCGCGGTTGATGGCGGGATTCAGCAGCTCGGCCAGCGCCGGCGCGATCGGCTGCACGTCCGGGCGATGCGCCTTGGATTTCGGCGTGCGGCCGGGCTTTTTTGGGGTGTCGGGGGTCTTCGCCATGGCCCGAATATGGGACCGGAGACGCCGACATGAAAGAGCGATTGGAGGCCGGCCAGCCCCTTGCTGACAGCATGCTGGCAGCAGGATGGCTCACGCCCATGCATCCGCGGCGCATGGATCTGTGGCTCGTGCATATGCGGCTCGCCGGCCGGCGAAGCCATCGTCGATCGCAGGGTGGGCGCAGCCCTAATGCCGGGTCGGCGGCTCGACGATGTCGAGATGCACGCCGTGACAGGCGACGCATTGCAGGGCCCAGTATTCAGAGCCGCCGCGGCCATTGATGACGCTGAGCACGCTCAGTTCCGCATCGCAGTCCGGACATCGTGTGCGAACCGAATAAGTGAGGTGTTTGACGGCAGGCTCAGCCATGAATTGCAGTCCGCATTACGAATACACTCGGCATTTCGAATTGGCGTTGTGAATGTCGGCTTGGAACCATCGAAGCGGGACGACTCCCAGAGCGTTCACTCTCGGAGATTGCTCCACGCTGCGCTATCCGTCTTTTCCCGGGGTTCGACCGATATCCTCCGCTGGCTGCAGATTCGCCGCTCTATCCCCAGCGTTTCCGGAAGCGGTCGATGTGACTCTTGGCGTCGGCGATCGCCATGTCCGCATCCGACCAGGCGAAGCCGACTTCGAGTGAGGGGAACGAAACGCCATTGATCACCACTGGAGTCATGTCCGCACGGCGAATCCGCGCATGCCATAGGCCTTTTCCTGCTTCGAACGGCTCTATGGCGAAATCTTCGTACAAGTACGTCATTGCGTAGTCCTGGATGTCCCGAACGGCAACGACAGCATGGATTGGTCCCGTCATTTGTGAAGAGGTTCACAGAACGGGATCTTTTTTGAGCGGGTCTCTTCGCTGCGCATTTCGTGTTGCGGATTGCGCGGCTGCGCGCATGATCCAGCGGCGAAATGCGCTGAAATCGCGCTGTCCGGCCTGGAAGCTGCGGTAGACGAGATACCAGCGCTCGCCTTTTGGGATGGTCAGCGCGAACGGTGCAACCAGACGTCCGGCGGCGAGGTCGTCATCGATGTAGGGGCGGATGCCCATAGCGACGCCGAGCCCGTCGATGGCGGCCTGCAGCGCATGGCCGTAATACTGGAACTCGGTGCCGCGCGCGGTCACGCGCGTGACCCCGGCCGCCTTCAGCCACAACGCCCAGTCCTCCGCCGCGTGGGACACCCGCAGCAGGCTGGGACCCTTGAGGTCGGTCGGCCGCTTCAGCGTGGCGGCGAGCCGCGGCGTGCACACCGGCAGCAGATCGGCGGCGAACAGCGGCTCGGCGACGAGCCCGGGCCAGGCGCCGTCGCCGAGCTTGATGCCGCAACTCCAATCGTCGCCGAACGGCACCGCGGCGCCGCCGGTGGTGATGCGCACCTCGATGTCCGGCTCTACGGTGCTGAAATCGGCCAGCCGCGGGATCAGCCATTTCATCGCGAAGGTGGGACCGACGCCGAGCGTCAGCACCCGCATCGACGATGGCGCCATGATCTGCGCCGTCAGGCTCGACAGCGCGTCGAAGATCGGCGTCAGCCCGCTCTGATAGGCGCGGCCCGCCGCGGTCAGCGCCAGCCGGTTGGCCTTGCGCTCGAACAGCACCACACCGAGCCGCTGCTCCAGCAGGTTGACCATGCGGCTGATCGCCGCCGCCGACACGTTGAGCTCGCCTCCGGCCGCCGCGAAGCTGCCGGTCCGCGCCGCCGCCTCGAATGCCTTGATGCCGTTCAGGAACAGAAGCCGCCGCATGCCAGCCGTCAGGAAAACTGATGGAGGGCAAGATAACTCGGTTTGTGCCGCGGCCGCCAGTGCGACATGATTGCACTGAATGGAGATCGGCCATGACGCCCGTCCTGATTGCAGCGCTCGGATTGCTGATGGTGGCGACGGCGTTTCTGTCGGGCCTGTTCGGCATGGCGGGAGGCCTGATCCTGATCGGCGTGCTGCTCGCGATCATGCCGCTGCCGGCGGCGATGGTGCTGCACGCGATCACGCAGATGGCCTCCAATGGCTGGCGCGCCGTGCTGTGGCGGAAGCACATCCGCTGGCGGCCGGTCGCGGTGTATCTGGTCGGCTGCGCGTTGGCGCTCGGCCTGTGGTCGCTGCTGCGCTACGTCCCGGACACGCCGGTGGCGCTGCTGCTGCTCGGCGTCACGCCGTTCATGGCGCGGCTGATGCCGGCCGGACTCAAGCCCGATCCGGACAGCCTCTGGCAGGGCGCGATCTACGGCACGATCTGCATGGGGCTGATGCTGATGACCGGCGTGTCGGGACCGCTGCTCGACACCTTCTTCCTCGGCGCGCGTTTCGACCGACGATCCATCGTCGCCACCAAGGCGACGTGCCAGGTCGCGAGCCATCTCACCAAGCTGATCTATTTCGGCGGCATCATCGACCAGGCCGCGAGCCTCGATCCCGTGCTCGCCCTGGTGGCCGTCGCAGCCTCCATGCTCGGCACCACCTTGGCGCGCCGTCTCTTGGAGGCGATGAGCGAGCAGCAGTTCCGGACCTGGGCCAACCGGATCATCACGGCGGTGGCGAGCTACTACATTCTCTACGGCGGCTGGCTGCTGCTGCTCGCGCAGAACTCGGCGGCGGCGGAATGAGGATGCCATGGCGGCGACCGCGGATCCCCTGGTGCTGGACTTCGTCGAATGGGTCGCGCGCGCGCCGCGCAGCCATGCCGAGGTCGTCGAGACCTGGCGGACGAGCTGCCCGCGGCTGACGGTGTGGGAGGATGCGGCCGATCTCGGCTATGTCGCGCGCGCGGCCATTGCGGGCGTCGGCACCGTCGTCATGGTCACCGAGGCCGGCGCGCAGCTGCTGCGCGACAACGGCCGTGTCGTGGGTTAGAACGGTGCCGGACTCGAGAAAGGACCGGGCATGGCACTGAAGCTGTTCGAACTCGTCGGGACCGATGCGGCGCGTCCGTTCAGCCCGTATTGCTGGCGCACGCGGATGGCGCTGGCGCACAAGGGGCTGAATGCTGATACGATTCCCTGGCGCTTCACCGAAAAGAGCGCGATCTCGCCGCATGGCTCGGAGAAGGTGCCGGTCATGCTCGACGGCGACCGCGCGGTGGCGGATTCCTGGGTGATCGCCAATTACCTCGAGGACACCTATCCGGACCGGCCGTCGCTGTTCGGCGGCGCCGGCGGCCGCGCCATGGCGCGCTTCATCAACGCTTGGGGCGACATCGCGATCGTCGGCGGCATCTTTCCGCTGATCATCGCCGACATCCCGAAGAATCTGGCGGCCGAGGATGCCGCCTATTTCCGCGCCTCGCGCGAGGCGCGGTTCGGCAGGAGCCTCGAAGAGATCATGGCGCCGCGCGACCAGACGGTCACGAGTTTCCGCAAATCGCTGGAGCCGCTGCGCCAGACCTTGAAGACGCAAGCCTTCATCGGCGGCAACGCGCCCGATTACGCCGACTACATCGTGTTCGGCGGCTTCCAATGGGCGCGCGTGGTGAGCCCGTTCAAGCTGCTGGACGAGACCGACAGCGTCTACGCCTGGCGCGAGCGGCTGCTCGACGCCTTTGACGGCCTGGCGCGGAAATCGCCGGGCTTTCCGGTCTGATCAGGAGGCGTGCGGCGGCCGGCGAGCGCGCCACGCCGCCAGGCCTTCGTCGAGATCACGGCTGCCGACCAGGCCGGCGAACTGCTCGCTCTCGACCTGCAGCCCTTCGGCGATGGCCATGTTGAGCCCGCGCGTCGTGGCCGTGATGACGCTGGCCACGGCGTCCGGCCCGTGGCGGATGATGCGCTGGGCCAGCGCACGCGCCGCCGGCAGCAGGTCGTCATGCGGCACCACCGCGTTGACGAGGCCGAGCTCAAGCGCGCGCTCGGCCGTCACGGGATCGCCCGTCAGCAGCAGCTCGAGCCCGCGCTTGCGGCCGACCAGCCGCGGCAGCCGCTGCGTGCCGCCGAAGGTCGGCGGCATGCCGAGCCGGATCTCGGACTTGGCGAAGCGCGCGCGCTCGCTCGCGACGGCGAGATGCACGGCCTCGGTGATCTCGCAGCCGCCGCCGAAGGCGAGGCCATTCACGGCGGCGATCACCGGCTTGCGGAACGCCTCCAGCCGCGCGGTCATGGCCTGGCCGCGGCGCACGAAGTCGCGCAGCGCGGCGGCGCGGCCCTGGCGCACGCTCTCCGAAAACTCATCGATGTCGGCGCCGGCCGAGAAGGCGCGGTCGCCGGCGCCGGTCAGGATCACGGCCCTGATGCCGGCATCGGTCTCGATGCGGTCGAGCGCGGCCATCAGCGCATCGATCAGGGCGTAGCTCAGCGCGTTCAGCTGCTCCGGCCGGTTGAGCGTGAGCAGGGCGATGCGGTCGGACATTTGAAACAGGACAGGCTCGGTCATGGCTGCGCCTCGCGGGTCGACGTGATGCCACCGACACTAGGCTTGGTGCTGCGCCACGTATATTCACTGGTCAGTATACTTCGAGCCGGAGCGTTGCCATGGCCCGTTCTTCAGATCCGACCCGGGGGCGCATTGTCGCCGCGGCAAGCAAGCTGTTTTACGCCGATGGCATCCGCGCCGTGAGCGTCGATGCCGTGGCCGAGAAGGCCGGCGTCACCAAGAAGACGCTGTACTATCATTTCCGTAGCAAGGATGATCTCGTGGCAGCCTATCTCAGCGCGCGGGATCAGCCGAACCTCGCGCTGTTTCAACGCTGGTTCGACGAGACCGAGGGCGCGTTGCCGGACAGGATCGCGGCGATCTTCCGCCATCTCGCCAAGGCCGCGCGGCATCCGAAATGGCGCGGCTGCGGCTTCCTGCGCACCACGGCCGAGCTCGCCAATCTGCCCGGCCATCCTGCGATCAGGATCGGCGCCGCGCACAAGAAGAAGTTCGAGGCCTGGCTGCAGGCGACGATCGAGGCAGCGGGAATCGCGGGTTCGAGCGAGCTCGCCCGCCAGATGCTGCTGCTGTTCGACGGCTCCTTCGCCGTCGTGCTGCTGCATCGAGACGCCAGCTACATGGAGACCGCGGCCGAAGCGGCCCGAGCGCTCGTCCAGGCGGCACAGGCAAGGCGCGTCAAGGCTGCGACGAAGCGGCGAACGTCCGTGCGCCGCGCCAGCTAGGAGCTGTTACGTCGCCAGCATCGGCTGCAGGCGCAGCCCCAGCATCTCGCGCACGGCGTCGAGATCCGGCAGCACGGCGGTGCACCTCGCGCGGCTCTCTTCGGTCGGCGGCACGATGTCCGGCACCATCAGCGTGATCGCGCCGGCGGCGTGGGCGGCGGCGACACCGGGATTCGAATCCTCGATCGCGACACAGGCGGGCGCGCGTGTCCGCAGCCGCTCGGCGGCGAGCAGATAGAGATCCGGGTGAGGTTTGGCGCGACTGACATCGTCCCGGGTCAGGATGGCATCGAAGCGGTGGTCGATACGCGCCAGCCGCAGATGCTCCGATGCGGTGCTGCGCGAGGACGAGGTGACGACGGCCTTGGGCAGGCCGGCGGCCTCGATCGCGTCGAGCAGCGCGAGCACGCCCGGCTTTAGCGGCATGCCGGCGCGCAGGATCTCGATGGTGTTGGCGGCGAACAGGCGATTGACCTCGACGAGAGGAAAGTCGTCGCCGAAACGCGTGAGCAGACTGCGTTCATTGTCGGGGCCGGGAATGCCGATCATGGCGTGGCAGAGCTCGGTGACGCCATCGGTGTAGCCGAGGGCGTTCAGCGCCGCGATCGACGCCTGGAGATAGACCTTCTCGGTATCGAGCAGCGTTCCGTCCATGTCGATCAGGACGGCGTCGACGTGCCAGCGCGTCATGCGCCGCGCTCCGGTTCGCCGGCCAGCCTCTTCAGGCAATTGACGCACAGGCAGTCCTTGAACGCGCTTTGCGCGGCCTTCGGCAGCGGCAGCCGCGCGGTCTCGTCGAAACACCAGCAGGCGCCGCCGGGATCGCAGCTGAATTCCGTCCCGCAGGACTCACAGACGAGTTGCCGCGCGGTCACGTTTGCTAAACGATTTGTCACCTTCGGAACCACGTCCGGCCAGCCCCTTTTTCATGTCCGGTTCATCTGCCAGGGCAAGTATAGTGCGCAGTACCAGGCGGCGCCAGCATGCCGGTGTCGAACCCGCGCAGGATGCCGACGCACGCGACGATCGATGGCGCAGGATTTGATGAGGACTTGGCATGGCCCGTGATCCGCAGGCGGCCCTGGTGGCGTTGAACCGGTTCGGCTTCGGTGCGCGCGGCGGCGCCTCGGGCGATCTCGTCAATGCGGCGTCGGATCCGCGCGGCTTCGTCAAGGCCGAACTCCTCAGGCCCAATGGTGCGCTGTTGGAGGTGCCCGGCCTGCAGAGAACGCCTGAACTCGCCGACGCCGTCTTCGTCTATCAGGAGGAGGTCAAGCGGGCGCGTGAGGCTGCGGCAAGGTCGGAGGCTCCGCCACCGGAGCCGGCGGCGCAGACGCGCGGCCCGTCCATGAACGGCGCCGAGACGCCGATGGCCACGCCGCCGTCGCCTGCGCCGACGATGGGCGCCAACATGGCGCCGACAGCAGCCGAACCCGCGCCGGCCAAGCCTGCGCCGCAGCCGCCGCTCAACGTCGTCCAGAAGACGTTTCGCGCCGAAGCGCTGGCGCGGCTGCAGCGGGCGGTGCTGGCCGATTGCGGCTTCACCGAGCGACTCGTCGCGTTCTGGTCGAACCATTTCTGCATCTCCGCCAACAAGGGCGAACTGGCGCGGATGTGGGCCGGCTCGTTCGAGCGCGAGGCGATCCGGCCGCACGTGCTCGGACGTTTCGCCGATATGCTCAAGGCGGTCGAGCAGCATCCGGCGATGCTGTTCTTCCTCGACAACCAGGAATCGCTCGGACCGGACTCGCGCGCCGGCCAGAACCGCAAGCGCGGTCTCAACGAAAATCTCGCGCGGGAAATCATGGAGCTGCATACGCTCGGCGTCGGCGGCGGCTACACCCAGGAGGACGTGACGTCGCTGGCGCGCATCATCACCGGCTGGAGCTTCGCGGGACGTAACAGCCGCAACGGCTCGCCGGGCCGCTTCGTGTTCAATGCCAATGCGCATCAGCCTGGAACGCAGACTCTGCTCGGCAAGACCTATCCGGATGACGGGATCGCGCAGGGCGAGGCCGCGCTCGCCGACATTGCCCGCCATCCTTCGACGGCGAAGTTCATCGCGACCAAGCTCGCGCGCCATTTCGTCGCCGACGATCCGCCGCCCGCGCTGGTCGCGCGGCTCGAAGGCGCGTTCAGAAAGACCGACGGCGACCTCAAGGCGGTGACGTTGGCACTCGTCGACGCGGACGAAGCCTGGTCGGCGCCGCTCACCAAGATCCGCTCGCCCTATGAGTTCCTCGTCGCAGGCGGCCGGCTGCTGGCGCGCGTGCCCGAGGATCCCGGTTTCTATCTCGCCTCCCTCAACACGCTCGGCCAGCCGCTTTGGACGCCGGCGGGCCCGAACGGATTTGCCGACACCAATGCGATGTGGGCCGCGCCCGAAGGCATGAAACTACGGCTCGACATCTCGGCACAGCTCGGCTCGCGTCTCGGCAACAATCTCGATCCGCGTGATCTGCTCGACCTCGTCGCGGCTGGCGCGGCGTCCAGCGAGACGCGGCAGACGATCGAGCGCGCGGAGACGCGCCAACAGGCGCTGACGCTGCTCTTGATGTCGCCGGAATTCCAGAGGAGATGACGATGGAGCGGATCACGACGTCGCTGCTGACCTCGCGCCGGCATTTGCTGCTGGCGGGGGCGTCCTTCGCCGCCTGGGCCTATCTGCCGAAATTTGCCCGTGCTGCCGACCAGCGCGACCCGCGGCTGATCGTCGTGATCCTGCGCGGGGCGCTCGACGGGCTCGCGACCGTCGCGCCGATCGGCGATCCCGACTATGCCGGGCTGCATGGCGCGATCGCGCTCGCGGGCGACGGACCGCATCCGGCGCTGCCGCTCGACTCGTTCTTCGCCTTGCATCCGTCGATGCCGGAATTCGCGCGGATGTATCGCGACAAGCAGGCCGCGGTGATCCATGCGGTCGCAACACCGTATCGCGAGCGCTCGCATTTCGATGGGCAGGACGTGCTCGAAAGCGGCTTTGCCGGTCCCGGGCGGGTGCAGTCCGGCTGGCTCAATCGCGCGCTGGAGGCCTTGCCGCGCGGGCCGCGGGTTGCGGGCGCGCTCGCGGTCGGACCGACGGCACCACTGGTGCTGCGCGGCGCCGCGCCGACCGTCGGCTGGGCGCCGGTGACGTTGCCGCAGGCCGACGACGATACGGCGATGCGTCTCGCCGATCTCTATGCCCATCGTGATCCCGCGCTGGCGTCGGCGCTGTCGCAAGGCCTGAAGCTGGAGAAGGCGGCGTTCGGTGACGACATGAAGCCCAAGCCGGGCGGCAACCAGATCGCGGCGATGCGCCAGGTGGCGCGCGGCGCGGCGAAGCTGATGGCGGCCGATGACGGCCCGCGCATCGCCGCGCTGGCGTTCGACGGCTGGGACACGCATGCCAATGAAGGCGGCGCGGTCGGCCGCTTGGCGCAACTGCTGTCCGGCCTCGACGGCGCGCTCGCCGAATTCGAGGCCGGGCTCGGTCCGCGCTGGCGCGACACGGTGGTGGTGGTCGCAACCGAATTCGGACGCACGGCGAAGATCAACGGCACGCAGGGCACCGATCACGGCACCGGCACGATTGCGCTGCTCGCCGGCGGCGCGGTGAAGGGCGGCCGCGTCGTCGCCGACTGGCCGACGCTGAAGATGGCGAGCCTCTATCAGGGCCGTGACCTCGCGCCGACCACCGATCTGCGGGCGGTGTTCAAGGGCGTGCTCGCCGATCATCTCGGCCTGAGCGAGCGCGCGCTCGGCGAGACGGTGTTTCCGGAGAGCGCGGCCGTGAAGCCAGTCAAGGGTCTGGTCGCGTAAGGCCGGCCGGCGTTCCTCGATCGTGGCTGCCGCCCTCGCTTGCGCAAGGCATCGCCGCATCCGCGACGATCGCGGCACGCGCATCGCGGCCTGAACTCTGCTATTCCTCCGGACAGCGGCACATCATCCAGGAGACCATCATGTTCATCGCCATGAATCGTTTTCGCGTTGCCAAGGGCTCGGAGGCCGACTTCGAGCAGGTCTGGCTGTCGCGCGACAGCCATCTCGACAAGGTGCCCGGCTTCGTCGAGTTTCATCTGCTCAAGGGACCGGAAGCCGAAGACCACACGCTCTATGCGTCGCACACGATCTGGGCGTCGAAGACGGCCTTCGAGGACTGGACCAAGTCCGACGCCTTCCGCGCCGCGCACCACCGGGCCGGCGACACCAAGGTGCACTATCTCGGCCCGCCGCAGTTCGAGGGCTTCGAGGTCCGTCAGACGGTGGGCGGGAAGAAGTAGCTCACCTTTTTAGTCAGGATGTCGCCATAGAGGCGGTGCGCTCCCTCTCCCCGTTCTTCACGGGGAGAGGGCAGGGGTGAGGGGCAGCGGCACGGGTGGTGATCGTTTCAGATCGCCCTTGCCTTTCACTTCGGGCCGAATTGCAAGATGAGAAGTTTCACGACCACAAAGATTTAAGGGCAGGGCACGTGCGAGGCCCCAATCTGAAGTCCATCGAACTCGCGCGGCGTCTCCGCACGGCGCAGACAAAGGCAGAGAGCGCCTTGTGGGGGCAAGATCCGCAACCGCCAGATCGATGGTCACAAGTTTGTTCGGCAACTGCCGATCGCCGGATACATCTGCGACTTCGTCTGTCGCGATCAGTGCCTTGTTGTCGAGTTAGACGGTGGCCAACATAGCGAGTCGGCGCAGGATGCTGTTCGTGACCGTGTGCCGGCAGACGAAGGCTATGAGGTTGTTCGCTTCTGGAACAACGATGTTCTTGGAAACATCGAAGGGGCGCTTGCGATCATTCAGCAGGAGCTGACGAGGAGCGATTAGCTCGCTGAGGCTGGTACTTCCGTGCGGCTGCCCCTCACCCCAACCCTCTCCCCGTGAAGAACGGGGAGAGGGGGCGCACCGCGTTCGTGGCTACTCTCTCCCCCCAAAACGACGTCTATGATCATAAGCGATACCCCGGGGGCTGTCGAAGAGATCGGTCCGTCGAATCCGCCGATCGGCGCCATGCGACGCAACGCGCACCCTGGAACTGGAGGCTCACGAGTCAGTTATTGTGTGTCGGAAGCGGGCGAACGGGAGCGGACCGCGCTCGTAGGGCTTCCTGTTTCCATCGAGCCAAGGTCTCGGCGGTCGTGCGCGCTGCGCTTCCTCACTCGGAAAAGAGAGTTTGATGATCAGCAGACAGCCGCTCAAGGCCCGCACCACGGAAGAAGTTCTTGGGCTGATCAGCGCCTTGGCCGTCGCCATTTTCGCGGTCATCATCATCGCGCTGTTGTATTTCGGCCGCGATATTCTGGTCCCGGTGGCGCTGGCCATCCTGCTCAGCTTCGTCCTGGCTCCATTGGTCGCGCAACTGCAGCGGCTCCGCGCCCCGCGCGGATTGGCCGTCGTCAGCGTGGTCGTTCTCGCATTCGTCGTGATCTTCACGCTGGGCAGTCTGCTCGCCACTCAGCTCACCCAGCTCGCCAGCGAGTTGCCGAGCTATCAATCCACGATGAGCAACAAGATCCAGTCGTTCCGCGACACCAAAGCGGGGCGGGGGACGCTCGAGCGTGCATCGGACATGCTGAAGGATCTGGGCAAGGAGCTCGACAAGCCGAAAGAGCCGGAGGCGGCCCGGGCTCCGAGCGGAGGGCTGCGAACCAGTTCTCCGTCCGCCCAGGCGCCGATCCCGGTGGAGGTCCGGCAGCCCGATCCCGGAGCGCTGGACAGTCTGCGTACGCTGATTTCGCCGCTCATTCATCCCTTGGCGACGACCGGCATCATCATCATCTTCGTCATCTTCATATTGCTTCAGCGCGAGGACCTGCGGAATCGTCTCATTCGTCTTGCGGGTTCATCCGATATGCAGCGCACGACAGCAGCGCTCGATGATGCGGCCTACAGGCTCAGCCGGCTGTTCCTCACGCAACTCGCCGTCAACGGCGCATTCGGCGTCGTGATCGGCACGGGGTTGTGGTTCATCGGCATCCCCAGCGCGATCCTCTGGGGTATCCTCGCCGCAGCGCTTCGGTTCGTGCCCTATATCGGCGCCGTGATCGGCGCGGCGTTTCCGCTGGCTCTGGCGGCAGCGGTCGACCCCGGCTGGTCGATGCTGATCTGGACGCTGGTTCTGTTCCTCGTGGTCGAGCCGCTGGTGGGCCACGTCATCGAGCCGATGGTCTATGGGCGCAGCACCGGTCTGTCCCCCGTCGCCGTGGTCGTTTCGGCCGCGTTCTGGACCGCGCTGTGGGGACCCATCGGACTCGTGCTCGCAACGCCGCTGACGGTCTGTCTGGTGGTCATCGGACGACACGTCGAAAGCCTGGAGTTCCTGGACGTCATGTTCGGTGATCGTCCGGCGCTGTCCCCTCCGGAGATCTTCTACCAGCGCATGCTGGCAAACGATCCGACCGAAGCGGCCGGGAAGGCAGAAGAGTTCTTGAAGGAGCGCTCGTTGATCGCCTATTGCGACGAAGTCGCGGTCAAGGGGCTGCAACTGGCCCAGGCCGACGCCGACCGAGGGGCGCTCGCCGTCGATCGCCTTGCGACGATCCGGGACTCCGTTGCCGAGTTGACCGCGGATCTTTCCGATCAGACCGATGGTCCGTTGCCGAAAAGCGAGTCCATCAGCGATCCGGAAACGGCATCGGCCGTCGACGGCTTGGTCACAAACCAGGCAGGCGACACGATTCCCGTTCTCGCCAGGGACAGGCTCGCCGAGGAATGGCAGAGCGAGCAGCCCGTCCTCTGCGTCGCGGGGCGAACCCCGATCGACGAAGCGGCCGCGTTGCTTCTCGCACAACTGTCATCGGCTCATGGATTGGGCGCGAAGGTTTCGGGAGCAGAGTCGCTCTCGACGGCAAACGTCATCAAGTTGGAGCCCGCAGGGGTTGCGATCGCCTGTCTCGTTTATCTGGGCAATTCCGGCGTTGCTCATATGCGCTATTCCGTGCGTCGCCTGAAGCGGCGGCTCCCCAGAGCCAGCGTGATGTTGGTCTGCTGCGCGGCGGATGTTGATCAGGACGCTGCGAAGGGGCTGCAAGAGGCCACCAAGGCCGATCTGGTCGCTGCCAGCATGGGCGAAGCTGTCAGAATGTGCGTCGAAGCCGCACAGGCCAAGGCCTCTCAGCACACCTCGCTCGTGCGGGAGCCACCGGCTGCTGTCGCGTAAGACGCGATGGATAGATGCGCTGCGCTTCGATGACGGGCTGCCGCGATGGCTATGTGTCCCCGGTCCGCAGATATCAGGACAAAAAAATGCGGCCCCGGTCAGAGACGGCGACTGACGGGGACCGCTGAAACGCGTGATCGGTGGCGGGGATGATCAGGCGCTCGATGGAGCCTAGGCGCGGGGCGTGACGGCTGCGTGACATCCTCGCCATCGGCCCGTCCGACCAAGCCATTGTCGCGAGGTCGAACATGGCGCGCGGCTCACAACGCCTTGCGGTAGACGATGAAGCCCGAACGTTCGGCGATCTTGTCGTAGAGCGCCCGCGCCGTGGTGTTGGTCTCGTGGGTCTGCCAATAGACCCGTGGCGCGCCGGCCTGGCGCGCCTGTGCGTAGACGGCTTCGATCAGCGCGCGTCCGACGCCCTTGCCGCGCGCGGCTTCGCTCGTGAACACGTCGTTGAGATAGCACAGCGGCCCGATCGTGGTGGTGGCGCGATGAAACAGATAGTGGGCGAGGCCGATCAGCTCTCCGCCGCTCTCGGCGACCAGGGCGTGCACGGGCTCGTTCGCATCGAAGAAGCGCGCCCAAGTCGTGGCGGTGATTTCGGCGGGCAGTGCGGTCGGCCCGGAGCGGCCGTAGAATGCGTTGTAGCCGTCCCATAGCGGCAGCCAGTGGTCATGGTCCTCGCGCGCGACGGCGCGAATGGTGAGTGCAACGGTCATCGTGGCTTCGTCGTCCGGTTCGAGTATCGACGTGCCTTCGATACGCCATGATCGCATCCGCGATCAATCGGCGACTGGTGCCACCAGATCCGGAGACGGCGGCTGCATCAGCCGGGCATTCACCACGCGATCATCCTCCGTCAGCGGCGACAGCGAGAGCTCGCCCCGCCGTTCGATCAAGACCAGCAGTGACGCCGCCAGCAGGATCGCGAGTGCCAGGGTCACGGCAACGATTACGACCGTCGATTTCATCGCCATTTGGTGCGCGAGACAATCATCGCCTGTTGTCGCGAAAACCGCGAAGGGTTGTCAAAACTGTCTTCCTGCTAAGCGGACATGATCGCCTGAATCGACAATACGACGATGGTGACGCTCACGCCCAAGGAGACCGTGCAGGCCGCGATGATTGCGACCACCGCGGTGGTCAGGCTGGGCGACAGGGTGAGCATCGCGTCGTCGTGAAAGCCGCTGATGAGCGCGTGCGACGGCTCTTCGCGCCGTTCAGAGTCCTGCGGCGACGCGAGGTCGCGGACCCAATCGAAATGCAGATCGGAAGCCATACGCCACCGGGACATGAAGTCGAAATCCCTTACCCCTACGTCCGCGAGCGAATCACTCGCAGAGGTAAATAGTAAGGTCACGCTGGGCAGTATTACGGCGCGTTCGTGCTCAAAACGGCGAAAACATGGCGTCAGCGGTATTCGTTCCTGCCTGCGCGTGTATTTTCCCCGCTGTTCTACGGATGGTCGGTATTCTTGCGGGTGAAGCTCAATCGTAGTCGGCGGCGATCCCGGCAGAATCGATCAACGCCGGCTGCCAGTCCATCGCCACGAAGCCGGTGGTCTGCTCGACGCGGCGCAGCCAGCTGCGGATCTTCGGGAAAGTCGAGAGGTCGAAGTCGCAGCGGTCGGCGACGTGCGTGTAGCCGTAGAGCGCGATGTCGGCCACCGTCAGCTGTTGGGCCGCGAAGTACTCGTTGCTCTTGAGATGATTCTCCATCACCTGCAGCGCCGCATAGCCGCGCTCCATCCAGTCCTCCAGCGCATGCGTCTGCAGGTCGCGTCCGCCCTTCACCAGCAGCAGCCAGAAATAGGCGGCGCCGATGTTGGGCTCCAGCGCATGCTGTTCGAAGAACATCCACTGCAGCGCTTCGGCGCGCTCGATCCGGGACTCCGGCACCAGCGGCGTGCCGCCGGCGACATACCACAGGATCGCATTGGACTCGGCGATGTAGCGGTCCTCGCCGACCTCCAGCAGCGGCACCTGGCCGCTCGGATTCCTGGCGAGGAAGTCCGGCGTGCGGCTTTCACCGCGCAGGATGTCGATCTCGATTGCCTGGTAGGGTGCGTTGAGAAGCGCGAGCGCAAGGCGGACCTTGTAGCTGTTGCCTGATCGCTGCATCGAATAGAGCTTGTACATCCGGCCAATGTCGAGTTCGAGGAATCATCGTGTCGTGGAATCACGCATCAGGACGCCAGATCGTCCCGCAATGCGGCCAGACAATGATGCCGATGGGCCCGGGCTGCAAGAGCCGGGCAATGGAAAAAGTTGAAAAGCGCTACTGCACTGCACTAGCGCATAACAACCTTCCATCAAACTCAAACAATCGAGATCACGCTTGTGCGATGCGCGCGTGTCCGTCGATCTCGGATGCGCGATCGGCGAGCGCGCGCTGCAGCGTCAGCGCGAACAGGCAGATCATCACGACAAGACCGAGCGGGATCGTCGTCAGCCCGGCGATGCTGCGCGACAGCAGCGGCACGATCCAGGCAGCTGCGAGCAGGCTGAGCTCGTAGTCGCGAAAGCCGTTGGCGAGGCCGTGGCGGACGAAGAAGATGATCGCGACTGCAAGCACGACGAGGTCGTAGTCGAGCACGTAGGGCGTGGCCAGAAGGCTCGCGCTCGCCAGCGCCGAGGCCTTCAGGTCGAACGCCGCCTCGCTCCGCCACAGCCAGGCGAGACCGGCCGCCAGCGCCAGCGCCAGCATGGTCTGCAGCGCGTAGGCGGAGCGGACGTCGGCGCCCCAGTGGCGCGCGGCCGAGAACACCGACTGGATTTTTTCCCAGCCGGTGCCGCCTTGTTCGAGAACGACGGTCTGTGTGAAGGTCATCGACTGGAAGAAGGCGTGCCAGACGTCACCGCCGAGCGCGGCGAAGCTGATCGCGACCAGGGCGACGACGGTGGCGGCCGCGGCTGCGACGGTCGGCCAGCGCGCGCCAGCGATCAGGGCCACGGGAATCAGCACGCCGAATTGCGGCTTGTAGGCCAAGAGCCCGATCAGCACGCCCGCCGCCCACGGCCGGCCGCGCTCCATCAGCAGCAGCGCGCCGCCGAGCAGGCCGGCGGTGAAGAATGCGTTCTGGCCGTGGCCGATGTTGACGAACACGGCCGGGAAGGCGGCCGCGACCAGGAGCGTCTCCGGACGCGGCAGGATCGCGCGCATCACGGCAAGATAGGCTGCCAGGCTCGACACCACCCACAGCGCGAGTCCGGCGGCGTAGGGCAGCAGCGCGGTGATGGCGGCGATCGCGAAGAAGAACGGCGGATAGTGCCAGCCGAAGAACGGCACGTCGCGGCCGTCGAACACGGCCTTTTCCATTGCATGCTGCAGCGGCGGGTCATAGGCATCGGCCGCCTTGCCCTGAAGGGTCAGCACGCCTGCCGCATAGACGTTGGAGAAATCGGTGCCGATCGGCTTGCCGTTGCGGTCGATCAGGCCGTCCGACAGCGCGATCCAGCCGGCGATTGCCGCGATCGTGAACGCGAGCAGAATCCAGCTGTAGGACTTGATCCGCGTGGCCGTCAGCCAGTCGCCGGATCGCAGGGCGCACCCGATAGCGGTCATTTCGGCCTGAAAATTGAGACAATCGTTGGGGCACGCTAGCGGGGCGGCTTTAACGTTCTCTAAACTCTTGGGGGCCATGTGCCCAAGCTTCTTGCGATGCAAGCTTGCGGGCCTTAAAAGCAGTCGTTTCCCTGACATGACTGGTCGTGGCCCCGAGGGGGTGATCCACGACGCCTGCATAGGAGCTGATGATGTCCTTTCTCGCCGCTGCGCTCGACCGTGTGAAGCCGTCCGCGACCATCGCGGTCACGGACAAAGCGCGCGTCCTCAAAGCGGCGGGCCGCAACGTCATCGGCCTCGGCGCCGGCGAACCGGATTTCGATACGCCTGAGAACATCAAGCAGGCCGCGATCAAGGCGATCCAGTCCGGCAAGACCAAGTACACCGCGGTCGACGGCATCCCCGAGCTGAAGGAAGCCATCATCGGCAAGTTCCAGCGCGAGAACGCTCTCGCCTACAAGCCGAACCAGGTGATCGTCGGCGTCGGCGGCAAGCAGGTGCTGTACAATGCGCTGATGGCGACCATCAATCCGGGCGATGAGGTCATCATCCCGGCGCCGTATTGGGTCAGCTATCCGGAAATGGTGGCGCTCGCCGGCGGCGAGCCGGTGCCGGTGGTCTGCACCGCGGCTGACGGCTTCAAGCTGCAGCCGGAGGCGCTGGAGAAGGCGATCACGCCGAAGACCAAATGGCTAATCCTGTGCTCGCCGTCGAACCCGACCGGCGCGGCCTACACCAAGGCCGAGCTCAAGGCACTCACCGAGGTGCTGGTCAGGCATCCGCACGTCTGGATCATGACCGACGACATGTATGAGCACCTGGTCTATGACGACTTCGTGTTCACGACGCCCGCCCAGGTCGAGCCGTCGCTGTACGACCGCACGCTGACCGTGAACGGCGTCTCCAAGGCCTATTGCATGACCGGCTGGCGGATCGGCTATGCCGGCGGCCCGGCGAGCCTGATCAAGGCGATGGCGACGATCCAGTCGCAGTCGACCTCGAACCCGTGCTCGATCGCGCAATGGGCGGCGGTGGAAGCGCTCAACGGTCCGCAGGACTTCATCCCGGCGAACAACAAGGTGTTCAAGGAGCGCCGCGACCTCGTGGTTTCGATGCTGAACCAGGCGAGCGGCATCGAGTGCCCTCGGCCGGAGGGCGCGTTCTACGTCTATCCGTCCTGCGCCGGCACGATCGGCAAGACCGCGCCGTCGGGCAAGGTGATCGACAATGACGAGGCCTTCGTCACCGAACTGCTGGAGACCGAGGGCGTCGCCGTCGTGCAGGGCTCGGCGTTCGGCCTCGGCCCGGCGTTCCGCATCTCCTACGCCACCAAGACCTCCGACCTGGAAGACGCCTGCAAGCGCATCCAGCGTTTCTGCGGCAATCTGAGGTAATCGGGCAACAGCCCTGCCGAATCTCCCGCAGCCAAGTTCCGCCCCAAAAGGCGCCATGTTTTCAACATGGCGCCTTTCTCTTGTCGGGCGGTAAGTTTGGTGGCGTGGGGTTGGGAAGTTCGATGCGGCTGCTTCTGCTGTCGATCGTGTTGCTGGTGTCGGTCGTGCCGTTGGCGCAGGCCCACGCCAATCGGCCCATGCGCGCCGGCGTGCTCGAATGCGAGGGACGCCGGACGTCCGGCAGACTGGTGATGTCGCAGGCGCGGCTGCGCTGCGTGTTTCGCAGCCAGGGCCGGCAGCCGGAGCGCTATGTCGCCAAGGTCCGGCGCTACGGCCTCGATCTCGGACTGACCGATGAGACCCGGATGGCATGGGTCGTGAACGCCCCCGTCAACGATTTCGGCCGCAGCGAGCTGCGCGGGCGTTACGGCGGCCTGGCTGCCAACGCCGCCGCTCTGGTCGGGTTCGGGGGCAGCTTCCTGGTGCGCGACACCGATCGCGCCGCCGCCTTGCAGCCGATCAGCCTGCAGGGCCAAACCGGCCTGAACCTCGCGGCGGGGATCACCGAGGTCGAACTGGTGCCGCTGCTGCCGATGCACCCGAGCCCGAGCCGGTCATCATCCTACTTCTCACGATTCTATCGCTGAGCCGCATCACCATTCGCGAGCGCGTCGCAATGGCCCGCGCGCGGGTGCGGCGAAACTGGTGCGGCTGTGAGCCTTGTGGCATAGATGTGATCGCCCGTGATCGTCAGGCCGATCGGCGGGTCTGCATCACCATCATTTCCATTTCAGTCGGAGTTCATTCATGCGCTCGACCATCCTCGCCGGGCTCACTGCTGCGGTTCTCTGCATGGCGGGCGCCGCCCAGGCGCAAGATCGCGTGCGGGTCGGCGTCCTCGAATGCCGTGGCGGCGCCAGCGTCGGCTTCATCGTCGGCTCGGTTACCCATCTCGGCTGCGTGCTGCGCGCCGACGGCATCCCCGAGGACCGCTACGTCGCGACCATCCGCAAGGTCGGGCTCGATCTCGGCATCACTCAGGAATCGCTCTTGGCCTGGGTGGTCTACGCGCCGGTTGCGCGACTCGGGCCGGGCGATCTCTCCGGCGACTACGCCGGCGCACAGGGCTCGGCAGCGGTGGGCGTCGGGCTCGGTGGCAACGTGCTGGTCGGCGGCTCGGCCAACTCGATCGCGCTACAGCCGCTCAGCGTGCAGGGGCAGGTGGGCCTCAGCGTGTCCGCGGGGCTGCAAAGTCTCGAATTGCGACCCGGCCGTTGAACGGCCCCGCGGCGTGAGCCGTCGTCGCTCTTGACTATCACTCTTCCTGCAATCGTGTGGGAAGAGGGCTGACGCCGCACCGCAGCGACGTTTTCCGCTTTTGTCCCCCCTTGCCAAAACATCTGGTCAGGCAGAGCATTCGGCTTTGCCGACCCAATCACGGGCCGAGCTCCAGAAGAAGGAGGCGGCGAATGGGACAAGATCTGAGAAGTCCCCGAGGTCCACGGTGCATCGCGCTGGTGGGCCCTTTCCAAAGCGGTAAAACCACTCTGTTGGAAGCGATCCTGGCGCGGACGGGCGCGATCCCGCGCGCCGGCAGCGTCGATGCCGGCACATGTGTCGGCGATGCCAGTCCGGAGGCGCGTCAGCACAAGATGAGCGTCGCGATGACGGCGGCGACCACCACCTTCATGGGCGACAGCTACACCTTCCTCGATTGTCCAGGCTCGATCGAATTCATCCACGACATGCGCGCCACGCTGCCGGCGGTCGACGCCGCGATCGTGGTCTGCGAGGCCGACGAGAAGAAGCTGCCGCAACTGCAGATCATCCTGCGCGAACTCGAAGAGCTGCGCATTCCGCGCTTCCTGTTCCTCAACAAGATCGACCGCGCCAATGCGCGCATCCGCGAGACGCTCGCCACCTTGCAGCCGGCCTCGCGCGTGCCGCTGGTGCTGCGCCAGATTCCGATCTGGAACGGCGAGCTGATCGAGGGCTTCGTCGACCTCGCGCTGGAGCGCGCCTTCATCTACCGCGAGCACAAGGCGAGCGAGGTGATCGCGCTCGAAGGCGGCAATCTCGACCGCGAGAAGGAGGCCCGCTTCTCGATGCTGGAGAAGCTCGCCGACCACGACGATTCGCTGATGGAGCAGTTGCTGGAGGACATCCCGCCGCCGCGCGATGCCGTGTTCGACGATCTCGCGCGCGAACTTCGCGAGGGCCTGATCTGCCCGGTGCTGCTGGGCTCGGCGTTGCGCGAGAACGGCGTGCTCAGGCTGATGAAGGCGCTGCGCCACGAGGCGCCCGGCGTCGCCGAGACGGCGAAGCGGCTCGGCGTGAAGGAGACCAAGGAGGCGCTCGGCTACGTCTTCAAGACGCAGCATCTGCAGCACGGTGGGAAGCTGTCGCTGACGCGCCTGCTGTCGGGCCATCTCGACGACGGTGCGACGTTGCATGCCGCCTCGGGCGAGGCGGCGCGCGTATCCGGCATTCTCGCCGCGACCGGTGCGCATGACAGCAAGCGCACCGGCGCCGAGGCCGGCGACACCGTCGCGCTCGGCAAGCTCGATGCGGTCAAGACCGGCGAGACGGTCGCGACCGGCAAGACGGCGCCGCAGGCTTTGGCGAACGTCGTGGCCTGTCCGCCGGTGCTGGCGATCTCGATCGCCGCCGTCGACCGTAAGGACGATGTCAAGCTCGGCCAGGCCCTGCAGCGGCTCAACGAGGAGGATCCGTCGCTGACGATGGTGCAGAACCCGCGCACCCACGACACGGTGCTGTGGGGGCAGGGCGAGATGCATCTGCGGGTGGCGTTGGAGCGGCTGCGCGACCGCTTCGGCGTCAACGTCAAATCGCATACGCCTGCGATCGGCTATCAGGAAACCATCCGCAAGCCGATCACGCAGCGCGGCCGGCACAAGAAGCAGTCCGGCGGTCACGGCCAGTTCGGCGACGTCGTGCTCGACATCAAGCCGTTGCCGCGTGGCGAAGGTTTTCACTTCACCGAGAAGGTGGTCGGCGGCGCGGTGCCGCGCAACTACATCCCGGCGGTGGAGGAGGGCGTCGTCGATGCGCTCGTTCGCGGGCCGCTCGGTTTCCCCGTGATCGACGTCGCGGTGACGCTCACCGACGGCTCCTATCACAGCGTGGATTCGTCCGATCTCGCCTTCCGGACGGCGGCGCGGGCCGGCGTCAGCGAGGGCTTGCCGCAATGCCAACCGGTGCTGCTGGAGCCGATCCACACCGTCGAGATCGTCTGTCCGACCGACGCGACCGCCAAGATCAACGCCATCCTGTCGGCGCGGCGCGGCCAGATCCTGTCGTTCGACACCCGCGACGGCTGGCCGGGCTGGGACTGCGTCCGTGCCATGATGCCGGAGGCCGAGATTGGCGAGTTGATCGTCGAGCTGCGCTCGGCCACCGCCGGCGCCGGCAGCTTCACCCGCCAGTTCGACCACATGGCCGAAGTGACGGGCCGCGCCGCCGACCACATCATCGCCTCGCACCGCGACGCGGCCTAGCGGCGACCAGACTTGCAGCGCCGCCGGGCTGACCGAGCCCGGCGGCGCGCCGTTCTCCCATATTGCAACGCAATGTTCACTTGTGCACCAATCGGTTCCCGATACGGTGCTATGTTAATGCCGTCGGCTCCTCGAAACTGATATGCCATTTGCAGCCGATGGACGCTCTGCGGTCCACCGGTCCTTCGGCGTGTCGGGTCGGACGGGAATCTGTCGTCGGCACGAGAGTTTTTCCGTCCCCCCAAGCCCAACGTCCCGTGATCCATAAGCTCTCGACCGTCCCGTTCTATCTGCGCGCCGCCCAGGCGACAGAACAGCTCCGCCGGCACGTTGTTGCGGGGTACGCGATTTCCCTCAGCGCGACGTTCGTCGCTTTCGTCCTGCGCGTCGCGTTGGTCGATACGCTCCCGGACGGCTTTCCCTATCTGACGTTTTTCCCGGCTGTCATTCTGACGGCCTTCTTCTGCGGTCTCGGGCCAGGCGTGTTGTGTGCGGTGCTTTGCGGCGTGCTGGCCTGGTATTTTTTCATACCTTCGTCCGGCTCTCAGAGCGCGCTCGCACTCGGCTTCTACGCGATCATCGTCGCGGTGGACATCACGCTGATCCACATCATGCATCAGGCTGCCCGGCATCTCCGCCAGGAACGGACCGTCTCAGAGGGCCTCTACGAAAATCAGCGCGTGCTGTTCCAGGAGCTCCAGCACCGCGTCGCCAACAACATCCAGTTCATTGCAGGGTTGCTGAGGATGCAGAAGCGACAGGCTGCTGCAGATCCCGCGCGAGCGACGGCGATCCTCAACGAGGCTCAGACGCGGCTCGAGACGATCTCCAGGATCCACCGCATGCTTCACGATCCCGGCCGGATGGATTTGGACATCGGGCCCTATCTGCAGGAGATCTGCAACGACGTGCTGGAGTCGAGCGGCGCGCGTCACGTCGCCTGTGTGGTGGATTTCATACCGGCGAAGCTCGATCTGACGCGTCTCACCGCGCTGACGCTGCTGGTCGTCGAGCTCGTCACCAATGCGCTCAAGCATGCCTTCGGCCCGGAGGAAGGTGGCATCATCACCGTGAGTCTCAGGCCGCTCGATGCGGCGCGCTATGTCCTCGCGATCTCCGACGATGGCAGGGGCCTCGCTCCCGGCGTCGACCCGGGCAAGGGCGATAGCTTGGGCTGGCGGATTTGTCTCGGCCTCGCCGCGCAGCTCGACGGCAAGCTCACCACCAGCTCGGGCCGCGGCACGACGGTTCGCCTCGATTTTCCCAGGCAGGGTCCTGCCTGAGGCCGGGCGCGCGCGTCCGCCGGGGTCGTCGCGATCAGCCGCGGTCCCGCGCTTGCCATTGCCTTGGATTGATGTATTTTACATCATTGTCTTAGTCTCATGCATCAATTATGGTGTGTGCCACGTGAGGCCATTGTGATCACGTCGTTCCAGATGCGGGCAGCGCGTGCGCTGCTCGGGATAGATCAGAAAACCTTGGCCGAGCTGGCCGGCGTGTCGTTGCCGACGATCCAGCGGATGGAAGCCTCCACGGGCAACGTCCGCGGCGTCGTGGACTCGCTGACCAAGGTCGTCGATGCGCTCAATCGTGCGGGCGTGGATCTGATCGGTGAGCATGCCCGCAGCGAGGATGGCGGGCGTGGCGTTCGCCTGAAGGACCCAGGGTCGCCCCGCCGCATGGGCCGTCAAACTGAGACTGCGCGCGATGGCGCGTCCTGAGGTTCATCGCGCGGCACGGGGCTCCTGAGCGCTCCGTGGGAGACGCCTCGTCGGCTGCAGGGCTGCCCGACGATGCGACGGGAGCGTGATGGGCATGAGCATTGCGAGCGAGCGCGACACGCGGCGGGGCGGACATCATGAGCCGACCTTCGCCGAGCTATACGCGCCGAAACTCCTGACCGTCCTGCGCGAGGGCTATGGCCTCGGCGATCTTCGCGCCGACGCGCTCTCGGGCCTGACGGTCGCGATCGTGGCGCTGCCGCTGTCGATGGCGATCGCGATCGCCTCCGGCGTCTCGCCGGGGCGCGGCCTCTACACCGCCGTGGTCGGCGGCTTCCTGGTCTCGCTGCTCGGCGGCAGCCGCTTCCAGATCGGCGGTCCCGCCGGCGCCTTCATCGTGCTGGTCGCGGCCACCGTCGACCGCCAGGGCCTCGATGGCCTGCTGCTGGCGACCATGATGTCGGGCGTGATGCTGGTGATCGCCGGCTACCTGAGGCTCGGCACTTACATCAAGTTCATTCCCTATCCGGTCACGGTCGGCTTCACTGCGGGCATCGCCGTCATCATCTTCGCCAGTCAGTTGAAGGACCTGTTCGGCATCACGCTGGCGGGCAAGGAGCCGGGTGATCTGATCCCGAAGCTGATCGCGCTTGCCCATGGCGCGCCCACCGCGAGCCTGCCGGCGGTGGGGCTGGCGGTGTTTTCGATCACGATCATCGTCGGCCTGAGGCACGAGCGGCCGACCTGGCCCGGTATCCTGATCGCGGTCGTCATCGCGGCCGTCATCACCTACGTGCTGCAGCTGCCGGTCGAAACCATCGGCACCAAATTCGGCGGCATTCCGCGCGAGCTGCCCGCGCCGGCGCTGCCGACGCTGTCGCTCACCAAGATCCAGGCGGTCTTTCCCGATGCCATCGCCTTCGCGCTGCTCGGGGCCATCGAATCGCTGCTCTCGGCGGTCGTCGCCGACGGCATGACCGGCCGCCGTCATCGCTCCAATTGCGAGCTGGTGGCGCAGGGCTTCGCCAACATCGGCTCGGCGCTGTTCGGTGGCATCTGCGTCACCGGCACCATCGCGCGCACGGCGACCAACGTCCGCGCCGGCGCCCGCGGGCCGGTGTCGGGCATGCTGCATTCGGTGTTCCTGCTGGTGTTCATGCTGATCGCGGCGCCGCTGGCGAGCTACATCCCGCTGTCGGCGCTGGCGGCCGTGCTGGTGGTCGTGGCCTGGAACATGGCCGAGAAGCACGAATTCGCCACCCTGATTCGCTCCTCCTGGGGCGACGCCACGGTGCTGCTTGCGACCTTCGGGCTGACGATCTTCCGCGATCTCACCGAGGGCATCCTGGTCGGCTTCGCGCTCGGCGCCGTGCTGTTCATCAACCGCATGGCGCAGATGACCGGGGTCGAGGACGGCTCGCCGCTGGTCGCCGAGGACCGCGCCGATTTCGAGGGCGGCGCGCGGGTGCCGTACAATGCGAACCTCAGCGCCGACAAGGATGTGCTGGTCTATCGCATCACCGGCGCGTTCTTCTTCGGCGCCGCCTCGACCGTCGGCACCGTGCTCGACTCCATCGCCGACCGCCGCAAGGCCTTCGTGGTCGACTTCGCCGCAGTGCCGTTCCTGGATTCGACGGCTGCGAATGCGATGAGCCGCGTCGCCGCCAAGGCTAGGCGCCAGGGCATCCGGCTGTTCATCACCGGCGCCTCGCCGACCGTGCGCCGGGCGCTGCTGACCCATGGCGTGCGGCCGCCGCTGGTGCGCTACCGTGAAACGATCGACCGGGCGGTCGCCGACATCAAGGGCAAAGAGGCGCCGCGGGACGAGATCGCCGACGGCCTGGCGGCGAGCTGAGGCCGGCACCGGCATCCTGGCCGGGGAGCATTGACTCCGGCTGGAGCTTGTCCGATGTCACCGTCATGACCGTCGCTGCCAAAACCCGCGCTGCGTGCCTGATCGGCTGGCCCGCCGCGCATTCGCGCTCGCCATTGATCCATCATCATTGGCTGCACGAACTCGGCATTCCCGGCGGCTACACCATCGAGGCCGTACCGCCGGAGGAATTGGCGGGCTTCGTCACCCATCTTCATCAGCGCGGCTTCGTCGGCGCCAATGTCACGATCCCGCACAAGGAGCGCGTGCTCGATCTCGCCGAGCCGGACGCGCGCGCCCGTGCGGTCGGCGCCGCCAATACGCTCTGGTACGAGCGCGGAGCCTTGCGCGCCACCAACACCGACGTCGAAGGCTTCATCGACAATCTGGATGCGACCGCCCCCGGCTGGGACCGCACCGACGAGGCGCTGGTCCTCGGCTCCGGAGGCTCGGCCCGGGCCGTCGTGTTCGGATTGCTGGAGCGCGGCATCGGTCGCGTCCACGTCATCAACCGCACCGCCGCGCGCGCCCAGGCGCTGGCCGATCAGTTCGGCAGCCGTGTCGTTGCCGAAGGCTGGGACCGCGTCGGCGCGCTGCTGCCGCGTGCGGGCCTGTTCGTGAACACCACCTCGCTCGGCATGCACGGCCAGCCGCCGCTCGACCTCGACGTCGCGCTGTTGCCGCAGCAGGCCGTCGTCGCCGACATCGTCTACGTCCCGCTGGAGACGCCATTGCTCATTTCGGCGCGGGCGAAGGGCCTGCGCACCGCGGACGGGCTCGGCATGCTGCTGCACCAGGCCGTGCGCGGCTTCGAATTGTGGTTCGGCCGGCGTCCGCAGGTGACGCCAGGGTTGCGCGCGGTGGTCGAGGCCGATCTCACAAAGGCTTGAGGACGGAATAACAAGGGGAGATGCGGCGTCTCATTCCTCATGCGTCTGCGCCCTGGTACTCAGCGTGGAGCCATGTCTCGAAGCCCCGGAGCTCCCGAATGTCCGCTCGTCTCGCCCTGATCCGCCCTGTCGCTGCACTCGCCATGGTTGCGGTGACATCGATGCTCGCAATTGCTCAGCAGGCCCCCGTGCCGACGCGCGTGCGCGGCGCCATCGAGAGCGTCGACGCCGACACGATGACGGTGAAAGCGCGCAGCGGCGAGATCTTCAAGCTGCGCATGGCCTCGGACCTGCGCGTGTCCGGCGTCGTCAAGGCCGAGCTCTCCGACATCAAGCTCGGCTCGTTCATCGGCGCGACCACGGTGCCAGGTCCCGACGGCGCGCCCAAGGCGGTCGAGATTCACATCTTCCCCGAAGACATGCGCGGTACCGGCGAAGGCTCGCGGGCGTGGGACCTCAAGCCGAATTCGAGCATGACCAACGCCACCGTGTCCGAAAGCTCGGTGTCGACCGACGGCCATACGCTGCTGGTCAAATACAAGGGCGGCGAGAAGCGGGTCGACATCACGCCGGAGACGCCGATCGTGACCTTCGTGCCCGGCGACAAATCCGAACTGAAGGCCGGCGCGAAAGTGATGGCCACGATCAAGCAGCTGCCGGACGGCTCATTCGAAACCAGCCGCGTCAGCGTCGGCCGCGACGGGCTGACGCCGCCGATGTGAGTTTCGAAACACTGCGCCTGAGTGCCCTGCCGGGTCTCCAGAGAAGGTGTCGTCCCTGCGAACGCAGGGACCCATAACCCCGGGATCGGGTTTGGGGCACGCCGGGGCGTCTCGGCGCGGCCGACGCGAACCGCTTTTGTTATGCTGTCGCGCTACCGCCCTGGATCATCGACGGCGGTGGTTGTGGGTCCCTGCGTTCGCAGGGACGACAATTTTTGCTTGGCAAGCGCTTCACATCAACCCAACGAGAACCATGTTGGCGGTTGTCCCGAGCTGTTACTTGCCGGCTAATTCGCCAGCACTTTCCTGTCGATCTCCGCCACCGTATTGACGCCGCACAGGCCCATCGTCGTCAGCAGCTCGTTGCGGATGATGTCGATGGCCTTGGCGACGCCGGTCTGGCCGCCGGCGCCGAGGCCATAGGCATAGGCGCGGCCGAGCATGCAGGATTTGGCGCCGAGCGCGAGCGCGCGCATCACGTCCTGGCCGGAGCGGATGCCGCCGTCGAACATGATCTCGATCCTGTCGCCGACCGCTTCGGCAATGCCCGGCAGCACGTGAATCGAGGAGGGAGCGCCGTCAAGCTGGCGGCCGCCATGGTTCGACACGACCAGCGCCTGCGCGCCGGTTTCGGCGGCGAGCTTGGCGTCCTCGATGTCATGGATGCCCTTGATGATCAGCTTGCCCGGCCAGATCGAGCGGATCCAGTCGACATCCTTCCAGTTCAGTGAGGTGTCGAACTGCGCCGCCGTCCAGGCCGAGAGCTTGGTGAGATCCTCGGTGTTCTTGACGTGGCCGGCGATGTTGCCGAAGGTGCGGCGCTTGCCCTGCAGCACGCCCTGCACCCAGGCGGGTTTGGTGGCGAAGTCGAACAGCTTCGACAGCGTCCATTCCGGCGGCACGCTCATGCCGTTCTTGATGTCCTGGTGGCGCTGGCCGATCACCTGCAGGTCGACGGTCAGGCACAGCGCGCTGCACTTGGCCGCGATGGCGCGCTCGACGAGGGCCTTGATGAAGCCGCGGTCCTTCATGACGTAGAGCTGGAACCAGAACGGCTTCTCGACGCTGCCCGCGATGTCCTCGATCGAGCAGATCGACATCGTGCTCTGCGTGAACGGAATACCCGCGGCCTGAGCCGCGCGGCAGGCGTGAATCTCGCCGTCGCCATGCTGCATGCCGAGCAGCCCGACCGGGGCCAGGATCAGCGGCATCGACGACGGCTCGCCGAGGATGGTCGTCGACAGGTCGCGCTTGGAGACGTCGACCAGGATGCGCTGGCGGAATTTGATCTTCTGCAGATCGTCGCGGTTGGCGCGCAGGGTCTCTTCGGCATAGGAGCCGCGGTCGGCGTAATCGAAGAACGCCTTCGGCACGCGGCGCTTGTGCAAGAGGCGCAGGTCTTCAATGCAGGTGACGTGTTTCATCGCGGTCTTCGGCTCCCCACCGACGCTCTCGTTTCTTTGGCTGGCAGTACTCGGGCTGGCAGTCCTCTATCATCTTTGCGGCGACTGCCAAATCCAGCTTCGGCCTTTCTGAGCGGGCGAAGAACCTCGTCTGCGCCGGGTGCATCCCGCGGATGCTCGAAGTGCCCGAGGAACCTGCATGACGGCTCGGGACTTTCCCGCTGGACGGATCTCCCGATACCCCGCGCACGTTCTGCGGGGAATACGCGAGGATGGCGGAAAATTAGCGTTAACAATGGGTTACGGCTGCGGTGGCGGTTTCGTGGTAATGATTCATCACATTTTTTGAAGCCATCTTAGCTTTAAGGCGACTATAACCCGCGGGCTGGCCGGCCGCGGCTCGCGTTCTGATTCGCGCCCGCCGGTAACGAAATCCAGAAAGCCGTTGCTGGGGGTGATATGAGCCGTAACTATTTCGGGACCGATGGGATTCGTGGCCGTGCCAACGGCCTGATCACGCCGGAGCTCGCGCTCAAGGTCGGACAGGCCGCTGGTCTTCTGTTTCAGCGCGGCGAGCACCGCCATCGCGTGGTGATCGGCAAGGATACCCGCCTGTCCGGCTACATGATCGAATACGCGATGGTGGCAGGCTTCACCTCGGTCGGCATGGACGTGCTGCTGGTCGGACCGATGCCGACGCCGGCGGTCGCGATGCTGACCAAGTCGATGCGCGCCGATCTCGGCGTCATGATCTCGGCCTCGCACAATCTGTTCGAGGACAACGGCATCAAGCTGTTCGGGCCGCAGGGCTTCAAGCTGTCGGACGACGTCGAGAAGCAGATCGAGCAACTGCTCGACGAGTCGCTCGACAAGAAGCTGGCGCAGAGCGCAAGCCTCGGCCGCGCCCGCCGCATCGACGGCGTGCATGACCGTTACATCGAATTCGCCAAGCGCACCTTGCCGCGCGACCTGTCGCTCGACGGCCTGCGCGTGGTGGTCGATTGCGCCAATGGCGCGGCCTACAAGGTCGTTCCCGAGGCGCTGTGGGAGCTCGGCGCCGACGTGATCTCGATCGGCGTGGAGCCGGACGGCTTCAACATCAACAAGGAATGCGGCTCGACCTCGCCGGAGGCGCTGTGCCGGAAAGTCCGTGAAATGCGCGCCGACATCGGCATCGCGCTCGACGGTGACGCCGATCGCGTCATCCTGGTCGACGAACGCGGCCACATCGTCGATGGCGATCAGCTGCTCGCGGTGATCGCGCAGAGCTGGAAGGAAGACGGCCGCCTGGCGCGGTCCGGCATCGTCGCGACCGTCATGTCGAATCTCGGTCTGGAGCGCTTCCTGCAAGGGCAGGGGCTCGAACTGGTGCGCACGCCGGTCGGCGACCGCTACGTGCTCGAGCGCATGCTGGCCGACGGCTACAATCTCGGCGGCGAGCAATCCGGCCATATCATTCTCTCGGACTACGCGACGACGGGCGACGGCTTCGTCGCTGCGCTGCAGGTGCTGGCGACGGTGCAGAGGCTGCGCCGTCCGGTTTCCGAGGTCTGCCACCGCTTCGATCCGCTGCCGCAGATCCTCAAGAACGTGCGTTACCGCAGCGGCAAGCCGCTCGACGCCGACGAGGTGAAGTCGGCGATCGACACCGGACAGAAGCGCCTGAATGGCCATGGCCGTCTGCTGGTCCGCTCCTCCGGCACAGAGCCGGTGATCCGCGTGATGGGCGAGGGCGACGACCGGTCGCTGGTGGAAGAGGTCGTCGACGAGATCGTCGCCGCCGTCGGCCACGCGGCTGCTGCGGCCGCATAGTCCATCAGGAGCCATATCGTCGTTGCGGCCTGTCATCGTTCCGGGATGGCAGGCCTTTTTCGTTGGCGCTCCACCAATCGCAAGGCCGGAGGTCCGGATCAATCGCGTCGGACGGCGGGCGCAGCCGCCCGTGGTTCCCGACCGGGCTTGCGGCAGGGGGCCGGGGTGCGATTGCAACTAATCAGTTTGTATTCGCGCGTGCGGCCGCCGCTAACGAATCGTTAGGAGGAATTGCGCGGCCGTTAACGGGTTCCTCGCGCTCATGGAATGTCAACCTTAATTATTAGGGTTAAGCGCTGCTTAAGCATTTGGTGCGATTGTACAGCTGTCAGTTGTGATGTGGGGCCAGATTCCGATTGCCTCACCGGCCAAAGGGACGAAACCAATGCGTAGCGTTAAGTCTTTGATCGCCGCCGGAGCGGCCTCTCTGTTTTCCACTTTGGCCTTTGCGGCCGACATGCCCATCGCCCCCCCTCCGGTCTACGCGCCGCCGCCGGCGGCCGATTTCGGAGGCTGGTACCTGCGCGGCGACATCGGCTTCAGCAATCAGAAGGTCAAGGACGTCCACTACGGCCGCGAGTCGGCCTACACACCGATGACGTCGTTCAATCAGACCTCCGCCTTCGATGCCGCCGGCATCTACGGCGTCGGCGTCGGCTATCGCTTCAACAGCTGGTTCCGCATGGACGTCACGGGCCAGTATCGCGGCAACGCCAACTTCAAGGCCACCGACCGCTTCACGGCGACCGCCGGCGGCGTGCCCTACAACGGCATCGACAATTACACCGGCAGCAAGTCCGAGTGGCTGGTGCTCGCCAACGCCTATGTCGATCTCGGCACCTGGTGGTGCGTGACGCCGTTCATCGGCGCGGGTGTCGGCGGCTCGCGGGTGACGATCTCGAACTTCACCGATACCGGCATCAACAACCTGCCGTTCACGACCACGAGCTTCGCGACGGCGCCGAGCTCCTCGAAGTGGAATTTTGCCTGGGCGGCGCATGCCGGTCTTGCCTACAACGTGAATCCGAACCTCGTGCTCGAACTGGCCTACAGCTACGTCGATCTTGGCCAGGGACAGACCGGAGTGCTGTCGGACTACGTCGGCAACACCACCGGCAACGTGTTCAAGTTCAAGGACATCACGTCGCATGATCTGAAGCTCGGCGTGCGCTGGAATTTCGACCAGCCGCCGCCGCCGCCGATGATGCCCTTGATCCGCAAGGGCTGAGCCGGACGGTCTTCCATTCAACGGAGCAAACGGCGCGGGCTTTCCGCGCCGTTTCGTTTTCAGATTTGCGTTCTCATCAGTTCGACTAATCGCGCCTCCGCTGAAAGAATTGCCGGCAGGCGCGCTCCGGCAACGGATGGTTAAGGTTAACGCGCGATGATCGGCAACAGAGAGTTGAAGTGCTGATTGGAGCGTTGCGATGCGTAGCCTGATGGTGGCGGTTTCGGTGTGTGGCATGGTCTCGGCTGCGCAGGCCGCCGATTTGCCCGACCTGCCGATCCTGAGAGGCGGCCTGACCGAAGGCCTGACCAATTCCAGGGTCAACTGGGACGGCTATTATGTCGGCGTCCAGGGCGGCTATGGCTCGTCCGACGAAAATTTCAACGGCTCGACCAGCACCATGACGGCCGCCCTGCTGGCCAATACGCTGATCGAAAGCGAGATGCAGGTCTCGTCCTGGAACACCAATCTCGGCAAGCAATCTGCACGCTCCTCGGGGTTCGGCGCCTTCGTCGGCTACAACAGCCAGTGGGACGACGTCGTGCTCGGCGTCGAGGCGAGCTACCTGCACGGCAAGTACGGCGGCAGCGCCTCGTCGACCCGCTCGCTGGTCAGCAGCGCGGCGCTGTCGGACGGCAATTTCCACAGCGTGACTGCGACGCAGTCCTCGCAGATCTCGATCAAGGACATGGCGACCATCCGCGGCCGCGCCGGCTATGCGCTCGGCTGCTTCCTGCCCTATGCTTTCGTCGGCCTCGCGCTCGGCAATGCCGACATCGGCCAGACCGTGACCGTCCAGGACCGGGTCAGCACCACGCTGCTCGGCACCTATACGGCGCTGACGCCGCTCAGCGCCAACAACCTGCAGCACAATCACCTGATCTATGGCTATAGCGCCGGCCTCGGCGTCGACGTCAATCTGGTCGGCGGCCTGTTCGCGCGCGCCGAGTACGAATACATCCGCTTCACCTCGACCGTCGACACCAGCGTCAACACGGTGCGCGCCGGCGTCGGCTACAAGTTCTGAGCCTCTCGTCAGGACGATGGCGGACTCCATAGCGATCACCATCCGGCCTGCACGGCGCGAGGACGTCGGCGCCATCGTCGCGATGCTCGCCGACGATCATCTAGGCCGGGCGCGCGAGCGGCTCGAGACGCCTTTGCCGGCGTCCTACTTCGCGGCCTTCGAAGCGATTTCCAGTGCGGCGAACATCACGCTCGTCGTCGCCGAGGAGGCGGGCACGGTGGTCGGCTGCCTGCAATTGTGCATCCTGCCTGGGCTCAGCTCGCAAGGGGCGTCGCGCGCGCTGGTGGAGGATGTTCGCGTCGCCACGGATCGTCGCAGCCGCGGCATCGGCGAGCAATTGCTGCACTGGGCGATCGCGGAAGCGTGCAGCCGGCGCTGCAACCTGATCGAACTCATGACCCATCAGAGCCGGACCGACGCGCAGCGCTTCTACGAGCGGCTCGGTTTCGCCAAGAGCCATTTCGGCATGGTGATGCGGTTCTGATCAGCGCGGCAGCCGATAGGCGATGATCGCGTTCGGGCCGAACGCCTTGGCGCGGACGCCGGGACCGAGCTGCGTCAGGCATCGTTCGAGCGCCTGCTTGATTTCGCCATAGCTGCCGGCGAGCAGGCACACCGGCCAGTCCGAGCCGAAGATCAAGCGATCCTCGCCGAAGCAGCGCGCCACATGGGTCACATAGGGCTGCAATCGCTCGGCATCCCAGTCCGTCCAGACGGCCTCCGTCGCGAGCCCCGACACCTTGCACCAGACATTGCCGCAGGCCGCGAGTTCGGCGATGCGGTCGGCCCAGGCCTGATCGAACCCGGTTGCGATCGGCGGCTTGGCGGCGTGGTCCAGCACGAAGCGCGCCTTTGGAAAAGCGCGCACCGTCGCAATTGCCGCCGGCAACTCGCGCGTGCGCACCAGCAGATCGTAAGCGAGGTCGTGGGCAAACACGGCGTCGAGGCCGCGCCGGACGTCGCCGCGCGCCAGCCAGTCCGGATCGGCCTCGTCATGGACCTGATGGCGGATGCCGACCAGCCTGTCGCCGCCGGGCAGGCTGCGCAGCCGGTCGATCGCCGATGCCACCGACGGATCGATCAGGTCGATCCAGCCGACGACGCCGGCGACAAACGGCGTCGCGTGCGCGATGCGCAGGAATTCTTCGGTCTCTTCGAGCGACGACCGCGTCTGCACCAGGATGCTGGCGTCGATTCCATTCTCGGCGAGCAGGGGGGCGAGGTCGGCGGGGCCGAACGGACGGCGGATCGGCGCCAGCGCGTCGCCCGCCATCCAGGGATAGTCGGCACGGCCGGGATCCCAGAAATGCTGATGCGCGTCGAGGACGCGACTCATCTCGACTCTCCCGGCAGCGGCGCACGGGCATCGACCAGATTGCTGGCGCGCAGGTCGCGCCAGAACGCGGCCGGAATCGTCGCCTGCGCCATCGCGATGTTGTCGGCCGCCTCGTTCGCGGTGCGCGCGCCCTGCAGGCCGACGGTCACGGCCGGATGGGCGAGGCAGAACTGAATGGCCGCGGCCTTGAGCTCGGTGCCGTGTTGCTTGCACAAGGCATCGAGCTGGCGGGCGCGAGCGATCAGACCTTCGTCGGCATCTTCGTAGTTGAACTTCGCTTGTCCGTGAGGATTGGCCAGGATGCCGCTGTTGTAGATGCCGCCGAGGATGATGGCGATGTTCTGCCGCTCACAGACCGGGAACAGCGCCGTCAGCGCGCCCTGGTCGAGCAGCGTGTAGCGACCAGCGAGGAGGAAACAGTCGACCGGAACGGCTTCCGCAAAGCGCGCCAACATCTCCGATTGGTTCATGCCGGCGCCGATCGCCCTGATGCTGCCGTCGTCGCGCAGCCGCTGCAGCGCGCGGAAGGCGCCGGCGACGGCTTCGTCGTAGTGATCGTCCGGATCGTGCACCAGCAGAACGTCGATGCGATCGAGACCGAGCCTGACCAGACTCTCGTCCACCGAGCGCATCACGCCGTCGTAGGAATAGTCGAACCGCGGCCGCAGCGGCGGTGTGCCCTTGTAGTGCGGATCTTCGCCCGACGCGGTCGGATCCGGCCGCAGCAGCCGCCCGACCTTGGTGGAGAGCACATAGCTGTCGCGCGGCTGCCGGCGGAGGAAGGCGCCGAGCCGCTGCTCGGCGAGACCGAAGCCGTAGAGCGGGGCGGTGTCGAAGAAGCGCACGCCGCGCGACCAGGCCGCGGCGATCGTGGCCTCCGCATCGCCGTCGCTGACCGGTTCGAACAGGCCGCCGAGCGGCGCCGAGCCGAGCCCGAGCCGGGTGACGTCGAGCGAGCTCCTCCCGAGACGAACGCGTTCCATTCTTTTATCCTTGTTATTCGGCGCGTGCAGATCGCGTCATTGTGCATGGATGTCGTGGACGAGACAATGACGTCGCATGTTGCGGCACGACGATCGGCGCCTCTACATCGATGACGTTCCTGCATCGTCCGCCCGGCGGTCAGACGCCGGTCGGCGCCGCGCCGGAGTGAGCCGCCTTCGCTTGCATGCCAGCACGACTGCGTGAACGTATAGCGGCGGCATCGCGAAGTTCCTTGACGCGGAACGGCCGTTCCCTTAATCACGCCGGCGGGACACCTCCCCCCAACGGGAGGCTTACTATCTGGAAGGATAGACGATGACTGCAGCGAAGCCTTCGCAGCGGCCCGCCGTGCCGCATTTTTCCTCCGGCCCCTGCGCCAAGCGCCCCGGATGGACCGCCGAAAATCTCAAGGACGCCCCGCTCGGCCGCTCGCATCGCGCGAAGGTCGGCAAAGCCAAGCTCAAGCAGGCCATCGAGCTGACGCGCGACGTGCTCGAAGTGCCGGCCGACTACAAGATCGGCATCGTGCCGGCGTCCGACACCGGCGCCGTGGAGATGGCGCTGTGGTCGCTGCTCGGCGCGCGGCCCGTCACGACGATCGCCTGGGAATCCTTCGGCGAGGGCTGGGTCAGCGACATCGTCAAGGAGCTCAAGCTCAAGGACGTCACCAAGCTGCATGCCGGCTATGGCGAGATCCCTGATCTCTCCAAGGTCGATCCCGCGTCCGACATCGTCTTCACCTGGAACGGCACCACCTCCGGCGTGCGCGTGCCGAATGCCGACTGGATCAGCGCGAGCCGCGAAGGCCTGACGATCTGCGACGCCACCTCGGCGGCGTTCGCGCAAGCGCTCGACTGGCCGAAGCTCGACGTCGTCACCTTCTCCTGGCAGAAGGCGCTCGGCGGCGAGGCCGCGCATGGTATGCTCATTCTCTCGCCGCGCGCGGTCGAGCGTCTGGAGACCTACAAGCCGGTCTGGCCGCTGCCGAAGATCTTCCGCCTCACCAAGGGCGGCAAGCTCAATGCCGGCATCTTCGAAGGCGAGACCATCAACACGCCGTCGATGCTGTGCGTCGAGGATTATCTGGACGCGCTGAATTGGGGCAAGTCGATCGGCGGCCTCAAGGCGCTGATCGCGCGCGCCGACGCCAACACCAAGGTGCTGGCGGACTGGAAGGCGCGCACGCCGTGGATCGATTTCCTGGCACAGGATCCCGCGATCCGCTCCAACACCTCGGTCTGTCTGAAAGTGACCGATCCCGCCATCACGTCGCTGTCGGCCGATGCCCAGGCCGAGTTCGCCAAGAAGCTGGTGTCGCTGGTCGAGAAGGAGAACGCCGGCTTCGACTTCGCGCATTATCGCGATGCGCCGGCCGGCCTGCGCATCTGGTGCGGCGCCACCGTGGAAGCCAAGGACGTCGCGCTGCTGACGCAGTGGATCGACTGGGCGTTCGCGGAAGCCAAGGCCGCGTTGCCGAAGGCGGCCTGAGGCGGGCCGTCGATGCGAGCTGCCTAGGGTGGGCAGAGGCGCGAAGCGCCGTGCCCACCATCAATGTCACCCGACGCGAAAGACGGTGGGCACGCTTCGCTTTGCCCACCCTACGAGCAGACAGCTTTCACCTCATCCCGGCGCCTTGCGCCGCCCCTCTCTCAAGAGAGGGCGTGAAGGAACATCGTCATGTCGAAACCCAAAGTTCTCATCTCCGATGCGCTCTCGCCGGCCGCCGTGCAGATCTTCAAGGATCGCGGCATCGAGGTCGACTTCCAGCCCAATCTCGGCAAGGACAAGGACAAGCTCGCCGACATCATCGGCGACTATGACGGCCTTGCGATCCGCTCCGCGACCAAGGCCACGGCCAAGATCATCGAGCGCGCCAAGCGGCTCAAGGTGATCGGCCGCGCCGGCATCGGCGTCGACAATGTCGAGATTCCCGCGGCCACCGCCAAGGGCATCATCGTGATGAACACGCCGTTCGGCAATTCGATCACGACCGCCGAGCATGCGATCACGATGATGCTGTCGCTGGCGCGCGAGATTCCGCAGGCCGATGCCTCGACCCAGGCCGGCAAGTGGGAGAAGAACCGCTTCATGGGCGTCGAGATCACCGGCAAGACGCTCGGCGTGGTCGGCTGCGGCAACATCGGCTCGATCGTCTGCGACCGCGCGCAGGGCCTGCGCATGAAGGTGATCGGCTTCGATCCGTTCCTCACCGAGGAGCGCGCGCGCGATCTCGGCGTCGAGAAGGTCGAGCTCGATGAACTCTTGAAGCGCGCGGACTTCATCACCTTGCACACGCCGCTGACCGACAAGACCCGCAACATCATCGATGCCCAGGCGATCGCCAAGACCAAGAAGGGCGTGCGCATCATCAATTGCGCCCGCGGCGGCCTGATCGACGAGGCGGCGCTGCTCGAGGCGCTCAACTCCAAGCATGTCGCGGGCGCGGCGCTCGACGTGTTCGCCGAGGAGCCCGCCACCAGCAATCCGCTGTTCGGCCATCCCTGCGTGATCTGCACGCCGCATCTCGGCGCCTCCACCACCGAGGCGCAGGAGAACGTCGCGCTGCAGATCGCCGAGCAGATGTCGGACTACCTGCTGACCGGCGCGATCTCGAACGCGATCAACTTCCCCTCGATCACGGCCGAGGAAGCGCCGAAGCTGAAGCCGTTCATCGCGCTCGCCGAGAAGCTCGGCTCGTTCGCGGGCCAGCTCACCGAGAGCAGCATCACCAAGGTGCAGATCACCTATGAGGGCCAGGTCGCGGAGATGAAGACCAAGGCGCTGACCTCGGCGGTGCTGGCGGGTCTGCTGCGGCCGATGCTGGGCGAGGTCAACGTCGTCTCTGCGCCGGTCATTGCCAAGGAGCGCGGCATGATCGTCGATGAGGTGTTGCGCGCGGGCGAGAGCGACTATGAAAGCCTGATCACCGTGGCCGTGATCACCGAGCAGCAGGAGCGCGCGGTGTCCGGCACTGTCTATGCGGACGGCAAGCCGCGGCTGGTCGACATCAAGGGCATCCGCGTCGACGCCGAGTTCGGCAAGTCGATGATCTATGTCACCAACGAGGACAAGCCGGGCTTCATCGGCAAGTTCGCGAGCCTGCTCGGTGACGCCAAGATCAACATTGCGACCTTCCATCTCGGCCGTGTCGCGGCCGGCGGCGACGCCATCGCGCTGGTCGAGATCGACGGCGCCGTTCCGGCCGAACTGCTCGCCAAGATCCAAGCGCTGCCGCAGGTCAAGCAGGCCAAGGCGCTGGCGTTCTGATTTCGCCACGCATCAGGTCCCGCCAAAAAAGAGGCCGTACGGTCGATCGCCGTACGGCCTCTTCTTCTTTCTTTGCGGCATTCGCATGATCGTCTTTCCCGGAGCTTGAATTGAACCGGGCGTTCTCTGGTCGCGTCTAACGCCGTGCAAAGGACCGGTCGATCCGATCCTGCGGGTGCTGGGAATGCGGAGAGAGCGATGACGATACGAAAAATGGGCCTTGTCACCACGGGCCTGATGCTCGGAGCTGCCCTGACGACGGTGCCCGGCCACGCGGCCAACCTCGATGCCTCCTCCATGGTCGATGCCGTCACCGTCTACCCCGATGGCGCAACCGTCACCCGGCTGATCACGCTCGACCTTCCCGCCGGCGACACCACCGCGATCGCCAAGGACTTTCCGCTCGGGCTCGATGCCTCCTCGCTGCGCGTCGAAGGCGAGGCTGGAGGCAAGCTCGTGATCGGCGCCGTCGATGCCAAGCCGCCGCGCCCGGTGCCTCCGGTCAATCTGCCCGACATCGACAAGCGCATCGAGGCCTTGAAGGACGAGCGCGCCAATCAGGACGGCGTGATCGCCGCCGCATTGGCGCGCAAGAAATTCGCCGAGCGGTTTGCTGAAGCGGCGCCCGCCGGCCTTGGCGAGAAGGGTGAGGCACGTCCGATCGCGGAGTGGCGCAATGCCTTCGCGGCCGTGGCCGAAGAGGTCGGCCAGGCCGATGCGGCGATTCGCGATGCCGAGCGCAAGCAGCGTGAGATCGATCGCGAGATCGCGCGCCTGCAGGCGGATCGGGCGGCGAAGCCGCCGAGCAAGATGGAGGTGCAGATCGAGCTGTCTGCGGCCGCCGCGACCAAGGCGACGCTGCGCGTGACCTATGCTGTCCGCAATGCCCGCTGGGTGCCGCTCTACGACGCACGTCTCGACACCTCGGCCAGGGATCGCAAGCCCGCACTTGAGCTGGTGCGCCGCGCCGAGATTCAGCAGAGCACCGGCGAAGACTGGTCCGACGTCGCATTGTCAGCGTCGACGGTGCGAACCGGACGAGGTGGCAGTGCGCCCGAGCTCAGGACAGTGGTCGCGCAATATCCGCAGCCGCCAGCTCCGCCGATGGCCCAGCTCGGCACGCTGTCGGATAAGGCGGTCAGGCAGCGGAGCGTCGAGGCATATGCCCCGGCCGCAGCTCCAGAGCCTGCAAAGAAGGCGGAAGAGCGCGAGACCGCTGTCGACATCGGCGCCTACCAGACCGCGTTCCGCCTTCCGGGGCGCGTCAGTGTCAACGCCAATGACGGCGCCAAGAGCCTGCGCATCTCGACTGCGACGATCACGCCGGAGCTGATCATTCGTTCGGCGCCGGTGGCAGATCCCACCGCTTATCTAGAGGCGAGCTTCACGCAGGCGGAGGACGCGCCATTGCTGCCGGGCAAGGTCTCGATCTATCGCGACGGCATGTTTGTCGGAACATCGCGGTTGGCAGCCGCCGGCAAGGACGATGCCGTTCGTCTCGGCTTCGGCGCCGACGACAAGGTCAAGGTCGAGCGCAGCGTCGTCAAGCGCAACGAAGGTTCGGCCGGCCTGATCGTGACGACGGCGAAGATCGACGAGCGCGCGTTCAAGACCACGATCCGCAACGCCCACGACTTCCCGGTCAAGGTCGCGATCCAGGATCAGTTGCCGGTCAGCGAGAACGAGGACATCGTGGTCGAGATGCTGCCCGCGACCACGCCTCCGACATCGACCAACGTCCGCGACCGGCGCGGCGTGACCGAATGGATGGTCGATGCCAAGCCTGGCGAGACGAAGGAAATCTCGTTCGCGTGGCGCGTCCGCTGGCCGAAGGACAAGGCGATCGTGATGAGTCCATCCGGTTAGTTGATCGCCGGGTCCTACCGTTCGGTATGCGCAACATCCCGTTCGACACGCGCTCGTGGCGTCGCTTGCAACTTGAGATCGGGCCGCAGCTGCCATCGACACCCGAAGTGTCGGATCACGACATGATTCTGTCGGGGATAGGTACAGCTGCGGCCACATTGTATCCCGCGTGCCCTGATCCGAACTTAAAGCTGTCGTAGCTGCCAACGATGCCGTGCCTCCGCCTCAATGCGGACGCGCAGGCAAACGATCGACGGTTGGGGCGACAGATTGCGACTTGCAAGAGAACGAGACGACCATGCTGTCGACGATCAGGCGGGCGTGGGAAAGAATCACCGCGCAACATCGTCCGACGCGGCAAGCTGATTCTCTTCCGATGTTTGCGGTATTCGAGAACCTCACGGTGATGTCCGAATCACAGCATCGGACGGTCTTTGCGGCCGGCCCCGACCTTGCGTCCAATTTGTCCGTGTCGATCCGCGGACAGCAACGGAGGTCTTAAGCTACCACATGCAGCATTTGCTTCTCACCGCGTGGATGATGGGGCGTTCGCGTCCGATCGCGGTCATCTCCGCCGCCGTGCTGGCCGGCAGCGTCAGCGGAGCCGTCGCGGCCGACAATGTGAACCTGGTTCGTGAGCTCGCCGGCCGTGTTGGACCGATCGTTGGCTCTGCCCAGGCTTGCACCAGCATTCCTCCGCGTCGCGTCCAGGTGATCCTCGGCAAGTTTCAGCAGGCGATCCGCGAGGCCTCGGCCAATCCGAATGATCGGAACGAGCTGGCGCGCGAATTCGAACGAAAGATTGCCGACGGGCGGGCCGCGGTCAACGGCGGGCGAGCCGATTGCAGGCTGGTTGAGCGTCAGCTCGCCGAGCTCGAACGCAGCGTCAACGCGCCGCCACAGGCCTCGTCGATGGCTGTTGCGCCGGCCACGGCCAATGCGGCGACCAGCGCGGCAAGGCCTGCCGCGTCCGGCCCCGTGCGCGGCGTGACCGATCAGGAGATCCGCTTTGGAATGGTCATCCCGTACACGGGAAGTGCCAAGGAGAACGGACAGAGCTACAGGCGCGGTATCGAGGTCGCGTTCGCGCGGACCAATGCCGCCGGCGGCGTCAATGGACGGATGCTCAAGCTGATCGCGGCCGACGATGGTTTCGAGCCGACGCGGACGCCGGAGGCGATGAAGCTGCTTTGGGACAGGGAGCAGGTGTTCGGCTTTCTCGGCAATCTCGGCACGCCCACCGCTGCGGTCGCAGTCCCGTTCGCCCTCGAACGCCGGGCGCTGTTCTTCGCGCCGTTCACCGGCGGCAGCGTGGTGCGGCACGATCCGCCGGATCGCTATGTCTTCAACTACCGGCCGAGCTTCGTCGAAGAGGCCGACGCAGCGGTGCGCTATCTCCTGAAGATGCGCAAGATCAGGCCGAACCAGATTGCGGTGTTCGGACAGAACGACGACCTCGGCGAGCAGGGCTTCGCAGGTGTCGCCAAGGCCTATCGCGCGGCCGGTCTCAACGATGCCGCGATTTTGCGACTGGTCTACAATCGCAACTCGATCGACATGGACGAGGCGGTCGCCCAGCTCAAGGCGCAGAAGGTGCCGATACGCGCGATCGTGATGGTGGGGACGACGCGGCCGGCTGCGAAATTCATCGAAAGGACGCGCGACCTTTTTCCCGGCATGATCTACACCAACATGTCGATCGTCGGCGCCACCGCGCTGGCGCAGGAGCTGACCATGCTGGGGCCGCGCTTCACCGAGAATGTCATCGTGACGCAGGCGGTGCCGGCCGTGTCGGGCTATTCGAGCACCGTGCTCGAATTCAAGACGGCGCTGGCGCAGGCGTCTCCCGGCGAGGTGCCGGACTACATCTCCCTCGAAGGCTACATCGCCGCCAATCTGCTGATCGACGCTCTGAAGCGTTGCGGTCCGCAACTCGATAGCGAACGGCTCGTGGAGGCGCTGGAGAACACGCGCAATCTCGACATGGGACTCGGCGTATCGCTCAATCTCAGTCGCGGCGATCATCAGGCTCTGCACAAGGTCTGGGGCACCCAGCTCGACAAGTCCGGGGCCTACCAGCCGATCGAGCTGGAATGATCCCGGACCGCTGCCGAGCGGCACATGATCGCAAGACGCGCGCCTCGGGCCAGACGGCCCGTCGCGCCGTCTGGACTTGATCCAGGACAAGCGCGGGGACGGGTGCGCTTGTTAAACGCTCTCGCAGCTCCCGCGGTATCGATCATGGTCGGTCGATCGGCGGGGCGCGCTGCGAGACGAGTGCCGACATGGAATCCGATCCGAACGCCCGCAAGCAGGCCATTGCCGTCGGCTACATCTTTCTCGCCGGTGTCGGCATGTTGCTGCTGCAATGGCTGCTGACGACCTACAACACCGTCGAGACCATTCCCTACAGCCAGTTCGAGCAATTGGTGGAACAGGGCAGGATCGCCGAGGTCTCGGTCGGTCAGGACACCATCCAGGGCAGGTTCAAGGACAAGCAACCGGACGGCAAGACGGCGTTCGTCACGGCGCGGGTCGATCCGCCGCTGGCGGAGAAGCTCGCGGCCAAGGGCGTCACGGTGACTGGCGTGCCCTCGGGCGGATTGGTCCAGACGCTGCTGTCGTGGGTCGTGCCGGCGCTGATGTTCTATCTGATCTGGGTGTTCCTCGGCCGCAAGGTGATGGACCGCCAGGGCTTCGGCGGCCTGATGTCGATCGGCAAGTCGCGCGCCAAGGTCTATGTCGAGACCGACACCAAGGTCACCTTCGCCGACGTGGCCGGCGTCGACGAGGGCAAGTTCGAACTGCAGGAGGTGGTGCAGTTCCTGAAGGATCCGAAGAGCTATGGCCGGCTCGGCGCGCACGTGCCGAAGGGCATCCTGCTGGTCGGTCCGCCCGGCACCGGCAAGACCCTGCTCGCGCGTGCCGTCGCCGGCGAGGCGGGCGTTGCGTTCTTCTCCATCTCCGGCTCCGAATTCGTCGAGATGTTCGTCGGCGTCGGTGCAGCGCGGGTGCGCGACCTGTTCGAGCAGGCGCGCAAGGCGGCGCCCTGCATCATCTTCATCGACGAACTCGATGCGCTCGGGCGCAGCCGCAGCGGCGGCGGCCAGTTCGGCGGCTACGACGAGAAGGAGCAGACGCTCAACCAATTGCTGGCGGAGCTCGACGGCTTCGATCCGACCTCCGGCGTCATCCTGCTCGCCGCGACCAACCGGCCGGAGATTCTCGATCCCGCGCTGATGCGTGCCGGCCGCTTCGATCGTCAGGTGCTGGTCGACCGTCCCGACAGGAACGGACGGCTCGCCATTCTCAATGTGCATGTTCGCAAGATCACGGTGGCCGATGGTGTCGATCTCGACAAGGTCGCGGCCCTGACGGCCGGCTTCACCGGCGCCGACCTCGCCAACCTGATCAACGAGGCTGCGATCGCCGCGACCCGCCGCAAGGGCCACGACGTGACCTTCGACGACTTCACGACGGCGATCGAGCGCATCGTCGCCGGCATCGAGAAGAAGAGCCGTGTGCTCAACCCCGCCGAGCGGCGGCGCGTCGCCTATCACGAGATGGGTCATGCGCTGGTGGCGGCCAATCTCGCCGGGGTCGATCCGGTGCAGAAGGTTTCGATCATTCCGCGCGGCGTCGGTGCGCTCGGCTACACCATGCAGCGGCCGACCGAGGACCGCTTCCTGCTCGCGCTCAGCGAGTTGAAGAACCGCATCGCCGTGCTCATGGGCGGTCGCGCCTCGGAGCAGCTGATCTTCGACGGCGACATCTCGACCGGCGCGGCCGACGATCTGCAGCGCGCCACCGAGATCGCGATCGAGATGGTCACGAAATACGGCATGGATGCCAAGGTCGGACAGCGCACCTACGCGCCGCGGCCGCAGGTGTCGTTCCTGCAGCCGCAGGACCAGATCGTATCGGCGGCCGACATCACCGGGCGCGAGATCGATCTGGCGGTCCGCGACCTGATTGCGGAAGGTGGCGACCGCGCCTGCGCGATTCTCGAAAGCCACCGCGACGACCTGGAGCGCGGCGTCGCGCTGCTGATCGAAAAGGAAACGCTGACCGCCGAGGAGTTTGCGCCGCTGCGGCCCACCCCGTCATCGGCGGCGGCCTGAGGCCGCACGGCCGGCCGTTGCGGGAGGCGGTCGCCCCACGGCGCAACGGCCGGCAGCCGGCTATTTCGCCTTCAGGAAGTCGCCGACTTCGAGCAGAACGAACTCGTTGTCGTCGGCCTTGTTGGGATCGCGGCTCGACGAGAACGGCAGGTTGTTGTCGTTGCCGACGATGATGTGGGTATCGTCGACGCGATCGACGTTCTCGATCGTGAAGAACGGAAAGGTGAGCACGCCGTCGTTCAGCGGCTTGCGCGCCTTCTTGTCCGGATCGCGGATCTTCATGAGATCGACATAGGCGATCTTGCGCACGGGCTTGCCGACATTGGCGTCGGAGAGCTCGATCTTGTAGACCCGCTTGAACTTGGCCAGATCGGGAAAGCAGTTTTCGCCGCGCGTGCCTTGCGGGCAGGCCTTGTCGGCGGTGCCTTCGCCATTGTCGCGCTCGATGATCAGACCCTGCGTCGGGTCGATCATGTTGAAGTCGCCGATCGCATTGCCGTTCTGTTCGAACACGTACTGCCAGAAGCGGCCGGTGAACTTCTCCGCCGCGACGTCGAATTCGAGGATGCGCGACGCTTCACGACCGTCGACGCGCTCCCAGTCCTTCTTGTCGGCGTCCCAGATCGGGCCTTCGAGCAGGCCGTAGACGAACCTGCCGTCGCTCGACGATGCAAAACCCTCGAAGCCCTTGGAGCGGCGCAGGTTGACGTTGCCGTAGGTCGCGCCCGGCGCGCCCGGCGATTGCACCGCCCAATGGTCCGGCGAGCGCACCGGCTTGCCGTCGGCAAAGGTCTCGAACACGGCGAGCACCTTGCCGGTCTTGTCCGCCTTGATGACATAGGGGCCGAACTCGTCGCCGATCCAGAGATGGTCGCCGATGATCTGGAAGCCCTCGGTGTCGAAATCGGCGCCGGTCAGATAGCGGTTGGCGGTGTCCTCGTGGACGATCCGAAACGGCACCTTCTTGTCGGGATCATGCAGAAAGATGGTCTCGAGCCGCTCGACCTTGCCGCTGGTCCAGTCGATCTTGTGGTGGTTCAGATAGAGCATCGAGTCCGGCGAGTTGTAGCGCGAGCCCATGCCGTTGTCGGTGAGCACCCAGAAGGTCCCATCGGCCATTGTCTTGATGCCGGAGTGGCCCTGGAGCGGCTGGCCCTTGAACGGCAGCGACACGCCGGTCGGACGCTCATAGGACTTGCCCATCACGCTGCCGATCGCGTCGACACGCTTGCCGGTGGTGTATTTGCCGGAGGTCTTGAGATCGTTCGGGGCGTCGGCAGGCGCGTCGAGGAATGATTGAGCGGGCATCACGGCGTGCCCCGCCAGTGTCGCCGGAAATTCGCCTTCGCCCTGGGCGAGGGCGGCGCCGGTGCCGAGCGCCAGCACGGCCACGGTGGTCAGTAGATATCGATGCATGAGAAAGCCTCCTGAAAGCTCGAACCATCCCGGTTCTGACCAGGAGCCCTGACGCGACGCTGACATTTCGATGACAGCCGGATGATGCTTCCCCGCCTTCATGGGGCGCGTTGCCGCACGCTCACGTCCGGCTCTGATCACCAGCGCGAAGCGGTCGGATCGGGACGCGCGAGGCGACGATGACGCCGGCGATGACCAGCGCGTATCCCACCAGGTGGAACAGTTGGAGCTCCTCGCCGAGCAGCAGGATCGCGAGCACCGAGCCGAACAGCGGCACCAGGTGCAGGAACGGCGCGGCGCGATTCGGTCCGATCAGGCCGATGCCGCGATTGAAAAACAGGTAGGCGAGCGTCGAGGCGAACACGACGACATAGCCGAGCGTCGCGACCGACAGCAGATCGAGCCTCAGCACGAATCCCGTCGAATATTCCCAGAGCGCGAGTGGCAGCAGCAGCACGGCGCCGATGGCCGTGCAGGCCGAGATCAGCGACAGCTGATGTACCGCCGGCCGCCGTGTCATGGTGGCCGAGTACAGCCCGAACACCAGCAGCGCGCCGGCGAACATCAGGTCGCCGCGGTTGAACTGGATCGCGGCCAGCGCGCCGAGATCACCGCGCAGCAGGATCACCAGCACGCCGGTCAGCGACGTCGCGATCCCTGCGAATTGCGCCGGAGTGAGCCGGACGCCGAACAGCAGCAGCGACCACAACGCGACGAACAGCGGCGTCGACGACTGGATCAGGAGTCCGTTGAGTGCCTGCGTGTATTGCATCGCCCAGTAGGACAGCGCGTTGTTGATCGCAAAGCCGGTCAGCGAGAACAGCAGGATCAGGGGCCAATGCGCGAGCAGGGTGCGCCAGTCCCGGACCAGATGCGCCCGCGCGAACGGCCACAGCATCAGGAAGGTCCCGATCCAGCGGATGCACGACAGCGTCAGCGGCGGGACGTGGCCGGCGACGTAGCGCGCGAGCACGATGTTGCCGGCCCAGAACAGCGAGGCCAGCGTGAGCAGTACATAGGGCTGGTTGTTGAGCCAGGCGAAGGGCGAGGTCGGCGGGGATGGGGCGGGCAAGGATTCGGATTCTCTCGTCGAGCAGAGGTTGTGCCCGAAACGCGGCCGGGACAAGAGCGCACGGCGGAATGCCGCCATGTCAAAAGGCTAGCCAGCCGCTTTACAAAACGAATATTCGTTTTGTATGGTGAGAACTGATCGGCACGATGCGGCCGGTCGTCAGGAGTTGCGGATGCCGAAGCTGAAACCGGCGACGATGGCCGCGCGCCGCGGCGAGATCCTGCTGGCCGCCGAAGTCTGCTTTGCGCGCCAGGGATTCCACCAGACGACCATCTCCGACGTCATCGCCGAGTCCGGTCTGAGCGCGGGCTGCATCTACGGCCATTTCGCCAGCAAGGAAGACCTGATCCAGGCGATCGGCGCGCGCCGGCACGACCGCGACGGGGCCCTTCTTGCCGCCGCGCGCGACATCCCTGATCCGCTCGAAGGCCTGCGCGCGATCGCGCGCGCGTCACTGGCGGACATCCAGAAGGAGGATGGGCTGCGCAGCCGCCGCATCGCGCTGCAGCTCTGGGCAGAGGCCCTGCGGGATGACGCGATCCGCGAGCAGGTCGCCGATGGCGTCCGCAAGCCGATCGCCTTGGTCACCGAACTGCTGCAACGCGGCCAGCGGCTCGGCGTCGTCGACCGCACGGTGAATCCGCGCAGCATCGCCCGCACCATGATCGCGATGTTTCAGGGCTTCGTGCTGCAGCGGCTGTGGGGCGAGCCGTTTTCGACGTCCGAGGCGATGACGGGGTTTGAGACGCTGCTGGCGGGGCTTGCGCCGAGATCATGAGCGACGACGTCCAACGGGACATGGCGGTTCGATCGGATGACTGTTCTCGACCTCATGGGCGGCCTCGCCACCGGCCTTGTCAGCGGATTCACCTCGGGGCTGCTCGGTGTCAGTCCAGGCGGCGGCCTCGTCGTCTTTGCCGTGCTGCTGCTCGGAGCCGAGCAGCACATGGCGCAAGGGCTCTCGCTCATCGCGCAGATTCCGCCGACCAGCGCCGCCGGAATCAGGCGCTACTGGGACGGTGGCAGCCGGGTGGCCGTGTCGATGCTGGTCTGGCTCGGTCTCGGCTTTCTGCTCGGCGGCGTGATCGGCGCCCTCATCGCCAACCGGGTGGCGGCGGCGGTCCTGCAATGGGCCTATGTGATCTACCTGCTGCTGCTTGCCGCGCTGATGCTGTGTCGCTCGTCCGTCCGGCAGGCGGAGGCTGCAGCGGTCGATCCGCGCGGCGGTGCGCTGCTGGCTGTCGGTTGTGCAGCGGGCGTGTCGTCCGGCTTTCTCGGCATCGGCGGCGGCTTGGCGACGGTGGTCGGCTTGAGCGCGGTGCTCGGCATGGCCCAGCATCGCGCGCAGATGATCAGCCTGGTCCTGACGCTGGTGCCGGCGACGATTCCGTCGGCTTGGATCTATTGGCAGCACGGCGTCTTGCCGGCCTGGTCCACGCTGGTCGCCGTGATCATCGGCCTGGCTGTCGGGACCGATCTTGGCGCACGCCTTGCGAGCCGCGTAGCGCCGGCGCGATTGCGCGTCCTGCTGGTCTGCTTCGTGTTGCTGATGGCCTTCTACATGACGCTGAAGGCAATCAGATAGCCGACCGCCTCACGTCGCCTGCTTGCGCGAGGCCGCGAACACGCCGGCGAGCACCAGGGCGAAGCCGACCACGTGAAAGATCTGCGGCTGTTCGCCGAGAAAGATGAAGGCCAGGATCGAGCCGAACACCGGCGTGACATGGAAGAAGGGCGCAGCGCGATTGGCGCCGATCAGCAGCACGCCGCGATTGAAGCAGAGATAGGCGATGGTCGAGGGAAAGATCGCGACGTAGAGCAGCGACAGCAGGTTCTTGGCGTCGAATGCCATCACCGGGCGCGCATTGAGCTCCCAGATCAGCAGCGGAATGAGGCTGGCGGCGCCGCAGCCGAAGGTGAAGGTGACCATCGACAGGCCGTGGATCGGCGGCCGCTTGAACGACAGCACCGAGTAGAAGCCGAAGATCGCCATCGCGAGCAGGAAGATCAGGTCGCCTTTGTTGAAGGTGATGCCGGCGAGCGCGGCGGGATGACCGCGCGTCAGGATCAGCAGCACGCCTGCGAGCGACAGCACGATGCCGATGGCCTGGGCCAAAGTGAGGTGCACGCGGAGCAGGAGCAGCGACCACATCGCGACGATCAGCGGTCCGGCGGACTGCAGCAGCAGCGTGTTGAGCGCCTGGGTATATTCGAGCGACCAGTATTGCAGGGTGTTGAAGGCGCCGATGCCGGTCACCGACAGCACGATCATGATGCCGAGCCGCGATCGGATCGCCGGCCAGTCCTGGCGGAGCTGCTTCCAGGTGAAGGGAAGGATCAGCAGGAACGCCAGCGACCAGCGCAGGAAGGACAGGGTGACCGGTGGGATGTGCCCGGCCGCGAGCCGGCCGACGACGGCGTTGCCGGCCCAGCACAGCGCCGTGATGCTGAGCAGCAGATAGGGTTGGTTCGCGATCCAGCTGCGCGCGGGCGCGGCGGACGCGGTGGGATCGGCGGCAGACATGCGACGGTGTTGGTCCCGGTTCGGTGCGCCGCGGCATCAGCCCGGCGCTTCAGGCCGCTGTTCCTCCCCGGCCTCCTCGACAGACACCAATTGCTGCTGCCCATCAAGAGGGCAGATGCATCGCGACCATGCGGCCACGGCGGTCATGGCGGTCCGTGGTGGGGGTGGCGCCGCCGGCGAGATCGTATGGCTCCGGGTCCCACGGCCAGGGATTTGAGCGCCTCCGCACTGACCAGATAGGCGACGACGAGCCCCGCGATGGCGGCCAGCACGAGGGCAGGGGGCGCAACGAAGCCGAACCAGGCGCCGGCCGGTGTGAACGGCAAGCCGAGGGCGACGGCCAGCGCGATCAGCGACGAGGCCGTCAGCACCGGATCCGCACGATTGCTCCAGGGCCGCCCATTGGTGCGGATGATGAAGATGACGAGGATCTGGGTCGCCATGGATTCGAGGAACCAGGCGGTGCGGAATTCATCGGGCGTCGCATGGAACAGGTAGAGCAGGGCGCCGAAGGTGAGGACGTCGAACAGAGACGACAGGGGGCCCATGATCGCGGCAAAGCGTATCAGCCGTTTCATGTCCCAGCGCTGCGGCCGCGCGGTCGCCTGCGGACTGACGCGGTCGAAGGGAATGCCGAGCTCCGACAGATCGTAGAGCAGGTTGTTGAGCAGGATCTGCGTCGGCAGCATCGGCAGGAACGGCAGCACCATCGATGCCGCGGCCATCGAAAGCATGTTGCCGACATTCGAGCTCGCACCCATCCGGACATATTTCAGGATGTTGGCGAAGGTCCGCCGTCCCTCCTCGACGCCGTCGGCGACGACGTCGAGATCGGAGGCGAGCAGAATGATGTCGGCGGCCGCTTGCGCGACGCCGGTCGCGCCGTCGACCGACAGGCCGATGTCGGCCGCCTTCAGCGCCGGCGCATCATTGATGCCATCGCCGAGGAAGCCCACGACCTCGCCCGAGGCCTGCAGCGCCTTGACGATGCGCGACTTCTGATCGGGTGCGAGCCGGCCGAACGCATCGGCCGAGTGCACCTGCACCGCGAGCGCGTCGTCGCTGAGCTCGGCGATGTCGCTGCCGGACAGCACGCGGTCGGCTTTCAGCCCGACCAGCCCGGCCAGCCGTTTGACCACGACGGGATCGTCGCCGGAGAGGATCTTCAGCGCGATGCCGGCGCGGGCGAGCTGCGCGATGGCGGCGGTCGCGGTCGGCTTGGGCGGATCGGCGAACGCGCACAATCCTTCGAAGATCAGCTCCTGCTCGTCGTCGGTCTCGATTTCGCGCGGCGCGCCGCTCCACGGCCGTGATGCGATCGCAACGGTGCGCAAGCCTTCTCGCGCCAGCGCGTGAACGCGTTCGCACATCTCGGCGCGGCCCGCGTCATCGAGCGCGGTGATCGTGCTGCCCTGCCGTTGCCGCGTACAGAGTTCGATCACCGCTTCCGGTGCGCCCTTCACGATCAGGATCTGATCCGCCCCGCGGATCGCCAGCACCGAGCCGAGCCGGCGGGAGAAGTCGAAGGTCTGCTGCCCGCCAAGGGACCATCCAGCGGCGGCATGATCTGCGCCGGCAATGAGCGCGGTGTCGAGCGAGCCTCTGTCACCCCCGAGCGCCGCGGCGACGGCTCCAAGCTCGGCGGCGCGCGGGTCGTCGCTGCCGTCGGGCGCGATGCTGCGGGCGAGCGTGATCTCGGCCGAGGTCAGCGTGCCCGTCTTGTCGGTGCACAGCACGGACATGGCGCCGAGATCGTGGATGGCGGCGAGCCGCTTCACGATGACCTTGCGCTTGGCCATGCGTAGTGCGCCTCGGGACAGCGTCACGGTGGTGATCATCGGCAGCAGCTCGGGCGTCAATCCGACGGCGAGCGCCACCGAGAACAAGAGCGAGTCGAGCACGTCGCGGCCGAACACGACGCGGACGGCGAGCACGATGACGACGAGAGCCAGCGTGAGCCGCGCGATGACGAGACCGAATTCGTGCAGGTCGCGCTCGAACGGCGTGCGCGCTTGTACTTCGGCGAGCGCCGAAGCGGCGGCGCCGAACATCGTATTCGGCCCGGTGTTGACCACGAGGGCGACGGCTTCGCCGGTCTGCGCCACCGAGCCGCGGAACAGCGCGTTGGAGGTGTCGTTCTCATCGGCCGCCACGCCGGCGCGTTTCGTCGCCGGATAGGGCTCGCCGGTGAGCGCAGCCTCGCCGGCGGTAAACGCCTTGCATGTGATGATCAGCGCGTCGGCGGGAACGATGTCGCCCGCGCGCACGCGCATGATGTCGCCGGGCACGACCGCGTCGACGTCGATCTCGCGATAGGCGCCGTCGCGCTTGACCTCGGCCTTCAGGGCCACCGAACGGCGCAGCTCCTCGGCCGCCTTGACCGCGTGTCCTTCCTGGACCGTATCAAGTCCGATCGACAGCGTGAGGATGAGGACGATGATCGCGCCGCCGATCACGTCGCCGGTCGCCATGGAGATGATGCCGGCCACGAGCAGAATGAGCGACAGCGGCTCGAGCAGCCGGCGCAGCACGGCGCGCGCGGGACCGACGACGTGCGACGGGGAATCGGCGTTGTGGCCGTAGCGTCGCAGCCGATCTTCCGCATCCCGCGCGTCGAGGCCGTCCAGGCCGCAGCCCAGGGTCTCGCCGATTTGAGCCGGCGAGAGCCGCCAGAACCGGTGCAGGCTGGAGGTCGTATCGGTGCTCACATGCGTCCGTTCATGTTGCCGGATAAATGGTCATGCCGTTGTGCCTGATTTGCATGAACGATGACGCTGCGGTTGACCTATCGCAACATCCCGGCAGCCACGATAACCTACGTTGCGTGCAACGCACCGCGGGCTGGCGGCTGCATCATCAGCGCACGAGGAATGGATCCGGGCCGTGACCGGGCCCCATCCGCATCGACGGGGTCTGTGTTGACGACCATGGCCGATCAAGCCACTGCTTCGCCATCCCGCACCAGTACAGTCGTTCCCGCCGTCGGGGCGGCGCTGTGGACGCATCGCTGGTTCGTGCTCGCGGTGGCGGCGCTGCTCGGTCTCGGCGGCTGGCAGAGCATCCGAGTGATGCTCGGCCCGGCCATCGTGGTCGATCAGGTTCAGCGCGGCGACCTGGTCGAGACGGTCGTTGCCAGCGGCCATGTGGAAACCCCCTTTCGCGTCGAGATCGGCAGCCAGATCACCGGCACCGTCGAGGACGTCCTGGTGCTGGAAGGTCAGCGCGTCACCAAGGGCCAGCCGCTGATCTCGCTCGAAGCGCGCGAGCTGAAGGCCGCGGTGGTGCAGGCGCAGGGGCAGGTGGCGCAGGCCGAGGCGCGCATGCGCCAGCTCGCCGAGTTGACCCTGCCCTCGGCCAGGGAATCCCTGCGCCAGGCCCAGGCGACCTTGCTCAATGCGCAGCAAACCTATGACCGGACCTCGCAACTGACAAACAATGGCTACGCGACGCGGGCCGCGCTCGATGAGGCGCAGAAGACGCTCGACGTGGCGTTGGCGCAGAAGCGTGCGGCCGAATTCCAGGTCTTCACGGCAAGCCCCGGCGGCAGCGACGACGTCATGGCCGAGACGCAGCTGAATCAGGCGCGCGCCAACCTCGATACCGCGCAGTCGCGGCTGGGCTACGCGACGATCTCGGCGCCGCGGGACGGCGTGCTGATCACGCGCAATGTCGAGAAGGGCACGGTGGCGCAGCCGGGCAAGGCGTTGCTGGTGCTGGCGCCCGCCGGGGACGTCCAGCTGGTGCTGCAGATCGACGAGCGCAATCTGGGCAAGCTGGCGCTCGGTCAGACCGCGGTGGCCTCCGCTGATGCCTATGCGGACCGGCGCTTCGCCGCGATCGTCAGCTACATCAATCCCGGTGTCGACATCTCGCGCGCCTCGGTGCAGGTCAAACTGACGGTGAAGGACCCGCCCGACTATCTGCGCCAGGACATGACGGTGTCGGTCGACATCGAGGTCGCCTCCCGCAAGGATGCGCTGGAGCTGCCGGTGCGCTCGGTTCACGATCTCACCTCGGGACAGCCCTGGGTGCTTGGTGTGAAGGACGGCCGCGCCGTCAAGCAGCCGGTGCACGTCGGCATCCGCGGCAACAGCCATGTCGAGATCGTCGACGGCCTGAATGCGGGCGACATCGCGGTGCCCGCGAGTTCGGGTGTGGTGACCGGCCAGCGCCTGCGGCCGGTGCTGCCGTGAATCGCTGGTTGCCGTTCGAGTGGATCGCCGCGGTGCGCTTCCTTCGCGAGGGCCGGCTGCAGACTCTGTTCATCATCGGCGGCATCGCCATCGGTGTCGGCGTGATCGTGTTCATGTCGGCGATGCTGGCCGGCCTCGAGGCCAACTTCATCAAGCGCGTGCTGACCTCGCAGCCGCAGATCCAGCTGCTGACGCCGGACCAGGTCGCGCGCCCCTTGCGCAACGGCAGCGGCGTCATCGAGGACGCGATCGTGCAGCGCCCGAGCCAGCGCGTGATCTCGATCGATCAATGGCCGAAGATCCGCAATCAGATGCTGGCGATGCCGGAGGTCGCCGCGGTGTCGCCGACCATCTCGGGCTCGGCCCTTGCCATTCGCGGCGACGCCAGCCGCGCCGTGACGCTGTCCGGAATCGAGCCCGACAGCTATTTCAGCATCGTGAAGGTGCCGGACTACATCGTGGCCGGTGAGCCGCGGCTGACCAGCGAGACCATCATCATCGGCACCGAGCTGGCCAAGGACCTCGGCGCCGTCGTCGGCGACAAGCTCAACGTCCAGGCGGCCTCGGGCGCCAACCGTGTGCTGACCGTGGCCGGGCTCGTCGACTTCGGCAACAAGGGCGTCAATCAGCGCGCCGCCTATGTGGCGTTGCGCACCGCGCAGTCGCTGCTCGGCATGGTCGGCGGCGTCACCACGATCGACATCACCGTGCACGACATCTACGCGGCCGAGGACATCGCTCAGCGCATCCAGGCGGCCAATCTCGTCAAGGCGGACAGCTGGATCAAGACCAATGCGCAGTTCTTTGTTGCTGTCCGCGCGCAGGAGACGTCCAACACGCTGATCCGCATCTTCGTCGCGCTGTCCGTCGCCTTCGGCATCGCCGCCGTGCTGATCGTCTCGGTGATCCAGCGCTCCAAGGAGATCGGCATCCTCAGGGCGATGGGCACCTCGCGCGGCCAGATCCTGCGCGTGTTCCTGTTGCAGGGCGGGCTGCTCGGCTTCATCGGCTCGCTGTTCGGCGCGGCGATGGGCGCGGGTGCTCTGATCTATTGGCATGCGGTGCAGCGCCAGGCCGATGGTTCGGAGTTGTTTCCGCTTATCCTCGAGCGTCGCCTGTTCGTGATCACGGCGCTGCTCGCAACGGTGACGGGACTGCTCGCGGCCACCGCGCCGGCGCTGCGCGCGGCCAAGCTCGATCCGGTGGTGGCGATCCGTGGCTGAGGTCCTGTTGCGCCTGGAGAAGGTCTGCAAGGCCTACAATGTCGGCCTGCCGACCGAGACCGAGGTGCTGCACGACATCGACATCGAGGTCGACAGCGGCGAGTTCGTCGCGCTGATCGGCCCGTCCGGCTCGGGCAAGAGCACTCTGCTCAACATCGTCGGCCTGCTCGACCGGCCGACCTCCGGCCGGCTGACGATCAAGGGCCAGGACACCGCCGCGCTCGGCGATACCGAACTCACTCATCTGCGCGGGCACACGATCGGGTTCATTTTCCAATCTCATCTGCTGATCTCCGCCTTCACGGCCAAGGAGAACGTGATGATGCCGCTGCTGGTCGATCGCGGTTTTCCGAGCCCGGAGATCGAGGCCCAAGCGGGCAGGCTGCTCGACCAGGTCGGTCTGGCGAAATTCGCCGACAACCTTGCGACCAACATGTCGGGCGGCCAGCAGCAGCGCGTCGCGGTGGCGCGGGCGCTGGCGATGAACCCCGATCTGGTGCTGGCGGACGAGCCGACCGGCAACCTCGACACCAAGTCGGCCGAGGCCGTGTTCGATCTGATGCGCCAGGTAAACCGGGATGTCGGCACCAGCTTCCTGCTCGTCACCCACAACCTCGATCTGGCACGGCGCTGCGATCGCATCATCGAGGTTGTCGATGGCCGCATCCGGACCTGACAATTGGGGTCCGTCGTCTGGTACCGCGGCGTCGTGTTTGCGGCTTCCATCGTAGATTTGCCGCCGTTCCATTGCTCAATGCGGCTGCCCGTATCCACGCGCCGCCAGAAGCGCCGGACCGGGTCGCCCGATCCGCAGCCGGGGCGGCATGAAATTTTGGGGCTTATCAAAGGCTTGGTGGCGCTCTTGTGTGCTCCGACGGCCCGTTCTTGCTTGCCTAGCCCGGCGGCTTCCTTTATCCGGTGGGACGCCTCGCAAGCGAGCGGTCCCGGCCGCGATTTGGGCTGGGCGCATGGTTGGCCAGGACGGCCCCTCATCGGAAGCGATATCGTACGAGCCGATCGTGCTGTTTTGGATCTTGGCAGAGGAAAGAGCTGCGAATGGCTAACGTCGTCGTCGTCGGCGCCCAATGGGGTGACGAGGGGAAGGGCAAGATCGTCGACTGGCTGTCGGAGCAGGCCGACATCGTCGTGCGCTTCCAGGGCGGCCACAACGCCGGCCACACCCTCGTCATCAACGGCGCGATCTACAAACTGGCGCTGCTGCCGTCGGGCGTCCTGCGCTCCGGCAAGCTGTCGGTGATCGGCAATGGCGTCGTGTTCGATCCCCAGGCTTTCCTCGACGAGGTCGGCAAGCTCCAGTCGCAGGGCGTCGCCATCAGCCCCGACAATCTCCGCGTCGCCGAGAATGTCACCCTGATCCTGCCGCTGCATCGTGAGCTCGACGCCCTTCGGGAATCCGCCAGCGCCGCGACCGCGATCGGAACCACCCGCCGCGGCATCGGCCCGGCCTATGAGGACAAGGTCGGACGCCGCGCGATCCGGCTGATGGACCTCGCCGATCTCGATACGCTGCCGCACAAGATCGATCGCCTGCTCGCCCATCACAACGCGCTGCGCCGCGGCCTCGGCCTCGAGCCGATCGACGGCGAGCAGATCCTGCGCGAACTGACCGCCTTTGCGCCGAAGCTGCTCCCCTATGCGGAGACGGTCTGGCGGCTGCTCGACATCAAGCGCCGCGAAGGCAAGCGGATGCTGTTCGAGGGCGCCCAGGGCGCGCTGCTCGACGTCGACCACGGCACCTATCCCTACGTGACCTCGTCCAACACGGTGGCGGCGCAGGCCGCGACCGGCGCCGGCCTCGGACCGGGCGCGATCGGCTACGTGCTCGGCCTGTGCAAGGCCTACACGACCCGGGTCGGGCAGGGACCTTTTCCCACTGAGCAGGACAACGAGACCGGCCGCAAGATCGGCGAGCGTGGCCGCGAGTTCGGAACGAACACCGGCCGGCCGCGTCGTTGCGGCTGGTTCGATGCCGTCCTGGTCCGCCAGGCGGTGCGGACCTGCGGCATTAACGGTCTTGCACTGACCAAGCTGGACATTCTCGATGGTTTCGACACGATCGACGTCTGCACCGGCTATCGGCTGGACGGCAAGGAGATCGATCATTTTCCGGCAGGTGAGGGTGCGCAGGCCCGGGTCGAGCCGATCTACGAGACCATCGAAGGCTGGAAGCAGCCGACGGCGAATGCGCGCTCCTGGGCCGATCTGCCGGCCCAGGCCATCAAATACGTCCGGCGCATCGAGGAACTGGTGGGTTGCCCAATTGCGCTGCTTTCCACCAGCCCCGAACGCGAGGATACTATTCTGGTCCAGAATCCTTTCGAGGCGTGAAGGGACCCGACAGCGAAGCCCGCGAATTGAGTTGATATGGCCGACTACTACCCGCTGATAGCCCGTGCCATTGCCGGATTGGACCCCAACGCTCCCGGCGAAAGCCGGCGCGCGCTTTACGAGCGGGCTCGTGCGGCGCTGATCGCGCAGCTGCGCAGCGTGCAGCCGCCGCTGAGCGAATCCGAGATCACGCGCGAGCGGCTGTCGCTCGAGGAGGCGGTCCGCAAGGTCGAAGCCGAAGCGGCCCAGCGCGCCCGCGAGGCGCAGCGCGCCAGCACCAGCGCCGCTGGGCGACCGGGCGATGCGCTCCGCCGCGCCGGCTCGCGCAATTCCGATGCTCCGGCGGTCCCCGCGGCTCAGTCCGGCCCGACGCCCGATCAAGCGGCGGCTCCCGCGCCGCGGCCGCGGCCAGCCGCTGCCCAGCCGGCGGCCCGTACCGACCGGCCGCCGCTCGGTGGCGAGCCGGCAGAGGCAAGGCCGGCTCGCGCCTCGCGACCCGAGCAGCCTCCGGCCGCTGCAGCACCCGCCGCGCCGTCGTCGCGTCCTCAACCGCCCCAGGCTGCCGCTCCGGATACGCCGCCGGCCGTCCGCGAGCGTCCGGCCATACCGCGCCGCGGCCAGGACAACAACGGCACCTTGCCATCGACGCCGTCGATGCGCGGTTTCCGCGACATCACCGCCGATGTCGATGATCTCGGCAAGGCCACCGCCCAGGCCAACCGCGCTGCGCGCAAGACCTACGCCAATGTTCCGGCCACGGATCTGGACCGGCTGGAGGACGATGACGATCGGCCGCCATTGCCGGAGGCGCCCTATTCCTACGACGAGTCGGTCCAGGAGGCCGAACGCTACGCGGTGCCGGCCACCTCGACCCGGCAGCGGACGGCCGGCGAACGCGAGGCCAAGAAGAAGTCGGAGCGCGGCGGCTCGACCTTCCCGTTCAAGGCCGCAATTGCCGCCGGCGTCGTGCTGATCCTGATCGGCGCCGGCATCCTGTGGGGCCGGCCGCTGGTCGGGACCGTCGCCAATTTGTTCAAATCGTCCTCGATGGTCGAGGCGCCCAAGGACACCGGCGCTCCGCTCACCAAGCCGAAGATCACCGATCGCGTCGGCCAGGCGCCGTCCTCGGACCAGATCGCGCCGGTGGCGCAGCGGGTCGTGCTGTATGACGAGGATCCCGCCGATCCTAAGGGCAAGCAGTACATCGGCTCGGTGGTCTGGCGCACCGAGCAGATCAAGGCGACGGGGACGCAGAAGGCGGATATCGCCGTGCGCGCCGACATCGAGATTCCCGATCGCAAGTTCAAGATGACGATGTCGTTCCGCCGCAACACCGACACCTCGCTGCCGGCGAGCCACACCGCCGAGCTGACCTTCATCCTGCCGCAGGATTTCACCGGCGGTGGCGTCGGCAACGTGCCGGGCATCCTGATGAAGTCCAACGAGCAGTCGCGCGGCACGCCGCTGGCCGGCCTTGCCGTCAAGGTCACCGACGGCTTCTTCCTGGTCGGCTTGTCGAATGTCGACGCCGACAGGAGCCGCAACGTGCAGCTCCTGAAGGAGCGGTCCTGGTTCGACGTTCCCCTGGTCTACAGCAATCAACGCCGGGCGATCATCGCGATCGAGAAGGGCGCCCCCGGCGAGCGCGCCTTCAACGATGCCTTCGCGCTGTGGGGTGACTGACCGGACGGCACGGGCTTCGCGCCGTCGGCGCACCGGCGAGGCAGGAGGTTTGGCATGAAGCGTTACCTGATCTTCGTCGCCGTCGGCCCGGCGCTGGGCGGCTTCGCGCTGCTCCTGGTCATCACCTACATGTCCGGCTACTGGACCAAGACCGATTCCGGCGAGGTGGCCAAGCTGTTCAAGGTGTTCCTCACCTCGCTGCAATACAGCTATCTGTTCGGTTTCCTTCCCGCGCTGATGATGTGCGCGATCGACGACATCCTGTTTCACGTCAGGCGGATCCCGCCGGTCCTGCGGATGCTGATCGTGGGCGGCATCGCCTTCGTGCTCGCCGGCTTCAATTACGCATCGCATGGCTCCGACTCCGGCGCCGTGCAGTGGATTCTCTACGGGCTGGTCGGCTTCATTCCGGCCACGGTGTCCTCCTGGCTGGTGCACAAATTCGTCGATGAAACGCCCGCGGCCGCCGCCCAGCCGAGCTCGCACGGCGCGTGACGGCGTGACGCAACTTGCGCCCGGCTTTTGCGTTTCCATGTGATGAGCATGCAGGACCAGATGACGAGTTCGTCTCGCCGCGCCTCCGGACGGGCTTCGGAGGCGCATTTCGACGCCCGTGAAGCGCGCGGGCCGGTCATCGACCAGGACGGGCGGGAGATCCCCCAAGGTCCGTTCCAGGGGCCGTTCGCCGGAACCTTCGAGGGGCCCGGAGGGCTTCGCTTCGACGTCCACGCCGCCAACCTGTTCGGCAACCTGACCCGCGAGCAGCGCATCGCGCGGCTGGAGGCGGTGGCGAAGCTGCTCGACGTCGCCTTCGTGCTGCCCGGCACCAACATCCGCTACGGCATCGACGGCATCCTCGGCCTGATCCCGGTGGTCGGCGACCTCATCGCCACCGCGCTGTCGCTGTGGCTGGTGCGCGAGGCCCGTGCGCTCGGCGCCCCATGGCACGTCGTCACCCGCATGCTCGGCAACGTCGCGGTCGAGGGCGTGATCGGCATGGTGCCGGTGGCGGGCGACGCCTTCGACGTGCTGTTCCGCGCCAACATGCGCAATGCCAAGCTGCTGCGGCGGTGGCTCGATACGCAGCCGCGGTGAGACGCGGCAAAACCGGTTAAAGTGGCCCCCAGAAAAAAACTGCCCCGCGCGAGGCGGGGCAGGGTGTCGTCTGATGCACCAGCTGCTGTCAGGCCGCATCGGCGTCGGGCGCCTTGTCCTCGACGGGGCGGCGCGGCAGCGGAAACGCCTCGCTCTCATACAGGGTGCGGATGCCGTTCTGGTCGAACCGGGCCTCCTCGACCTGCAGATAGGCGCCATTCAGCGAATCCGCAGGCAACTCCTCCATGGCGAAGCGCACGGCCTCGGCCGCGGTGCCGAACCGCCGATAAGCGAAGCCCGCCCGCTTCTTCTTGCGAATGGCGGCGGGAAACAGTTCGGCGGAGGTGTTGAAGTTGAACGGACGCAGTGGACGCATGGTCTGAGACCTCTTCTTGTCGGCTTGAAGCGCTGACGCGAGCTTTCAAAACATTCAGCTTGGCATGACGCCAGCGATTGCGGGGGTGGAGGGCGGTATTTGCCGCTCCAGGCGGCCCGGCCCTGCATTGTCAGTTACGGCCCCTAATATAGGCCGATTTGGCAGAAATGCGAATCCCGCCCGGTCACATCGTAAATCCAGGCTGCTTCCGCCTGTCACGAAATATCCTATTTTTTCAACAGCTTGAATGATCCGCAACTTGTGAATGCAGGGGAGACGGATCCGCGCGGCGAAAATCTCGCGCGTTGTGGCCGATTTTGGCTGCCGCGGAGCCGCCGGCCACCGTCTGCCGGCCCCCCAATACCGCCAATCGACGGAACGAGGGGGCCGTTCGCAGCATGTCAGCGCGGCTTCAGCTTCAATGCCGCGGAATTGATGCAATAGCGCAGGCCCGTCGGCCCCGGACCGTCCGGAAAGACGTGGCCGAGATGGCCCGAGCATTTCGAGCACAGCACCTCGGTGCGGACCATGCCATGGCTGACGTCGGTCTCTTCGTCGACGTGGCTCTCCGCCGCCGGTCGGGTGAAACTCGGCCAGCCGCAGCCCGAATCGAATTTGGCGTCGGATTCGAACAGGGTCTGGCCGCAGCCGGCGCAGACATAGGTCCCGGCGCGATGATCATGCTCGTACTCGCCGCTGAACGGGCGCTCGGTCGCCTTCTCGCGCAGCACCGCATATTGCATCGGCGTCAGTTCCTTGCGCCACTCCGTCTCGCTCTTGACGACCTTGTCGCTCGTCTTCGTATCTCCGGTCTTGGTGTCGCTCATGTCAGCTCCTCCGGCGGACCCGTCCGGTCCGCCCCTTCATTGTGCCGGCCTGGCGCGCCCTCAATTCGTCGCTTTGGCCTCGCCGACCAGCGTCGGCTTCTCGATATAGTTCTCCGCGAAGATCTTCTTCAGGTTCTCGATCTTCGGCAGGTCGTTATAGGCAATATAGGGCTGGCTCGGGTGCAGCGTCAGGTAGTCCTGGTGATAGGCCTCGGCCGGGTAGAACGCCTCGAGCTTGCCGACCTTGGTGACGATCGGCTTGCCGAACACCTTGGCCTTGTCGAGCTGGGCGATATAGGCCTCGGCGACCTTCTTCTGCGCCTCCGAGGTGGTGAAGATCGCCGAGCGATATTGCGGCCCTGAGTCCGGGCCCTGGCGGTTCAGCTGGGTCGGGTCGTGTACCACCGAAAAGAAGATCTGCAGGATCTTGCCGTAGGTGACCTTCTTCGGATCGTACTTGATCTGCACCGACTCCGCGTGCCCCGTGCCGCCGCCCGACACCGTGCGGTAGTCGGCCGTCGCCTTGGTGCCGCCGGCATAGCCGGACACCGCGCTGACGACGCCGGCGGTGTGCTGGTAGACCCCCTGGACGCCCCAGAAGCAGCCGCCGGCGACCACGGCGGTTTCGAGCCCGTCGGACGCCGGCTGATCCTGGGCCGGGGGCGGGATCACGACCGCGTCCTCGGCGGCGTGCAGCGGTTTCAAGGCCAGGATGCCGGCGGCCGCGATGGCGCCGAGCACGGCTGTCTTCACGAAGAGGGATCGGGGGAGGCGCATCTTGGATCCTCGCTGGGTGGCTCGTCTCGTATCGCCGGCCGGAAACACTGGCCCGGTCCGGCCTCTGTCGCAAGATACGTCGAGGCTCGGCCGGCGTTACAGCGGCCGCCACACGACTGCGTGAAGATGGGGCCGCCTTGCGCCGCAAAGATGGACGCGATCGGTCCGGTCACGAGAATTCGTTCTCGCGGCATGGAGGCCCGAGGGATGCTGGATCTCTGGCCCGTCCGACTGGCGGAGGGCGCAGGGAAGGCCGGGCGTCGACTGACACCCATGGTCCGCGTGCAGCAAAAAAGCACGCGGCAGAACCACAGGTTCAGCCGGATCCACCCGGCCCTCCCTGCGCGATGGTGTTAACGCTTATACGTGCTCTCCCCGGGGACCGGGCTCTCTTGCCCCCGTCGCCAGCGGATCATCACCGCCGGCTTGGCCTCAGCGTCGGGAGGTCAGGACCACACGCTTTCGCAGTCCGCGCCATGCCGTTCGTCCGCAGGCTTTCGCCCGCTGCAACATGTCGCGTCCATCGCATTCCGCTGCCAACGTCCGTGACGATCGCGATCCGTCCCCTGCCGTGCAACGAAACGCCGCGAGGATAGGCCTGATTTGGCAAATCGTGAAATGATTTATGTTTTTCGGAAGGGCTTGACAGCTTGTGACGTCGTCCCGGCCGATTTGCCCGTCGAGGCTGGGCAAGAATCCTGATTATGGGTCTGGGACCGCCCGCACCGGCGTGATCACGAGCGATAGCGA
>NZ_JBNPVB010000008.1:0-324526 GCF_051168495.1 Bradyrhizobium oligotrophicum | reverse complement strand
TTCTTTTGAGCAGGCGGGCCACGGGCCTCAGTCGAGGTCCGGCCTTCCTCGCGCCCTCTCGTATTTCAAGAGGGACATGACTGCTGCATCACCCGGGCATCACCTGCCGCGGGACCGTGAACGCGTGTCTCGATGACGAAGACCCCACCACAATCTCGAATGTCGTCCCGGGCAAGCCGAAGCCGCGCTCGCGCGGCATCGGCGCCGACCCAGGACGCTGGTGTGTCGATCACGCTGGATCGGATTACCTCAAAAGATCGACAAACAGCATGCGACATCCGTACCCGCGTAGTCCGCATCGTGGATTCTACGGGAGTCGCGATGCGATCGATGTTTCGCAGGATCTCGCCCGCGCTTATCGGCAACGAATCAAATAAGTTCGCGAGCGAGCACCACAGGATGTCGGGCTCTTATTTCGCAGAATACGTTTCGATCCGTAGTTGTTGCCGCGATCTTTCCCCTGGGGAGGGGCCATACGATGAAGAAGTTCTGCGCGTGGGGAGCCGCGTTGAGCCTGTGCGGCTGCACTCTGTTGCCTTTGGACGAGCACCGTGGCGCGGCGACGATCCAGTCGTTCAAGAGCGCGATCCAATGCGAGGTCGCAGCCGTCGCCTCCGATCCGCGCTACGAGCACTTTCACCTGCCCAAATGGTTCGTCAAGACGTCGCTCGACATGACGTTGGTCGACACGGTTTCGGGAGATGCCGGAGGGGTCGCGACAGTCGTGTCCGCGACCTTGGCCACGATCAGCCCGAGTGCGTCCCTCAACGGAAAGTTCACGCACAGCGGCCATGTCGACTTTGCCATCGCGGTTCCGGAGGCGATCAAGATCTATGGCGAGACGTGCCGTGGGCCGGATCCTTCCCAGACCCGTCTGGGTCTCGCAGCCTGGATCGCAGCCACCCTCGACGAAATCCGTCCCGAGCACCACGGTGGACTGAGCTACACGGTCGATGTCGACGTGATCGCCAGCGCTGGAACACGGTTCGGATTCATCTTCAGCATCCTCAACACCGTCAACACCGGCGGCAGCTACTCGCGGGAAGGCGTCCACCATCTCGTCATCACGATGGCGGAGCCGACACCGATGCCGCCTCCCACACCGGTTCGGGTCGTCGGACCGGTCAATGTCGTAGAAGCCAAGCAGGCCGACGGCGAGGCCGGCAAGAAGGAGAAGGCCGCCCGCAGCGCGCCGGACGAGGGCAAGCCCGGAGAGCGACGGCCGCATACGCGTCATCCCGCGCTCGAAGATCCGAATTTGAACAGGATGCTTCAGCAGCAGGCTCCGGTCAGGCTTGCGCCTGGGACGAGCTTGAGGTGACGGTTCTCACCGATGGCTGGATCATCGCAGAGCACGACGAGGGCCGTCGTGAGAAAGCTTGCCGATGAGTCCAACGGCGTCAGATACGGCAGAGCCGTCGCGTGTTCGCTGTCTTTCTGGGACAACCACTAACACGCAGACGGCCGCCGGCTTTCTCTGGGATGTCATCGGTCATGACGCAATCAGATTGGTCGTCTGGCACGACCGAGCCGAACTCGGCCCTGCCGGAGTCAAGGAAACTGCACCGCGGCCCGGTTATCCTGCGCAACTGGTCCGCCGTCGACCGGAGCGTCGAACGCTTGCGTGCACCGAAACGCGGCAGCAGTCGTATGATCCGGGGCCGCGATTGCGTTCGCGGGCGGTGTCAGCCGGTCGCCTGGCGTCGGTGTTGCCGGGAGGTTCGCACGTCGTCGGCGGGCGCCCCCGCGACCTCGGCCGGGGCCGTCTCCTCGACATCGTAGATCCAGTTGAACGTCAGGTAAGGCCACCCCATCACGACCGGCTGGACGTGCCCGTTTTCGCAGTGGATGGTATGCAGCACTCCATTGCCAGCCAGGGAGTCCCGTTGAAGTGCATCGCACAGAAACCGTTTGGCATGTGCGCCGCTCGATACGGCCTCCCGCACCGTGTCGAACAGGGTGATGTCGATGCCGCATTCCGCGCACGAATAGGGTGGGATCTGCTCCAGCGTGCTGTTGAACTTGATCACCAACGTCTCGTCCTCGAGCAGCTCGCGGATCTTGGCCTTCGTCGACGCGGTCAGAGGCCAGATGAAGCAATTCCTGTCGCCGATGACGACGACGCGGCATGGCTTGTAGTTCAGCGTCGGAAAGTCTGCACTGCTGTTCTTCATGGTACCGACCTCGCATTGTTTGCAGAAGATGTGTAACATAAGAATGCACGCCTTAATTGTATATCGTTTGCTGCCGGAGAGCAACGCAGCTGATCGTCATGGCTCGCTGTCGGCTTGCCTCGGGTCTGTGGCCGAGCCGTCCAGGTCGGGCAGAAAACAGCTCTGGAGCGTCTCCACGCCGCGACTTGATCGACACCGCGGGCGCCATACCCGCGGTGAGTTCGACCTCTTGCGAGCTCGATGTCCCGGCGATCATATCGCGTGGACGCATGCAGCAGATCACGCCATCTGCTCCTGCCTGCAGCAGATCCACGAGACCGCAGGACCAAAGCCGGCGTCAGGCGGAGAACAGCCGGTCGAGGAACGAATTGGAGTAGAGCTTTGCCGCGTCGTATTTGGCCAGTGTCTCGACGTCCCACGACCAGGTATCGTCAGCCGGTCTGCCGTTCGTGAACGTCGTGCGAATCCGCTGGATGAACTCGGCGTCGGTCCAGGGACCTTCACCCTTGGTGTAGGCCCATCCTTTCGACCATTCCGGACAGACGCGAAAGCCGTCGGAGAAATGCTGCAGGAACCAGGTCTCCAGCTGCGCATAGAAATCGTAGGCCTGCTGCGGGTCGCCGTCGGGAATGAGAGTCAGAACGTCGAACCAGCAGGCGACGTCCCATTTGTTGTCACGGACCACGGGGTCTACGCTCAGCGACGAAATCACCGGGCTCGTCGCCGGGGTGTGGCTCTTGATCTTGGCCGGGTCGTCCAGCGCGGTGACGCGGATCTCGATCGGCGAATTGATCGGCCAGAGCCTCCTCGTCTGGAAGTCGGCAATCATCTTGGCAAACTGGGCGGTGAAATCGGCGACGGCCTGCTGCACCTGCGCGCGCCGCATCAGCACGGCGTAGCCATTCGCCGTCACCCGGAGCGTCGAATCCTGCACATAGAGCAGGGTGTTCTTGGAAAGTCCCCAGATATCCGTCGAATTCGGCGATCCCTTCAACTCACCGTTCAACCCAGCCGAGGTGACGGCCGCCGAGGCGAAGCAGAACAACGGCGTCAGCCAAGGCGCACCGGCCAGGATCTGCTTGAGAAGATCGCTGACCTGGGCCGAGAAGCTCAGCGTGTCCGAGAACGGATAGTTGTACGGCTTGGTCACCAGCGTGGACGTCGCGGGCTTCTCGGCTGCCACCGTCCACACTTTGAGCCACGGATAGCTGGTCACGGGAGGAAAGCTTCCGATCGGATACACCGGAAACCAGATGACCTCCACGCGGCCGGACTGATCGAGAAAATAGCCGACGCTGTCGGGCGGCGGCGCGTCGCCGGTCGGCTGTGCAAACAGCGTCTTGTCGGGGATGGTCACGAAACTCTGGCAGCGCAGATGGTAGTTGTCGGTGATCTGCAGCGTCACATCGACCAGGAGCGCTCGGCCGCAATGTGTCAGGAAGGCCCGGTCGTCGCCTTCGCCGCGGATGAATCGGCGCGCGACATAGGTGTTCGAGCCGGGCTGCGTGACGATGGCGGTGAAGGCGAGAATCTGGTTGCTGAGCGAACCATAGGGCACGTCGAAATCGTCGTTCGGAGGCGTCGGGACCGCGGTGCCGTGGGCGTTGATAGCGAGCACTCCGCCGACGGTCAGGTCACCCGGCGCGGGAATGTGTGCGAAGCTGAAGCCGTCATTGCCGCCGGGAGCGAGTTCGAGCGCGGTCATCAGGTCGAGCATGGTGGCGCCGGTCTGAACCGTCACCTGGGCCGGACGGTCGTCGCGCGCGGGATTGATCTCGACGATCGAATTCAGCTTCTTGGTCAGGTCGACGAGCATCAGGTTGGCGGTGGATTCACCCGCTGTCACCGTCAAGGGCGACCAGCCGTGCATGATGCCGCGTGGCCGCACGGTGAACCCGGCCCCAGCGGCCCAATTGCAGACACGGACGACGTCTTCTGCGGATTGCGGCTCGCAGGTCCAGACGTTCGGGACCTCGATCATCTGGGCCCAGTTCTTGAATGTCTGTCGCGTGACCGGAATGTCCGACGGAAATCCATTGGGGGCAATGCCATTGCTCATCGTGTTCTCCAATCCTCAAATCGGTCATCATCGGCAATCTGTGGATGCAATCATAAGAAGTGTGTTAGAGAGAATACCACCTCTTCATCGAGGCGTCTCTGAAATGTCCGTGCGGATCGGAATTTGCCGGACCGCCTATGGAAACGAGGTTTGAATCATTCGGCTCGCCGTGGCTCGGCCGCGGCGGCGTGCAACGGCGGCACTTGGAAGATGGCGTTTTTCAATCTCCTCCGTCACGAGATGGGAGGATCGTTCTATCAGCTGCTGGTGATGGCCGGGCTTGCGGGGCTGAGCAACGCCGCGGTGCTGGCGACGGTGAATGCCGCCGCCCAGGCCAGCAAGAACGGCAAGCCGGGTGCGACGCTCGGTGTGCTGTTCGTGGCCTCGCTGGTGTTGTTCGTGGTGACCGGGCGCTATCTCCTGCTGGGAGCGGTCGGACAGATCGAGGCGCTGATCCACCGGTTGCGGTTGCGCCTGATCGGCTACGTGCGGCAATCCGAGATGCTGGAGCTGGAGGAGATCGGCCGGCCGCACATCTATGCGGCCATCGTCGAGCAGACGGATGCACTGCGGCAGGCGACGAGCTCGCTGGCATTCGCCACGCAGGGAGCCATTCTCATCGTCTTCGTCGCCCTCTACATCGCATGGATGTCGTTCACCGCGTTTGCGTTGAGCACAGCGGTGATCGGCATTGCCAGCGCCGTCTACTTCGTGCGGAGCCGCGACCTCGCCGGCCGGCTGAAGGCGACGGCGGAATCGAACGACCGGTTGTTCCAGCGGGTCACCGATCTGCTGGACGGGTTCAAGGAGGTGCGGCTCAACAGCGCGCGCAGCGCGGATCTCTACGAGGACTTCGTCGAAGTGTCGCGCACCGCCGCCAATCTCAGGATCCGGACCCAGGCGGAAACCTTCAAACGGCTGCTGCTGTCGCAAACCTTCATGTACGTGCTGCTCGGGGCCGTGGTGTTCGTGGTGCCGGCGCTGAGCACCGTATCGGAGGGCTCGCTTTCGAAGACGACGATGGCCGTGCTGTTCGTGATCGGCGCCTGTTTCGGGTTGGTTCAGGCCGTGCCGGTGATGCAGACGGCGAGCGTGGCGGCGGACGGGTTCGAGAAGCTCGAGGCGCGATTGCAGGCTTTTGCCGCGGAGGACGCCGTCGTTGCCGAGGGGGTAAATTCGACGTTCGAGACGATCGAACTCCGCGACGTGCACTTTCACTACCAGGACAAGCAGCTGGACAAGCCGTTCCAGATCGGGCCGGTCGATTTCAGCCTGCGCAAGGGCGATCTGGTCTACATCACCGGGGGAAACGGCTCCGGCAAGTCGACATTCCTGCAGGTGCTGGCGGGTCTGTATGTGCCTGACGCCGGCGAGATTGCGTTCGACGGGGTGCGTGTCGGCGACGACAACCGCAACGCCTATCGGGCGCTGTTCGCTGCCGTGTTCGCCGACTATCATCTGTTCGACAGCCTCTATGGCGTTCCCGAGCCGGCGGCCGGAGAGGTCGAGCGGCAGTTGGCGCGTTTCCGGCTAACCGGCAAGACGGCTGTCACCGACGGCGAATTCGACACGCTGAATCTGTCCACCGGACAGCGCAAGCGGATCGCGCTGATGGTGAGCCTGCTGGAGCAGCGCCCGATCCTGCTGCTGGACGAGTGGGCGGCCGAGCAGGACCCGGAATCCCGCCGCCGGTTCTACGACGAATTGCTGCCGGAGCTGCATCGCGCCGGCGTGACCATCGTGCTGGTGACCCATGATGACCGCTATATCGGCCGCCTCGACCAGATCGGCCGCGGGCTGCGCATGCAGGATGGACGTTTCGTCGCCAAGACATTGCCCGGAGGTCAGACGGCGGCTTAGCAATTCATTTTGATCCCCATCCTGAGGATGTCGACAAACAGCACCAATTCGACTATTAGTTGTCCAAGCGCCTTGCATATCTCGTTGGAGGAATCGGCCGATGGTGCAGTCAACGACTGAGACGGGAGTCAAGACGAAGATGGACGCGAAGCGGGAAGCTGAATCGGAGACGATCACCGCGCCGGCGACGGACGCGGAGCGTGATGAGTTGGCCGAGCGCCTGGTCAGACGGTTCTCGAAATGGTCCGCGGCCGCGGGGATCATTCCCCTTCCGATCGTGGACGTGGTTGCCGTCGGCGGCATCCAGCTGCAGATGCTGCGGCGACTGGCCGAAATTTACGACGTGCCGTTCTCGGAGAACCGCGGCAAGTCGCTGGTCGCCAGTCTGGCGGGGTCGATCGTCCCGGTGGGGGCCGGTGCGGCTGCGGCAACGGGACTGTTGAGTGCGTTGAAGGCCGTGCCGCCGCTCGGAATGACGTTGGCCGCCGTGACGATGCCCGCCATCTCCGGCGCCGCAACCTACGCGATCGGCAAGGTGTTCATCCAGCACTTTGCATCCGGCGGCACGCTGCTGGACTTCAACCCGGGCGACTATCGCGAGTTCATCAAGAAGCATGCGTCCGGCGCTTCGACCACGGCATCCGACCTGTGATCCCGGGCTGCGCGCTCGTTGGAGCGGGCAGCAGATGGCGGGACCGAGTCGCCGGTGGTTGTAGGTGTTCGGTTGTGCGTCGTTGCAGGTCAAACCGGTTGCTGCGACGCATGGGCTCTTCCTCCGATCGGCGGTCCCGGATAAAGTAGCTGCAGCCGAGGATCTCTCGGTCGGAAAGTGTCTTACAGATTTCGGCGACCTCTGGCGCCGCATGGCAGGCTTGTATCGATGTGGTCCCACGCTGGCGGTTCGCCGTGGATTGCCTTGGCGGAATATGTAGGACGACCGAAGCTCCGCCTGTTCTGTCTGCCCTATGCCGGAGGTGGTGCCGTTGTCTACCGCGGCTGGCCGCGGGAATTTCCGAGCACGATCGACGTTCGCGCGGTTCGGTTGCCCGGTCGCGAACAGCGCTCCGCGGAGCCGGCGTGGACCAATCTCGGACATGTCGCGGCCGCGCTGGCGAAGGCGCTGCTGCCGCTTCTCGATCAGCCGTTTGCCTTCTTCGGTCACAGCATGGGCGCGGCCATTGCCTACGAAACGGCGCGCGTGCTCGCCCGCGACCATGGCCGCATCGCTTCGGGCTTCATGGCGTCCGCCTGCCGTGCTCCCCACCTGGCCTCGAGCAAGCCCTGGCTGCATCGCCTCCCCGATCGCCAATTGCTGGACGAACTGGGACGATTGGGCGGCACGGCGCCGAGCGTGCTGCAAAACATCGAACTGATGCAGCTGGTGTTGCCGACGTTGCGGGCTGATCTGCAGCTGGTCGAAACCTATGTCGCAGCCGAGCCGTCCAGCCTGCAGTGCCCCGTCGTCGCGTTCGGCGGCCTGCGCGACGTCGACGTCGGCCGCGACGAGCTCGAGGCGTGGCGCCGGATCAGCAATGGCGATTTCCGCCTTCATCTGATCGAAGGCGACCACTTCTTCGTCAACAGCGAACGCGAGCAGCTGATCAGCCTCGCCGTATCGGAGGTCGAGCGCTGGATCGCCTGATGCTGCGCGGCTTCCGGATCCGTCTCCAAGACACTGGCTACTGCGGTGGCGGCGGTCGTTCCGTCCGCGGCCGGTTCGGGCGGGGAGGGGGAGCCGGCGCCGGCCGAGCCACCGGTGGTGCTGCCGGCGACACCAGCGACTGGATGTCCGACCAGCTCGGCAGGAACAGCGACCGCGGTTTGAGCGGCGCTGCGGAGTCCTGGGGTTGGGCCGGCTCGGGCGATGGCGGCGTGCCGGGCCTGGCGGCCTCGACCGGGGGTGTCGCCACCGTCGCCGCTTCCGAGGTCGGCGCCGTCGGCGAGACCGCCTGGGTGTGAGGCGTCGGCGGTGGCGTCTGGGCCTCAGCCGCGCCGGCACTGGCGGCGATAGGTGCGGGCAGAGGTGCATCGGCGTTGCCGAGAATGATCGGCAGGCCATCCTTGTTGCTGCCGATGATCACGGTCTTCGCGTTGTGGGATTGCGCGAGCTGAAGCGTCGCCTCGATGCCGCGCCAGCGCAGATAGGAGTCCGAGATTCCCTGGCTGACGATCTGCTGGAAATCCCGGATGCCGGCCGCCTCGATCCGCTTGCGTTCCGATTCGCGCATTTCACGAACCACGCGGTATTCGTACTCCTGGGCGACGTAGAATTGTTCGATCTTGCGATTGATCGCAGACATCACCGCCTCCGGCAACGTGATGTCGAGAACGAGAACATCGACGATGTCGATCGCGTCGTTCAGAGCCGGCGTCAGCGGCTCGTGATCGGGAAGCTGCGACCGATGGATCGTCTCCGGCTGGACCAGCCGGTTGAGCTGCGCATCCACCTTGGCTTGGCCGCTGCTGCGAATGGTGTTCTTGATGGCCTCACGTGCCGTCGAGTAGACCTCCTCGGCGCTATATTGCGCGATCACCTCGCGCGCTCGGCTGCCGAGCTCCGGACGCACCACGAGGTCCATGTAGTCCGGTCCGATGAATTTGTGCAGCTGCGCGAGTGCGTTGTGCTTCAGCTGGAAGCGCACGTTGATCGTCGCTGCAATACTGACGCCGTCCTTGGAAATGGCGCCATAGGTCTGGGTCGCGCTCTGCAGCCTCAGATCGTACAGGAAGAGCCGATCCCACGGCCAGACGAAATGCAGTCCTTCGTTGCGGAGCTCCGTCGGGTCGAGCACCGTGCCGCGTCCGGCCATGCAGAAACACGAGAAACTGAAGTGACCGATCCGTTTCCACAGCACGCCCGCCTGACCGGTCGGAACGGTGATTGCGACGTGGGGATACATCACGGCGATGAACACCGTCGCGATCATCAGGCTGACGACGATCAGCGGAAGAGATCGGGACGCAAACCGTTGCCACCGCGTTTGCGTGGGAGCCGACGAAACAGTTGAACGCGTCTTCACACGCCGATCTCCGTCGTATGCCGCTCCACGAACCGACCTTCGTCCATGCGCAATCGCCGCGACGGAAAGCTCAGCTCTTCGATTTCCAGCTCGTCATGGGTTATCATCACCACGGTCGTCCCGCTTCGCTTCAGCTCAGGCAGAAAGTCCTGATAAAACGTCCGGCGAAACTCCGGGTCCTGCTCGGCCGTCCACTCGTCGAGCAGAAGGATGGGGCGATTTTCCAAGAGGCCGATCACGAGCGCCAGACGCTTGCGCTGGCCGCTCGACAGGTCGAGCGTGGTGAACTCGCCCTCGACCAGCCCCGTCTTGCGATCCAGCTCGAAATAGGTCAGCAGCCGATCGACCTCGTTCAGTTCCGCCGCAGCGATCCCGTAGGGCCGTTGGAACAGATGAAAGTCGGAGAAGATCGCCGCCATCAGCTCGTGATAGTCCTGGCGCGTCCGTGCATTGACGCGCACCCCGTCGAAGGTGATGTCGCCCGACAACGGTTCATAGAGACCGGCGAGCAGTTTCAGAAACGTCGATTTGCCCGATCCGTTACCGCCGGTAATGAAGACGATGTCGCCGGAATGCAGCGTGAAATTCAACGGACCGACCTGAAACAGCGTGTCCGTCGACGGTTCGTCGCGGTGGAAAACGATGTCGTGCAGCCTGATCTCGTTGAATTCGCGCCGCGGCGCCGATGGCGAGACCGAAGCCGCGGTCCGAGCCGACCGCAGCCTGGACTCGATCCGCATGATGCCATCGGTCGCGGCATTCGCGGCTGCGATGACGGGAATGGCCTGGACGGCGCCGAAGCAGCTGCCGACCAGGAACAACAGCGGAAGGGTGACCTTCGCGATCGCATCGCCTTCCACGTCGCCGAAGCGCGGCAAGACGAAAACGACGATGCCCAGCAGCCCGTAGAGTGAGCTCTGGGTAAATATCGTGCCCCTGAAGGTGTCGCTCTGGGTGCGAATTCTGATATTGGCGGCCTGCCGCGAAACTTCGATCGTGTCGTCGAACAGTTCCTCGCTGCGCGCGTGGTTGAGCCGGATCTCCCTGAAGCCATCCAGAAAGTCGGTCAGGCGATTGAGCATTCGATCCTCCAGTCCGGACGATTCGATTGCCCCAGCGGAATGTGCGCGATTCATCACGTGGATGACCCAGATGATCATTCCGATCATGATGGCGCTCATCGTGAAGATCAACGGTGAAAGGTAAGCGATGTAGATGCCGACGAAAAACAGCATCACGAACCCTTGCCCGGCAAGTGCCAGGCTCTGCGCGGCCTGCGTCAAGGTTGTCGTATGTCCGAGAATGGCCGTCAGAATGGCCGGGCGTCCGATGCCCTCGAGCATGACGAGCTCGGATTGCCGCACCTCGTCGGCAAGCCGGGATTGCAGCCTGTGAACGATGGCTCCGATCTCATTGGTCGTCGCGACGAGGAGGTAGTCCTGAGTCTTCACGAACACAAAGAGAGAAACGGCAAAGGCGCCAGCCATCCAGACGCTCGTCCCTTCGTTGCCGGATGTCTGGGCGCTGGAGTTGATCGCCCCAAGGGCTGCAGCGTTGCTGGCGCCGGCGATACTGGAAATGACGATCAGGCGTCGCAGGGTCCCGCGCATTTCCTGCCGAATGAGTTGGAAGAAATGCATGTCTCGGGACCCGACCCGTTCAAGCTCGGACATCGCGCGGCTGTGGCCAATGCCCTCGAGTTCTGGAAAGTATTCGCGGATTGGTCGTCTTCTGGATCTACAATCGGGTCGAGTTGGCTGGCGCGGTGAAGAGCAGAATGACGAGCACGACGACGGGCGTCACGATGATCGAAGCGATGAACGTCGCGAAAAAGCCAAGGCGACGTTGCGTGCCGCACAGCCCGACGAGCACGCAGAATATCAAGTAGATGATGGCGTAAACAGCTCCCATCATCGCCGAATCCGTTCTCCCGGGGTGGCGCGCGGCTCATGCGGGGCTGAGTGAAATGGCGCGGGGATCATGCGCCTGGCGGCCATGTAATCGAGACCGTGTCCTTGGGGCCATGCAATTTGGGCCATGCAATTGAGGTCACGCAATTGAGGTCATTGAACTGAATTCATGTGTCCGAGGTCATGCACTCGCCGGCCGTGATGGTGTCGTACGTCATGCCTCAGATCCGGCTGACGAGCCGGGTCGGCTACGCAAGCGGAAATCGTCCTTCATTGTTCGCGCGAACTTCCGGTAATCGGGCGGCGTGAAATCGAGAAGCGTTCCGCCGGACGCGAAGTGCTGAATGAAGGCTCGGCCGATCGTATAGGTGGCCCCCGCGCAGAACGTCGGCAAAGTCACCGCCGCGACCGCCGTTCCGATGCCGGGAACGGCCTTCAGGAGGCCTGCCGCCGCGGGGGCCGCGCCGGCGGGGATCAGCGTACCGGCAAAACTCGCAATGATCGATTTCCCTCGGTTCTCGGAATAGGGGACGTCGTAGATGGCGGCAAGCTTGCGCAGCATCTGCAGCTGAAGGCCGCCCACAGCCGCCAGGTCCAGCAACGGAATGGGAATGAGCGCGGCTGCACCTGTCCCGAGCGAAAAGCGATCAACCAGCTTCATGGCCGCCGCGTCACGCTCCTGATCGGACAACGTCTCCGTTCTGGAGTCGTCGGTCGGGTGCGATGCTGCAACGGCTGGAGTGATCGCCGCCTTCGGCTTTCGCGCGCTTGGTTCGTTCGCGTCCTGGCTCATCTGCGAACCTCTCGTCCCGCCGTCGCGGAGCTTTGGGGGCCAATACGTTGCTTGGTACTTCGACACTTATCACAACTTTGCGCTGTAAGCCAGCCAAGACCTCATGGTCGCATGCTGCATGTCGACGTCGGGGGTGAATCTAATCAGGAGCGGTGACGGTACGCACGTCGCCCGTGAGCGATTGAGGCACGGCAGCGACCTTGCGGGGTCGAGAGTGGCTTCGCCGCTCCAGGGTGTCTGCGCAAATGTCAGTCAACACGATACCACTCGGATCATGATAGCTGGTGATAGTTGATGCAGCTCTGGATTTGACGCTTGCGTTGCGGCCTCGATCCAGGAGGAATGAGGCGTCATGTCCGCTGACAAGCATCAGGCGTCCCGGCCGGAAGGTGTGGGGCTCAGGGGAGTGAGTGCAAGGCCCATAGGACCGACTGTTTGGTACGGAGATCTAAGTTCCGCATAGAAACCTGCGGATTGCCGCGGCGCGCGCATCGATCGCGTTGCCGGTTGCCGTTTCGGTGAGGATGTCACTCCGGTGAGGTCGCATGCGGTATTTGTTGCTTGACCGTGCGTGGCGATTGAATAACACTATAGGTTGTTAAATGTGAAATAGACACCCGTAAGACGCCAGGGCGTATCTTGGTTGGAGCGTTCGAGACAGGTGGATTGGAAGGGGGTCGCAGCGTGTCCGAACATAGCATGCGGATGCTGAGCCGTATTGATACAAAAGTCGGGTTCGTGACGTCCCAGGTTGAGCAGTCGTACGCCTCCAGCAAATCCGGTTTCGATTACGGCTCCGTCGATCCGTCGGTGGCGAGGTTTCTCAGGGGGCAGGCCCGGCGGATCAGTCAGACCGCTTCGCGATCGATCATTCAAGTCGGCAAGGACCTGGTGGCCGCCAAACATTATCTCGCTCATGGCGCGTTTGCGAACTGGGTCGAGCAGGAGGTCGGTATTCCTGTGCGAACAGCACAAAACTACATGCAGGTGGCGAATTGGACGGCCGGCAAATGCGAAAACGTTTCGCTTTTGCCCGCATCCCTACTTTATATCTTGTCCGCGCCAAGCGCTCCGAAGCAGCTCGTCGACGATGTCCTGGCCGACGTTCTGGCTGGAAAGCACATTGCAGTTGCGTCGGTCCGGGAACGGGCGCGGGCGCTTCGCAGGGGCGATGATCGCCGCGCCGCGCGCATTGACCCAAAACGAGAAGACACGGTCGTTGATGACGATGACACGGAGATGGACCCGACCGACGACGTGCGGCTTGATCCCGAGGCGTCCGTGGCCGAACTCGTTCGTGTGCTCAGGGGTGGATTGTCGGCGCGAGATTTCGAGCGCGTGACGAGAATATTTTCACGACGGTCGCTGAGATCCGATCCGGAGTTGGGGAATGCCATCTACAACGCGGTGGCGGCGGTCGCTGCGATGGAGCCTTGAGTCGGCTCGCATGCAAGCCCGCGTCGAGCGGGTCCGGGTGCGCGCAGGTGCAAGGGCTGATTGGGATCGGAACGATGCCCGACACGGTGCGGATGAATGGCGCTGGACGTTGGGCTCGATACCGGCGGGTTCGCGTCGAAGAGGATTGTAGGGACAATCGACCAGGGACGATCGAGTCGCGTGGAGACGAGGCTGTCATCTGTTTGCAGTTCTCGCGGCGATATCGAGATGCAATTTTGAAATGAACGGCCGATCAGTGACTACAAACACGGCCTCATCGAACGGCGTTGTCGATCAGGGAGCTCAGATGTCCAGCATGTCCGCCGAGCCGCGTTATCTCGTCGTCATGAATCATGAGGAGCAGTATTCGATCTGGCCCGAGGGGCGAGAGATACCTCCGGGCTGGCATGCGACCGGAATGTCCGGAACGAAGCCGGAATGCTTGGCTCATATCGACGAGGTCTGGATAGACATGCGGCCGCGCAGTCTTCGGGAGCAGATGGCCAATCCCGGTCCTGCGCCGGCTCCTATTCCGATGCCGGAGGGCCCCTCCGTGGTCGAGACCCTCAGCCATGGCGATCATCGCGTGGAGATCATCGGTCTGGGCGATGATCCATCACGGCGGCTGCGTGAGCGCATCGAGCTTGGGCATGTCATGGTCCGGTTTCCCGAGACCCGCGGTGGTACTGAGCTCGGAATCCGGTTCGATCCAAAGACGCTTGAACTGGCTGGTTGCGACCTCGATGCCCGCCGGGGCATGCTGGCGCTGCAGGGCGACCTGACTCTCGATGGAACGCGTGTATGTGTCCATGCCAGAATCGATGTTGCCGAGATGGTCGGCCGTGGCTGGCTCGAAGTCCTGAACTAAGTCTCCTCGTCGGCGTCCTGCCGGCTTTGCGAGGCGCTCGCGGAGTTCATGATCTCGAATGTCGTAGAGCGCGGCGTTGATCATGACCGGCAGCAGGAGCGTTCTCACAAGGACTATCAACGCGACCAATTGATTTGTCGTGTCTCGCGCGTGTGGCAGTTCGCAAAATGTTTGCGACGGCAGTCGCATGGCTTCGCCACGGTCTGCACGATTGGTCTTGCGATGGATGGATCGTTGCGTGTGTTGATGAAGAATGCGAGCAAAGATTGACCTTGTTAGTACCCATGATATACATGAGTTAATTTTGGGGAATTTGTTTTCATGCATTCCCGTCGCCCTCAGATTTTCGTCGACATCCTGCGCGGGCATGCGACTGCTCAGAGCGAAAATCCTGCGGTCACGTTTCTCGGCGATGATGGCAGCGAGGAGACTTGGAGCTATGGCGAGCTCGACGCGCGCGCGCGTGCGATGGCGGCCAGCCTGCTCGATCTGACCGAACCCGGACAGCGTGCGCTGTTGCTTTGTCCGCAGGGGCTCGACTTCGTCGCGGCCATTCTCGCTTGCTTCTATTCCGGTGTGGTTGCCGTTCCCGCGTACCCCCCGGCTAATGCGCGGCATTGGCCGCGGCTGGCGCGCATCCTGGCGGACTCGCAGGCCAGCGTCGTGGTGTCGACGTCTGCAGCGAGAGCGCGGACCGAGGCTTGGCTCGAGGGAATGCGCCGCGACGGACAGAATCCGGGCGCACTGCTGATTTGCGAGGAGGTCGATCCAGGCTGCGCGGAGCGGTTTGTCGGACCGGATCTGTCGCCCGACAGCTACGCGTTCCTGCAGTACACATCGGGATCGACGACGGCTCCCAAGGGGGTTGTCGTCACGCACGCCAATCTGCTCACGAACCTCATCATGATTCGCGACAGCTTCGGGCTGACCAGCCGTTCGGATACGGTCAGCTGGCTTCCGGTGTTTCACGACATGGGGTTGATCGCCAGTCTTCTCGAGCAGCTGTTTCTTGGCGCGCGCGTGGTGCTGCTGGCGGCGCCGACCTTCATCCGGCGTCCCGCGACCTGGCTCGAAGCCATCACGCGCTTTCGCCCCGATTGGGTCGGGGCGCCCAACTTCGGCTATGCGCGTTGTGTGGAGGGGATCAGCGACGAGCAGCGGCGCTCGCTCGATCTGTCGTCCGTGCGTGTCGCCTATTGCGGGTCGGAGCCAGTCGATTCCCGCGTCGCCGATGCCTTCGCCGCGGCCTTTGCTCCGAGCGGGTTCAATCCGAAGGCGTTCCATCCGTGCTACGGTATGGCTGAGGTGACGCTGTTTGCGGCCGGCAGCGAGCCCGGCAGCGGCGGGCGCCGCATCTCCCTCGATGGCGCGGCGCTCGAGCGGCGCGAGGCACGGCGCGTGGTGCCGGAGATGCCCGGGGCCAGGGTGCTGTTTTCATGTGGGCGGCCTGCGCCGGGAGAGACGCTGCGCATCGTCGACCCTGAAAGTTGCCGGCCGGTGGCGGACGGTGTCGTCGGAGAGATCTGGCTGGCCGGGCCGCATGTCGCGCTCGGCTATTGGCGGAATGCCGAGCAGACGCGGGCATCATTCGGCGTGAGGCTGGCCGACGGCAGCGATGACGTGGCCTACTTCCGGACCGGAGATCTCGGCTTCGTCGACGCCGGCGAGGTCTGCGTGACCGGGCGCATCAAGGATCTGCTGATCATTCGCGGCCGCAATCACTATCCGCAGGATATCGAGCGCACCGTCGCGATGGCGCATCCGAGCCTGCAGCCGGCGGATTCCGGCGCCGCCTTTGCCGTCTTGCGGGATGGCAGCGAGCATCCGGTCGTCGTGCATGAGGTGCGTCGGACAGCGCTGCGTCGGCTCGATGGCGACCAGGTCGTCAGCGCCATCCGCACGGCCGTCGCAGAGGAGCATGGGCTTGCGCTCGACGCGGTCGTGTTGTTGCAGCCGCCGACATTGCCGCGCACCTCCAGCGGCAAGGTTCAGCGCCGGGAATGCGCGCGGGCCTTCGCGGCCCGCGAGCTTGCCGAGGTATTTCGCTGGGAGGCGCCGCGTGCGGGCGCCAACTCTGCCGCCGACATCGTCGGAACAGATGTTGCTGCGTCCGGCCTCGGCGATCAATCTGGAGAGCCCGGTAGGGCCGAGCTCGCGATCTCGTGGCTGCGCGACTATGCCGAGACGCGGATCGACTCGCGCCTCGTCGACGAGCGCCGCACCATTCCGCCGCACATCGTGCTCGATCTCGGCCGCAAGGGCCTGCTTGGCATGCGAGCGCCGCAAGAGGTCGGCGGCCTTGCGCTGTCGTATCGCGACATGCTGCGGGTCCTGCAGCAGATCGCCGCGATCGACACCACGATTGCGGCGTTCGTCGCTGCGCATAATGTGCTCGGCGTACAGCCCGTGCTGCGTCATGGGACGGAGGCGCAGCGCCGGCTGTTGCTCCCTGATCTCGCGCAGGGGCGTCAGCTCGCCAGCTTCGCATTCACGGAGCCCGCCGCCGGGTCCAACTCGACGGCGATCACGGCCACCGCCGTCGAGAACGACGACGGCACCTACACGCTGAATGGCAGCAAGCGCTGGATCGGCACGGCGTCGTGGGCCGGCACGATCCACGTCTTTGCCCGCGTCATCGATCGTGCAGGCGTCAACCGTGGCATCACCGCCTTCACTCTGGCGCAGCATACGCCCGGTCTCATTCAAGGACCCGAAGAGCTGACGGTCGGCCTGCGCGGCATGGTGCAGAACTGTGTCGAGCTGCGCGATGCGCGTGCGACGGCTGCCGATGTGCTCGGCGGGATCGGGCGCGGCATGCAGATCGCCCAGGAGATCCTGCAGCTGGGCCGTGCCTGCACGGCAGCGGTGTCAGCCGGCGTGCTGAAGCGCAGCGCCCAGCTCATGGTGCGCTATGCCGGCCGGCGGCAGATCGCGTCGGGACGGCTGCTCGACAACGTCGTGTCGCGTGACCGGCTGACCGCGGTGCTGGTCGAGGCGGTGGCGCTCGATCAGTTCGTTCAGTCGATCGCCGGATGGCTCGACGCCGGGATCGACGTCCCCGCTGAGATCTACGCCGCGATCAAGGCGCTATCGGCCGAAACCGCCTATCGCGGGGTGGACAGCCTCGTCCAGATGCTCGGCGGGCGCGGCTATATCGAAACCAATCTCGCGCCGCAGATGCTGCGCGACGTTCGCCTGCTGCGCATCTTCGAAGGGCCGACCGAGACGATGCAGATGTTCGTCGGCAGCCGCGTGGCCGCCGGCAGCGAGCAATTGCGGTCCTTCCTCCGCGACCGATTGGCGGTGCCCGAGCTCAGCGACGCGCTAGACGGCGCGGCGCGGCGGCTCGTGCAAACCAATGTCGACGTGCAGCGGGGCGTGGCTCTGCTGGCCGAGCTCGGCTGCTGGACGGTGTGGTGCGCCGTGGTCGAGTCCGACAAGGACAGCGGCTCCTCTGCCGCCGATCCGCTCGCGGCCCGTGCGCGCGACTGGGTCGGTCAGCGTCTCGCCATGGCGACCAAGGCCATCGACGACGCCATCGCGGGGGCTGCGCCCGAGCCGCTCGGCGTTACCGAGATCGAGGCGGCCGTCGCGCGGTTCGTCCGTGACATCGGCGATCACGAGCAGCGTCGTCCGGGCGTCGTTGATCAGCTCGATCCTCTGCTGCGCCGGGAGGAGAGCGCGGCCGAAGCGATGGCCTTGCGTCCGGAAGAGACGGTCGCACCGGCCCAGGTCTCGGCCCCGGGCGTGCAGCGCGCCGCGGTGCTGACGCGCGCAACTGACGGTGCCGCCGGTGTCCTGGATCATGCTGCGATCGAGCGCTGGCTGCAGCAGTGGATTGCCAAGCGGTCCCAGCTGAATATTGCGAGCGTCGACAGGCGCCGTGCCTTTGCGGATTTTGGCCTGGACTCGGTCACATCGGTCGAGCTCGCGTCGGACCTGGCGCAGTTCGTGCGAGCAGACGTATCGCAGACCGCGGCATGGGACTATCCCAATATCGAGGCGCTGGCGCGTGCCACGGCCCAAAGCCTCGCCGCGAAGAGCCTCGCCACCAAGGCTGATGTTGAAGGCTCAGCGCGCTGGCCGCGCGACCGCCGCCAAGTGGCTGTCGCGGCGAGAGGCCGCAGCGCCGAGGTCGATCTCGACGGATTGTCCGAGAGTCAGCTTGCAACACTGCTCTCCGCAGAGATCGATGGTCGGGATCGCCGGCCATGATGGACAGGCGCGGACTTGGTCCTGACGGCGAAGCTCGTCAGGCAGAACGACCGATTCACGATCTGCTGCGGCTCGCCTATGAGCAGATCCGTTCGCTCCGCAACGAGCTCGCCGAGCGCGACGTGGCTGCCAGCGAGCCGATCGCCATCGTCGGCATGGGCTGTCGTTTTCCGGGCGGGGCGCGGGACGCCGCGAGCTTGTGGCGCGTTCTGCGCGATGGCGTCGACACCGTCGGCACCGTGCCGCGCGAGCGGTTCGATGCCGATGCCCTGTATGATCCTGATCCCGACGCAGCCGGCAAGATCCTCAGCCGCTGCGGCGCCTTCCTCGATGATGTCGATTGCTTCGACTCCGAACTGTTCGGCATCTCGCCGCTCGAGGCCGCGAACATGGATCCGCAGCAGCGCGTCCTGCTCGAGGTGGCCTGGGAGGCGCTGGAGGATGCCGGTTACGATCCGCTCGGCCTGAGCGGCAGCCGCACCGGCGTCTATGTCGGCATGATGTACCAGGATCACTACGCTCGTCAGCTGCGTGAAATGGGGCGTGAGGAGATCGGCGCCTATCTCGGCACCGGCGCGACCTTCAGCGCGGCCGCCGGACGCGTGTCCTACGTGCTCGGTTTGCAGGGACCGAGCATCGTGGTCGATACGGCATGCTCGTCGTCGCTGGTGAGCGTGCATCTCGCCTGCCAGGCTCTGCGCAACAACGAATGCGAGGTTGCGCTCGCCGGCGGTGTCAACGTCATGCTTGTCGCCGAGCCGACGATCAATCTGTCGCGGGCGCGCATGATCTCGCCGAGCGGACGCTGCCGGACGTTCGACGCCACGGCCGACGGCTATACGCGCGGGGAAGGCTGCGGCGTCATCGTCCTCAAGCGGCTGTCGGCGGCCGAAGCCGACGGCGATCGCATTCTCGGCCTGGTGCGCGGTTCGGCCGTCAACCAGGATGGCCGGAGCAACGGTTTCACGGCGCCGAGCGGTGCTGCGCAACGCGCGGTGTTTCGCGATGCGCTGGCTGCGGCGGGCGTGGTGGCGGCGGATGTCGGCTACGTCGAATGCCACGGCACCGGCACGCCGCTTGGCGATCCGATCGAGGTCGGCTCGATCGGCGATGTGTATGGCGAGCGGCCTGCGGAGCGGCCTCTGGCGCTGGGGGCTGCGAAGACCAATTTCGGGCATCTGGAAAGCGCCGCGGGCATCTGCGGCCTGATCAAGGCGCTCCTGGTCCTGCAGCACGGTGAGATCCCGCCGAGCCTGCATCTGCGCGAGCTCAATCCGAAGATCCGGCTGAATGGCCGGCCGATCGTGATCCCGACGGCGTCCACGCCGTGGTTCGGCAACGGCCCGCGGCTCGCGGCGGTCAACGCCTTCGGTTTCGTCGGCACCAATGCGCAGGTGATCCTCGAAGCCGCGCCCGCCGATGCCGCGCGGGCACAGCCGATCCCGCACAGCGTCGATGTCGTCTCGTCTGTTGCAGCAGGGAACGACGCGGCGCGGGACGGTGCGCCGCTGGATGCAACATCGCGCGAGCAGCACTGGGTGCTGCCGCTGTCAGCCACCGGACCGGACGTGCTTGATGCGCTGTGCGGCCGCTATGCCGATCGCCTTGCGCAGGCCGGCACGGATGAACTGGCCGATATCTGTTTCACCGCGAGCACCGGACGCGCCCATCTGCGCGAGCGGATCGCCATTGTCGCGACGAGCGCGGCCGACATGGCCGAGCAGCTCCGCGCGGCGGCGTCCGGGCGCTCCACCGGAATCGCCCGCGGTCGTGCGCCGCGCGAGGCCGTTCGTCCCGTGCTGCTGTTCACCGGGCAAGGCTCGCAATATGCAGGGGCGGGGCGCCGCCTCTACGCCACTCAGCCGCGCTTTCGCGACGCGCTGGATCATTGCTGCGAGCTGCTGCGCGACCAGACAGGCATCGTGCTGACGGATCTGCTGTTCGCCGAGCCAGGCTCCCCTCATGGCGCTCTGCTTGATCAGACGCAATATACGCAGCCGGCGCTGGTCGCGTTGCAACTGGCGCTGCTCGAGCTCTGGCGTCACTGGGGCATCGAGCCCGCCGCGGTGCTCGGACATAGCGTCGGAGAAATCTCGGCGGCTGCAGCCGCCGGCGTGCTGACGCCGGAGGACGCGCTGCGTCTCGCCGCGATCCGCGGACGCCTGATGCAGGAGCTGCCTGCAGGCGGCGGCATGGCGGTGGTCTTTGCGCCGGCGAACTGGGCGTGCGAAGCGGTGGCTGCGTTTCCGGAAACGCTCGCCGTCGCCGGCTTCAATGCGCCCTGTGAGAACGTGATCTCGGGCGCGCTGGATGATCTGCGCGTCGTGATCGATCAGGCCCGGGCCGCGGGGATCGAGGTCAAGCGGCTGGCCGTGTCGCACGCATTCCACTCGCCGCTGATGCGCCCGATGGTCGCGCGCCTGCGCAGCGCACTCGCGGGCGTCCAGATGCAGGCGCCGGTCGTGCCGTTGGTGTCGAACCTGACCGGCGGCTTCGTCGCGCCCGAGCATATCGCGCACCCGGACTATTGGTGCGAGCACGTGCTGGCGCCGGTGCGCTTCGAGGACAGCGTGCGGACGCTGGCGGCAGCCGGGTTCTCGCATGCGCTCGAACTGGGACCGCAGCCGATTCTGGCGGGTCTCGCGATGCAGATCGTCCCCGAATGGACGGCCTGTCCGACCTTGCGGCGTGGCCGCGATGATGATGAGACGGCCTGCTCGGCGCTCGCACGCCTGCATGTCGATGGTGTTGCGATCGACTGGCGCGCGGTGCATGCGGGCGCGGTGCGGCATCGCACCGCCGCGCCGCATTATCCGTTCCGGCGCGAGCGTCATTGGCTCTATCCCGAGGAGGATCGCCGGCCGGCCGAGCTGGCTGCGCCACGCCGCGTCGGCTCCGAGCTGCTGCTGGGTGAGCGTGTCGATGTGGTCGGTGCGCCCGCAGGGACTCAGACCTGGGAGGTGGATGCAGAGCCCGCACGACGCCGCCATCTCGGCGAGCACGCGCTGCTCGGGCGCGCGATCTGGCCGGTGTCGGCGCAGATCGAGCTGGCGCTCGAGGCGGCGCGCACAGGCTTTGATGTCGACTGCTGCGAGGTTGAGGACATCGAGCTGGTGCGCACGCTATACGCGGAGGATCCTGCCGCGCAGCGTATCCAGGTTCAGTTGGAGCACCGTCCGGGCGGCATGGCCGCGCTGAGCATCCATGCGCGCCGCGCGGATGATGGCACGACCGGGTGGCAGCTCCACACCCGCGCCCGCGTGCGGCTGCCGCGCCCTGCAACGGCGCTTCGCTCTGCCACGAACGCGAGCGATGCGACAACGGCGCCGATCGCCCGCGGCGCGCAGGCGGCGCTCGAATTCTCGATGATGTTCTTTGCGGCGATCGAGTCCGATGCGCCGGCCGATCGCTACGCGTTGATTCTGGAGGCGGCCCGGTGCGGTGATGCCGCAGGCTTCGGTGCCGTCTGGGTGCCGGAACGGCATTTCACGCCGATGGGAAGCCTGTATCCGAATCCATCGGTGCTGCATGCCGCGCTGGCGCGCGAGACCAGCCGCATCCATTTGCGCGCCGGCAGCGTGGTGCTGCCGCTGCATCATCCGATCCGCATCGCCGAGGAATGGGCGATGGTGGACAATCTGTCCGGCGGCCGGATCGGCGTCTCCGTGGCGCCGGGCTGGAATCCGGCCGACTTCCTGCTGGCGTCCGGCAATTACGAGGATCGCTATCGCGATCTCTACGACGGCGTCGAACGTCTGCGCGCACTCTGGCGCGGCGAGCCTGTCACAGCCGGCGGTCCGAACGGCGACACGCAGGTGCGGGTCTATCCGACGCCTTTGCAGAAGGAGCTGCCGCTCTGGATCACGGCGGCGCGCAATCCGGAGTCGTTCCGGCAGGCCGGCGCGTTGGGCACCAACCTGCTCACCCATCTGCTCGATCAGGACGTCGACGCGCTGGCCGAGAAGATCGCGATCTATCGCGCCGCCCGCGCCGAGCACGGCCATGATCCCGAGGCTGGTCGCGTCACCGTGATGTGCCACACCTTCATTGCCGATGATCTGCAGACGGTGCGGCGCGTCGCCCGCAAACCGTTTTGCGATTACCTCAAGGCCAGCAAGCCGCTGCTGCGCGGGCTCGCCGAGAGTCGCGGCCAGGACTTTGACATCGACGCGCTCTCCGACGCCGATATGGAGGCGTTCGTCGCGTTTCTCTATGAGCGTTTCGAGGGGACGCGGGCGCTGTTCGGCACGCCGGACAGCTGCCTCGACATGAGCTTGCGCCTGCGCGCGGCCGGTGTCGACGAGATCGCGTGCCTGCTGGATTTCGGTCTCGGCGACACTGATATCCTCGCTCACCTGCCGCAGCTCGCAGCGCTGCGCGATCTGCACGAGCAGGCTTGCGCAGGCAGCGGCCCGGTAGCTGGACGCGATGCAAATGAACTAAGCGTCGAACTTGCTGTAGCTCGGCAGAGCTGTCCCACCGAGCTGTCCGTTGCCGATTTCTATAGCGGCCTCGCTGCGCGCGGCGTTGAACTGCAGGGCAGCCTGCGCGTGCTGCGCGCACTTTCTGTCGGCGACGGCCGGGCGCTTGGTCGCCTCCCGGGCCGTGCGCGCGCGGACCGCTCGCGCGAGGTCGGCGCCGCCTTCATCGATGGCTGCCTGCAGACGGCGCTCGCCGCGCTGCTGCACCATGTCGGCGCCAGCGATCCCGACGGCATCTTCGTGCCGACGCGCGTCGGCGGGGTGCAGTTGCACCGGCCGGTCAGCGACTGGCCGGAAGATGATGTTCATGCCTTTGCGCAGATCGCCGATGCATCGAGGGGGTCCTTGAGCGGGAGCGTCGTCGCGTGCGATGCGGACGGGCAGCCCCTGCTGTCGATCCGCGACCTCGTGGTCGAGCGGCTGAAGACAGAGGCCGTGGACGATGAGCTCGCTGATTGGGGCTACGACATTCGCTGGCGGGTCAGTCCTGCTACAGCGTCATCTGCTAAGCAGTCCGCCGACAACTGGATCGTGCTGGCTGATGAGCGGGGCGTCGCCGATGCGTGGCTCAAAGCAGCGGCCGGCAAGCCGTTCGCCATACGCCGCTTCAAGGACCAGGCTGAGCTGCCGGCCGCGGAGCAGTTCGCGTGGCTCGATGCGCTCGATCTGACGACCTGTCCCGGCATCCTCTGTCTGTGGCCGCTCGACTCGCCGTCGATTGCGGACATGGACAGCGCGGCCTTGCTGGCGGCGCAGGCGCGCGGGGTAGGGACCGTCATCGCCCTGGTGCAGGCGGTGACGCGCCGCGCGGGATGCCCGACCCGCATCTGGATCGGAACATCGGATGCGCAGGCCGTCAGCGAGGATGACGCGGTCGCCGGATGCGTGCATGCAAGCCTCTGGGGCATGGCCGCGGCCGTGGCGCGCGAGCATCCGCGGCTGTGGGGCGGGATCGCCGACATCGATCCGAAGGCTGCGCCCGCAGATGCCGCATCTGGAATCGCGGCGCTGTTGCGCGGCGCGCCCGGCGAGGATCAGATCGCCTTGCGCGGCGGCGTCCAGTACGTGCGGCGCCTCGTTCGCGCGCCGCTGAAGCCAGCCGCGGAACCACTCAGCATCAGTGGCGAGGGCACCTATCTGATCGCTGGCGGTCTCGGTGGCCTCGGCCTCACGGTCGCGCGCTGGCTGGTCGAGCGCGGGGCACGGCACCTGCTTCTGCTCGCACGCTCGGTGCGCGACGCCGATGATCCTGATATCGCCGAGCTCGCGTCGCAGGGCGTCACCGTCGACTACAGGAGCGTCGACATTGGCGACGCCGCAGCGCTCTCGCGCATCCTGGACGACTGGAAGGCGAGCGATCGTCCCGCCATTCGCGGCGCCGTCCACGCCGCCGGCGTATTTCACGATCAGCCGCTGGAAGCCGTCACGCCGGCAGATCTCGAGACGGGCCTGCGGGCCAAGGTGGTCGGGGCTCATGCCCTGGATCGCGCGCTCGGCAATGGGCCGTTGGATTTCTTCCTGCTGTTTTCGAGCTTCTCCTCGCTCACGCCACCCGCTGGACAGTCGGTCTATGCCTCGGCCTGCGCCTTTCTCGATGGCCTCGCCGAGCGGCGCTGCGCAAGCGGGCAAATGGCGCTCTCGATCGCCTGGGGCGCCTGGTCGGATGTCGGTTTCGCCGCCACCGCCTATGGGCAGCAGGCGCATGCGCGCCTCGCCCAGGCCGGCATGAGCCGGATGACGCCTGACCAGGGCATCGCGGTGCTGGCGCGGCTGCTCGGCCATCCGTCTGCGGCGCGCGTTGCGGTGCTGCCGGGTGATCTCACGACGCTCGCCGAGCATGATGGCCTGCTCGCGGGATTGCCGATCCTGCGCGAGGTGCTGGGCGAGAAGGCCGGCCGTGCCGTGCAACAATCGGCTGCCGCCACGGCATTCCTCGCCACGCTGAAGTCGCACGATCTCGAAGCGCAGCGCGAGCTGCTGCTGAATGCCCTGTGCGGCATTGTCGGCGACATCTTGAAGCAGCGGCGCGAGCGCGTCGAGGTGAGCCGCCGTCTGACCGATCTCGGACTCGATTCGCTGGTCGCCATGCAGTTCAAGAACCGTATCGGCCGCGAGCTCGGCCTGGACGTCTCGCTGATCGATCTGCTGCGCGGGGCCAGCATCGCGTCACTCGCTGAAACGCTGCTCATCGGTTTCCGCGTCGACGCCGTGCGGGCGCGGCAGGCTCCGGCCGATCTCGAGCCGGGACGAGAAAAGGTGCGCGATGAGTTCACGCTCTGATCTGCTGCAGCTGCTCGAGACCTGCGCGCGCCAGGGCATCGATCTCGGCGTCGCCGGCGAGGACCTGCGCGTCAGCGCCCCCGCCGGAGCCGTGACATCCGAGCTGCGCGACCAGCTTCGTTCTCACAAGGCGGAGCTGATCGGATATCTCAAGCGCGGCCGGGCCGAGCCGGGTCTTGCTATCGGTCCAGCGCCTGTGGGCGCCGACCGCACCCGGCTCTCGCTGGCCCAGCAGAATCTGTGGTTCCTGCATCAGCTCGATCCCGCGAGCCTTCCGGCCTATGTCGTCCGCTCGGCGATCCGCATCGAGGGAGAGCTCGATCCGGCGCGCTGGCAGGCCGCGCTCGACGCCAGCGTGGAGCGTCACGAAAGTCTGCGGACGACGTTCGAGCAGATCGACGGCCAGCCGGTGGCGCGCATCCACGCCCGCGTCACGGTGCCGTTCCGCACCGTCGATCTGTGCAAGCTGCCGCAGCACGAACGGGACGCGGCGCTGATCGCGCTGATGGATGCAGACGGCGACCATGCCTTCGACCTCGCCGAACCGCCGTTGTTGCGCGCGACGTTGGCCCGGCTTGGCGAGCGCGATTGGTGCTTCCTGGTCTGCGCGCATCATCTCGTGGCGGACGCCTGGTCGGCAGGCCTGGTCCTGCGCGAGATGGTCGACGTCTATCGCGGCCTGTCGCTGCCGCTTCCACGGCTGCAATTCGCTGACGCCGTCCATTGGCAGGCCGATCAACTTGCGGGAGCCGGGACCGATCGCGATCTCGCCTACTGGCGTGAGCATCTGGCCGACGCGCCGGAGTTGCAGCTTCCGACGGACCGGCGCGCACCGAGCGCGCCCGACTATCGGGGCGCCTCCGAGCCCTTCGCGCTGCCGGCGGAACTGTCGAATGCGCTCGCTGACCTCGCGCGCCGGCAGGGCGTCACGATGTTCTCGATCATGCTCGCCGCCTTCGGCCTGCTACTGCAGCGTTATAGCAGGAGCGATGACATCTCGATCGGCACTTCCATTGCAGGCCGCAACGAGCGCGAGCTTGAGGACATCGTCGGCTTCTTTGCCAGCCTGCTCGTGCTTCGTCTCGACCATGGCGGCCGGGATGCCGCCTTTCGCGACCATCTCGCGCAGGTCCACCGCGAGGTGCTGCAGGGTTTTGCGCATCAGGCCACGCCGTTCGACGCGGTCGTGAAGGCGCTGCGCCCCGATCGGGCAGTCGGTCAGAATCCCCTGTTCCGCGCGCTTTTCCTGTTCTTGAAGAGCGACGTCGAGCAATTGTCGCCGCCCGGCCTGCGCTTCAGTGCACTGCAGATGCCGAGCGTGATGTCCAAGTTCGATCTCAGCCTGCATGTCGAGCAGACGGCGGGCGGGTGGCGCGGCCTGATCGAATACAAGACGTGCCTGTTCCAGCCGGAGACGATCAGGCAGATGCGGGACGGCCTGCTCGCGCTGCTGCAGGCGATCGCGCGCGACGATGCAGCCCCGGTCAGCCTGCTTCCCATCATGAGCGCGGCCGCGCGGACCGAGCTCATCAAGCGCCGCAACGAGATCGATCACGTCGCAGTCGCGGATGTGAGCCTGCACGGCTGGTTTGCGCGCGTGGCGCACCGCTATGCTGACCGTGTGGCCGTCACCGACGGCAGCATCCAGCTGACCTACGCCGAGCTTGATCGTCGCGCCAACCGCTTCGCGCACAGGTTGGTGGCGTGTGGCATCGGCCGGGAAGATCGCGTCGGTGTCTATCTCGACCGCAGCTGCGCCATGGTCGTGGCCATCCTCGGCATTCTCAAAGCGGGGGCCGCCTATGTGCCGCTGGACCCGGGCGATCCCGCCGCTCATTTGGCTGCCACGCTGTCCGCCAGCCGCATCGCAACGGTCGTCACGACCCAAGCGATGGCCAGTGAGCTCGATCTGGGCCAAGTGCATGCCATCTTCATCGATGCGCCGAGCGCGTTCTCGGCCGCCGACGACCGGCCGCCCCAGGTCGACGTCGTGCTTGCGAATGCGGCCTATGTGATCCACACGTCAGGCTCGACCGGCCGGCCGCGCGGCGTCGTGGTCACGCACGGCAATGTCACGCGGCTGATGGCGGCCACGCGGGCCTGGTTCAACTTCAGCAGCGACGACGTCTGGACGCTGTTCCACTCGTTCGCGTTCGATTTCTCGGTCTGGGAAATGTGGGGCGCGCTGCTGCATGGCGGCCGCGTCGTCATCGTGCCCTATCTCACCAGCCGCGCGCCGGAGCAGTTCCTCTCGGTCCTGGTCGAGGAGGGGGTCACGGTGCTGAACCAGACGCCGTCGGCGTTTCGCGCGCTGATGGCCGGCTCGCGCCACGCCGAGCGATCCGCGGCGCTGCGGCTGCGGACGGTGATCTTCGGCGGCGAAGCGCTCGAGCCTGCGATGCTGGCGCCATGGTTCGATGCCCATGGTGACCAGCAGCCGCAGCTGTTCAACATGTACGGGATCACCGAGACCACCGTCCACGTCACGCGGCGGCTGATCACGGATCAGGATTGCCGGACCGGCAGTCGCAGCCTGATCGGACAGCGTATTCCCGACCTTGCTCTGTATATCCTGGACGAGGCGTTGCAGCCGGTGCCGGAAGGCGTGTCAGGCGAGCTCTATGTCGGCGGCGCCGGCGTATCGCGCGGCTATCTCCATCTTCCCGGCGGAACGGCCGCGCGCTTCGTGCCGGATGCCTACGCGAGTGAGCCAGGCGCGCGGCTGTATCGCACCGGCGATCTGGCGTGCTGGCGGCCGTCAGCCGATATCGAATATCTCGGCCGCTGTGACGATCAGGTGAAGCTGCGTGGTTTCCGCATCGAGCCCGCGGAGATCGAAGCCGTGCTTGCCGCCGATCCCCTGGTGCGCGATTGCGTCGTCGTCGCCCGTGAGGATGCGCCGGGGCGTCGGCAACTCGTGGCCTATTACCTGGCCGCGGCGGCGGACGCCGCCATCGCGGCCGATCTGCGCGGACGTTGCGAGCAGGCGCTGCCGGCGCACATGGTTCCCTCCGCCTTCGTGCATCTGCCGAGCTGGCCGCTGACGCGCAACGGCAAGCTCGATCGCAAGGCGTTGCCGGCGCCCGATGGTGAGGCACGCGGCGCGTCAGGTGTCTACGAGCCGCCGCAGACGGGCACCGAGCGCGCGATCGCGCGCATCTGGGAAGAATTGCTGGAGGTGCAACGCGTCGGCCGTCTCGACGATTTCTTCGCGCGCGGCGGCGATTCGATGATCAGTCTCCAGGTTCTCGCTCAGCTGCGGAAGGCAGGGTTCGAGACCTCGGTCGCGACGCTCTATCGTCACCCGCGCGTGGTCGACCTGGCCCGGGCGATCGATGTAGAGGCGGCGCTCGCGCGTCCTGCACAAGCAAGGTCAGCGACGGCGCCGTTTGCGCTCTTGTCCGCGGCCGATCGCGCCCGCATCCCCGCCGGGATTAGCGATGCCTATCCGCTGTCGCGGCTGCAGGCCGGCATGCTGTTCGAGGAGCAGCTTAATCCGGCCGATTGTCTCTATCGCGACGTGTTCACGTTCCACGTCCGGCTGCCGCTCGATCTGCCGGCGTGGAACGCTGAGCTTGCCGCCGCGATGGCCCAGCACGATGTGCTGCGCACCAGCCTGTCGCTGGCCAGTTTCGAGGAGCAGCTGCAGCTGGTGAACGAGAGCGCCGCGCTCCGCTGTACCGGCGAGGATGTGTCCGGCCTCGGTCACGACGCCCAGGAGCTGCGCATCCTAGACATCGTCGAGCAGATGCGTCGCACGCCCTATGAGCTCGCGACCGCGCCGTTGCTGCGCTTCCATCTGCTCCGGCGCGCGGCGGACGAAATGCAGATCGTGCTCGGCTTCCATCACGTCATTCTCGACGGCTGGAGCGTGGCGACGCTGATGACGCAGCTATTGTCGGGCTATGCGCTTCGCTGCCGCGGCGGCGTGCCCCTCACCGCAGCGCGCCCGCCGGTCGCCTTCGCCGAGCTGATCGCGCTGGAGCGCGCGGCGATCGCCGCGCCCGCGCATCAGCAGTTTTGGGCCGCCGAGGTCGAACGGCTGCCGTCCGGCCGGATGCCGCGCTCGCCGGTCGGCGCCGCATCTGTTGGTCGCGACATCCGGCTGGTGCCGGTGCCGGTCAGCGCCTCGGTCGCTTCGGGCCTGCGCGCACTGGCGGCGCGGGCGGAGGCGCCGTTGAAGAGCGTGCTGCTCGCAGCACATTTGCGCGTGCTGTCGTTCCTGACGGGAGAGCGCGAGGTCGCCACGGGGCTCACGATCAATTGCCGGCCCGAATGCGACGGCGGAGAGCGCGTGCTCGGCGTCTTCCTGAACACGCTGCCGCTGCAGCTCTCGCTGGCCGATGCCGGCAGCAGTCTGGACCTGGTGCGGGCTACCTTCGCGGCCGAGCGCCGGCTGCTGCCGCACCGGCACTATCCGATGGCCGCGATCAAGACACTGGCCGGCGCTCGACGCCTGTTCGAGACCGTGTTCAACTTTGTCCATTTCCACGTCTACGAGGCGATCACGCAGCAGGGCGGCGTCGAGGTTCTCGGCTACAAAGTGTGGGAACAGACCGACTTCCCGCTGATCCTGCAGGCCAGCGTGCTGCCGTCGTCCGATACGCTCGAACTGGTGATGATCGCGGATGCGGCGATCCTTCCGGCCGCGCAGCTCGATCGCATGGCCGAGTGCTATACGCGCTGCCTGGAGACGATGGCCGCCGCCATGGACGCGCCATGCCGGTCGGACAGCCTGCTCTCGGCCGCCGAGCGCAGCGCGCTGCTCGAACGCGGGCGCCCGGACGCGCTTACGATCAGCGACACCGTGCCGTCCCCGCCAGGCTTGCACGAACGCTTCCAACTGGTCGCCCGCCGTCAGCCCGATGCGGTCGCCCTGACCGCGACGGGCGAGAGCGTGACCTATCGCGAGCTGGCGAGGCGCAGCGCGCAGCTCGCTCATTATTTGCGTGCACGTGGCGTCCATAGCGAGACGCGCGTCGGCCTTTGTCTCAGCCGCTCGATCGACCAGATCGTCGCCATTCTCGCGGTGCTGCAGGCGCAAGGCATCTATGTGCCGCTCGATCCGGCGCACCCGCCGGGCCGGCTGCTCGGCATGATCGAGGACAGCGCGGCCCTGCTGGTGCTGACGCAGGCCGAGCACGCCGTGATGCTGCAGGGCGCGCCTCTCATCCTGATCGACGACGACGCGCCATGGCGCGACCTGCCGGACACGCCTCCGCCCGGTGCGACGAGTCCGGACAATGGCGCCTATGTCATCTACACCAGCGGCTCGTCGGGCCGGCCCAAGGGAGTCGTCGTGTCGCACGGCAATGCGACGCGCCTGTTCGAGGCGACGGCGGCCAACTACGCCCCGTCGGTCGCGGATGTCTGGACGCTGTTTCATTCCTACGCCTTCGATTTTTCGGTGTGGGAGATCTGGGGCGCGCTGCTGCATGGCGGCCGCCTGGTCGTGGTGCCGCTGGAGACCAGTCGCGCACCCGGCGCGTTTCTCGACCTGCTCGCGCGCGAGCAGGTGACGATCCTCAATCAGACGCCGGCGGCATTCGCGCAGCTCGCGGCGGAGGACGCGCGGCGCGACGGCCAGGGTGTCCGTCCGCATCTGGCGCTGAGGCACGTGATCTTTGGCGGCGACGTCCTGCATGCCGCGACGCTTACCGACTGGTTCAAACGTCGCGGCGACGCGCATCCGGTGCTGACCAACATGTACGGCATCACCGAGACGACGGTGCACGTCACGCACCGGCGCGTCAGTGCATCGGATGCGTTCGAGGGGCAGGGCAACATGATCGGCGTTCCGATCTCCGACCTCGGCGCCTATGTCTTGGACGCCGCTGCTGAACTCGTGCCGGTCGGTACGGCAGGCGAGATCTATGTCAGCGGCGCCGGCGTGGCGCGCGGATATCTCGGGCGCGGCGGATTGACGGCTTCGCGCTTCGTTCCGGATCCCTTCCGCGCCGGGCGGCTCTACCGGACCGGCGACGCGGCGCGCTGGCAGGACAGCGGCGAGCTGGAGTTTTTCGGCCGTCTCGACGGTCAGGTGAAGGTCCGTGGCTTCCGGGTCGAGCTTGCCGAGATCGAGCAGGTGCTGCGCGCGGCCGGATTACGCGACGCCGTGGTGCGCCAGCAACGAGACGGCGGCCGGCTCGTGGCGTACTGCGTGCAGGCCGAGGGGCCGGCGCTGGATGCGCGCAGTCTGCGCCAGCGATGCGAGGCCCTGTTGCCCGACTACATGGTGCCCGCGGCCTATGTCATGCTCGACGCGCTACCGCTCACGATCAACGGCAAGCTGAACACCGCAGCGCTGCCGCAGCCCGATGACAGCGCGCTGCTCGTGGCCAGCTTCGTCGCGCCGCGCAATGCCAGCGAGGAAGGCCTGTGCGAGATCTTCAAGTCGGTGCTCCAGATCGAGCGCGTCGGCATCGAGGATAATTTCTTTGCGCTGGGAGGCCATTCGCTGCATGCGACGCAACTCGTCTCGCGGACCAAGCAGGTGTTCGGCATTGATCTGCCGCTGCGCGCAGTCTTCGAGGCGACGACCGTCGCGCAACTGGCGCAGCGCATCGCCGATCTCGGCGGATCTGCCGCAGCAGGCCCGGACACGCGTCTGTCCGGAACGGAAGAGCGTTTGCGGCCACGACGCCGGCAACGTGCGACTCTCGATGGCCGGTGAAGGATGAGCAGCGTAGCCGACAGCTTCGACATGACGGTTGACGTCGCGCCGCTCAGCTCGGCGCAGGCGCGGCTGTGGCAGCAGGTGTCGCTCGATCCGGCCAATCCGGCCTATCATGTCCCCGCGGCGCTGCGTCTGCGCGGCGTGCTGGATCGGCGCGCGTTGCAGCAGAGCCTGGATGCGCTGATCGATCGCCATGAGATGCTGCGCACGACCTTTGACCTTGCGCAGGGCGAGACCGTGCAGGTCATCCATCCGCATCTGCCGGTCGCGATCCGCGCCGCCGGCCGGATCGCGGAAGCCGAGCTGGACGAGGCCATCCGGAGTGAGATCCATCGTCCGTTCGATCTCGCGCGCGGGCCGCTGATCCGCGCAGTGATCTTCGATCTGGACGATCGCAGCGCAGTCCTGCTCGTGACCATGCACCACCTCGTCACCGACGGCTGGTCGATCGGCATCTTCATCAGCGAGTTTTCCGCGTTCTACAGCGCCTTTGCGACCGGCGGCCGTCCGGTGCTGCCGCCGTTGGACATCCAATATGCTGATTTCGCGGATTGGGAACGCGAGCGCCTGGAAGTGCTGGAGCCGCGCCAGCTCGACTATTGGCGTGAGCAGCTTCGCGCGCCCGTGCATGCGACCGAAGTGCTTCCCGACCATCCGCGGCCGCCGGTGCCGGGCACGCGCGGCGCAACGGAATGTTTCGAGCTCGATGTTCTTGCCGGCGCTCGCCAACTCGCCAACAGCCTCGGTGCGACGCTGTTCATGGTGCTGCTCGCCGCGTTCAAGGTCGTGATGCAGCGGCACACGCAGGCCGACGAGATCGTCGTCGGCTCGCCGGTTGCCGGGCGCAACCACACCGACATCGAGCCGCTGATCGGCTTCTTCGTCAACACCCAGGTGCTGCGCGTCGATGTGAGCGGCGATCCGACCTTTGCCGAGCTGGTCGCGCGGGTGCGCCAGACCACGCTCGCGGCCTGGGACAATCAGGACGTTCCGTTCGACAAGCTCGTCAGCGCGCTGAAGCCGGAGCGGCGGCCGGGCCGGCGGCCGTTCTGCGATCTGATGTTCGCGCTTCAGAACGCCCCGCGCGCCGAGCTCGAGCTGCCGGGGCTGACGATCGAGATCCTGCCCGTGTTCACGGACACCGCCAAGTTCGACATGACCGTGATCTGCGAGGAGACGCCGCGCCGGCTCGACCTGCGGATCGAGTACAGCACCGATCTCTACGACGCGACCACCGTGCGGCGTCTGGCCTCAAGTTTCGAGCTGGTCCTTCGCGCAGCCTGCGCCAATCCGCAGGCGCGCATCGGAGCGATGCCGATCGTCGCGCCGGCGGAGCTGGATGACCTGCTCGGCACACGCCGCGGTCCGGTGCTGAACGCATCTCCAGAGATCACCCTGACCGAATGGTTCGGGCGGATTGCCGCGTGCTTCCCCGATCGCGTCGCGGTGTCGTTGCAGGACGACGAACTGACCTATGCCGCGCTGGCCAGGCGCTCTGCGAGTGTGGCCCGCCGCCTACAAGCAGCCGGTGTCCGTCGCGGCGATCGCGTGGCGCTAGCGGTGGAGCGTTCGACCGATCTCGTGGTCGCGATCCTCGGCATCCTGCGCGCCGGGGCCGCCTATGTCCCGCTCGATGCGGCCTATCCCACCGCACGTCTCGCTTTCATGCTCACCGACAGCCAGGTCTCGGCCGTGGTGACCCATGCGGCTGCGTCGTCCATCGCCGATACGCTGGCAATGGCGGTTCCCGCGGCGCCGGTCATCCGCATCGACGACGCCGGCGATGTCGACGCCGAAGGCGTCGTCGACGTGCCGATCAGTCCTGCTGATGCGGCTTATGTGATCTACACCAGCGGGTCGACTGGAAAGCCGAAAGGCGTCGTCGTCACGCACGGGAACGCCACCGGGCTGTTCACCGCGACCGCCGACATTTTCGGCTTCGACAGCAGCGACGTGTGGACGCTGTTTCACTCCTACGCGTTCGATTTCTCGGTCTGGGAGATCTGGGGCGCGCTGCTCTATGGCGGCCGTCTGGTCATCGTCTCGCATGCGGTGAGCCGGACTCCGGATGCGTTCCGCGAGCTGGTTGACCGGGAGGGCGTGACGGTCCTCAACCAGACGCCGTCCGCGTTCGCCCAGTTCGATGCCGCTGATGAGCGCGCGGCCGCCGCTGGCGCCGACGTCAAGAGCCTTGCCCTGCGTCATGTCATCTTCGGGGGCGAGGCGCTCGATCCGGCCAAGCTGTCGGCCTGGTTCGCGCGTCACGGCGACGACCGCCCCGTCCTCACCAACATGTACGGTATCACCGAGACCACCGTGCATGTGACGCATCGCCGTATCAGCATCGCCGACACCGCGCGGGGCGCGGCCAGCGTCATCGGCCGGGCGATCGACGACCTGTCGCTGGTCGTGCTCGATCCGCATCTTGAGCTGGTGCCGATCGGCACGCCGGGTGAGCTGTTCGTCGGCGGCCGCGGTGTCGCGCGCGGCTATCTCGGCCGGCCGGGACTGACTGCAGAACGCTTCGTTCCGGACCCGTTCGGCGCGGGCCGGCTGTATCGCACCGGCGATCGCGTGCGCTGGGTCGGCGACGGTGGGCTGGCGTTCTTCGGCAGGCTCGACACCCAGGTCAAGATCCGCGGCTTTCGCATCGAGCTCGGCGAGATCGAGCAGGTGCTGCGCACCGCTGGCCTGCGCGACGTGGCGGTGCTGCCGCGTGATGATGACGGGACAATGCGGCTGGTGGTCTACGGCGTTCCGGCGGATCCGAAACAATGCTCGCCGACGGCGCTGCGCGAGGCCTGCGCCGCTGCCCTGCCGGGCTATATGGTGCCGGCCGCCTACGTTCTGCTTGATGCTCTGCCGCTGACCCAGAACGGCAAGCTCGACGTCAACGCGCTCGCAGCCCCCGATTTCGGCCAGGACACAGCTCGCGATACGTTCGTGGCGCCGCGCACGGAAATCGAGAAGCGCATCGCCGCGATCTGGGAGGAGATGCTCGGCGTCGAGCGCGTCGGCCTGCGCGACAACTTCTTCGCGCTCGGCGGCGATTCGATCATGATGCTGCAGATGGCCGCGCGCATCGGCCGCGCGGGCTTCAGCGTCGGCCGCCGCGATCTGATCGAATGCCAGACCGTCGGCGATCTCGCAGCACGCGCCCGGCCGGCGTCGGCCGTCCGCGACAGGCGCCGCAGCGCCGTTGCGGCCACCGAGGCGCCCCAGCCTGCCAGCGAGGTGCACGCCGTCTTCGGCGACAGCGAGGACGAATATGCGCTGACGCCGCTGCAGGAGGGATTGCTCTTCCAGAGCCTCTACGCGCCCGAGGCTGGCCACTATGTCGAGCAGCTGCACGCGCCGCTGCAAGGTGAGCTCGATGTCGGCGCCTTCACCCGGGCGTGGCAGACCGTGATCGACCGCCACGACGTGTTGCGCACCTCATTCCACTGGCGTGACCGCGAGAAGGCGGTGCAACGCGTGGCGCGCAGCGTCCGCTTCGCGCTCGAACGCGAGGATTGGCGCGAGCTGGCGCCGTCGGAGCAGGAGGCGCGGCTTAATGCGATGCTCGGCCGCGATCGCGCGCGCGGATTTGATTTCCGCGAGGCGCCGCTGATGCGCGTCATTCTGCTCCAGCTCGGGCCGGGGCGATGGCATTGGATCTGGACCCATCATCACCTGATCCTCGACGGCTGGTGTCTGTCGCTGGTGGTCGGCGAGGTGCTGGCTGCCTATGACGCCTACCGGCGCGGCGCCGAGCCGGTGCTGCCACAGCGCCGGCCTTACCGTGACTTCATCGCCTGGCTCGCGACCCAGGACGCCGCGGCGGCGCGCAGCTTCTGGCGCGGTTATCTGGACGGGTTCACCGCGCCAAATCGGCTCGACGCGCTGGAGCGTGCATCGGCCGGCCAGCCTGCCGCCGCCGGGACCGGCGAGCGCGATCTCGTGCTGTCCGCCGAGGAGACGGCCGCGCTGCAGGACTGGGCACGTAGCCAGCACGTGACGGTGAACACGGTCGTCTCGGCATGCTGGGCGCGCGTCCTCGCCGCCTATTCCAGCAGCGATGACGTCGTGTTCGGCGTGACCGTGTCGGGGCGGCCATCGGAGCTCGAGGGCTTCGAGTACATGATCGGCCCGTTCATCAACACGCTGCCGATGCGGGTGCGGCTCGACGCCGACAAGCCGCTTGGCGAATGGTTGCGCGAGCTGCAGGCGCAGCAGGCGGCGATGCGTGTCCACGAGCATACCCGCCTCGTCGATATCCAGCGCGAGACCAAAGTGAGGGCCCGCGAGCGCCTGTTCGAGACGCTGCTGGTGTATGAGAACTACCCGGTCGATCCGGCCAATCTGCAGCAGCCAGAGGGGCTTGCGCTCGGTCCGGTGACCTTCCTCGAACGCACGAACTATCCGTTCGCCGTCGCGGCGATCCCTGGGCCGAGCCTGACGTTGCGGCTCTATTACGACCGGGCGCGCTTCAGCGAGGATGTGAGCGCGCGCGTGCTGCGCGATCTGGCGATGCTGTTGCGTGCCGCCGTGACCGTCCCGCAGGATTCGCTGCGGCTCGTCGGCGACTGGGGCGTTCCGTCTCCGGCGGAACAGGACGATTATCGCGCGGCAGAGCAGCCTGACTGGAACGACACTGCGCGGGACTTGCCGGCGGTCACGTTCCCCGAGTTATTCGCCACGCAAGCGGCCGACACGCCCGACGCGGTCGCGGTCGTGAGCCGGGACGAGAGCCTCAGCTATGGGGGTCTCGAAGCCGAGGCCAATCGGCTCGCGCATCATCTGCGCGAGCTCGGCGTCGGGCCGGAGAGCGTGGTCGGCCTCTGCGTCGAGCGTTCGCCGGCGCTGCTGGTCGGCATGCTCGGCATCTTGAAGGCCGGCGGCGCGTACCTGCCGCTCGATCCGAGCTATCCGGACGATCGCATCGGCTTCATGCTCGACGATGCCGGCGCATCCGTGCTCGTAACCTATGCAGCGCTGCGCGATCGCATGTGCGGACAGGATGAGCGGCGCGCTGTCGTCCTGCTTGATACGGATCGGTCGGCGATCGCAGAGCGGCCCGCCACCGCGCCGGAGTTGAATCTCCACCCACAGAACGCCGCCTACGTCATCTACACGTCGGGATCCACCGGCACGCCGAAAGGCGTCGTGGTCAGCCATGCCGGTCTCGCCAACAAGCTCATCACCTTGCGCGACGACTTCGCCGTGGGGCGCGACTTCCGGTCGGCGCTCGTCATCTCCAGCGGCTTCGATGCGGCGATCGAGCAGACGCTGCTGCCGCTGGTCGGCGGCGGCGCCGCAATCGTCGTCAGCAATGCGACGCGGGAGCAGCCGGCGGACTTCTGGCGGCAGGTGGTGCAGGATAGAGTCACCTTCATCAGCTGCGTGCCGTCGTTCCTCGGCTCGGTGCTCCCAGGCGCGCCCGCGAGGCTGCTGCTGGAGCATCTCGCCTTGGGCGGAGAGGCGCTGACCACCGGCTTCGTGCGCCGGCTGCCGGACCACATCGAGGTCGTCAGGCTCACCAATCTCTATGGTCCGACGGAAGCGACCATCGATGCCGCCGCGTTCACGATCGAGGGCGAGCAGGCGGGCGTCGATATTCCGATCGGCCGGCCGCTGCCGAACTACAGCCTCCATGTGCTGGAGTCCGGGCAGGAGTTCGGCCTTCGGCATGTCGCGGCCGGCGAGGCGGGCGAGCTTCACATCGCAGGCATCGGGCTTGCGCGCGGCTATCGCGGCCGCCCCGGCCTGACGGCAGAGCGTTTCGTCGCCAATCCTTACGGCCCGCCCGGAAGCCGCATGTACCGGACCGGGGACCTGGCGCGGCGGCGCGCCGACGGGTTGCTCGAATTCGCCGGGCGCGCCGATGCGCAGCTGAAGATCCGTGGCTTCCGGATCGAGCCGGGCGAGATCGAGGCCGCCCTTGCGTCCTGCGCCGGCGTGGCGCAGGCGGCGGTGATCGCGCGCGAGGATGTGGCCGGACATCAGCGTCTCCTAGGCTATGTGGTCCCGCGTGCGGGCGAGGCCATCGATCCGGCGGCGCTGCGGGCGCAGCTCGGCCGCATCCTTCCGGACTACATGGTGCCGGCCGCGATCGTGCTGCTCGACCGGCTGCCGTTGACCACCAGCGGCAAGCTGGACCGGCGGGCGCTGCCGGCGCCAGAGGTCGTGCCCACGCTGCAGGAGGGGCCGCGGACGCCGCAGCAGGATCTGCTGTGCGGGCTGTTCACCAAGGTGCTGGGACTGCCGCGGGTCGGCATCGACGACAACTTCTTCGAGCACGGCGGAGATTCGATTCTCAGCTTGCAGATCGTCTCGGGCGCGCTCGCGGCAGGCCTGCGCATCTCGCCGCGCAACGTGTTCGAGCACCCGACGGTGCGCGAACTCGCGGCTCTGGCTGAGACGGCAGCCGCGGAAACGTCAGAGGTCCTGGCGGGCGATGTGCCGCTGACGCCGATCCAGCGCTGGTTCTTCGCCCGCGGCCTGACGCATGCCGACCGCTGGAACCAGTCCGTCGTTCTTGAGGTCGACCCGCGCGTGACGCCCGCGATGCTGCAACAGGCGTTGCACGATGTTGCCGCGGAGCATGACGCGTTGCGGCTGCGCTATGAGTCCGCGGAAGCGCCGGTGCAGCGACTGCCAGACGCGGAGCCGAGCGCCGAGCCGCTGCCTTGCGTGGTCGCAACCGTGCCGCACGATGTGCCGATGACGCGCGACGCGATGGAGCATTGGATCGCGCCGTTGGCCGAGCAGGCACAGGCCGGGCTCGATCTTGCTCACGGTCCGCTCGCGCGGGCCGTGATCTTCCCGGCGCGTGCGGTTGGCGAGCCGTCGCATCTGCTGCTGGTCGCGCACCACCTCGTCATCGACGGCGTGTCGTGGCGCATCCTGACCGAGGGCGTGCAGCAGCGCCTGAAGGAGCAGTTGGAGGGCAGGGCGCCTGAGCCGCTCGGCAGGAGCGTGCCGTTCGCGACCTGGGCGCGGCGCCTGCGCAGCTATGCGGCGACCGCGGCGCTGCCGGTCGACTACTGGCTGGCGCTGGCCGACATCGCGCCGCCGCCGCTTCCCATCGATCGCCCGGCTGCCGCTGCCGCCAACACCGCGGCGAGCCTCAAAGGCATCGACATCGTGCTGGACGTCGAGACGACCGCTGCGCTGCTGCGCAAGGTTCCCAGGGCCTATCATACCCGCGCGCAGGAGCCGCTCGTTGCGGCCTGTGCCGCGGCGCTCGCGGAGTGGACGGGCGCGCCGCGCGTCCTGCTCGATCTCGAAAGCCATGGGCGCGAAGCCCTGCAAGGCCTCGACCTCGACTTGTCGCGCACGATCGGCTGGTTCACCGCGGTCTATCCGGTGAGTCTCGAACTGCCCGTCGCCGGCGGCATCGGCGCCACCTTGTGCGCCGTGAAGGAACAGCTGCGGCAGATCCCGGCGGGCGGCACGCCCTTCGGCCTGGCGGTTGCCTATTCCGAGGATCATGAGCTGCAGCGCCGGCTCGCGCAGGTGCCGGAGCCGCGGATCACCTTCAACTATCTCGGCCAGTTCGATCAGGCCAACGACGACGGCGCGCTGCTCAAGCTCACGGACCTGCCGTCGGGACAGGGCCAGCATGGCGACGAGTTGCGCAGCCATGTTCTCGACATCGTCGCGATGGTCCGTCGCGGCGAACTCGTGACCTCGTTCCAGTTCTCCGACGCGCTGCACGACCGCGACACCATCGCGCGGCTGGCCGATGGCTTCGAGCGCCATCTGCGGGCCCTGATCGACCACTGCCTGCATCCCGGCGCGGGGGCACATACGCCGTCGGACTTCCCGTTGAGCCGCATCGGCGGCGAGGCGCTCGCGCGCCTGGAGCAGGCGTGCGGGCCGATCGAAGACCTCCATGTGTTGTCGCCGATGCAGCAGGGCCTGCTGTTTCATGCTCTCGCGGCTCCCGGCAGCGATCTCTATCTGCAGCAGCTTCATGGCGAGCTGCGGGGCGACCTCGATGTCGGTGCGTTCGAGATGGCTTGGCGGGATGTCGTGCGGCGGCATGCGATCTTCCGCGGACGCTTCGTCTGGGAGGGTCTCGACGAGCCGCATTTTCTGGTCCTGCCGTCGGCCGAGCTCGACGTCACCGTCCAGGATTGGTGCGGCATCGATCCGTCCGCGCAGGACGCCGGGATGGCCGTACTGCTACGGGATGATCGGCGCCGTGGACTTGCACTCGATTGCGCGCCTCTGACGCGCGTGACCCTGGTGCGGCGCGCCGAGCGGCACTGGCACTTTCTGTGGACGCATCATCACGTGCTGCTCGATGGCTGGTGCATCGGCCTCGTGCTGCGCGAGGTGCTCGACGGCTACGAGGCCCGGCGCAACGGGACCGCAGTCGAGCCCGCCGTCCGGCGGCCCTATCGCGACTACATCGCGTGGCTGCAGCGCCAGGACCGCAGCCGTGCCGAGGCCTTCTGGCGCGCCACGCTCGGCGATGTCACGACGCCGACCCGGCTCTCCCTGCCGGCCGCCGCCGCCATGGATGATTTCGACGCGGCGGGCGAACTGGCGCTGTCCTTGTCCGAAGCCGCGACCGCCCGGATCGAGGCGTTCGCGCGCAAGCATCGCCTGACGCTCAATTCGGTTTTGACCGGAGCCTGGGCCCGGCTGCTGGCGAGCTACGCCCACAGCGATGATGTCGTGTTCGGCGTGACCATGGCGGGCCGCCCTGCGGAGCTGGAGGGCGCCGATCGCATGATCGGCCTCTTCATCAACACGCTGCCGCAGCGTGTGCGGATTCAGCGCGGCGCACCGGTGGTCGACTGGCTGCACGACCTGCAGGCGCAGCAGCTCGCGCTACGCGAGTTCGACCATTGCCGTCTCGTCGACATCCAGCGCGCCAGCGGTGTCGAGCAGGGCGTGCCGCTGTTCGAGACGCTGATCGCCTTCGACAACTATCCGGTCGACGAAGCGCTGGCCGCCGGTTTCCGCGATATCGAGGTGGCCGCAACGCGTGGCGTCGAGCGGACGCACTATCCGTTGTCGCTGTCCGTCGTGCCCGGCCGCCAGCTCCGCCTGCGCGCGCTGTTCGACCGCCGCCGGATCGGCGATGCGGGCGTGGACACGATGCTCGCCTGTCTGCAGCATCTGCTGGAGACGCTCTCCAGCGGCCAGGTGGGGGCAGTCGATAGTTGGAGCCTCGTTCCCTCATCGCAGCCTGCGCCGACGTCGGTTGCGCATGGTCGGGACGAGACGCTTCCGATGCGCTTTGCGACAGCAGCGGCTGCTTATCCTGAGCGGATTGCCATCAGTTGTGGCGACAGCGTGCTGACCTATCGCGCGCTCAGCGCGCGCGCCAGCCGTCTGGCCCATCATCTGAGACAGGCCGGCGTCGGGCCGGAGCAACTGGTCGGACTGTATTTCGACCGCAGCGTGGACGTGGTCGTTGCCATCCTCGGCATCCTGCAGGCCGGTGCGGCCTATGTGTCGATTGATCCCAGAGCGCCGGCCGAGCGCATCGGCAGCATGATCGACGATGCCGGGCTGAAACTCGTCGTCACCGAATCAGTGTTGCTCGATGCGCTCGATCCGGCGGTGCGCGGCGTCGCGTCGTTCATCGCGCTCGATCGCGATGCGGCCGCGATCGCGCGGCATCCGCCGACGGCGCCGGCGCCCGATCTCTCGCCGGCAAACGCCGCCTATGTGATCTACACCTCGGGCTCGACCGGCCGTCCCAAGGGCTGCGTGATCACGCATGCCAATGTCACCCGCCTGTTCGACGTGACGCAGCGGCGCTTTGTGCCGACGGCGGATGACGTCTGGACGCTGTTCCATTCGGTGGCGTTCGACTTCTCGGTCTGGGAGATCTGGGGCGCGCTCCTGCATGGCGGGCGCCTGGTCATCGTGCCGCATGACGTCAGTCGCTCGCCGGAACGCATGCACGAGCTGTTGCAGCGCGAGGGTGTGACCATCCTGAGCCAGACGCCGTCCGCGTTCAGGCAACTGGCCGCAACCGATGCGGCGCGACAGCAGGGCGACGAGCCGCCGCCGCTGGCGCTGCGTCACGTCATCTTCGGCGGCGAGGCGCTGCAGCTCGAAGAGCTGCGCGACTGGGTCGCGCGCCGTGGCGAGACGCGGCCGTGCCTCACCAACATGTACGGGATCACCGAGACGACCGTTCACGTCACCGAGCGGGGCATCCGCCAGGCCGACATCGCGGCCGGGTCGGGCAGCGTCATCGGTCATGCGCTTGCTGACCTGTCCTTGGCGGTGCACGATCCGTTCGGCCAGCCCCTGCCGTCGGGCGTGGTCGGTGAGCTCTTCGTCGGCGGCGCCGGTGTCGCCCGCGGCTATCTGCATCGCCCGGCGCTGACCGCCGAGCGTTTTCTGCCGGCGCCCGGCGGCGAACGGCTCTACTGCAGCGGCGATCTCGTGCGGCAGAGGGCTGACGACATCGAATATCTCGGTCGCATCGACCAGCAGGTGAAGGTGCGCGGCTTCCGCATCGAGCTTGGCGAGATCGAGGCGGCGCTGCTGGACAACCCGGCCGTGGCCATGACCACAGTCCAGGCCTTTGCCGCTGCGAGCCCAGCGCGCCAGCGCCTCGTCGCCTATGTCGTTCCTCGGGGACAGGCGTCGGTCGAGACGCTGCGCGAGCATCTTGCCCGCAAGCTGCCCGACTACATGATCCCGTCGCTGTTCGTGCTGCTCGACGAGCTGCCCTTGACCGTCAACGGCAAGATCGACCGCCGGGCCCTGCCATCGCCGGAACAGGGCGAAGGCACGCGCGCAACGACCTTCGTCGCGCCTCGAAACGATGTCGAGCGCATCCTCGCCGCGGCATTTGCCGCCGGGCTGGAGCTCGATCGTGTCGGCGTTCACGACAATTTCTTCGCGCTCGGCGGAGACTCTATCCGCAGCATCCGCGTGCTGTCGCGGGCGCGCGCCGCCGGCATAGCTCTCGAATTCGGCGACCTCTTCAATCACCCGACGGTGGCCGGGCTCGCCGCCGGTCTCGCGGCAGCGGGGCCGGCGGTCCGGCCGGTCGACCGGAAGACCGGGGCTTTCGAACTCGTGGCGCCTGACGTCGCGGGCGTGCTGGATGCCGATATCGAGGCGGCCTATCCGCTGACGCGTCTCCAACAGGGCATGCTGCTGGAGACGCTCGATGCCGGCGCGGCAACCACCTATCACGATGTGATGACCTACCACCTGCAGGCGCCGTGGGACCACGAGGCCCTGCAGGACGCGCTGGCGGTCGTCGCTGCCCGGCATGACGTCCTGCGTTCGAGCGTACGGATCGGTCTCGGGCCGGAGCCGCTGCAATTCGTGCATCGCCAGGCGACGATTCCGCTTGATGTCGATGACCTCATCGGGTTGGTCGCTGACGCGCAGGATCAAAGGATCGATGCGTGGGCGCGCGCGGAGACCGCGAATGCGTTCGATCTCGCGCAAGCCCCGCTGTTGCGGGTGCAGGTCCATCGTCGCTCGGCGGCGACGTTCCAGCTCAGCCTCAGCTTCCACCACGCCATTCTCGACGGCTGGAGCGTGGCGACCTTGCTTACCGAGCTGTTCGCCGCCTATGCCGATCGTCTCCGCTATCCCGTTGCGCCGCTGCCGCCGCCACCGGCGGCAAGCTTCCGCGACTATGTCGCCATCGAGCGCGAGGTGCTCGCCGATCAGGACGAGCGGGCCTTCTGGTCGGACTATGTAGAGGGTGCCAGCCCGACGCTGCTGCCGCGACTACCCGGCTCGCACGAGGCCGCGCCGGGACGGCGGGTGCAGTCGTTCGCGATTCCCATCACGGCCGAGACGTCGCGGCGGCTCGAACAATTGGCCGGCGAGTGCGGCGTGCCGCTGCGCAGCGTGCTGCTCGCGGCGCATGCCCGTGCTCTCGGCGTCATCTGCGGCGAGACCGATGTCGTCACCGGACTGGTGACGAACGGACGGCCCGAGCAGCAGGACGGCGAGCGCGTGCTCGGTCTCTTCCTGGGCACGTTGCCGTTCCGGCTGCGGGTCGAGGCCGGCAGCTGGCGCGCGCTCGTGGCGCAGGTGCATCAGGTCGAGAAGCAGATCGAATCCCGCCGCCGCTTCCCGCTGGCGGAGATCCAGCGTCTCGCCGGACAGGCCCTGTTCGAGACCGACTTCAACTTCGTGCATTTCCACGTCTTCGAGCAGGCGCTGCGGATGCATGATTCGTTTCGGGTCCTGGGCGGACGCGGGGTCGAGGAGACCGGCTTCACGCTCGCGGTCAATTTCGGCCTCACGATCGAGGCGAAGGCGCTTGCGGGCAGTCTCGACCTCGACATCAACGCCATCACGGCCGAGCAGGGCGCGAACTACGCCCGCATCTATGGCCGCGTCCTGGAGCGCCTCGCCCATCATTCGGATGAGGATGTGGGCGCAGCCGATGTTCTCGACGCTGTCCATGTCGACGCGCTGATCGCCGCAGGACGAGCCCGGCAACCATCGGCGCCGGCCTGCCTGCACGAGCTCGTCGCCGATCAGATCGCGCGCACGCCTGACGCCGTCGCAGTGATCTCAGGCGATCGATCGATGACCTTCGCGGCCCTCGACCGGCGCGCCAGCCAGCTCGCACATCTCCTGATCGCGCAAGGCGTGCGGCCGGATGCGGTCGTGGCCGTGTGCACGGAATCCTCCTGTGATCGCGTAGTGGCGATGCTGGCCATCCTGCGCGCAGGCGCAGCCTATCTGCTGCTCGATACCGAGCAGCCGCGCGCGCGGCTCGCCGAGGTGATCGCGGATGCCGGCGCGCGGACGCTCGTCGTCGACGATACGATGGCGGGGCGCGCCTGGCCTGACACGGTCGCGCTCGTCGCGTTGCGATCCGATCGGCTCGCGGGTCTGCCCGCGACGGCACCGGCGGTGTCCGTCGTGCTGGACAATCTTGCTTATGTGATCTCGACCTCGGGCTCCACCGGACGGCCGAAATGCGTGCAGATCACGCATCGCTGCATCGCCAATCACATGGCGTGGATGCGCCGCGTGTTTCCGCTTCGTCCGGATGACCGGGTGCTGCAGAAGACGCCGGTGTCGTTCGATGCATCGGTGTGGGAGTTCTGGGCGCCTTTGGTCGAGGGGGCCGCGCTCGTCCTGGTGCCGGATGGATCGCATCGCGACGCGGACCACCTCGTGCGCGTGATCCGCGACAACAGCGTCAGCATTCTGCAATTGGTGCCGACGCTCCTGGCCGCGCTGCTGGACGAGCCGGATTGGAGCCGCTGCGAAAGCCTGCGCCGCCTGTTCGTCGGCGGCGAGCCGCTGTCGCGCGATCTCGCGCGACGTGTTGCGACAGCTCACCTCAGCACCGAGCTCGTCAACCTCTATGGACCGGCCGAAGCCACCATCGACGCGATCACCAGCGTCATCCGTGCCGAGCATCGCTTCGTTGCCATCGGCAGGCCGGTCGACGGCATGTCGGCGTTCGTGCTCGACGATGCCGCCCGGAGGCTCGTCCCGGCAGGGACCGACGGCGAGTTGTATCTCGGCGGCGCCGGACTGGCGCGCGGCTATGCCGGTCGCCCCGGCTGGACGGCCGCGAGCTTCATTCCCGACGCGTTCACGGGCGAGGCCGGCGCACGGCTCTATGCAACCGGCGATCGCGCGCGCTGGCTGAACGTCACAGTTGATGATCCGGCGTTCGATCTCGAGTTTCGCGGCCGGGCCGACGATCAGGTCAAGCTCTACGGACAACGGATCGAGCTTGGTGAGATCGACGCGGCGCTGCGCGCGCATGAGGCGGTGCGCGAGGCCGTGACGCTGCTGCTCGACGACGGTCCGCGCAAGCGGCTCGTGGCGCATCTCGTCGGCTCGGCCGTTGCAGACGATCTGCGCAGCCATCTCGCCGAGCGGCTGCCGCGCGCGCTGATTCCTGCTACCTTCGTGCATCACGACGTCCTGCCGCAGACCGCCAGCGGCAAGATCGACCGCCGAGCGCTGGCCGCCATGAGCGCCGATCCTGCGGCGGGCAGGGCGGTGCTTAGCCATGTCGCGCCGCGCAGCGAGACCGAGCGATTACTGGCCGAGATCTTCGCCGACATTCTCCGCGTGCCCGAGGTCGGCATCGCCGACGATTTCTACGAGTTCGGCGGCGATTCGATCCTGGCGCTGCAGATCGTGTCGCGGCTGCGCAGCGCCGGCTGGCGGCTGTCACCTCGGCGCATCCTCGAGCAGCCGACGATTGCGCGGCTCGCACCGCAGCTCGTGCCGCTCGCTGCGGATACGGCAGCGGCAAAGCCACCGCGCGCTGCCGCCGGCATCGTGCCGCTCGCGCCGATCCAGCGCGACTTCCTGGCACGCCTCGACGCGATCGCCGCGGCCGGACTAGCGCCCGGCCGTGCGGCGCATTGGAATCAGTCGATCCTGCTCACGGTGCCTGCTGCGCTCGAGGCAGAGCAGGTCGAGCGCGCCGTTCGCGCTGTTACGGTGCTCCATGACGCGACACGCCTGCGCTTCCGTCGCACATCGGCCGGCTGGCAGCAGCACTATGTTGCGCCGAACGTCGAGAACGGCGTGGCGTTCGATGTCGTCGACCTCTCGGCGGCCAGCGACTGGCAGGCCGAGCTCGCGTCGCGTGCCGAGCTGGCCCAGGCGGGATTGGATCTGGATGCCGGTCCGGTCGGCCGCGCCGTCTATTTCGGCCGAGGCCACGAGTCCGGCCGGCTGCTCCTGGTGCTGCATCACCTCGTCGTTGACGCCGTGTCATGGCGGATCCTGTTGGAGGATCTGGCGACGGCCTTGCGGCAGGTGATGCTGGGAAGCCCGGTCGCATTGCCGCCGCCGTCCAGCTCCTATTCGGAGTGGGTCCTCAGCCTCGATGCGCGTGCCCGTGCCGCAGATGCGGCGCCATGGCTTGCGCTGGCCGAGCTACCATTGGCTGGATCTGCGCTCGAGCGGCTTGCCGAAGGCGGCCGCGTCCTGTCGGTGCCGGCGGACAATCTCGTCAAGGACGCAGCCACGGTGCGGGTCAAACTCGCGGCCGCGCAGACGACGGCGCTGCTGCGCGCCGCACCAGGCCGGCTGCGCGCCCGGCCGGAGGAAATTCTGCTGGCCGCACTGCTGGACGCCTTGTCGCCCGCTGACACGGCGTCGTCGCTGTGGCTCGACCTGGAAGGACATGGCCGCGAGGAGATCGCGATCGATGGAAAGGCGGGCCTCGATCTGTCGCGCACGGTGGGCTGGTTCACCGCGCTCTATCCCGTCTGCGTGCAGCGTCCCGCCGGCGCTGCAGGCGGCGACCTCATGCGCTCGGTCAAGCGCGGCCTCCGGCCGCTGACTGCGCATGGCGCGGAGTTCGGCGCCTTGCTCCATCTGTCGCCGGATCAGCAAGTCAGGGCACAGCTCGCGGCGCTGCCGCGGCGTGACATCGCGTTCAATTTCCTCGGCCAGGTCGACGCCGCCGGGATGACCGATCGTGCGTCGGCGATCGACATCTACCCGGCGCCGGAGACTTGCGGCCACGATCACGACCCGGACGGCCAGCGGCACTATCTGCTCGAGCTGATCGCCCGCGTGAGCGATGGCGAATTGGTCATCGACTGGATCTACCCGGGCAAGATGATCCCGCGAGCGTCGGTCGAACGGCGGGCCCAGGACATGCTGCGCAGCCTGCAGGACCTGATGGCGTGCGATCCGGTGGCCGCCGCCGCGCCCTCGGACTTTCCGCTGCTGCAGCTCGCCGACGACGAGCTCGATGCGCTGCTTGCTGAACATCCCGACACGGAAACCATCCTGCCGCCGTCGCCGCTGCAGGACGGCCTGCTGTTCCACGCGCTGGATGACGACGAGCCCGGAATCTATGTGCAGCAGATCACCGCCGAGATCGCGGGCCGCATCGATCGGCTGGCCTTCGAAGCCGCATGGGACCGGACGCTGACGCGTCACGACGCCTTGCGCGCCTCGTTCCATCGCAGCGCGCGCGACGGTCGCGGCTATGCGATCGTGCACCATCGGCTGGATTGCCCGGTGAGCTGGGTCGACGGGCCGGATGGCGATGGCGAGGCGCGCTGGCAGCAGATGCTACGCGAGGACCGCGCACGCGGCTTCGATCTCGATTCTCCACCGCTGATGCGGGTCTGCGTCATGCGGATCGCGGAGCATCGTTGGCGGCTGTTGTGGTCGCATCATCATCTGCTGCTCGACGGCTGGTCGCTGCCGCTCGTGCTTGGTGAAGTGATGGGCCACTATCGCGCGCTCACCGAAGGGGCGCCTGCGCCGATCGCACCGTCTGGCCGCTATGCGGACTATCTGGCGTGGCTGTCCAAACGCGACGACGCCGCGGCCCGAGCGCAGTGGCGCGCGCTGCTGCAGGGCTTCGATACGCCGAGCGCGATGCTGCTGCCACCGGCCGCGGATCCAGAGCCTTCGGCAGCTCCAGCGGAGACTCATGGCGAGATCGAGTTCGCGCTCCCGGAGGCGGCGACGGCGGCTCTCGCTGCGCTGGCGCGCAACGCCAATGTCACGCTGGCGGCGGTCGTCCAGGCCTGGTGGGCGCATCTCGTCGCGCGCTTCAGCGGGCGGCGCGACGTGGTCTTCGGCGTGACGGTCGCGGGACGGTCGGCCGAGTTGAGCGACATCGAGACGACCGTCGGCCTGTTCATCAACACCTTGCCGCTGCGTGTCGCGGTGCCGGCGGGATGCAATCTGCTGCAGCTCGCCGCCCTGTCCGACGGCGCCCGCGCCACGCTGACCGAGCACGAGCACAGCCGTCTGGTCGACGTCCAGCAGCTCGCCGATCTGCCACGGGGAACACAGCTGTTCGACAGCATCCTGGTGTTTCAGAACTATCCGCTCGGCGAGGCCGTGGCGCCGCTTGCCGACTTCGCCGTTCGCGATCTCGCCGCAGTCGAGCGCACGCACTATCCGCTGACCTGCTTTGTTATGCCGGGCGAGCAGCTGCAGGTGCGGCTGGTCTATGATGCCAAGCGGTTTTCGCGCGAAGGCGTCGCGCGCGTGCTGGAGCACGGCCGCGCGACATTGCTGTCGACCGTCGAGAGTCCGGCGCGACCGCTCGAGGCTGTCACGACGTTTCCGCGCCGCGAGCTCGACCTGTCGGTTCACGCGTCGGCCCAACTCGGCGAGGCCGATGCATGGATGCCGCTGCACGAACGCATCGCGCAGGTGGCGGCCCGCGACCCGGATCGCACGGCGGTTGTCTGCGGCGATGAGGTGCTGAGCTATCGCCGGCTCAGCGCGCGCGCCGCTCGTCTGACGGCGGCGCTGATCCGGCGCGGCTTCGGACCGGAGGATCTGGTCGGCATCTGTCTCGACCGGTCTGCCGACATGGTGGTCGCGCTGCTCGGCGTTCTCGGCGCGGGCGCGGCCTATGTGCCGCTCGACCCGCGTTTCCCGCGCGCGCGGCTCGCGCTGATGCTGGCCGAAAGCGCGCCGCGCGCGGTGCTGACGCAGCGCGCGCTTGCGGATGGACTTGCGAGCGGCACCACGGCCGAGCCGCTGCTGCTCGACGACCTCGTCGATGAGGCGGCCGATGCTGTGACGCCGGCCGTCGTCGTCCAACCTGACAATCTGGCCTATGTCATCTTCACCTCGGGCTCGACCGGCCGGCCCAAAGGCGTGCAAATTTCTCAAGGCGCGCTGGCCAACGTCATGGCCAGCTTTGCCGCGACGCCGGGACTGATGCGCGAGGACACGCTGCTCGCAGTCACGACCTTGTCGTTCGACATTGCGGCGCTCGAACTCCTGCTGCCGTTGTCCGTCGGGGCACGGCTGGTGATCGCGGGTGCGGATCAGGCCGCGGATGCGGAAGAGCTGGCGGATCTCATCAAACGCGAGCGCGCGACGGTCATGCAGGCCACGCCGGCAACATGGCGAATGCTGATCGCCGCAGGATGGGCCGGTGCACCCGAGCTTTCGGTGTGGTCGGGCGGCGAGGCCTTGCCGTCTGATCTGGCCGGCGAACTGCTGACGCGCGGTCGTGCGCTGTGGAATCTCTACGGACCCACCGAAACGACGATCTGGTCGAAGGCCGGTCTGATCCAGACGGCTGCGGATGTCATGGTGCTCGGTCGCCCGATCGCGGCGACGTCGACCTATGTCGTGGACTCCACGCTGGAGGTGGCACCGGCTTTCGTGCCGGGCGAGCTGCTCATTGCAGGCGCCGGATTGGCGCGAGGATATCGTGGCCAGCCGGGACTGACGGCCGAGCGCTTCGTGCCGGATGCCTTCGGAGCCCCCGGTGCGCGCGCCTATCGCACCGGCGATGAAGTGCGCAGCACCGCTGCCGGCCTCGCGTTCCTCGGACGCCTCGACCAGCAGGTGAAGATCCGCGGCTTCCGCGTCGAGCTTGGTGAGATCGAGGCGGCGTTGCGGACGATGCCGGCGATTGCCAATGCCGTCGTGGTGATCAGGCCGGACCAGGCAGGCCATGCGCGACTGCTGGCCTATGTGGTGCCGCGCGGCACGCCGGATGCGAGCCTTCGTCAGCACATGCAGGAGGCGCTGAATGCAGTGCTGCCGGGCTACATGCTGCCCTCGGCCTATGTGGTGCTGGAGACGCTGCCGCTGACGCCGAACGGAAAGATCGACCGCCAGGCCCTGCCGATGCCGGGGGATGCCGAGGCGCCCGATCGCCCGCGCGTAGCGCCGCGCAATCCGATCGAGCAGTCCATCACGATGATCTGGCAGGACGCGCTCGGTGTCCCGCGGATCGGCGTGACCGATAATTTCTTCGATCTCGGTGGCCAGTCGCTGCATGCGGCATCGGTGCTGTCCACACTCCGGCAGGCCTTCAAGGTCAGGCTGCCGATGCGGGCGCTGTTTGCCGGGCCGACAATCGAGCAGCTGGCGCAGGCGATCACCGCGCTGGAGGAGCGACCCGGGCAGACGCAGCGGATCGCACAAGCGCTGGTGATCCTGCAGACGATGTCGCCGGAGGCCAAGGCGCTTCTGCGCGAGCGGCAGAACGCGAGGGGCGCGCAGGCCGGCGCAGCGGCGCATGCCGAGGCAAAGGGCCGCTGAGATCGAGGCGGGATTTGCCGAGGCTGGACTTGTCGCGGGCCGATGCAGATGTCGGTCTGCGACAGCGGTCAACGCCGCAGCACATCATCGCGCTTCGAGCACGACCGGCAGGTAATCGTCGGCCCGGTTGAAGGGGCGAACCTTGATGCTGCGTTCGGGCTCCGTGGCCCGCGGCCGGTGTCGCTGCGCGATCGTCACCAGCATCAGGCGCAGGATCAAGGTTGCCATGGGAGCGCCGATGCAGGTGCGCGGGCCGCGCCCGAACGGCAGGTAGGCGCAGGTGGGCAGGCTGCGCTCGAAAGCTGGGGTCCATCGCTCCGGCTTGAAGCTGTAGGGGTCCTCGAACCATCGTGGATCGCGATGCATCACCCAGGACGATATCAGGATGCGTGAGCCGGGCCTGATCCGCCATCCGCCGATCTCATCCTCGCCGGCTGCGAGCCGCACCATGGCGCCCGACGGCGGCACCAGCCGCAGCGCTTCCTTTACCACCTGCTCGGCATAGGGAAGGTTGACGAGGTCCTCGTAGCGCGCGGGACGACCTCCCAGCGCCTTCGTCGCTTCGCTGTGAAGCGCATCATCGATGGTAGGGTTCGACGCGATCTGACGAATCGTCTGGTTGAGCGCGATGCCGATGCCGTCGGCTCCGGCGGCGGTCGTGCTCACCAGCGAATCGCGGATCTCGACATCGGTCAGGCCCTCTTCCAATGATACGAAAGCCGACAGCAGATCCGCTCCGACCGGACCGGAGGCGCGCCGCGCCTTGATGCGGGCGAACACGTCGCGATTGAGCCTGTCGACGGCGAGGAGATATTTGCGGTTGATGGTGGTCGGGACCCACTCGGGCAAGACGGCGTGGGTACGGAATTCGTCGGCCTCCCGGAACAGCGTCGCCAGTTCGTCTGTTTCCGGGCCGGGCGCGGTGCCGAAATGAATCCGTACGCTCGCGCTCAGCGCGACCTCCATCAGCTCATTCATCAGCGTGGCGCTCGCAAACGTCGTCCACTTGTCCACGACCGAGCGCGTCAGATCGACGACGACCCCGCAATAATCGCGCGCCATCAGCGATTGCTGAAACATCGGGCTGATGATCCGGCGCAGGCGGCGCGCCTCGTCGCCGTTGTTCACCTGCATCGAGTTGCCGAAAAACCGCCGCTCGCGCCGGCTGCCTTCGGACCTCAGATAGTTGTCCTTGTTGTCGATCAGGACCTGTCGGATGTAGTCCGGATGGTTCAGCATGTAGAAGCGACGGCCGGGAAATTTGACGCAGACGATATCGCCGTAGCGCTGTGCCAGATGCTCCAGCCCGACCAGACCGTTCTTGCGCCAGTCGTTGAGAGCTGCGACGAAATCCAGGCCGCGCGGGCCGGGTGGTTCAGCCATGGGGACCCTCGTTGAGCTGGCAATCTCATCGGTCTCGACATACGGCCTGCATAGTACGTTCAGACCGCATGGTGCTCAAGCTGCGTTACTCACGGCATCCGTCCACTGCCTTGATGCGTTGATGGTCGCTCGTCCTGGCGTCCTGATGTAGTATCGGCGCCGGGACGACGGAGGACTGCGGTGAAGCTCAGCGATGTCAGGGCGATCGTGACCGGGGCGGCGAGCGGGGTCGGCCGGCAGTTCGCAGCGCAGCTTGCGCAGTCCGGGGCGAGCCTGGTTGCCATGGATGTCGATGCCGAGGGGTTGCGCAGTCTGGCGCGCGAGGCGCAGGGCGCTTCCGGCCGACTGCTCACGGCCCAGGCCGACGTGACGCGCGAGGACGAGGTCAAGGCCGCCGTCGAGGACGCGCTGGCGCGACTCGACGGGCTCGATACGCTGGTCAATTGCGCGGGGATTCTGCGCGACGGATTACTGGTCGCTCCCGAGGAGGAGTGGGTGCGCAAATTACCGACGGCGCAATGGAAGGCGGTGATCGACACCAACCTCACCGGTCCCTATCTGATGGCCCGCGAGGTGGCGGCCGCGATGCTGCGGCGTCGCACCCGGCCGGGGCTGATCGTGAACGTCTCGTCGGTGACCAGCAAGGGCAATCCCGGCCAGTCCAACTACTCGGCCTCGAAAGCGGGTCTCGACGCGTTGACCCGCACCTGGGCGCTCGAGCTTGCGCCGCACGGCATCCGCGTCGCAGGCATCGCACCCGGGCTCACGGACACGCCGATGCTGGCGGCGATGAGCCCCGAGCAGCGTGAACGGCTGCTCGCCCAGGTCCCGCTCGCCCGTGTCGGCACCACGGAGGAGATCTGGCTCGCGCTCGAATTCATTATCAGGTGCGATTATTTCACGGCCCGCGTGATCGACATCGACGGTGGGGCGACGTTCTGATGGACCTGCAGGATCTCGATCTCCTCGATGAGTTGCTGCAGCAGGAGGGGCTGGCGGAGACCGCCCCCGTACGGCTGCGCCCGCGCGGAGCGACCGAGGCGCCGGCCTCGCTGCAGCAGCGGCGGCTGTGGTTTCTCACCCGGATGGATCCCGACTCGGCGGCCTACAACATCGCCACGGCGCTGTCGCTGACGGGACAGCTTGACCTGTCCGCGCTGCAGCGCGCGGTGGAGCTGCTGGTTCAGCGGCAGCAGGCGCTGCGGACGATTTTTCACGAGCGGGATGGAGTGCCATGGCAGTGCGTCGCGCCGCCCGGCGGGATCCGCCTCGCATGCGAGGATTGGCGCGACCGAATCGTCGGGACGGATGAGCTGAACGAGCTGGTCTGGGAGGCGAGCCAGCACCGGTTCGATCTCGCGCGCGGCCCCTTGTTTCGGGTGCGGCTGGTGCGTCTTCCGGATACGTCCGATGGCGTGCCGGCAGCTGTTCTTCTGATCTGCGTGCACCACATCATCGCCGATGGCTGGTCGATCGGCGTGCTGGTGGACGAGCTCGTCGAGAGCTATCGCGCGTTCCGGGCCGGGCGGACTCCGCTGCTCGCCGAACTTCCCATTCAATATGTGGACTACGCGGCCTGGCAGCACGAGCAGCTCGACCAGGCGGGGCTGGCGACGCAGCTGGCTTACTGGGAGAGCCAGCTGCACGATCTGCCGCTGGTGGAGTTCCCGACCGATTTTCCGCGCCCGCGGATGCGGACTTTCGCCGGAGACCTCGTGCCGTTCTCGCTGCCGGCGGCGACCACGAGCTGCCTGCGGCAGTTGGGCGGCGACGGCACGACGCTGTTCATGGTGCTGACGGCAGCGTTCGGCGTTCTGTTCGCGCGCCATACGCGGCAGCGCGACATCGTGATCGGGACGTCGATCGCGCAGCGCGCCGATCGCCAGACCCATCGCCTGATCGGCTTCCTGGTGAACATGCTGGTGCTTCGCTTCGAGCTCAAGGGCGAGGACAAGTTCGGTCAGTTGCTCGATCGTGTCCGCGCGGTGATGGTCGACGCCATCGACCACGGCGACGTTCCCTATGAGACGCTGGTCGAACGTCTGCAGCCCGAGCGCGATCCGGCCCGCAATCCGCTGTTCCAGGTCGCGCTGACGATGTTGAACGCGCCGGAGCCCCGGATCGACATCGACGGGCTGGTGGTCGAGGCCATCGCCAATCAGAGCGCCGCGCGCTTCGATCTCGAAGTGTTTTTTCACGAGCGTCAGAGCGGCGAGCTCGACGGCGTCGTCTCGTTCAACACCGACCTGTTCCTGCGCGCCACCATCGAACAGTTGGCGCGCGAGCTGTGCACCTTGCTGGACGACATCGCCGCCGATCCGGAGCGGCCGGTCGCGCAGCTTCGCCTGCTCAGCGCGCATGAGGAGCAGATGCTGGCCGGTGCCGGGCGCCGGCAGCACATCGCGGTCGAAGACTGCGTGCACCAGCGCTTCACCCGTCAGGTCGCCGCGACCCCGGAGCAGATCGCGCTGGAGTGGGGCGGCGTGCCGCCATCGCCGGGATCGTCGCTGACCTATGCGGAGCTGGAGGCCTGGGCGAACAGGCTCGCCGGCCGTCTCGTTGCCGCGGGTGTCGGGCCGGAGGTGCGTGTCGGGCTGTGGTTCGAACGGTCGCTCGAAATGGTCGTGGCGATTCTCGCGACGCTCAAGGCGGGCGGCGCCTATGTGCCGCTTGACCCGGCCTATCCGCCGGACCGCGTGAGCTTCGTGGTCGAGGACAGCGGCCTTGCCGTGATCATCACCAGCCCCGCGCTGGCCGAGCGCGCGCCGGCGTCCGGCCGTCCGCTGATCGTGATGGACGATGCGGCCCGGCCGGGTCCCGACGAGCATGTCTCGCCGCCCAGCGTCTCGCTGCATCCGGACAACGCGGCCTATGTCATCTACACCTCCGGCTCGACCGGTAGGCCGAAGGGCGTGGTCGTCACGCATGCCAACGTCATCCGGCTGATGGATGCGACCGATCGCTGGTTCGGCTTCGGCCGTCGTGATGTCTGGACGCTGTTCCACTCCTTCGCCTTCGACTTCTCGGTGTGGGAGATCTGGGGAGCGCTGCTCTATGGCGGCAAGCTGATCGTCGTGCCCTATGAGGTGACGCGCGCGCCGGACGAGTTCTACGACCTGCTGTGCCGTCGCCGCGTCACCATCCTCAACCAGACGCCGTCCGCCTTCGGCCAGTTGATCGAGTCCGACCGGCGGCTCGGCCGCGAAGGCGAGCTGAAGCTGCGCGCGGTCATCTTCGGCGGCGAGGCGCTCGACCTCAACATGCTGGAGCCGTGGATAGATCGTCACGGTGACGAGCATCCGCAGCTCGTCAACATGTACGGCATCACCGAGACGACGGTGCACGTGACCTACCGGCGCATCCGGCTCGCCGACGTCGCGCGCCGGCTCGGCAGCGTCATCGGCATGCCGATATCCGACCTCACGCTGCATCTGCTCGACGAGGCGATGCAGCCGGTCCCTCCGGGCGCGCTCGGCGAAGTCGCGGTCGGTGGCGCCGGTGTGGCGCGCTGCTATCTCCATCGGCCGGCGCTCACGGCGCAGCGCATGGTGCCTGATCCCTTCGAGCCCGGCGGGCGGCTCTATCTGACCGGTGACGTCGCGCGCCGGCTGCCGGACGGCGGTCTCGAATTTCGCGGCCGCGCCGATGAGCAGGTCAAGCTGCGCGGCTTCCGCATCGAGCCCGGTGAGATCGAAGCAGCGCTGCTGACGCATCCTGTGGTCTACCGGGCCGTGGTGCTGGTGAGCCAGGATCAGTCGGGTGAAAAGCGGCTCGTCGCCTATGTCGTGACTGACGGGGCGCGGGCCGATGCTGACGCGCTGACGACAGCGCTGCGCGCGCACGCAGCGACGCGGCTGCCGGACTACATGGTGCCCTCGGCGATCATGCTGCTGGATACCTTGCCGCTGACGCCCAACGGCAAGCTCGACCGCAAGGCCTTGCCGGCGCCGTCGGCGGCCAAGCTGTCGACGCGCCGTCTCCAGCCGCCGCGCACCGCGGCCGAACAACGCCTCTGCGCGCTGTTCGCCGAGGTGCTGGAGCTCGATCAGGTCGGCATCGACGAAAATTTCTTCGCACTCGGCGGTCACTCGCTGCTGGCGACGCGACTGATCAGCCGCATCCGCGCCACGCTTGGCGCGGAGCTGCCGGTGCGGGCGCTGTTCGAGGCGCCGACGGTGGCCGGTGTTGCGGCAAGGCTGGGTGATGTCGCGGCTGCTGCTCCCGCATCGACGATCGAAGATGTCAAGACAGACGCGCGCGTCGCGGACGCCGCCAAATCTCCAGAGCTGTTAGTCCCTGGCGCGCGGCGCGACGGGCCGGTGCCGTTGCTGCTGGCCCAGACCCGCCTGTGGTTTCTCGACCTGCTCGAGCCGGGCAACCCGACCTACAACGTCGTGCTCGGACTGCGACTCGAGGCGGTTGCGGAGCGCCCCAGCGAACGGGCCGGTTTGGATGAAGCCGCCCTGCAGCGCGCGCTCGACGAGATCGTCAGGCGTCACGAGATCCTGCGCACGGTGTTTCGGAGTGGCGCCGATGGGCCGGAGCAGGTCGTCGGGCCGCCGCGTGCGTTCGATCTCCAAGTCGTCGACCTCACCGCTATCTCCTCCGGGCAACAGAGCGAGCGGTTCGCGGCCGAGGCGCGCAAGGCCGCGCGGCATCGGTTCGATCTGTCGGTCGGGCCGCTGGCGCGTGGCTGGCTGTTCCGATGGTCCGACCGCGAGCATCGCCTGCTCATCGTGATGCATCACATCGTCACCGATGGCTGGTCGTTCGGTGTGCTCACGCGCGAGTTGCGCGAACTCTATGCTGCATTCCAGGCCGGTCGTCCGTCGCCGCTCGACGAGCCGCTGCTGCAATATGCCGACTATGCCTGCTGGCAGCGCGATCGCCTCGCCGGCGGCGGCCTCGCGCAGCAGCGCGACTACTGGCTGCGACAACTGGCTGATCTGGAGCCCGCCGAAATCCTGCCGCTCGACCATGCGCGCAAGCCCGAGCCGGTCGGCCGTGGCGAGACCCTGCGCTTCAGGCTGGAGCCCGCGCTGGCGCGCGGGATGATGGAGACCGCGACCCGGCATGACGCAACGCTGTTCATGACGCTGCTGACGGTCCTCGCTGCGGTCCTGCATCGCTCGTCCGGCGCAGTGGATCTGCCGATCGGCGCACCCGTCGCCGGTCGCGACCGCGTCGAGGTCGAGCAGCTGATCGGGTTCTTCGTCAACACGTTGGTGCTGCGGATCGACACCGGCGGCAATCCCACCGTCGCACAGCTGCTCGCCCGCGTGCGCGAGGTGGCGCTCGGTGCGTTCTCGCACCAGGACCTGCCGTTCGAGGATATCGTCGAGCGGCTGGCGCCGCCGCGCCATCGCGGCCGGCACCCGCTGTTCGGCGTCATGCTCGTGCTGCAGAACCTGCCCGGCGCGCCGCTGTCGCTGCCGGGCCTGGCGATCGCGCCGGAGGAGATCGCGACGGGCGTGAGCAAATTCGACCTGACCTTGCAGGTCGCGCCGTCAGGCGACGGGCTCGATTGCGTCATCGACTACAACACCGACCTGCTGGAGCGATCGACGGTCGAGCTGCTCGCGTCGCGCTTCGTGCACGGCTGCGCCGCCCTGATTCAGAACCAGCAAGCACGGCTGGCGGAGCTGCAGCTGGAGTCCGAGGCCGAGCTGTCGCGCCGGCGCGCGCAGGAGCGTGGTCTGCCGCTGGCAGCTCCCATCGTCAGTGTTCTGGATCAGATCTTCAGTCTCGCCGCCAAGCAGCCCGATGCGGCCGCGCTATCCTGGGACGATGGCGTGCTCTCCTATCGCGAGCTGGCGCAGCGTGTTCGCCGCACCGGCGTGGGTCTTCGCGCTGAAGGCGTGGCCGTTGGCAGCCGCGTCGGCGCGGCCTTCGAGCGCTCGCCGGACATGATCATCGCGCTGCTCGGCATCATGCAGGCCGGTGCGGCTTATGTGCCGCTCGATCCCGGCTACCCGGTCGAGCGTCTCGCCTTCACCATCGAGGACAGTGGCGTCTGCCTGATCCTGGCTGCGTCGAGCGACAGCCTGCACGACGTGATGGCGCGCATGAACTCGGGCCCGCCGGTGCGGGCTCTCGCCGATCTCATGCCTGATGATTCATCCGCGCCGGATCTGCCGTCCTGCGATTGTCCGGCCTACATCATCTACACCTCCGGTTCGACCGGCACGCCGAAGGGCGTGATGGTGTCGCAGAGCAATCTCGCGGCCTCGACGGCCGCGCGCGCCGCCGTCTACGACGAGCCGCAGCCGCGCTTCGCCTTGTTGTCCTCGTTCGCGTTCGACTCGTCGGTGGCCGGCATCTTCGGCTCGCTCTATGCGGGCGGGACGCTGGTGCTGCCGCCGCCAGGTGCGGAGCGCGATCCGATCCGGCTGCTCTCCGTGCTGCAGAGAGAGCGAGTCACACAGACGCTGATGCTGCCCGCGCTGTATCTGGCGCTGCTCGATGCGGCGGAGGGCGATGAGCTCGCCACGCTCCGCACCGTCATCGTCGCCGGCGAGGATTGTCCGCCGCGGCTGGTGGAGCGTCACCGCCAGGCGCTGCCGGACGCGCAACTGGCGAACGAATATGGCCCGAGCGAAGCCACCGTCTGGTGCACGGTCAAGATCTGGCCGGCGGCGCGCATGGCGATGGACGATGCGGCCGAGGTCTCGATCGGCGTGCCGATCCCGGGCGTGCGGGTGTGGATCGCCGATGCCGCCGGACATGCGGCGCCGCTCGGTGCTGCCGGCGAGCTGTGCATCGGCGGCGCGGGCGTCGCGCTCGGTTATGCAGGCCGGCCGGCCCGGACCGCCGAGAGCTTCGTACCCGATCCGCAACCCGACATCGCAGGCGCGCGCTGCTATCGCAGCGGCGACCGCGCGCGCTTCACGGCCTCCGGCGAGATCAGCCTGCTCGGCCGCATCGATCGCCAGATCAAGGTGCGCGGCTTCCGCGTCGAGCCCGGCGAGGTCGAGGCGCGGATCCTGCAATCGGACTGGGTGCGCGAGGTGGCGGTGACGACCACGCGCGATGCTCGCGACCGTCTGCAACTGGTCGCTCATGTCGTTGCAAGGCCGGGACAAGATGGTGCGGAGTCCGGCCTGCGTCGCTGGCTGGCGGAACGGGTGCCGGCGCATCTCGTGCCTGCGACGTTCGTCTGGCACGATCAGTTGCCGCGGGCGGCCGGCGGCAAGGTCGACCTCGCCGCACTCGAGGTCTCATCACGATTGCCGCGCCGCGACGATCTCGCGGCGCCGCGCAATCACCTCGAGCTGCAGCTGGTGCGCGCCTGGGAAGACGTGCTGGGCACCGATCCCATCGGCATCGACGACGACTTCTTCGAGCTCGGCGGTCACTCTCTGCTCGCCATCGAATTGATCGCCGAAATCCGCCGCAGGCTCGGCCGCGACGTGCCGCTCGCCGCGTTGTTTTCGAGCGGCACCGTTGCACGGCTGGCCGAGCTGATGAGCTCAGCTACGCAGGACACTGGCGTCGGGACAGCGGCATCCGGCCAGCAACGCGCCGCTGTGCTGGTGCCCTTGTCGTCGGCCGGTGCCGGGCGGCCGCTGTTCCTGGTGCATCAGGCCGGCGGCAACGTGATGTCCTATCTGCCGCTTGCGCGACACTTCGGGACGACCGGACTGTCGCTGTTCGGCCTGCAGGCCGTCGGGCTGGACGGCCGCGCGCAGCCGTTGACGCGCATCGAGGACATGGCGGCCCATTACGTCGATGCGATCAGGGCGATGCAGCCGCGCGGTCCCTACAGACTCGCCGGGCACTCGCTGGGTGGGCGTGTGGCGCAGGAGATGGCGCGCCAATTCAGCGAGGCGGGGCTGGAGGTGGACTTTCTCGGCGTGATCGACGTTCCCGGGATCGAGGCCGACCTGAGCTGGACGATGATCCTGGACGAGGAGGAGCACGAGGTGCTGGCTCAGCTCGTGCGGCAGATCGAGCTCTTCCACGGCCGTGCGCTGGAGATCTCGTCCGACGCGTTGCGCGAGCTGACCGCCGAGGCGCGCACCGATCTCGTCGTCAACCGCATGAAGGAGCGTCGGCTGCTGCCGGCCAATGCTGACGCGGCCGAAGTGAGCGGGCTGTTGAACGTCTACAAGGCCAACATGCGCGCGATTGCCGCGTTCTCGCCGAGGCCGTGCCGGGCCGACATCCACGTGTTCGCGACGCAGGCGCTGGGGGCGGCCCATCCGCAGGATCCGATGCTCGGATGGAGCACACTCACTGAGGGCAGGACCCATGTCGTGCCGGTGCCGGGGGAGCACATGTCGCTGCTCGGCGCCGACCATGCGGGCGTGCTCGCGCGCCTGATCCTGCAGTCGTGCAGCGTGGGGCCGACAACGCGTGCACCCGCGCAGGACGAGGCATAAGGCAGACCGGCTTTCGCCGCGTCGGTATCAATGCTGCTTGGGTCGGGCGAGGCTGGTCGAGACCAGATGGTACAGCATCTGTCCGGTCGACGGCGGGCTGTACAGCCGGTTCGGGCGCGGACGGGCGAAAAATCCGTGCCAGACGAAGTCGCGCGCCAGCAAGGCCCAGGCCGTCGGGCTGCGCATACGCATCATCACCTCGACGTCGTAGCGCGGCCCGAGCGGCTCGCCATGCCAGCATGACAGCGATATCGAGCTCTCGGACGAGGCGAAATAGTGCCACCAGGCGCGCGGCAGGAACAGGATGTCGCCCGGCTCGAGCAGGCCCTGCAGCATCGCCGCGCGCGCGAAGCGCGGATGCGCCGCGAGGTCGGGATGCTCCGGCGCGACCTGGCTCTTGGTGTGGCAGTCCGGGAAGAGGTGGAGATTGTAGGCCTCCTCGGGCGCCGCCATCAGCACGCGCTTGGTGCCATGCACCTGGGCGAACAGGTTGTCGACATAGTCGTAGTGCAGGCCCGAGCGCGTGTTCGCGCCGATCCAGATGATCACCGCCTTGATGTCGGACGCAAGGCCGTCGAAGTCGTAATCCTGCGCGAGACCCGGCAGCCGGTCGACCGGGATCTGGTCGATGTAGCAGCGGTCGCCGCTGCGCATCAGCTCGACGAATGCGCGCACCGTCATCGTGCGGCGGTAGTCCTTGTCGTGCAGCGTGTAGGGCACCTCGGTATCCGGCAGGCCGACGCTGGGCCTGACCTCGACGTCGCCGGCGATCTCGGCGAGATAGGCCGGCGACCACAGCTTGACGGCGCGCCAATCGGCACCGGCGCCCTCCAGGATCAGCGGGCGCCGCTCTGCGCGATGCTGAGCGAGCGCAGGTCCGATATCGGCGCCGCGGACACGCGGTATGTCGGGATAAGAGAGGTGTGTCGTCCCTTCGACTCGTTGCAGCATCGCGAGACCTCCCTTGACCAGTCGATGGACTGGATGACTGTCGATATCGTCGTGGCGCCGACTCCCGAGCACGGTCCCCGAAATGCGGGCGGTGCTTCACCTAGAACATGCGATCGGTCCAGGATCGCGGCGTCTTGTCGCTGACGATCTCGACATCGAGATGATAGCGGAATTTGCGCGGACCGAGGCGGCGGATGTAGTCGGCGAGATCCGTCAGTCCCTCGCGCAAGGTGACGTTGGTCTTGTAGCCGAGCTTGCGCCGCGCCTTGTCGGCCGAGCAGGTGGCGAAGCGTACCTCCTGCGGCCGGTCCGGCAGATAGATCGGGTCGAGGTCGAAATCGAGAATGTCGGCCAGCAGCGCGGCCAGCTCGTTGATCGAGATGAACTCGTTGTCGGGGCCGATGTTGAAGGTCTCGCCGACGACATCGTCGCGCAGCGCCGCCTGCCCGATGCAGTAGACGCAATCCTGGACGAAGGAGAAGCAGCGCTTCTGGGTGCCGTCGCCATAGATGATCGGCTGCCGCTTCTGCAGCATCAAATTGGTCATGATGGCGGCGACGTTGCGATAGGGGTCGTTGAACTTCTGCCGGGCGCCGATGATGTTGTGCGGGACGCAGATCACGTATTCCAGTCCATGAGTTCGGCACAGCGTAGCGACCAGCATCTCGGCGGCGTATTTGGCGATGCCGTAGGGATCCTGCGGCCGGCACACCATGTCCTCGGTGAACGGCAGCGTGTCCTGGGTGCCGTAGCGCGCCATGCTCGAGCAGTAGACGAACCGCTTGACGTTGTTCTGGATCGCCGCGCTCAGCATCGTCGAGGTGATCTGGAACGTGTTCTGCGTCACCAGATGCGGCGAGAACACCGACAGCCCCTCATAGGCCGTGCAGGCGGCATGGATGATGATGTCGCAGCCTTTGGTCAGCTTGACCATGGAGTTCAGATAGCCGCAGTCGATCTGATGGAATTCGGCCTCGTCCGGCACGTTCTCGAGATAGCCGCCGATCAGCGAATCGTTGCCGCAGACCTCGTGCCCGAGCTGCAGGAAATAGTCCGCAAGATGACTGCCGAGAAAGCCGGCGATGCCGCTGATGAAGATCTTCATGGGTGACTGCTTGCCATTCGGCGGGGAAGCGCCCCCGCGACGTGGGTCTGGGTGGCGCGGCTCTGCGCGACGTGGGCCTGGATGAGATCGGCGGCGCGCACAGCTCCGCCGGCCCGGCGGCAGGCGTCGCCGATCCGGGCGCTGTGGCGCGCGAAGCTTGGATCGGCGAGCAGGCGCTGGGCTGCCGCGCGCAGCTCGGCCGCCGGCGCATCGACGCTGCGGCGCAGGCCTGCGCCCTGGCGCTCGATCCGGATCGAAATGATGTCGGTCTCGAAAGTGGTCGGGATCGCCAGCAACGGAATGCCGAACCACGAGCCTTCGCGGGCGCCGCCCATGCCGCCGTTCATGACGAACAGTTTGGCGCGCGGCAGGATGTCGAGCTGGGGCAGCAGGCCGTCGCGATCGATGCTCCAGACGATGAAATTGCCGGGGACCTCGCCGAGATCCTCCGGCGTGGTGCTGGCGGAGAGCAGCATCACCACCTGAAGCCCGATATCGGCGAAGGCCGACAGGCAGGTGCGGAAGAACTCCGGCCCGGGATCGCAGATGGTGCCGAAGCCGATATAGATGATGTCATCGTCCAGCCGGCTCATGTCGAAGCCCGGAATCTCCTGGCTCGGCCGATGGTGCACCGAGCCGACGAAATGGTAGCTCGCGTCGAACAGATGATCGTGCGGCTGCAGCTCGCGCGGCGTATGGCAGATGTTGACCGGCTGCGGGTTGGTGTAGGTCTCGATCGCCGAGACCACGGTGCCGTGCCGGCGCGCAAGCTCGCGGGCGAGCTTGCGAAACCCGAAATACGGCCGCGTCCCGTGCATCACCATCTGCGGGAGGTCGCGCCAGAACGTCGAGCAGGACAGTTGCAGCCGCCAGCTCAAAGCGGGCGTATGCACCGAAGTGATCGCTGGGATCCCGAGCCGCGCTGCGATCATCTTGCCCCACAGGCAGAGCGAATCGTGGACGATGTAGTCCGGCCGCTCGGCGGTGACCCGATCCAGCAGCTCCGGATACCAGGCCAGGGTCCACCAGCACATTGCCGTCGGCAGGTCGAGCTCGTGGTGGAAGCGCCAGCCCGCCATCGGGCCGTGATAGGGACCTGGCACATCCGGATAGGCCTGGAACGTCGCGCCGAGCGCCGCGATCTCGGTCCGGTAGCGCTCGGTCTCGAAATAGACGATCTCGTCGCCGCGCCGCACCAGCTCGGCCACCATGCCGTAGGTGGCGATGACGTGGCCGCCGCCGCAAACGTTCAAGAAGACGCCCTTGGCCATGACTGTCCGGACTCCAAGAAGCTAGGCGACGCGCGCGTTGACCGGCTGTGACGTGACCGGCAGCGCGCCGACCGGCTGAAACACGCCGCGCAATTGCGCCCATTCGCGATCGTAGTTAGGCCGCTCCTCGTCGAAGGAGCGGATCACCATGGCCTGCGCAATCCGCAGGAACTCGATCAACTGCGGCCGCGTGATGCCGTTGGCGAGGAAATAGGGGACGGACCACATGTCGACGCCGTACAGCGGCAGCAGCGCCGAATTCTTGACGTTGCGGTAGAGATGGTCGACATGCTCGGCGGCTTCCAGCCAGTTCATCGTGTTGTGGCTCCAGCTGTAGCCGGATCCCTGCAGGTTGAATTCGGCGGCACGGTCCTGCACCGGCACCTTCGGATCGTGGAAATAGCTCTCGACCGCGTAGAAGGTGGGGGCGGTCTCCTCGATGAAGGAAAGCGTGTTCTGGACGGAGGCCGCGGTCTCGCCCGGGAAGCCGATAATGAAGGAGGCGTGGACCATGATGTCGCGCTCGGCGAGCGCCCGCATACCGCGCTTGTAGCCGTCGACCTTGACGGCCTTGTTCATGTTCTTGAGCACCTGCTGGTCGCCGCTCTCGATGCCGGCGAACACCGCGACACAGCCGGCCGCCTTGATGAGGTCGAAGGTCTCCTCGTCGGCGTTGGCGCAGCGGAAATACGACGCCCACTGGAAGCCGAAATTCTCCTCGATCATCATCCGGCACAGCTTCTTGAATCGCGGCAGCGGCACATTGAAGGTGTCGTCGATGAAATAGATGAACTTGACGCCGCGCGATTTCAGCATCCGGAATTGCTGCCTGAGCACCTCGATGTCGTTGAGCGTCAGCGCCCCGCCGATCGCCGGATAGCGGCAGAAGGCGCAGGCGAAGGCGCAGCTGCGGGCGGTGCGCATCCAGACGAAGGGCGAAAGGTAGTTGTCGTCGAACACCGTCCAGTCGATGACGTTGGCGTCGAGGTCGTTGTTCTCCGGCCGGCGCTCGCTGCGGGAGAAGGTGAAGCCGTCCTCGGTCCAGATCAGGTTCGGCACCCGCGCCAGATCGGGATCCGGCCGCCGCAGTTCCGTCAGCAGCTCCGCCAGCGTCTGCTCGCCCTGGGAATCGAACACATAGATGTCGGCGTCCATTTCCTGGAACAGCACATCCTGCGTCTCCGCATCGTGGTCGGAGCAGGTGTTGAAGATGTGCGGCCCGCCGACCACGATGCGAACATCCGGATTGTGCTGGCGGATGAACTCGACGACCTCGCGGACCGGCCGCGGCGTGGTGTAGACGGTGGTGGTGATCGCGACCGTGCGCGGCGACTGCGCCAGCAGCTCGATCAGGCGGCCGCGGTCATGGTTGAAGAAGTTGACGATTTCAGACCTGAGCCCGCGTGCCGCCAGAAAACTCTTCAGGATGCAGCAGGCCAGACTCGGCGTGCGCGCGACGTGCAATCCCTGCCGCCGGCCGGTGGCGTCTTCGAGCGCGCAATTCAACAGATCCGTGAAATGCCGCCAGCGTCCCCGGGTGAACACCGCATTGCCGCGGAAGTGCCGGTAGGCGCCGGAGAAATTCTGCAGCGGCTTGAGCTCGTCGTCGATCCAGTTGAGGTCGGTATCGTTGTATCCGATGAGAATGCAGTCGATCTCGGCTCCCAAGGGGCTCTCCTCAGTCCGGCCGCGTCAAAACGGGTTTCGGCGCAGCGACTCATTGCGCCGGACAAAGATTATGGTTGCGTGAAATAACAAGAGCAACTGCCGCGAGACTAATACGGATGGCACGATGCGTCCACTGCCGAGTTGTCCGTCGCACGTTCGATCTTCGACATGTGCTTTTCGTCTCCAATGATTGTCGTAGCCGGGAGCGCGTCATTCATCGATCGCCGAGCGATCGGCAAATGTCCGACCGGGACGTCCGGCGACGGCGGCCGTCGGGTGGTCGATCAACGCTTCGTGGATCGTATCTGCCCGGAGCGCCTCGACGGGACGGCCGATGACAGCGTGGACGATCGTTGAAGGCTCTTGCCAAAAACGCCACGGACATCGGGGCGCCATGGCGTCTGAGCAGGAGGTCGCGATCTTTGACGAAGCTGGCGGCGGTCGCTCAGTCTGATCGCGCAACGCGCCAGCCTGTTCCATAATTCGGAAATCGGATGTTGAAGGAGGGCGTCGCCGGCCTGCAGCCCAAGCCGCGATATTTTGCCCGACTTTGACTCCGATCATGGTGGCCGACCCGTGGCCTCGTAGGATCGAGGTTCGTCGGAGAAGAGCTTGCCTCCATCGCAGCCGCCAGGACCGATGGAGGCTCGCCATGTTCAACTGTTCCATGTTACGCAACTCTGTCGCACGCTCGGTCCTGACTTTGCATTGGATCGCCGTTCTGGTGATCCTCGCAACATCTTTCCATTTTGCCGTATCGGCGTGGCGGAATCATTCCCGCGCCCGTAGCGTCGTCGATCTCGTGACCCTCGATCGAACGGTCTTCCGATCGATGGCTCGCGTTCGCCTGCAGATCGGCTCCGTCGGCGTTGCGCTTCTGCGCGATGACGATCCACGCCCGGGCGTCGAAGGCGGTTTCAGCGACATGACCCAGGCTTGGCGGCGCGCGGAGACCGCGCTTGCGGCTTCCTCGCTCCCCGATCGCGATCGGCTGATGACGCGCCTGACGCGGACCAGGCAAGCCCTCCAGGAGACGGAGCGCTATATCGAAGCCGAGATCTTGCTGCCGCGCGAGGCACGAGACGCGAACCGCATCGAGCCGTGGCGCATGGCGGTCTATGATCTCGCTGCTACGATCGACGACGTGGGCACATCGGTCGGACGCGAACTGCGCGCCTATGACCTGGAACTCGGTGAGTTCGTGGCCATCCGCCAGATGTCCTTCGCCATCCGCGACCGCTATTCGCGCCAGTGCTCTGCGTTCCGTCCGGCGGTGCAGCTCGATACGCCGCTGACGCAGCTCGAACGCGACAATTGGCGCGAGCAGATCGGAGCCTACGGCGCGCTATGGACGCAGTTGCAGCGCATTGCGCTACAAATGCCCGCAGACACCGGATTTGTCCCGCTCGTCGCCGAGGGCCGGAGACGCACCGAGGCGGCGCAGGCGGTCATGACGAAGACACTCGACGGCCTGTCGGGCTCTGGAAAGCCCGCCTTCGATGCCGCGGCGTGGTCTGACAACTGCGTGTCGGCCTATTCCTCGATTCTCGACATCGGCAGCCACGCGCTCGACCTCGAAATCCGTCGAGCCGACAACAGCCGTGCGGAGGCCTTTCGCACCGGCGCCATCTCGACCGCCGTGCTGGTGTTGGTCGGTGTGCTCGGCTTCATTTCGCTGACCTTCGTGCGGACGCGGCTGTCGGCCCCGATGCGCAACATCGAAGCCGCGCTCGTCAAGCTGCGGGCCGGCGATCTCGATACGCCGATCCCGCTGCCGCCGTGGAATGACGAGCCAAGCGCGATCATCCGCGCGCTGGAGGGATTCCGTCTGGAAGCGCTGGAGGCGCGGCGCATGCGGGCGCGCATCGATCAGGCACGCGACGAAATGGTCAGGCATTCCGAAATGGCCGGTCGCACCAAATCGCAATTCCTCGCCAACATGAGCCACGAAATCCGCACGCCGCTGCACGGGATTCTCGGAACGGTCCAGCTTCTCGCGGAAAGCCGCGTGAGCAAAGAGCAGCGCAAATGGGTGCAGGCGCTCGATCAGTCCGGGCGCCTGCTGCGCGATATCCTCGACGACATCCTCGACTTCACCCGGCTGGAGAGCGGTCGTGTCAGAGCGGACATCGCAACGTTCTCGCTCCGCGAACGCATCGCCATGGTCAATGCGACCGTTCGTTCGGTGATGGAGCGCAAGGGGCTGGATCTCGCCGTCGTCATCGATCCGAAGCTTCCGGACAACGTCTGTGGCGACGCCGCGAAGCTCGGCCAGATACTGCTGAATCTTCTCGGTAACGCGGCCAAGTTCACCGAGCACGGCGGCGTGCACCTCGCGGTCGCGGCTGACGAAGGAAGATCCGACCGGCTGCGCATCACCGTCGCCGATACCGGCATCGGCATCGCGCCCGACGTTCTCGCTCACATCTTTGAGCCCTTCTCCCAGGCCGATGGATCGATCGCCCGCCGCTTCGGCGGCTCGGGACTCGGCCTCGCCGTGTGCCGGGGGCTGCTCGATGCGCTGGGCGGCGAAATCGACGTGGAGACCTCGGTCGGTCGCGGAACAACATTCACGGTGCTGTTTCCGGTCGGGATGGGGGAGGCGACCGCGGCGCCTCCGGCCAAGCGGCAAGATGAATTGCCTCCGCTCCATGTGCTCGTTGCCGAGGACAATCCGGTCAATGCCCTCATCGTCAGGACAATGCTCGAGAGCGGCGGGCATCGCGTCCGCCATGTCGAGACCGGCAGAGATGCGGTCGCCGCGGCGCTTGCGGAGGATTTCGACGTCGCATTGATGGATTTGGCGATGCCAGGTCTGGACGGCGCGAGCGCCTGCCGGCAGATCCGCGCCTGCGGGCATCCGACGCGCGCGGTGGTGCCCATTCTGGCGGTGTCCGCCGGGGGCGCGTCGGCTGATGACGTCGACGCAGGCTTCGACGGACGGCTCGAGAAGCCGTTTCATCGCTCCGATCTCGCCGCCGCCCTTGCGCAGGCCATCGGCCTGCGATCACGTCGGCGCGAAGCAAGGCGTCAGAGCCTGGGCGCGATCGGCGAGCAGGCGCGTGACTTTGGTGTCGAACGCGCCCGCAAGCTCGTCACGCTGTACCTGACGACACAGCCGCCGCTGCTCGCGGAGGCGGTGGCCGCGGTGCGCCGCGGCGATCAAGATCGGGCCAGCGCCCTTGCCCATCGCCTCAAGGGAGCGGCTGCGCATGTCGGAGCCGAGGATATGGCCGTCGCCGCCGCGACGCTCGAACGGGCCGCCACTGAAGACGGAGCTCTTGCGGCGGCAGCGGATGTGCTCGCGACACTCGGGCGAACCCATTTCGCCGATTTTGCGGTCCATGCCGATCGCGAACTGGCCCGCCTTGAAGGCGGTGCGTTCACTGCAAGATCCGCAAAGACCTCAATCGCGCGGCTGCACTAGGCGACCTTTTCGGCGAACACATAGCCGAGGCCGTACTCAGTCAGGATGATCTGCGGCTTTGCCGGGTCAGCTTCGATCTTGCGACGCAGCCGGCCGACGAGCACATCGACCGTGCGGTCGTTCGGATCCCACTCGCGGTTGCTCATCACGTCGAGCAGATCATTCCGGCTCATGATTCGGCCGGGATGGCGCACCAGGAGGGCGAGCAGCTCGAATTCGGCCGATGTCAAACGCGTCGTCTCGCCAGTCGGCGACGTCAGCCGATGAGTTTCGAGATCGAGGCACCAGCCTGCAAATCGGCGCAGCCGCTTGTGGCGGCCGGGATCTGCGGCAGCACGCGTTCGCCGCAACACGGTCTTCACGCGCGCCAGCACTTCCCGCGGCGAAAACGGCTTGGTGACATAGTCGTCGGCGCCGAGCTCGAGGCCGATGATCCGATCGGCCTCCTCCGCGCGGCTCGTGATCAGGATGACAGGCACGTCGCTCTCGGCGCGGATATCGCGCATCAAGGCGAGGCCGTCACCATCGGGCAGCCGGATGTCGAGCAGGACGAAGTCGATCCGCTCCCGCGCCATGAGCCGGCGCATCTGCTCGGCGGTTTCAGCGCCGCGGACCGCGAAGCCCGCGTTCTCGAAATAGTTTACGAGCGTCGATTGGATGAGCGGCTCGTCGTCGACGACTGCGATCACCAATTCGTTCGATCGTAGGGCCCCTGCGCTTTGCATCTCGTCGTTTTCAGTTCGTTCACAATTGAGTTCAGGCCGTTCACGCTTCGCTGGAACCGGGTTTACAGCGCGCCGCTAGTTTTTCCGCGCGAAGCAGACCAACAAATATCTTCCGGTGCGGAAATGGCAAATCCTTTCATGGCAGTCGCCCGATTCATGACGAAACCCGTGGCGCTTGGCGCCGCCGGCTTCATCGGAATCGCCGTGGGCGTGATCGGATGGGGCGGCTTCAATACCGTCATGGAGGCGACCAACAGCCTCGAATTTTGCATCTCCTGTCACGAGATGAGAGACAACGTCTACCAGGAGTATAAGAAGACCATCCACTACTCCAACCCGGCCGGCGTCCGTGCAGTGTGTTCGGACTGCCACGTGCCGAAGGACTGGACGCACAAGATCATTCGCAAGGTGCAGGCCTCGCAGGAGATCTGGGGCAAGTTGACCGGCACGATCGATACGCCGGAAAAGTTCGAGAGCAGGCGTCTCGAACTCGCCAAGCACGAATGGGCGCGCATGAAGGCGTCCGATAGCCGGGAATGCCGGAACTGCCACTCGTTCGAGGCCATGGATTTCGCTCACCAGAAGCCCAAGGCCGCCAAGCAGATGCAGAAGGCCTATAAGGACGGCGGCACCTGCATCGACTGTCACAAGGGTATCGCTCACAAGCTGCCCGACATGTCCGGCGGCTTCCGTTCCATGATGAAGGACCTCAAGGCCGCGGCTCTGAAGGACGGCGGCCGCGCCGAGAAGAGCTGGGTGCTCACCACGTCGCCGGCCTGGGGTGATGCCGAAAAGGCTGCCGCCGGTGGCTCAGGCGAAGGCCGCCTCCTGCCGGCCGCGCCCGTCACGGTGCTGAAGGTCTCCGGCGATTTCGCCCAGGTCCGCGTCGATGGTTGGCAGCAAGCCGGTGCCGAACGGCTGTTCGTCGCCTTGCCCGGCAAGCGCATCATGCTGGCTGCCGTGTCTGCTCCGCTCGCGGAGACGGCGCAGGTGAAGTCGACCCGTCATGATGACGAGACCGACCTCGACTGGAAGGAGGCCTCGATCGTGTTGTGGACAGCGAAGGCCAACCTCGTCGCCGATCAGAAAGCGTTGTGGGCCTATGGCGCCGAAATGTTCGATGCGGCCTGCGGTGCCTGCCATTCCGCCGCGCCTCCGAACCATTTCCCGGCCAACCAGTGGGCTGGCATCGTCAACGACATGAAGGCGAACACCGCGCTCGATGACGACGAGGTGCGCATGCTGCAGGCCTATCTGCAGAACCATGCCCAGGACGTGGCCGGTCACTGACCGTACTCGCCCGGCGCAGCCCATCGCTCCCGTTCGCTGCGCCGGTTGCTCTTGACCGGAGAGATCATCCGATGACGTTGAGATCCGATTCCCTTCAATTCGCCGACTGCCTCACCGAGTTGGCCCGTCTGTTCGGCGCGCCGCTCGAAGAGGTTGAAGTCGCCGCGCTCATCGCAAACCAGCGTTTCGACGCACTGCACGTGCTCGACTGCGATCCGCGCCATCACCCCGATCTGTGCGGCGCGATCTCTGCCGTGACTTCGGTCGGCGATGCCGCTGCTGCGACATCGCTCCTCAACGCCGCTTTCTGCCGGCTCTTTCTCGGCCTCGGCCCGAGCGCCGCGACATTGCCGATCGAGTCGGCACATCGCGGCAATGGTCGACTGTTTCAGGAGCCGGTCTCGATCATGAGCGACATGCTCGCCGCCCACGGGCTCTGTCCGTCGAAGAACTTCACCGAACCTCCGGATCACCTCGCCATCGAGTTGTCGCTGCTGGAGCAATTGATCCGGCTGCAGGCGAGTCTCGTCGAGGTTGACGAGCGCGCCGCGATCTCGACGCTCTGCCGACGCCTCGCCGAGTGGACACCCGATTTCGCCGCGGCCGTCGCCGCGAACGATCCGACCGGCTTCTACGCCGCGCTCGCCCGCATTCTCGTTCGACTGCTCGAGGACGCCGTCCTCGATCTTGCTCCCGTCGCCTGAACCGGAGGACATCATGACCGCGCTATCCCGTCGCTCTTTCCTCACCTCCGTCGCCGGTGTCGGCGCCGCGGCGCTGCTTGGCCGCCCGGCCTTCGCTGCTCCGACGGGTCCCGGGGAATTCCTGTGCACCTCGACCTTCGGCGCCGCATGGGCGACGGTGAAGGACGGTCGTGTCGTCAGCCTCCGTCCGTGGGAGAAGGATCCGCATCCCTCGCCGCTGCTCGATGGCGTGCTCGACAGCCTCTATTCGCCGACCCGCATCCGCTATCCAATGGTCCGGCGTGCCTATCTGGAGAAGGGACCGGGAGCGGCACCAGAAACGCGCGGCACCGACGACTTCGTGCGCGTGCCCTGGGAAAAGGCGCTCGATCTCGTCGCTGCCGAGATCAAGCGCTGCCAGGATCAATATGGTCCCTGGTCGATCTACACCGGCACCTATGGCTGGGGTCATTTCGGCCGCATCGCCAATCCGCAGTCGGCGCTGAAGCGGCTGATGAATCTGGTCGGCGGCTCGGTCGTCTCCTCCTCGAACTACTCGAAGGCGGGCATCGAGGCGATCATGCCCCACGTCGTCGGCTCGATCGACGCCGAGGGTCCGCAGACCTCGCATCGCTCGATCATCGACAACACCGACTTCATCGTGTTCTGGGCCTGTGATCCGCTCAAGACCAATCGCATTTCGGCGTCGATTCCGGATCATGGCGAATGGACCTGGTTCGAGGAGATGAAGAAGGCGAACAAGAAAGCCCTGTTCATCGACCCGGTGAAGACCGAGAGCTGCAAGGTGCTGGGGGGCGAGTGGCTGCCGGTGCGGCCGCAGTCGGACACCGCACTGGCCTTGGCGCTCGCCCATACGCTGCTGACCGAAAAGCTGCACGACGTCAAATTCCTCGCCGAATACACCACGGGCTTCGAGCCGTTCGCCGACTACCTGCTCGGCAAGCCCGACGGTGTGGCGAAGTCGGCTGACTGGGCCGCGCCGATGACCGAGATTCCAGCCGATACCATCCGCGATCTCGCCCGGCGGCTGGTCAAGGGCCGCACCATGCTGGTTTCCGGATGGTCACCACAGCGACAGCATCATGGCGAGCAGTTTCCCTGGGCCTTCGTCACGCTGGCCGCGATGGTCGGTCAGATCGGTCTGCCCGGCGGCGGCCATTCCCAGCTCTATCACCTCTACAATGGCGGCACCGAGGTCGCGGACGCGCCCTCTCTCGGAGGCTCGCTGCAGATCGGCAAACGCAAGGAGATCAAGCCCTGGCCGAAGGAGAAGGGCACCACGATCATTCCGTGCGCCCGTGTCGTCGACATGCTGATGAATCCGGGCAAGGAATACGATCACCAGGGCAAGAAGTTCGTCTATCCGGACGTACGCATGACCTATTGGGTCGGCGGCAATCCATTCGCGCATCATCAGGATCGCAACCGGATGATCGCAGCGTGGCGCAAGTTCGAGACCTTCGTCGTCCAGGATTTCCAGTGGACCGCCTCGGCCCGCTTTGCCGACATCGTGCTGCCGGCGGCGCATTGGTGCGAACGCAACGACATCGAGACCTTCGGGCTGCATGCCCGCAAGGCGATCATGGGCATGAAGAAGATGGTCGAGCCGATGGCCGAGGCGCGCGACGACTACGACATCTTCGTCGAGCTCGCGACGCGGCTGGGCGTCGAGCCGGAGTTCTCCGAAGGCAAGACCACCGGCGATCGTGTCCGCGAGGTTTATGACGCAGCCTTTGAGCAGGCCAAGGCCAAGAAAATCGAGATGCCCGACTTCGCCACCTTCTGGAACGGCAGTTGCGTCGTCGAATTCCCGGTCAAGGACAAGGCAGCCAAGCGGGCCAAATACGCGCAATTCCGCGAGGACCCGCTGCTCAATCCGTTGCCGACGCCGTCGGGCAGGATCGAGATCTATTCGAAGACGATCGAGAAGTTCGGCTACGACGACTGCCCGCCGCATCCGACCTGGCTGGAGCCGCTCGAGTGGCTCGGCCAGAAGGACAAGACGCATCCGATGCATCTGGCCTCCAACCATCCGATCAGCCGCATGCACTCGCAGTTCAACGGCACCAGGCTGCGCGAGAGCTACGCGATCGCCGGGCGTGAGCCGTGCTGGATCTCGGCGCAGGACGCGGCTGCGCGCGGCATCAAGACCGGTGACGTCGTGCGCGTCTTCAACGGCCGCGGCCAGTGTCTCGCCGGCGCGCTGGTCACCGAGGACATCCGCCCCGGCGTGATCCAGCTTCAGGAGGGCGCCTGGTACGATCCGGTCGAGCCCGGCAAGCCGGGCACGCTGTGCCGCTACGGCGATCCGAACGTCCTCACCCCGGACATCCCGACCTCCAAGCTCGGCCAGGCCACCGCCGCCGCGACCTGCATGGTCCAGGTCGAACGCTGGGCTGGAGAGACGCCGAAGGTGAAGGTCTTCGATACGCCGCAAAACGCCTGACGGACGGACGCCATCCGGCGTCCTCCCCCCACTGCCGTTCGCGCGTCACGCGACGGCCTCCTATCGCTCGATGGAGCAGCAAGATGGTCCCGCTTCCCACCCACGCTCTCACCCGCCGTCGTTTCCTTACCGCCGCGAGCACGTTGGCCGCCTCCACGGCGTTGTCGCCTCTGTTCGGCGCGAATCCGGCTGCCGCAGCTACGCCCGACGGCGAAATCCTGAGCTGCTCGAATTTCGGCGCCTTCTGGGCCAAGGTCGAAGGTGGCCGCGTCGTCAAGGTCAGGCCTTGGGAGGGCGACCCCCATCCGATCGCGACCATCGAGGGGGCCGTCGACCTCGCTTATTCGCCATCGCGCATCCGCTATCCGATGGTGCGCCGGGCCTGGCTCGAAAAAGGCCCCGGAGCTGAACCGGAGACAAGGGGGCGCGACGATTTCGTTCGCGTGTCCTGGGACAAGGCGCTCGACCTCGTCGCCGCCGAGATCAAGCGCTGCGCCGCGATCGGTCCGTGGTCGATCTACACCGGCTCCTATGGCTGGGGCCATTTCGGCCGGCTGTTCAACTCGCAGACCGCGCTGCGCCGGGTGTTCAACCTGATGGGCGGCTCGGTCGGCTCGACGTCGAACTACTCCAAGGCGGGGCTCGAGGCGATCATGCCCTATGTGCTCGGCCAGATCGACGCCGAGGGTCCGCAGACCTCGCACCAGACGATCCTGGACAATACCGATCTCATCGTGTTCTGGGCCTGCGATCCGCTCAAGGACAACCACATCTCGACCAACGTGCCCGATCACGGCGAATACGGCTGGTTCGAGGCGATGAAGAAGGCCGGCAAGAAGGCGATCTTCATCGATCCGTTCAAGACCGAGGGGTGCAAGATCCTGTCCGGCGAATGGCTGCCGGTGCGCCCGCATTCCGACGTGGCGCTCGCGCTCGGCATCGCGCATGTGCTCATCACCGAGAATCTCGCCGACAAGAAGTTCCTGGCCGACTACACCACGGGCTGGGAGATCTTCTTCGATTACGTGACCGGCAAGAAGGATGGCACGGCGAAGACGCCGGAATGGGCGGCCGAGAAGACCGAGATCCCGGCCGCGACCATCCGCGATCTCGCCCATCGCTTCGTCAAGGGCCGCACCATGCTGGTGTCCGGCTGGACGCCGCAGCGCCAGCAGCATGGCGAGCAATTCCCCTGGGTGTTCGTCACCCTGGCCGCGATGGTCGGTCAGATCGGCCTGCCTGGCGGCGGCTTCTGCCAGCGCTATCATCTCGACAATGCCGGCGCGCCGCAGGCCGACAGCCCGGCGCTGTCGACCACGATGCAGGCCGGCAAGCGCAAGGAGACGATGCCTTGGCCGAAGGAGAAGGGCGCCGAGACGATTCCTGTCGCCCGCATCGTCGACATGCTGATGAACCCCGGCAAGTCCTACGAGCACAACGGCAAGACCTTCATCTATCCCGACGTCAAGATGACCTACTGGGTGGGCGGCAATCCGCTGCATCACCACCAGGACCGCAACCGCCAGGTCGCGGCCTGGAAGAAGTTCGAGACTGTCATCGTCCAGGACTTCCAATGGACCGCATCGGCCCGCTTCGCCGACATCGTGCTGCCGGCTGCGACCGGGCTCGAGCGTGAGGACATCGAGGGGCTGGGTGTCGTCACCCGCAAGGCGTATTTCGCGGTGCGCAAGGTGATCGAGCCGCTCTACGAGTCGAAATCCGACTACGTCATCTTCCAGATGCTGGCCGAGAAGCTCGGCATCGAGCCGGAATTCTCCGAGGGCAAGAGCGAGCTCGACCGCGTCAAGGAGGTCTATGCCGCCGCGCTCGACCAGGCCAAGGCGAAGAAGATCCCGATGCCGGACTTCGATGCGTTCTGGAAGGCGGGCATCGTCGAATTCGCCACGCCCGAGAAGAACCTGCGGCGCACCAAATACGCCCAGTTCCGCGAGGATCCGCTGCTCAATCCGCTGCCGACGCCATCGGGCAAGATCGAGATCTTCTCCAAGTCGATCGAGAAGTTCGGCTATGACGACTGCCCGCCGCATCCGACCTGGCTCGAGCCGGTCGAATGGCTCGGCTCCAAGGCGACGAAATATCCGCTCCATGTCAATTCGAGTCATCCGGACTACCGGCTGCATTCGCAATTGAACGGCACCAAGGTGCGGGCGATCTATGCGGTCGCGGGTCGCGAGCCCTGCACGATCAACACGCGGGATGCGGCGGCACGCGGCATCAAGACCGGTGACGTCGTGCGCGTCTTCAACGACCGTGGCCAGTGTCTCGCTGGTGCCGTCGTCTCCGACGACATCCGCCCCGGCGTGATCCAGTTGCAGGAAGGCGGCTGGTATGACCCGGTGAAGGCCAATGAGCCGAACGCCTTGTGCAAATATGGCGACGTCAACGTGCTGACGCTCGACATCCCGACCTCGCGGCTCGCCCAGGCGACTTCGGCCCACACCTGCATGGCCGATGTCGAGCTGTTCAAGGGCGAGGCACCCAAGGTCTCCGTCTTCGACACGCCGAAAAACGGGTGATCGCACCTCCACCGGGAGCGGTTCGCCGCTCCCGGTGTTCGGTCGTGAAGGGGGCTCCATGTCCATCATCGGTCGTCTCGGCGGGCTCAGGACGAGGCACGCCCTGGCCATCCTGGTTCTCGGCATCGCGCTCATGATCGAAACGGCGCCTCCGGCCGAGGCGGCGCGGCTACGCCTGCGGGCGACGATGGAGCGCTACTCCGGCAATCCGGCCTATCTCGCGGTGTATGTGACCGACGCCAAGGGACACTTCGTCGCGACGGTCCAGATCTTCGGCGATAAGGTCCAGTACTATCCGCACCTCTCGCGCTGGATCCGCGCGGTCGGTCCGCAGAGCGTGCCGCTCGACGGCATCACGGGCGCCTCCGTCGGCGCCGGGCGCGGGCTCGATGTCAGCGTCGAGATCGCCGACGCGCTGATTGGCGTCGGCTATCAACTCCGGGTCGATGCGGCCGCGGAGAACATTGCCGACAATGCGGCCGAGATCATCCTGCCGCTCGAGCCGGCCGCGGCCGGCATCGATGCGACCGGCCGCGGCCTCGTCGCGCGCTTGCGCTTCGAGATGTGATCACAGCGGCGGGATCGGGGGATGCTGGCACGTCAATTCCATCGCTGGCTTGGCCTGATCGCCGGCCCCTTCCTGGTGGTTCTGGCGGTTACGGGTTTCATGCTGGCGATCGATGCGATAGCCGAGCAAAGAGCGCGACCGGCCGAGGCGCCTGCCGGTCTCAGCGTCGCCGAGTTCACCGCCAGCCTCGCGCGCCACGGCTCGCTCGAACGGCTTGTGGTGACGCCTGCGGGCGCGATCGTCGCTCAATTCACGGCGCCACGCCGCCGCGCCGTGGTCGACCCGGCCGATGGCTCGCTTCACCCGGTCGTGGAGGCGGGCGATCCGATCAGGATGGCAACGGAAGTGCACCGCAGCTTGATGCTCGGCGGTCCCGGCCGCGTCATCCTTGCGCTCGGCACCGCCGCGGGCCTGCTGCTCACGGCAACCGGGCTCTTGCGCCTGCGGCGTGGTGAACGTGGCGATGGGACGGTCCGGCGCCTGCATCGCCGCCTCGGCCTTGTGTTTGCTCTGCCTATCGCCGTCTCCGCGGCAACGGGGCTCGGGCTTGCCGCCGTCGCCGTCTTTCCGCTCGAGGTCGACGGCGTTCGGCCGGCCTTTCCGGCAATGCTGACCGAAGGCGACCGCCTGCCGGTCGCCGCCGTCGAGGCGCTCAGGGCGGTCGCGGTCCGCGATCTCGAAGAGCTGGTGCTGCCGCGCCCCGACGATCCCGAGGATGGCTATTTTCTCGCGACTGCCGATGCCTATGCGTGGATCGATCCGGTCGACGGCCGGATCGCTGCCACGCGCCAACGCCCTGCTGTCCACCGGCTTGCGACCGCGATGCTGCGCATCCACGCGGGGCGCGGCGTCATGGCGACGGCTGTCCCCCTCGGTCTGGGCGCCGTTGCGGTCGTGGCGCTCGGTCTCACCGGCCTCAGTCTCGTCGATGGCGTATTCCGTCGACGGCGGCATGTCGTCAGCGGTTCATCCATCGAGGCCGATACGATCATTCTCGTTGGCAGCCAGCGCGGCACGACCTGGAGCTTTGCCGAGCGGCTCGCGGCGCAGCTGGTTGAGCTCGGGCACAGCGTCGATCTCGCGGCGATGAACAGCCTGGCCTCAGCCTATCCGAACGCCGCCCGGCTCTTGGTTCTGACGGCGACCCACGGCGTCGGCGAGGCGCCGGTCTCTGCCGCCCGCTTTCTCGATCGCCTGCCGCACGCCAAACTGCCGCCCGCCTTCGCCGTGCTCGGGTTCGGCGAGCGCGACGCGGTGGCATTCTGCGGATTTGCCGAAGCGGTCCACACCGTCCTGGCGGCCGCGGGGGCAAGCCCGATCCTGCCGCTCCATCGCATTCATCGCCGTAGCGAAACCGACTATGCGGCCTGGGTCGAACGGCTGCTCGTCGCGCTCGGCACGAAAGCGATATCGGGATGACGACGCGTGCGCGAACCTTGAGCAGTTCGCTGGAGCGCCGGGTAATCGGTGGTCCGGCGATGGGCTCGCGCTGGTCGGTCATTCTGTGGGTGACAAGGGATTGCGACCTGTCCGATCTCACCGCGCGCCTCGCGGCCCGCATGGCCGGGCTCGAAGCAGCGTTGTCGCGCTTCCGCGCGGATTCCGAGGTGGTCGTCCTCGACGGCGCACCTCTCGGTGAGTGGCAGCCGGTGTCGCGAGATCTGGCCGAGGTCGTTGCCGTTGGCCTCGATGTCGGCCGCCGCTCCGGCGGGGCCTTCGACATCGGGCTTGCGGCGGAGGTGGCGGCTTGCGGCTTCGGCCGCGGATGGGCAGGAAGCGGCGCAAGCCGGAGCCGGGCAGTTCCGGCGCACAAGGCGATCGAGATCGATTTCGCCGGGCGGCGGATCCGCAAGCATGCTCCCGTCTCGCTCGATCTTGCCGGCATCGCCAAGGGCTGGGCGGTCGATGAACTGTCCCGCCTTGTCGGCGAAGCCGGCTTTGCCTGCCATCTCGTTGCACTCGATGGCGAACTGCGTGCGGGCGCTGCGCAACCTCGAACGCAGCGTTCCGGGACATCGCCTTGGATGATCGGTCTCGAAGCGCCTGCGTTCGGCCGCCGCACGGTGATCGGCCGCATCGATCTGGTGGATCGCGCCGTCGCGACGTCCGGTGACAATCGGCGCTTCGGCGCGCGTGGCGGCCACTCGATCGACCCGGCGACGGGGCGCCCCGTCGCCGATGGGCCGGCATCGGTGACCGTCCTGGCCGCGACCTGCATGGCCGCGGACGCCTGGGCCACGGCGCTCATGGTCCGCGGCCGGAATGGCCTCCCCGCAGCGCAGGCCGTCGGCGTTGAAGCGCTGTTCGTGACGCGCGAGCCGATCGCGATTCCGACCGCCACGCCAGGCCGCGATCCGCAGGTCTCCGGATCGAGCGCGGGGTGCCGTGTCCGGATGCCGTCGTCGTAGATCCCGACGTGGACATCGGTTCCCGTGAACTCTTCCCAGATCTTCTGAAGTCGCCGAGGAGGATGTAGTTCATCGGATTGTAACTGAGCGTCCGCCGCGATCGCGCGCATGAAAGATGGTGACGATATATTTGATCCCAGGCTGCGAGAGATTGTAGAAAAACGACGTGGCGGAGCGGCCTCTACACCAACGAAAAGTGCACGTATCTGGTGCGGCGAGGCAGAAGCGACAAAATCAGAGCGAGCAAGCCGTTGAAATCACTGGTGGGCCCGGCAGGACTCGAACCTGCAACCAGACCGTTATGAGCGGGAGCGTATTGAACAAGTTCGTTGATTCTGCAGCAATTTCATTCGATTTCGAGGACGTCCGCTCCATTTCGTTCACATTGATTCTGGTGCGAAACTGGTGCGGTAGGAAAACCCGAAAATCAGTCGCTGACCAGATCGAGCAAGCGAGCGCCGAAATCCTCGCCTACAGCCAGGCCCCGGAGCTTTCGACCCGCTTCGCGAGTTGAGCCAGATGCTGACCTTTGAGGATTGCGATGAAGTCTGAAGTCCCAACTCTGGATTTCCTGAGATTCCGCCGCGCGTTCGCGAGAGAGCCGATCAGTAACTCTGGGACGTTCTCGAAAAGCCCGGAGAGAAAATCGTCCGGGGTCATCGCGCGAAGACCGAACTTCGTGATCTCGCGCTCTGGAAAGTCGCGCAAGTTCCAGGTCAGAAGGAGCGATGCCTTGGCTGCGATTGCCGCGGCGACGACATGTCGATCGTCTGGATCAGGCAGGGTCACATCCGGAATGTGCCCCTCGTATCCGGAGATCGTCGCAGCCGGGAGCGCGTCATTCATCAATCGCCGCGTGACCTGCAGACGTGCGATCGGGATCGCCGACGCATCAGCCGCCAGGTTGCGGATCCACTCGTCATGGATGGCGTCGGTCCAACGTGCTTCGACGAGCCGGTCGACCGCGGTCTGGACGACAATGTTTCGAAGGTGAAAAGGATACAGAATGCAGGCGTCGAAGATCGCGACCGCGGGCTCAAACGCCATGGCGCTCGAGGTCATCGGCGTCCTCGGCAAGCGCTTCCATCGCCGCCTGCTGGGCCTCGATCCGCGACTTCAGCGCCAGCACGTCCTTCAGCTTGGCGCGGCGGTGTTTGCCGACATATCGGAATGGCAGGTCACCAACGTCCATGCGGTGGACGACCAGCGGCCGAGAAATTCCCAGGATGTCCGCCGCATCGTTCGGGCTGAGTTCCTGGTTCTCGGCAAGGATGGCGACGCGTTCGCCCTGGACAAGGTGGCCGAGCGCAGTCTCAAGCAGCGCCGCCGCATTCGCCGGCAGCCTGATGACCTGATCTTCGCCCGACTTGCGGCGGACCCGGACTTCGACCTGATCGTCCTCGCCGAGCTTGTCGAAGGTCGTGGCCGCCTTACGGTCCTGGTCCGAGAGCTCGACGAATTGCAGCACGTGGGTGGTCATGGCCGGCTCCTTGCGAAGCCACAATATAGGCTTTTGTCGATTTAACTGCAATATCTGAAAATCGCCGGTCTTGACGATAGCTCATTTGGAGATTGGCGATAGAATAGGTAACCGGGGAAGCCAAAGTGACGCAAGACCGGTCAGATCCTCTTGGGGGTATGGCGCGCGGCCGTGAAATTGCAGCGGTCCGCGAGCGGTTGGCTCGGCTCGAATTTGAAAAGGCCGAACTTCAGGCAGATCTTGAGAGGTTGCTCTCCACTAAGGAACCCCGGACCAGCCTGCCTGCGGCCGGCGCCCCGTCTGTAACCAACGCATCGAGTCCCGCGGCCAAGATAGCTTTGTTTCGTTCGCTCTTTCGAGGCCGAGATGATGTGTTCCCCAAGCGTTGGGAGAATACAAAGACTGGCAAAGCAGGCTATGCACCAGCCTGCGCCAATGAATGGACGCCACGTATCTGTGGCAAGCCGAAAGTGAAGTGCGGCGAATGTCCGCACAGTGCCTTTCTCTCCGTATCAGATGACGTGATCGGTGGACATCTGCGCGGACACCATACCGTTGGTGTCTATCCCCTCCTGTTGGACGACACTTGCTGGTTTTTGGCTGTCGATTTCGACCAAGCGACGTGGATTAACGACTCGGCTGCTTTCCTGCAGGCGTGCGCGGCGCGCGGCATTCCCGCGGCGCTTGAGCGTTCGCGTTCCGGGCAAGGAGCCCATGTGTGGGTTTTCTTTGTTGAGCCAGTTCCGGCAACGATCGCGCGTCGGTTAGGGGCGCACCTGATTACGGAGGCGATGGAGCGCAATCCCGACATCGGCTTTTCGTCGTACGACCGCTTCTTTCCAAGTCAGGACAGCATGCCAGCGGGCGGCTTCGGCAACTTGATAGCGCTTCCCTTGCAACATGGTCCGCGCTCGGAATGTAATAGTCTCTTTCTCGACGAAGCGCATTTCGAGCCTCATACCGATCAATGGGCCTTCCTTGCGACGGTCAGGCGAATCACCCTTGCAGAGGCAACAGCCGTTGCCGAAGAGGCCGGGCGGCAGGGACGTGTCACGGGATTGCGTCTGCCCTTGGATGCAGAGGACGATGAGCCCTGGGCCGCGCCGCCTTCCCGCCGCAGGCCGGAGGCCTCCATTGCTGGACCGTTGCCCACGCGTATCGAGGCCGTGCTGGCCGATCAGATCTATATCCAGCGCGAAGGACTTCCCTCCGGGCTCGTCAATCGGATCGTGCGGCTCGCTGCCTTTCAAAACCCAGCGTTCTACAGTGCTCAAGCCATGCGGCTTTCGACGTTCGGGATTCCGCGAATTGTGGCATGCGCCGAATTGCTCTCGCAGCATATCGCTTTGCCGCGCGGCTGTCGGGAGGAAGTCGAGGCGCTGACGTCCGGCCTGAATGTAGAATTGCGCTGGCGCGATGAGCGGAACGGCGGTCATGGCATTGATGCTCGTTTCCTTGGAACTTTGACAAAGGAACAGCAAGAAGCAGCCTCGGCACTGCTACTGCACGACAATGGCGTGCTGGCAGCAACCACCGGATTCGGTAAAACAGTCGTGGCTGCGGCGATCGTTGCCGTACGTCGGGTCAGTACGCTCATCCTGGTGCATCGTCGCCAGCTTATGGAGCAGTGGGCTTCGCGTCTGCAAAGCTTTCTCCGCTTGCCGGCCGACAGCATCGGCCAGATTGGCGGGGGCGCGCGCAAGCCGACGGGCATCGTCGACATCGCTACCATTCAAAGCCTCACACGTAGTGGCATTGTGGATGATCTCGTCGCCGAATACGGCCAACTGATTGTTGACGAATGCCATCATCTTTCGGCCGTCAGCTTCGAGGCTGTGGCGCGCCGCGCGAAAGCAAGGTTTGTCCTGGGCCTCTCCGCGACCGTAACCCGGAAGGACGGTCATCACCCCATCATCTTCATGCAATGTGGTCCGATACGTTTCCGCGTTGATGCAAGATCCCAGGTTGCGGAGCGTCCATTCAGCCACCGAGTAGTGCCGCGTAGGACGTCTTTTGCACTTCCTGCTGCGCCTGAGCAGGAGCGTCAACCGATTCAGCAGGTTTACGCCGCCCTTGCGGCAGACGAGGCTCGTAACGCTTTGATCTTCAACGATGTCTTGCAGGCACTGGAGGACAAACGCTCTCCTGTTATCCTCACCGAGCGCAGGGATCACGCGTTGCTCTTGGCTGAGAAGATTGCTCGTTTCGCGCGCAATGTCATCGTCTTGACGGGCGGCGTGGGAGCTAGGCAGAGGCGAGCCGCGATGCAGCGGATCAGCGATGTTTCCGCGACCGACGAACGCGTGCTGATTGCCACGGGGCGATATCTGGGGGAAGGATTTGACGACGCCCGGCTCGATACGCTGTTTCTGGTGATGCCGATCTCATGGAGGGGAACGCTCGAACAATATGTCGGGCGCCTGCATCGGTCCTATGTGACCAAGCGCGAGGTCACTGTCTATGACTACGTCGATGAAGCGGTGCCCGTGCTTAAGCGAATGAGCGAAAAGCGGTTCAGGGGTTACAGGAGCCTTGGCTACTGGATCGATAAGGACCCGACGTCGTCTGGCGCTTCAGCGAAGTTGCCCATCTCATGAACATCGCGGCCTTATCAGAAGGGGGCAATGGTCGCCGCACCTTCGCCGGCCTATCCTTATCCTCGCTACGCTCTCCGATTTTGCGACCGTCGGCAGGCCGCGCTTCTAAAATTTGTATCCAGGGGTATGGTGGGCCCGGCAGGACTCGAACCTGCAACCAGACCGTTATGAGCGGTGGTATATTGTTCAGATTTGTTGATTTTGCTTTGTTTTGTTCAATCTTAACCGCATTCGTGACGGTTTGACCGCTTCGTTTCTGGTGCGAAACAGGTGCGGCTGAGGCGCAGCTCGACGTTCAGGCTGGCAACCCTGATGTAGCCAGCTAAGGTTCGATCTTCTCGCGTCTAGCATACTGAGCTTGCTATGCCGCATTACTGCCCGAGGCAGCAGATCTTCATTCCGCCATTCGGAGGGCAGATTTCTCGCGGCCCAGCAGGTCCGCCGGCGGCGGCAGATGTTCGGGGCAGTCCGACCTCAGGCCACATTATGCAGGCCGGCGTCCACGTAAATCGTGTCGCCGGTCATGCCGGACGCGCCGCCGCCGACCAGGAAGGCGACGACGCGGCCTATCTCGGCGATGTCAACCAGACGATGGCCGGGGCTGCGGGACAGGGCGGCTTCGATCAGCTCATCGAAATGGGCAATGCCGCTGGCGGCGCGGGTGCGCAATGGGCCGGGTGAGACGGCGTAGACGCGGATGTTCTTGTCGCCGAGCTCGGCCGAGAGATAGCGCACGGCGGCCTGCAGCGAGGCTTTGGCAAGGCCCATGACGTTGTAGTTGCTCACGACCTTGTCAGCACCGTAGTAGCTCATCGTCAGCAGCGCGCCACCGCTGGTCATCAGCGGCTCGGCGGCGCGGGCGAGCTCCAGGAACGAATAGACGGAGATCCGCATTGCGCGGGCGAAGCCGTCGGCGGAGCAGTCGATGACGCGTCCGTGCAGGTCGTCTTTCGGCGCGAAGGCGATCGAATGCACGACGAAATCGAGCCGGCCCCAGTCGTGCTTGATGCGCGCGAACACCGCCTCGAGCTCGCCCGGCTGCTCGACGTTGAACGGCAGCAGCATGCTGGCACCGATCTGTTCCGCGAGCGGCGCAACGAAATCGCGGGTGCGGGCGTCGGCATAGGTCAGCGCCACCTCGGCGCCAAAGGCGCGCAGCTTGGCGGCGCAGCCGAAGGCGATCGAGCTTTCGTTGGCGACGCCGATGACGAGACCGCGCAGGCCCTGGAGCATGTCGCTGATCCGGTCGTCGGGATTCCACACGGTCGCCAGCGGGTCGTGCGCAGTCTCGGACATCGCGTCCTCCTGTCAGGCGACGTCGCGGATCGCGCCGTTCTCCTTCAGCGGATCGGCCGAGACAGCGGCGAGTGCCAGCGGCGGCAGGCCGAGCGCCTCGCGCAGCCGCTGCAGGGTACGGATGGTGTTCGGCTCCATGTCCTCGACGCTGCCCGCGATGAACTCGACGACGTCGATGGCACGGTTGCGGTCGTCGACCTCGGGCAGCAGCTCGGCCAGCGTCTTGACCGCCTGCTCGGGCTCGAACTCGACGATGATCGACTGCTCGCGGATCAGTGCGGCACGGTGCTCGGCGCCGAGGGAGGCGAACGGCTCGTCCTTGGTCAGCACCTTGGCGGAGCGCTCCAGCCGGTCGCGGCGCACCGAGCCGCGCGACTCCGCGAGCAGGATCAGCATCCGGATCACCGCCTCCTCGAAGCCGCCCCGATCAATACCCAGCAGGATCGCCTGCGCCTCGGGCAGGAAGCGCAGCTCCTTCGGCTCGCGGCGGACGCGCTGGAAGGCATGGGTCGAGGCGATCGCGTCCATCCATGGCGAGCCGTAGATCGACAGGAATGCCGCTTCATAGAACGTGTCGCGGATGTCGCGGACCACGTCGAATGCCTGCACCACGCTCTTGGCCCATAGCTGCTCGATCGCAAGGAACGGATTGGTGGGCGCTGCCGGTGTCCGACACGTGCGCGCCTCGTCGGCCGCCTTGCGGACCGCCTGGGTCACGGCGTTGTCGCCGCCGAAGCCGCGCCGCGTGACGCGCGCCGGATGGGCATCGCGCATCAGCTTCGCCATCTCGTCGGTCACCATCGACTGCACCAGTGGCCGCGCGGTGAGGTCGTACAGCTCGGCGCCGAGCTCGGACAGCCGCGCCACCGCGGCAAAGCCGCGCTCCTCGCTGCGGTCATTGTCGTCGATCGCGAGGATGTCCACGATCTTGCGCTCGTGGAAAGAGACGTGAAAGCGCGCGTCGACGCCATCGCCGATCTGCTCGTCGATCGTCATCTCGTAGAGTCCGGGCGCCAGCGCCTCGATCGTCTTCATCGTCGAGGCTACCTCGGTGTGCTCCTTCCTGGCGATGGAGGACGACACGAAGATGCCGAGATGTCCGACCTTGTCGTGCACCATGTAGACGATGCGCTGGCCGCGGATGCGGATCTCGTGCTCGTCGGCATAGGTGTCGACGATCCAGTTCAGCGCCTGCTGCGGCGGGGTGATGTTATCGCCCCAGCTCGCGAACACGATGATCGGCGAGCGGATCGCCTTGAGATCGAGCTGGCGGCCGCGTTCGATGCGCGCCTCGCCGCGCGACAGCCGGTTGCCGATGAACAGCTGCTCGACGATCCAGCGGATCTCCTGCTCGTTCATGAAATGGAAGCCGCCCCACCAGCGCTCGAATTCGAGGAAGCTGGCGCGGCCCTTTTCGGGGTTGGTGTAGAGATCGAAATACTTGCCGAAATAGTTACGGCCGGGATTGAGCATCTCGAAGTTCGAGACGAGATGCACGCCGTCGAACTCGCCGCCGCCGAGATCGGACAGCACAAGCGCCGGCAGGATGCCGCCGAGCAGGCCGCCATTGTACCGCATGGGGTTCTCGCCGAGCCGTCCCGACCAATAGGCGACCGGCGCGCCGTTGACGACGAGCGGACCGGTGATGTCGGGATTGGCCGCGGCCAGCACCAGCGTCGCCCAGCCGCCCTGGCAATTTCCGACGATGATCGGCTTCGGCGCCTCGGGATGCCGGCGATGCACCTCGGCGATGAATTCCGCCTCCGCACGCATCACGTCCGCCAGCGTCTGGCTGGGCTCGGGATGCGGCCGGAACACGATGAAGTAGACCGGATGGCCGCCATGCAGCGCGACGCCGACCTGGCTGTCCTGCTTGAAGCCGCCGATGCCCGCGCCATGGCCGGCGCGCGGATCGATGATCACATAGGGCCGCTTCCACTCATAGGTGACGACGCCCGCCGGCGGCAGGACCTTCAAAAGCATGTAGTTGACCGGCCGGGCGAGGCTCTTGCCGTCGAGCGCGACCTCGTGGTCGTAGATCAGCACCGGCGGCGTGCCCGCCGCCTCGTGCTGCGCATCGTTGTCGGCGCGCTCGCGGAGCACGTCCAAGGTCATCACCATGCGCTGGCCGGCATCGATCCAGTAGTCACGGGCAAGCTCGAACAGATGCTGCTGAGCGGTGCTGAACGACTGCGCCAGCGCGGCGCCGTCGCTGATCAGCTCCTGCACCCGCTTGCCATGCTCGTGAGCGAAGCGCTCCAGATGTCGGCTCGCGCTGTGCGAGATGCGCTGCGTCTGGGTCGTGGTGATCTCGGCGGCGCCGAAGCTGCGGGCGAGGGCGGTGGCGGGGCTGTAGGGAGAAGACATTGGTGGTCCCTTTGGTCAGGCTGTCAGGCGCATCGGGTCCGCAGGGCTCTGCATCAGCCCCAGGATCTCGGCGGTGTGTTCGGCGATCATGCAATCTTCGTCGGTCGGAATGACGAGTACGGTCACGTGGGAGTCCGACAGGCTCACCGTCTGCGCGTTCCGCGCATTGGCGTCGCGATCGATGATGATGCCGAGCCAGTCCATGTCGCCGAGGATCTGCTCGCGCACGCGCCAGGCGTGCTCGCCGATGCCGCCGGCGAACACGATGGCGTCGACGCCGCCGATGGTCGCCGCGAGCCCAGCGATTTCGCGGCGCACTCGCGCAACGAAATAGTCGATCGCCTCGCGCGCCTCCGGCGCATCGGAGGCCTCGAGCTCGCGCATGTCGTTGGAGAGGCCCGACAGGCCCGTCAATCCGGAATCGTGATAGAGCAGATGCGTGATCTCGTCGGCGCTCATGCCCTTCTCGGTCAGCAGATATAGCACGACGCCGGGATCGAGCTGGCCGCAGCGCGTGCCCATCGGCAGGCCGTCGAGTGCGGTGAAGCCCATCGTGGAGGCGATCGAGCGGCCGTCGCGCAGCGCGCAGACCGAGGCGCCGTTGCCGAGATGGGCGATGATCACGCGTCCCGATGCCAGCGCGGGCGCCACGCTGCGCAGCCGTCGCGAGACGAATTCGTAGGACAGTCCGTGAAAGCCGTAGCGGCGTACGCCTTCGTCATAGAGCCGCCGCGGCAATCCGAACGTATCGGCGATGAACGGATGCTGGCGGTGGAACGCCGTGTCGAAGCAGGCGACCTGCGCCGCGTCGGGAAATGCATGCAGCGCCGCGGCGATCCCGGCGAGATTGTGCGGCTGGTGCAGCGGCGCCAAAGGCACAAATTTCCGCAGCCGCTGCACGGTGTCGTCGTCGATCACGACTGGCTGGGCATTATCCGGCCCGCCATGCACGACGCGGTGGCCGACGGCCACGACATGGCAGCCGCCCTCGTGGCGGCGGAGCCAATCGACCGCCAGCTCCAACGCGGCGCGGTGATCGATCGCGCCCCTGCGCGCATCGATCGGCTGCCGCTCGAACGGGCCGTCAGCCGGACCGGCGGTAAAGATCGTGTCGTCGCCGATGTCGTCGATATGGCCCCTGGCGACCGGTCGCAGCGCGGCTGCTACGATCTCATAGGCCGCAAACTTGATCGACGACGAGCCGGCGTTGATGGTCAGGATGATTTCAGTCATCGTCTACTCTGCCGCAAGCGCCTGCGCCGGCGCGACGAACGCGCGGCCCTCGCGGCGCCAGTGATCGTAGAGCTGCGCCAGCGCGCACGATGCGAGCCGCGCGCGGTCATTGTCGGCCCGGCTGGTCAGCATGATCGGCACGCGCGCGCCGACGACCAGTCCCGCCGCTTCAGCGCGCGCGACGAAGGTCAGCTCCTTGGCCAGCATGTTCCCGGCCTCGAGGTTCGGCACGATCAGCACATTCGCATGACCGGCAACCAGCGAGGCGATGCCCTTGGTCCTCGCGGCCTCCATATCGATGGCGTTGTCCATCGCCAGCGGACCATCGACGATGCCGCCCTTGATCTGGCCGCGCTCGGCCATTTTGGACAGCACCGCAGCGTCCAAGGTCGAGGGAATGTTCGGGTTGATGGTCTCGACCGCCGAGAGCACGCCGACTCTGGGACGATCGAGCCCGCAGGCCCGCGCGACATCGATCGCATTCTGGATGATGTCGACCTTGGCGAGCAGATCCGGCGCGATGTTGATCGCGGCGTCGGAGATGAACAGGATTTCGTCGAGGGTGGGAACGTCCATCGCGAAGACGTGGCTGATCCGGCTGTTGGTGCGCAAGCCGCCATCCTTCTTCACGATTGCCGCGAGCAGCTCGTCGGAATGGATCGCGCCCTTCATGATCGCGCTGGCTTCGCCGTCGAGAATCATCGCCACCGCGCGGGCGGCCGCGGCCCGGTGATCGGTCTCGGGCACCAGCGCCCAGCCGCTGATGTCGGCGTCGATCTCGCGCGCCGCCGCCGAGATGCGGTCGGGATCGCCGATCAGCACCGGATGGATCAGGCCGCGTTCGGTGGAGAGCAGGGCGCCGCCGAGCGAGTTGTGATCCTCGGGGCAGACGATGACGGTCTTGAGCGGCGGCAGCTGCGCGGCGAGACCGACCAGCTTCGCAAAATGATCGGCATGATCGACGATCAGCGCCGGCAGCTCACGGACAGGCGTCTCGATCGCGATCATCGGCGCGTCGATCTCGGCAAGTCCAGCGCACACGAGATCGCCACCCTGATCGGTGATCTCGGCGCGAAACACCGCCACCGGCTGCTCGCGCTTCTCACTACAGGTCACGGTGATGCGCAGGCGATCGCCGACATGCACACGCTTCTTGAATTCGAGCGATTGCGAGCGATACAAGGTGCCGGGGCCGGGCATGACGTTGCCGAGCACCGCCGAAATCAGCGACCCGACCCACATCGACGGCGCAACGACGTCTTTCGCGCCATGATTGACGCTGCCGTCGGGCACCATCAGCGGGTTGGTGTTGCCTGAAACATGGGCAAACAGGATCAGGTCCTGAACCGCGCATTTGCGCTCGATGGCTGCGCTGTCACCGACCTTGAGCTCAGCCCAAGTCTTGTTGCGGACGGTCGGGCTCATTTCGCGCTCCATTGCCGAAATTCGCATCCTCGCTGCGCCCCTTTGATTGAGCGAGGCATACGCGTGCTGCGGTGCATCAGCTATAGGACGCGAGCGTGACGGCTGATTGACTACCTCCATTGTCAATCGTTTTCAGCCGGGGTGCGACCGCTTGTCATCTGCGCTTCGCATCCGCGCTCCAAAATCGGGCTTCCTAGTTGTGGGGTCACGGGGAGAGCCAAATGGCCGATATTACTGTCAACCAAGCCGTCGGAGACGAGCGGCCGATCCAGCCGGCCGGGCGGCCCAATCTCGACAAGGGCTTCAACCCGCTGACGATGATCCTCTTCCTCGGCATCCTCGCCGCCGGATTGTTGTTCGTCGCCTACAGCATCTATGTCGATGTGGACGCCACCGGCGTGAAGGTCACGACCTATCTGCCTTACATGCTGCTGTTCATCGCGCTGCTGATTGCGCTCGGCTTCGAATTCGTCAACGGTTTCCATGACACCGCCAACGCGGTGGCGACCGTGATCTACACCCACTCGATGCCGGCCGAATTCGCCGTGATGTGGTCCGGCTTCTTCAACTTCCTCGGCGTGCTGCTGTCGACCGGCGCCGTCGCGTTCGGCATCGTCTCGCTGCTGCCGGTGGAGCTGATACTGCAGGTCGGCTCGAGCGCCGGCTTCGCGATGGTGTTCGCGCTCTTGATCGCCGCCATCGTGTGGAATCTCGGTACCTGGTATTTCGGCCTGCCGGCGTCGTCCTCGCACACACTGATCGGCTCGATCATCGGCGTCGGCGTCGCCAACGCGCTGCTGCGCGGCCGCGACGGCACCTCGGGAGTGGACTGGAGCAAGGCAACCGAGATCGGCTACGCGCTGTTGCTGTCGCCGCTGGTCGGCTTCATCTGCGCCGCCGCGCTGCTCTACATCCTCAAATTCCTGGTCCGCAACCCGGCGCTCTACGCCGCTCCCGATGGCCCAAAGCCGCCGCCGATCTGGATCCGCGGCCTCTTGATCCTGACCTGCACAGGCGTGTCCTTCGCGCATGGTTCGAACGACGGTCAGAAGGGCATGGGCCTGATCATGCTGATCCTGATCGGCACGGTGCCGACCGCCTATGCGCTCAACCGCACGCTGCCGGAATCGCACATCGCCAAATTCCAGGAGACTTCGCAGGCCGCGTCCAAGGTGATCGCCGCCAAGGCCGCCGGCTACAACGTGATTGGCGATCCGCGCCCGGCCGTGACGCTCTACGTCTCCCAGCGCAAGATCAACGAGGGCACCTATCCCTCGCTCGCCGTGCTGGTGAAGGATGTCGGCGAGCAGGTTCGCACCTACGGTTCGCTGAACAAGGTGCCGGCCGAAGCGGTTGGCAACACCCGCAACGACATGTACCTGGCGTCGGAGGCCATCCGCTTCCTGATGAAGGACAAGGAAAACGACCTCAACAAGGACGAGGTCGCGACCCTGAACGCCTACAAGGGCTCGCTCGACAGCGCCACCAAGTTCATCCCGACCTGGGTCAAGATCGCCGTCGCGATCGCGCTGGGCCTCGGCACGATGATCGGCTGGAAGCGCATCGTGGTCACCGTCGGCGAGAAGATCGGCAAGTCGCATCTGACCTATGCGCAAGGCGCGTCGGCCGAGCTGGTCGCCGCCGCCACGATCGGCGCCGCCGACGTGTTCGGCCTGCCGGTGTCGACCACCCACGTGCTGTCGTCCGGCGTCGCCGGCACCATGGCGGCCAACGGCTCCGGCCTGCAGATGTCAACCGTCCGCAACCTGCTGATGGCCTGGGTGCTGACCCTGCCGGCGGCGATCCTGCTGTCGGGCTCGCTCTACGTGATCTTCAGCCGGATCTTCTAAGATGCGCGCTGACCGGGCGGCGCTTGCAGCTGTGACGGCGCCGCCGCTGGAGGGGCTGGTGTGGGCCTTCCGCTTCACCGCGGACGGCACGCCCCAGCCGCTCGCCAACGACCAGCCGTTTCATCTCGATCACGACAGCTGGTATTGGCTGCACTTCAATCTGGCCGATGCGCGCGCCGTGCAGTGGCTTGGCCATGCCGAGCTGCCGCCGGCCGCGCGCGACCTGTTGCTGTCGAAGGACAGCTTTCAGCAGCTGCATGGCACCGAGGACTGCGTGCACGGCGTGATCGCCGATCTCGCGCGCGACATCGGCGGATCGACGGAGGAGGCGGGGCGGCTGCGCTTCGTCATGACCGAGCGTCTCTTGGTCAGCGGACGCCATCATGCCTTGCATGCGGTCGATGTCACGCGGCGGGCGCTGGAATCCGGCCAGCGCGTCCCCAGCGCAGCCGTGCTGTTCGAGCGCATCGTGGAAAATGTCGCCGAGGCGATGGAGCACATCGTCGATGGCTTCGAGCAGCAACTCGACGAGATCGAGGAGAAGCTGCTGTCCGAGGAGGGGGGCAACCAGCTTCCCGCGCTCGGCCGCCTCCGCCGCACCTGCATCAGAGTGCACCGGCATCTGTCGGAGCTGCGCGTCGTGCTGCATCGTTTCGACCGCAACGCGCCGGCCGACATCAGGCCGGCCTTGCAGGTGCGAGCCCGCAATCTCGCCGAGCGGCTCGACGGGCTCGACCACATGGTCGTCGAGCTGCGCGACCGCAGCCGCCTGCTGCAGGAGGAGCTCCATCTGCAGATGGAGGAGCAGACCAACAACAGCCTCCGGGTTCTGTCGGTGCTGACCGCGCTGCTGCTGCCGCCCACGCTGGTGACCGGCATCTTCGGCATGAACACCAAGGGATTGCCGTTCACGGACTCCGAGACCGGCTTCATCTCTGCCGTTGTGCTGATGGCGCTCGCCGCGCTCGGCTCGTATGTCTTGATGAAGCGCATCGGCCTGATCAGATAGTGCGGGCGTCGCGTGGCTTTTGGAGCGTCGGTCAGAGTGCGGGTCTCGTCGTTTGCGGTTGCATTGCTTGCAGCCTGCATGCTGTGGTCCGGGGCCCGGGCCGACGATCGAGCTACCGCGACGGGGCAACAGGATCTGCGGCAGCGGCTCGCTGCTTGGGGCATCCAGTTCAACCTGACCTATATCGGCGAGACCTTCGCCAACCCGGTCGGCGGCGTCCGCAACGGCGCTATCTATACCGGGCGGCTCGATGTCGGCACGACCATTGACCTGGAGAAGCTGGTCGGCTGGGGCGGCGCGACCTTCCACGCCAACGCCTTCCAGATCCACGGCGACGGCCTGTCGCGCAGCTATGTCGGCAATCTGATGCTGGTGAGCGGCGTCGAGGCGCTGCCGGCCAGCCGGCTCTACGAATTCTGGGTCGAGCAGGCGCTGCTCGGCGGCAGGCTTCAGGTCCGCGTCGGCCAGCAGCCGTCCGACATGGAGTTCATCGACAGCAAATATGACGACCTGTTCGCCAATTCGGCGCTGGGATGGCCGGGCATCACCGGCATCATCCTGCCGAGCGGCGGGCCATCGCCGCCGCTCGCGGTGCCCGGCGTCCGGCTCAAGGCACAGCTGACGGAGAAGCTCGTCGGCTATCTCGCGGTGTTCAACGGCGATGCGGCGCCGCCAGGCCCCGGCGATCCTCAGCTCAAGAATCCGCACGGCATCCTGTTCCGCGTGCAGGACCCGCCCTGGGTGATCGGCCAGCTCAGATACAATTTCGAGCTCGGTACGACAGCCTTGCCCGGCACGATCGCAGCCGGCGCCTGGTATCATTTCGGCTCGTTCGACAGCCAATCTCTCGACGCCGCCGGCCGATCGCTGGCCGATCCGCTCAGCTCCGGCGAGCCGGCGCGCATGCGCCGCAATCAGGGTCTGTTCGGCGTGTTCGAGCAGCTCCTGATGCGCAGCCCCCTGGATCCTGCGAAGGGCGCCGGCCTGTTCATCAGGACGTCGGTCAGCCCTTCCGACCGCAACCTCATCAGCTTCTATCTCGATGGCGGCATCCAGTTCAGCGGCTTCAGCGCGGCACGGCCGGACGACAAGTTCGGCGTCGCCGCGACCTACGCGCGGATCTCGCGCGACGTCCGCCGCTACGATCAGGATCTCCAGCTGTTCACCGGAATAGCGACGCCGGTCCGCGATTTCGAAGCCGTCATCGAGGCGAGCTACTCGTTCCAGGTCGCTCCCAACGTCGCAGTCCAGCCGATCGTCGAGTATGTCATGCATCCCGGCGGCGGCGCGGTCGACCCCAGCGATCCGACCCAGACACGGCGCATCCGCGATGCAATCGTGTTCGGCGTACGCACCACCGCGGCCTTTTGAGGGCCGATGCTCGCAAGATGCGGCGGCCGCTTCCGGGCGTGAAACTCGCAGATCCGGGCGCAATGTCATGGAGTTCGGAAAATAAAAAATAGACTTGCGTTTTTCCGGAAGATGTGGTTTTGTCCTCTCATCCCGCCTCATTCGGAAGGGGCGTTGCGCGCGATCGTCACGACACGCGAGGCGGGGATGCGATGGCCGCGAGAGCTCGCAGCATGTCCTCGTCGGGCGTGCGGACGAACGAGCATTTGCGGACGGTCAAGTCGCGTGGTCCTGGCCTCCCGAAGCTGAGGTCAAGTTCGCGCCGCTACCGACGCGCGGCGCTGACGACGGTGGCCAACAAGCCGGCGCACCGGGGAGATCGCGAAGCAGCCGTAAGCCCGTCGCGCAGGGAATGCCGGAGTGTCGGCTGAACCTGTGGTACCTGCCGCCTGCATTTTCTTTCGCAGGCGGGCCATGGGCGAGGCCTTCGCCCGGCATTCCCTGCGCCCTCCTGCATGTCATGAGGGTATGCGATACGCATGGCTCGGGCTCCATCCGCCGCGAGAACGCATCACCTTGTTCCAAACTGAAGACATCCCAGCAACAGTGCATCCCGACGCATGGCATAACGTGCGCTCTGCTGTGAATGTGACAATTCAGTGAATGATCCAGCGCAAACACTCTTCATCTGCGGCTGCTACCAACGCGTCGCGTAACGATGACATGGATGATGACACGGGCCCATGAAGACTGAAATCGTCAAAGAGCTCGGACAAGCCGACATTCTCCTGCCACGTCTGGTGGCCGAAGGGGTGGCCGCCAACGATCGCATCAAGCTTCGCCTCAGCGCGTTGCAGGCCGCGGTCCAACATGCAAGAGACCCGCGCGGCGACGTGCCCGATCTCACGCTGGAAAGCCGCGCAGCCGGACTTGCCCACGCAGCCCTGGTCACGCTGATCGGCGGAGCCCATCTCGCCGGCGACGACAAGGTCGTGGCTCCCGGGCTCGCGCCGCTCCTGAAAGGCATCGACAGCGACATTCTCGCGATGATCAGCGCCGTTGCCGCGGGCGACACGGCGAGCGGCCAGCAATTCGACAGACGTCTGGCCTCGATCCGCAGCGCCGGGCATCTGGATGCGACACCGGAGATCGAGATCGCCCGCATCGGCCGGTTGACGGGGGTCGATCATGACGGGCCGGACAGCCTGCACCGGCTGGTGATGGACCTGCACAAGGCGCTGAACCGTCTGGCCGCGAGCCATTCCGAGCAGGTCATCGCCGGCGCTCATGTGTTCGGCGTGCTGGAGGCGGATCGCGCGCCGATCGAAAGCTTCATGCGCGGGCTCGGCGAGACCCGGCCGCTCAAGTTCAACCATCCCGGGCTCGATGCGACCGCGATCCGCGCCGGCGATCGCCTGGTGATCCAGAACGACATCGGCACCACCGACGCGCATGTCATCGTCATCGTCGTCACCGCGAGCACGGTGACGATCACCTACACCGACATTCACCTGGCTCGCGCAAAATTCTTCGTGTCGCTGTTCGACGGACGCGCGCTGAAATGGAGCGGCCTCGACAAGCATGCCGCCGCCGGGCTCGAGGACGAGGGGACGTTCTATCTCGTCACGGGATCCCACGAGTATGGCGGGCCTGACGACCGCCACGATCTGCTTGCCGCCATCGGAGCGTCGCTGGTGTTCCTGATCGACTGGAACAAGGCCCGCAAGCTGCTGCGCAGCTGGGTCGCCAAGACCGATGCGGTACGCATCCTGGAATGGGCGGCGCGCCAGCGGATCGGCCACCGCGGCTTCCTCGAGCTCGGCGGCAACGAGCTGCTCGGCGCCGCCGTGCGCAGCGCCGCGCCGACCCGGATCGGTTTCGGTGAGCGGCTCGATCAGGTGCTGGGGCGCGAGGCCGCCATCAGCTTCCTCAAGGCCTGCCTGCAGATCTCGACCGAGGCGCTGCTGGAGGGACAGTCGTCGCGGCTCGCGCGCGACCGGATCGGGGCCGATCTCGTCAGGCATCTCGACCGCGTCGACAGCGCCTTGCTCGCGATGGTGCTTCGGCAGATCGGCCTCGCGCGCGACGTTGCCGCGCTGGTCCAGCAATCCCTGGCGATGACCGAACCTGATCCCGCGGCGGTCAAGCAACTCGCGGAGCGCGCCGGCCGTATCGAGCAGAAGGCCGACAGGATCGCGATCGAGGCGCGTGCGGAGATCACCCGGCTCAATGCGCGGGCGGTGATCGGCGATCTGGTCGACCGCGTCGAGCAGGCGATCGACGAGCTGGAGCAGGCGGCGTTCATTGCGTCGCTGACGCCGGCGCCGATGAAGCCCGAGATCAGCTCCGCGCTGCAGGCGCTCGCCGGCATTGGGGTGACTGCGACCGAGCATGCCGCGGCCGGCCTCGCCGCCGCGGCCGAGGTGCAGGAGGGGCGCCGCGCGGACTCCGAGGATGCGTTGGCGGCGGTCGCGCGGCTGATGGATGCGGAGCATCAGGCGGATGCGAGGGAGCGCGAGATCACGACGCTGGTGTTTTCCGGCGGCCTCGACGTGACCGCATCGCTCGCCGCGCTGGAGCTTGCGCGCGCGATCGAGCGCGCCACTGACTGCCTGGCGAGCTTCGGCCATCTGCTGCGGCGCTATACGATGAGTGACCTCTCGGCGTGAGGAATGATGCAATGACGATCGTACGGATTGGCGATGGAAGGCGTGAGCTGCCCGGCGCCGAACAGGTCGGAGCGAAGGCGGCCAACCTCGCCCGGATGGCCGCGCTGGATCTGCCGGTGCCGCCCGCCTTCGTGCTGCCGGTGCAGCTCTGCGCCGACGTGGTCGCGGGGAAGGGCCACGCGACACGTCAGCTCGTCGATGGCTTGAAGGAGGGCATCGCCTTCCTCGAACAGGCGACCGGAAAATCGTTCGGCTGCTCGCGCAATCCGCTGCTGGTCTCGGTGCGGTCCGGCGCGGCGCGGTCGATGCCCGGCATGCTCGACACCGTCCTGAATGTCGGCTGCACGTCGCGCGCCGTGCGCGGGCTGGTGCGCGCGACCGGACGGCCACGGCTGGCCTGGGATTGCCGCCGGCGCCTGCTGGAGAGCTACGCGGAAACGGTGCTCGGGCTCGATCCCGGGCCGCTCGCCGAGCGGTTGACTCAGATGATCGCGGCAGAGGGCGCGGCCCACGAGCGCGAGCTCGACAGCGAGGCGCTGGAGCGGCTGGCGTCCGAGGAGCGACGGTTGCTGGAAGATTCCGACGATGATGGCTGGCTCGAGGATGCCGCGGTCCAGCTGGAGCGCTCGGCGCGGGCGGTCTATCGCTCCTGGACCAGCGAGCGGGCGCGGACCTATCGACGGCTCCAGGGACTGGAGGATCTCGCGGGTACGGCGGTGACAGTGCAGGCCATGGTGTTCGGCAATGGCGGCACGTCGTCGGGCGCGGGCGTTGCGTTCTCGCGCGATCCGTCGACGGGTGCGGACGCGCCGGTCATCGACGTGCTGTTCGACTCGCAGGGCGAGGACGTGGTGTCCGGCCGAAGGACGCCGGAGACGGAGGCTGCGCTGTCACGGACGCTGCCGGAGGTGGCGCAGCAATTGCGCGCGACGTTGAAGCGGCTGGAAGGTGAGTTCGGAGAGGTCCAGGACATCGAGTTCACCATCGAGGAAGGCCGCCTGTGGATCCTGCAGACGCGCGCCGCCAAGCGCACGCCGCGCGCCGCACTGCGCATCGCGGTCGACCTCGTGCATGAGCGGCTGATCACGCCGCAGCAGGCGCTCGAACGGCTCGAGGGAATCGATCTCGATGCATTGACGGAGACCTCGTTGGTCGCGCCCGGAGAGCCGGTCGCGGTCGGGGTCGCGGCCTCCGGCGGCGTCGCAGCCGGGCGGGCGGTGTTCGACAGTGCGTCCGCGGAACGGCTCGCGGCAGCCGGTGATACGGTCATCCTGATCCGTCACGACATCAGCACCGCCGACATCGCAGGCTTCGCCGCGGCAGCGGGCATAGTCACGGCGGTCGGGGCTCGCACCGCGCATGCCTCTCTGGTCGCGCGCCAGATGGGCAAGCCCTGCGTGGTCGGATGTGCTGCGATCCGGATCGATGGCGAAGTGCCTTTGGCGCGGATCGGCGATGCCGTGATTGCACCGGGCGACTGGATCACGATCGACGGCAATGCCGGCTCCGTGTATCTGGGGCGCGGCGAGATCGTCGCGCGGCGGCCGGACGCCGAGCTTGCTGAGCTGTCGACATGGCGCTCGCTGCACGCCATCGGGGTTGCAGGTGTCGCGCCGGCCGCGTGACGTTGACGAGGGGGCAGGATGAGCGCGATGCGTCGTGCCGCTGCGTGGCATATCGTTGTCGCTGCGTTCGTTCTCCTCGCCGGCGCCGCAAGCCGTGCCGGTGACGCCCCGGGAGATGAGCAGCCGCGCCTGTTCTCGATCCCGGCGCAGCCATTGGCGACGGCGTTGCAGGCCTTCGGCCAATTGGCCGGGGTTCAGTTGCTGTATGAAAGCAAGTCCGCCGAAGGACGGCAATCCGCCGCGGTCGAGGGCCGTTATACCGCGCATGATGCGTTGATCAGGCTGCTGGAGGGGACCGACCTGAAGGTGCAGTACAGCCGTCCCGGCGCGATGACGCTCACGCTCGACGCGCCCGCGCGTGTCGAGGGCGCCGCGCCGCGCTTCGGCTCGGACCTGTCGCTGGGCACGATGCACGTCCAGGGCGCAACGTCGCGATCGGCGCCGTCGCAGGAGTTCAGCGACTCCGTGCGGATCGACGTCCACAACGCGCTGCGCAACAACCCCAGGACGCGGGACGGCAATTATCGCGCCGTCGTGAAACTGTGGATCAATTCCGAGCGCACCGTCGACCAGGTCATGGTGGCGAGCACGACGGGGGATCCCGGGCGCGACACGGCCCTGGTCGCGGCGCTGCGCGGCCTCACCATCAGCCGTCCCCAGCCGCCGGGCATGGCGCAGCCGGTGCGGGTCGGCGTCAGCGTGAGGACACACTGAGCGGGATCAACCGCCTGCCAAAACTCTTTCAGTCCTGGCCCCGATCGATCGTCTGTTCAGCAGTGAGCCCAGCCACGACCGGCGGGCGAGCGCGGCGGACACGGTGCAAGTCAGGAGCGGACGATGGCGCAGGGCAGGTCAACGCAGGCGAAGCGCGCTGCAACCGCGGCGCTGCGTCGGCGGCGTGCCGCGCGTTCGCCGATCGAGATCGAGCAGGCACGGCCCGCTCCGATGCAAGCCGTGCGAGCGGCGCCGTCCCGTTTCCGCCGGCTGCTGTGGCTCGGCTGCGTGAGCGCCGTCGCGCTGCTCGTGACCGGCGCGGTCGTCCAGGCCCGCCCGCTCGGAGCGTCCGGGGCGGCGTCCGCAGCCGCGGCGGCGAGTGCTGCGGCATCAGCGGCCTCTCAGCAGGCGGCCACCATCGCCAAGCAGTCGCAGGATGCCATGACCAGGGCGGCGGCGATGCTCAAGGCGATGCAGGCGGCCCAGGCGGCCGCGCGCAACGCCGCGATGGCCGGTGTGTCGACCAGCCTCGGCAACGGCCTGCCGGCGGTGACCGATGGCCTGTCGCCGGGCGGGCTCGTCGTCGATCCGCGCGTCGTCAATGCCTCGCAAGCCGGAGCGGCGACCAATTTGTGGGCCGGCGCCGATCAGCCGGTCCAGACGGGCGCGAACAACGGGCAGACGACGGTCACGATCAACCAGACCGCGCCCCAGGCCATCATGACCTGGTATCAGTTCAACGTCGGGAAAAACACCACGCTGGTCTACAACCAGCAGGGCAATCCTGGCTGGATCGCGCTGAACCGCGTCGATGCGACCGGCCGGCCGAGCCAGATCCTCGGCAACATCAAGGCCGATGGCACCGTCCTGCTGATCAATCCGAACGGCATCATCTTCGGCGGCGGCAGCCAGGTGAATGTCGGCTCGCTGATCGCGACCACCAACGATATCGCCGGGACGTCGGTTGCCGCGGCGGCCTCGACCTTCTCCGGCACGAGCCCGAACTACACTCCGCAGAGCGTCAGCGCGAACGGCACGTCCTATTCGTTCGCCGCGCCCGCCAACGAGAGCAGTGCCAACGACTACTTCGCGCAGAACGGTCTCTTCGTCACCCCGCCCTCGAACTCCGGCACCTCGGTCACCATCGGAAAATCCGCCGTCTTCGTGATGGGCGACCAGACGCTGGGATCGGTCGGCGGCGGCGCCATCCTGGTGCAGCCGGGAGCGAATATCGCCGTCAACGCCGGGGCTTCGACGACCCGCAACGGTTTTCTGGCGCTGATCGGGCCGACGGTCACCAATTCCGGCACGCTGACCGCCAACAATGGCCAGATCATCCTGGCGGCCGGAAGCGGCATCGTGCTCACCGAGCCGTCGTCGAGCGCAACGGGCGTGGCGCAGGCTCTGACGGCATCGTCGTTCTCGCCGAGCACGACTCAAGTCTATCTCAACAGCAATGGCGACTCCATCTCGCTGTCGTCCGCGGTGGCCACCAAATCGCTTCCAGCCGCGCTGCCCAACGGAGCTCTCGCGACGAACGATGGGCTGATCGTGTCGAACGACGGCGCCGTCAGCGTGGTGGCCGACAGCATCCGCCAATTGGGCGTGATCGAAGCCACGACGAGCGTCAATCGGCCGGGCTCCATCCGTCTGAGCACATACTACACGACCTCGACCGCCAATGGCGCGATCGGCAGCATCGTGCTGGGACAGGGCAGCCTGACCACGATCCTGCCGGATGAGAGCAGCAGCACCATCCCGACCAGCACGGCCACGTCGACCTATGTCGCCGCCTACGTCCAGCCGCAGATCTCCATCAAGGCGAGCGGCGACATCGATGTACAGGGCAGTTCGGATGGCGCGACAGGCGCCCTTCTCAAGGCGCCCGCTGCGGCGGTCGAGCTGAGCGCCGGAGTGACGAACAATAGCGGGAGCCCCGTTGGCGGGACGACCGGCACGGTGTTGCTGGAATCGGGGAGCAGCATCGACCTGTCAGGTCTGGCCGGAGTGCTGCTGCCGACCTCCAACTATCTCCTGACCTTCAAGGTGACCGCCGCAGAGGTCGCGGACACGCCGTTGGCCCGCGGTCTGATCGGCAGCACCGTCACCATCGATTCCAGGCTGAGCGGGACCCGGGCCGACGGCTCGTCCTGGGTCGGCTCGCCGCTGCTCAATGCCCAGGGCTATACGGGTCTCATTCCGAAGACCATCGACGAGCTGTTGACCACGGGCGGAAAGCTCTCGATCTTGGCGGGACAGAACGCGATCAGCTTGCCGGGATCGTCGATCAATCTGTCTGGCGGCTACGTCCAGTATGCTCCCGGGTTCGTCGGCACGACCCAAGTGATCGGATCCAACGGGCGCATCTACAACATCGGCAGCGCGCCATCGGATCTCAGCTATATCGCTCTCGGCGGCTTCAGCGTCGATCATTCGCGCTGGGGCGTCAGCGAGATCTACGCCAGCTCTCTGGCGCGCGGATATTATGATCCGGGTTACATCTCCGGACGCTCTGCCGGCAGCGTTGGCTTCACCGCCGCGGCACCGATGCTAGAGGGCTCGTTCGGCTCGGCGATCGTCGCCGGCGAACGCCAGCGCGCCGGGCTCGAGGTCATGCCGACTGGCGCGGGTCTCAGCGTCGCTCTGTCGGGAACCAACGCCGCCACTTACACCGTGCTACTGGAGCCCATGGCCGACGCCGGACTGGATCCGTTCGGCCTGTCGACGTTCAAGCTGGGCTCATCCTGGACGCCGACGCTGGATCGGCTGGCCGACGGCACACTGGCCTTCCCGATCTTCAGCGATCTCCTGACGGGCTCCGCCTTCGGCAGCATCAGCATCGACACCGGCAGCAATGCCATGCTGCAACTGACCGCGGATGCGGCCCTCTCCGTGCGGCCCGGCGGCAGCGTGACGCTCGGCAATGTCGCGCGGATCGATGGAACGATCACGGCCCGCAGCGGCAGTATCTCGCTGACCGGCTCGACGATCGCAAGCGGCCTTCCGCAGTCCGTCGCGCTTCAGGATCTTCTTATTACCGGAACACTCGACGTCAGCGGGCTGTGGGTCAACGATAGCGGCGCCGACACCGGCTCGCTGACGGGGGCGGCCTATGTCAATGGCGGCTCGGTCACGATCACCACGATCGCGAGCGACATTCCCGAAAAGCAGTTCATCAACAGCGGCACGACCACCGCACAAAAGGATTTCAGCACGGGCCTCAATTACTTCGCCGTCACGTCGATCACGGATTCCACGCGCAGCATCAGGTTGGCGAAAGGAAGCGTGATTGATGCATCCGGCGGCGGCTATGTCGATCGCACCGGAACGATGAAGAAGGGGGCTGACGGACTGCCGCTCGGGAAGGGCGGCAGCGTGACCCTCAAGACTTATGCTGGAGCGTCGTTCGTCACGCCCATCTACGACGTCGCGGCGACCGCGATCGGAGGTCCCGCCGGGGTCGTGGTCGCGGCGGGGACAGGATTCTATTACTATGCAGACGATGGCAGCGGAGCGCTCATCGCTCCGCTCAGCAGTCGCGCCAACACCTATCTCGAGGGCAGCATCTTCGCCCAGGGCTTCGCAGGCGGTGGCACGTTCACCTTGCAGGCGCCCTATGTTCAGATCGGCGGCACCAGTACCGTCTCCTACACTCCGGGTGAAACCCAGAGCAGTGGCGTCGGCCAGATCAATCTACCGACCTCCTTCTTCAACAATAGCGGGTTCGGCAGCTACGCGCTGATCGGGCTGGCGGAAGCCAATGTCGCCGCGAACACCACGCTGACGCTCCAACAGTCGAACCTCCTGACCCCGGCTTCCGGATCGCTGGCAGGCATCGCGACGAACGCTGCGAAGGCGAGCGATCTCGCCCAGGCCGGGACCGTCATCGACGGCCTGCGCAAGCCGGTCAATCTGTCGCTCACGCAATCCGGCATCGATCTGTCGCAGTCCGGATTTGCCAACGTCACCGGCGGCATCGTCGTCGGGACGGGTGCCACGATCACGACCGATCCCGGCGCATCGGTCAACATCATCGCCGATCAGGCGATCAGCTTCAAAGGCAGCATCGCGGCCGGCGCAGGCGCCTCGGTCACGATGGTCTCGAACAAATCGTCCATGACCGTGGCCGGTAGCGTCCGGGCGCAGGGCGGGACCATCAGCATCGCGAGCCCGGGAAATCTCACCATCGCGGCCGGGAGCATCATCGACGCCAGCGGCGTGTTCGTGCCGGACCCGACGGTGACCCGCTATCAGACGGGCACGGTCTATGACGGCGGCACGGTGACGCTGCTCAGCAACAACACGGTCGAGGTGCAGCCGGGCGCGGTGATCAACATCGCCGGGGCGGCGGGTGTAATCGAGGTTCCCACCGGTCGCAGCGTCGAGAGCAGAGCGGTGTGGAGCAATGGCGGCGCGCTGCAGGTCGGAGGCTTCACCGTCTATCTCGGCGGCAGCCTGTCCGCGGCGGGAGGTGCGGCGCTTGCCGCAGGCGGATCGCTGTCGCTCGGCGATTTCGTCCTGCCCGGGACGCTTGCGCCCTACGCGGGGGTCTTCGCAAGCGCGATCTACAACTCCGACACGCAGTCGGTGATGGGGATCAGGTCTGGCATTCTCGTCGCCCAGAGCGGATCGGCGACGCCCTCGACGTCGGTAACGCTGATCGCCGACATGATCAACGGCAGCGGGCTCGATTCTGTCACCCTGTCATCGGGCGGCTATCTACAAGGGATCGCAAAGCCTGCAACCATCGGCTTCTCCGGTTCGACGGATATCCACGTACCCGGGGCGCTGGTGCTCCACAGCGGCGGCAATCTCATCAGCATCCTTCCGGCGGGCTCAACGCTCGCAAGTCTGTCCAGCACGCCCGCGAGCGTCGGCGGCGCGACCGTCAGCCTCGACGCCGGCTACATCCGGTTGGCGGGAACGACCGCCGAACAACTGCCTTCGTCCCCGGCTGTGCGCAACACCGCGGACGGCACGCTCTATGTCGGCTCCGACGGCGCCTCGCATGGCCGCTTCGTCACGCAATGGATCGATCTCCAGGGCAATCTGTCGCTGGTGAACGTGGCCAATGCCACGCTGACCACGGCCGGCTCGGTACGGCTGCTGCCTGGTCGCTATGGGAGCGAAACGTTGTTGCCCACCGGCTCGGCACTCGGCGGTTCCTTCGTCACGCCGGGCCGGCTCACCATCACAGCGGCGGAGATCTTTCCCGCAACGAGCACGGCCTTTCTGCTGATGTCGACGATGGCCGTCAGCGACTCCTCTCCGACGCTCACGATCAAGCAATATGCCGGCAGCTCGCCGACCGCTCCGCTTTCGGCGGGTGGAACGCTGGTGCTGGACGCGCAGAACATCGAGCAGGACGGTACGTTGTGGGCGCCGCTCGGCAGCATCGTCGTCGGCCTGCGCTCGTCGGCCGACATGCCGGTGGCGGTGACGCGAGCGGCGGTGTCCTCATCCGCCACGACCTATTCGGGAGCGCTGGTCCAGACCCAATCGGTCACGCTCGGAGCCGGCAGCCTGACCGCGGTCTCGACCGGCGGCCTCGACATCCCCTATGGCTACACGGTCGATGGCGCCACCTGGTACTATGGCCTCGACCTCAACGCGAACGCGACCATCGCCTCGACAAATCCGGTCACGCAGCAGACGGCGGCGCCGGCGAAGTCGATCAGCATCTTCGGTGCGTCGGTCGCGCTCGGCGGCAGCATCGATGCCAGCGGGGGCGGGGACGTCTATGCCGTCGAGTTTGTCGCGGGCACGGGCGGGACGCGCGACGTCCTTCGGAATTACCAACCGGTCTCCACGGTCACCTCGAGCGGCACGACCACCAGCTTTGCACCGACATATGCCGATGGGCGCCAGGTCTATGCGCTGGTGCCGGCCTACGAGGCCCAGGTCGCTGCCTACGACCCGGTCTTCAACTCCTATCCCTATTATTCAGGACGGAGCATGACCTCCGCTGGCCTGGCGACGAGCGGCAGCAAGCTGGCCAGCTTTCCGGCTACTGCGATGAACAACGCCTCCGGCATCCTGCCGGGGACCTCCGTCACCCTGAGCGGCGGCAATGGAATCGCGGCAGGCACCTACGTGCTGCTCCCGGGCATGTACGCGACACTGCCCGGCGCCTACCGCGTGGTCCAATACACGACCAGCAACGGCACATCGCCGGGCAGCTTCACCGGCGCCGACGGCTCGGTCTACATGACCGGCTCGCTGGGCAATGCGATCACCGGCTCCCGCTCGTCACAAACCATGCTGTTCCAGCTGCAATCTCAGGCGGTCTGGGGCCAATACTCCAAGATCAACATCACCAGCGGCACCAGCTATTTCTCGAACTATACGGCCAATAACGGGCTTGCTCCGACCGCCTTGCCGGTCGATGGCGGTCTGCTCGTGATCGGCGCCACCAGCAGGCTGACCCTCGGCGGCAGCAATAATTTCGCAGCCGGCAGCAGCGATCTCGCACCGACGGTCCAGGGCGCGACGGGACAGATCGACATTGCCGCCGCGAACATTGCCGTCGTCGCCAGCGATCGACTGGGCCAGTTCGGAACCGTCGCCGCCAATGGCGGCTTCACGGCCAGCTCGGCGTTCGCCAACTACCTTTTCCTCGACGCCGACCAGCTCAGCAACTTTGGCGCGGGCAGCGTCCTGATCGGCGGCACGGCGTCCGTCAGCTCTCCGGGGGCTGTCACGGCCGTCGCGCTCAATCTCGAGGTCGCCACTGATGCGGCGCATGCGCTGAGCGGCCCCGAGCTGATCCTGGTCACCCAGGCCGGCGGCGGTAGAGGCCTCACCGTCGACGCCGGCAGCGTCGTGAGCACGAAGGGCACCGTCTCCGGGACGAGCCGCAACATCGCCTTGAGCGGCGACGGCGCGCTGCTGCGGGTCTCGAACGGCAACATGGTCTCGGTCACGCGCAGCGGCGCCATTGGGACCGGCAGCTTTGCGATCGGCACGAACGTCGGAACGTCGCAACTGGTAGCCGGCGCCGGCGTCGTGATCACGGCCGGCAACTCGCTGATGATCGACACCAGCGGGGCCGGAGCATTTGCGCCTGATCGCGTGAACGGCAGCGGCACGGTTGCAACTGGCGTGACGCTCAAGGCGTCGAACCTGTCGGTTGCAGCAAACACGTTCAATTTCGGCCCCGAGGGATTGGCGGCGAGCGGCCTGAACCTGACATCGGCTCAGTTCAACAGCCTGTTTGCAGGTGCCTCGTCGGTGACCTTGCGCAGCAACGCCGGGTTCGATTTCTACGCCCAGACGGGCCTCACGCTCGGCGATGCCGCCAATCCGATCGGGACGCTGACTTTCGATGGATCCGGCTTCTACAGCATCGGCAACAACACGGCAGGGACAGGGGCCACGGATTGCTCGGCCTCCTGCGTCACCATCGCGGCCACCAACATCACCCTCGTCAACAGCCGCGGCGCGTCCGGCGTCAGCTCCGACGCCACCGTCACCGCGGGGGCGGGCGGCACGCTGAATCTCAATGCGACCAAGGTGATCACGGCCGACGCCGGCGCCAAGAGCTTCGGCGGGTTCAGCAAGGTCAATTGGACGGCAGCCGAGAGCATCGCCTTCACCGGGACGGGCAGCATCGATGCCGCTGCCGCGACGGCGACCGCCAAGTTCAATCTCAGCTCGGTCGCGATCAGCAGCGCCGGCACCGGCTATACCAGCGTGCCGACGGTCACGATCTCCGGCCACGGGGGAACGACGGCGACCGGCACGGCGCTGCTCGGCATCGTGTCCTTCAACGTGTCGGCCTCCGGCACCGGATCGGGCTATCGCCAAGGTGATCTGGTCACCATCAAGGACTCGGTCACTGGCGCCACGGCGACCGGAACGGCCGTGGTCAGTTCGACCGGCGCGATCACCGGCGTCAACATCATTTCGGGCGGCTCCGGATTCAGCGGCGTGCTCGCCAATCTGACTTTGACGGTCACGACCGGCGGTTCCAGTGCCGCGATCGGCACCGCCGCCGCGCCGACGGTCGGACTGCAGCCGCAGTTCGGCGTCGTCGGCGTGAACGTGCTGGGCGGCGCGGGCTTCACCGGAATTCCGACGGTCACGATCTCCGGCGGCGGTGGCTCCGGCGCGGTAGCACAGGCTGTCACGACGTTGAGCTCGCTGACCGTCGCCAATGGCGGCGCCGGCTTTACGAGCGCGCCGATCGTCACCATCGCTGGCGGCGGCGGCAGCGGTGCAACGGCGACTGCCACGCTCGGCGGCTCCGCGGTCACAGGACTGAGCTTGACCAATGGCGGCACCGGCTACACCAGTGCACCGACCATCTCGATCTGGGGCGGCACCGATCTCACTCTGTCGGCTCCCGACGTGGTGGTGAAGGCCGGCGCGAGCCAGACCGTCACTGCGCGCGGCAATCTCGTGATGCAGGGTAATGGCAGCAGCGCATTTGCGGGCGACGGCAGCATCAGCGGCAGTCTGGCGCTGACGGGGGCCTCAGTCACGGCGCGGAATGGCGTGCAGATCGATGCCGCCGGCGGCAAGGTCAGCCTGACGGCGGCAACTGGCGACGTCGTCCTCGCGTCGGGCGCCGCGATCAAGGCGCCGGGGCTGCGCCTGACTGTGAACAATCAGTTCGTGGACACGCCGGCGGGCAGCGTGCAGCTGACGTCCAATCTCGGCAATGTCAGCATCGTCGGGGCCAGCGTCGACGTCTCCAACCCCTATGCGGGCTACGCAGGTTCGCTTGCGATCCAGACCGGCAACAACGGCGCGACCGGGATCGCCACACTGGCGGGCACCCTGAACGGATCGGCCCGCTTCAACGATCTCGGCGGCAATTTCAGCCTGCTCGCCGGCAGTCTGGCCGGCGCGCTGCCGCTCGACGGCACGAGCCCGAACTTCTCCGGCAGCTTCACGGTGACGCTGCAAACCGGCAACATCGAGCTTGCTGCGGGCACCAGCCTGACCTCGCGCAACGTCCAGCTGACCGCCAATGGCGGCAGCGTCAATGTCGGCGGCACCATCGACGCGCGCGGCCTGAGCGGCGGGCAGATCTCGCTGTTCGGTACGGGAAGTCTGACCTCGGCGTCGGGCTGCACGACCTCCTGTGGCGTGTGGCTCCAACCATCGGCGCGGCTGCTGGCAAGCGCCGTCAACCAGGGCGACGCCACGTTCGGCCGCTATTCCTCGGTCGACAATGGGGCGACCAATCCCAGCGGCGGCACCATCACGCTGGCAACGACCGGAACGCCGACCGTAGGGGCTTATGATCCGACCTACGGCTTCCAGCAGGTGACCAGCGCCAATTCGGGCTGGATCAAGGTCGATGCGGGCGCGCTGCTGGATGTCAGCGGCGGCCCGACCGCGCCGGCCGGGCAGGTGATCGTGCGCGCGCCGCTGCTCAGCGACTACACGGTCAATGTGCGCTTCAAAGGCAGCGTCGTGACCAATGGCTCGACGGCCGGCGGCGGGCTGGCCCTGAACGCCTATGCGACCTGGAGCACCACCGACACCACCATAGCCGGCACTCATTTCGACGGCATCATCGACCCCGCCGGCTGGTTCGACGGCACCGGCACGCGCGTCGCCGGCACCGTCATTTCCGGCGACACCATCAGCTACAGCACGACCACGACCTACACGGCGGTGCCGACGATCCTCGTCGGAGGCGCGAGCGGCGTCGCCACCGCGATCATGACGACTCAGACCGGAGCGCTGCCGGTTCCGACGGCGAGCCGAGGGGCGGGCTTCGGCACGGCGCCCCGCAACAACTGCAAAGGCGGCGGTGCGACCTTCACCTGCTATTCGGATACGGCGATGACGCTCAATGCCGTCACCGTCACGTTGACGGGCGGTGCCGGAGGAAGCGGATTGATCGTCACCGGTGTGACGGTCAGCGCCGGGACGGTGACCGCGGTCACCGTGAGCAACACCGCGGCCATCGGCTACACCAGCCCGGTCACGCTGACGGTGACGGGCGGCACGACGGCGGCGACCGTCACGGCGAACCTGCTGATTGCCGGTCTCGTCGCCGCCAATCCGAACACGACCTATGCCACCGCCCCGGCGGTCACGGCCAATGGCGTGAGCCTGACGGCCAAGTATACGGTCAACCAGCCCTATTCGCTGTCGCAGACGACCAGCGTCGCCCAGGGCATCGGCATCTTCGTGCCGACGACTGCCAATGCCAATCACGTCAATTTCTACCAGAGCACGCTGACCGGCTTCGTCCAGAAGTCGCTGGCGAGTTCGGTCGCCGCTGGGAACGGCGATGCGTTCGACTTTGCCAGCGGTCTCGGCGCCATCCTGCACGTGCGCCCCGAAATCGTGCTATCGAACCCGTCGACCTCGGCCAATGGCGGCAACATCACCGTGGCCAGCAACTGGAATCTCGGCGGTGTGAAAGGCCTGGTGAACGCCACGGCCTTCACCGCGGTCAACGGCACGCTCGTTAGTGCCAACACCGTCATCACCGATGCCGCCGGCAAGCTCCTTGCCAACTATACGAACTATACGGGGCAACTGGTCGCGACGGCACAGACGCCGCTGGCCTATCGCACCGCGGCCGGCGAGCCGGGATCTCTGACCCTGCGGGCCGTCAACGACGTCGCCGTCAAGGCAACCATCAGCGACGGCTTCTTCGAGACACGCGACTATTTCGGCGGCTCGGTGGCCGTGGCCGACCTGATTGCCAACAATCCCGCGCGGTCGGGCAATGTGGCGGACTACAACACGACGGCGGCAGCGGACCTGATGACGCGAGTGCTGGGCGTCAACAACGGCTCGTTCTCGATCAATCTCGTCGCCGGCGCAGCGTTCACCTCCGCGCGCGACACGACGGTGAATCCTTACGCGGTGGCGCCCGTGTCGGCGCTCACGGCAAGCCGCACTGGAAATGTCACGATCGACGGTCACCTCTACACACCGGTCACGACGACGTCTGGCACGAGCGCCGTAACGGCGCTCAAGATGCTCCCGACGCTGGTGCGCACCGGAACGGGTAGCATCAATATTGCTGCGGCTGGCAACTTCCAGCTGCTCGACAAATCCGCGCCGGGCGCGGTCTACACGGCGGGCGCGGCGACGTCCACGCCTGCCGACTTCACCGCCTTGACGCTTCCGACCAGCGACAATTGCGCCGGACTCCTCTGCGCGAACGGCTATGTGAGCACGCCAACATGGGCAGCCGGTGGCGGCTCGGTGTCGATCGCGGTAGGACAGTCGATCATCGGTCTGCAGACGCCGATCGACGACGCGTCGGGATTGCAGACCGGCACGGCCTATCAGTCGACGATGCAACTTTGGAGCAATTGGTACTTCCACGGTGGCTGGGGCAACGGAACAGCGACGCCATTCGCCAACTGCAACTTCCTGACGAGCTGCCAGACGGCCGCCTGGATCAACTACGCTACGTTCTTCCAGGGAATCGGCGCGCTCGGCGGCGGCAACGCGACGCTGATGGCTGGCGCCGACATCAGGCAGACTGCGGTCTCGCTCCCTGAAACGCTCGTCGTCGCGGGAGGCATCACGACCGCCGATCCGGCTCACATCGTGACCTATGGCGGCGGCAACCTGGTGATTCAGGCCGGCGGCAACCTGCAGAGCGGCAATGTGCTGGTCGGTCTTGGGAGCGGGCGGATCAAGGTCGCAGGCGCGATCAGCGCGGATCCGAACACGTCGCTCTCGGCGACGGTTCAGACCGGAAATTCGAATGCCACGGCGAAGGGCAAGAACACGTCGCCGACCGGCAAATCGCTCGATCTGATCCTGGGCGTGCAGAATGGCTTCATCGGCGTCGTTTCCGGCGGTAGCATCAGCCTGCTCTCGGTCTACGACCCTGCGCAGCTCCCCGTGGTGACGCTCGTTCCTGGCGCTTTCACGGGCGTTCTTCCGATTGCGTCGACCACCTCCACTCTGTCGTGGATGGGAACGCCGTTCACCAGCTACGGGGCCCAAAGCGGGGTTGGCCTGACCGCCGTGTCCGGCGACATCGCGATCGCAACCGCGGCGGCGAACACCGTCGTGTCCAAGGGCACGGTCTACGGCCCCACCGTGACCGGGGCGCTGATCTATCCCTCCACGTTGGACGTCTCGGCGCTGAGTGGGTCCATCGTGGTTGGCGGCGCCAACCAGACCGTCAACATCATTCCGCTTCCGAGCTACGACGGGACGTCCTCGGGAACGTTGGAGCTGATCGCGGCCCGGTCGATCAATTTCGGCTCCGGTTCGGGGCTCGTCATGCTGGATCTCGCGACGGGAGCATCCGGCAGGTACGTGCACAGCGTAGCGACCTCCGCTACGAACTACATCAACCCGCTTGGGCAACCGCTTGCGGATCTGACCGAAGCCTTGCACGCCAATGATTCCGCGCCCGTCATCATCGCTGCGGGGCAGGACATCACCTTCGCGAGCACAGCTGTCGTGACGCTGATCAAGCCGGCCGACGTAACCGCTGGAAACAACATCCTCTCGCAGCTCGCGCTGACATCCGTGGTCGACGGCGTTCCGCAGAGCAATGCCGGCTCGGCCACGATAACCTTCCAGAACAACAATGCCGACGATGTCACGTCGATGGTGGCGGGGAACTCGATCATCGGCGGCACCTATACGCTCTATGGTCCGGGATCGTGGCTGGTCCAGGCCGGGCGCAACATCGGTCCGCTCCGCCAGAGTCTCAACGGCTACGCGGGATTGATCGCGGCGGGCAACGGCAGCAACTCCGGTACCAATGCGGACCAGACGACGGCGAAGCTTCTCAAGTACCTGCCGAACCAGAGCGCCGACATCTACGTTCTGGCCGGTGTGAAGCCGGCGCGCACGGATTATGCGGCGGTGATCGCCGAATATGTCGACCCCGCTCGCTCCGCCACCAGCGGAATCGATCTGCTCCGGCTCATCGCTGCCAAGCTGAATGATGGGCTCGATCCGGCCAAGAGCTGGGACGCCAACGCTCGCGCTCAGGCATGGCGCGACTTCAACGCACTCGCGGTCGACAGGCGGAACGCGCTCGTCGATCAGGCCTTGGCCAGCTATTTCGGAACCGGCGCGCGGGCGAACTACGTGGCCTTCGTCACCCAGTACGTCGTGCGTTCCCCGCAGGAGGTCGGTTTCGATTTCCTCGCAGACATCGCCGGCGTGCTCGGAGTCAGCCGTGAGGTGGCGAGCGCGAGATTCGCTACGATCGCCGCGGGAGGCGATACGCTGAGCTTGCGCGAGAAGCTCGCCATCGACGGCAGCTTCAGCGATTTCCTCATCCGGGTCGGCAAGGATCGCAACGATCCGGCCAGCGCCCATGCCGGGGAGTATGGCCGCGCCTATGCGGCGATCGCGACGCTGTTCCCGGCGGCGCTCGGCTACACCGATAACCGCCCCGTCAAAGGCGTCAACGGCGCCGCCAATCGCGTCGTCACCGGCACGATCTCGCTCGGCGGCTCGGTGCTCGAGACACAGATGGGCAGCGACATCGACATCCTGGTGCCCGGCGGCAACATCAATGTCGGCCGCAACGGACGCGACCTGCTGTCTCCGATCCAGGAAGGAATTCTCACGCTGGCCGGCGGCACGATCCGCGGCTACAGCGACGGCACGATCCAACTCGCCCAGAGCCGGGTCATGACGATGCAGGGCGGCGACATCGACCTGTTCTCCGCCAATGGCGACATCAACGCCGGGCAGGGCTCCAAGACCTATGCGGCGAGCGCGCCGCAGCAGACCATCTGCGACGCCAACGGCTATTGCTACCTGAACCCGACGGGGCTCGTGACCGGTGCCGGCATCGCAGCGCTGATCACGTTGAACGGGCAGGACCCGGCCAAGAGCGACGTCAACCTCTACGCGCCGACCGGCACGATCGACGCAGGCTCGGCCGGCATCCGCGTCGCCGGCAATCTCAGCCTGGGTGCGGCCCGCATCGTCAACGCCTTCAATATCAACGTGCAGGGATCTGCGACGGGCATTCCCACGGTGGCCCCGCCGCCGGTGGCGGCACTGACGCTCGGCAACAACACCGTGGCAGCCCCGCAGAAGCTCGCGCCCTCGCAACAGCCGTCCGCAGACGGACGGGCCTCTGTCATCATCGTCGAAGTGCTCGGCTATGGTGGTAGCGGGCAGGGAAGCGGTGGCCCGACCGACGCACCCGTGCGCAACGGCGCGGGCCAGAGCGACACGACGGATAACAGTGCGATGCCAGCCCAGCGCCGTTCCAAGCCGGACGATTGCAAGGGCGATGCAAGGGAGTGTCGGCCGCAGCCTTGAGCCTGTCGCTCCACGAGGGTGCGCCTGCAACGTCGCGTTCTTTCGTCCCGCGGTTCAGTCGGGGAGCTGGATGCTGAGCGATCGTCGAATAACGGCACGTGATTTTTTCAAAGAAAGAGATTCGCCGCGGCCCCTAGGCGATTGTCTCTCCCATGCCAGCCAGAAATTGCATCGGATAGTTCGAAGTCCGACTGCAGCCTCACGGAGATTTCGATGATTCGTTCCTCGATCGGCCGCATGCGCGGCAGCGTTTCACTTCTTGCGCTCTCTGCTATCGCGCTCTTCGGCGCTGAAACTCAGCCGGCCGTCGCCCAGACCGCAATATATGGCGGCGGCAGCACGCAGGTGTCGCTCGTCATGCGCCAGGTCATGGACTGCTACAACGCCCAGACCCTGACAAACGACGGCTACAGCTTCTCCTCCAGCTTCGATGCGACGCTTCCCACGCCCGGCCTGCTGCCCGAGTCCTGGGACGGTGCCATTTGCGGTCAGGTCGGCGCGCTCGGAATGGTCGGCCTCTATGCGGCTGTCGGCTCCGATGCCGGCCAGCGCGCCTTCATCACCAACGATCCCAAGCAACTGCTACGCGGCAGCGCGCCATCGCTGTCGCTGCCGGCCGTTCCGCCGGTCTTTCTCGAGGGCAGCGTTCCGGCGTTCGCGACCTATCCCTACGCACGCGTCGACTTCGGTGCCGGTGACTCGCCGCTTCCGAACACGCTGACCGCGACCGCGCTGACCAACTTCATTCCGGCCAGCAACTGGCAGGATCGGAACGCGATCGCCGCCAGCAATGCGACCTCGGCGACCGCCTACAACCTTGCTGCGTTCGGCCCGGCGATCCAGCTGCCTCTAATCGAGGCGCCGGTCGCCATCGTCGTCAACACCAGCAACACGCCGGTGGCGATCTGGACCGTCAACTCGGCCGGTGAGACGGGCGCGCCGGGCTCGGCGATCCAGCTCTCGACCGCTCAGCTCTGCGCCATCTTCTCAGGCGAGGTCCGCGACTGGAGCTCGACCGCTGCGATCGCCGCGCTCGACAATGCCGGCCAAGCTCGCGTGCAGACCTTCATGGACGACAACACCGGTAACGGTGCCGCCGCCCAGGCCTATGTGTCGAACTCGCTGCCGATCCAGGTCGCGTTCCGCTCCGACGGCTCCGGAACCAGCTATATTCTGACGAACTTCCTGGCCAACAGCTGCCCGCAGCTCGACGTGGACGGTTCGCACAACTACGCGAAGATTTTCACCGGCGTCGGTGTCACCTTCCCGAACACCGCGGTGACGCTCAACAACCAAGTGTCGGGCACCACCACGACCACGACCGTCGCCGCCAAGACCAACGCTTCGGCCGCCAATCTGCCGTCGACGACGTTCGCCAACCTGATCGCCAACATCAAGGCCGTGAAGAGCGTCGACGTTTCGACCGGTACGGGCGGCTGGCTCGCCGGCAACGGCACCGGCGATGTCGCCACCACCGTCAACAGCAATGCGCAGGATGCCAACGGCAACTACCTGGGCGGCCGCATCGGCTATGTCAGCAACGACTTCGCCAAGCCGTACAATCCGGCCGATGGTGCTCCGGTCTCGGCCAGCATCCAGAACGACGAGCAGCGCAGCCGCGGCATCTATCACCCGGATCAGGAGAGCTTCATTGCTCCGACCCCGGCGTCGGCCGATCTCGCGTTCCAGAGCGTGACGGTGCCGACCACGACCAACTATCAGGCCTGGAACCTCTACAATCAGACCTATGCGGGCGTGGGCCAGTTTGGCGGCGTCACGGTTGACGGCAAGTCGCAGCTCGGTCTGCCGATCACGGCAGGCGCCTATCCGGTCACGGGCACGACCTTCGCCTATCTCTATAGCTGCTACAACACGTCGTCGGCCCCGACCCGCGTGACCGACATCACCAACTTCCTGTCGTGGTTCTATGCGAGCCAGGATGCGGCGAACGTGCTTCAGAACAACGGGTTCAACGCGCTGAACGGAAACTTCGCCACGGCGATCAACGCGTCCTATCTGACGGCCGGCAGCGGCGTCGCGATCTCCGGCAGCTCGACCCAGGTCGATGGCTGTAGCTCGGTGGCCGTCGGCGCGGGTGCGCAGTAAGCGGTGATTGAGCCGCCTATCGCACGTTGAACGCTGAATCTTCTCTCGAGGCCGGGCGCACTGATCGCGCCCGGCCTCTCGTTTTCGATCGATTGCGCCGACGTCATGTCATGGGAGATCATTTTCTATGGAAAGCCTAAGACCCCTGCATTCGCACCTCGACAAGCATCGAATAACGAGATACCACCTTGCTCATTCCGACGAGGCTGGCGGTGAATGATCGGATTGAGCTCAATGCGTTTCGGCCGCTGAATTCATGATGTCCGTCTGAGCGATTGGATGGGTTGTATTCGATGGGACAGGACTCGTGGCGATCCGGGCAGATGGACGATATGCCGTTGCAGGATTGGCATGCGGCAGCCCCGGCGCTCGGGCTGCGTTCGCTCGCAGCCGTTGCAATGACCGTTCCGGCTCTCTTGGCGTTTGGTGTCTATTGGTTGCGTCACACCCCGGTTGGCAATGATCTCGGTCCCGGCGACAATGTGATGCAGATCCGTCTCGTCGCGGCGCAGACCGCCGAGACACCGCATCGGGATGTTGTGGCTACCGGGTCTAAGCTGGCTTTGACGAGCGCTTCGAGGTCCGAGTCCCCGGTATCCGCTTCGCCAGTCGATGAGGCTCCCGGCAACGCTCCATTGTCGGAGCCAACGTCGTCGTCCGTTACAGCGGATGTGCCGCGCTCGCCTGCATGGGACGCGCCGATACCCGGTTCGCATCTGGCTTTCGCTCTCGCGACCCCCGATCAAAAGACTATGACGTTCGTCCGGACGGTGAAGTCCCACATTGCGAGATTTCAATACTATCCGGAGCGCGCTGAGCGCGAGCGCATCCAGGGCACCGTCGGCCTCGTCCTCACTCTGCAGCGCAATGGCGCGGTCACGAATGTCCGTGTCGCCTTGAGCTCAGGGTTCGCGTTGCTGGATGCTGCCGCCGTCGACATGGTGAAGAGGGCTCAGCCGTTGCCGAGCATTCCCGTCGAGTTGCCCGGACAGCTCAATCTCGACTACACGATCGCGTTCGACCTGCCACAGTAGCCGAGCAACGGTCGCGCCATCTCAGGTCGTCACGTGCCTGTCATTCTCCCTCGGTAGGTACATTGGTGGGGCTGAAATCGGCCGGAAAAACGGCTGATGTGACGGGGCGGCGTTGTGTCTTACTCGAACAGCAAATCGCTGCGCGACGTGCTTGCGGCTGATTACGAGAGTTTGGCCCGGCGCCTGACGCGTTGCCTCGGCTCACCGGACGTCGCCCGCGAGGCGCTCCATGAGGCGTTCGTACGGGCGGACCGGGTGTCGGACGCTGTCCCGCTGCGCAGTCCAGTCGACTATCTGTTTCGGATGGCGCTCAATTTGGCAAAGGACCATCGCAAGGGCGAGCGCCGCCTGCTGAATGCTTCGGAAATCGAAGCGATCATGGCTTTGCCGGACGACCGTCCGGGGCCTGCCGCCGCGTTCGAGTCGCGCCTCGAATTCGAGCAGTTTGAGAAAGCGCTGGCGGAACTGCCGCAGCGAAAGCGCGAGGTCTTCATCTGCGCGCACATCGAGCTCGTCCCGCATCGTGAGATCGCCGTGCGCTTCGGCGTCAATGTGCGGACGGTCGAATTCGATCTGCAGCATGCGATGGAGCATCTCAGCCGGCGGCTCGGACGCAAGGTCGTGCGTCGATTTGGTCCTCGTGCGTCGTCACGATCCAACGAGCCGGGCTGACAACGCGCGTCTCCAGCCAGAGGCAGCCTTGCCGCATTCCGGGCAGATGCGCTATGCAACGACCCAACGCGGCTGAGATGCAACTCGAGCCGCCGTCCATCTCGGAATTCACCGTGCAAATTATTCGATTTTCCATTTCGGTCCGGCGCGATGCCGGTCGTCTATCGAATGACCGCGGGGCGTCGCCATGAGGGAGCCGCTCTCCGGCTACCGAAACAAGCGAGCGACCTGATCTTGATCGCAGGCGACGACGACAGCACGGAAATGGATCAGACCCTGCGTCAGGGCCTGGCATGGGTGATCCGTCTGCATTCCGGGGAGGCGAACTCGGATGACGCCGCCGCCTTGAGGTTGTGGCGAGAACGAAGCCCGGAGCATGAAGCTGCATTTCGCGAGGCCGTCACGCTGTGGCGCCGGTTCGGTGATGCGACCCGCAAGCTCGCTGCCGACCCGGCTTTTGCCCATGCCGATGTTCGGCGCGCGCCCCCGTCACGTGCCGCGATCGGTCGCCGCGCGCTGATCGGAGGCGCCATGGCGACCGCAGCCTCCTTGGCTGCCGGATATCTGGTGGTGCGGCCGCCCTTGGAGCTCTGGCCGTCCCTGCAGGAACTGTCGGCGGACATGCGGACCGCCAAGGGCGAGCGGCGCAGCGTTGCGCTGGCTAGCGACGCCTCGATCGTGCTGAACACCCAGACCAGCATCGCGTTGCGGACGGCCGACGGACCGCGACGGTTCGAACTGCTCTCGGGAGAGGCCGCCGTGCAGTGCGCGCCGACAGCGCAGGATCCTGTAATCATCGATGCGGCGGGCGGGCGCGTCACGGCATTGCATGCCGATTTCAATATGAAGTGCCTGGGCGGTGTGGTGACCGTCTCTTGCCTCGACGGCAGCGTCGATGTCGCCTGTGGTGGGCGAGGGGCCAAGATCGTCAAAGCCCAGCAGGTCTCATACTCGGTCGATCAAGGATTGGGGTCGACCTCCCGGCTGGACGTCGACGCGGTCAAGGCCTGGCAGAACGGTCTGCTGATCGTCCGTGACTGGCCGGTGAATCGCCTGGTTGCCGAGATCAACCGCTATCGCCCGGGCAAGATCGTGGTGATGGACGAGCAGCTCGGACGGCGCATGATCTCGGGAACGTTCCGTCTTGATCGCCTGGATGACTTCATCAGTCAGGCCGAGAGTCTGTTCGGCGCCAAGGCGCGGCCTCTGCCCGGCGGGCTCGTCCTGCTGAGCTGACGCGTGTCGCTGGATGAAGATTGCGTCTTCGCGAGTCCACGAAATCCGCAGGGCGTATCGCGTAGGGCAGGCGGATGACCGCGGCCGTGGATAACTGCCCCTATCCGGCCGTTGTACGAACGCCGACGCACGACCGGCGAATCGTTCCGCTTGGTCGAAGCAAACCTTAAAAAATGATTCAGTCCCGCGCGGGTTCGATCGTCTTTCCGACCGAGGCACCATGGTCGCGGCTTCCTGCCGCGACGTCATGTGCGTGTCGGATGGTGAGCGGACGTCGGTGCGGGTCAGAATGGAAGAGGAGAGGGGCGGGCCATGCTCCGCGCGGCCGAATTCGTTCGGCGCGGAAGTCATGCTGCTGGTGGCTGCTGTCCTGATCGGCAATTGCCTCGCGCCGGTGCGAGCCCAGGCGGCGGGAGCGTCGCAAGCCGCTGCGGGCGCCGCTCCGGCCAAGCCTGCTGCCGGCCCCGCATTGCGCTTCGATATCGATGATTTCGCCATTCGGGGAGCGGAGAAGCTCGCGCAGGTCGACCTCGAAGAGGCAATCTACCCTTTCCTCGGTCCGAACAAGACCGCCGATGACGTCGAGAAGGCGCGCGCTGCGCTGGAGAAGGCCTATCACGACAAGGGATTTCAGACCGTCTCGGTCGAGGTGCCGCCGCAGAATCCGACCAACAAGGTGGTCGTGCTCAACGTGAGAGAGCTGAAGGTCGGCCGCCTTCGCGTCAGGAATTCGCGCTATTTCGATACGGACAAGATCAAGGAAGGGGCGCCCTCGCTGAAGGAGGGCTCGGTGCCCAACTTCAACGATCTCACCAAGGACATCTACGGCCTGAATCAATGGCCGGACCGGCGGGTCACGCCGGCGCTGCGGGCGGGCGTGACGCCGGGAACGGTCGACGTCGATCTCAACGTCGAGGACAAGGCGCCCTTCCACGGCAGTCTCGAGGTCAACAATCGGCGCTCGGGTGGTACCACCGCGACCAGGGCGATCGGCACCGTTCGCTACGACAATCTCTGGCAACTCGGACACTCGCTGACACTCAGCTATCAGGTGGCGCCGCAGCGGCGCAGCGATGCCGAGGTCGTGTCGGTGTCCTACCTCGCCCGCTTGCCCGTCGATTGGCTCGCCGTGCTCGCCTATGCCGTCAAGTCGGACAGCGATGTGGCGACCGTCGGCGGCACCAACATCGTCGGCCCCGGCCAGATCGTCGGCACCCGTGCGGTCATGACGCTGCCTGGACGCGACGGCTTCACGCAGACGCTGTCGGCCGGTGTGGACTACAAGCACTTCTTCCAGCTTGTCTCGCTGAACGGCAGCGGGTTTACGTCTCCCGTAACGTATTTTCCTGCGGTTGCGAGCTATACGGGAACGTTCCAGGGCGAGACCTTCATGACGCAGTTCAATGCGTCGCTGACGTCGAATCTGCGCCCGCTGTCGAGCGATCATCAGGCGTTCGAGAACAAACGCTTCTCCGCGTCAGCCAGCTTTACGCATGTCAACGTCGACCTCACGCATACGCAGGAGCTGCCCGAAGGCTATCAGCTGTGGGGCCGGCTGCAGGCGCAGAAGGCGGATGGCCCGCTGGTCTCCAGCGAGCAGTTCAGCGCCGGCGGTCTCGACACGGTGCGCGGCTATCTGGAATCGGAGACTCTCGGCGACGACGGCGTCGCCGGCAGCTTCGAGCTGCGCAGCCCCGATATCGGCGCCATGCTGCAGAAGCAGATGAAGGATGAGACCGGGCGAGGCGCGCCGCGTTTCACGACCTTCAACGAGACACGGCTGTTCCTGTTCGCAGATGCCGGTCTCGTGCACGTGCAGCGCGCGCTGCCCGACCAGACATCGCAGTCAAATCTCTGGAGCTATGGGATCGGCGCCCGCTTCAGGATGTTCAGCGCGTTCAACGGGCTGTTTGCGCTGTCGGTGCCGATGACCAACGAAACCTATACGAGCGCGGGGCATCCGCGCCTCAATGTCCGGCTCTGGGGCGAATTCTGATGATGACGGGACACAAGAACCGGGATGCGGGCAGCTCGCGCGCTGTCGTGAAGCTTGCCGCGCGACTGTTCGGCGCCATCGCCGCGCTGGCGATCCTGTCGTCTCCGGCCAGCGCTTGGTGGAACGACGAGTGGCAGCTGCGCAAGAAGATCAGCATCGATGCCAGCGCGTCCGGCGCCAACATCACCGATCCGATCGGCACCATCCCCGTGCTGGTCCGGCTGCACCCCGGCAATTTCCGGTTCAGTGCAACCAAGGAGGATGGCAGCGACCTGCGCTTCGTCGCCGGCGACGACAAGACGCCGCTGAAGCATCACATCGAAAAATACGACGCGCTGCTCGGCGAGGCGCTGGTCTGGGTGTCGGTGCCGAGCCTCGCCTCCGGCGCCAAGACCGAGATCTGGCTCTATTACGGCAACAAGAAAGCCGTACCGACCGCGGATGCCAAGGGCAGCTACGATCCCGATTTCGCGGTCGTGTATCATTTCAACGAACGTGGCACGCCGTCGCTGGATTCCACGGTCTGGGGCAACAATGCGCAAAGCGTCGGACAGCCCGCCGAGGGCGCGCTGATCGGCACCGGCCTGCGCCTCGACGGACGCGCGCCTCTGGTGCTGCCGTCGGCGTCATCGCTGGCAACGGTTGCCGACGCCGGCTGGACGTTGTCGCTGTGGCTCAAGCCGGCCGCGCTGCAACCGAACGCCGTCCTGTACAGTCGCCGCAACGGCGGCGACGGCATCCTCGTCGGCCTCGACAATGGTGTGCCGTTCGTGGAGGTTTCGGCTGCCGGCGGATCGCAGCGCAGCGCGGCGTCAGCGCCGATCACTGCTGCGAGCTGGCATCATCTGGCGGTCGTCGCGGCATCCGGAAAGACCACGCTCTATCTCGACGGCAATCCCTATGCCGTTCTCGACGCCGGTCTGCCGGCCCTCGATACGACGGCGCAGATCGGTGGCTCCGACGCCGGCGCGAGTCCAGCTCCGGCGCAGCCGGCCTCTTCGGCGGCCGGCGATGCGGCTGCCGCGCCGTCTCCCGCCAACGACGCCGCGGTAGCAGGCGCGACGGCGACGGGCTTCGTCGGCGACATCGACGAGCTCCAGATCAGCAAGGTTGCGCGACCGCCAGGCTTCATCCGCATTGCGGCGATCGGCCAGGGGCTCGACCAAGGCAAGCTGATCGCCTTCAGCGTGGACGAGGAAACGGCGAGCTGGCTGTCGGGCTATTTCGCAGTGATCCTGAAATCGGTCACGCTCGACGGCTGGGTGGTGATCGGCGTGCTGCTGGTGATGGCGGTGGTGAGCTGGATGGTGATGTTCGACCGCGCCTCCTATCTTCGCCGGCAAGCCAAGGCCAATGCGCGCTTCCTGCGTGTGTATCGTGACCCGAACTTCGATCTCGCGGTCTTCTCCAGCGGCAACGCGGAGGCGGTGGCGTCGCTGTCGGGCGGCATCGGCAAGCGTGATGCGATCGTCATGCGCTCGTCCTCGCTGTATCGGATCTACCGTATTGCGGCCGATGAGATTCAGCGCCGTTCGGCACGAAGCGCCTTGCCCTATCTTTCCGCCACGTCGATCGCAGCGATCCGCGCGGCCCTCGACGGCGGCGTCGTCAGGGAGATCCAGCGCCTGAACAGGCTGATGGTGATCCTGACCATCGCGATTTCCGGCGGGCCGTTCCTCGGGCTGCTCGGCACCGTCGTCGGCGTGATGATCACCTTCGCGGCCATCGCGGCGAGCGGCGACGTCAACGTCAATGCGATCGCACCAGGCATCGCGGCGGCGCTGGTTGCGACCGTGGCCGGCCTCGGCGTCGCGATCCCGGCGCTGTTCGGCTACAACTATCTGATCTCGCGGATCAAGGATCTCACCGGCGACATCCAGGTCTTCGTCGACGAATTGGTGACGCGGCTCGCGGAGCTCTATTCCGCGGAGGAGCCCGATCGTCGCATGGCGGCGGAGTAGCCGTCATGCAGGTCAATGCCGACTCCAAGCCCTATGACGACATCAACATCACGCCGATGTTGGATCTCGCTTATGTGCTGCTGGTCATCTTCATCATCATGACGACGGCCACCGTGCAGGGACAGAAGGTCAACCTGCCGAAGGCCTCGGCCGCGCCGAGCCTCGCCACGCAGACGACGAAGGCGATCACGGTCGCCAATGACGGCAAGATCTTCCTCGACACCATCCCGGTGACCTTGCCGGAGCTGGAGCAGCGCCTGATCCAGCAGAAGGCGCTGACGCCCGAATTCCCGGTGGTGCTGCGCGGCGACGCGCAGGCGCAATACCAGAGCGTGATGGACGTTCTCGACCTGCTGGGCCGCATCGGTCTGACGCAGGTCGGGCTCGCGACCAAGCCGCTGGTGAAGTGATCGATGCGGATCTGATCACATGCGCAAATTGCCTCCCACCCAACCGCCTGGCTCGCATTCCCCGGAGGGTGTGCTCGTGCAGATGCGTGAGCTCGTCCGGCGCACCGGCATGCCGTTGTCTACGCGATCCGAGGGGAGATCGGAGGCAGTGGCCGATAGCCAGCCATCCGCGGCGGTGCTTCCGTTTCCGGCCAGCAGCGAGGCTCTGCTGGCCAGTCTCGTGCCGACGCTGCGGGGTCTCTATCTCGGCGCGGAGGATGAAAGCGATCCGTTCCTGATCACGATGTCACATGGTCCGTGTCCGCGCCTGTCGATCGACCGCGACGCTTATGTCGAGATCCGGCATCAGCCGGACACGTTCCTGCTGAAGATTGCCGCCGCGCCGGATTCGAAGATCACGTTCGAAACCCCCGATTTCGCCATGCTGGTGAAATTCGTGCTGCAATACCTGGCCGAGCGGCACGGCGACCTGCGCCAGAGCGGGAGCTCATCGTGAGCAAGCCCGAGACCAGCCGCCCGGTGTCTGCCGACGTCGCAGCAGCAGGCACGCCGTCGAGCCGGTTGCGATCGACGCTGCGCATCATCGTCGTGATCGCAGGCATCGTCATCCCGTTGGGCAGCGTCGCTTATTGGGTGCTGACACAACGCGATCAGCCGCCTCCGCCGCGCCAGGTTCACGAGATCACCCTGCTCGCGGTGCCGCCGCCGCCACCTCCGCCACCGCCGCCGAAGGTGACGCCGCCGCTCGAGCAGAAGATGGTCGAGCAGCCGAAGATGGCGGAGCCGGAGTTCAAGGAGGAGCGACCGGTCGACAAGCCACAGGACAAGCCGATCAAGGATGCCAAGAACGATCAGCCGCCGGGCCCGCTGTCGCTCGATGCCAAGGCGACGGGTCCCGGCGATCTGTTCGGTCTCGGCGGCAAGCCCGGCGGCAGTCCCTATGGTGGGGGCGGTGGCGGCGGCAGCCGCTGGGGCTGGTACGCCTCGATCATCCAGCAACAGATCGAGGCGGCGCTGCGCGCCAATGAGAAGACCAAGAAGGCCGTCATCCGCCTGCAGATCAGCCTCTGGGCGGATAGCTCAGGCCGTGTCAGCCGCGTGCAATTGCTGTCGTCGACCGGGGATGCCGAGCTTGATCAGGCGCTCCGCGACGATGTCCTGGGCAATCTGACGCTCCGTCAGCCGCCGCCCAAGGACATGCCGATGCCGATCGTGACGCGTGTCACGGCGAGCCGGCCGAGCTGATTTCCGTCATGGACTGTGAACTGAGGGGACTGGGGACGATGTTCGAGACTCTTCCAAATGCACGCCGGTGTGCGCTCCTGATCGCTGCCTCCATCGCGGCGACCGGATGTGCCGCCCCGGCATTTGGCCAGGCCGCAGGTCAAGCCGCCATGCCGGACAGCAAGGCCGGTTCAGCCAGGCCAAAATTGTCGGACGCAAAGCCGGCGTCGCCGAATGCGACGATCAATCTCGTTCACCTGCTCGTCAAACAGGGCGTTCTGACAGAAGAGCAGGCGGCCGGACTGATCAAGCAGGCCGATGACGAAGCCTACATCGCGCGTCAGGCAGCGAAGAACGCATCCACCAAGGCCGACGAAGCGGCCAAGGCCGCGACTGCGGCGGCGGCGGCGGCCGAGCCGAAGGGGACACGGCACGTCACCTATGTGCCCGAGATCGTCAAGCGGCAGCTGCGCGAGGACATCAAGCGCGAGGTGATGGCCAAGGCGGAGCAGGAGAACTGGGCCTCGCCCGGCAAATATCCCGAATGGGCGCAGCGGATCCGCTTCTATGGAGATGTCCGCGCCCGCTATCAGGGCAGCTTCTTTCCGACCGGCAACGATCAGTTCAATGCCATCAATTTCAACGCGATCAACTCGGGATCTCCGTACGACATTGCGAGCTCGTCGAATTTTCCAACCTATAATGCCAGCCAAAACCGCAATCAGGTCCGGTTCCGGGCTCGGCTCGGGATGGACGCCGATCTGACCAACGGATTCCTGGCGGGCCTGCGGATCGCGACCGGTGAAAGCAATTCCCCGGTCTCGACCAATCAGACGCTCGGCGGCAGTGGTTCGAACTTCTCGAAGTATTCACTTTGGCTCGACCGCGGCTACCTGAAGTATCAGACCCCGGAGCAGAACCTCGTTGCGTCGATCGGACGGTTCGACAATCCGTTCTGGTCGCCGACCGACGTCATGTGGTACCGCGAGCTCGGCTTCGACGGCTTGGCCGTTCAAGCGAAGTATCAGGTGTCGGAAGCGTTCACGCCGTTCGGTGTGCTCGGTGCCTTCCCGATCTTCAACACGGACTTCAATGCGGGCATGAACAATGCCAATCTGAATGCGGCATCCAATAACGGCAACATAGGGTTTTCCAAATACGCGAGTCACGACAAGTGGCTGTTCGGCGCCCAGGGTGGCTTTGCCTATCGCTTCGATCCGGTGCGTGAGATCCGCGTCGCCGCTGCCTATTACGATTTCGAGAACGTCCAAGGACAGATATCGGACTGTACGCCGCAGACGAGCGCAGACGGCTGTCCGTCCGACCTGTCGCGCCCGCTGTTCGCGCAAAAGGGCAACACCTATATGAGCCTCCGGAACCTTGGTTTTGGGTCCTGGAATAATCTCGGGCAGAGCAACCTCTATCAGTATTTCGGGCTCGTGCAGAAGTTCCGGCCTGTCGTCGCGGGTGCATCGTTGGACTTTGGCGACTTCCATCCCTACCACATCGTGCTCGATGGCGAGTTCGTCTGGAATACGGCGTTCAACCGTGCTCTCGCGGTGGGTGGACCGGCTGGCACCCTGCCTGGAAACGTCGGCGGCTATATCTACAACAATTATGGTCCGAGTTCTGGCGGCACGGCCTATCCGTTCAATGGTGGTGATAAGGGATGGATGGCCCGGGTCACCGTCGGGAACAAGGAGATCAAGCATTTCGGCGACTGGAACGCGCATGTCGGCTACAAATATCTCGAATCCGACGCCACCCTGGACGCCTTCGCCGACGCCGATTTCGGCCTCGGCGGAACCAACCTTAAGGGCTACTTCATCGGCGGCAATGTCGGCATCAGCGACAACGTCTGGGCCTCGCTGCGCTGGATGAGCGCCAACAATATTGGCGGCGTGCCCTATGCCGTCGACGTCGTGCTCGTCGATCTCAACGCGAAGTTCTGACCGATGCGCACGCGATCATTGATGCTCGTCATTGCTGCGGCCGTTTGCAGTCCGATCGGGCCGTCTCATGCGGCTGACAGCGACGCCGATAAGCTACGCGAGGCGCTGCGCGCGGCGACCCTGCAGACGCGGCAATTGGAGGACCAGCGCGCCGCGCTGCAGGCCAAGCTCGCCGACGCCGAGAAGGACAAGGCCGCCGCCAAGGCACAGATCGAGGCCGCCAAGGCCGAGACCCGCAGGATCGAAAAACGAGAGCGCGAGACGACGGAGGAATTCAACCGCCGCCTTGCGGAGCGCGACGAGACGCTGGAGAAATGGAAGGCCGCCTATGAAGAGGCGGCCGGCGTCGCCCGCGATCGTGACGCGGCCCGTGCGAAGTTCGAGGCCGAAGCGAAGACATACAAGGCCTCGGCCGATAGCTGTGTCGCCAAGAACACGCAGTTGATCAAGCATGGGCAGGACCTGCTGCAGCGTTATCAAAGTGTCACCGTCGGCGACACAATCGTCGCGCGTGAGCCCGTCCTCGGTCTGCGCCGCGTCGAGATCCAGAACGCGATCCAAGACCTCCAGGACAAGATCCTCGACCAGAAGGCAGCACCATGAACCCGTCATCGTTCGGCCGCTCAGCCGGCATGCGATCCTTCCAGGCTTCCGCGCTCGCCATGGCGCTGGCCTGCATCCCCCTCGCCGTGTCTGCTCAGACGGCGCCGCCGCCGCGCAGCCCGGCGCCTGCGGCCGCAAAGCCCAAGCCCGCAGCCCCGGTTGCTGCGGCGGCGACGCAGCCTGTGCCGGCAGTCCCGGTGCAAAGCGTCGCGCAAGGAAAGGGTGGCAGCAACGAGGTGATTGCGCGCGTCGGCGGCACCAACGTGTCGGCCGATGAGATCCGCAGCTATGTCGCAGCGCTGGGGCCGCGCGAGCGGGCCGCGTTCGGACAGGATCCCAATCTGCTCAGCCAGGCCGTCCGCATGATGCTTGCCAACCGCATCGTGCTGCAGGAGGTCGTCGCCAGGAAGTGGGACCAGCAGCCGGCCATCGCCGAGCAGCTCGATCGCGTGCGGGAGAGCGCGGTGGTGGAGCTGTATCTTCAGTCGGTCTCGATGCCACCGGCCGGCTTTCCGGGCGATGATGAGCTGCAGAAGGTCTATGACGCTAATCGCACGGCCTTCCTGATGCCGCGCCAATTCCAGCTGGCGCAGGTCTTCGTGCCGCTCTCGAAGGATGCGGACAAGGCGTCCGAGGAGAAGGCCAAGAAGGCCGTTGACGATGTTCAGCGCCGGCTGAAGGCGCCCGGCGCTGATTTCGCGGCCATCGCCAACGACACCAGCGACGTCAAGAACGGCGGCGATCTCGGTTGGATCGTCGAAAGCCAGATCCGGCCCGAGATCCGCACCGCGGTGATGGAGCTTGCCAAGGGCGCGGCGACGGAGCCGGTCAGGCTCGACGACGGCTGGCACATCATCAAGCTGGTGGATACCAAGGCCGCTTATACAAGGACCCTCCCGGAAGTCCGTGACGCCCTGGTGCAGCAGATGCGGAGCGAGCGTGCGGCAGCTCTGCGCCGCGCCTATCTGGCTGAGATCGTCAAGCAGCATCCGCCTGTCATCAACGAGCTGGCGCTGTCGAACCTGCTCAGCGAGCAGGTGTCGGCGGCGAGATAGCCCGCACGCGCCGGACCTGCCAAGCCGCCACTCACGTCCCGTTCTCACGGAGCTTTCGACCAATGTCCGAGACCATGATCGACAAACTGTCTCTCGATCGTCTGCGCGAGCTGTTTCAGCTCGCCGGCTACCGGGTGGAGACGCTGATGGATCCCGCCGCCGGCTCTGCCTATCTGCGCTCCGCCACCAACGGAATCGCATTCGACATTCGCCCGGGAAATGCCGTGCCGGGCGAAGAGCCGGCGTTCGTCGATGTCGCGCTGATCGCGGTGCTGCATGTGCAGGGCGAGATGCCGCTGGATCTGGTCAATCGCTGGAACGCGACTCGCCGCTTCGCACGGCTGCATTTCAGCGCGCCGTTCCTCGTGCTGACGTCCGACATGTCGGTGGCAGGCGGCGTGACGCCAGCCCATGTGCGCGGTCAGATCGAGATCTGGGATCAGCTGGTGCAGCAGCTCGTGACGTTTCTGCGCGAAGAGCTCGCGGCGCTGGCCGGTCCGAAGCACGCTCAATCCGGCCCGCAGGCGTCAGCTGCGACGGCGGCCGCATGACCGAAGCCAACACAGTGCACTCGATCTGATAGGAAGGTTGGGCATGCATCGTCAGCGTCGATGTGGTCCGCAGCTGATGGGTCTCCGATGATGCGTCGCGGCCTGATCGTGCTCGCCGTCACGACTGCGTTGGTCTCTGCAGGTCATGTCGTCCAGGCACGAGCGGAGCCGGCCGCAGAGCATCGTGCGGATGTCGATCCCAGGACGGCTGCGGCGACGGCACCAAGCGCCCTTCCGGCTGCAGCCGCGGTGCAGCCGGCAAAGCCGGTGTCATCGTCGATCGTCGCCGTCGAGGCAAAGTCCTCATTAGCCGAGCGGATCGGGACGTATCGTGACCTGATCGCCAAGGAGGCCGGGAGACTGGGGCTCGCGCCCGAGATCGCCGAGGCCGTCATGGCAACCGAGAGCAGCTATAATCCGGACGCCGTCGGCGGCTCCGGCGAGATCGGACTGATGCAGATCCTACCGTCGACGGCGCGCATGCTGGGCTTCAACGGCAGCACCGCCGAGCTCGCGCTGCCCGAGACCAACATCCACTATGGCGTGCGCTATCTGGCACAGGCCTGGCGTCTGGCCGGTGGTGATCTCTGCACCGCCACGATGAAGTACCGCGCCGGGCACGGCGAGACGCGCTTCTCGCATCTGTCCGTCAATTATTGCCTGTCGGTTCGCAGCAAGCTCGCCGCCCGCGGCTTTGCCGTGACCGGCGACGTCCCGACGCCGACCTTCGGCGCTCCCGGCCCTGCCATGAGCCTTGCTGCGCGCTTCGGCGCAGCCTGCCGCAAGTGTATCATGACGGGGGCACGCGTTGATCTCGCATCCCTCAACGCCAGGCTCAGCACGCTCGTCATCCAGGCAAGGGCGGGAAGGTGAGCCGTGGCTTCAAGCTCGAGACGCCCATGCTCATCCTCGGCAACGACGCTTGCAGTAGCTGCGAGGCTGTCGTTTCTGCTGATGGGGCAGGCCGACGCTGCCGAGCCGCAACAGCTTCCGCCCGTGATCGTGGACGTGCCAGAGCGTCCTCCGTCTAGCCCCCTCCAGCCGACGCATGGTGAATCGGCGGCGGCTCCCATGCTGGGCGGACGGGGTGAACCGGGGAGCGACAAACGCGGACGCTGCGCAGACGATGCCGTCGCCCAGGACGGATCGTTGGACTGCATCAACGCCAGACTTCGGCGCAACGTCGACACAGTCAATCCGTCGATCAATCAGGCGCCGATCGATGCACGATCATCCGATCTCAAGGTCGGGACAGTGAACGTGCCGGCCGTCCAACAACAATATGGGAGCAATTTCGGGCGCTCAGTCGTGCCCTTTCGTCCCACCGCAGTGTTTCCTTCCGGCCTTGGCCGACGCTGACGACGTCGGCAGATGGACATGATCGCGTGTTCTCCTCGTGATTTCGAAGGCGCTTCAACTCGCCCGGATGTTGCTGACGTCCGCGAACGGCAGGCCTATCTCAGCTGCTCTTTGCTTGCGATCCTGCTTGCGGAATTCCAGTTCCCGCCGCTCGAATTGGAGCAATTCGTCACGCAATGCCCTGAGGAAGCGTTCGCGTTCGCCGGCGGGGTTCTGATGAGACTCCATGAGAGTTCACTCCATTGGGGACCAAGACGCGGGCGGCTCCGAAACGGATTCATGTTACAGATTTGTGACATCTCGGGCAAGGCAGACAAAGACCAGAGGAGCCGCGGTGACGGCGCTGTTCGCCGTCTCCGAGCCCTGGCAAGGACAGAAGTGATGCGATCATGGGTCCTCTCACGCGCGGTTTCGCTCATCGTGGCATTTGTGCTTGTCAGCTTCCTGGGGCAGGCCTTTGGTGATCAAGGCGACGTGCGTGAGCCGGCCGCGCCAACGAGCCGTGATGGCGATCCACTCGTCATTGCGCTGACGTTGGCGCGGACGGTTGCCGCAGGGACGACGGCGAGCAGCGCAAACCCTCTGTCGGACGTTCCCCTCGCTGCATTGTCGGCGACGCGCGACCGTCCACTCTTCTCAGCGTCCCGCCGGCCGCAGCCGATCGTGGCGCCCGTCACCGTGGCGCGCGCCTCCGCCCCCACCGAAGGGGCCGGAACGTCCGACCCTGAAACTCGTGGGCACGGTGATCGGTGACGAGGAGAGCTTTGGGATCTTCGTCGATTCCGCTTCGCAGAAATCACTGCGCTGGCGCGTTGGCACGTGGCATGAGGGATGGCTGCTCGATGCCGTGAAGCCGCGCGAGGTGACCCTGCGGCGGGAGTTGGACGTGATGACTTTGCCGATGCCGCAACCGGGGCAATTCGTCGAGGGCGCGGCTCGACCAGCACCCGCGGCGACACGCACAGGAGGCCGGATCGTGCGGCGGGCGCGCTAACTGTGGCTCGGGCGGAGGGAGGAAGATGGGGGCGCCTGAGTTGATCGTGATCTCGCCGGTGTCCAGTTTGTCACGCCATTTGCGCAGCGAGTGCGGCGACAGCTGCATCGCCGCGGCGTAGGCGCGGAGCTCCATCCCGCTCCAGTTCAGCGCCTCGACATGCATCGCCCAGAACGCCTGGGATGCCCGATCGCGCACATCCCAGGTGACCGTGAACCTGCGCTGCTTCTGCTTTCGGAGCGCCTTTTCTCGCTCTCCCCGGGCGCGCTCGCGTCGCAATTCCGTCTAGATTTTTCCAGCTTAAGCGCAGTCTCGTTGCCGGCCATCCGCTTCAGCCAACGCCGCAGAGTGTTCTCGGTCAGACGTTGTTGCTGGCAGTATTTGCGGATTCCGAGACCGCTGCGACGCCACGCTTCGATGTGCGGCGACCACCATTCGCGACGCGCTCTGTTCTCGAAATGTTTGGATCGCACCGGAGATTCTCCACAGCAGCAGAGAACTCGAAATGGAACGACAACACGCGACGGGGAGGTGTGCAGAGACCGGACGCTTACGAGGGCAGGGTCTGATGGCGAGATAAAAGCACCGATGGCTGTCGGGTGCATGTCGTTGGTTCGACTCGATTTTCAGTCGCGATAGAGAAGACGCTGGCTGGCTGTTCTCGTGAAAAGGCGCGGCAAATCAATCACCCGAGCGCCATCCGTCTCTTCCGATCAAGGAAGAAGCGAATTCCGCCTTTGGATCGACCGTTTGTAGCGAGCGCCGCGGCCTTCGATGAACGATCTTCCGCCGAGCCATGTCCGCTGCCGGGAGGGCGCCGTACGGTCCTTGTCTCGGTTGACAAGGGAGCTGCTGTCCGCGGCTCACTTGCGACGTGACGTTGCCAGAGCTGCGCCCGATGCTTGCATCAACCCGAACGCGGCGCGTGTCGACGCGTCCGCTCCGCGGTGTCCGCGCCGGAAGATGACGTCCTATCGCGGCCGTCCTGCCTCAGGGGGGCGCTGAGGCGTTCCGCCCAGGCGGGAGAGTCCAACTCGTCGGTTCGCTGGTCAGGCAGCGTCGCTGCTGCCACCTTAGACCTGCTGTGTGGTCCCATCGACCTCGGACCCTTGTCGCTCCAGCCAGAAGCCGGGCGCCTGATACCAGATCCGTTCGGACTCATAGGAGGATGGAATGCCGCGGTGGAGTGCTTGGATCGGAACATTCATCATCGGCGAGTTCGCGAGGGCGCTCTTCAGCCTGCGGCTGGCGTCCTCATCGCGGCCGCTTGTGCAGGGATAGATGCTGACCCCTCCGATCGAAGAGGCCTCAAAGGAGGCGCCCCGGCGGACCACGCGCAGCAGGAAGCCGGACCAATCCTGGCTGGTCAGCGGGAGCAACAGCCGGCCGTTGTCGGCGAGGCCGTCGAGCCATTGCGGAGCGGGATGAGTGCAGCCTGCGAACACGATCACGACGTCATGGTCGCTCGCGGTAGCCTCGACATTTCGGCCATCGCCCGAGATCACCTGGACCTGCGGCCACCTCTCCAGATTGGTGCGGGCTCGAGCGGCCAGAGCCGGGTCGACTTCGACCGCCGTCACCCGCCCGGCGGGCCCGACGATTTCGGCGAGGACGGCTGAATAGTAGCCGCTGCCCGCTCCGATCTGCAGCACCCGTTCACCTCGGGCGATATCGAGGTGCTCGAAATTACGCGCCCAGAAGCTCGGCATCCCATTGTTGAGCTTCCGGCTCGGGTCGATCGAGACCAGGACGTCGTGATAGAGCCAACGCGGATCGTCGTCCGGGGTGATGAACGGCTCCCGGTAGGGGTAGGGTATGATCCACCAAGGACCTGGGCCGATGAACGCCTCTCGAGGAACGGCGCCGAAGGCCTCGACGATGTGTGGGTTGCGCAGAATAGGCGTCTTGCAGCGTAGGTCTTCGGCATACCAGCGGCGTGCATTTGCGATCTGATCCATGGTTCTCTCCTCTCAGCTTGGAGAGGATGCGGATCTCGGATCGGTCGCGCGGACACGGCGCAAAATTTTTCCCGAGGCTGTCCGCAACGGATCTGCTCGGCCGCATAATAGGGGTGATGGAACGATCGATTGGCACCCCCGGAGTTGGCTCGAACGCCGGTCGCACCGTCGCCGACGCGGCGGCGGCGATCGAGGCCTTGTCTGAGACTGATCTGGTGCGGCTGAAGGCTCTGGCGCAATTGTGGAGCCGCGGGCTGCCCGGGGGGATCGGCTGGACCGACGTGCTGCATGAGGCCATCCTCCGCGTTCTCGACGGATCGCGGGTCTGGCCGTTGGGGGTGCCGATCCTGGCTTTCCTGTCCGGCGTCATGCGCAGCCTCTGCGACGATTATTGGCGGCGCGTTCGGAGCGAGCAGCGGCTGCTGGTCAGCCGCGACGATCCCGGCCAGCACGGCGTCCCGAGCGATCCTGTCGACGAATTGGCCGATCCCGAACGCGTGGCCGTGGCGGTCGCTGGGCTCGCCGAGGTGTTCCGGCTGTTTGCAGGAGATCCGGTCGTGTTGCAGATCATCGACGGGCTGGCCAATGGCCTGACGGCCAGGGACATCTGCCGGGCGTATGGCATCTCGGATATCGATTACGATACTGCGCGGCGGCGAATGCGGCGCGCGCTGCTCCGCCACCAACGGAATTGGAGCTCGCCATGACACGCTGGCACCCCCGTCTCGAACTCGCGCGCCTGCTCCAGGCGCTCAGCGATGACGTCATTGCGGCGACTGACGAAGAACTCGGCGAGATCCAGGGACGTGCCCTGGCCGGCACGGCACGGCAGGTCAGGCGTCTCGTCAAGGCGGCGCAGGCGGCCGAGAGCGGCGAGCCCCGCATTGTTAACTCTAGCGATCCAGAACGCGGCCTGGAGTCTGTCCTATCACATCACGATCGGCACTGATCGGATGGGAGAAGGCCTGGAAGAGGAGGGGAGCCGGTCTCTGTGAAGGACAGTCGGCTGAGCAGGGCGGCCGGTTTGGGGACAGCATGTGGTCCGCGGCGAGCCTTGCACTGGCGACGCTCATCTTGGTTGACGCCTCTCGCGTTGCCTAGACCTCCGCGGCCTGTCGATCGCATGGCGGCGTAGCACAGCGAAGACTCGGCGATATGCGAGCCCGGAGTTGCTGTGGCACAATCGATCTATGTCGCCGTGCAGCCATTGCCAGAGCGAGTTGCGCGCTCCGACGAACGCGAGGTCCTGCAAGCGCCCGAACCGCGCGTATGCTCGTGAGAGCCTCGCGCGCTTTCGCCTAGGGCAATTGGGCCGTCGGCCGGCTGAAGTTCCCAACGGTCTGCATGGGGTCACCTGGACGGTCACCCGCCAGTGACGATCGTCCGTCGCGAGCACAGGGCGCAGTTCACCATCGTCCCGAACGCGGTCTTCGCGGATACCCGCCTCTCTGTCGAGGCCAAGGGTGTCCTCGGCTATCTCTTGTCGCGTCCTCACAAGTGGCACGTCCGCCTCGATCATATCGGGCGAACCCTCCTGGTCGGCCGCAAGAAGCTGCAGCGCATCTTCCGAGAGTTGATCGCCGCCGGCTACGTCACACGCGAGGCGCAACGAATTGTCGACGGACATCGGTTCGGTGAGATTGATTGCGTCGTCCGTGACGTGCCGGCGCCTGTGGAAAAGTCGGCGCGTCCGCGGGGTCGAAAGGGACCTGCGGCTCCGCGGGTCCAAAAGGGACCTGCGTATAAAGACTCACCGCGGGGCCCTGAGGGATCTGCCTATAAAGAACTATATAAAAACAGACCTGATCTGCTGGGAGCACGCGCTTTCGATGGTTCGCCGGACGTCGCCGGCATGGCGCGGGATGAGATGGCCGAGCTCCAGGATGACGCCTGCCTCGATCCGAGGATTGTCGAGCTTTTCGACGATGCTGCTGAAGGTTGGGAGTTGATTGTCGCGATCCCGGATCAAGCTCGGGACGAGCTGCGCCAGCGCTACAAGCAGGGTGAGCTCGATCGATTGACGATGATGGAGCTACGGAACAGATTCCGACACTTGCTGCGTGGCAGTCGCCGTAAGTGATCGGCACGGTTGGGAAATCGCTGAGAAGCTTCGGACGCTTGGAGCAGGCGAAGCCGTTTTTCCTCGTTGATCGCCTACCCATTCTACGCGATTGTACGCAATCTTACGCATTCGTCCTACAGGTGGGCGAGAGACTGTTGTTGGATGATGATTAATTCAATCATCGCACGTCGCACAAGAGTCGAGAGACGTGAATTCATCGATGACAGCTCAAATGCAGCCCGCCATTACACGGGATACGCCGCTTCGCCTTGCTGACGCCGTGAGGATTGCGTTTCCTATGGGTGGTATGACCGTTGCTGGCTTGCGACGTGAGCGCGACCGGAAGCGCCTGGTCATCGAGAGAATTGCCGGCAAGGAATTTACGACGCTGGCTCACATTGAACGGATGCGAGAGCTATGCCGCGACGAAGCAAGGGAGCTCGACTCCAGCTCAAGGCCGCCCGCCGCGACAAGCGCGGAAAGATCACCCATCGTGCGACCTGGATCATCAGAGACAACGGTCGAGATGTCGGCACAGGCTGCGCTGCGGATGAGGTTGCTGCAGCCGAGAAGAAGCTCGAGGAGTACATAGCGTCCAAATATACGCCGAAGCGACGCGTGCGGCATATCGACGATATCCCGATCGCAGACGTCCTCTCGATCTACATCGATGCGCAGCTCCAAAAGCTTCGGGATCGCTTCGCGGTGGACGGTGAGGCTGAGGACACCGTGCCCGCGAGCCGGAAGTTCAAGAGGCGCATCGAACGATTGAACGATTGGTGGGGCGCTAAAACTCTTGGCGAGGTCAACGGCGAGGAATGTCGCGCGTACAGGAAGAAGCGTTGCAATCGAGGCGGCGCCCGGCGCGATCTGGAGGATCGGCGCGCCGCCATTGGCCATCATGCATCTGAGGGATTTCATCGTGAGATCGTCAAGGTCTCGTTGCCCGAGAAGGGGCAGCCCCGAGACCGGTGGCTCACGCGCAGCGAGGCTGCCAAGCTGATCTGGACGTGCTGGCGTTATCGCGAAAGGCAGAAGGCGTCGCGTCGCCCCGAGGACGACGTCAAGGCTCCGACGGCGAAACGTCCGCTGAGACATCTGTCTCGCTTCATTCTGATTGGGATCTACAGCGGGACGCGCGCAGGAGCCATCGCGTCAGCGTCCCCAATGCCGGCGGTAGGGCGCTCTTTTGTGGACCTGGAGCGCGGACGATACTATCGCCAGAAGCAGGGCACAGCAAAGACGAACAAGCGGCAGCCGACGGTTCCGATTCCTTCGCGCCTCCTTGCTCACTTGCGCCGCTGGCACCGGATCGATCCGGAGGCCAAGCATTTCGTCGAGTTCAATGGTAAGCCGGTGGCTTCTGTCAAAACCGCCTTCAAGAGCGCTGTAAAGCTCGCCGAGCTCGGTTCCGGAATATCGCCCCACACGCTCAGGCACACGGCAGCAACCTGGCTGATGCAGCGCGGTGCGGACCCATGGCAGGCCGCGGGCTATCTCGGCATGTCACTCGAGGTCCTGCTGAATACCTATGGTCACCATCATCCGGACTATCTGTCCGATGCTGTCGAGAAGATCGCGAAGCGTGATTCCGCGCCGAGGCAAACGGTGACGGCGGCTGGAAAGGTGATCGCGTTGCAACGGCCGAAGTCGGAATGAACGCCTCGGGGTCCACAGCGCCGCGAAGCGCTGATTTCGCGTGGACATTTGCGATGTGATTCTGGCCATGCGGCCTGGGCGGCGTGGCTTGCCTGATCGTGGTTCATCTACTGGGTGAGCGATACTGTCGCTGGGCAGCGTCCCTGCGGCCAAGTGTCTCCTACATCGTCGAACCTTCGCGCTGCTGGCGTGTGCCAGCGGATGCTGAGCCGTGCGCCTTCCAACCGAACGAAGAGTGGACGTATCTGGTGCGGTATCTGGTGCGGAGACGCAGAAGCGCCGAAATGAAAGTCAGCAAGTCGTTGACTTTGCTGGTGGGCCCGGCAGGACTCGAACCTGCAACCAGACCGTTATGAGCGGCCGGCTCTAACCATTGAGCTACAGGCCCCGCGGCGCGGAGGGCTTGGCGGTGGCGGGCAGGGAGGGGCCTGTCCGGCGTGGCACGAAGCGCCCGGCGACGGTGCGGGCTCCGTTTACAGCCTCGATGGCGATCCGGCAATGCCGCGGCCGGAGCGTTTTGCCAGGCCGCGGTCGCCGCTTCGACCGGCCGCGGCCGGTGCCGCGCTAATCCACCGAGACTCCGGCGAATTCCACCACCTTGCGCCATTTCTCGGTCTCGTCGGCGACCAGCTTGCCGAACTCGGCCGGGGTCATCGCCTTCGGAATGCCGCCGGTCTCGGTCAGTCGCGCCACCAGCTTGGGGTCCTTCAGCGCCTCGCCGACCGCCTTGTTGAGGGTCTCGACGATCTCGGGCGGGGTGCCCTTCGGCGCCGAGATGCCGTAGAAGCCGACCGATTCGTAGCCCGGCACGGTCTCGGCGATCGCGGGCACGTCCGGCACGGTCTGCCAGCGCTGCGGCGAGGTGACGCCGAGCGCGCGGACGCTGCCGCCGCGCGCCTGCTCCAGCGCCGTCGGCAGATTGTCGAAGATCAGCTGCACCTTGTTGGAGATGATGTCGGGAAACGCCAGCGCCGAGCCGCGATAGGGCACGTGCAGCATGTCGCATTTGGTCATCACCTTGAACAGCTCGGCCGCCATGTGCACCGAGGTGCCGTTGCCCGAGGAGGCGAAGGCGATCTTGCCGGGGTTGGCCTGGCAGTAGGCGATGAACTCCTGCACCGTCTTCACCGGCACGTCGTTGCTGACCACCAGCATGTTGGTGAGTTGCATGATGCTGGCGACCGGCACGGTGTCTCGGATGAAGTCGTAAGGCAGCTTCTTGTAGAGCGAGGTGCTGATCGCGTTGTTCGGCGCCACGAACAGCAGCGTATAGCCGTCAGGTGCGGCATTGATCGCGGCGGCTGCGGCGATGTTGCCGCCGGAGCCGGTGCGGTTCTCGACCACGACCTGCTGGCCGAACCGATCGGACAGCCACTGCGCCATGATGCGCGCGACGATGTCGACCGGCCCGCCCGGCGCAAAACCGATCAGCCAGCGGATCGGACGGTCCGGATAGGCCGCCGCAGCCGGCTGTACGGCGAGGCAGACTGCGACCACAACACTGGCCAGGAACGCACGCGCCCACGTCATCTCGTCCTCCCGAAGCTCTTGTCGTCGTCTTTGCCGGCATGCTTCCATAGATTGGCATGCTTGCATACAAGCTTGTGTCGGACGCGCAGGCACGGAAGGACGAGCCCATGACGTCGTTGCGAATTCTCGGCCTTGCCGTTGCGCTGATGTTCGGCCCGGCCGCAGCGCAGCAGGGAGCGAACGCCATCAGCAAGCTCACGATCACTCTGGGAACGGCGACGCCGGGCGGCGGCTTCCCGCTCTATGGCGATGCCTTCGCCACGGTCATGAACGACGCCGATGCCGGGCTTGCGATCGTCCCGCACAACACCAAGGGCAGCAACGAGAACATTCCGCTGCTCGAGAGCGGGGAGCTCGATCTCGGTCTCGTCGCGGGCGAGCCGGCCTATCAGGCGTTCGTGGGGCTCGACCGTCCGAAGACGAGGTTGAACATCCTGACCGCGATTTTCTCCAGCCCGGGCCTGTTCGTGGTGCGCGCCGATAGTTCCTATCGCAGCATTCGCGATCTCGTCGGCCAGACGGTGGTGTTCGGCGCCAAGGGCTCGGGCCTGCCGATCATGTCGCGCTACATGCTCGACGGGCTCGGCCTGCAGCAGGACCAGGATTTCAAGGCGGTCTATCTCGACCGTGCCGGCGACGGTCCGGCCATGGTGCAGGACGGCCGCGCCGCGGCACTGTGGGGCGCCGGCATCGGCTGGCCCGGCTTCGCGGCGATGGCCAAGACGCCGGGCGGCGCCCGCTTCATCGCGCCATCAGCCGAGGAGATCGCGCAGGTCAGGGCGAAGCACGGTTTCCTCAAAGCCCTGACGGTGCCCGCCGGCAGCTATGCCGGGCAGGATGCTGCGATCCATTCGATCGGGTCCTGGAGCTACGTTCTGGTGCGCGAGAGCCTGCCCGACGACGTCGCCTATCGGCTGGCAAAGACGCTGCATGGCGCGGAAGCCGCGCTGTGCAAGACGCTGGCGCAAGCCTGCGAGACCACCGCCGCCAACACTGTCGCGGCCGCGCCCAGCCTCGATCTCGTTCATCCCGGCGTGATGAGATATTTCCGGGAGATCGGGGTGGTGAAATGACAGCGGCGAATGGCGAATAGGGAGCAGCGAATAGCGAATGGCGAGAATCAAAATCAATCGCTCGCTACTCGCTACTCGCTACTCGCACCTCGCCTATTTCATCGGACATGCCGGATCGGGCGGGCCGAACGCGTCATCGCCTTTGATGGTCGCGAGAATCTTGTAGTAGTCCCACGGATATTTGCTCTCCTCCGGCGACTTGACCTGCGCCAGCACGAGATCGTGCACCATCAGATTGTCGGCGCGCAGCCTGCCGTTGCGCGCGAAGAAGTCCTCGACCGGTGTCTCGCGCATCTTCGCGGCCACCGCGAGCGGCGCGTCGCTGCCGGCGGCCTTGACCGCGTTGAGATAATGCGTGACGGCGGAGTAGACGCCGGCCTGCCACATCGTCGGCATCCGGTTCATCTTGGCGAAATAGCGCTTCGACCACTCACGCGTCTTGTCGTCCATATCCCAGTAGAACGACGTGGTGAGCAGCAACCCCTGCGCCGCCGGCAGGCCGAGCGAATGGATGTCGGTGATCAGCGCCAGCAGCGCCGCCATCTGCTGGCCGCCCTTGAGCAGGCCGAACTCGGCCGCGGTCTTGATCTCGCTCATGTTGTTGGGTGGACCTGCGGCGATGCCGATGATCTTGGCCTTGGAGGCCTGCGCCTGCAGGATGAAGGAGGAGAGATCCGGCGTCGCGAATGGCGGCCTGACGGCGCCGACCACCTTGCCGCCATTGGCGGTCACGACACTCGACGCGTCGCGCTCCAGCGAGTGGCCGAAGGCGTAATCGTCGGTGATGAAGAACCAGCTGTCGCCGCCGCGCTTGACGACCTCCTTCGCCGTGCCAGTGGCGAGTGCACGGGTGTCGAACACCCATTGCATGGCGTAGGGCGAGCAGAACTTGCCGTGGAAATCGGCAGCGCCCGTCGACTGGGTGATGAACAGCCGCTTCTTCTCGGTGGCGATGGTCTGCACCGCCAGGCCCACAGCCGAGACCGGCACGTCGACGATGAGGTCGACCTGCTCGGTGTCGTACCAGCGCCGCGCGATCGCCGCGCCAATGTCGGGCTTGAGCTGATGGTCGCCGACGATGACGCTGATCGGCTTGTCCAGCACCTTGCCGCCGAAATCATCCACCGCCATTTGCGCCGCGGTCACCGAGCCCTGTCCGGTCGGCGTCGACGCCGGGCCGTTCATGTCGCTGAGCACGCCGATCTTGACGACGTTGTCGGAGATCTCGGCCTGCGCGGCCGTCGTGATCAGCAGCGCCGCGGCGGCCCACGCCGCCCGCCTCAAAGTGCTGAGTTGCAATTCGTCCTCCACCGATGTCGGCATGATGCCGTTGTTTGTCGCGGCTCTGCCGGCCGATCCGTCTATCTGCAATCAATCCCGGGGGGCCGTCAATCGCACAGGGATGCCCTGTCCTGAAGCTTTCGTTGCACTGCACTGCAGTGTGCCGCAGGCTGCATTGCAACTGGCGATGGACGCAAGTCCGACAGCGGTTCAAGCCTTGGCCGCCTTGTGCTCCTCATGCGCGGCCTCCCACACCTCTCGCGCGGCGTCCGCGTTCATCAGCGCGATGCCGACGCCGACGATCAGGTCGGGCCAGATCGAGGGCCATACAAAGCCGGTGACAAGACCGGCCGCGATGATCGCCACGTTGGCGAAGGCGTCGTTGCGTGCCGACAGGAAGGCCGCCTTGGTGAGGCTGCCTTGATCATGACGGACCCGCGCCAGGATCAGCGCGCAGCCGAGATTGACGATGAGCGCGCCGAGGCCGGTGACGGTCAGCGGCAGCGGTGCGGGCACGGCGGGTGTGAAGAACTTCTCGCCCGCGGTCCACAAGCCGGCGAGCGCAGGCGCGAGCAAAATCAGCGCCAGCACCTTGCCGAGCTGCGCGCGCTTCGCCGGACTCCAGCGCAGCGCCAGCGCGATCAGGATGTTGACCGAGGCATCCTCGAGGAAGTCGACGCTGTCGGCAAACAGCGCCACCGAGCCGATCGCCAGTGCGACGGCGAACTCGATGCCGAAATAGCCGAGATTGAGCGCGGCCACGGCCAGCACGGCGCGGCGGACGGGAGCTGTCGCATCCATCAGGCGTCCTCAATCATCCAGCACCGCGAGCCGCTCGGCCTCGGCGAGATCCTCGGCGGTGTTGGCATTGAAGAAGGGATCGCGCGGCAGCACCGGCCAGGTCACGGTCGCGACCCCATAGCGTTCCGTGAAGCGCGTGACTTTTCGGACATCCTCCGAGACCAGCGCGTGGCGAAGGTCCTCGCGCAACCCGACCGGCCACAGACCGATCACCGGGTGCGTCTGTCCGCCGGAGGCGGCCAGCACGAGTTCGGCCTGTTCCGTTTCCCGGGCATCGACAAGCTGCGTCGCAAGATCGCGCGGCAGGAATGGGCAGTCGGCGGCGGCGCTCAGCATCCACTGCGTCCCCGGCATGTGCGCCGCAACCCAGTCGAGGCCTGCGAGGATGCCGGCGAGCGGGCCCGGAAAGCCGGCAACGCCATCCGGCACGACGGTCAGACCGTAGCTTGCGAAGCGCGCGGGATCGCCATTGGCATTGAGGATCAGCCGGCTGCATTGCGGTGCGAGCCGCGCGATCACCCGCTCCAGGATGGTGCGACCGTTGATCATGCGCATCGGCTTGTCGCCGCCGCCCATCCGCTGCGCAAGACCGCCGGCGAGCAGCAGGCCGGGAATCGAAGTCCTGGTCATGGCTGTCATCACGATTCGAGTTACCACGTCTGTTGCCGCGGCGTCAGCGTCGCGGCCCGCCCGATTCACCATTTGCGAGGGTCAGACGCCGGGTTCGGCGTTCCCGCCTTGCGAAGTCTGCATGGCCGCTGGCATGACGGCGCCATGTCACGGCCATGGAGCGGGATGCCCGCCAGGCGATTGATCGATCACACGCCCCGCCTCGTGTCGGAACATCAGGGGCCTTTCTGGAGACCGCGATGAAAGTCATCGGCCTCGCCGGGTGGAGCGGCGCCGGCAAGACCACGCTGCTCGCGCGGCTGATTCCTCTTCTCATCGGGCAGGGACTGCGCGTCTCCGTCATCAAGTACGCCCACCACAAGTTTGATGTCGACGTGCCGGGCAAGGATTCCTGGCGGCATCGCGAGGCTGGGGCAGAGGAGGTGCTCGTCGCGTCGGGCACGCGCTGGGCGCTGATGCATGAGCTGCGCGGCGCAAACGAACCTTCGCTCGCGGAGCTGCTGGCGAAATTGTCTCCTGTCGATCTCGTCGTCATCGAGGGGTATAGGGCCGGACCGCATCGCCGCATCGAGGTGCATCGCATAGCCAACGGCAAGCCGCTGCTGTTCCCGGACGATCCAGGCATCGTCGGACTTGCCAGCGACGGCAATGTCGAAACAGCGCTGCCGCGGGCTCATCTCGACGACATCGCGGCGATCGCGACGCTGGTTCTACGGCTCGCCATGCCCCTGGCGGACGTGCTGGCGCTTTCAAGCGAGTCCGCAGCCCGCTGATGGAACCAGCCTCAGCACTGAAGCCTCATAAAACGGTGGCATGCCAGGAACCCGGTTCCCGATTCCCACGGCGGGTTGACGGGTCCGGACCGCTTCGCCATGGTGCCGGCGCATGACGATGACGAGGCTGGATTTGACGGGTCTCAAGTGCCCGTTGCCGGCGCTGAAGACCCGCAAGGCGTTGCGATCACTCAAGGCGGGCGAGCGCCTCGAAGTGCGCTGCACGGATCCGCTCGCGGTGATCGACATTCCGAATCTGATCCGGGAGACCGGCGATCGGGTCGAGATCGTCGATCGCAGCGATCATGCCATTCTGTTTCTGATCGAGAAGGCTGCCGAGCCGATACCATGATGGACCAACAGATTGCCGGCCCGTCACCTGCTGCAGGTTGTTCGAACTAAGTAGTTCGTGTGCGGTCAACCCCGTCGTTCCGATGTCAAGCGGGCGCGCTGCTTCCTATCGTCGCATTGGTGCCTGCCAAGGCTCACAACAATGCCGCGTTCTCAGTCCAGGCTTGCGACGTTGTCGCGAGGCAAGGACAGGTTGTTCATGCTTCAAATTTTCGAGACCTCGGCGTCTGCGGGTCCTTGGATGTCCGGTGAATGGTCGCGCGGTGATCTCATTAGTTGATTCTCTCAGGGATTATCGCGCGTCGTCCGGAAGTAATCGCGAGCAACATGATTGCAGCCGAGAGTGGCGGTGACGTCGGTTACACGCGACTTTTTGTGTTTGTTAGCAACACATGCTCGCTGCAGTGCGATCAATCCACCAAGTTTGATCGATTATTACCATTTTACTATCGACAATTTGCCTCGGTTCTGCACCAATTGCCATGCTTCCGCGGAGGTTGCGGGAGACGAGTCATGCCCGCTTGGACCGGGCCAGGCGGAGCCGCGGCACAATGGTGTTGATACGACGCAGGGGGCTCGGGTGGGGGTCTCGTGCCGTGGAATAGTCTTTAGCTTTTGTGCATCGCGAAATCGTCTGGTTCATCGATAGCGGACACGGTGAGTGAGCGAATTGATTCTGATCAAGGGGACAGAACATGACGTCGTTGCGTTGGACGGGAGTCCGTAGGGGAGGAATGCATGGCTACCATTGAGAGCGCGGGCTCGCTCCCGAACGCGCAAGCGGGGATCTTCGATCGTGAACACACGATCGCGAAAGCGGGGTTCAACCGCTGGCTGGTTCCTCCTGCTGCGCTGTGCATCCATCTGTGCATTGGCATGGCCTATGGCTTCTCGGTGTTCTGGCTGCCTCTGTCGCGCGCGATCGGCGTGACCCAGAGCCAGGCCTGCCCCGACATGAGCCTGGTGCAGGAGTTGTTCACGACGACTTGTGACTGGAAGGTCGCGAGCCTGGGCTGGATGTACACGCTGTTCTTCGTGCTGCTCGGCGGGTCCGCGGCAATCTGGGGCGGCTGGCTCGAGCGGGCCGGACCGCGCAAGGCGGGCGCCGTGGCTGCCTGCTGCTGGGGCGGCGGCCTGCTGATCGCGGCCTTCGGCATCTATGTGCATCAGCTCTGGATCACGTGGCTGGGCGCCGGTGTCATCGGCGGCATCGGTCTCGGCCTCGGCTACATCTCGCCGGTCTCAACCCTGGTGAAATGGTTCCCCGACCGGCGCGGCATGGCGACGGGCATGGCGATCATGGGCTTCGGTGGCGGCGCGATGATCGGTGCCCCGCTCGCCAACCTGCTGATGAACTACTTCAAGACGCCGACCTCCGTCGGCGTGTGGGAGACCTTCGTCACGATGGGCGTGATCTACTTCGTCTTCATGATGATCGGCGCCTTTGCCTATCGCGTGGCCCCGGTGGGCTGGCAGCCTGAGGGCTGGACGCCGCCGGCGGTGAAGAAGGCGATGATCTCGGAGCATCACGTTCATCTCGACAACGCGCACAAGACGCCGCAGTTCTGGCTGGTCTGGTGGGTGCTCTGCCTGAACGTGTCGGCAGGCATCGGCGTCATCGGCATGGCTTCGCCGATGCTGCAGGAGATCTTCGCGGGCAAGCTGATCGGCCTGCCCGACGTCAGCTTCAACCAGCTCGACGCCGGTCAGAAGGCAGCCATTGCGGGCATCGCGGCAGGCTTCGCCGGCCTGTTGTCGCTGTTCAACATCGGCGGCCGCTTCTTCTGGGCGTCGCTGTCGGATCACATCGGCCGCAAGAACACCTATTACTGCTTCTTCCTGATCGGCATCGTGCTCTATGCGCTGGCGCCGACCTTCGCAGCAATGGGCTCCAAACTGTTCTTCGTGGCGGCTTTCGCCATCATCCTGTCGATGTATGGCGGCGGCTTCGCCACGGTGCCGGCCTATCTGGCGGACCTGTTCGGAACCCAGTTCGTGGGGGCCATCCACGGCCGGCTGCTGACGGCCTGGGCGACCGCCGGCATCATCGGCCCGGTCGTGGTCAACTACATCCGCGAGTTCCAGCTTGCCGCCGGCGTGCCGCGCGACCAGCTGTATAACTCCACGATGTACATCCTCTGCGCGATGCTGCTGGCGGGCCTGATCTGCAACTTCCTGATCAAGCCGGTCGACCACAAGTGGAACATGAGCCCGGATGAGGTCGCGCGCTACCAGGCCAACCTTGCCAAGAACGAGGCGGCGATCCAGCATGGTTCGTTCGGCATCGATCGCGGCGGTCTCGACGTGAAGGCAACGCTGTTCTGGGCCTTCGTCGGCGTTCCGCTCGCCTGGGGTGTGTGGAAGACGCTGGAAAGCGCGGTCAAGATCTTCTGATCCGACCACCGATATCGCGACACACGGGACGGCCGCTTCGGCCGTCCCATTTTTTTTGCGACTTATGCTTTTCCTATAGGAAATGACGTCAGCTCGTCTCGCATTCCTACGATGAGACCCCTCATCCTGTTCCGGCCGAGCCATGCACCGGCCATTGGAATGTCGGCGATTGTGCCGGCGAGGCGGTCACGCAACCGGCCGCCGGTTGCTTCCGAACAACAGACCGACAGGCGCGAAGCGGCCGTTGGCGTCGAGCTCGATCGTGCGCGACAGTTCGACGATCGTCTCCGGATGATGGCCATTCTCGAACAGCGCATATTTCATCGCTTCGGCGCGGCTGACGAACAGGCCGCCATAGAGCCCGTTCTGCTCCTGGACGACCCAGTGGCCGCGGCCGTTCTGGCCGATCACGACGAGGGCGGCAGCCGCCTTGTGACACGATGGAGGTTCGACGAGCCTCATGGACGTGGTCCTTCTGTTTACGCCCGCATCCGTGCGAGATGATGGTGCGGCCGTGGATCTGATATCGCGATGTGTGGATAGGAAATCGATGCGGGACCGCGGGTGACGTCATAGGCGCGACGTAAAGGACGACGCCTACGCGTCCGTGAGCTGGTTGAACGACATGGCCGCGCAATAGAGCGCGAGATAGCCGATCATCTCGTCCCAATGATTGAGGCCGGCGGTGAAGACGCGCTCGCGGCGCAGAGTGGCGAGCACGGCACAGAGGATGACGGTCATCCACAGCAGCGCTGCAAGACTGCGTCCGAAGCCGATGCTGCCGAACGTCGCGAACAGACCAAGGATCGCGGTTCGCAGGCCGAAGCGAAGCAGCACCCGCGCCGTGGACAGCTCCACCGATTTGTCGGCCGAGAGGATCATAGGGGTGGCTTTCGTCACGTCAGAAGTTATCGCAGCAGAGCAGCTGCGTGAGCGCGGGCTCGGCGGAGCGTTGTCCCGAGGGGCGCGGCTGGCCCGGCTCGAGGCGGCGCGCCTCTGCTGCGGCGTGGAGAATGGCGAGCGCGAGATCGCTGTGCCTGGCTTCGGCGCAGTGGTCGAGCCAGTCCGGCAATTCGCGCCGTTGCGAGAGCGCGCAGTGCCATTCGCCGTCGTCATAGGCGAGGCGGCGCAGCGACCAGCGCGGCAATTGCAGCGCGATCAGCTCCAGCGCGGCATCGATGCGGGCCTCGGCCTGCATCAGCTGGTCGATGCGTCCCCGGCGCCGTCCGCGTGCCGACAGTGGCGAGACGTCCTCGTCTGCGCCCAGGAGATCGGCTGACAGCGTGGTCCAATCCTGCGGGGTCTGCGGCAGATCGGCGAAACCCAGTGACGTTGAAACGGGCATGGTGTGGATCCGTCGTGATTGAGCGCCGGCCGAAGCGGGCCGTGCCGCCAATGTGGCGGCTGCAGCCGTAGGAATACGAGAGGGGCAGGGCCTGGAAGAAATAAGCGGCGCATAAACGCACGGCGTCATCGCGGCCGCTGCTTATGCGGCGGCGGTCGTCGCCGGCCGATTTTCGCCGCGGAAGACCGCGGTCTTTATGAGATTCCTATAACTCTGCCGGCCGGGCCGTCTCGAAAACCTATGGGGCGCGATGCCATCTGGGACGGAGGAACGGACCGTGGCCCCGTCGGCGCCCCGTCCGCTCCATTGGTTGCGCGCCTGCCGCGCGCATGAGGAGCACACCATGCTGGACATTCTGATGCTGGCGTTGGCCGCCGGCTTCTTCGCCTTGGCGATCGGCTACACCTATGCCTGCGAGCGGCTCTAGGAGACGGACCATGATCTTCGACTATTCGCTCGCCGGCGCCGTGTCGCTCGGCCTTCTGATCTATCTCACCTACGCGCTGCTGCGGCCCGAGCGGTTCTGACCGCCCAAGCGCCCGCACCCGTTCTCAAGGACATCATCCCATGACCGTGATCGGCTGGATTCAGATCCTGCTTTATTGCGCCATGATCGTCGCGCTCGCCAAGCCGCTCGGCTGGTACATGACGCGCGTCTTCAATGGCGAACGCACCTTTCTCTCTCCCGTGTTGCGCCCGGTCGAATCCGCGATCTACCGGATCGGCGGCGTCGACGAGCGCCGCGAGCAGCATTGGCTGACCTACACGGTCGCAATGCTGCTGTTCCATGTCGGCGGCTTCCTGATCATCTACGGCGTCATGCGGCTGCAGGCCGTGCTGCCGTTCAATCCCGCCGGCCAGTCCGCCGTTGCCGAGGATCTGTCGTTCAACACCGCGATCAGCTTCCTGACCAACACCAACTGGCAGAACTACGGCGGTGAGAGCACGGTCTCCTATCTGGTGCAGATGCTCGGCCTGACGCACCAGAACTTCCTGTCGGCGGCGACCGGCATCGTGCTCGCGATTGCGCTGATCCGCGGCTTCGCGCGTGCCTCGGCCCGCACGGTCGGCAATTTCTGGGTGGATGTTGTCAGATGCACGCTCTATGTGCTGCTGCCGCTGTGCATCGTCTACACGCTGTTCCTGGTCTGGCAGGGCATCCCGCAGACGCTCGGGCCGTATGTCGAGGCCACGACCTTGGAGGGCGCCAAGCAGACCATCGCGGTCGGCCCGGTGGCCTCGCAGGTCGCGATCAAGATGCTCGGCACCAATGGCGGCGGCTTCTTCAACGCCAATGCCGCTCATCCGTTCGAGAATCCGACCGCGCTGTCGAACTTCTTCCAGATGATCTCGATCTTCGCGCTCGGCGCCGCCCTCACCAACGTGTTCGGCCGCATGGTCGGCAACCAGCGCCAGGGCTGGGCCATCCTCGCCGTGATGGGCGTGCTGTTCATCTCAGGCGTCGCCGTCACCTATTGGGCGGAGGCCAGCGGCAGCAATGTGCTGAACGCGCTGGGGCTGACCGGCGGCAACATGGAAGGCAAGGAGGTCCGCTTCGGCATCGTCGCGTCGTCGCTGTTCGCGGTGATCACGACCGCCGCCTCCTGCGGCGCGGTCAACGCGATGCATGACAGCTTCACCGCGCTCGGCGGCATGATCCCGCTGATCAACATGCAGCTCGGCGAGATCATCGTCGGCGGCGTCGGCGCCGGCCTCTACGGCATGCTGCTGTTCGTCGTGCTCGCGATCTTCGTCGCCGGCCTCATGGTCGGACGCACGCCGGAATATGTCGGCAAGAAGATCGAGGCCCGCGAGGTCAAGATGGCGATGCTGGCGATCCTGGTGCTGCCGCTGATGTATCTCGGCTGGACCGCTGTCGCCGTCGTGCTGCCGCAGGCCGTGGCCTCGATGGCCAATGCCGGCCCGCACGGCTTCACCGAGGTGCTCTATGCCTTCACCTCGGCGACCGCCAACAACGGCTCGGCCTTCGGCGGCCTCACCAGCAACACCTTCTTCTACAATTTGACGCTGGCAAGCTCGATGTTCGTCGGCCGCTTCTTCATGATCGTGCCGGCGATGGCGATCGCAGGCTCCTTGGCCGCGAAGAAGTCGATCCCGCCGTCGGCCGGCACCCTGCCGACCACCGGCGGCCTGTTCGTCGGCCTCGTCGTCGGCGTGATTCTCATCATCGGCGGCCTTACCTTCTTCCCCGCACTCGCCTTGGGTCCGATCGTCGAGCATCTCGCGATGACCGCCGGCACCGTGTTCTGATCTCGGAGCAACCTCCATGGAAACCGTCAAACTCTCGAAGCGCTCGTCGATGTCGACGATGCTCGATGCCAAGATCATGCTGCCCGCCATCAAGTCTGCGTTCGTCAAGCTCGATCCGCGGCTGATGATCAAGAACCCCGTGATGTTCGTCGTCGAAGTCGTCGCCGCGCTCACCACGGTGATCTTCCTCCGCGACATCGTGACCGGCGGCGCCAATCTCGGCTTCACCTTCCAGATCATCCTCTGGCTCTGGTTCACCGTGCTGTTCGCCAACTTCGCCGAGGCCGTCGCCGAAGGCCGCGGCAAGGCGCAGGCGGATTCGCTGCGCAAGACCCGGACCGAGAGCCAGGCCAAGCTGCTGACCGGCTCGAGCCCCACCGATCACAGCTTCAAGCTCGTGGCGGGCACCAGCCTCAAGGTCGGCGACATCGTGCTGGTCGAGGCTGGCGATACGATCCCCTCCGACGGCGAGGTGATCGAAGGCGTCGCTTCGGTCAACGAGGCCGCCATCACCGGCGAGTCGGCGCCCGTCATCCGCGAATCCGGCGGCGACCGTTCGGCCGTGACCGGCGGCACGCAGGTGCTGTCGGACTGGATCCGCGTGCGCATCACGGCAGCCCAAGGCTCGACCTTCATCGACCGCATGATCAGGCTGGTCGAGGGCGCCGAGCGGCAGAAGACGCCGAACGAGATCGCGCTCAACATCCTGCTCGCCGGCCTGACCATCATCTTCGTGTTCGCGACGGTCACGATCCCGAGCTACGCCGCCTATGCCGGCGGCTCGATCTCGGTGGTGGTGCTGGTGGCGCTGTTCGTGACCTTGATTCCGACCACGATCGGCGCGCTGCTGTCGGCGATCGGCATCGCCGGCATGGACCGCCTGGTGCGCTTCAACGTGCTGGCGATGTCGGGCCGCGCCGTGGAGGCCGCCGGCGACGTCGATACGCTTCTGCTCGACAAGACCGGCACCATCACGCTCGGCAACCGCCAGGCCACCGCGTTCCGTCCCGTCCGCGGCGTCAGCGAGCAGGAGCTCGCGGACGCCGCGCAGCTCGCCTCGCTGGCCGACGAGACGCCGGAGGGCCGCTCGATCGTGGTGCTCGCCAAGGAGAAGTACGGCATCCGCGGTCGTGACATGGCCGAGCTCGGCGCCACCTTCGTGCCGTTCACGGCGCAGACCCGCATGAGCGGCGTCGATGCTGGCGGCTCCTCGGTGCGCAAGGGCGCGGTCGACGCGATCCTCAGCTACATCGGCGGCGGCGCGACGCAGGTCGCGTCCGGCAACACCGTGCGCGCGATCCAGCCCATGGAAAGCGAGCTCGCCCGCGAGATCCGCGCCATCGCTGACGAGATTGCCAAGGCCGGCGGCACGCCGCTGGCGGTGGCCAGGGACGGCCGGCTGCTCGGCGTCATCCAGCTCAAGGACATCGTCAAGGGCGGCATCCGCGAGCGCTTTGCCGAACTGCGCCGCATGGGCATCCGCACCGTCATGATCACCGGCGACAACCCGATGACCGCGGCCGCGATCGCGGCCGAAGCCGGCGTCGACGACTTCCTCGCCCAGGCGACGCCCGAGGACAAGCTCAAGCTGATCCGCGACGAGCAGGCCAAGGGCAAGCTGGTGGCGATGTGCGGCGACGGCACCAACGACGCGCCGGCGCTGGCGCAGGCCGATGTCGGCGTCGCCATGAACACCGGCACGCAGGCCGCCCGCGAGGCCGGCAATATGGTCGATCTCGACTCCAACCCGACCAAGCTGATCGAGGTCGTCGAGATCGGCAAGCAGCTCCTGATGACGCGCGGCGCACTGACCACGTTCTCGATCGCCAACGACGTCGCCAAGTATTTCGCGATCATCCCGGCGATGTTCCTGGCGTTCTACCCGCAGCTTAACGTGCTGAACGTCATGAACCTGTCGAGCCCGCAGAGTGCGATCCTGTCGGCGATCATCTTCAACGCACTGATCATCATCGCGCTGATCCCGCTGGCGCTGAAGGGCGTGGCCTATCGCGCCATCGGCGCCGGCGCGCTGCTCGGCCGCAACCTGCTGGTCTACGGCCTCGGCGGCATCATCATTCCCTTCATCGGCATCAAGGCGATCGACCTGATCGTGACCGCCTTGCACCTGGCTTGACACCCCAACCGCCGTCATTGCGAGCGAAGCGGCGCAATCCAGAGTCCCACACGCCGCCCTGGATTGCTTCGTCGCTTCGCAATGACGGAAGAGACACAGGAGACTCACATGCTCAAAGAAATCCGTCCCGCCATCTTCGTCCTGCTCGCGCTGACCCTGATCACCGGCCTGATCTATCCGCTCGCCATGACTGTTGTGGCCGGCACCATCTTTCCTGCGCAGGCCGAAGGCAGCCTGATCACGCGCAACGGCCAAGTGATCGGCTCGGCGCTGATCGGCCAGGAGTTCAAGGACGACAAATATTTCCACGGCCGGCTCTCGGCGACGACAGCGGCCGACCCCAACGATTCGACCAAGACGGTCCCGGCGCCCTACAACGCGGCCAACTCATCGGGCTCCAATCTCGGGCCGACCAGCAAGGCGCTGGCCGACCGCGTCAAGGAGGACGTCGACAAGCTCAAGGCAGAAAACCCTGCGCAGGCCGTGCCGGTTGATCTGGTGACGACCTCCGCGAGCGGGCTCGATCCGGACATTTCGCCGGAGGCGGCGCTGTTCCAGGTGCCGCGGGTGGCCAAGGCGCGCAATCTCCCGGAGGCAGGCGTCCGCGCCCTAGTGGCGCAGCAGACGCAAGGCCGCCTGATCGGCCTGTTCGGCGAACCCCGTGTTAACGTGCTCGCCCTCAATCTGGCGCTCGATGCGGCCAAGGCGCAGTGACGGTGCGCGTCGCTCCGGCCTTGGCGCAGAGGTCTCCCCGTCTATAATGCCGCATGGCCAGTCAACGCCGCGATCCTGACCAACGTCCCTCGCCGGAGGCCCTGCTCGAAGCGGCCCGGCGGGAGGACAGTCCTGCCGGCAAGCTCAAGATCTTCGTCGGCGCCGCCCCCGGCGTCGGCAAGACCTATGAGATGCTGTCGAGCGCGCATGCCAGGATGAAGGCCGGCGTCGACGTCGTCGTCGGCTTTGTCGAGACCCATGGCCGGATCGAGACCGAGGCGCTAGTGCGCGGCTTGGAGGTGATCCCGCGCAAGCGCATCACCTACAAGGACCAGGTCGTCGAGGAGATGGATCTGGACGCCGTGATCGCGCGGCGGCCGAAGCTCGCGATCGTCGACGAGCTCGCGCATACCAATGTTGCCGGGAGCCGCCATCCCAAGCGCTATCTCGACGTCGAAGAGCTGCTGTCGCACGGCATCGATGTCTACACGGCGGTCAACGTCCAGCACATCGAGAGCCTCAACGACGTGGTCGCGCAGATCACCCATGTTCGCGTTCGCGAGACCGTGCCGGATTCGATCTTCGATCGCGCCGACGCCATCGAGCTGATCGACCTCACGCCCGATGATCTGATCCAGCGGCTGAAGGAGGGCAAGGTCTATGTGCCCAAGCAGGCCGAGCGCGCGCTGGAGCATTATTTCTCGCCCGGCAATCTGACCGCGCTGCGCGAGCTGGCGCTGCGCCGAACCGCCGAGCGCGTCGACGAGCAGCTGCTCACCCACATGCAGGCCAACGCCATCGCCGGCCCCTGGGCGGCCGGCGAGCGCATTCTCGTCTGCGTCTCCGAGGATCCGCGCGCCGCGAGCCTGGTGCGCTACACCAAGCGGCTCGCCGATCGCGTTCATGCGCCATGGACCGCCGTGACGATCGAGACCCGGCGCAATCTCCAGCTCTCGGACAAGCAGCGCGACCGGCTCGCCGATACGCTGCGGCTGGCCGAGACCCTCGGTGGCGAGGCGCTGACGATCCCCGGTGCCGGTCGCCGGATTGCCGATGATTTGATCAGCTTCGCACAGGCCAACAACGTCACCCAGATCATTATTGGCAAGTCCAGCCGCTCGCGGCTGTTCGAGATCGTCAGGGGCTCGGTGGTGCATGACCTGGTCAGGCGCGCCGGCAACATCAGCATCCACGTCATCGCCGGCGATGAGACGCCGGAGCCGACGGGCCCATCGGTTCAGACCCGCGCGCGCAGCGAGCCGCTGCAGCCCAAACCCTATCTGATGGCGCTGCTGATCACGGCGGTCGGCCTCGGCCTTGCCGAATTGATCCAGCCGTTCTTCGGCATCGAGAATGTCGATCTCGTGTTCCTCACCGCCGTGGTCGGCGTCGCCGCGCGCTACGGCCTGTGGCCGTCGCTGCTCGCGAGCCTCATGGCCTCGCTGTGCTACAATTTCTTCTTCCTGCCGCCGATCTACACCTTCACGATCACCGATCCGACCAACGTTGCGGCATTCTTCTTCTTCATGCTGATCGCGCTCCTGGTGTCCAATGTCGCCGCGCGCGTGCGCGTGCAGGCGGATTCGGCGACCCAGCGCATCCGCACCACCGAGCAGCTCTATGCCTTCAGCCGCAAGCTCGCCGGCACCGCGACCCTGGACGACGTGCTGTGGGCAACGGCCTATCAGGCCGCCTTGATGCTGAAGGTGCGCGTCGTGCTGCTGCTGCCGCTGGACGGCAAGCTGACGGTGATGACCGGCTATCCGCCGGAGGATCAGCTCGACGACGCCGATCTCGCCGCGGCGAGCTGGGCCTGGAGCAACGACCGCGCCGCCGGCCGCGGCTCCGATACCTTGCCCGGTGCGAAACGCCTGTTCCTGCCGATGCGCACGGGCCGGGGGCTGATCGGCGTCATCGGCATCGACGACGACCGCAGCGGGCCGTTGCTGACGCCGGACCAGCGCCGGCTGCTCGACGCGCTGGTCGATCAGGGCGCGCTCGCGATCGAGCGCGTGCTCCTGGTCGAGGACATGGACAAGGTCAAGCGCAGCATGGAGCAGGACCGGCTGCGCTCGGCGCTCTTGACCTCGATCTCGCACGACCTCAAGACGCCGCTGGCGTCGGTGCTCGGCGCGGCGTCGACGATGCGCGATCTCGCCACGCGGCTGTCGGACAAGGAGAAGCTCGATCTGCTCGCGACCGTCATCGACGAGTCCGAGCGGCTCAACCGTTTCATCGCCAATCTCTTGGACATGACCAAGCTCGAATCCGGCGCGATCAAGCCGAACACCGCGCTGCACGATCTCGGTGAGATCGTCGGCAGCGCGCTCAGGCGCGCCAGCAAGATCCTGTCCGGCCACCGCATCGCGCTGGACCTTGCCGCCGATCTGCCGATGCTCGAACTCGACGCGGTGCTGTTCGAGCAGGTGCTGTTCAACCTGCTCGACAATGCCGCCAAATATGCGCCCGCGGAGACCACCATCGCGCTGCGCTCGCGGCGCGATGGATCGTGGGTCGTGCTGGACATCACCGACGAGGGCGACGGCATTCCGCCCGACGAGGTCGAGCACGTGTTCGACAAGTTCTATCGCGTGCAGAAGGGCGACCAGGTGCGCCCCGGCACCGGGCTGGGCCTTGCGATCTCGCGCGGCTTCGTCGAGGCGATGCATGGCCGCATGACCGCCGGCAATCGTGCCGATCGCAGCGGCGCCGTTCTCACCATCCGCCTGCCGGTGCCCGCGCAGGCCAGACCGCTGGATACGGCCGCATGACCGGTGCTCCGATCAAGGTGCTCGTGATCGACGACGAGCCGCCGATCCGCAAGCTGCTGCGGATGGGGCTGGCGACCCAGGGCTATGAAATGCTGGAGGCGCCGAGCGGCAAGGTCGCGCTCGAGAAGCTCGCCGAGGATCCGGCGCTGATCATCCTCGATCTCGGGCTGCCCGACATCGACGGCCACGAGCTGCTGCGCACCATCCGTTCGCGCAGCGAGAGCATTCCGATCGTGGTGCTGTCGAGCCGCGGCGACGAGGCGGGGAAGGTGAAGGCGCTCGATCTCGGCGCCGACGACTACATCACAAAACCGTTCGGCATGGACGAACTGCTGGCGCGCCTGCGCGCGGCGCTGCGCCACCAGCTGCAGGTGCAGGGCGAGCGCCCGGTGTTCCGCACCGGCGATCTCTCTGTCGATCTGGTCCGCCGCATCGTCAAGGTCGGCGAACGCGAGATCAAGCTGTCGCCGAAGGAGTATGATCTGCTGCGCGTGCTGGTGCAGCATGCCGGCAAGGTGCTGACGCATCGCTTCCTGCTCAAGGAGCTGTGGGACGAACTGACCGACGCGCAATATCTGCGCGTCTATGTGCGCCAGCTCCGGCAGAAGATCGAGACCGATCCCGAGCGGCCGCAATTCGTGCTGACCGAGACCGGCATCGGCTATCGGCTGCGCGCGCCGGATTAGCGTTTTGTCATGTCGGCTGTTTCGTCGAGGCGGAACATTCGCTGTCCCTCGTGATTTCTGTCGTATCACAGGGAGATCAGCTTCATGGCGAGAACAGCACGCAAATTCTCGAAGGGCGCGTCGGCCAAGGTCGGACGCGCGATGAAGAAGCGCAAGGCCGGCACGCTGCGCAGCGGCGGCTCCGGCCGCAAGGTGACCAGTCGCAAGCAGGCGATCGCGATCGGCCTGTCGGAGGCCCGCCGCGAAGGCAAGAGGGCGTCGCCGAAGAAGAGCGCGAAGTCTGCTGCGAAGAAGACGGCCAAGAAGGCGTCGAAGACGTCGAGCAAGAGGAGTACGAAGAAGACTACCAAGAAGACGGCGAAGAAGTCGCCGAAGAAGAGCTGATATCACGGCCTCATGGTTCGAGACGCGCCGCCACGAACACTGAGTGCATGATCGGCCTTCGTGCGCGGCGCTCCTCACCATGAGGGTTTAGACTTCGGCCGCGAAGCTTGATCCTGCTCCATGAGCAGGCCGCTCATGGTCGATGTGCAGCGCGGCCCTCGGCGCCAAACCCTCTCCATGAATACGCCTCTCGGCGTGTTCATGGCCTGGTATGAAGTGCCACCTCGGCTTTTGCTCCTCATGGTGAGGAGCGCCGAACCTGTCTGTGAACCAAGTGAATGGTATCCAAGGCGGCGCGTCTCGAACCATGAGGCCATGATCGGCAGGCTGGGGCCGCCAAGGGCGGGGCACTTCGCCTTTCTCGGCTAAAGCTTTTACCCCGCTTTCCGCTGCCGGGCCGCCGAGCGATGGGCCTTCTTGGCCGAACGGCGCGGCGCGGCGGCGCGCTTAGCCGCTGGGCGGGATGTCTTCGCAGCTCCCTTGCCTTTCAGGCTCTGCTTCAGCGCATCCATCAGGCTGACGACGTTGTCGGACCGCTCTTCCGGCTCCGGCAGCTTGATCGGCTTGCCCGACGCCTTGCGCTTGACCAGCGCTTTCAGCGCGGTCTCATACTGATCCTTGAACTCCGACGGGTCGAAATGCGCCGCCTTGGTCTGCAGGATATGGCCGGCCAGCTCGACCATGTCCTTGGTGATCTTCGGCGTCTTGATGTCGCCGAAGAATTCGGCTTCGTCGCGCAGCTCATAGGGAAACCGCAAGGTGGTGCCGAGCATGCCCTTGCCCATCGGCTCGATGGCGATGACGTGCTCGCGATTGGTCAGCACGATCCGCGCCAGCGCGACGCGGCCCTGGTCCTTCATCGCGTCGCGGATGACGGCGAAGGCGTCGACTGCAGCCTTGCCGTCCGGGGCGATGTAATAGGGATGGTTGAGATAGCGCTGGTCGATCTCTTCGCGCGGCACGAAGCTGTCGATGTCGATGGTGTGGTTGCTCTCGATCTGGACCGCTTCCAGTTCCTCGGGCTCGATCTCGACATACTGACCCTTGGCCAACTCGTAGCCGCGGCCCTTCTGCTCGGCCTCGACGACATCGCCGGTCTCGGCATCGACCATCTGCTGCTTCAGCCGGTTGCCGGTCTCGCGGTTGATCATGTGAAACCGCGTCTTCTCCACCGAGGTCGACGCCGGGTAGAGCACGACAGGACAACTGACGAGAGACAGTTTGAGCGAGCCTTTCCAATAGGCACGGGGGGCCATCATGTTCTCCGTAGGCAATCAGGGTGAGATGCAACGGACTGATGTCGGTCCGGGTTCCCGGCCTGATCCATGGCGAAGGCGTTCCCTCGGGAAAGCCGGCATTGCGGCGCCGGGCAAATCGCGGCGGGCCCGCGAACCCTCTCTCATATTTCTGATAAAAATAAACCGCTTGACAGCTTCGTAAAATCAGCATTATTGTCCCGCTCGTTCCGTTGCGTCGGAGGGGACGTATCGCGGTCGTCATGGACGTCGGCAGCGGAATGCGATGGGCGTGTCGGGTTGCAGCGTGATTGTTGCGCCGACGAACGATCCGGCACGCACGGTCAAGTCGCGTGGTCCTGATACCCCGAAGCTGGTATCCAGCGCAATGCGCGCAAGCGCATTGTCGCGACACGGTGGCCAACAAGCCGGCGCACCGGGGAGAACGCGAAGCAGCCGTGAAAACCGTCGCGCAGGGAGGGCCGGGATGTCTCGGCTGCACCTGTGGTACCTGCCGCCTGCATTTTTTTCGCAGGCGGGCCATGGGGCGGCGAGCTCCCGGCCTTCCCTGCGCCCTCTCGGGAGGGCGAACGGCAGCACCACCCGGGCTCATCGAGCGGCGGGAACGCGGAACTTTGCCCGGTGTTATCGTCCTGATCTGGTCAACGCCAATCGCAGGCCGTGCCCGCTCCGGTTCCAGGATGCGTCCCGCTTTGCTACGCTACCGCTCAACGCGAGGGATCACCGTGGCGCTCAAGAAGCTCTCCACCTATCGCAAGAAGCGTGATTTCGACAAAACGGCGGAGCCGTCGGGCCAAGCCAAGGTGGCGCGCGCGGCGCGCCCGCGCTTCGTCATCCAGAAGCACGACGCGACGCGGCTGCATTACGACCTGCGGCTCGAATTCGACGGCGTCTTCAAGTCGTGGGCCGTGACCAAGGGCCCGTCGCTCGACCCGCACGACAAGCGGCTCGCGGTCGAGGTCGAGGACCACCCGCTCGATTACGGCGATTTCGAAGGCACGATCCCGGAAGGCGAGTATGGCGGCGGCACGGTCATGCTGTGGGACCGCGGCTATTGGGAGAGCGAGGATCCGGAGCGCGGCTTCGCGAAGGGCGACCTGAAATTCACGCTCGACGGCGACAAGCTGCACGGCAGCTGGGTCCTGGTGCGGATGCGCAACGATCGCACCGGCGGTAAGCGTACCAACTGGCTGCTGATCAAGCATCGCGACGAATTCGCTAGAGAAGGCGAGGCCAACGACATTCTGGATGCCGACACGTCGGTGGCCTCGGGACGGACGATGGCGCAGATCGCGGCCGGCAAGGGCAAGGCGCCGAAGCCGTTCATGCTCGCCGAGGCGCAGCGCATGAATGCCGACGCCGTCTGGCACTCGAACCGCAGCGACGGCAAAGCGTCTTCGACGGCGACGTCGTCGACCAAATCGAAGGCGACAAAAACCAAGGCGACAAAAACCAAGGCGACCAAAACTAAGGCGACCCAATCGAAGGCGCCGAAGGCGGCCGCGCCGCGAACGGTGTCATCGCTGCCGGACTTCGTGCCGCCCGAGCTCTGCACCTCCGTGGCCCAGCCGCCGGGTGGCGAGGGCTGGGCGCACGAGATCAAGTTCGACGGCTATCGCGTGCAGATCAGGGTCGAAGACGGCAAGGCGACGCTGAAGACCCGCAAGGGCCTGGACTGGACCGCCAAGTTCAAGGCGATCGCCGAAGAAGCTGCCAAGTTGCCCGATGCGATCATCGATGGCGAGATCGTCGCGCTCGACAAGGACGGCAATCCCAATTTCTCGGCGCTGCAGGCTGCGATCTCGGCCGGGCAGACCGACGAGCTGATCTTCTTTGCCTTCGACCTGATGTTTGCCGAAGAGTTCGACCTGCGCCGCCAGCCGCTGCGCGACCGCAAGGCGCGGCTGGCCAAGCTGCTGAAGGCGAACATCAAGGGCAAGGCGCCGCGCATCCGTTATGTCGAACATTTCGAGAGCGACGGCGAGGCCGTGCTGGAATCGGCGCGCAAGCTGTCGCTCGAAGGCATCGTCTCGAAGAAACTGGACTCGGCCTATCATTCGGGCCGCACCGACAGCTGGACCAAAGCCAAGACCCGGCCGGGCCACGAGGTCGTCATCGGCGGCTGGAAGACCACCAACGGCAAATTCCGTTCGCTGATGGTCGGCGTCAACAAGGACGATCATCTCGCCTATGTCGGCATCGTCGGCACCGGCTTCGGCCAGGACACGGTAAAGGCGATCATGCCGGCGCTGAAGGCGGCGGAGGCGAACAAGAGCCCGTTCAGCGGCAAGAACGCGCCGCGCAAGACGCGCGACGTGCATTGGCTGAAGCCCGAACTGGTGGCCGAGATCGAGTTCGCGGGCTGGACCGATGACGGCAATGTCCGGCAGGCCTCGTTCAAGGGCTTGCGCGCTGACAAGCCGGCGCGCGAGGTCGTGGCCGAGGAGCCGGTCGTCACGACGAACGTGGCGAAGCCGATGGCGCGAGCCGCGGCGACGGTCGCGACCGGCGGCACCACCGTGCACAAGACGCCGTCGCGCACCAAGACCTCGGCCACGGTGATGGGTGTTGCGATCTCCAAGCCCGACAAGGCGCTGTGGCCCGATGCCGGCGACGGCGAGCCCGTGAGCAAGCTCGATCTCGCGACCTATCTGGAAGCCGTCGGCGATTGGATGATCGATCATCTGAAGGGGCGGCCATGCTCGATCGTCCGTGCGCCCGACGGTATCGATGGCGAGACGTTCTTTCAGCGCCACGGCATGCAGGGCACGTCGGACATGCTGGAGCTGGTCAAAGTCTCCGGCGATCGCAAGCCGTATCTGCAGATCGACCGCGTCGAGGGATTGATCGCGGTGGCGCAGGTCGCCGGCGTCGAGCTGCATCCCTGGAACTGCGCGCCTGATGCCTACGACGTGCCGGGCCGCCTCGTATTCGATCTCGATCCGGCGCCGAACGTCGCCTTCGCGGAGGTGATTGCCGCGGCCAAGGACATGCGGCAACGCTTGACGGCTCTGGGTCTCGAAAGCTTCTGCAAGACCACGGGCGGCAAAGGCCTGCACGTGGTGACGCCGCTGCTGCATGGCGCGCGCGACCAGGTGGCGTGGCCGGAGGCGAAGGCGTTTGCGCAGGGCGTGTGCCAATGGATGGCCAATGACAGCCCGGACGACTATCTGCTCAACATGTCGAAGAAACTGCGCAAGGGAAAGATCTTCCTCGACTATCTCCGCAACGACCGGATGGCGACGGCGGTCGCTGTGCTGTCCCCGCGGGCGCGCGCCGGCGCAACGGTGTCGATGCCGGTGACCTGGGCGCAGGTCAAGACCGGACTCGATCCCAAGCGTTACACGGTTCGCACCGTGCCGGCGCTGCTGGCCAGGACCAAGGCGTGGGACGGATATGACGACGCGGCCGGGTCAATCAAGGCGGCGATGAAGAAGCTCGCGAGCGAGATGTGAGAGGCGAGCGAGACACGGCAAACACGCGCGAGCCGACATGGCAAAGCCATGTCAGCCCGAACTGATGAGTGCGATCGACAGATCAATCGAATCAGATGCGTCCCAGCAGAACGAGGATCAGCACGATGACGATGATCAGGCCGAGACCGCCGCCGCCATAGTAACCGGTGCCGTAGAACGGACCGCCGCCGATGCCGGAAAAGCCGCCGAGCAACGCGATGATCAGGATGATCAGGATGATGGTTCCGATGGACATGTAGTTCCCTCCAGTGCCCGGCAGCGGGGCGTGCGACACTCTGCCTTCGTCGAGGAAACTGGTCGGAACTTCGAAAGTTCCGGTTCGGGCTGAGGTAAAATGAGGCGTGTGTCTTTGCGGTCGTCTCGGCCGATGACTACATCAAGCCGTCGTTAGTCGGGAGATCATGATGTCAAGACCGCTTGTCGTTTCCATTCCGCATCGCCTCGGCAAGGACGAGGCCGTGCGCCGGCTGCAGGCCGGCCTGGGCCGGGCTGCGAGCAGTCTTCCCGTCCTCTCCGTCGACGAGGAACGGTGGGACGGTGACAAGATGTTCTTTCGCGTGCGCGCGCTCGGACAGGCGGCGTCGGGCCACGTCGACGTGGCGGAGGATCATGTGCGGGTGGAGGTCACGCTGCCGTGGTTGTTGCAGCGCTTTGCCGAAGTGGCGCAGTCCGCCATCCGCAGCCGCGGCCAGCTATTGCTGACCAAGAAGAGCTGATCAGGCGGGCGGTGCCAGCGTGGGCGTCCGTTTGGCCCCGCGATCGAAGGTCGCCTCGACACGCGCGGCGATCACGGTGGCGGGGAGATGCGTGAAGATGGACGAGACAGGAAGGGCACCGTCCTGAATGTGAGGGGCCGTATAGCCGGGAACATGCACCGTCACATCGAAGGAATCTGCGCGCGGCCAGACCCGGCCGCCGTCTGTGAACGGCGCAAAGTTGCGGGCGGCCACCACGATCGCGGCTTCCCGGCCGCGGCGGCGTGCGAAGGCGATGATGTGCTCGGCATGACGCCCGGTCACGTCGAGGGGCTCGTAGGAGCCGTCGGTGAAGACGGCGGCCAGTTGGCTGCGGAGCACGAGCAGATGCCGCGTCCAGGCCAGCTTGATGCGGCCATCGGGCCAGCGCTCCGCAAGCTGCGCCCAGTCCGGGTTCTCGCAGTCCTGCAGCACCCGCGCGCGCGCGGCAAAGTCGACCGCGCGGCGATTGTCGGGGTCAACCATCGACAGCTCCCAGAACTCGGTGCCCTGGTAGAAATCGGGCACCCCCGGCATGGTCGCCTTCAGTGCCAGCTGCGTGAGCGAATTCAGCGCGCCGAGCAACGCAAACCGCTTGGCCAATGTCTCCAGCGATTGCACGAATTCCGCCGAGCGCCCGCGGTCGAGAATGCGCGCGATGAACGCGCGCAGGCCGTTCTCATAGGCCTCGTTGGGATTGAGCCAGCTGGTCTCCTCCTTGCCCTCGCGGGCGGCCTTGAGCGCATAGGCCTGCAAGCGTTCGGGAAGGCTGTCGTCATCACCGCTCGCCGGCCAGATGCCGACGAGGGTCTGGTACAGCATGTATTCGAACGCCGCCGACGGCGCCCGCATGTTGCCCTCGGTCACGACGTTAGGCGCATTCAAGGTCTTCCAGCGTGCGACCGCGGAGGTCCAGTCGTTGGGAAGCTCGGTGATCGCGGCAAGGCGAGTGCGCGCATCTTCGCCGCGCTTGGTGTCGTGGGTCGCGGTCGCGGTCATGCCGTGCGGCCAATGCCTGGCGCGCTGTCGCATGAGCTCGTGAAAATCAGGAATGGTCAGGCCACGGGCCGCCGGGTCACCGCCGACCTCGTTGAGCGCGAGCAGCCGGTGGAAGCGATAGAAGGCGGTGTCCTCCAGCGACTTCGCCATCATCGGTCCGGTGAGCTGCTGGACCTTGAGCGCGAAGCGGCGGACGCGCGGAACGCTATGGTTGGTCCGACGATCGCGCTTGACGAGATCCATCGTCAGGGCATCGCGCAGGAAGTCGAAGATGGAGCCGTCGGAGGCGAACCATTCGGCGCGCGCCTGCGTGATCGCATGATCGATCAGCTTGCGGTCGGCCTCGGTCGGTCCGGCCGTGGTGAGATAGGTGCGGTAGACCGGGAAGTTCAGGATGTACAGCTCGAGCGCCTGACGCAGGCTGTCTTCCGAATAGTCGCGCGTCGAGTAGTGCCCATTGGCGATGCGCGCCAGCAGCCGCGTCAGCACGGTGAACTCGCTGGTCAGCAGCGTCTCGAGCACGCGCCGCTTGGCCTCCTTGACCACCGGCGCCAGCTTCGGCGGGGTGTTGCTGATCTGGCGCCAGACCTCGTCGAGTGGCTCCAGGCCGCTGCGGTCGATCAGGAGCTGGGTGATGACGTTCATCCACTCATAGCCGGTGGTGCCGTGCACGCCGGCGAAGCTCGGCAGCTTCTCGTGCTCGCAGAGGATCTTTTCGATCACGACATAGAATGGCCCCGCGGCGGCGCCGCGGGCATCGCGGACCAGGCGGCGCAGACGTTGAAAATATTGCGCGGGGTCGCGCAAGCCGTCGATGTGGTCGAGCCGCAATCCCTGCAACTGTCCGTCCGCGATCAGCTTCTTCACCAGACGGTGGATGGCCTCGAACGTGCCGGCATCCTCGATTCGCAGGCCTGCAAGCGTGTTCACGTCGAAGAAGCGGCGATAGTTGATGTCGCTCGACGCCAGTCGCCAGTGGCCGAGCTTGTAGTGCTGCCGATCCAGCAGGTGATGCAGCGCCAACGTCGGCGCGGGGCGATCGGGGCCGGCCTGATAGGCCTGAAGTCCGCGGGCGATGATGTCGGCGGCGCCTGGAATGGCCTTGAGAGCGGCCTTGAAGCCTGGCGCTTCCTTGCGATTGGGCTGGCGCAGACCTCTATGGCGCGAGGCAAGGTCGAGAATCTGCCGGCCGCCCTCGCTCTGCTCCTCGACGGCTTCCCTCACCATGATGCGCAGCATCTCGCCGTAGCGCTCGGGTGCAATCGGAAGGCGATGTTCGAAGTACCAGCAGGAAAAGCTGCCTTCGTCCGGATCGTAGCGCAGGACGATATCGCCGTGCTCCAGCGCTTCGCCGTAGGAGGTGCCTAGGATGGGCAGCAGCACGCCGCCGCGCGCACGGTAGGGCAGCTGGTCCCAGTCGATGTCGAAGGAAGCCGCGTGCGGCGACGCCGGGCCCCATTCGAGCACGTCGAGCCACCACGGATTGTCGTCGAAATGGACGCCGACGTGGTTGGGCACGAAATCGAGGATGAGCCCGAGATCGTGCGCCTTCAGTGCTTCGATGAGTCTGGCAAATCCATCCTCGCCCCCGAGCTCGGGATTGAGCTTGGAATGATCGGTGATGTCGTAGCCATGGGTCGACCCCTTGCGCGCCTTCATGAACGGCGAGGCGTAGACGTGACTGATGCCGAGCGCCTTGAGATAGGGCACGACACGCGCCGCGGCTTCGAAGTCGAAGTCGGCCGTGAGTTGCAGGCGATAGGTCGCGAGCGGAATGGCCGGAGGCATGCTATCCTCCGATGCTCCAGAACACCGACCACGGCGGCAGACGATCGCCGGGCGTTCCGCCCCAGATCGACGTGCCGGGGAATTCGGTCGATCGGTTTGCCAGCGCCTTGTCCGAGGCGTTGGCGAGCAGCCGCAGCCTGCTGCCGTCGCCCATCACCCAATGGGCGGTCAGGTGTCCGTCATCGGTTACATTCGCTTCGCCGAATGTCGCGCCGGGCAGTCGTGGGGCGACTTCGCTGTGCCGCACGGCGAGCAGCCTGCGCACCAGTGCCAGCCGTTCGCGGCCCGGCTGCTCATGGCGGGCGTCCCAATCGATGATCGCCGATTCGAACGTCTCGACATCCAGCGGATCGGGGACGTCGTCGCCATACCGGGCGTATGCCCATTCGTATTCCCTGCGGCGTCCCTTGCGCACGGCGTGTGCAAGATCGCCCTGGAAGTCGCAGAAGAACGGGAACGGCTGTTTCGAGCCCCATTCCTCGCCCATGAACAGCATCGGCACGGTCGGCGCCAGCAGGGTGACCGCCAGCGCCGCCGCAATGCCGTCGGGCGGCGCGATCGCTTCCAGCCGGTCGCCGAACACGCGGTTGCCGATCTGGTCGTGGTTCTGCAGGAAATTCACGAAGGCACTGGGCGCCAGATGACCACTCGGCTCGCCCCGCGGATCGCCGCCCCAGAACGCGGCCGGTTCACCCTGATAGACGAAGCCGGACGCGAGCGCACGGGCGAGGTCGCGACGCGGCGACTGCTGGTAGTCGCCATAATAGCCGCCGCTCTCGCCGGTCAGCATCACATGCCAGGCGTGATGATAGTCGTCGTTCCACTGCGCGCGGAATTTGCCGCGCGGCGGCTCTTCCGCGGCGTCCAGCATGCTGGCGCGGTTGTCGCCGTTTTCCAGCACGAGGTGAATGTGCCGCCCCGTCGCCTCCACGAGCTTGCCGACCGCGGTGCTGAGATCGTGCAGCATCGGCACCTGGCCTTCGGCGGCGAGAATGTGATTGACCGCGTCGAAACGCAGCCCGTCGAAGCGGTAGTCGGTGAGCCAATGCAGCGCGTTCTCGATCGCGAAGTTCCGCACCTCCGGAAGCCGGTAATCGATCGCACTGCCCCACGGCGTATGCGCGTCGGTGAAGAACGTCGGCGCATACCGGCCGATGTAGTTTCCTTCCGGGCCGAAATGGTTGTAGACGACGTCGAGGAACACCATCAGCCCGCGCAGATGCGCCTCGTCGATCAGGGCGCGCAGATCGTCGGGCCTGCCATAGACGCTGTCGGGCGCATAGAGCAGCACGCCGTCATAGCCCCAGTTGCGGCGGCCGGCGAAGTCCGCGAGCGGCATCAGTTCGAGCGCCGTAATTCCGGTCTCGACGAGGTGATCGAGCTTGTCGATCATCGCCCGATAGGTGCCTTTCCTGGTGAAGGTGCCGACATGACTCTCGAGGAACACCGCGTCCTGCCAGGGGCGTCCGCGCCAATCCTTGGAACGCCAGGCGTAGGCGCCGTGATCGATCACTTCGCTCGGCCCGAACACGTCCTCAGGCTGGAAGTCCGAGCCGGGATCGGGCACGTCGAGCTCGTCGTCGATGCGGAACATGTAGCGCGTGCCGGCGCCGATCCCGGCGACATCGAGCGAATACCAGCCGTCACCGCGGCGCTGCATCGCATGGTTGCGGTCGAGCACCAGATCGACGTGCTTGGCGGCGGGCGCCCACAGCCGGAAGGTGACGCCGTCCTTGGTGATTTCAGGTCCGAACTGGCGCACGGTCATGGCTGGCCCGCATATGCAAGGACGGAGCGGGGCGGGGCCTTGAGGTCCGCGCCGGATGCGAGGTCGATCGGCGTCTGCTGCGCTTCAGTGGTGTTCAAAATCTGCTGCCACGTCTTGTATTCGTCGAGCCTGGGCAATTTGAATCCGATTTCTTCAGGGGCCGCGTTCAGGACGATAAAGATCGGAGCCTGCTCCTGTTCCACCGGGGCGAGCACATAGGCGAGAAATCGACCATCGGGAAAGGTCCAGTCCGTTTGCGTCATCTCCTCCGCCGAAGGCGTCAGCCACAGCACGCCGAAACTGCCGTCGGGACGGCGGCCGTCGAGCCAGCGGCGCGCGCGGATCTGGCCGAAGCGACGGCGCAGCTCCGTCATGTGCGCGATGAAGTCGATCAAGTCGTCGCCGTCGCGGCCCATGCCGCTCCAGTCGACCCAGCCAACCTCGTTGTCCTGGCAGTAGGCATTGTTGTTGCCGTTCTGCGAGTTGCCGACCTCGTCGCCGGCCAGCAGCAGCGGCAGGCCCTGCGCGAGGAACAGACAGGCGAGCTGGTTCTTGCGCGACTGCCGGCGCAGCGCGGTGATGGCCGCATCGTCGGTCGGACCCTCGTGGCCGAAATTGTTGCTGTGGTTGTCGTTGGAGCCGTCGCGATTGTCCTCGCCGTTCGCCTCGTTGTGCTTGCTGTTGTAGCTGAACAGATCCGCCAGCGTGAAACCGTCATGGACGGTGACGTGGTTGACGCTGGCGCGCTGGGTGCGGCCGTCGTGGTTGAAGATGTCGGACGAGCCCGTCATGCGGCTCGAGACCTCGCCGATCAGGCTGCCTTCGCCGCTCCAGTAGCGGCGCATGGCGCTGCGATAGCGGTCGTTCCATTCCGACCATTGCGATGGGAACGCGCCGACCTGATAGCCGCCGAGGCCGACGTCCCAGGGCTCGGCGACCAGCTTGACGCCTGCAAGCACCGGGTCCTGCCGGATGGCGGTCAGGAAGCCGCTGCGCCGGTCGAAGCCGTGCTTCTCGCGGGCGAGCGTGGTGGCCAGATCGAAGCGGAAGCCGTCGACATGGCAGACCTCGACCCAATAGCGAAGCGAGTCCATCACCATCTGCAGCACGCGCGGATGGGTCAGGTTCACCGACGAGCCGCAGCCGGTGAAGTCGTCATAGAATCGCGGATTGTCCGGCTGCAGCCAGTAGTAGGAGGCGTTGTCGATGCCGCGATAGCACAGCGTCGGCCCGAGATGATTGCCCTCGGCGGTGTGGTTGTAGACCACGTCGAGCATGACCTCGATGCCGGCATCATGCAGCCTTGCCACCGTCGTCCTGAACGCGTCGAGCGGATTGTCCTGCGCGTAGCGCTGCTCCGGCGCGAAGAACGAGATCGTGTTGTAGCCCCAGTAATTGACGAGCTTCTTCTCGACCAGCATGCGGTCGTCGATGAAGGCGTGGATCGGCAGCAGCTCGATCGTGGTGACGCCGAGCCGCTTCAGATGCTTGATCATCGCCGGCGACGACAAGCCGCCATAGGTGCCGCGCAGATTGGGCGGGACGTCGTCGCGCCTGTTGGTCAGGCCCTTGACGTGGGCCTCGTAGATGATCGTGTCCTCCCACGGGATCTGCGGGCGCATCTCGCGCCGGCCCCAGTTGAAGGTCTCGTCGATCACGACGGCCTTGGGCATGCCGCGGGCATTGTCGCGGCGGTCGAAGGAAAGATCCTCGCGCGGCGAGCCAGCGCGATAGGCGAAATGGGCGTCGCTCCAGACCAGGCGGCCGGCGAGCCGCTTGGCGTAGGGGTCGAGCACCAGCTTGTTGGCATTGAAGCGGTGCCCGCGCTCCGGCTCATAGGGTCCGTAGACGCGGTAACCGTAGAGCTGCCCCGGCGAGACGTCGTTGAGGTAGCCGTGCCAGACGTCCTCCGTCCGCTCGGGCAGCTCGATCCGCTCGATCTCGCGGCGGCCCTGGTTGTCGAACAGGCAGAGCTCGACCTTCTCCGCATTGGCGGAAAACAGGGCAAAATTGGTCCCCCGCCCGTCCCAGGTGGCTCCCAGGCGGGCGTGGCTTCCTGCGGCCAGGCGCATCGCGTCAGGCTTCCGGGACGAGAAATACCGCTGCCATGGGCGGGAGGATGAGGTCGAGTTGGTGATCTTCAGAGGCATGGACCTGGCCGACATTGCCGACATTGCTGCCGCCATAATGCAGGGAGTCGGAATTGAAAGCTTCCCTCCATTTGCCGCCGAACGGCACGCGGACCCGGTAATTGTAATACACGTTGGGCGAAAAGTTCACGACCACGACGCAACGCGCATGCTGATCGAAGCCCTTCCGCACCCAGGCGAAGACGTTGCGGTCGGAATCGTCGGTGATGAGCCATTCGAAGCCGTCCGGCTCGCAGTCCCGCTCGTGCAGCGCCGGCACGTTGCGGTAGAGATGGTTGAGGTCGCGGATCAGGGCCTGGATGCCGGCATATCTGGCGTCGCCGAGCAGGTGCCAGTCGAGAGACGTATCGTGATTCCATTCGCGCTCCTGAGCGAACTCGCAGCCCATGAACAGGAGCTTCTTGCCGGGATGCCCGAACATGAAGCTGTAATAAGCGCGCAAATTCGCAAAGCGCTGCCAGTCGTCGCCCGGCATCCGCCCGAGGATCGAGCGCTTGCCGTGCACGACTTCGTCGTGGGACAGCGGCAGGATGAAGTTCTCGGAAAAGGCGTAGTGCAGGCCGAACAGGATCTCGCCGTGGTGATATTTGCGGTGGATGGGGTCCTTGCTGATGTAGCGCAGGGTGTCGTGCATCCAGCCCATGTTCCACTTGTAGCCGAAGCCGAGGCCGCCGGTATCGACCGGGCGCGACACCTGCGGCCAGGAGGTGGACTCCTCGGCAGCTGTCGTCGCCTGCGGATGGTGGCCAAACAGCTCGATGTTGACCCGGCGCAGAAACTCGATGGCTTCGAGGTTCTCGCGGCCGCCATATTTGTTCGGAATCCATCCACCCGAGGGACGGCTGTAGTCGAGATAGAGCATCGAGGCGACGGCGTCGACGCGCAGCCCGTCGATGCCATAGCGCTCCAGCCAGAACAGCGCGTTCGAGCGCAGAAAGTTGGCGACTTCGGTGCGGCCGAAATTGTAGATCAGCGTGCCCCAGTCGAGATGCCGGCCCTGCATCGGATTGGCATGCTCATACAGCGCCGTGCCGTCGAAACGGCCGAGGCCGTGCGGGTCATCGGGAAAATGCCCGGGCACCCAGTCGAGCCACACCGCGAGACCCTCGCGGTGGCAGGCATCGACCAGCGCGCAGAAATCCTCCGGGCTGCCGAAGCGGCTGGTCGGCGCGAACAGGCCGGTCGGCTGATAGCCCCAGGAGCCGTCGAATGGATGCTCGCTGACGGGGAGGAATTCGATATGGGTGAAGCCCATGTCGCGCACATAGGCCGGCAGTTGCTCGGCCAGCTCGCGATAGGTGAGCCACTGGTTGTTGTCCCTGCGGCGCCAGGAGCCGAGATGCACCTCGTAGATCGAGACCGGCCGGTTCAGCTTGTTGACGTCATGAGGCGCCGGCCGCGGGCGCGGCAGCGTCGTCTCATCGATCACGATGGACGCGGTCTTGGGGCGCAACTCGGCCGCGAACGCCATCGGGTCGGATTTCAGCGGCAGATGCTCGCCCTGCGGACCGATGATGTCGAACTTGTAGTGGTCGCCGGCCCTGGCGCGGGGAATGAACAGCTCCCAATAGCCGTTGCCGCGCACGCGCATCGGGTGGCGCCGTGCGTTCCAGAAATTGAAGTCGCCGACGACGCTGACGCGCCGCGCATTGGGCGCCAGCACGACGAAGCCGACACCGTCGACGCCGTCGAGCGCCATCGGATGGGCACCGAGCTTGTCGTACAGCCGCGCGTGGTTGCCCTCGCCGAGCAGGTGCAGATCGAAATCGCTCAGGATCGGCAGGAAGCGATAGGGGTCCTCGAGGTCGGTGACGGCGTCGCCGAACGTGGCCCTGAGGCGATAGCGCTGCGGCGACGACATCGTCCCGGTGAACAGGCCGGAATCATGGATGCGTGCGAGCGGCGCGACTTCGCCGTGCTCGCCGACCGCCTCGACCTGAGACGCCTCGGGCAGGAAGGCGCGCACGACGGTCCGGCCGTCGACGGTGTGCTGACCGAGATAGCGAAACGGGTCGGCATGCCGACCTTCGATGATCGCAAACGCCTCGGGAGAAAGATGGGTCATGAGGACTCGCTGGCAGGTGCTGGCACGGACAGGACGCGAAGCAGGTGGCCCAGCGCGACGCGTAGCCAGTCCGGCCGGTGAGCGAGATCATATTCGAGCGCTCCGAGGGCTTTTTCCAGCATGAAAAAGTTAAGGAGCGCGTCCGCGCTGTGAGGATCGTCCGGCCAGAGGCGCTGCGTCGCCTCGATGTCGCGATAGCCGGCCAAAAAAGCCGCGCTGGCGCGGTCACGCCAGTCCGACAGCGCGGCGGCGATCCGGCCGTGATCGTCCGGATGGGTGCGCAGGCCGCGCTCGAGCGCGATGCGAACCGAGCAGTCGATCGAGCGCAGGAAGCCGGCGATATCCCGGGCGGGCGGCGCCTTGCGCCGGCGATCGGCGAGCGGCTGCTCCTCATCGCCGTCGAAGTCGATGATGACGATGTCGTCCTTGACGATCAGGATCTGGCCGAGATGGAAGTCGCCATGCACACGGAGGTCGCTGCCGCCGACATGGCGCGGGATCAAATTGCTCAGGCGTTCGGACAGCTCGCCGCGTCTGGTGAGCACCTGATCGATCAGTCCGCGTTCTGGATCCTTGAGGTGGTCGCGGCGCTCGCTCAGGCTGGTGAAAATCCGTCCGGCCTGGGCGCGGAGCCGATCGATCCAATGATCGAGACAATCGGCGGTCGTGGGCTCGGGCGCGAAATCCGGGAGGTCGCTGCGCGAGGCGAGTGCCGCATGCAATTCGCCACAGCGCCGGCCGGCCTGCGACATGTAGCGCAGATAGGGCGACAGCTCCTCGTTCTGGCGCTCGTCGCCGTTCGCGGTGAAGACGCGCTGGTCATCGACGTAGCGGTCGAGATAGGACGCCGTGACGGTCCAGCCGTCGCCCTGGTTCTCGACGAAGCCATGGACGCAGCCGATGGTCTGGCGCTCGCCCTCCTGGATCACCTCGACGCTGCCGAGCAGCGGCGGGACATTGGCAAAGCCTGCGGTCTCGGTCAGGAAGCGCCCGATCTCGATCTCCGGATGCGGTCCGGCCTCGAGTTCACGGCGGATCTTGACGAAGAACTCGTTGTTGACCACGGCCTTGCTGCTGCAGCGGTCGGTTTCGATCACGCGAACCTGCTCGGATTCGCGGATCGGCTTGTCGGGAAACCGCGATGTCGGACGGAATTCGAGCCGTATGCCGTTCTCTTCGACGGTGAGCGACTGCTGCAGGTTGTGCAGCAGCAGCGCGAGGAAGATGGGGCTCGTGGCGGCGTCGAGCAGCGTTCCCTCGCGGGCGCCCTGGCGCACGGCGGCAAAGGCCTGGGGATTGTAGCGATCGCGATCGAAACGCACCCATTCGATCTGCATCGGCAGCAGATAGCGCAGCGTCTCGTTGCGCTCGACTGCCTTGAAGAAGATCAGCCACGGCCGGTTGTCGCCGATGTCGCAGAACGGAACCGCGGATGTCAGCGTCGGATGGATAGCCTCCGCAACGCGCTCCGGATACCAGCGCGTGCGCGCGAGGTAGCCTGGCAGCACGTCGCGCTCGAACAGGCTGCGGGTGCGGGCCAGCGACACCCAGGTCGATCCGAGCGGCACCACCAGCGTTTCGAATTCCGGCACCGCACGCTGGATTACCGGCTCCGACTTTTCGCGCTCCTTGAGCTGGAACCAGTAGAAGCCGTAAGGCGCGAGCGTGATCATGTAGGGCAGTTCGCCGATCGCGGGAAAGCGCGAGCGTCCCAGCATTTCGATCGGCACGCGGTCCTTGAACGCGGACAGATCGAGCTCGGTCGCCTGCGCCGAGCGCGACAGATTGGCGACGCACAGAATGACCTCGTCCTTGTATTGGCGGACATAGGCCAGCACGGACCGGTTGGCGGGCCGGATGAAGCTCATCGTTCCCCGGCCGAAGGCGAGCGTCGACTTGCGCACCGAGATCAGCTTCTTGCTCGCGTTGAGCAGCGACGACAGGCTGCGCGACTGCGCCTCGACGTTCACGGCCTCGTAGCCATAGACCGGGTCCATGATCATCGGCGCGTAGAGCCGGGCCGGGTCGGCGCGCGAGAAGCCGCCGTTGCGGTCCGGCGTCCACTGCATCGGCGTGCGCACGCCGTTGCGGTCGCCGAGATAGATGTTGTCGCCCATCCCGATCTCGTCGCCGTAATAGATGATCGGCGTGCCCGGGAACGACATCAAGAGCGAGTTCATCAGCTCGATCTTGCGCCGGTCGTTGTCCATCAGCGGCGCCAGGCGCCGGCGGATGCCGACATTGATGCGGGCGCGCGGATCGTTGGCATAGGTCGACCACAAATAGTCGCGCTCGACGTCCGTCACCATCTCCAGGGTCAGCTCGTCATGGTTGCGCAGGAACAGCGCCCATTGGCAGGTGGCAGGGATGTCAGGCGTCTGGCGCAGGATGTCGGTGATCGGGAAGCGATCCTCCTGGGCGATCGCCATGTAGAAGCGCGGCATCAACGGGAAGTGATAGGCCATGTGGCATTCGTCGCCCTGGCCGAAATATTCCTGCACGTCCTCCGGCCATTGATTGGCCTCGGCCAGCAGCAGCTTGTCCTTGGCATAATTGTCGAGCTCGACCCGCAGGCGCTTGATGACCGCATGCGTCTCGGGAAGGTTCTCGTTGTTGGTGCCGTCGCGTTCGCACAGATAGGGAATGGCGTCGAGCCGGAAGCCGTCGACGCCGGCGTCGAGCCAGCGCTTCATCACCTGGATGATGGCGTTCACCACCCGCGGATTGTCGAAGTTCAGGTCCGGCTGGTGCGAGAAGAAGCGGTGCCAGTAGAACTGGCCGGCTTCCGGGTCCCAGGTCCAGTTCGACTTCTCGGTGTCCGTGAAGATGATCCGGGTGCCCTGATATTTCTGGTCGGTGTCGCTCCAGACATACCAGTTGCGCGCGCTAGATCCGGGGGCGCTGCGCCGGGCGCGCTTGAACCAATGGTGCTGGTCGGAGGTGTGGTTGACGACGAGCTCGGTGATGACGCGCAAGCCGCGGCGCTGCGCTTCCTGAATGAAGCGCTTGAAATCCTTCATCGTCCCGAAATCGGGGTTGATGCTGCCGTAGTCGGCGATGTCGTAGCCGTCGTCGCGGCCGGGCGAGGGGTAGAATGGCAGCAGCCACAGCGCGGTGACGCCGAGATCCTGCAGATAATCCAGCTTCTCGGTCAGCCCGGCGAAGTCGCCGATCCCGTCATTGTTGCTGTCGGCGAACGCCTTGACGTGCAGCTGATAGATGATCGCGTCCTTGTACCACAGGCCGTCGCCATCGGTTTCGGTCTGCAGGTCGGGAGCGTCCAGGGATGACATCAGGTTCATGAGGCCCTCACCTAGGAGAGAAGAGAGTGGATCGGCTGTGACCGGAGGCGAATCGAAAGGCGTCTCGGACCCGACAGATGCGGCTCTCCTCAAAAGAGGGCAGAATAGGGGAGAAAGCGTCCCGAAGGGCGACGCTCTCGAACGTGTGCTGAAATTTGTTCACTGTGATGCCATTGACAAGAAAACGGTGTCCCGGTTCGCTAGGACCCGAAACGACCCCACACCAAGCCGCCGAGCGCGCTTTTGTTCCCGGGGGAACGCGGGCGAGTGCGGCGCGTTAAAGGTCTATCTTCTTGGTGTCCCACAACAATTTCACGACGTGCTCCCTGCCACGTCCAGATCGCGTGCCGAATGGATCTCTTTAGCGAAGCTCATAGTCTCGGAATCCTGACAGAATTCTACGATGGTCAGGGACAGCGCCGCGCCACCGACGAAGCGGCGCTCAAAATCATCGTGGAGGCGTTCCCGAGGCCGACGCCGCACCGCCTCCTGAGCGGCGCGATCGTGATTCGGTCCGGGCAGCCGGCCCGCAGTCGCCTCAGCGACGACGCCAAGCTGCCGGTCGGATGGGTCATCAAGCAGGGCGACGCCGAGATCGCCAAGGGCGAGGCCAGCGAGGCGCTCGTCGACTGGCCCGCCGACCTGCCGGTGGGCAGCTATCGCCTGGAGCTGTCAGATTCGTCGTCCTACCGGGAGGAACTGCCGCTGCTGGTCACGCCTGAGAAGGCGTTCGGCGGCGACTTCGATCGGGTCTGGCTGCTGGCGGTGCAGCTCTACGGCATCCGCTCGCGGCGCAACTGGGGCATGGGCGATTTCACCGATCTCGCCACCCTCATCGAGCTCTGTGCCGGATTGGGCGCCGATGGCGTCGGCCTCAATCCGCTGCACGCGCTGTTCGACGACCGGCCGGGTGATTTCAGCCCCTATGCGCCGAACAGCCGGCTGTTTCTCAATGCACTCTATGTCGATGTCGAGCAGGCGCCGGGTTTCCGCAACGGGCCCGATCGCAAGCTGCTTGAGCCGCTGCGGCAGGCCGAGCTCGTCGACTATCAGGGGGTCGCGGCATTGAAATGGCCGGCCCTGCGAGCTGCCTTCGACGCCTTCATGACGACGCCCGACAGTGCCGAGGCGGCCGAATTCAAGACCTATCGCGCCGAGCGCGGCGAACTGCTCGCGCGCTTCACCTGTTTCGAGGTGCTGCGCCATCGCTTCCAGCAGCCCTGGTGGAACTGGCCGGAGGAGTGGCGGCAGCCCGACGCGGCACGCTGCGCGGCGCTGCTCAATGGTCCGGATCGGCGCGAGGCTGATTTCGTCGCCTATGTGCAGTGGCTCGCCGAGCGCCAGTTGCGACACTGCAAGGACCTTGCCCATCGGCTGGGCATGAAGGTCGGCCTCTATCTCGACGTCGCGGTCGGCGTTCAGTCCGACGGCTTCGATGCCTGGAACGAGCAGGGCGCCATTTCGCGGACGCTGTCGGTCGGTGCGCCGCCCGATCCGTTGAATACGGTCGGGCAGAACTGGGGACTGGCCGGCTTCAACGCGCCCGGGCTCGAATTGAAGAACTTCGAGCCGTTCCGGGAGATGATCCGGGCGTCGATGCGCCACGCCGGCGCCATCCGGCTCGACCACGTGCTCGGCCTGAAGCGGCTCTATCTCGTGCCGCATGGCTTTCCAGCCAAGCAGGGCGCCTATGTCCAGATGCCGTTCGATGCGCTGCTGGCCGCCACCGCCATCGAGAGCGACGCCAACGATTGCATCGTCATCGGCGAGGATCTCGGCACCGTGCCGGAAGGTTTTCGCGAGCAGATGGCCGACTGGGGTCTGTGGTCCTACAAGGTGATGATCTTCGAGCGTGACGACAACGGACGCTTCCGTGATGTCGACGCCTATCCGCCGAACGCCCTGGTCACGCTCAATACGCACGATCTGTCGACGTACGCCGGCTGGCGCACGTTCGGCGATCTCAAGACCAAGCGCGGCCTGGACATCGACCCGGGCGAGACCGACGAAGAGCGTTGGCGCGCGCTCGGGCTCTGGGACGAGGTGCTGCGCCACAACGGCATCCAGGATCACGATGTGCTGTCCGCCGTGAGCTTCCTGTCGCGGACGCGGTCGCGGCTGCTGGCGGTCTCGCTGGAGGATCTGCTCGAAGTGGTCGATCAGCCGAACATTCCCGGCACGATCGACGAGCATCCGAACTGGCGTCGCAAGATGCCGCTCGACCTCGAGGACATCGCGGCCATGACCAGCGTCGAGGCCCTGAAGGCCGTCACCGCCGATCGGATCAGTCCGGCCAGCGCGTGATCATCGATGGTTTTGCGGGGGCAAGACAATCGGATGTGCAATGCCCTGCAAAATCGAAGACTATGCCCTGATCGGCGACTGCGAGACGGCCGCGCTCGTGAGCCGCAACGGATCGATCGACTGGCTGTGCTGGCCGGCGTTCGATTCGGACGCCTGTTTCGCAGCGCTGCTTGGTGACCAAGGCAACGGCCGCTGGCTGATCACGCCGCAGGACGAGGTGAGGGCTGTCTCACGCCGCTATCGCGGCGATACGCTGATCCTCGAAACCCGGTTCGAGACGGCAACGGGCACGGTCGAACTGATCGACTTCATGCCGCCTCGGGGCAGCGCCTCCGACGTGGTCAGACTGGTGCGCGGCGTCTCCGGCCGGGTGGCGATGCGCATGGATCTGATCATCCGCTTCGGCTTCGGCATCGAGATCCCCTGGGTGCGGCAGTCCGACGACCGCTCGGCGCTATTGGCCATCTGCGGTCAGGACATGGCCGTGCTGCATACGCCGGCCCCGACCTACGGCGAGAACATGACGACGGTGGCCGAGTTCGATGTCGCGGCCGGCGAGACCGTGCCGTTCGTCCTGACCTATGGTCCATCACATCTGCCGGTGCCCAAGGCGATCGATCCCGATCATGCGCTGCGCGATACCGAAGCCTTCTGGTCGGACTGGTCGCGCCGCTGCACCTATACCGGAGCCCATCGAGACCTCGTGATGCGCTCCCTGATTACCCTGAAGGCGCTCACCTATGGTCCGACGGGGGGCATCGTCGCGGCTCCCACGACGTCGTTGCCGGAGAAGCTGGGGGGACGGCGCAACTGGGACTATCGGTTCTGCTGGCTGCGCGATGCGACCTTCACGCTGCTGGCGCTGATGAACTCGGGCTACACCGAGGAAGCGCTGGCGTGGCACAATTGGCTGCTGCGCGCAGCCGCCGGCGCACCGGCCTACATGCAGATCATGTACGGCATCATGGGGCAGCGCCGGCTGACGGAATGGGAGGCCGAATGGTTGGCCGGCTACGAAGGCGCGCAGCCGGTGCGGATCGGCAACGCCGCGCATGCGCAGCTGCAGCTCGACGTCTATGGCGAGCTGATCGACGCCTTCCATCAGGCGCGCATGAGCAGGCTCAAGCTCGATGACGGCACCTGGGCTCTCGAATGCGCGGTGCTCGATCATCTGACCGATGTCTGGGATCAGCCCGATCACGGCATCTGGGAGCGCCGTGGCGACGGCCGTCACTACGTGTTCTCCAAGGTCATGACCTGGGTGGCGTTCGACCGCGCCATCAAGAGCGCCGAGCGGTTCAATTTGTCGGCGCCGCTCGACCGCTGGTGCCGGCTGCGCCAGACCATCCATCGCGACGTCTGCGAGCAGGGCTACGACGCCGCCCTCGGCAGCTTTGTCGACTCCTATGGCTCGAAGCTGCTCGACGCCAGCCTGCTGCTGCTGCCCGCGGTCGGCTTCCTGCCGAGCTCGGACCCGCGCATCCGCGGCACCATCGCAGCGATCGAGCAGCATCTGCTGCGCGACGGTTTCGTGCTGCGGCACGATCCGCGCGAGCTGTCTCCCGACGAGCAACAGCCGATCGAGGGCGCCTTCCTGGCCTGCACGCTGTGGCTCGCCGACGCGCATGTCCTCGCGGGCGACATCGCCAAGGCCGAGACGCTGTTCCAGCGCGTCGTCGACATCGCCAACGATGTCGGCCTGCTGGCGGAAGAATACGACAGCCAAGCGCGCCGGCAGACCGGCAATTTCCCGCAGGCGCTGACGCATATCGCGCTGATCAATACCGCGCAGAATCTCAGCAGTGCCAGGATGGCCGCCGACAAGCCGGCCAAGCAGCGCTCGGACTCCTAGCTTCGCGTTCCCGCTCTCGCCGTCTAGCCTTGTGCGTTTTCGGCCAGGATCATCTCCATGGCGTTGGCAAAGCCTTCGTCCTGGTTGGAGGTGGTGACGCGCCTGGCGTGGCTCTTCACATCGTCGCTGGCGTTGCCCATCGCGATCGACAATCCGCTGACATCGAACATAGCGACGTCATTGTGCATGTCGCCGATGGTTGCGACCTGATCGAGCGGAATGCCGAGGCGCTGGGCCATCGCGGTGACGAAGGTGCCCTTGTTGCGGCCGGGCGGGGTGATGTCGAGGTAGTAGCTCTGCGAGCGGACCGCGGTCGCCTCGGTCCCCAGCAGCTCGCGCATCTCGGCCTCACAGCGGGCCAGCAGCTCGAAGTCGCGGCTGGCGCCGACGATCTTGCAGGCACTGGACAGATAGGGCGCGAAGTCGCCGACGATGGTCGGATCGGCGCGGATCGCGCGCTGCTCGTTCGGCACGTAGTCGCCGTCGGGGTTGCGCGTCAGCCAGGCGTCGCTGGTGAAGACCCAGATGTCGACGCCGCGCTGATGCAGGAGATCGACGCAGCGTACGGCGGCGGCGCCGGGAATCAGGCTCTGTTCGAGCGGGCGCATGTCGGGACCGACGATCGAGCTGCCGTTGAACGGGCCGACCGGCAGGGCGATCTGCAGCGGCGCGATCAGAAAGCCCATGCCGATTGCCGGGCGGCTGGACGTGATGGTGAAGGCGATGCCTGCCTCGTGCAGCTGGCGTGCGGCCTTGGCGGCGCGCTCGGTCAGAACCTTGTCCTTGGTCAGGAGCGTGCCGTCGACGTCGGACACGACGAGTGCGATGCGGGTCATGAGCCCTTCCATTCGCAGTCAGGCATGGGCCCGACCGATCTGAAGCTGTTGCAGGATGTCGTCGACGATGGTCGCGACCGGTGCGTCGATCGAGACCGTCACGGGATGCTCGTCGGCTCCGGGTGGTTCCAGGGTGGCGAACTGACTGTCGAGCAGGCCCGTCGGCATGAAATGTCCGCGGCGGTGACCCATCCGGTCGCCGATCAGCTCCCGGCTGCCCTCGAGAAAGACGAGGCGGACGTCGTCATGGCCGCCGACCAGGATGTCCCGATAGACTTTCTTGAGCGCCGAGCAGGCGATGATGATGGGCTCGCCCTTGGCGCGGCAGCGCGCGATTTCGTCGGCGATCGCCTGCAGCCAGGGCCAGCGGTCCTCGTCGGTGAGCGGATGGCCCGCGCTCATCTTGGCGACGTTGGCCGGCGGGTGAAAGCTGTCGCCGTCCTCGAACCGCCATCCGAGGCGTTGGCCCAGCGCCTCGCCGATCGTGCTCTTGCCCGAGCTCGAGACGCCCATGATGATCAGGGCATGCGGCAGCTCAGACGTCGATCGATCCGACGACGTCTCCAGCCACGCCGCCGCATCGACCAGCATCAGCGTCTCATGGTTCGAACGGGCACGATTGGCCGGCAGGGTCTCGCCCGCCAGCACGCGCGTCAAGATCGGCCGCTTGTCGCCGCCCGCCACCGCGAACAGCATGGTCCGGCAGGACGCCAGCACAGGCAGGGTCAGGCTGACCCGCGGCACGAACGGCGCGACGTTGGCCTTGTCGACGCCCACGACCCAGCGATCGGTAACGTCGACGGCCGGAAATTCCGGAAACAGCGAGGCGACGTGACCATCGGGCCCGATCCCGAGCAGCACGACGTCGAACAGCGGCCGTGCCGGATCGAGCCGGTCAGCGCCATAGAACGCCTTCAGCTCGTGCTCATAGGCCCTCGCGCTGCTGTCGGGGCTGGTCGTATCCGTCGGGATCGGATGAATGTTGGCCGCCGGCGCGCACGCATCGAGGACCGCATGGCGCGCCATGGTCATGTTGTGCAGGGCATCGCCTGCCGGCACGAACCGCTCGTCGCCGATGAACCAGTGCACGCGCGACCACGGAATGCGGTCACGCCAGGGGTCCGTGGCCAGCAGTTCGTAGAGCTGTTTTGGACTCGAGCCGCCGGTGAGGCACACGGCGATCCGGCCGGAATTGGCCGCGATCCGGGTGAGCAGGAGGTCGGCCGCAGTTCGTGCCATCGCCGCCTTGTCGGCGACGCGCACCAGTTCGGGAGACGATCTGCCCATCGGTCAGGTCAGCTTTCGCCAGCTGCGACCATCCCGCGCCAGCAGATCGGCCGTCGCCTTGGGACCGTCGCTTCCCGCTTCGTAAGTGTGCAGGCCGTCGCGGCCGGCCTTCTTCCAGGCTTCGATGAACGGCTCGACCGCCTTCCAGCCGGCCTCGACGCTGTCGGCGCGCTGGAACAGGATGTTGTCGCCGATCATGCAGTCATAGATCAGCGTCTCGTAGCCGGTGGCCGGCTCGGCCTGGAAATAGTCCTTGTAGTTGAACTTCATCTGCACGCCGTCGGTGCGGATGGTCGGGCCCGGCACCTTGGTATTGAACTGCAGGGTGATGCTCTGGGTCGGCTCGATGCCGATGACCAGATAGTTCTCCGCCAACGTGTCGATCGGGGTGCAGCTGAACATCGCGAACGGCGCCTGGCGGAACTTGATCGCGACCTCGGTTCGCTTCGTGCCCAGCGCCTTGCCAGTGCGCAGATAGAACGGCACGCCGGCCCAGCGCCAATTGTCGATGGTCAATTTGAGCGCGGCGTAGGTCTCGGTCGCGCTGTCGGCACTCACGTCCTTGGTCTTGCGATAGTCCGGCAGCTCGGTGTCACCCACCGTGCCGGCCTTGTATTGACCGCGAACGGAATTCAGCAGCGCTTCCTCTTCGGTCAGCGGCTGGATCGCCGAGAGCACCTCGGCCTTCTCGGAGCGGACGGTGTGCGCATCGAACCGCGCCGGCGGCTCCATCGCCACCAACGAGAGCAGCTGGAACAAATGGTTCGGCACCATGTCGCGCAGCGCGCCGGTGGCGTCGTAGAAGCTGCCGCGCGTGCCGACGCCGAGCTTCTCTTCCACCGTGATCTGCACGTGATCGATGTGATGCCTGTTCCAGATCGGCTCGAACATGCCGTTGGCGAAGCGCAGCACCAGGATGTTCTGCACCGTCTCCTTGCCGAGATAGTGATCGATCCGGTAGATCTGATGCTCGGTGACGAGCTCCAGCAATTGGTCGTTCAGCTTCTTGGCCGACGCGAGATCAGTGCCGAACGGTTTTTCCACCACCAGCCGCCGCCAGGCCTTGCCGTGCTCCTTCAACAGCCCGACGCGGCCGAGCTGCTGGGCGATCGGGGCGAAGGCGCCGGGCGGCGTCGCCAGGTAGAACAGCCGGTTGCCGTGGGTCTCCCGCGCGGCCTCCAGCTTCTCCAGGCGTTCCTTCAGCTGATCGAAGCTGTCCGGCTCCTTCGGGTCGGCTTCGATCGCGGTCACGCATTGCAGCAGGCGCTGGGCGATCTCGTCCTCGATCGGACGGGTCGCATGTTTGCGCAGGCCCTCCATCAGATTGCTGCGCAACTGCTCGCTCGACATCCCCTTGCGGGCGATGCCGACGATGCAGAAGCGGTCGGGCAGCAGATGGTTGGCGGCGAGATTGTACAGCGACGGCAGCACGAGGCGATGCGTGAGATCGCCGGTGACGCCGAAGATCACGAAGGCGCAGGCGTCGGGCTTCTGATGTTGCGGCTGATGCTGTCCGGTCACGTGCGATCGTCCCGCGGCTTGACGATCTCGGGCGCGCTCTGGCGTGCCGGATCAGGATGCTGTTCGGGCTCCTTGTGGCCGCCAAAGCCCTCGCGCATGGCCGAGAGGATCTTCTCGGCGAAGGTGTGCTCCTGGCGCGAGCGGAAACGGGCGAACAGCGCGGCAGTCAGCACCTCGGCTGGCACGGCTTCATCGATCGCGGCATTGACGGTCCAGCGGCCCTCGCCGGAATCCTCGACATAGCCGGAATATCTTTCCAGCCCCGGCTGGCGCGCCAATGCGCTCGCGGTGAGGTCGAGCAGCCAGGAGGGGATGACGCTGCCGCGGCGCCAGACCTCGGCGATGTCGGCGAGGTCGAGGTCGAAGCGATGCGCCTCGGGCAACGCCTCGCTGTTGGCATGTCGCAGGATGTCGAAGCCCTCCGCATAGGCCTGCATCAGGCCATATTCGATGCCGTTGTGGATCATCTTGACGAAGTGGCCAGCGCCGGTCGGGCCGGCGTGGATGTAGCCCTGCTCGACGCGCGGGTCACGGCCGTCACGGCCCGGCGTGCGCGGGATGTCGCCGATGCCCGGGGCGAGTGCCGCAAAGATCGGATCGAGCCGGTCGACGACCGGCTTGTCGCCGCCGATCATCATGCAATAGCCGCGATCGAGGCCCCAGACTCCGCCGGAGGTGCCGACATCGACATAGTGCAGCCCGCGCTCTTGCAACGCCTTGCCGCGGCGGACGTCGTCCTGCCAGAAACTGTTGCCGCCGTCGATGATGACATCGTCGGCACTCATCAGCTTGGTCAGTTGCTCGACCGTGGCCTCGGTGATCTTGCCGGCCGGCAGCATCACCCAGGCGTGCCGTGGGGATGCGAGCTTGCCGACGAACTCGTCCAGGCTGGCGGCGCCGGTCGCACCTTCGGAGACCAGGGCCGCGACGGCCTTGGCGTCGCGATCATAGACCACGCACGAGTGGCCCGCGCGCATCAGGCGGCGCACGATGTTGCCGCCCATCCGCCCGAGACCGATCATTCCCAATTGCATTGACGGGGCCTTTCCTAGCTCAGCGCTTCGCTGATGGCGCTGTCGAGCAGCTTCAGGCCCGACTTCAGATTGCCCTTGAGATGCACCCGCAAGGCGCGGCGGCCGCGCTCGGTGAGCACGTCGAAATCACCGCGCGCCTGCGCTGCCTTGATCACGCCGAAGCTCGCCTTCTGGCCGGGGATCGCAAGATCCTCCGCATCGTCGGCGGTGATCTGCAGAAACACGCCGCTGTCGGGTCCGCCCTTGTAGGCCTGGCCGGTAGAGTGCAGGAAGCGCGGGCCGAACTCGGCGCAAGTGGCGAGGTGCTTGGTGTCCCGCAGCCTCAGGCGCATGCGCTGCAAGGCGTCGGTGTTCGCGCCATTGTGCTCGATATAGCCGAGCAGAGCGATGTAATCGCCCTCGCCGGCACGGCCGAGATGCGCCTTCAGCCAGGAAGCGAGGGTGCCGTTCGCGCCATGCTCGCGCAGGCTCTCGGCATTGTGCGCGTCGGTGAAGAGCTCGCAGCCCTTCACCGAGACGACCGGCTCCTCCGGGGGAAGCGCGCCGGTCTGCTCGAACGATGCCGTCAGCTCGCGGGTCTTGATCTTGGCGGATTCGACGTCGGGCTGGTCGAACGGGTTGATGCCGAGGACAGCACCGGCCACCGCGGTCGCCATCTCGAAGCGGAAGAATTCCTGCCCGAGCTGATCGGTCGACGTCATGACGATGCGCACCACGGGATGCCCCGCGTCTTCCAGCGCCGCCAGCTTGGCGTCGTGGCCGGGCACATCGTCACCCTCGACCCTGATGTCGATGAAGAAGCGGTCGCTGCCATAGGCGGAGGGCTCGCCGAGCGGCTCGCCCTCGATCGGGATCAGGCCCTTGCCTTCCTTGCCGGTGGATTCTGCGATCAACTGCTCGGCCCAGGCGCCGAAATCGGCGATCTCAGGCGAGGCGAAGATCGTCACCTTGTCGCGGCCATCGAGCCCGGCGAGGCCCATCGCCAGACCGAGCTGCACGCCCGGGTTCTGCGGCGGCGGCACGTCGGGGCCGCAGGAGCGCACCATCGACAGCGCGTGGCCGATCAGCTTACGCACGTCGATCCCTGCGGTCGCCGCGGGCACCAGCCCGAACGGCGACAGCACCGAGTAGCGGCCGCCGATCGTCGGCTCGCCATGGAAGATGCGGGCGAAGCCTTGGGCCTTGGCGGATTTTTCCAGCGACGAACCGGGATCGGTGACGGCGATGAAGCGATGGCCGGCCTTCTTGGCGCCAATGGCCTCGCCGACGCGTGCGAAGAAATAGTCCTTCATCGCGTTGGGTTCGGTGGTGCCGCCCGATTTCGAGGACACGATGAACACCGTCCTGGCAATGTCGATCGCCTTTTCCATGGCGCGCACCTGCGCCGGATCGGTGGAGTCGAGGACGTGGAGCTTGGGGAAGCCAGCCTTGCGCGGGAAGGTCTTGGCAAGCACCTCCGGTCCGAGGCTCGAGCCGCCCATGCCGAGCACGACGGCATCGGAGAATTTCTGGCCCTTCACGCGCTGGGCGTAATCCTCATAGTCCCCGAAATCGGTTTTCTGGGCGCTCGTCAGCCAGCCCAGCCATTTCTGCTCGTCGCGGCCGGTCCACACGCTCGCATCCTTGTGCCAGAGCCGGCGGATCTTGGCGGCCTTGCGCCAGTCCTCGGTCGCGGCCTGAACCTTCTTCTCGAGATCGGCAGCCACGGCGATCGTCTGCTGCCCAAGTCCCGTCCCGAGCACCACCGCGCGTTTGTGCGCGACCGCGCCGTACAGCTTGTCTGCGGCGTCGGCAAACTGCTTGACGCCGTCGATCACGAGGTCGGCGGTGATGTCGTCGAGCGAGATGCCGGTCTTCGCCAGATCGTCCAGGGCGGCCTCGGCTGCCTCGACGTCCTCTTCCAGGCTGTCGCGCACCTTGCCGTGATTGCGGAACGCATCCAGCGTCGCGGGCGGCACGGTGTTGACCGTGTTCGGCCCGATCAGCTCCTCGACGTAGAGGACGTCGCGGTAGTCCTTGTTCTTGGTCCCGGTGGAGGCCCACAGCAGCCGCTGCGGCTTGGCGCCCTTGGCGGCCAGCCGCTCCCAGCGCTCGCCCGCGAACAGGCGCTTGTAGTCCTGATACGCCATCTTGGCGTTGGCGATCGCGATCTTGCCCTTGAGCGCGGTCAGACGCTCCTTCTCCGAGGGATCGTTGGCCTGGGCGATCTTTTCGTCGAGCTGCTTGTCGACGACGCTGTCGATGCGGCTGACGAAGAACGACGCCACGCTCGCCACATGCGACGGATCGCCGCCATCGGCGACATAGGCCTCCAAGCCGGCGAGATAGGCTTCGGCGACCTGCCGGTAGACCTCTTGCGAGAACAGCAGCGTGATGTTGACGCTGATGCCCTTCGAGATCAGGTCCTGGATGGCCGGGAGGCAGGCGTCGGTCGCCGGCACCTTGATCATCAGATTCGTGCGGTCGACCGCCTTCCAGAGCTGCTCGGCCTCGGCGATCGTGCCCTTGGCGTCCAGCGCGAGGTAGGGCGAGACTTCGAGGCTGACGAAGCCGTCATTGCCGTCGAAACCGTCATAGACCGGGCGCAGCACGTCGGCGGCATTCTGGATGTCCTCGACCGCGACGGTCTCGAACAGCTGCGTCGGCGAGCGATCGCCGCTCTTCAGCGCCTTGGCGATGGGGGCGTCATATTCATCGGAGCTGCCGATCGCCTTCTCGAAGATGGCGGGATTCGAGGTCACGCCCTTGACGCCATCCTCGTCGATCAGCCGCTTCAGGTCGCCCTTGGCGACGAAGCCGCGGGCGAGGAAGTCGAGCCAGACCGCCTGGCCGTGTTGTTCGAGTGCTTTGACCGGGTTCATGATGCCTATCTATGTGCGCTGGCTTGCATTTTTGGGTTCCAGGCAGAACCGGCCCGGCCCGAGACGAAACTATGCGTCACCCGTCCGGATAACGCCATTCATAATGGATTGATCCTCGTTGAATCCCAAGTGCTTCGTGCGGATTTCCAAGGTCTCGTGCGCGCCGGGCGGCCATCGGTCCACCGTCGCCATGATATGAATGTTGCCGAGAGCGATGCCCATCCGATCGAATTCGTTCAAATGCGAGGAGACGTCATCCGCGGCGCCCGGTCCCGCCCTTGAACGGACGCCCACGCGAATCGCGATCCGCACGGAGCCGGCGACGTTGACGTGATGGGCGATGCAAGGTCCGTCTCCTTGCAAAGCGAAAGGAACATCACATGTGTTGGGGACATGACATCGTCCGTGCCTGATAGCTGTGCTTACCTTGCGGTTGGTGCCTCTCCTCGCGAGGTCGCCGAGGCGATGTCGGATACAGTGACGCGCAGGACGATCGGTCTGACCAAACGGTTGGGCCGGCACGCGCGGGTCGATCGTTCGGGCCCGCCGTCTACTATCGCCGGCGCGACAAACGTTGGACGACGCGAGCAACGTTCACGAGACGCGCGTCACGACTCTCGTCGGCCGCACGCGATGCCGGCCTGTCACGTGACATCACGAACGAATCCTTCCGGCCATCGGCGGAAGCGCAGAAGACTTTCGTTCATTCGCGGTTCACCTGTAGGACCGACACTGGATTCGCGCGTGTCGCGACCACTTCACGTGGCCTCACAACAGCTTGTGCGGCGCAGGGAGACTACGGTGCCGGGGTATTGCGGATGTTGCGAAGCAGAGACAATAGGATACAAATAGAGGCGATTGGCGTGGTTTTGCCGAACTATTGAGCGAAGTGCATGTTGATAGGGCATATGCTGCATGCACTTTGCGTTGCGGAAAAGGACCAAGACGGTGCCCAATAGGGGCTAGCGCGCTTCACTCTGAGTCGGTTCGAGATCAGCTGGAACGTACTAGGATCTCGATCCGTTGCAGCAAGTGCGGCGGAACCTACGTGGAGAGGGATCATGTACAACGATTCGTTGTTCAACGCGTTCGCGAGGTCGTTCGAGGCACGCAGCCAGACCGACATGTCGATGCAGGAATATCTGGAATCGTGTCGAGCCGACCCGATGCGATACGCGAACGCTGCTGAGCGACTACTAGCTGCCATCGGCGAGCCTCAGATGATCGACACGGCCAAGGACCCACGCCTTGGCCGTATTTTTTTGAACCGGACGGTTCGGCTGTATCCCGCCTTCGCCGGCTTCTACGGCATGGAGGACACGATCGAGCGCATCGTCGGGTTCTTCCGTCATGCTGCGCAGGGCTTGGAAGAGCGCAAGCAGATCCTCTATCTGCTCGGACCGGTCGGCGGCGGCAAGTCGTCGCTCGCCGAGCGGCTGAAGCAGCTGATGGAAACGCATCCGATCTACGTGCTCAAGGCCGGGGATGAGCTGAGCCCCGTCTTCGAGTCGCCGCTCGGTCTGTTCGATCCCGACACGCTGGGCCCGATGCTCGAGGAGAAATACGGCATTCCGCGCCGCCGCCTGTCCGGCCTGATGAGCCCGTGGTGCTACAAGCGGCTCGAAGCCTTCGGCGGCGACATCTCGCAGTTCCGCGTCGCCAAGATCCAGCCGTCGCGGCTGCGCCAGATCGCCATCGCCAAGACCGAGCCCGGCGACGAGAACAACCAGGACATCTCCTCGCTGGTCGGCAAGGTCGACATCCGCAAGCTCGAGACCTACGCGCAGAACGATCCCGATGCCTACAGCTATTCGGGCGGCCTCAACCGCGCCAACCAGGGCATCCTCGAATTCGTCGAGATGTTCAAGGCGCCGATCAAGATGCTGCATCCGCTGCTGACAGCGACGCAGGAAGGCAACTACATCGGCACCGAGAACATCGGCGCGATTCCCTACAACGGCGTGATCCTCGCCCACTCCAACGAGGCGGAGTGGCAGAGCTTCAAGACCAACAAGAACAACGAGGCCTTCATCGACCGCATCTGCGTCATCAAGGTTCCGTACTGCCTGCGCGTCACCGAAGAGCGCAAGATCTACGAGAAGCTGATCCAGGGCTCCGAACTGTCCTCTGCGCCGTGCGCGCCGGCCACCTTGGAGACGCTGGCCCGCTTCTCGGTGATGTCCAGGCTGCGCAAGCACGAAAACTCGACGCTCTATGCCAAGATGCGGATCTATGACGGCGAGAGCCTGAAGGAGTCCGATCCGAAGGCGCGCAGCGTGCAGGAATATCGCGACGCCGCCGGCGTCGACGAGGGCATGGACGGCATCTCCACCCGTTTCGCCTTCAAGGTGCTGGCCGCGACCTACAACCACGACACGTCGGAAGTGTCCGCCGACGCGGTTCATCTGATGTATGTGCTGGAGCAGTCGATCCGGCGCGAGCAACTGCCCGAGGAAGTCGAGAAGCGCTATCTCGAATTCATCAAGGCTGATCTCGCGCCGCGCTATGCCGAGTTCATCGGCCACGAGATCCAGAAGGCCTATCTCGAATCCTACTCCGACTACGGCCAGAACCTGTTCGATCGCTATGTCGACTATGCCGACGCCTGGATCGAGGACCAGGACTTCAAGGATCCCGATACGGGACAGCTGCTCAATCGCGAGTTGTTGAACCAGGAACTGACCAAGATCGAGAAGCCGGCCGGGATCGCCAACCCGAAGGACTTCCGCAACGAGGTTGTCAAGTTCTCTCTGCGTTCCCGGGCCCAGAATGGCGGAAAAAATCCGTCCTGGACCTCGTACGAAAAGATCCGCGAAGTGATCGAAAAGAGGATATTCTCGCAGGTCGAGGATCTCCTTCCGGTCATCTCGTTCGGCAGCAAGAAGGATGGCGAGACCGAGAAGAAGCACGACGACTTCGTGGCGCGCATGGTCGAGCGCGGCTACACCGAGCGGCAGGTCCGCCGGCTGGTGGAGTGGTACATGCGGGTGAAGCAGGCCGGTTGATCGTGGTCCGGCGCCGGTTTCGGCGCAGGGGCTACGGAACGGGGATGTGAACCGGGACGACGAATGATGCAAAGCGTTCGACGCTGAGCTTCGATGGGAAGCGTCGGACAGGCGAAGGATCCGGGTCCAGTGTCCGGTCTGATACTGAACCGCGGCATCGCGGCGGGGGAGAGCAGGAGCTGAGACCGCTGCAGCAGGAGGCGTATGGAACGTGGTCATGCACATCATTGATCGGCGCCTGAACCCGGGCGGCAAAAGTCTGGAAAATCGCCAGCGATTTTTGCGCAGAGCCAAGGCCTTGGTTCAGGGAGCGGTCAAGAAGACGTCGCAGGACCGCGACATCAAGGACGTGCTGGAAGGCGGCGAGGTCTCGATCCCGCTCGACGGCATGGACGAGCCGCGCTTCCGCCGTGAGGGCGGCACCCGCGACATGGTGCTGCCGGGCAACAAGAAGTTCATCGAAGGCGACATCCTGCCGCGCTCCGGCGACGGCAGCGGCCGCAAGTCCGGCCCGGGGCAGGGCGACAGCGAGGACGCCTTCCGCTTCGTGCTGAGCAAGGAGGAGTTCGTCAACCTCTTCCTCGACGATCTCGAACTGCCCGATCTCGCCAAGCGCAAATTCGCCGAAGCCGAGAGCGAAGGGCTGGTGCGCGCCGGCTACTCCACCTCGGGCTCGCCGGCCAACATCTCGATCAGCCGTACGGTGACAAGGGCCCTGGCCCGTCGCGTTGCGCTGCGCCGTCCCAGGCCGGAAGCGATCGCCGAGCTTGAAGAAAAAATCGAGCAGGAGACCGACGAGGACAAGAAGGCCGCGTTGGTGGCCGAGCTCGAAGCCTTGAAAGCCAAGGCCAAGCGCATCCCCTTCATCGACCCGATCGACATCCGTTATCGCCGCTTCGAGGCGGTGCCGAAGCCGATCGCGCAGGCCGTGATGTTCTGCCTGATGGACGTTTCCGGCTCGATGTCCGAGCACATGAAGGATCTCGCCAAGCGGTTCTACATGCTGCTCTACGTGTTCCTGACCCGGCGCTACCGCCACGTCGAGATCGTCTTCATCCGCCACACCGACCGCGCCGAGGAGGTCGACGAGCAGACCTTCTTCTACGGACCGGCGTCCGGCGGCACCTTGGTGTCGAGCGCGCTGCAATGCATGCACGACATCGTCCGCTCGCGCTTCCGCCCCTCGGACTGGAACATCTATGCGGCGCAGGCCTCCGATGGCGACAACGCGACCTCGGATTCCGAGAACGTCGCGCGCCTCCTGACCGACAACATCCTGCCAGTGTCGCAATTCTTCGCCTATCTTGAGGTCGGCGAATCCGGCACCTATTCGTTCGAGATGCCGGACTCGGCGCTGTGGTCGCTGTATGAGCGTCTGCGCGCCAACGGCCAGCCGTTGTCGATGCGCAAGGTGCGCGACCGCAGCGAGATCTTTCCCGTCTTCCACGACCTGTTTCAGCGTCGCGGCACGACGCAGGAGAGGGCGGCGTCATGAGCGGGCTTCTGTTCGAGGGGGCGGACTGGAATTTCCTCACCCTGCAGCGTATCCACGATACCTGCGAGAAGGTGGCGCAGAACGAACTCGGGCTCGACACCTATCCCAATCAGATCGAGGTGATCACCGCCGAGCAGATGCTCGACGCCTACTCCTCGGTCGGCATGCCCCTGTTCTACAAGCACTGGTCGTTCGGCAAGCACTTCGCCTATCACGAGGCATCGTACCGCAAGGGCCTCATGGGGCTCGCCTATGAGATCGTGATCAACTCCTCGCCCTGCATCTCCTATCTGATGGAGGAGAACACGGCGACGATGCAGACCTTGGTGATCGCGCATGCCGCGTTCGGCCACAACCATTTCTTCAAGAACAATTATCTGTTCAAGCAGTGGACCGACGCCGACGGCATTCTGGATTATCTCGATTTCGCCCGCGGCTACATCGGCCAATGCGAGGAGCGCTATGGCCGGCTAGCGGTCGAGCATACGCTCGACGCCGCGCATGCGCTGATGTCGCACGGTGTCGACCGCTATCCGGGCAAGAAGAAGCTCGACTTCCGTGAGGAGGAGAAGCGCGCCGGCAAGCGAAGGCTCTATGAGGAGGAGCAGTTCAACGATCTCTGGCGCACCGTGCCGACGGGACCTGCCAAGACCAGCGCGGTGCTGAACGTCGAACGCCGCAAGGCGCTGCTCGGCCTGCCGCAGGAGAATCTGCTCTATTTCCTGGAGAAGAGCGCGCCGCGGCTCGCCCCCTGGCAGCGCGAATTGCTGCGCATCGTCCGCCACATCGCGCAGTATTTCTATCCGCAGGGCCAGACCAAGGTGATGAACGAGGGCACGGCGACCTACGTGCATTATCGCATCATGAACCGCCTGCACCAGGACGGCCGTCTGACCGACGGCAATTTCCTCGAGTTCCTGCAGTCGCACACCAACGTCGTGTTCCAGCCGGAATTCGACGATCCGCGTTTCTCCGGCTTCAACCCCTACGCTCTCGGCTTTGCGATGATGCAGGACATCGCGCGCATCGTGAAGGATCCGACCGAGGAGGACCGCGAGTGGTTCCCGGACATTGCCGGCACCGGTGACGAGATGGCGGTGCTGCGCGACGTCTGGGCCAATTATCGCGACGAGAGCTTCATCAGCCAGTTCCTGAGCCCGGCGCTGATCCGCCAGCTCCGGCTGTTCCACCTGCACGACGATCCGGCGGATCGCACCGGCATCCTGGTCGACGCCATCCACGACGAGCGCGGCTATCGCCGCATCCGCCGCGAATTGTCGCGGCAGTATGACGTCGGCTACATCGACCCGAACATCGAGGTGGTCGATGTCGATCTCGCCGGCGACCGCCGCCTGATGCTGCGGCATACGGTGGTGAAGGGGGCCCAGCTCAACGAAACCGACACGAAGCGGGTGCTTCAGCATCTCGCCGACCTCTGGAGCTACGACGTGTCGCTGGTCGAGGTCGATGCCGCCACCGACAAGGTGCTGAAGGAGTACGTGCTCAATCCCCGGATACAACCGGCGGCCGCTTAGCGCGGCCGCCAAGCCCTGAGATTTCTTCGATCGGCCTCGTTCCCGCGGAGACGGTGGTCTCCCCTCCCCGCAAGAGGGGGAGGGGAGAGCACCTGTGCTGCGGCAAATATCGAGGTTCGCATCTGAAAACGGGGATCGCGGCCGGTGGCGCAAGTCCGGTGAGCCAGCTATGGTGTGCGGTATCGGCGGGCGCCTGACGCTCTTGCCATTGCGGACAAAGATCGAAGCTCGGACGTAAGGCGCGTGGTTGGAGCAGGGGAGACGGTGGCGGCCAACCGGCGGGACCGGTTCATTCCACTGCGCAAGTCTGACATTCTCGACGCCGTGATTTCGCATGGCGGCCTGGACGAGGTCCAGTCGAGCGATCTGCGTGAGCTTGCGCGCATGCTCGGCGCCATTCTTCACCATGAGTATTTCGACGAGCTCGATCGCCTGCGCGACGCCTATTTCGACTTCGACCCCGAGGTGCCCATCGGCCGCCATCGCTCGTCCGGCGAGCTCGACACCGCCTATGGCAACCTCACGGACGAATTCGTCCGCGTGCTGGGCGAGGCCAATTTCATCGAGATTTCCCATGACGAGATCGAGCGCGCCTTTGCCGAGCATGCGCTGGTGCGCGTCAAGCTGAAGGCGCCGATCTCGGACTATCGCAGCGTGCGCATGTTCCGGCGTGGCCAGCATCAGGAGACGATCGAGGTCCCGATGCTGTATGGCCTGCGGCGCCGGTCGCAGGAGGTGGAGGTCTATGACGACATCATCCTGATGGTCGCGACCAGGCCCGACGAGCCGACGAAGAAGAAGCGCAAGACCGCCGCCTGGCGTGGCCGCAACAAGATCCGCGGCGGCGCCGTGCTGTTCAAATATTTCCGCCACATCGCCCGCTTCGATCTCGAGGCGCTGCTGCCGAACGTGCGCGTCGTCATGGGCCTGCGTGAACAGTTGACGCTCGGCGTGCCGGCGCTGCTCGGCGGCGTGCCGATCCTGCTCAAGCTGGCCTCGACCCTGACCGTGCTGTTCATCGTCGCCGGCTTCTATCTCGGCCTCAGCGGCACCGTGCACGACAACGACACCGAGCAGGCGCTGGCTGCGCTCTCGGGCCTGTTCGCGCTCGGCGCCTTCATCCTCAGGCAATGGGGCAATTTCCATCGCCAGTCGCTGATCCATCAGAAGCAGGTCACCGACAACATCTACTTCCGCAACGTCAACAACAATTCCGGCATCTTCAACTATTTGATCGGCGAGGCCGAGGACCAGGACTGGAAGGAGGCGGTGCTGGCCTATGGCGGCTTGCTGCTGGCATCCGTCCCGCTGTCGCGCGCCGCGCTCGGTAGCCACGTCGAGGAGCTGCTGCAGCAGATGTTCGGATTGGGCCGCGCGTTCAACATTGACGAGGCCTTGGTCAGGCTGCGGGAGTTTGGGCTCGTGAGCGGGGCTGATGAGGCATTGTCGGCACTGCCGCTGCCGGAGGCCATTGCGCAGCTCGAACGCGTTTGGACGAATTCGCTGCGGGTGCAATCCAACTCATCATGAGCAGCCTGCTCGTGAAAAAGGATCTGTGCCTCTCGGCCAGCCGATCTGCCCCTCTTGCCACAGCGAAAGCTCTCCACCCTCACCCAGAGGAGCCCGCCGCAGGCGGGCGTCTCGAAGGGCGAGGCCGCCGCTCGGGCCTCGCGGTTCGAGATGCGTCGCAAGGGCGACGCTCCTCACCGCGAGGGTTAGCACCGAGGACGGCGCTGCACTTTGCCCATGAGAATCGTCCTCACGAACGGTCAGCAGCCATGCGCGATTGACGCTCGCTGAGCTTGGCTCTGCTACCGCAAGCTCGCATTGATCTTGTCCAGCACGCTCTGGCCCGGGCACAGGTCCGCCGCCTCGAGCCGGTTGAGCGGCCGCTCCACCGTGTTGAGGTGGCTGTGCAGGTCGTCGGCCTCCGGATCGACATAGAGCAGCCCGGTCACGATCTGGCCTTGCGCCGCGTGCTTCTGAAGGAAGGTCATCGCGCCCAGCCGGTCATGCGGATCGTAGTCGGCGTCGATCTTGCGCAGCGCAAGCCGCGAGCCGTCGTGCTGCTCGACGATCTGCACCGTGCCGGGATCCTGGTCGATCTCGATCGGGTCGCGGCCGGTCAACACGTCGAGCCGGTTCACGGCGTCGTTGTGCTCGCGGACATAGTCGAAACTCTTGGTCGAGCCGGCATGATTGTTGAAGGCGATGCAGGGGCTGATAACGTCGATGAACGCCGCGCCCTTGTGCCGGATCGCACCCTCGATGATCGGCACCAGCTGCTTCTTGTCGCCGGAGAACGAGCGCGCGACATAGGTCGCCCCCAGCTGCAGCGCGATGCCGACGAGGTCGATTGGATTGTCGGTGTTGGTGACGCCCTTCTTGGACTTCGAGCCGCGGTCCGCCGTCGCCGAGAACTGCCCCTTGGTCAGGCCGTAGACGCCGTTGTTCTCGACGATGTAGGTCATGTTGACGCCGCGCCGGATCGCATGCGCGAACTGGCCGAAGCCGATCGAGGCGGAGTCGCCGTCGCCGGAGACGCCGAGATAGATCAACTCGCGATTGGCAAGGTTGGCGCCGGTCAGCACCGAGGGCATGCGGCCGTGCACGGTGTTGAAGCCGTGCGAATTGCCGAGGAAGTAGTCCGGCGTCTTCGACGAGCAGCCGATGCCGGAGATCTTTGCCACGCGATGCGGCTCGATCGACAGTTCGAAGCAGGCCTCGATGATCGAGGCCGTGATCGAATCGTGGCCGCAGCCGGCGCACAGGGTCGAGATCTTGCCCTCGTAGTCGCGATGGCTGTAGCCCAGCGCGTTCTTCTTGATGCCGGGATGCTGGAATTTCGGCTTTGCGATGTAGGTCATGAGCGCACCCTGTGGCCCAGTGCCGTCATGGCCGGGCTTGTCCCGGCCATCCACGTCGGGCCGCGAAAACAAAGAAGATGGATGCCCGGGCCTTCGCCGCGCCGGAGCGGCTTCGGCCGCGCAGGCGGGTCAAGCCCGGGCACGACGTTGGGAGAGAGTGGACACATCGTCACGACACCGCCTTGCGCCGCGGCGTGACCTGGATGTGGTCCTGGTGGTCGCCGATCGCGTCCGCGATGAAGCGTGCCGTGATCGGCGTGCCGTCATAATGCAGGATCGGCACCAGGCGCACCGGATCGATGCCGTTCTCGGTCACGATCAGCTGGCGCAGCTGGGCGTCGCGGTTCTGCTCGACCACGTAGACGAAATCGTGCTCGGCGATGAAGCTCGCCACGCTCGAATGGAACGGGAAGGCGCGGATGCGCAGGCGGTCGAGCTGACAGCCGCGCGCCTCCAATAGCTCGATCGCCTCGTCCATCGCCGGTGCGGTCGAGCCGAAATAGATCACGCCATATTTGGTCGGCTTGGCAGCATTGGCCTGCAGCGGCCGCGGCACCATGTCCTGCGCGGTCTGGAACTTGCGCAACAGGCGCTGCACGTTGTCCGCATAGACGGCGCCTTCTTCCGAATAGCGCGCGTAGCGGTCCCGCGAGGTGCCCCTGGTGAAGTACGAGCCCTTGGTCGGATGGGCGCCGGGGAGGGTGCGGAACGGGATGCCGTCGCCGTCGACGTCGAGATAGCGGCCGAAGTCGCGCCCCTCCTCCAGCATCTCGGCGGTCATCACCTTGCCGCGGTCATACTGCCTGGAATCGTCCCATTTCAGCGGCCGGCACAGCCGCTGGTTCATGCCGATGTCGAGATCGAGCATCAGGAAGATCGTGGTCTGCAGCCGCTCGGCGAGGTCGAAGGCGGCTGCCGAAAACTCGAACGCCTCGGCGGGGTCTTCGGGGAACAGCAGCACGTGCTTGGTGTCGCCATGCGAGGCATAGGCGCAGGCGACCAGGTCGCATTGCTGGGTCCGCGTCGGCATGCCCGTCGACGGCCCGGCACGCTGCACGTTCATGATGACGGCCGGGATCTCGGCAAAGTACGACAGGCCGATGAACTCGGTCATCAGCGACACGCCGGGACCCGATGTTGTGGTGAAGGCGCGGGCGCCGTTCCAGGACGCGCCGACCACCATGCCGATCGAGGCGAGCTCGTCCTCGGCCTGCACGATCGCGTATTTGGCCTCGCCGGTCTCGGGATCGTGCCGCAGCTTCTTGCAGTGGTTGGTGAAGGCCTCGGCCAGGGACGACGACGGCGTGATCGGATACCACGCGCACACCGTGGCGCCACCATAGACCGCGCCGAGCGCGGCGGCGTTATTGCCCTCGATGAAGATGCGGTCACCGACCTTGTCGGCTTTCTTGATGCGCAGGCCGATCGGACATTTCAGGTTTTGCAGTGCCCAGTCGCGGCCAAGATGCAGCGCATGGACGTTGGAGGAGAGTAGCTTTTCCTTGCCCTTGTACTGCTCACCGATCAATTGCTCGATCAGCTTCGGGTCCATGTCCAGCAGCGCGGAGAGGGCACCGAGATAGATGATGTTCTTGAACAGCTGGCGCTGGCGCGGATCCGAATAGGTCGAGTTGGTGATGGCGGTCAGCGGCACGCCGATGACGGTGATGTCGTCGCGAAACTTGGTCGACGGCATCGGCTTGGTCGAATCGTAGAACAGATAGCCGCCCGGCACGATGCCGGCGACGTCCTTGTCCCAGGTCTGCGGGTTCATCGCGACCATCAGGTCGGTGCCGCCGCCGCGCGCGCCGAGATGGCCGGCCTCGGTGACCCGCACCTCGTACCAGGTCGGCAGGCCCTGGATGTTCGACGGGAAGATGTTGCGTGGGGACACCGGGACGCCGTGGCGGAGCACGGCGCGCGCGAACAATTCGTTGGCGCTGGCCGAGCCGGAGCCGTTGACGTTGGCGAAGCGGACGACGAAATCGTTTACGCTGCTGAGCGGCGCTTGCTGGGACATGCGTGACCTGCGTGAGTCGTCTCGATGAAATATTTCTGCATGTCCCACGCACCGGTGGGACAGCGCTCGGCGCACAGGCCGCAATGGAGGCAGACGTCCTCGTCCTTCACCATCACGCGTCCGGTCTTCAGATCCGATGACACGTAGAGGTCCTGGTCGGGATGAACAGACGGCGCCTTCAGGCGTGAGCGCAGATCAGCCTCCTCGCCATTCTCCGTGAAGGTGATGCAGTCCATCGGGCAGATGTCGGCGCAGGCATCGCATTCGATGCACAGCGTGTTGGAGAACACCGTCTGCACGTCGCAGTTCAGGCAGCGATGCGCCTCGCCGAGCGCGAGCTTGACGTCGTAGCCGAGCTCGACCTCGGCGCGGATGTCCTTCAGCGCCACGACCTTGTCGCGGTGCGGCACCTTGAAGCGCTTCTCCGCCGAGATGTCGTTGTCGTAGCTCCATTCATGGATGCCCATCTTCTGCGAGGAGACGTGCACCTCGGGCAGCGGCCGCTCGGTGATGTCCTCGCCTGACAGCAGGCGGTGGATCGACAACGCGGCTTCATGTCCCTGCGCGACCGCCCAGATGATGTTCTTCGGCCCGAATGCGGCATCGCCGCCAAAGAACACTTTTGGATTGGTCGAGACGAAGGTTTTCGGATCGACCTCGGGCATGTGCCATTTGTCGAATGCGACACCGCAATCGGCTTCGATCCACGGGAACGCATTCTCCTGGCCGACGGCCACCAGCACGTCGTCGCACGCGAACGTCTGATCGGGCTCGCCGGACGGCACCAGCGAACGCCGGCCGTTGGCGTCATATTCGGCCTTCACCTTCTGGAAGGTGACGCCAGTGAGCTTGCCGTTGTCGTGGTTGAAGGCAACCGGCACGAGATAGTTGAGGATCGGAATGTCCTCATGCAGCGCGTCTTCCTTCTCCCACGGTGAAGCTTTCATCTCCTCGAAACCGGAGCGCACGACGACCTTGACGTCCTCGCCGCCGAGCCGTCGCGCGGTGCGGCAGCAGTCCATCGCGGTGTTGCCGCCGCCGAGCACGATCACGCGCCTGCCGATCTTGTCGGTATGGCCAAACGAGACGCTCGACAGCCAGTCGATGCCGAGGTGGATGTTGGCGGCCGCTTCCGTGCGGCCGGGAAGGGTCAGCTCGCGGCCACGCGGCGCGCCCGAGCCGATGAACACGGCATCATAATTGTCGGCCAGCAGCTTCTTCAGGCTGTCGATGCGATGACCGGCCTTGAACTCGACGCCGAGGCCGAGTACGTAGCCGGTCTCTTCGTCGATCACGCTATCGGGCAGACGGAACTTGGGGATCTGCGACCGCATCATGCCGCCGGGCTTCGCATCGCCGTCGAACACTATGCAGTGATAGCCGAGCGGGGCGAGGTCGCGGGCCACCGTCAGCGAGGCCGGGCCGCCGCCGACCAGCGCGATGCGCCGGCCGTTCTTCGGGGCAGGCCGCGGCATACGGTGGTGAACATCATCCTTGAAGTCGGCCGCGACGCGCTTGAGGCGGCAGATCGCCACCGGACTCTCCTCGACGCGCCCGCGGCGGCAGGCAGGCTCGCAGGGGCGGTCGCAGGTGCGTCCGAGAATGCCGGGGAACACATTCGACTTCCAATTGATCATGTAGGCGTCGCTGTAGCGACCCTCGGCGATCAGGCGGATGTATTCGGGAACCGGGGTGTGTGCGGGACAAGCCCATTGGCAATCGACCACTTTGTGAAAGTAGTCGGGGGCCGAAATATCAGTCGCTCTCATTCCTACCCTGTCCGCGCGGCGAACCACGAGCGCGCGGCCTTCCTGACCTGAGGACGACCGATTGTTCAGGAACAGCGGCGGATCAATTGCGCTCCGGAGCTGGCCTGTTCGTCGACCTTCTGTTTTTTGAATGGCTCAATTGAATAGTCATATCAGACTAGAGCCATTCCAAGGCGCACACAAAGGCAAATTTGCAGGGCTGGTGGTCATGCACAGTGATGCAATGCCGCATTGCAGGCGCGATGTGGCCATGTGTTGCGATGCGGGATGTGATGTGGACGAGTAGGAAGAGCCAGTAGGGCAAGCGAGACACCACGCACTCAGTCGTCATGCCCGGGCTTGACCCGGGCATCCACGCGCTTCTCAAGATGCCGGACGACGTGGATGGCCGGGACAAGCCCGGCCATGACGCGTGGAGAGAGATGGGCGTCAAACTTAGTTGGTCGCGATGTCCGCGCGGCTCAAATCCCACATCAGCCTATAGATGCCGGCCGAGATCTGCGTTGCCAGCGGTCCGTCGATCGCCGCAAAGCGCGTGGTCATCAGCGTGGCAATCGCGTGGCTGTCGGTGCCGTCGATCAGGATGAACCAGTCGGCATCGCGTGAGGTTGCTGGCACGCCAGCAGCAGGGCCGGAGAGATCCGCATCGCCTTCGAGCAGATGCATCGAGATCACGCCCCTGAGCTCGCGCGGATCGAGCTCGACCTCTAGCGCGTCGCGCAGTGCGCCGTCCTGTCCCGGCTTCGGCCGCAGCCGGATGATGCCCAGCACGGCGCCGCGCCCCGCCCCCTTCGAGATCGTGATGCGCGCGACGCTGCGGATCATGTTCTTGAACCGCGCCATCACCGTCTTCGACCATTCCGTCGGCGACTCCAAGCGAGCGCGATACGCGGCGCTGTCGAGCACGTCGATGCTCTCGGTCGAATACAGGCACAGATATTTCGGGCTGCCCTGCTCGGCGACATAGCGCCGCGCCTCGACGAAGCCGGGAATGGCCACGCGCTCTTCGAGATGCTCTGCGTCGTACCAGTGGTTGAAATCAGCTTCATGCTCGGCATCGATGTTCATCGATGTCAAAAGCATGCCTTTCCCGGCGATGGGCATCTCGAGCCTCCTGGTGCGTGTGCTGATCCTCATCCTGAGGAGGCCGCCAAAAGCGGCCATCTCGAAGGATGAGGCCCGAGGTGTCACGGGCCCCATGCTTCGAGACGGCGCTGGCGCGCCTCCTCAGCATGAGGGGAATGAGAGATGTGTTTAAGGCGCCGTCGCGCGCTTCGCCATATCGCAGATGGCTTTCATGACCGCATCGCGGATGCCGGGGTCATAAAGATTGTGACCTGCGGCTTCGACGACACGGATTTCGGCGTCGCGCCATGCGTCGGCCAGCCGTGCCGAGGTCGCGGGCGGGCAGAGCAGGTCGTAGCGGCCCTGCACGATGATGCCGGGAATGCCGGCCAGCTTGGTCGCATCCCGCAGCAGCTGGTCCGGCGCCATGAAGCTGTCGTTGGAGAAGTAGTGCGCCTCCATGAACGGCGTCGCCGGCAGCGCGCTGCCGGAGCGGATGGCGAGGCGATCGAGCTGGGTGCGCGACGGCTTCACCTCCGACAGCGCGCGCTCGGTGTCGTGCCAGGCGCGGGCGGCGGGGCCGTGGATGGCCGGGTCGGGATCGAGGATGCGGCGGAAATAGGCGTCGCAGGGATCGGCGCGCTCGGCTTCCGGCAACAGGTCCAGAAAATCGCGGTGCAGGGCCGGGTGAAAGCGCGCCAGCGTTTCGCCGAAGGCGGCGGCCACCTCCGCGCGGGTGCCGAGGAAGGTCGCGCGCAGCACGAGGCCCGTCACGCGGGTCGGATGCGCCTGCGCATAGGCCAGCGCCAGTGTTGCGCCCCAGGAGCCGCCGGCAACGATCCAGCGCTCGAAGCCGAACTTGGCGCGGATCGTCTCCATGTCGGCGATCAGGTCGGGCAGGGTGTTGTTGTCGCGGCTGCGCGCCGGGCGCGAGCGGCCGGCGCCGCGCTGGTCGAACAGCACGGCATGGAAGCGCTCGGGATCGAACAGCCGGCGATGATCCGGCTGGCAGCCGGAGCCGGGGCCGCCATGCAGATAGACGGCGGGGATGCCGCCGATGCGGCCGGTGCTCTCGACATAGATCTGATGGCCGCCGGAGACGTCGAGCCATTCCGACGTCAGCGGCGCAAACGGATCGTTGCGGTGTGTTGAGGCGCGGCCGGCTTCGGCGTCAGGCATCATTGCCGTTCTCCGGCGTGCCGCCGGCAAAGTTGCGATAGAGGAAGCGGTCCTGGCCCGAGGCCGCATCGCGCTCGGCCTGCTTGAAGATGCTCTCGTGCAGCGGCGACAGCGTGCAGGCCGGATCGGTGTTGCCAGCGTCGCCGGTCAGCGCAAACGCCTGGCAGCGGCAGCCGCCGAAATCGATCTCGCGAAACTCGCAGCTCTTGCACGGCTCCTTCATCCAGCCGGTGCCGCGATAGCGGTTGAAGGCCTCGGAGTTCTGCCAGATCCAGGCGATGGAGTTGTTCGAGCGCACCGACATGAAGTCGAGCCCGGTGATGCTCTCGGCGGCATGGCAGGGCAGGACCTTGCCCGAGGGCGAGATGTTGAAGAACTGCCGGCCCCAGCCGCCCATGCATTTCTTCGGCCGCAGCGCGTAGTAGTCCGGCACGACGTAGTCGATCGTCAGCGTGCCCTTCAGCCGCTCGCGCGCCTCCTCGACGAGGCGGTCGGTCTCTTCCAATTGCGCAAAGGTCGGCATCAGGCTGGCGCGGTTCTTCAAGGCCCAGCCGTAATATTGCACATTGGCGACCTCGAGCCGGTCGGCATCGAGATCGACCGCCATCTGGATGATGTCGGGCAGCTGATGCAGGTTCTGCCGGTGCATCACGGCGTTGACGGTCAGCGGCAAATCGAGCTCGCGCGTCCACTTGGCGACCTCGAGCTTCTTGGCATGACCGCCTTTGTAGCCGCCGACGCGGTCGGCGACCACGGGCTCATTGCCCTGGAAGCTGATCTGCACATGGCAGAGCCCGGCATCGGCCAGCTCCTTGAGCCGCTCGCGCGTCAGCAGCACCGCCGAGGTGATCAGGTTGGTGTAGAGGCCGACATCGTTGGCGTGCTGCACCAGCTCGACGATGTCCTTGCGCGCGGTCGGCTCGCCGCCGGAGAAATGCACCTGCAGCACGCCGATCTCGGCGAGCTCCGAGAGCACCTTCTTCCACTCCGCGGTGGTCAGCTCCTGGCCCGAGCGATCGAGCTCCAGCGGGTTGGAGCAATAGGGGCATTGCAGCGGGCAACGATGGGTGAGCTCGAGCAGCACGGCGAGCGGAATGCCGAAGCTCTCGGCCACGGAGCCGCGCCGCTCCAGCACGGCGAGGCCGTCATTCGCGTCAATCTGCGGCGCCGTCGCGGTCAGCTCGGTCATGATGTCGTCTCCCGGACCTCGGTCAGAAAGCCCTTGTCGGCGAGATCCTGCAGCATGGCGACGACATCGGTCGCGATCACGTCGCGGGGCGCGGCGTATTTCGCCGCGAGCTCGTCGATGATAGCAGCGACGCTGCGCGCGCCGTCGCACAGCTTGAGTACTTCAACTGCGATCTCATCCGGCGCCAGCACGCGCTCCGGCGCGAGGATCACCCACACCTGACGCGTCTCGTCGTATTTCAGCTTGGTATGCCGCGGCAGCACCACGCGGCTGGTCTCGGCAACTTGGATGTGACGCGGGGCCATGGCGGGTCTCTACACGATAGCAGGTGCGTTTGATCCGATGCTGCGGCATCGGAAGTGCCCACCCTCCCCTGGAGGGGGAGGGTCGTTGCGCATCGCGCGCGATGCGCAACGGGGTGGGGTGATTTCTCCACGCGCACCGCGGCTGGCGGCTTCACCCCACCCCGCCTCGCGCTTCGCGCGAGCCGACCCTCCCCCTCCAGGGGAGGGTGGAACCGATGCTGTTGAGAGAGCCGCGACAACCACGCTACCCCTCCTTCGGCACGAACGCGCCGGGCGGGATGTGGCCTTCGACATAGGCGTGATACAGCGCGTCAAGTTGCACCCACAGCACGTTGGTCTTGAAGATCAGCGCGTTGCACACCGCGGCGCGCTGCTCGGGCGTGGCAGCGTGCTCCTTGACGTAATGCAGGGCGAAGTTGGCGTCGCGCGGCGCCTGGGTGAGGCGGCGCTTGAAGTAGCTCATGGTGTCGTTGTTGACGAAATTGTAGTGCTCCAGCATGCCAGAGATCCGCTCTTCATGAATGCTCGGCGCAAACAGCTCGGTCAACGACGAGGCGATCGCCTCCAGCGGCGAGCGGTCGCGGCAGAAATGCACATAGGCTTCGACAGCGAAGCGCGTCGCCGGCAGGATGCCTTCGGTGGATTCGACGTAAGCCGTGTCGAGGCCGAGGCCTTCGGTCAGCTTCAGCCAGCGCTCGATGCCGCCCTCGCTGCCGACGTCGCCGTCGTGATCCTCGATGCGGTGCCGCCATTCCAGCCGCGTGGCGCGATCGCGAAAGCGTGTCATCACCATCGCGTCCTTCAGCGGGATCGTCGATTGGTAATAGTAGCGGTTCAGCGCCCAGGCCTGCACCTGGCCCTTGTTGAGCTTGCCGCTGTGCAGCAGCTTATGGAACGGATGGTGGTTGTGATAGCGCGTCGCGCCGATGTGGCGCAGCGCTGCTTCCAATTCGCCCGCATTGTTCAGCGTGACGCCGCGTCCGATCGACAGCGCCGTCATTCCGCTCAGATTGACCTCACTCACAGTACGATCTCCATCCCTTCAGCGGGGATTTCCCATCCCTCGCGTTCCAACGTTTGCCGCTCGTGTGAGGCGTGCAGCCACGCCGGATTGGAGTTGTTGATGTGCAGGAAGATCTTCCTGCCGATCCCGAGGTCCGCCAGCTGCTTGATTGCGCCGCTTTCTCCGGACATCGCGATATGTCCCATGCTCTGCCCGGTCTTGTTGCCGAGTCCAGCCTGGATCATCTCGTCGTCGCGCCACACGGTGCCGTCGAACAGCACCAGCGGCGCGCCTTTCAATCTCGTTCTCAAGGCGTCGTCGACGCCGGCACAGGCGGCGATGACGTAGCCATATTGCCCGCTGTCGAGGTCGGTAATCTTCAGCCCCAGCGTGTCACCGGTCGACGAGCTGCCGCCCGGATGTTGCTTGTCGCGCAGATACCACGCGCTGGTGCCGGAGACCGCGAAGGCGGTGATCTCCAGCCCCGAGGGCCGGCCATCCTGCAGTTGCGGCCGGAACGGCGCATCGATCTCGATCGGCAGGCGCTTGACGGTCTCGTCCTTCAGCACATCGAAGATGTTGTTCGACCGCAGGATCGCAAGCACCTTGGGGTGGGCATGAATCGAAAATGGCGAACTCTCGCGCATCGACAATAGCCCGGTGATCGCGTCGATCTCGCCATTGGTCAGGATCACGCCGGCGATCGGGCTGTGGCGCAAGGCGCCCGGCTTCGGGTGCAGTTGCGGCGTACGGGTGACCTGCTGCCGCAGGTCGGGCGAAGCGTTGATCAGGAACCAGTTGGCGCCGTCGGCGCTGACGGCGACCGAGGCCTGGCTGTTGCTGATCTCGGGATGTGAGGTGCGGGCGGCACGGCAGACGGCGCAGCCGCAATTCCACTGCGGGACTCCGCCGCCCGCCGCGGCGCCCAGGACGACGATGCGAAGCATGAGCCGTCTCCTGGAATTCAGCTTTGGTCGCGCACGCGATTACCAGCGGCAGGATGACCAACAGGGAGGATGACCAACAGGGAGTCTGACGAACGGTCTGGCTGACGAACAGTCAGGACGACCTGCAGGTCACGAAGGTGACGAGGGTGGGATACCGGGCCTGCGCACGGGCTGGCACGCACGCGATCACTGATCCCCACCCTCGAGCGTCGACGCCCCGGCCAAGCGGGACCTGGACGTCACACCCGCGAATTATTTGCGGGCCGCGCAGGCATACATGTTGATTTCCATGCCGACCGGCACTTCAACGATCTTCGGTGCTTTCCAGGCCATTGTCCTCTCCTTCAAGATGGGACGGTTATCGTCCTCGGAATTAAACTACCGTGCTACGAAAAGTTCGCCAGTGGAATCTTTTTGTTTGAGCCTGTCAGGCCTGTTTATTGCAGTGCGATGCCGCAGCCGCGAATTGCTGCCATTTTCGTCGGATTGAGCCGTGAAAACAACGAATTCGTGATCGATGGCTTCGTAACGCCGCTCACTTCAGTCGCTAGCTTGAGGGCAGGGCGATGCGGATAAAGCAGTCGTGAGACGTTAGAGACTTCAAAACCCAAGAAGACCTGAGAAACCCAAGAAAACCCAAGCGCGCGACCCCATTGGAAACCGACGATGCCTAGATATTTCTTCAACACGCGGATCGGCGAGGAACTGGTCTCCGACACCGACGGTGAAGTGCTGCGCAATCCCGACCGCGCCTGGGAAGTGGCGCGCGACATGATCAAGGAACTGCTGCGCACCGAGGGCGGCAATGCCGCGCTGATGACGGCCGTCATCGAGGTCACCGATGAGGACGGCGAGGTCGTACTGGAGTTTCCGTTCTCCGAGGCCATCTTCACCATGCCCGCGCAGTCGATGACGCGGCACTGAAGGCGCAGATGCTCGGAGCGAGGCTGCGCCGGGTGGTGTGGCCGCCGACCGGGCAGACCGGCGCCGTGGCCGACGCGAGCCGGGTCAGAGCGAATGGCGCGGGCGCACGAGGTCGCCGCGCGTGCTGGCGATTCCCATCTCGAAGCTGTCGGCGATGCGCCGCGCGCGGATGATGAACAGCTCGGCGAGCCCCTCGGCGAACAGCTCCTTCGCCGTCGCCTCGAACAGCTGCAGCCAGCGGTCGAAATGCGCGCCCTGCAGCGCCAGCACGAGATGCGGCCGCATCGGCGCGCCGCTGTAACGGCCGGTCTTCAGGAACATCGACGACCAGAAATCGCTGATCCTGCCGATATGCTCGTCCCAGTCGTCCACCGCGCGGTTGAAGATGGGACCGATCAGTTCGTCCTGCCGCGCACGTTCATAGAAGGTCTGAATCAGACGGCGGATGGAGGCCTCATCGAGTTCCGGATTCTGAACCGCGAGAGGATGGCGGTCGGGCTGGGCGGCAGGCGTGGTCATGGCGCGGTATATAGGGGCCCGGGATGCCGAAGGAAATGTCGAGGGTGAGGTCTCGAGGCCAGGCGGCAGCGGCGCTGCCAGATGCATGGCCCACCTCGCGATGCGCGGCTTTCTCCGTGCCGTTCCCCGCGCTAAGAACCCGGGACCATCACGGAGTTGTCCATGACCGATCTCTGGCGCCTGCCGGCTGCCGACCTCGCCGCCCTCATCAAGTCCAAACAGGTCTCCGCCCGCGACGCCGCGACCGCGGCGCTGGCTCGGCTCGATGCGGTCAATCCGCAGATCAACGCCGTGATCGACCATCGCCCCGAGGACGTGCTGAAGCAGGCCGACGCCATCGATGCCAGGCTGTCGCGCGGCGAGGATCCCGGGCCGCTCGCCGGCGTACCCGTGACGATCAAGGTGAATGTCGATCAGACAGGCTACGCCACCACCAACGGCCTCAACCTGCAGAAGGACGCCATCGCGTCAGCGCACAACCCCGTCGTCAATAATTTCGTGAAGGCCGGCGCCGTGCTGCTCGGCCGCACCAACACGCCGGCGGTGTCCTACCGCTGGTTCACCAGCAACCTCATCCACGGCCACACCAAGAACCCGCGCGACCCCGGCATCACGCCCGGCGGCTCGTCCGGCGGCGCCGGCTCGGCCACCGCCGCCGGCATCGGCCATATCGGCCACGGCACCGACATCGCCGGCTCCGTCCGCTATCCGGCCTATGCCTGCGGCATCCACGGTCTGCGCCCGACGGTCGGCCGCATCCCCGCCTTCAACACCTGCCTGCCGGAGCGGCCGATCGGCCCGCAGATCAGCGCCGTCTCCGGCCCGCTGGCCCGCACCGTCAACGACGTCCGGATCGCGCTGGCGGCGATGTCGGCGCGCGACGTCCGCGACGTCTGGTGGATGCCGGTGCCGCTCGAGGGCCCCGAGCTGCCGAAGCGCGTCACGCTCTGCGTCAATCCGGATGGCCTGAACCCGGTACCCGAGGTCGTCGCCGCGCTACGCGACGCCGCCCGGCGGCTCGAAGCGGCCGGCTGGACCGTCGAGGAGATCGCCGACACGCCGCCGATGCAGGAGGCCGCCTTGCTGCAGACCCGGCTGTGGCTCGGCGACGGCTACGAGGCCCAGCTAGCGGCGGCCGAGCAGGAGGGCGATCCGGGCGCGCTCGCCTGCCTGCGCGGTGTCAGTGACAAGGTGCACCCGTTCGACCTGTCGCAGACCCTGGCGCGGCGCGCCGCGCTGACCCGGCAGTGGCTGCTGTTCATGGAGCAGCACCCGCTGCTGTTGCTGCCAGTGTCGGGCATGCTGCCGTTCGCCGACCAGCTCGACCGCAAGGACGAGGAGTCGTTCAGGCAGGTCTGGCATGCGCAGCTGACGCAGATCGCGATTCCCTTCTTCGGCCTGCCGGGCCTCGTGGTCTCGACCGGCATGGTCGGGCGCATTCCCGTCGGCGTCCAACTGGTCGGCCAGCGCTTTCGCGAGGACATCTGCCTCGCCGCGGGCGAGGCGATCGAGGCCGGCGGGACGCCGCCGTCGCCGATCGATCCGGTGCTGGCGTGAGCGCCGCCGGCATCTACGATTTCACCGCGACCTCGCTGAAGGGCGAGGAGGTGCCGCTGCAGCGCTTCGAAGGCCAGGTGCTGTTGATCGTCAACACCGCCAGCGCCTGCGGCTTCACGCCGCAATATCGCGGCCTGGAGGCGCTGCATCGCGCCTACGCGCCCCGGGGCTTTGCCGTGCTCGGATTTCCCTGTAACCAGTTCGGCGCCCAGGAGCCGGGCACGGCGGAGGAGATCGGCGCGTTCTGCGCGGGCAAGTACGATGTAACCTTCCCGCTGTTTGCGAAAATCGACGTCAACGGCGCCGACGCGCATCCGCTGTACCGGTTCCTGAAGGGCGAGAAGACGGGCCTCCTGGGCTCGGCGATCAAGTGGAATTTCACCAAATTCCTGGTCGATCGAGCCGGTCATGTGGTGTCGCGCCATGCGCCGACCACCACGCCCGAGGCGTTGCGAAAAGAGATCGAGGCACTGCTGTGAGCGACAACGACACCCCTGCATTCCCGGACCGCCTGTCGGTCGATCCGAAGAGCCCCTATTACAACGAAGCGATCCTGTCGCGCGACGTCGGCATCCGCTTCAAGGGCGCCGAGAAGACCAATGTCGAGGAATACTGCATCAGCGAAGGCTGGATCCGCGTCGCCGCCGGCACCGCCAAGGACCGCCACGGCAACCCGCTGACCATCAAGGTGCATGGGCCGGTGGAGCCCTATTTCAAGGATTGAGCGGGCGGCTCTGCGCACGGTCTAGCTTCGATCGCGCCAGAGCACCACAGTCCTCAGCGATGAGGCAAACCGCCAACCCAGGACTCGTCATGCCCGGGCTGGTCCCGGGCATCCACGTCTTTCGTCTGGGCACGACGTGGATGGCCGGGACAAGCCCGGCCATGACGACGCGGAGACAGCCGTGATGATGACCATTACGGCGGCTGCGACGAGCACCGCATCGTCACGCCCAACTGTCATCGTCCGCGAAAGCGGACGATCCAGTATTCCAGAGACGGAAGTGATCAACCGACAGGCCGCGGCGTACTGGAGTCCCCGCCTTCGCGGGGAATGACACCGAGGATGTCGTGCGAGCTTGGCCTTCAAGAACGGTGCGAGCCGCCAGCTTCGTTTTCCCAGCCGTTCGCTTCAATATTTGAGCGACGTTCAAAATTTTTATTGAACGTCGCTCAAGTTTCGCTACACTCACCCTTATCCGCCTGTCGGCTCCGGTCCCGACGCGCGACGCCGCAGGCGTCCGCGCGACCGGTCCTGCATGCCGTCTCCCGGCGGATCACGAGAGGTGACCACCATGTCCTATTCCGACCACGACCTCCGCGCTGCGGCGAGCGCCGGCGCCATCGGTCGAGACGACCTGCAACGCCTGCTGGCCTATCTCCAGCAGCGCGCCCCATCCGGTCCTGCACCGCGCGCCCAATTCGATGCCGCGCATCTGCTCTGGTATGCCGGCACCCTGATCGTGATCGGCGCCATGGGCCTGTTCTCGACGGTGGCGTTCTCGCAGATGGGGGGCCGCGCGCTGACCGCCTGCGCGCTCGCCTATGCTGCGGCGTTCGGCCTCGCCGGCAACCGTCTGTGGCGCCGAGACCTGCGCGTGCCCGGCGGCCTGCTGATCGCGATCGCGGTCTCGATGGCGCCACTCGCCGTCTACGGCATTCAGGACGAACTCGGCTGGTGGGGCAGGTTCGGCAAGCCCGGTACGGTCCACAACTTCTACGTCTGGATCAAGGGCAGCTGGCTGTTCATGGAGATCGCCACGATCGCGGCGGGCGCCATCGCGCTGCGCTTCTATCGCGTGCCCTTCATCGTCGCGATCATCTCGGTCGCGCTGTGGTTCATGTCGATGGACCTGACGCCGTGGATCTTCAACGTCAGCCAGTTCGACTGGGAGATGCGCCGTGTGGTCTCGATCTGGTTCGGCCTCGGCATCCTCGGGCTGGCCTGGATCGTCGACTACAACAGTGCCAGCCGCGACTTCGGCTTCTGGCTGCATCTGTTCGGCTTGCTGGCCTTCTGGGGCGGCATCAGCGCCACCGAAGGCGCGACCGAACTCGGCAAGGCGATCTACTGCCTGCTCAACATCGGCCTGCTCGCGATCGCGGTCATCATCGTCCGCCGCGCCTACGCCGTCTTCGGTGCCATCGGCATCACCTTGTATCTCGGCCATCTCGCCGAAATCGTCTTCAAGGACTCGCTGCTGTTCCCGTTCGCGCTGTCGCTGATCGGAGTTGCGGTCGTCGCGACCGGGCTGGCCTATCACCGCAAGCAGCGGGTGATTGCGGACTGGCTCGCGGCAAACCTGCCGGCGGCGGTGATGCGGTTGCGGCCGCACGGCGCTGCGGAGTGAGGCGAAGACGCGCCGCCGCCACGCGCGATTCGGCGATCGAGCACGAGGTTGCTCGTCGAGCGTGGCGACGTGATGCGACGCTGCTCGCGAGGCCATCGAAACGCCGCGTCGACTTCATAAACCCCTTGTTAACCAGTCTCGATGTTTGCGTCGCCGGGGCAAGTTGCACGGTAGTTTTTTACTCTGCTTTAGATGCGTTCCCGTAGTTCTCCGGTGGGGACGCGCGGCAATCGAGCGCGCGCTGCCCGGGAAGCAGACGTGCAGCATGAGCGAGCGGACGTTGTCGGTGCGGGAGGTGCTTGCCGAGTCGCCTGCGGCAGGGCTGCAGGCATCGCAGACATTCGGAACCCAGGCGTTCGGAACCTACGCCTTCCTGATCTCGCTGCTGAGCGTCTTCTACGTTTCCAACGCGTCGCTCCTTCTCAGCCATTATGATCTCGGCTGGCACCTTGCCGCCGGGGAGTTGATCCGCAACGAAGGGCACGTTCCGTTCCAGGACCCTTGGTCGTTCACGCTGGGGACCAAGCAGTGGTTCAACCTGTCATGGCTCTGGGACGTCGCAGCCAGCATGGTCTTCAAGTCTGCCGGCTATGGCGGCCTCGTCGTCCTGGTCGTGGCCTGCGGCGCATTGATTGTCGGATGTCTCGCGTCCGCCTGCCTCGGGAGTGGGGCGTCCGCGCTCGCCGCCTGCATCGCGACCTTCGCGGCGTGCCTGTTGTATCCGGCCTATGAGGCCGCTCCCAACAGCTATCTGACCGCGTCTCCCAACGTCGCGACGATGCTGTTCAGCGTCGTCTTCTACAGGGAATGTCTGCGGCCGGCGAAATTACTGCTGTTGCCCGTGCTGATGGTGCTCTGGGTCAACCTCCACGGCGGCTTCGTGCTCGGCTTCCTGATCCTCGCCGTCTTCGGCGGCGGCGCCCTGCTGCGGCGCGACTGGACCGGGTTCAGGGCCATTGCGCTGGCAGGGGTCGGCTGCCTGGTTGCAACCTTCGTCAATCCGTTGGGGTGGCAGATCTACCAGGGCGTGACGGCGACCTTGGGGCACTTCGTCCAACGCAACATCGGCGAGTGGCTGCCTTACTCGCAGAACATCGAACTCCCGGGCAGCATTCCCGGACTGGTCTATATCGTCGCGTTCATTGCGCTCGAACTGCGCCATGGCGTTTCGACGAAAATCCGCCTGGAGCCGCGCCTTCTGTCCTGGCTCTTTCTCGGGCTCGGGCTCTACCAGTTTCGATACATCGCATTCTTCTTCATCTTCTCGGCGATCCCGATGGCCGTGCATCTCGATCGGCTTCTCCCCAGGCGGCTCCCGCTGCTGGACATTCAGCGGGCCCTCTTGACTGCCGCGATCGTCGGCGCATGCGTCCTGCCGCTGACGTTCTTTCGGATCCAGCCGGCTCTGGGTATGCCCGACATGCTGTCGGAACGGGACGCCGACTATCTGCAGACACGTCTCGCGCATGCGCGCGTGCTCAATCACTGGAACGTCGGAGGGTACCTGATCTTCCGGACCCACGGATCGGTCCCCCTGTTCGTCGACGGACGCGCCGCGACCGCCTATCCGGACGACCTGCTGCGGGACTACTTCAAGCTCGTGCACTGGGAGATCGACGACGGCAATTGGGACGAGGTGCTCGAAAAATATCACATCGACGCCGTGCTGTGGATGAAGAGCCATGACGAACTGCGACAGTTCCTCGTGGGCAGGCGAGGCTGGCGCGAGGATCACACCGGGCCCCACACCAGCGTCTACATCCGGCCGCCAGCGGGGCGCTGACGCCGCAACTCATTTCGGTGACAGTGCATGAAACTATGCGAGCGTCGGGCGCGTTGTCACCGAGGCGTCGCGTTCGCCCGGACTCATCGCCTTCGGGCGGCGCTTTTGATCCACAAGACCTCTCCCGAAGAAGGCGTCGTGACGGCGCGGGGGCGAGGTCCCGTCTAATTTCGGTCCAGCACATTAAATTATTCCCGCCTCGAATAGAGGGGCCTCGTACGCCGAGGGCGCGATGTTGATGCGCTTGCACGCTGCATGCGGGGCAACTCAGCAGATCGTCTCCGGATGCCCGACCGGCTCGACGTCAAGATCGACCCGAATGCCTGAGTTGTCGCTGCGTACGACGACGAAATCGACGGCCTCGTCGGGATCCGGGTTGAGCTCTTGATGAGGGACTTCGGGCGGGAAGTAGACGAAATCCCCGGGGCCGACGTCCGACACATACTCCAGGTGCTCGCCCCACCGGATCTGGCTCCGGCCTTTGCTCACATAGATTGCAACTTCGTGCGGGCCGTGGTGGTGGGCGCCGGTTCGTTCATTCGGCTGTAGTGTCACCGTCCCGATCCAGATTTTCGAGCCGCCAGTCCCTTCAAAATCAAAAGCCGTGGCGCGGCCCCGGCCTGACGCACTTGCCCGTTGTTGAGTGGCGGCGCGCACCACTTTCACTCCGCGGTTGCGCCAGTCCCTGCCATGCATGATCAGCTCCGTCATGTCCTGCTTTGTCCACCAAAGCGAATGGATGTACTCTACAAGGCCACGCAGAAATGTCCACTATAATGAACAGAATGAAAGAATGACCTCTAAAGAGAACAGGGTGCTCGACCGAATTTCTCAAGTGGTCCGGAGGCGGCGGGAGGAGCTGGGATTGACCGTGCGTGGGCTCGCGACCAGGAGCGGGGTTTCCGCGTCGATGATCTCGGACGTTGAGCGCGGCTTGAAATCCCCGACGATCTCGACGCTCGCCGCTCTTGCCGAGGCGCTGGAGATGCCGCTCTCGACCCTGGTCGAGAGCCCGGCGCCGGCCCGGATGCGCGTTGTGAAAGCGTCCGAGCGTCAGTGGCTCGTCGAAGCAGGCACGGGCTCCAAGCGCGATCGTTTTGGTCCAGCCGTCACCGGCAGCGAGGTCGAGTTCTTGCGTTACGTGGTGCCGCCGCACGCCTCGGCGGGGCCGTTCGCTGCGCATGCGCCGGGTACTATCGAGCACGTCTACGTCGCGTCGGGCGCTGTTCGGATCACGCTTGGAGAGGACGGCGCCGATCTCCGGGTAGGCGACACGTGCTCATGCTTTGCAGACGTGCCGCATGGTTTCGACAACCGCGAAGGCAAGGTCCCCGCCGAGTTGATCGTCGTTGTCGAGCCACCGCGCGTGTCGGAGCGATCAACGCGCCGCAGGCGCGGGTAGCAGTCCGGCCGACTGCAAGGCAGCGCGCTCCGTTGAGCCGTCGCAGCGACGGCTCAACGTGCTGCGCATCACACCGATTGAACGGGTGAGTGTTCCTCCCACAGCTCTCCTTCGAACGTCCCCCGCGCGTCGTCGCCGAGGCGTCGCGTTCGTCCGGACGTCATCGCCTTCGTGGGGCGCTTTTGATCCACGGGACCTCACCATCCCTTCAGCCTATGGATCTGCCGACCGGCATCGATGCATCAAGCAGATCCGCGGCGGCGGGCGCTCCCCATCGAAAGTCCTCCGCCATCGACCATCCCAGTGCGATATTTCTCCCGCCAGTGGTCGGGAGGGGCCAGGCTGGATCGTCCTTGGACCGACACGGGTCCCTGCACGGGCGCTGAGGAGCCGTCCAATCGAACCAGGAGCAATGTTCATGCGGATCACCGTCGAGACCATCGTTGCGGCCCCCGTCGATCAGGTCTGGCGTGCCTATACGACGCCGGCCGACATCGTGAGGTGGAACGCCGCGTCGGACGACTGGCATACGACCAAGGCGACGGTCGACCTGAGAGAGGGCGGCGCCTTCTCGTCGCGCATGGAGGCCAAGGACGGCAGCATGGGTTTTGACTTTGCCGGCACCTACACGAAGATCGCCGAGCACGAGCGGATCGAATATGCGTTCGGCGACCGGAGGGCCGAAGTCACGTTCCAGCCCGGTCCAAAGGGCGTCGTCGTTCGCGTCGTCTTCGACGCCGAATCGACGCATTCAGTCGAGCAGCAGCAGGGCGGCTGGCAGGCCATCCTCGACAGCTTCGCGCGGCACGTGGAGGCGAAGAAGGCGTCGTGAGGGCGCGGGGCGAGGTCCCGTCGGGCACCGCAAGCGGCGCCCGAAATCTTTCCGCTTGACAAATTCTGAAAATCAGCAATTATGTACGCATCCTGCCTCATCGCAGAGGGGCGTACGCGTCGTCACGAACGTCGGGGCAGGGATGCGGTGGACGTGGAGGCGACGGTGGACGACCGGCGCCTGAAGTCGTGTGGTCCTGGCCTCTCGACGCTGAGGTCAAGTCCGCGGTCGTTGCTTGACGGCAAACGCGGGCGATGGGGGCAAGAACGCCGATCCCCAGGGAGAGCACGAAGGACACCGTAAAACCATCGCGCAGGGAAGGCCGGAATGCACCGGTCGTACCTGTGGTTCCTGCCCCGTGCACTTTCTCTCGCACGGGGGCCATGGGTTGCGGCCAGCACCCGGTCTTCCCTGCGCCCTCTGTAGTTGATGAGGGTGACGTGTTTCGCAGCACTCGGGCGTCAGGCGCCGCGAGGCCGCGGTCGCACATCCCCGAGCTGTTTGAGATGTGAAACGGTCATGGCCCTGTCGCTTTACAACTGGCACGGGCAGTCTGGCAATTTGTTGCTTGTCATGCCCGGGCTTGTCCCGGGCATCCACGTCGTTCCTGGGATGCTGGCCGACGTGGATGGCCGGGACGGAGCCCGGCCATGACGGGGAGAGAGCTGGCCACAAGCGCAGCTCACTGGTAGCTGATCAAAGTTGCTGCTGCCTTCGAGCCTGCAGGCTCTTACGGCCTGACGCCATCGGTGTGGACCGATGGCCGGCCTCAAGCTCGGTGTCGCGCGTACCGCCTACGACGACAACCGCATGTCCAACAGCCGCCGGCCTTCGCCGCGCAAGAGCTTCTTCACTGCGCTGGAGGCGACGACCTCGCCGTCATTGGCGTAGGCCTCGTGGTTCTTCTCGATGTCGTCGAGGCGATAGAGGTAGTTCACCATGACGGTCGCGGATTCGCGCTGGCCCTTGGCCGAGAGATCGCCGAGCCAGTTGATGCGCTCGAGCCTTGCGCCGTTGCCGAGATGGAAGCGGGCGACGGGATCGATCAGCTTGCCCTTCGGCGTGCGCGCCTTGAGGAAATAATGCGCCGCCAGCGGCTCGATCACGGCGCGCAGCTCGGCCGCGATGCCGGCGTCCTCGATCCAGCGCGGCTCGTCGAGCAGCTTGAGCACGTTGCGATCGTCTTCGGTCGCATCATTGGTCTGCTTCAGCCAGCCCATGAAGCCCGGCACCGGCGACAGCGTGACGAAGGTGTCGAGCTTCGGCAGTTCGCGCCTGAGCTCCTCGACCACCTGCTTGATCAGGAAGTTGCCGAACGAGATGCCGCCCAGGCCGCGCTGGGTGTTGGAGATCGAATAGAACACGGCGGTGCGGGCGCGGTCCGCCGGCACCGGCGCACGGTCGACGGCGAGCAGCGGCGCGATGGCGCCCGGGATCGTCTCCGTCAGCGCGACCTCGACGAAGATCAAGGGCGCATCGGGCATCGCCGGATGGAAGAAGGCGTAGCAGCGGCGGTCGACCGGATCGATGCGGCGGCGCAAATCGTCCCAGTCATGGATCTCGTGCACCGCCTCGTAGCGGATGATCTGCTCCAGGATGTTGGCAGGCGTCGACCAGTCGATCCGGCGCAGCACGAGAAACCCCCTGTTGAACCACGAACTCAAGAGATGCACGACGTCGCTATCGAGCGCGGCCAGTTCCGGATTGCCCTTCAGCATGTCCAGCAGGTCGGTGCGCATCGCGACCAGCTCGGGCGTGCCGCCGGGCGCCCGGTTGAGACGGCGGATCAGCTCCTGCCGGCGCGGCTCGGAGGCGAAATGCAGCGCGCTGGCGCCCTGGTCGGACGGCGCTGCGCGCCAGTCTTCGATCGCCTTGGTGAGCTTGGCCTTGTCGGGGCCGAAATCATGGACCAGCGCGGTGAAGAACGCCTTGCGTCCCTCGGCGTCGAGGTCGTGATAACCGTCGAGCACGTCGCGGGCCATCGCGGTGCCCGATGCCTCGCCGGCGCCGGACACCAGCGCCTCGCACAGCTCGGTCAGGCTCTTCGCGTCATGCTTGTCGACGGCGGGGCTGCCACCGCGCAGCAGCGTCCGGCCGCGCTCGGAAATCGTGGCGATCAGGTCGGTAAAAAAGGCGTTGGCCATCTGCTGTCGGTCTAATCCTCGGGGAGTGCGTTAGCGCCAATGTTACATTGATTTATGTCAAAGGTGGCCACATTCAATCATCACAAATCGTCAACGCCGCCGTCGCGGCGCGCATGCGCGGCGTCACTCGACGCTCTGCTCGGCGAACTCGGTCGGCGTCCGGCCGGTGACCTGGCGGAACGCATGCGAAAACGCCGGCACGCTGGCATAGCCAAGATCGGCGGCGAGCTGCTTGACCGAAAGATGACGGTCGGTCGACAGCCGTTCGATCGCGGCCGCGATCCGGGCGCGCTGGCACCAGGCCTTGAAGCTGAGCCGCGTCTCCGCGGCGAACAGGCGCGACAGCGTGCGCGCGGAACTGCCGACCTTGCGCGCCAAGGTCGCCAGATCCTCCTCGCTCGCGGGGGAGGTGAGAACGAGCTGAGCCGCGCGCCGGGCGCGCGGGTCCTGCGGCAGCGGGATGAAGGTCGAGGAATCCTCGGCCCGGCGCAGCTCGAAGAGCGCGAGGCGGACCAGCAGCGCGGCGCGCGCGGGACCGCCGCCGGCGTCGAACAGCGCGAGGATCGCCTGGTGCAGCAGCGGCGACACCTGCACCACGAACTCGCGGTCGAGCTGATGCCCGCGCGTCTCCCGCTTGAGCCAGTTGAGCTCGAAATACAGCGTGCGCATCTGGCTGTCCGCCAGCATGTCGATAGCATGGGCGTGGCGCGCAGGCACCCACACCGCGCGATCCGGCGGCACCAGCCAGCGCCCCCGCGGCGTCGTCACCTGCATCGTGCCGGCAGAGGCGTAGATCAGCTGCGACTCGCGGTGCATGTGCGGATCGAGCCTGATGCCCTTGCGATAGCTGCGCGCGATCAGGTGGACGCCGGCCTCGGTCGTCACACGGTCGGCGCCGAGCGCCTTCAATGGCGTTTCCACGATGGTCATTGGCGCCTTCTCGTCAGGGCGAGGCAGTATAACCGATTTGTCCGGGAATCCAGGAGAGTCCATGAATAGCCCCCGCCGCGTGATCGGCTTCGTCAACGCCGCCCACTTCATCGACCATTATGCGATGCTGATCTTCGCGGCCGCCGTCATCATCATGGGTCCGGCGCTCGGCATGGCCTATGCGGACCTGCTGCCCTACGCGACGCCCGGCTTCATCGCCTTCGGCGCCGGGTCGCTGCTGACGGGCTGGCTCGGCGACCGCTGGAGCCGCCGCCACATGATGCTGATCTTCTACCTCGGCATCGGCCTGTCGATGATCTCGGTCGGCCTCGTGCAGACACCGTCGCAACTCGGCGAGGCGCTGCTCGCCATCGGCCTGTTCGCCTCGATCTATCATCCGGTGGGGACCGCGATGCTGGTGTCCTATGCCGACCGGTTCGGCCGCGACATGGGCCTGAACGGCGTGTTCGGCAATCTCGGCGTCGCCTCCTCGGCGCTGGTCACCGGCGTCGTCGGGCAATATCTCGGTTGGCGCTTCACCTTCATCGTGCCCGGCGTGATCACGATCGGCATCGGCGTTGTCTTCGCGATGCTGGTCGCGCATGAGGACCGCCGCGGCTCGAAGCAGGCGGCGGCGCAGGCCCGCGTCGCGCGCGAGCAGATGTGGCGCGTGGTGCTGGCGCTGCTGCTGGTGGTGATCGCGATCTCCACGACGTTCAATGCGATCACGGTTGCGCTGCCCAAGCTGTTCGCGGAGCGGCTGGCGGGGCTGACGCAGAGCCCGGCGCTGCTCGGCGTGATCGCGGCCGGTGTCTACGTGTTCGGCGCGATGACGCAGTACACGATCGGGCGGGTGCTCGATCGCCATCCCCTGAAGGCGGTGGCGCTGCCGTTGTCGCTGGTGCTGGCGCCGCTGCTCTACCTCGCCGCCGACGCCCGAGATTGGGCGCTGATCGCAGCATCGATCGGCATCGTCATGGGTGCGTTCGGTCAGGTCACCGTCAACGACGCCATGGTCGGCAAATACACCGCGGAGGAATGGCGCTCGCGCGCCTATGCCGTGCGCTATTTCATCGGCTTCACGGCGGCCGGCGCCTCTGTCGGCCTCGTCGCTTGGCTGTACGAGCGCGGCGGCTTCGTCACGATGCTGCAAGCCTTCGCCGCACTCACGCTGCTCGCGATCGCAGCCGCGCTGATCCTGCCGCCGGAACTTCCGGCGGCGCGGCCCATGCTGCGGGAGGCGCCGGCTGAGTAGCCATGACGACGAGCGGTCGGCGGCGTAACGCGATGGCGCGACCGCCGCAAATCCACCGCTGGTGTGGATCCACCCAAATTTCCCCAATTGCCAAAGCGCGTGAAGCCGGCGCAGCGTGCGCGGCCATTGCGATCAGGAGATTCCCGACGGCTTCGCGCCGGCAGGGGACGCTTGATACGTGCATGCATATTGACGAGCCCCATTGGCCGTCGCGCATCTGGTCCGGTGGCGACGGCAGATTCAATTCGACCTCGAGGATCGACCGATGATCAATCGCTATCGAACGATGCTGCTGCTCGGGATGGCTGCCGTTGCCGGCTTCACCGCGACGCAGGCGCCGGCGCAAACCGATGCGCAGCGCAACGCGATCAAGTCGGCCTGCCGCTCCGACTACATGTCGAAATGCATGAGCGTTCCGCCGGGAGGCACTGCGGCCTTCCAGTGCCTGCAGAAGAACATGGCGAGTCTCTCGTCGTCCTGCCAGACAGCAGTGAGGGCGCTCGAGCCGGCGGCGGAGCCGAAGCCTGCTGCCGAGACCAAGCCGGCTCCAGCAGCGCCGGCCACGGCCAAGCCGACCGCGACGGCGGAGCCGCCGGAGGCACCCAGGGCGCCAGCCGCCACCGAGGCGTCCAGGCCGGCCGCCGAGGCGCCCAGGCCGGCCGCCGAGGCGCCGAAGCCCGCCGCCGCAGCGCAGCCGGTGGCGCCTGCCGCGCCAGCAAAGGCCGCCGTCAAGCCGGAGCCGGTGAAGCCGCCGGCATCTGCGGCAGCCGCACCCGCACCCGCAACGATAACTGCCGCGCCGGCGACAGCGGCGCGTCCGCCGGCGGCGCCCGCCATGGTGCTGCGACCGCTGCGGCCGCTGGAGGAATTGCGCATCGTCAGGGCCGCCTGCGGCTCCGATGCGCGGGCCTTCTGCAGCGGGGTCGAGCCGGGCGGCGGCCGGGTTGCGCAATGTCTCGCAGCCAATGCCGGCGGCTTGTCGCCGGGCTGCAAGGGGATGCTCGCGCAGTTTGCCGCCAATCGTTAGCGGCATCGGCAATCCGGGGGATCGAGGGTGAACGCACGAAAATGTGCGGCCGTCGCATCCACCCAAATTGTCACAATTGCCAGGCTGCGTGGTTCACGGCAAATTTCAGGCAGGGTGGATATTTCAATAATCAAATGATGATTGTCAGGAGTTTGCCATGCGCAGCATTCTTTTACGTATGACTTTGTCGACCCTGTGCGGCCTTGTCGTCCTGGTATCGATGCCATTCGTGTCGATGTCGGACGCCAATGCCGTCGTCTGCGCACGCGGCGTCGTTCGTGCCGGCTGTGCCGGCGCGGGCGGCGCCGTGGTCGTGCGCAAGCCGCCGGTGGCTGCCGCGGCGTGCCGGACCGTGCTGGTCAACGGCGTCTGGGTGCGTCGCTGCGTTTAAGTTATGCTTAATCGGTTTTTGGTATCGAGTTATTTGAATTGGTAATTGCGGCGCGTAAGTTTTGCGCGCCGCACGCCGCATTGCGTATGCGAAGTAAGCTGTATTTAACGGTGCTCCCGGCAAGGTGCGATCTGTATCCAACTTGCAATTCGATGGGAGAGGGCCATGGCGTTCTGGCGCTGGCTGCGTGATGCAGCCCTGGCAGCTGCGGTAGTCACGGTTGTCGGCAATACTGCATTCGCAGCCGGCTTGAAGGAAGAAATCGCGCCAACGGGCAAGCTCCGGGTCGCCATCGCGGTCGGTCCTGCCGGTGGCGCATTCTGGTGCGTCAAGTCGGACGGTGGCTATGCGGGCGTCCCCGTCGAGCTCGGCAAGGCCATGGCCGCGCAGGTCGGCGTGCCCGTCGAGTTCGTCGAACATCCGAATTCGAACGCGATCGTCGAGGATGCCGCTCAGACGGCCTGGGACGTCGCGTTCCTGCCCAAGGATGGCGAACGCGAAACCAAGATGTCCTTTGGTCCGGTCTACGATTCCGTGGACACGACGTTCATCATTCGCGCCGGTCTCGACATCCCCAATGTCGCCGCGCTCGACGAGGCCGGCCACGAGGTCGCCGCCATCAACGACACGACGGTCATGCGCAGTGCAAAGGGGTTCCTGAAGAAGGCGACCGTCACCGGCTTCAAGTCCTACGAGGAAGTCTACGCGCTGCTGAGCGCCGGCGAGATCGATGCGGTGGCGCTCGCGCGCGATCAACTGTTGCTGATCGCAAAGCAGATTCCAGGCACCAAGGTTCTCAGCGAGACCTTCAAGAAGACCGATACCGCGGTCGCAGTGCCGCTGAAGCATCCGCAGTCGCTGGCCTTCGTCACCAAGTTCATAACCGAGTCCAAGGCGAACGGCCTGCTCAAGAAGGCCTATGGCGCCAACCATCTGAGCGAATCCACGCTGTTCACGCAGTGACCCGCCAACCTTGTTCGCAACTGTGGTGATTGCACTCTCCCTGCGCATCATGCGAGGGAGAGTCGTCATTTTGACGCCGATGCGAGCGGGTCAATTGGGCGATTTCGCCACGATCGGATCGAGGCCGCTGTCGGTGATGGTATGACGCGCATCCGGTGATTTCAGGAACCTGATCAACGCCCGGCCCGCTTCGGGCTCCTTCGCGGCCGTGGCGATGCCGGCGGAGAACACCGTGAGCTTCTGCAGGCCGGCCGGCAGCGGTCCGACGATGTCGATGCCCTTCACCGGCTTGAGTTCGCTGATCTGCTGGAAGCCGATCTCCGCTTCGCCCTGGGCCACGATCTCGCCGACGGGAGTGGCGGGAATCATCCGCGCCTTGCCCTTCATCTCTTCCTTGATGCCGAGCTTGTCGAACATTTCGGTCGAGACGTAGACGCCGCTGGCACTGTCCGAATAGGCGACGGTCTTCGCGGCGATCAGCATGCGCTTCACGGCGTCGGCATTCGAAATGTCGGGGTGCGGTGTGCCCGACTTCACCGCGACGCCGATCGGCGAATTGGCAAGATCGGCATGGCTGTCGGGCATCACCTTGCCTTTGGTGGTGAGTTCACTCAGCGCATAGCCGACCATGATCAGGACATCGGCGGGCTCACCGCGCTCGAGGCGGACCGGAATCGCATTCGTCGTCGTCCCCATCGACGGGCCATAGGCAATCATGACCTTGTGGCCGGAGCGCCGCTCGAACTCGGGTACGAGAGACTTGAACGCCGCCGTCATGCCGCCGGAGATCATGACGTGGATCTCTGCGGCCTGAGCTGCGGTCGATACGAGAATGGTGGCCGTGACGGCGAGGCCGAGAGTGCGGAGGCGGGTGGAGAAGGCCATGGCAGGCTCCGAGGCAGACGGCTGGAGAGCGCTTGGATAGCCCGGCCCTGCAACGAAGACCAGCCTGTGCACGGTCACGCATCCGGCACGAGAGCCGGATGCGTGTCGGCGCGGGGCAGGCCAACGCCTGTCTTCAGCCTCGCTTGCGGCGCTGCCGTGTTTGCAATGCGGCGTACCGCATCGCGGCCACGTAGCTTACCCGGCCTGATAGGCCGGGGCCGACGCAAGGAAGCCGGCATAGGCGTCCGCGTCGGGCGGCGTGAACATCTCGGCCAGGGGATTTCTCTTCCGTCGCGTCGCACCGATGTCGGCGAGCAGCTCATCGAAATGCTTGAAGTGATAGGGCGCCACGCATAGTCCGCCATACACACCGGCCGCCGGCCGCTCGACGCGCTTGAAGTGCAGCATCATCTCGATGTTGTCGCGCATCTCGCGATCATCAGGCTGATGCGCCAGCTGCTTGTCCGCGTAGCGCACCAGCCAGTGCGCCGCCATGTCGGCGCAGAGCACAGTGCAGAAGCTGGAGTTGAAGCCGACGAAGCCCATGTCGGGCAGGTCGGGATTGGCGATCAGCCGATAGAGGCGGTATTGTCCGTCGGGATCGACCAGCTTGGCGCGGTCGGCGTCCGACAGGAAGGGAACGCCGAGCTTGTAGCCGATGGCGAGCACGGCGACATCGGCGGGAATTCGTTCGCCGCTGCTGGCCACGATCGTGTTCGGCTCGTAGTGATCGAAGGTGCCCAGCACCGCCTTGATACGGCCGTCCGCGACCATCGGGAAGAAGTCGGGCGTCGCGATCGGCACCGAGCAGTTGACGCCGTCCTCGATTCTCTCTTTGGGCACCATGTTGCATTTGGCGAGCTTGAGCTGCGCCTTGAGCAGGCTCTCGAGGCCGCGCCAATTGGCCCAAACGAGAGGCTTGGCCAACCGATGCGCAAGGCGGGCGAGGGGACTGATGCCCCAGCTCGCGAACATCTGCTCCTGCGCGCGGATGTAGAGAATGCGCTTGAAGTTGATGAGGCCGCCGATGAAGTAGGGGAGGCGCCACACCGGCTCGCGAAACACGATCGTGACCGAGCGCGCGCCGGAGCGGACGGCGTTGACGGCAATGTCGGTGGCCGATTTCGAGCCGCCGAGCACGACGACGCTGCGGCCCTTGGCGAGACTGGCGTCGTTGTATGTCGACGAGTGCATGATCTCGCCGCCGGCGGCCTTGAACTGATCCACGCCTGGAAGAGAGAGCGTCTGCGGCTCGTTGAATTGTCCGGTGCACACCGCGACGAAATCGAAATCCTCGCGGCTCGCGCGATCCCCTGTCTTCAGGTCGAGCGTCCATCCAGGACGGCCGTCGCCCCGCCGTTGCATCGAGAGAACGGTCGTGTTCAACCGCATCAGCTGGACGAGGTCATGGGATTTCGCGTAGTCGGCCAGATAGGCATAGACGTGCGGTCCCTTCGGCCATTCCGGATAGCTGTCGGGCATCGCCTTGTCGGTGTAGCGATAGAGCTCCTTCGGGCTCTGCGTCTGCACGTCGGGATAGGAGCGCGCCGGCTCCCAGACGCCGCCGAGGTCGGCGCTGCGCTCGACGATGCAGACGTTGTGGCCGCGTGCGGCGAATGCCTTGGCCGCTGCGAGGCCGGAGACGCCGGCGCCGATCACGCAGACGTTCTTTCGAGTGATCATGGGACCTCCTGTTGCCGAGCGCGCAGCCACGTGCGGACAGCCGTCGCCGGTCGCGCTGCTGGAGCTCGCTGAAGAACTTGATGATGAGGCAGGTCGCCCGGCGCGACCGCAGCAGGTGACGCCGGCGGACCGGCCAGCGTCGATATCACGGCGGGGAGAGCCTCGCCGCTCAGAAGCCGTTCAGGTGATGCACCCGCTCATGCTGCAGGGCGTGCAGAACCGATCGCGCTGATCGCGCGCCGCACTGCAACGATGAGGTTGCGCCCGACGGCGGACGGCGCCGCCGATTAGTCGTTGGCCTCGGGCGGCAGGAAGTCGACCTCGTGCTCGGCCGAGATCCGCACGACCTCGGCGGGGTCGGCGAGATTGTCCAGCATGTTGAACAGCGCCTCCAGCTTCTGCATCGGCGACACCCAGAACAGCGCGCGTGCCGGCTTGTCGGATTTGTTGAAGTAGCCGTGCGGAATGCCGCGCGGCATCCGGACAAGATCGCCGGCATGCGCCTTGACCCAGACGCCGTCGAGCTTGAGGTCGAGCACCCCCTCCTGCACCAGGATGAATTCGTCCTGCGTGGGATGGACGTGAACCGGGACGAACTGGCCGGGCTCGCTGTTGGTTTCGAAGGCGAAAGTGGACTCGGTGACGGCTTTGGGGAAGTAGACCTGACCCAGGATATTCCAGGTCTTGCCGGCATAGCCGGTGCCGGCGCGGGTGATGCCTTTTTCGAGTGTGGTCATGGCGGATCTCCTTGCTGCACACGAGGTGAGGATCGAGCAGGTCGCGGCGCGGTGTCTATCCAGAAAACGAATCCCTCGACGCCAGATGCTAATTATTATAGGTTTCAAACGATTTCGACGGACGATGTGAGACCATGACTGCAGGTGCAGCCATCGATCGTAGTTGGAACGTGCCGGGGGCGCCGCGGCTCGCCGCCTATGGCCGTGTTGCAACGCGTGATGTCGATGAAGCCGCTGAACAAATAGGTCGCATCTTCTGTCCGCACGGGCTGCAGCCGAAGGCAGGGACTGCGCGCGATTTCCTCGCGTTGCATAATTGCGCGGCATTCGATGGCTTCTCCATCAACTACGTCGCCTATGGCGGTGAGGTCGCCATCGATCCCGGCTGCCTCGACCGGTTCTTCCTGGTTCAGATCCCCTTCGCAGGGGCAGCAAACATCCGCACCGCCGCGCGCGAGGTCGCGACGCGGCCGGATGGCGTTGCGTCCCTGTTGTCGCCGACCTTGTCGACGCGCATGGTCTGGGACAATTGCGCCCAGCTCATCCTGCTGCTCGACCGTCGTCTGGTCGAACAACGTGCTGCGGCGCTGTCGGGACGCGCGGTGCAGCCGGTCGAGTTCGAGCCCTCGATCGCGCTGTCGGCCCCTCACGGTTCACGGCTCCGGGCGCACATGCTCGCACTCGCCGACCTCGCCGAGAGCCTCGGCGGCGAGCGCAGGCCAACCGCCGTCGTGGCCGCGAATTGGCGTGAGACGCTGCTGGACATTCTGTTCCAGCAGCCGGGCGACGGGCTGTCGGAGGCGATACGGCTGCATTCCGGACAGATCGAAACGCTGCCTCGCGCCGTTCGCAGGGCCCGCGATCTGCTCGATGCGCGCGCGAGCGAACCGCTCGATCTCGCGCAACTCGCGGCATCGGCAGGGGTTGGAATCCGTGCGCTGCAAGGCGGCTTCCGCCGCCATTTCGGCATGTCGATCTCCGACATGCTGCTCGACATCCGGCTCGCCCGGTTGAATGCGCAACTGATGGCAGCGCCGCCGGAGGCGCGCATCATCGACCTCGCCTTCGAGCTCGGCTTCACCCATCTCGGGCGGATGGCGGGGGCCTATCGTGACAAGTTCGGCGAGACGCCGTCGGCGACGCTGCAACGTACGCAGCGCGGCCGTTTCACGAATTGACGTGCACGAAGTCCCGCAGCAGCGGATAGATCTCGTTATTCCACTTCTTGCCGCTGAACACGCCGTAATGGCCGACGCCCGCCTGCATGTGATGCACGCGGCGATAGGCGCGCACATTGGTGCAGATGTCCTGCGCCGCCAGCGTCTGGCCGATCGAGCAGATGTCGTCGCGCTCGCCTTCGACGGTCATCAGGCCGATCCGCCGCACGGCTTTCGGATCGACCGGGCGGCCACGATGCATCAGTCTGCCCTGCGGCAGCAGATGCTCCTGGAACACGTCGCGCACCGTTTCGATGTAGAACTCGGCCGGCAGGTCCATGACCGCGAAATATTCGTCATAGAACGTCTTGATCGTTTCGGCCTTCTCGACCTCGCCCTTGGCGAGATGGTTGGCGAGATCCATGTGCTGCTTGACGTGGCGTTCGAGGTTCATCGACACGAACGCCGTGAGCTGCACGAAGCCGGGATACACCTTGCGAAACGCGCCCCTGCACTGGAACGGCACGTAGTGGATCAGATTGTTCTCGAACCAGTCGATCGGCTTGCTCTTGGCGAAGTCGTTGACCTTTGTCGGCTGGAGCCGCGTATCGATCGGCCCGGCCATCAGGGTCAGGGTCGCCGGTCGTGACGGGTGGTTGTCCTCGCACATCACGGCGGTCGCCGCCAATGCGGAGACCGACGGCTGGCAGATCGCGACCATGTGCGGGCGTGGTCCGAGCTGTCCGAGGAATGTGATCAGATGATCGGTGTAATCTTCCAGCCCGAAGCGGCCATGGTCGCGCGGAATGTCGCGCGGATTGTGCCAGTCGGTGATGTAGACGTCGTGGTCCTGCAGCAGCGTCTTCACCGTGCCGCGCAGCAGGGTGGCGAAATGGCCCGACATCGGCGCCACCAGCAGCACCCGCGGCTGATCGGGAGCGCCGTCCTTCTTGAAGTGCAGGAGCGAGCCGAACGCGGTCTTGAACGTCACTTCCTCGGTGACCGCGACCTCGCGATTGCCGACCATCACGCTGTCGATGCCATAGGCCGGGCGGGCGTAAGTGATCGCCGAGCGCGAGATCAGTTCGAGCGCCGCCGACAGCCGCCGCATGGCGCGGCTTGAGAGCCCTGATGGGATCAGGTTGAGGTAGCGTAACGCCGCTGCTGCGCCCTGGCGCCACGGCTCGGTCAGGTCCATGTGGTTCTGGTAGGCTTGATACAGCAGCGCCATGGGGGTCCTGTCCGTCACTCCAACTTGACACATGCAATATCGGAGCCAGCGGCGGCGAGTCGTGCCTCAAAAACTGGCATGTCGCTTGCTGCGTGAAATCGTTGGAGTATCCGGCTCCCGACCCGATCCTGAGCCGGCGACATCAGCCGAGATCGGACGGCGGCCGAACGAAAAGCGACAAGGGGCAGGGCGACATGGCCAAAGCGACGTTGACCATCAGCAGCAAGAACTACTCGTCATGGTCGCTGCGCGGCTGGCTGCTTGCCAGATTCGCCGGGCTGGACTTCGACGAGGTGATCGTCGGTCCGGACGATGCGTCCGCGCGCGCCGAGATTCTGCTGCTGTCGTCCTCGATCCTGGTGCCCTGCCTGCGGCACGACGGCGCCACCATCTGGGACACGCTGGCGATCGGGGAATATCTCAACGAGACCTTCCCGGAAGCCGGCCTGCTGCCTGCCGATCGCATCCAGCGCGCGCATTGCCGCTCGATCTCAGGCGAAATCCATTCCGGCTTCACCACCTTGCGCGCCTCGCTGCCGGTCAATCTCAAGGGGCATTTCCCGGGCTTCAAAGTCTGGACCCGGGCGCAGGCCGACATCGACCGCATCTGGGCGATCTGGCGCGATTGCCTGGACAAGTCGGGAGGTCCGTTCCTGTTCGGCCAGCGTGGCATGGCGGATGCCATGTATGCGCCGGTGGTGACGCGCTTCGTCACCTATGACGTGAAGCTGCCGCAAGAGCTGAAGGCCTATGCCGACCTCATCATGGCGATGCCGGAGATGGGCGAATGGATCGAGGCGGCCAAGACCGAGCCGGAGGAGATCGAGGAGCTCGAGGTCGAGTATTAGCAATCTTGCCGCCGGGCGGCGGCCTATGCCTCGGGCAGACGCTGCCCAATTTGAAGCCGGATCAGCGCCGGCTGGGCGATCGTCGTGAGCCCGCACGCTGGCGCCGCTGTCGGCGCAGCATCGCAAAAGCCTGTTGTTCACAACCGGTTCGGACCCCGATGGCAGCGCCATCGGCCGATGGTTGCAGGGCGTGGCGCGGTTTTCGCATGGCACAACGGGCTTTCGGGCGTGGTGGCCAGCGTGGCCGATCGATGGGCCTCGAGGTTGCCGATGCCGCGATCAACCGGTGGAGGCCGTGATGAACCAGCATGCCGCAGTGACCAAGTTCTCGCACGTCAAGCCCGAAGACACCGACTACACGGGCGGAGGCCTGCGCGACTTCTTCCTCTATCGTGATCTCGGTATCGCCGACGCCACCGGCGGCCAGGTCATCTGCCATCTCGTCAAGGCCAATCCGGATTGTCCGCCGGTCGACGGCACCGGCTGGCACCGGCACGATTGCGATTTCCAGATCGTCATCATGATGAAGGGCTGGGCCCGCTTCATGTACGAGGACAAGCCGACCTTGGTGAAGGCGGGCGACGTCGTCCACCAGCGCCCGGGCATCGTGCACTATCTCTACGATTATTCCCCTGACATGGAATATATGGAGATCGTCAGCCCGGCCGATTTCAAGACCGTCGAGATGCCGCCGGCCACCGACAAGGTGCCGCCGGTCACGCCCTGGACCTGAGCGGCGACGCGCGCACTGCGCCGATCCCCATTGTTAACCTCTCACCCGGTCGCATCCCCCGCGGCCGGGCGTGTCGTTTCAGCATGTGGTGGGTCGCGGTCGCCGTGGCCGACATGTTGGGGTGAACAGATGCCGGACCTGGCCCGACGTTCGATTCGGACGTGATTCGTTCCGGTCGCGTTCCAGGGATTAAGGCCCCTCGCCAGCGGCGTCATGATTTGAAACACGGCAATGCTTCGGCCCTACGCTGATCGCTGCAACGATCGTGCTTCGGTGGCCCACCCGGCGACGCTGATGAATCCCGTTCGTCGTCGATCCCCATTCGACATCATATCTGTATATCTGTGCGGCAAGATTGGCCCTGAGCCGAACTCAGGGCCCGGTATGATCAATAGGACGACGCGCGAGCGGCGACGAAGCTCGGTTGCGGACGGCGCCCATTGCGCTCGTCGTAACGCGGGCGCGGGAAGCGCCAGCCGATCACGGTGGCTTCGAGCGCGCCGCCGGATTCCTTGTTGTGCCATTTGCCGTCAATGAAGAAGCAGGGAAACGGAAGCTGATAGGTGCCGCTGTGATCTTCGCACAGCACCTCCACCGTCTGCCCGGGCGGTGGCTCTCCGCTGCCGTCGAATTGCGCCAACCGTTTTTCGCGCGTCGCCATTCTGTCCATCTCCCTAAAAACGGGTCCCAGCCGGAACTTCAATGCGCGATTGAGGTCTCAGTATGGTATCAATCCGAAAACACCGCCCGTTCCGTGCAAAATCACGTGTTTGGCCAGCCAATGAGAAAATTGTGATGCGAATCGTCGTTGCCGCGCGAATCTCCGTTGTCGCGGGTGTGCTCGCAATGTGCGTGAGCACCGTCGTTCATGCGCAGGATATTCCTGGCATCGAGATCTGCACTGCGGAAAAAGCCATGGATCGCCGCACGTCATGCCTGCAGAGCAACATCGACTTCCTGCAGAAGACGATGACCAAGCAGACGCTCGATCAGCAACAGAAGCTCGATGCGGCAAATCGCCAGATCCAGGCGCTCAAGGCGGCGCTGATCGCGCAGCAGGGTGCGATCGATGAGCTCAAGGCCGGCCAGGCGAAGCTTGCCGACGAGCTCAAGAAGAAAGCCGATGCGCCGGCGGCGAAGGATGCCGCGCCGTCGAAGCCGAGCGGAAAATAGCGGGGTACGCAGCGCAATAACGATCAAACGGCCGTCGCCGTCTCCACAGAGGATGGGCGGCTTCGTCAGGAGACAGGCGTGTCCACCGACCCGGCTCAGAAGGCGCTGTGGTATATCGAGAGTCATCTGTCGGCGCCGCTGTCGCTCGATGAGATCGCTGGCGTGGCCGGCGTGTCGCGCTTTCACATCGTGCGTGCGTTCGCTGCGGCGACCGGAGTTTCGGTGATGCGCTACGTCCGGCTGCGCCGTCTCAGCGAAGCGGCGCGCGCGCTGGCCTGTGGCGCGCCCGACATTCTCAGTCTGGCGCTGGAGGCGGACTACGGCTCCCACGAAGCATTCACGCGTGCGTTTCGCGATCGCTTCGGCGTGACGCCGGAAGCGGTCCGCGCCAATGCGCGTCTCGATGGCCTCGCACTGCAGGAGCCGATCCTCATGGACCAGACACCACTCGACGAGCTCGCCGCCCCGCGCTTCGTCAACGCCGAGCCGCTGCTCGTCGCCGGCCTCGGCGACCGTTTCAGTTTCGAAAACGGCGCCGGCATACCAGCGCTGTGGCGGCGCTTCAACGACATCATGCACGACGTTCCGGCGCGTCGCGGGACGGTGGCTTACGGTGTCTGCTGCAACGGCGATGATTCCGGCAATTTCGACTACATCGCGGGTGTCGAAGTCGCGGATTTTTCCGACCTGCCGCGCTCCTTCAGCCGCGTGCGGGTGCCGGCGGCGACGTTTGCCGTGTTCACCCATGCCGGCCACATCTCGTCGATCCGCCGGACCGTGCACACGATCTGGAATCGCTGGCTGCCGCAGTCGGGCTGTACGGTCGCCGACACGCCGAACTTCGAGCGCTACGATCAGCGGTTCGATCCCGTTACGGGCAATGGCGGCCTGGAAATCTGGCTGCCGGTGATCCGCTGAACCGCGCGCGGCACCGACTTGCGTCGACACGCTGCAAGCGGCTGTCGCAGCAAGGCTGCTCTGCAGTCCTGCGGTCGGCCGCTTGCTTGGCAAGCCGGGCCGGCTTTGCGATAACTCCCGCATAACAACAACAAGGCGCCGCATCGCGGCGTGACAAGCGGGAGGTCCGTCCGATGTCTGACATGCGCGTGCTCGCCACCGATCTCGAATTTCCGGAAGGCCCCGTCGTGATGCCCGACGGCTCGGTGGTGCTGGTCGAGATCCGCGGCAAGCGCCTGACGCGGGTTCATCCCGACGGCCGCAAGGAGGTCGTGGCGCAGATTCCGGGCGGACCGAATGGCGCAGCCCTCGGCCCCGACGGCAAGATCTACATCTGCAACAATGGCGGCTTCTCCTGGATTCCGACCGGCAAGATGATCATGCCGGGGCCGCAGCCCGAGGATTATCTCGGCGGCTCGATCCAGCGCGTCGATCTGCAGAGCGGCGCGATCGAGACGGTGGTGAGCCGCTGCGGCGAACACGAGCTGCGCGGGCCGAACGACCTGGTGTTCGACCGCCACGGCGGGCTGTGGTTCTCCGATCTCGGTAAGCGCCGCGCCCGCGACATGGATGTCGGCGCGTTCTATTATCTCAAGCCCGGCATGGGCGAGATCGTCGAGGCCGTGCACGGCATCCTGCCGGCCAACGGCATCGGCCTGTCGCCGGACGAGAAGACCGTCTACATCGCGGAGACGCCGACCGCGCGTCTCTGGGCCTATGACGTGCCGGAGCCCGGCACGGTGAAGCCGCGCGACGTGATCTATCGCGGTGAGCGCGGCCGTCCCATCGCCGGCCTCGGCGGCTACCAGATGTTCGATTCGCTCGCGGTGGAGGCCAATGGCAATGTCTGCGTCGCGACGCTCGTCTCCGGCTGCATCAGCGTGATCGCGCCGGACGGCACCCTGGTCGAGCAGGTCCCGACCGGCGACCGCGTGACGACGAACATCGCCTTCGGCGGTCCCGATTTGAAGACGGCCTACATCACGCTGTCGGGCAAGGGCGAGCTGGTCGCCATGGACTGGCCACGGCCCGGCCTTCCGCTGAATTTTCTGAACAAGTAGGGACAACTGGGCATCGTCATGACGCGGCGCGGATGATAACGAGCAACGTAGACCGTTCTCGCAATTGCCCCTCATGGTGAGGAGCGCCGCAGGCGCGTCTCGAGCCATGAGGCCCCGCCTCATCCTTCGAGACGCAGCGCTTGCGCGCTGCTCGTCAGGATGAGGGGAAGGAGTGTCAGATGCCCTTTCTCGAACCAGTCACCCTCCGCGGGCAGCAGGCCAGCCTCGTGCCGCTGTCTCCAGATCATCACGACGGGCTGGTCGAGGCCGTCAGCGACGGCGAATTGTGGAACCTGTGGTACACCGCAGTTCCGAAACCCGAGACCATGGCCAGGGAGATCGAGCGGAGGCTCGGCCTGTTCGCCGCCGGCAGCATGCTGCCGTTCACGGTGCTCGACGCCGACGGACGCGTCGCCGGCATGACCACCTACATGAACGTCGATGCCGCCAACCGCCGTGTCGAGATCGGATCGACCTGGACTGCGAAGCGGGTGCAGCGCAGCGCGCTCAACACGCAGTGCAAGCGGCTCCTGCTGGCGCATGCCTTCGAGGCGATGGACTGCATCGCGGTCGAATTCCGCACCCATTTCTTCAACCACCAGAGCCGGCGTGCGATCGAGCGCCTGGGCGCCAGGCAGGACGGCATTCTGCGCAGCCACCAGATCGCGCCGAACGGCACCTTGCGGGATACCGTCGTCTATAGCATCACGGCGGCCGAATGGCCGACGGTGCGGGCGCATCTCGACTACCAATTGCATGACAAGCCGCGCTGATCGCGCTATGGCCGCTTGCCGCGCCATGCGGCGGATGACGACGAGACCGGGACGACGGACGAGATGGATATTTTCGACTACGTGATCGTGGGCGCCGGCTCGGCCGGCTGCGTGCTGGCGAGCCGCCTCAGCGAGGATCCCTCGGTCACGGTGTGCGTGCTGGAAGCCGGTCCGCGCGACTGGCACCCCTACATCCATCTGCCGGCCGGCTTCATCAAGACCTTCTACATGAAGAGCATCAATTGGGGCTACCAGCAGGAGCCGGGGCCCTACACCGCGGGGCGCAGCATCTACGCGCCGCGCGGCAAGACGCTCGGCGGCTCGTCCTCGATCAACGGCCACGTCTACAACCGCGGCCAGCGCCAGGACTTCGACACTTGGGCGCAGATGGGCAATCGCGGCTGGAGCTATTCCGACGTGCTGCCGCACTTCAAGCGCATGGAGAAGCGCATCGGCGCCGGCGAGGACCAGTATCGCGGCCGCGACGGCAACCTCGTCGTGACCACGATGGAGTGGAAGGACACGCTGTGCGAGGCCTTCATGGACGGTGCGGTGTCGCTCGGCATTCCGCGCAATCACGACTACAACGGCGCGCTCCAGGAGGGCGTGTCCTACGTCCAGCGCACCATCCAGAACGGCCGCCGCGTCTCCTCGGCGACGGCGTTCCTGCGTCCCGCGAGCAAGCGGCCGAACGTCGAGGTGCGGACCCATGCGCATGCCACCGGTGTCATGCTCGAGGGCAAGCGCGCGGTCGGTGTGCGCTACAGCCGCGGCGGGCGCGGCGGCGTGCCGGTCGAGGTTCGCGCGCGGAAAGAGGTGATCCTGTCCGGCGGCGCCTACAATTCGCCGCAGCTGCTGCAGCTCTCGGGCATCGGCGCACCGGAGCTGCTGCAGCAGCACGGCATCGAGGTGCGCCATGCGTTGCGCAGCGTTGGCGACGGCCTGCAGGACCATTACGCGCCGCGCACGGTGGCGCGCGTCAAGAACATCAAGACCGTCAACGAGCTCGCGCGCGGCCTCAATCTGTGGGGCGAAGCGCTGAAATGGGCGGTGACGCGCAAGGGCATCCTGTCGCTGTCGCCGACCATGGTCTACTGCTTCTGGCATTCCGGCGAGACCGCCGAGAGTTCCGACCTGCAGCTCACCTTCACGCCGGCGAGCTACAAGGAGGGCGTGCAGGGCCAGCTCGAGGACGAGCCCGGCATGACGGTGGCTTCGTGGCAGCAACGCCCGGAGAGCCGTGGCTACGTGCGGCTGCGCTCAGCCGATCCGTTCGATCAGCCGCTGATCCAGACCAACTATCTCACCGCCGAGCTCGATCGCCGCGTCGTCGTCGCCGGCATGAAGCTGGCGCGCCGGCTGCTGGCGTCCGCACCGCTGGCGCCATACTACGCCTACGAGGATTTTCCCGGTCCGAAGGTCTCGAGCGACGACGAGCTTCTGGCGGCGGCGACGCAGCGCGCCACCACCACCTTCCATCCCGGCTGCTCCTGCCGCATGGGCCCGGCGGAGTCCACCTGGGCCACGGTCGACGATCGGCTGCGCGTGCACGGCCTGCAGGGCCTGCGCGTCGCCGACGCCTCGATCATGCCGCGCATGATCTCCGCCAACCTCAACGCCGCGACGTTGATGATCGGCGACAAGGCCGCCGATCTGATCTTGGGCAAGGCGCCGGTGGCGGAGAGCCTGTCGGCGTGAGGGCCTGCCGCGTCGGAATCGATTCATCCGCGAGGAACGTGAAGCGCGCGCGCCTCCGGACGTGGCAGGCCTGCCGCATATGACAATCTGAGTCGTTCGCGAGCCTATTTCCACGTCGTCATGCCCGGGCTTTGTCCCGGGCATCCACGTGTTTCCCAGGATGCTGAACAGCGCGGACGGCCGGGCTTCGCCGCGCTGAAGCGGTTTCAGCCGCGCAGGCGGCACGGTGTCAGGCCATCACCGTGCGGAGAGAGTTAAGCGTCGAGCTTGGAACTTCGATGACCCCAACGTGATCGCGGACGCGACGAGGGATTGATCCTCGTCGCGTCCGCGGCAGGACGTGCCATCCTTGCGATGCCTACGCCTTGCCGCCGGCAATCGCCTGCGCCTCGGCAGCTGCCCGCTGCATGCTGGACGACATCTCGCTGGTGACGGTGCTCTGCTCTTCGACGGCAGCCGCGGTCGAGGTGACGTATTCGCTGACGTTCTGGATCTCGGTCTTGATCTCGTTCAGCGCGTTCACGACCTCGCTCGAGATCCCATTCAGCCCGGCGATCTCCGCGCCGATCTTGTCGGTGGCGGCCTTGGCCTGATTGGCGAGATTCTTGACCTCCGAAGCGACCACGGCGAAGCCGCGGCCGGCGTCGCCGGCGCGCGCCGACTCGATGGTGGCATTGAGCGCCAGCAGATTGATCTGGCCGGTGATGTTGCTGATCAGTTCGACGATGCCGCTCATCGCCTGTGTCGCATCGCTGAGGCGCTTGGCCTGCGAGTCGGCGGAGGCAACCCGGTCGGCCGCGCCCATGGCCGTCTCACGCGATTTGGTCATGGCCTCGGAAATCTCGCGAACGGAGGCGTTCAGTTCCTCCGCGCCGGCCGCGACCGACTCCATCATGCCGCGGACGCGCTCGTTGCCCATCCGTACCAGGACCTGCTTGGTCACGTCGGAGGCGTACTTCACGACCTTGAACGGCTTGCCGTTGAGATCGAGAATCGGATTGTAAGACGCTTGAATCCAGACCTCGCGACCACCCTTGCCGATCCGCTTGTATTCCGAGGACTGATACTCTCCGCGGTTCAGGGCGGCCCAGAAGTCGCGATAGGCCGCGCTTTCCCGTTCCGCTGCATCAACGAACATCGAGTGATGCCGGCCCTTGATCTCGGGGAGTGTGTAGCCGAGAGCGTTGAGGAAATTCTGGTTGGCGTCGACGATGGTTCCATCGAGTTTGAACTCGATCACCGCCTGCGACTTGCCGATCGCCTCGATCTGTCCGGCGAGATCGGCATTCCGAAGTTTCTGGGCGGTCACGTCGGTGGCGAACTTGACGACCTTGAACGGCTTGCCCTTCTCGTCGAAGATCGGGTTATAGGACGCCTGAATCCATACTTCCTTACCGCCCTTTCCGATCCGCTTGTATTCGGCCGCCTGATATTCACCCCGGTTCAGCGCGGCCCAGAACTCGCGGTAGGCGGCGCCGTTGCGCTCGTCCGGCGCAACGAACATGCTGTGATGTTTGCCCTGGATCTCCGGCAGGGTATATCCCAGTGTATTGAGAAAATTGTCGTTGGCGGTCGTGATGGTACCGTCCATGTTGAATTCGATCACGGCCTGCGATCGGCCGATCGCCGCGACCTGGGCGCTGTAGTCGAGGTTCAGCAAGCGTATGCTCGCGTCGGACCACTCGACCACCGTCCCGGCGCGGGAACCGTCGGGATTCCTCAAGGGCTGCGCGACCAGATCGAAGGTCCACTTGCCGATCTTGATCGTGGCCCGGTGCTCGGCGGCGAGGGCCTTCAACATGCGCCGCTGGTGCGACGGGTCCTTGTGGAACACGTCGATGTTGGTTCCGACGAGACCGTCGACGCGGAAGTTCGGCAGCTGCGTCCTCAGATCGGATTCAGCTTCGCGCAACAGCGAGGTCACGGCTTCGTTCATGTAGACGATGTTGAGGTTTTCATCGGCGACCATCACTTTCGCCGTGATCGTATTTGCGGCAAGCGCAGCGAAGGATGCGCGGTTGTTCTTGCGGCCAAACATGATGATCTCCTGTGAGCAGCGGTTGCGCCGACCCCGTAGTTTTCCGTGGTCTCCCAGCGGTTGCTGCGAGCGCAAAACGGGGAGCAGAGCGCTTCCTGAATTCAGAATCCCGTAAAAGCGCGGGCTTTATTCAATGTATCATCTCCTCCGTAAGATTTGGTTAGTCGGCGATCTGCACAAGCTGCTCCGATTCTGCAGGCGTGGCCACTTCATCTCATCGCTCGGATCGGATATCAGCGGAACTGAGTTGTCCTGAATCAAGATCGCGATGGTTCCCGCGGGTAGTTTGAGGGCACGCCAGAACTATCGGATGCGGTATGCCAGAGCAGGACATTGCCGAGATCATCGAGATGCCGAGGGTGTTTCTGGACAGCCTCGGCATCGGCCTGTCGATCGTCGACAGCGCCACGGGGCATATCCGCTTTGCTAACAAGGAGTGTTGCCGGATCGTCGGCTACACGGTCGAGCAGATCGAGAGCTCCGGACTGACCTTCCTCGACCTGACGCACCCAGAGGATCGGGAACGGAATCGATTGCAGCACGAAAAGCTGCTCGCGGGTGAGATCGAGACCTATCAGATCGACAAGCGCTACCTTCGGCAGGACGGGACCGTGGTGTGGACTCGCGTGATCGTCAATCCGGTCAGGGATGCCGCCGGTAACCCGAGATGGTTCTGCGCCGTGCTCGAAGACATCACGGCGACCAAGATCCTGCAGAGCCAGCTCGCGACTGCAGAGAAGTTGGCCGGGCTGTCCACATTCAACCTGATCGTCGATACCGGCGTCGGCGGGCCGGATGCGGCGACGGCCGTGCCATCGTCTCTGAGCGAGATGCTGAGCCACGTGCATCCGGATGACCGGAACGGGCTCGAGACCGCCATCCTTCATGCCATCGCGAAGCGAACCGGGTATACGCGCGACTACCGCGTGGTCGATGAAGATGGTGGAACGCGCTGGGTTCGCGGCATGGGGACCTGCGTCTACAGCTCCTCCGAACGGTATACTCACCTCGTCGGCTCGATGATCGATGTCACCTCGACTCACCGCGATCGCGACAGCGAAGCGCCGGAGCCCATCCGACGAATCCTCGATCATATCGAGACGAACTGGAATCAGAAGATCTCGATCGAACAGCTCGCGAGCCGCTACGGCATCAGTCCCCGCGGGGTCTATCAGTACTTCGCGAACAACGGTATCTCGCTGGGCGAGAAGATCAGGCTCACTCGGCTTCAACATGCACGCCGCATGTTGTGCGGTCCGAAGGCGGGTGACACGGTCACGGCCATCGCCCTGCGCTGTGGCTTCCGCAATCCAGGGCACTTCGCCAGGGAATATCGAAAGATCTACGGCGAGACGCCGTCGGAAAGTCTCAGGCTGTCGTCATCGGCGCTTCGGCATGACTCCGCCGACGTCACTCTTGTAAGCTGAATCCTCAGTCGAAATCTCTTCGATCCGCGAATGGACGGAGCGCCGGCGACGTCGGCATGACGGGCACTTTCCGCGGGCCGCCATGCGGGAATTGCCCGTCGTGTTACTTTGCCGCACATGCGGACGCTTGTGTTGTCGGGCAAATCAGAACGATGGTCTCGTTCAACCCGCCTCGTGCAGAGGGACGTACGCGTCGTCACGATACGTGGAGGTGGGCTGCGATGGACGTGACGGCTGTGCCAGACGAGCGCAGTCGGCGCGGACGGCAAAGTCGTGTGGTCCTGGCCTCTCGACGCTGAGGTCAAGTTCGCGAGTGATGCTGTGACGGCTCGCGCGGACGATGGGGGCAAGAACGCCGATCCCCAGGGAGAGCACGAAGGACACCGTAAAACCATCGCGCGGGGAAGGCCGGGTCTGTCCGGCTGTACCTGTGGTACCTGCCGCCTGCATTCTTTTGAGCAGGCGGGCCACGGGCCTCAGCCGAGGTCCGGCCTTCCTCGCGCCCTCTCATATTTCAAGAGGGACACGACTGCTGCATCACCCGGGCACGACGTGCTGCGGGACCGTGAGAGCGTGTCTCGATGACGAAGACCCACCCAAACCTTCGCTGTCGCCCCGGGCAATCCAAAGCGGCGCGCCAGCGCTGCATCGGCGCCGACCCGGGATCCATACCCCCAGGGAGATGTGCGAGGCACGATGTCAAACAGGCTCGCCCAGCCACATAAGCCGCGGCGTATGGATCCCGGGTCGGCGCCCGCCGACGCTGGCGCGTCGCCGGACTTGCCCGGGACGACAGCGAATGCGGTCCGAATGCTGGTACAAGCGAGCGTCCATTCATCCAGGTCAGCGTCATGCCTCCAGCGCCGTCCTGATCATGCGCGCGAGATCGGCGCTGACATATGGCTTGGCGAGCAGCAGTACGTCGGCGTCGAGGCGGCCGTGATGCACGATCGCGTTCTCGGTGTAGCCGGAGGTGTAGAGCACCTTCAACCCACGCCGCCGCTTCTCGGCCTCGATGGCGAGCTGGCGGCCGTTCATGCCGCCGGGAATGATGACGTCGGTGAACAGCAGATCGATGCGCTCCGCGCTGTCGATCAGCGCGAGGCCCTCGGCGGCGTTGCTGGCGGACAGGGTGCGATAGCCGAGACGGCGCACCTGGGCGACGACGTAGTCGCGGACCAGTGCGTCGTCCTCGACGATCAGGACCGTCTCGTCGCCGCGCGCGACAGTCGGGCGGCCGGGCTCGACGGCGGGCCGCTCCGGCGCGGCGGTCGCGCGCGGCAGATAGAGCTTGACGGTGGTGCCGTGGCCCTCCTCGCTGTAGATCTTGACGTGTCCGTTGGACTGCTTGACGAAACCGTAGACCATGCTCAGCCCGAGGCCCGAGCCCTTGCCGACGTCCTTGGTGGTGAAGAACGGCTCGAACACCTTGTCGAGCAGCGAAGCTGGAATGCCCTCGCCGGTATCGCTGACTGCGATCATGACGTAGTTCCCCGGCTTGGCGTCGCGGTTCAGCCGCGCATAGTGCTCGTCCAGCGTGACGTTCTTGGTCTCCAAGATCAGCTTGCCGCCGTCGGGCATGGCGTCGCGCGCGTTGAGCGCGAGATTGAGGATCGCGGTCGAGAGCTGGCTCGGATCGATCAGCGCCGGCGCGCTGTCATGGCCGAGCATCGATTCGATCTCGATCTGCTCGCCGAGCGTCGGACGCAGCAGGAGCGCCGCGTCGACCACCAGCGCGTTGACGTCGGTGGCGCGCGGCTGCAGCGGCTGACGCCGCGAGAAGGCGAGCAAATGCCGCGTCAGGTCGGCGCCGCGCTCGGCGGCGGCGCTGATCATCCCGGCGATGCCGGCGAGCTGCGGCTTGTCCTTGACCGCCTCGGCGAGGATCTCGATCGTTCCGGTGATGACGGTCAGGATGTTGTTGAAGTCGTGGGCGACGCCGCCGGTGAGCTGGCCGATCGCCTCCATCTTCTGCGCCTGGCGGACCTGGGCCTCGTTGGCCTCGATCTCCTGGAAGCGCTGCACCATGGCCTCGGCGGCGCGGCGCTGCCTGATCTCTTCTTCGAGCTGCGTATAGGCCTTCTGCAGCGTGATCCGCGTCGGCAGCACGAGCAGCTGCGGCAGCATCTTCAGCATTGCGGCGATGAGGGCGACCGCCATCAGCGCCAGCAGGCCGTCGAAGACCTCCGTGGCGGCACCGACGTTCACCCACAGGGCGGCGAGCGAGAGCAGGCGTCCGATGCCGCCGACCACGCCGTACGACGTGATCGCGATGAAGACGCCGCGGAACATGATGTCATGCCAGCGCCGCAACAGGAACATGCCGACGACGATGGCGATCGTGAAGAAGGCGCCGGCGATGAGGGCATTGGACGCGACATGCAGCCATACCCATCCAGGCGCCTCCTGGAGGCCCGGCCCTTGCTGCGTCAACGTCGGCATTGGCACACCATCCTCAACGGCGCGAGGCGCCCGGCCGGTGGCCAGCCGGAAGCTTTCGTCGCCTCAAACCAAGCGGATCATTCAGCTTTTCATCTCCGGCGCAAGGGCAATCGCGGCGCGCGGAACCGCCCCGGCGCACGCACGAGGGCGGCCGCGAGGCCCCTTCCGCGTGCCGCTGTCAAAACCTTGCCATACAGCCTTAACCGCGCGGTCACGCGGCTGTTAACGCGCCGACCTAAGTCGCTCGACACCGTCATCACTTGGGGAATGAACGAGATGTCGAATACCATCGCGCACAACCGGCGCGAGTTTCTGCGCCTGCTCGGAGCCTCGGCTGCCACCGCAGCGCTCAGCCAGAGCATCGAGCGCGCGCACGCCATTCCGGCGTTCAACCGCCACGGCAGCATCGAGGACGTCAAGCACATCGTGGTGCTGATGCAGGAGAACCGCGCCTTCGATCACTATTTTGGTGCGATGCGCGGCGTCCGCGGCTTCAACGATCCGCGCGCGGTGAAGCTGCCGAACGGCAATCCGGTATGGCAGCAGCCCAACGGTGCAGGCTCGGTGATGCCGTTCCGCGTCGACAATGCCGGCCAGGTCTATGTCGAGGACGTCGCCCATGGCTGGAACGACGGCCAGAAGTCCTGGAACAACGGCAATTACGACAAGTGGATCGCCAACAAGGGCACCACGACGATGACCTGCATGAACCGGCAGGATCTGCCCTGGCATTACGCACTCGCGGATGCGTTCACGATCTGCGATTCCTATTTCTGCTCGGTGATGGGACCGACCGATCCCAACCGCTATTATCTGTGGACCGGCTGGGACGGCAATGACGGCAAGGGCGGCGGACCGGTCATCACCAATGCCGAGGCCGGCTACGACTGGACCACGTTCCCGGAGCGGCTGGAGAAGGCCGGCATCTCCTGGAAGGTCTATCAGGACATCGGCGTCGGTCTGACGGCGGCGGGCTTCTGGGGCTGGACCGAGAATCCGTGGATCGGCAATTACGGCGACAACTCGCTGCTGTATTTCCACCAGTATCAGAACTCGCAGCCGGGCAGCCCGCTGTACGAGAAGGCGCTGCGCGGCAGCAACATCGCCAAGGGCGGCACCTTCGAGAACCTGTTCGATGGTCTGCGCAACGACGTCCGCAACGGCACCCTCCCGCAGGTGTCGTGGATCGCAGCCCCCGAAGCCTTCAGCGAGCATCCGAACTGGCTGCCGGGGCCGGGCGCCTGGTACATCTCCAAGGTGCTCGACATCCTGACCTCGAATCCGGAGCTGTGGAGCAAGACCGCGCTGCTCATCAACTACGATGAGGGCGGCGGCTTCTTCGACCACGTCGTCGGTCCGTACCCGGCGATGTCGCAGGCCTATGGACAGTCGACCGTCGACGTCACCAGTGATTTGTTCGCCGGCGATGCCAATCATCTTGCCGGTCCCTACGGCCTCGGCGTTCGCGTGCCGATGCTGGTGGTGTCGCCGTGGTCGCGCGGCGGCTTCGTGTGCTCGGAGGTGTTCGACCACACCTCGGTGATCCGCTTCATCGAGCAGCGCTTCCATCGGCATGCCAGGGATCTGTTCGAAACCAACATCCCGGCCTGGCGGCGGGCGGTGTGCGGCGATCTCACTTCGGCGTTCAACTTCACCTCGCCGAACGAAGGCATGGCGCCGCTGCCGAGCACGGCCGGCTACAAGCCGCCGGTCGCCGACATCACCTCGGGCGCACGCTTCGACGACTATCACCCGGTGCCGCCGGCGAAGCAGGTGATGCCGCAGCAGGAGCCGGGCATCCGACCGGCGCGCGCGCTGCCCTACGATCTGCGCGTTGACGGCGATGCCGACGCGGCTCACAAGAAGTTCGGCATCCGCTTCGTCAACCCGGGGCAGGCGGGTGTCTGCTTCCACGTCCGGTCCGGCAACACCGCGACCGGCCCGTGGAGCTACACCGTCGAGGCCGGCAAGTCGCTGAACGGCGTGTGGGATCTCGCGGCCAGCGCCGGCCAGTATGATCTGTCGGTCCATGGCCCGAACGGCTTCTTCCGGCACTTCAAGGGCGGCGTCGTCTCGACCTCGGCGCTGGTCGACGTCGACACCATCCACATGTGCGACTGGGATGAAGGCGACGACGCCCGCAGCCTCGCGGTGGCGCTCACCAACAAGGGCGCGAGCTGCGTGGTCACGCTGACCGACAACTACTCGGGACGCAGCGAGCGGCATCGCCTGCAGCGCGGCCAGCGGCTGGAGACCAAGGTTCGCCTGCGTCAGACCCATGGCTGGTACGACCTGACGGTCACGGCGGATAGCGATGCCAATTTCAACTGGCAGCTCGCTGGGCACGTCGAGAACGGCCGGCCCAGCATCAGCGATCCGGCGATGGGCAGGATCGCCGCGACCTGATCGCGGACGACATCGGGAGGCGCCCGGAGCGATCCGGGCGCATCCTCACGACGAAGCGACGAGGCCTTCGGGTGCAGCGTCGTCGGCGTTGGGATCGCCGGGCGCCGTGGCCCAGGCGAGCTCGACCAGGGTGACGATGCGGCGGCCGGCGCCGTCGAGCTGGCAGACGATGAGGCCCTGGTCTTCGATATAGGTCAGCAGGCGCTGCGCGCGGCGCAGCGAATGCGAGCCGTAGGCGCGGGCGATGGCGGCGTCGCTCGGGCAGGGGCGGCCGTCCTTGGCGGCGCGGGCGATCATCATGAACACGCCTTGCATGTCCTCAGGGAGCAGCGAGGCGCGCAAGGTGACGTCCTGCCAGCCGGCGTCGTCGGCCGCCTCATCGCCGCCGAGGCCGGCGCGGGCGCGGGTCAGCATGCGGCGGAACTCGTTGAGATCGGGCACCGCGGTGCCGAGCCCCTCGATGCGGCAGCGGACGACGAATTCCTGGTACAGCACGCCGACGGCGCGGAAGCCGGCGTCGGGCTCGGCCAGCACCGCGCGCAGCACGCGTTCGACGCGGGCGCGGCGCTCGGCGAGCTCCTCCTCGCTGACCTCGGGCGGAGGCGGCTCCGGGCGGAATTCGAGCGCGGCGGACTTCGCCGCCATCAACTGGTCGAGCAGCTCGGGCTGCGGCTTGCGCTGCGGCCGCGCGGTGGTCTCGGGCGGCGGCGCGGCAAGGATGACGGCCCGGGCGTCCTCCAGCGAGGCCTCCGGCAGCGGCGTCAGCCGCGGCGTCGCATTGCGCGGCTTGGTATCGGTGGGGCCGATGCGCAGGCCGAGCGGCCGGCGCGACAGCGCGGGGCCGAGCGCCATGAACTGGCCGCGTTCGAGGTCGCGGAACGCCTCGGCCTGGCGCCGCTCCATGCCGAGCAGGTCGGCGGCGCGGGCCATGTCGATGTCGAGGAAGGTGCGGCCCATCAGGAAGTTCGAGGCCTCGGCCGCGACGTTCTTGGCAAGCTTCGCCAGCCGCTGCGTCGCGATCACCCCCGCCAACCCCCGCTTGCGGCCGCGGCACATCAGGTTGGTCATCGCGCCGAGCGAGGCCTTGCGCGCCTCGTCGGAGACCTCGCCGGCGACGGCGGGCGCGAACAGCTGGGCCTCGTCGACCACGACCAGCATCGGGTACCAATGGTCGCGCGAAATCTCGAACAGGCCGTTGAGAAAGGCGGCGGCACGCCGCATCTGGTTCTCGGCGTCGAGGCCTTCGAGATTGAGTACGGTCGAGACGCGATGGATGCGCGCGCGCTCGCCGGCGACCTGCAGGGCGCGCTCGGTGTGGTCCTCGGCCTCGATCACGAGATGGCCGAAGCGTTCGGCCAAGGTGACGAAATCGCCTTCGGGATCGATGATCGTCTGCTGCACCCAGGGCGCGCTCTGCTCAAGCAGCCGGCGCAACAGATGCGACTTGCCGGAGCCGGAATTGCCCTGCACGAGGAGGCGGGTCGCTAGGAGTTCCTCGAGGTCCAGGGCCGCAGGCGATCCCGCCGCCGTCTGCCCCATCTCGATTGCAACCGTCATGTGCCCCGACTCAAACCCGCTTGCCGCAGAGGCTGGCGCTTAACAAGCCGGAGCCGGCGCGTCGAGCATTCGTGCCGGCTTGTCCCGTGTTCCGGATCGGCTGTGGATGGTTCCCGACCCGTGGAACTCGAAATTGCAGCTGTCCACGCCGCCGCTGTCGACAATGCAAGGTTGGTGCTTGGCGCATCCTCACGTCTCACGCTACGATGTGGTGGAAAAGGGCAGCGAGTGAGCGAGTGATCGAGCAGGCCTTGCCCCCTCAGTTCGGCAGTGAGACCCTCATCAACGTTCGCAGCCGACGTTGCAGTTGCACGATTGGAATCGCCGTCCCACTCACGATGCCGGAGCTCGATGAGCATGCCTGAGCGCGCGCTTCGCGACCGCCATATCCTCATCGTCGAGGACGAATACATGCTTGCCGACGAGTTGCGCTGCGCATTCGGCGGTATCGGCGGGATGGTGTTGGGCCCGGTCGGAACCGTCCCCGATGCGCTTGCCCTGATCGCGCGCGAGCGGCGGATCGAAGGCGCCGTTCTCGACGTCAATCTGCGCGGCGAGATGGCATTTCCGGTGGCGGACCGGCTGGTCGAACGCGGCGTCCCCTTCGTGTTCACGACCGGCTACGACGAGTCCATCATTCCGGATCGGTTCTCGAACATCCTTCGTTGCGAGAAGCCGATCGCGGTCTTTAGGATCATGCGTGCGCTCGGGCGGATGGTCAGAAACTGACCGGGGGAGCGTGCCCGCCGGGGCCGTCCGATCAGGCCACGATCGTCAGACCTCTCGCCGGCTGAGGAAAGCCAATCGCTCGAACAGGTGCACGTCCTGCTCGTTCTTGAGCAGCGCGCCGTGCAGCGGCGGAATCAGCTTGCGCGGATCGCGCTCGCGCAACTGCTCGGGGCCGATGTCCTCGTTGAGCAGCAGCTTGAGCCAGTCGAGCAACTCGGACGTGGATGGCTTCTTCTTCAGGCCCGGCACGTCGCGGACCTCGAAGAAGATGCGCAAGGCTTCCTCGACCATGCGCTTCTTGATGTTCGGGAAGTGCACGTCGACGATGCGGCCCATCGTGTCCGGGTCGGGGAATTTGATGTAGTGGAAGAAGCAGCGGCGCAGGAACGCGTCCGGCAGTTCCTTCTCGTTGTTGGAGGTGATGATGACGATCGGGCGCAAGCTCGCCTTGATGGTCTCGTTGGTCTCGTAAACGTGGAATTCCATCCGGTCGAGTTCGAGCAGCAGATCGTTCGGGAATTCGATGTCGGCCTTGTCGATCTCGTCGATCAGCAGCACCGGGCGCTGCGGGGCGGTGAACGCCTCCCACAGCTTGCCGCGCTTGATGTAGTTCTTGATGTCGGACACTTTGCTGTCGCCGAGCTGGCTGTCGCGCAGCCGCGATACGGCGTCGTATTCGTAGAGACCTTGCTGCGCCTTGGTGGTCGACTTGATGTGCCAGGTGAGCAGCGGCGCGTTGACGGCTTTCGCGACTTCCTCGGCCAGCACGGTCTTGCCGGTCCCCGGCTCGCCCTTCACCAGCAGCGGGCGTTCAAGCACGATCGCCGCGTTGACGGCCACTTTCAGGTCATCGGTGGCGACGTAGTCCTGGGTGCCGGTAAATTTCATTGCGTCTCGCTCATCGTTCGAACTTGTGTTGAGTGGCTACGCAGCGGCGACCGCCACTGCGGCTTTGAGATGATGGCTGCCATTGGAAGGGGAAATAATCAAGCGCGCCGGATCAGCGCGAGGATCACGAGCACGATGACGGCACCGATCGTGGCGTCCAGGATGGCCCCCAGCGTGCCGCTGGCGAGCGCAATGTGCAGCGCCGGCAGCACGTAGCTCGCGACCAGCGCGCCGATGATGCCGATGACCATGTTGCCGATCAGGCCGAAACCGGCACCGCGCACGATCAGGCCGGCCAGCCAGCCCGCGATCGCGCCGATGATCAGTGCCGCAATGATACCCATGAAAGCCCCCATTCCATCAATCGTTCCCGGGATTGTAGAGCAAAAAGCGAGCCGGTCCAGCCGGACCACGCGGGGCGGCCCTTGACGCGCCGTTCCGGCCGCGCGATCTAATGGCCATGTTCCTGCAATTCTTCACAGCGCTGCGCGACGCGCAGGTCCCGGTCTCCTTGCGTGAATATCTCACGCTGATGGAGGCCGTCGATGCCGACCTCGCCGAGCATTCGGTCGAGAACTTCTACTATCTGTCGCGCACGGCGCTGGTGAAGGACGAGCGCAATCTCGACAAATTCGATCGCGTGTTCGGCACCGTGTTCAAGGGGCTGGAAAGCCTGCTCGACGCGATGGAGAAGGCCGAGATTCCCGAGGAGTGGCTGAAGAAGCTGGCCGAGAAGTACCTCACCGAGGAGGAGAAGAAAGAGATCGAGGCGATGGGCTGGGACAAGCTCATGGAGACGTTGAAGAAGCGCTTGGAAGAGCAAAAGGGGCGTCACCAGGGCGGCAACAAGTGGATCGGTACCGCCGGCACCTCGCCGTTCGGCGCCTATGGCTACAACCCCGAAGGCGTCCGCATCGGCCAGGACAAGAACCGCAACAACCGCGCCGTCAAGGTTTGGGACCGCCGCGAGTTCAAGGACCTCGACGGCAATGTTGAACTCGGCATTCGCAACATCAAGGTGGCGCTGCGCCGCCTGCGCAAATTCGCCCGCACGGGCGCGCCGGACGAACTCGATCTCGACACCACGATCCGCGAAACCGCCAACCACGGCTATCTCGACGTTCACATGCGGCCCGAGCGGCGCAATGCGGTCAAGGTGCTCGTGTTCTTCGACATCGGCGGCTCGATGGACTCCCACGTTGCGCAGGTCGAGGAATTGTTCTCTGCCGCCAAGACCGAATTCAAGCACATGGAATATTTCTACTTCCACAACTGCCTCTATGAGGGCGTCTGGAAGCAGAACAAGCGACGTTTCACCGATCGCACGCCGACCTGGGACGTGCTGCACAAATATCCTCATGACTACAAGGTGGTGTTCGTCGGCGACGCCTCGATGTCGCCTTACGAGATCATGGTCCCCGGCGGCTCGGTCGAGCACGTCAACGAAGAGCCGGGCTCGGTGTGGCTCGATCGCGTCATCCGCACCTATCCGCACGCGGTGTGGTTAAATCCGGTCGCGCAGAAGCACTGGGACTATTCAGAATCCACCACGCTGATCCGCCGCATCTTCTCCGAGCGCATGTATCCGATCACGATCGAGGGGCTGGAAGCGGCGATGAAGGAGTTGGTGCGGTAGAGCCGTCCAGTCATTCCGGGGCGGTCGCGCCAGCGACCGAACCCGGAATCTCGACGTTGGTTGATCAGCTCTGGATTCCGGGTTCGGTCCTGCGGACCGCCCCGGAATGACGAGGAGCCTAGACGGCGCTTCGAAACGACGGAGCAGGGAGGTTCGAGAATGCCCCAGACCATCAGCCGCGGCATCAAGGCGCTGCTCGACGAAGCCAATGCCGCGATCGAAACGCTTTCGGCGGCTGACGCGATCGAGGCGGCAAAGCGTGACGATGTCGTGATCGTCGATATCAGAGATCCGCGCGAGATCGAGCGCGAAGGCAAGATTCCCGGCGCATTCTCCTGTACGCGCGGCATGCTGGAGTTCTGGATCGATCCGCAGAGTCCTTACGCCAAACCGGTGTTTCAGCAGGACAAGACCTTCGTCTTCCACTGCGCCGGCGGCCTGCGCTCGGCGCTCGCCGCCAAGACCGCGCAGGACATGGGCCTGAAACCGGTCGCCCATATCGGCGGCGGCTTTGCGGCATGGCGCGAGGCCGGCGGGCCGGTCGAGGCCTGGGCGCCGAAGACGAAGGATTGAACCTGAGCGTCACACGCGGGCTTGACCCGCGTGTCCATCGCTTGAAGAAGATGGATCGCCGGATCAAGTCCGGCGATGACGACCGAATTGGCGGCCTGGAGCTCTTGCGCATGACCACCCCCACCGACCCTCTCGTCTCGACCGACTGGCTTGCGGCGCATCTCGGCGATCCCAAGGTCAAGGTGCTCGATGCGACCTTCAAGATGCCCGGCGTGCTGCCGCTGCCGAAGGATGACTATCTCAAGGCGCACATTCCCGGCGCGGTGTTCTTCGATGTCGACGCGGTCTCTGACCATTCCAGTCCGCTGCCGCATATGTATCCGAGCGCCGGGCAGTTCGGTCGCGATGCGGGCCGGCTCGGTATCAGCAATGGCGATACCGTGGTGGTCTACGATGCCGGCGGCTGGGTTGCCGCGCCGCGCGCGTGGTGGATGTTCCTGTCGTTCGGACACGCCGACGTGCGCGTGCTCGATGGCGGGCTGAAGAAGTGGATGGCCGAAGGGCGGCCGGTCGATGGCGGCGAGGTCACACCTTCCGCGGGAACCTACACCGCGAGCTTCGACGCAGCGCGGGTGCGCAACGTCGAGCAGATGGTCGCCAATCTCACCGTTCGCGCGGAGCAGGTGGTCGACGCCCGCCAGGCGCCGCGCTTCGCCGGCGAGGTCGCCGAGCCCAGGGCCGGACTGCGGTCGGGTCACATTCCCGGCAGCCGCAATCTGCCCTATGCCGAGCTGTTCGACGCCGCGACCGGCGTGATGAAGCCGCTGGACGATCTGCGCAGGGCGTTCGCCGTTGCAGGTGTCGATCTCGCCAAGCCCGTCGTCACATCCTGCGGCTCCGGCGTGTCGGCAGCCGTTCTGACGCTGGCGCTCTACCGCCTCGGCATCCGCGACACCGCGCTCTACGACGGCTCCTGGTCGGAATGGGGCGTCGAGAACGGCCCGCCGGTTGCGACCGGGCCGGCCTGATCGTCGACGCCTCTATCGCGTGCGCGGCCCGGCGGCCTGCTGGCCGACGGCCTGGGGCTGACCAAACGGCTGCTGTGCGAACGGATCGGGGAAGGCCTGCTGTTGCTGCTGAGCAGCCGCAGCCTGCTGCGCCGACCGGGCCCGCTGCGCGATGCGCCGCTGCTTCGCCCGGCGCGCCGCGATCTGCTTTTCGCGGGCCTGGCGCTTCTTGAGGATGCTCCGGCGCAACTGCACGCTCGCGACCTTCACCGACGCGCGGTGCTCGCTGGCGACGTGCCGGTCCTGGTGGAGCGGCTGTTCGGCCAAAGCAGCGAGTTTGGCGGCGATGGGATCGAGCGCGGCCACAGTCGGCATCGGCGCGGGTGGCGGAGGGGGCGCCGTGGTCAGCATCGGGTCCGCGCTGGCGAGGACCTGAGGGGCCGGCGGCGTGGCTCTGACCGGGGCCACCGCCACGTCGCTCGAGACCGGTGGTGCGGCGGGGGCTGCGGGCTCCGACGTGGTGTCCATGCTGGGCTTGTCCGTCGCCTTGTCGACGGCGGCGGCGGTTGCCTCTGCCGTGCTGCGATCCGGTCTCACATTCTCGATGCGGTCGTCCGCTGCAGCGGCCGTGCGGGGCAACATCGACAGCTTGGCGGTGTCGACGGTGTCGGCCGGCAGCGAAGGTGTCGGCACTGCCGTGGCATCGGCGACAGGGGAGGCCTCGGCCTGCTCCGCGATGGCGGCCGTCGTCGTGCCCTGCGATTCGGCCGCAGGGACCTCGACGAGCACCGTCGGCGGCGGTGCCGGGATCGGCTCGACCCGCAGCACGGCGAGCACCGGCGCGGGGTCGGCCGGTGGCAGGAACGTCGTGAAGCCCGATGCCTGAGTCGAGCGCCAGGACGAGTTGCTGGCGAACTGCTCATGGGCGGCGCGCAACAGGGCCGCAGCGCCCATGCCGAAGATGGTGAGAGAGATGGAGAAGACGATCGCGGCGACCAGAAAACGAAAGCCGGGAAGCATTGACGGAACTCTCGCCGCGGCAGCGGGACTGCCGAGACCTCAAGAGCCAGTAGGGAACGCGGTGATCACAGGGAATGGCCGCGTTCGCGACGAGGCCGGCTTCTGCCGTGCATCGCGAATCAGGCTGAAGTCAGAATACCGCAAGCGTTCCCGCCCGCTCGTCAAATCGCGGCATCAATGCGGTCCTGGACGGCTCTGCTGCACTTTTTCGGCAGCGTGAGACTTCCGTGCAACGACGGAGACATGATCACAAATTGCCGAAGTCGGACCGCTCTGGCCGGAATTGTCTTGAATGCGCCGCTATCTTCGGCCATCTGGCATGGCAAAGGTCCCAATCGGCGGCTTGGGGATATTGCAAGGGCAATGATGATCAGACAAATCCTGACGGTTTGCGCGGTCGCGGCAGCGGGCGTGGCGGCAACTTCGTCTGTTGAGGCACAGCAGGTCTATCAGACGGCCCCCGGCGCATATTCACCGGCGCCGACGCCGTACCCGGCCGATGCACGCGGGCAGGGGCCCGATTTCGACGCGCTCGATGACGAGGATGCGCCCGGCACCTCGGCGGCCTTGCCGCCGCCCGGACCGGTGATCTCGCCCGATGATCCGCGCTATGGCCGTCCGACCAATGCTCCGGTCTATAGCGCCGCGCCGACCGGTCCGATTTTGTCGCCCGACGATCCGCGCTACGGACGCCCGGCGAATGCTCAGGTCTACGGTGCCGCCCCGACTGGCCCGGTGATGTCTCCGGATGATCCGCGTTATGGCCGTCCGGCGGGACCGCCGGCGGTGATCTATGCCGATCGCCCGGCGTCGGGTCAGCAGGCTTATGGCACGTATGGCAGTGGCGCTCCCGGTGGCGACGCCGGTGCGCCGCGTCCGCCGGGTGCCGTCGCTGCGGGGACTGCGCAGGCGCTGGCCGGCGACCGGCCGATGACGGTGGCGGCGCTGCCGCCGGAGGAGCAGCCGGACGCGGCACCTGCGCCGCTGCCGGCCAACCTGCGTCGCCAGGAAGTGGACTTCGTCACCAAGGAGCCGGCGGGAACGATCGTCGTCGATACGCCCAACACCTATCTCTACCTGGTGCTCGGCAATGGCCGGGCAATGCGCTACGGCGTCCGCGTCGGTCGCGAAGGCTTCACCTGGACCGGCGTGCAGAAGATCACGAAGAAGACCGAGTGGCCCGACTGGTATCCGCCGAGCGAGATGATCGAGCGTCAGCCTTATCTGCCGCGGTTCATGGCCGGTGGCCCCGGCAATCCGCTCGGCGCCCGTGCGATGTATCTCGGCTCGACCGTGTACCGCATCCACGGCACGAATCAGCCGTCGACGATCGGCAAGTTCGTCTCCTCGGGCTGCATCGGCATGCTGAACGACGACGTCGCGGACCTGTTCGAACGCGTCAAGGTCGGCACCCGTGTCGTCGTGATGCCGGGCGGTTCAGCGCCCAAGAACATGGCGGCCGCCGGCGCTGCAGCGCCAGCCCAGGCTCCGGTTCAGGCCCAGGCCACCGTGCCGGCCGCCCAGCCGACGACGGTGCAGCCGCTGCCGCCGCCGGTGACCATCCGCTGATATCTTCGCGATCGATCAAAACACCCTCCTTGCGGAGGGTGTTTTGCTTTGCAGCCGTGGCAGTCCGCCCTACGCCAGCCGTCGCGGCGGCTCGGCGCCGCCGAGCCAGGCGGCGATGCAGTCGACCATCTGGCCGTAATGGGCGCGGAAGCTTTCCTCGGTGACGTAGCCGAGATGCGGCGTCAGCACGACGTTGTCGAGCCCGCGCAGCGGATGCGCCACCGGCAGCGGCTCGACCGAGAACACGTCGAGGGCAGCGCCGGCGATGCGCTTCTCGCGCAGCGCCTGCAGCAGCGCCGCCTCGTCCACGATCGGCGCGCGCGAGGTGTTGACGAGGTAGGCCGAAGGCTTCATCCGGGCGAGGTCGGCCGCGCCGACCAGCCCGCGCGAGCGGTCGCTGAGCACGACATGAATCGTGATCACGTCCGCGGTCGCGAACAGTTCCTCCTTGCTGGCGTAGCCGACGCCCGCCTCCCGGCAGTGCTCCGGCGTCAGATTGGGACTCCAGGCGATCACATGCATGCCGAAGGCCTTGGCGAGGCCTGCGACCTTGGTGCCGAGCTTGCCGAGGCCGATGATGCCCAACGTCTTGCCCTCGATCTCGACGCCGCCCAGCGCCTGCCAGGGCTGGCCGGCATGCATGCGGGCGTTCTCCTGGCCGATCCTGCGGGTCAGCTCCAGGATCAGGCCCATGGCCAGCGGCGCGGTGGGATCGCGGGCATATTGCGTGCCGCAGACGATGATGCCGCGCGCTTTGGCGGCCTCGATGTCGATCGCGGCGTTGCGCATGCCCGAGGTGATCAGGAGCTTCAGATTCGGCAGCCGTTCGATCAGGGTCCGCGGAAACGGTGTCCGCTCGCGCATCGCGCAGATGATGTCGGTGTCGGCCAGGGCGGCGGCCGCCGCGTCCTCATCCGTGAACGGATGCGTGAAGGCGGTCACATCCACCTTGTCGGCCAGCCGCGGCCAATCGGCCAACGACAGGACCGTATCGTAATAATCGTCGAGGATAGCACAGCGCAGCCGCGTCATCGGTTGGATTCCATTCGGTCGGGAACGGCGACGCGCGAGGTCGCCTTGGCGAATGGATGACATCGTTGCGCGCCAAGCGGCGGTTGCGCAAGCGCCGGGCGCCGAAGCTCAGTCGAGGTCGGCCTTGAGGCGGAACGCGGCGTCGCTGCCATATTTGGCGCGCCAGGCCGGTCCCGGGCCACGCATGTAGTGCAATTCCGGCCGGTACGGGTTGAAGGCCCGCGTCACGAATTCGCGCCAGAATCCCCTGACCTCATCGAGGAGGCCGGTGCGGTTTCGGCGGTCTGCCGCGGGAGCGGGCAGGGAGGCTGACGTAAAGGTGGCCATGACGGGCTCTCGCTGTTGTCGTCTCGGCTTGTCGCCGCTTGGGCGCACGGTTCTTGCGCGCCGAGACCGAGTGTCCCGCCGAATTAATTAAAAGATGGTTGCAATTGTCGTGATCAGCCGCACACAAGCTGTTCACCCGTCATCGTCCGCTAGGGCCCAGGGACCGGGCAAGCGGCGGCTCTCGGACCGCGTTCTCCCGGTGAATGTCGCAGCCCGGCCTGCCTCGCCGGTTGCCCTTTGGGGACCGCGCGGTTACATCAGCGGCAACCATTTTCCGAAAATTCCGGCCGGTTTCGAGGGACACGCGATGGCGCGCCAGTTCGTCTACTTCATGCAGGGTCTGTCCAAGGCCTATCCGACCCGCAAGGTGCTCGATAACATCCATTTGTCGTTCTATCCCGACGCCAAGATCGGCGTGCTCGGTGTCAACGGCTCGGGCAAATCGACCCTGCTCAAGATCATGGCAGGCATCGACAAGGACTACACGGGCGAGGCGTGGGTCGCCGAGGGCGCCCGCGTCGGCTATCTCGAGCAGGAGCCGCAGCTCGATCCCAAGCTCACGGTGCGCGAGAACGTCATGCTCGGCGTCGCCAAGCAGAAGGCGATCCTCGATCGCTACAACGAGCTGGCGATGAACTATTCAGAGGAAACCGCCGATGAGATGACCAAGCTGCAGGACGAGATCGAGGCGCAGGGCCTGTGGGATCTCGACAGCAAGGTCGACCAGGCGATGGATGCGCTGCGCTGTCCGCCCGACGATGCCGACGTTGCCAAGCTGTCCGGCGGCGAGCGCCGCCGCGTCGCGCTGTGCAAGCTGCTGCTCGATCAGCCCGAGCTGCTGTTGCTGGACGAACCGACCAACCATCTCGACGCCGAATCGGTGTCCTGGCTCGAAGGCCACCTGCGCAATTATCCCGGCGCGATCCTGATCGTCACCCACGACCGCTACTTCCTCGACAACGTCACCAGCTGGATCCTGGAGCTCGACCGCGGCCGCGGCATTCCCTACGAGGGCAACTACTCGTCCTGGCTGCAGCAGAAGCAGAAGCGGCTCGAGCAGGAAGGCCGCGAGGACGCCGCGCATCAGCGCACGCTGTCGCGCGAGCAGGAGTGGATCGCGGCCTCGCCGAAGGCCCGCCAGGCCAAGTCCAAGGCGCGCTACCAGCGCTACGAGGAGCTGCTCAAGAAGGCCAGTGAGAAGCAGACCCAGACCGCGCAGATCATCATTCCGGTGGCCGAGCGGCTCGGCAACAACGTCGTCGATTTCGAGGGCCTGTCGAAGAGCTTCGGCGACCGCCTGCTGATCGACAACCTCACCTTCAAGCTGCCGCCGGGCGGCATCGTCGGCGTGATCGGTCCGAACGGCGCCGGCAAGACCACGCTGTTCCGCATGATCACCGGGCAGGAGAAGCCGGACGCCGGCTCCATCACCGTCGGCGAGACCGTGCATCTCGGCTATGTCGACCAGTCGCGCGACGCGCTCGACGGCAACAAGACCGTTTGGGAGGAGATCTCCGGCGGCAACGAGCTGATCCTGCTCGGCAAGAAGGAAGTGAACTCGCGCGGCTATTGCTCGTCGTTCAACTTCAAGGGCGCCGATCAGCAGAAGAAGGTCGGTGCGCTCTCCGGCGGTGAGCGCAACCGCGTGCATCTCGCCAAGATGCTCAAATCCGGCTCCAACGTGCTGCTGCTCGACGAGCCGACCAACGATCTCGACGTCGACACCCTGCGTGCGCTCGAAGAGGCGCTGGAGGATTTCGCCGGCTGCGCCGTCATCATCAGCCATGATCGCTGGTTCCTCGACCGTATCGCGACCCATATGCTGGCCTTCGAGGGCGACAGCCATGTCGAATGGTTCGAGGGCAACTTCCAGGACTACGAGAAGGACAAGATGCGGCGTCTCGGCCAGGACAGCGTCATCCCGCACCGGGTCAAGTACAAGAAGCTGACGCGCTGATGCGCCTGAGGCGCGATGCAATCCCTCGTCCGGGACAAAGCGTCGCGCCCAGGCTGCGGCCAGTTGTCGCTTCCATGCGCGGTGCGAGTGCGTAGATAGTCGTTCCGCAATCGAAACCCTGCCGCGAGAAATTCCATCATGTCCTCTCCCGACGTGCGCCTGTCCCCCAAGGGCGGAGCGCTGCGCCCCATTCCCATGCTGATCTTCGGGTCGCGCTGGCTGCAGTTGCCGCTCTATGTCGGATTGATCATCGCACAGGGCGTCTATGTCGTGCTGTTCCTGAAGGAGCTCTGGCATCTGTTCGCGCACGCCTTCGACTTCTCCGAGCAGCAGATCATGCTGGCCGTGCTGGGCCTGATCGACGTGGTCATGATCTCGAACCTGCTCGTCATGGTGATCGTCGGCGGCTACGAGACCTTCGTCTCGCGGCTCAATCTGCAGGGCCATCCCGACGAGCCCGAATGGCTCAGCCACGTCAATGCCAGCGTGCTGAAGATCAAGCTGGCGATGGCGATCATCGGCATCTCGTCGATCCACCTGTTGCGGACGTTCATCGAGGCCGGCGCGCTGTCATCGGGCAAGTCGAACTACACCGAGACGGGGGTGATGTGGCAGACCATCATCCATACGGTGTTCATCCTCTCCGCGATCGGCATCGCCATGGTCGACAAGCTGTCGAATGCCGCGATCGAGGATGCCAAGCAGGCGGCGGGGCATTGAGAAGGGGAGCGCAAGTAAGCCGTTCACATTCTGTTCGCGGTGTGGTAGGCTTATCCGATGACCGAGGTGGAAAACATCGTCCTTGAACATTTGCGTCTCATCCGAGGGACGCTTGACTTGCTTCGCGAGGATGTCCGCGAGGTGAAGCTGCGCGTCGGTGGACTTGAACGCGAAGTTGCCCACGTTCACGTCGAGCTTGGGCAGGTTCACGTTCGGATCGCCGAGCTTTCGGAGCGCGTTGATCGTGTTGCGGGACGTTTGGAGCGTGTGGAGAAGCGCCTCGAATTGACAGAAGCTTAGGCGGACGCCGCAGTGTTGTTGCGCTCGCTCGTGGCTTTGCTTCTGCTCGCAGTTTCACCGTTCCTATCGGTCGCGTACGCCGCGGACGCCGCCTTCACACAATTCGTCGCTTCGCTCTGGCCCGAGGCCAAGGAGCAGGGCGTCTCGCGCGCGGTGTTCGAGACCGAGACGGCCGGCCTCGAGCCCGACACCAAGCTCCCCGACCTCCTGCTGCCAGGCCGCCCTGCGACAGGCGCACCGGCCCAGGCCGAATTCGTGCAGGTGCCGGCCGACTACATCAAGGAAGCCTCGATCGCGCGGCTGGCTGCGCATGGCGAGAAGCTGATCCGGCAATATCGTCCGGCGCTCGCCGAGATCGAGCGCCGCTTCGGCGTTCCCGGTCCGATCGTGCTCGCGATCTGGGGCCGCGAGACCGATTTCGGCCGCTATGCGCTGCCGTATGATGCGTTGCGCGTGCTGGCGACCCAGGCCTATGTCGGCCGGCGCAAGGACCAGTACCGCACCGAGTTCATCATGGCGCTGAAGATGCTGAGCGACGGCGTCGTTGCGCGCCGCGATCTCCGGGCGTCATGGGGCGGCGCGGTCGGCCTGACCCAGTTCCTGCCGTCGGAGTACTACAAGCACGGTGTCGATCTCGATGGCGACGGCAAGGTCGATCTCTGGCATTCCGTGCCCGACGCGCTGGGCTCGGCGGCACAGCAGCTCGCCAACAAGGGCTGGCAGAGCGGGGTGCGCTGGGCCTACGAGGTCACGCCGCCGGCGAACGTCGATTGCACGATGGGCGTGCCGGAGGTCAAGAAGCCGATCGGCGAATGGCTGCGGGCCGGCTTCGTCCCGGTGCGTGGCCAGCGCCTCAGCGCGGCCGAGCAAAAGCAGCCGGCCTCGCTGCTGCAGCCCGAAGGCATCTACGGCCCGGCCTTCCTGACGACGGCGAACTATTTCGTCATCAAGGAATACAATTTTTCCGATCTCTACGTGCTGTTCGTCGGCCATCTCGCCGATCGCATGACGAGCCCGGCCTCGTTCGCCACGCCCTGGTCGGCGTCGAAACAGCTTCGCAGCAAGGCCGTCGAGGCAATGCAAAAAGGCCTGGCGCGTCTCGGCCTGTACGGCGACAAGCTGGACGGCAAGGCCGGCATGCAGACCCGCGCCGCGCTGGGCGCCTTTCAGAAAAAGGCCGGCTTGAAGGTGGATTGCTGGCCCAGCGAAGCGGTGCTGCGGGCCATCGACGCCGCTCGCTGACGCGCTCATCTCCAAGGAAGAGGGACTAAAGCAAAAAGCCCGGCCGCTTGGCCGGGCTTGTTGCATCGAGATGCGTCGTCTGGATCAGTAGCAGACGCGAACCGGGCGGGACACCCAGCCATAACCGTCCCAATAGCGCTCACGGCGCCACACGCACGGCGGCGGGCCCGGCGGGGGGGCTTCGACATAGACCGGGCCGCCATAGGCGGGACGGCTGGAGGCGATCGCGCCGCCGAGCAGTGCGCCGCCGATCAGACCGGCAGCCACGCCTGCACCAACGTCACCGGCCTTTGCGGCCGGTGACGTCACGCTCAGCGAACCTGCGATTGTCGCAACCGCAAGCACTGCGGTCAGGATCTTCTTCATGTTCCGAGATCTCCTGGAAAGCGCCCGCGGGGGCGCCGGGTGGGTGATTTGAACGCACGATCGAGGGCCGTCAGCACCGTGAGAAAACACGAGAATCCGTCAACCCTTCGTAAACTCTGTCCGACCTGATGCGACGGAAAAACGGTTTTTTAGGGCCATGACGACCGCCCGTTCCCAAAATTCCGGTGCAAGGTCATGGAATTAATGAAGGTGAACGATCACTCGCACACCCGAACGCGGCGAATTCGCCAGCCATAGCCGTCCCAGAAACGCTGGCGCTGCCAATAGCAGGCATAGCCCGGATCGGCGACATAGGCCGGCCCACCGTAATAGGAATATCCGGGTCCATAGGCGTAGCCGGGGGAATAGGAGTAGCCGGGCCCGTAGTAGTAGGGATTGCTCCCCGCAGCGATCGCGCCACCAATGAGAGCGCCGCCGAGCAATCCGGCTGCGACGCCGGCAGCCACACGACCACCGCGCGCTTCCGCAGGAGCAGGGGCCAGCGCTGCGGTCGACAGCGTTGCGACGGCGGCAAGGGCCGCAAGAGTCTTCTTCATGACCTTAACCTCTCACTCACTCCGGGTCGGCAGATGGCGTGTCGCGCCATGCGGCACGTTCCCATATCCCGCTTGAATGATCAATGAACGGGCTCGCCCCCCTGGACGACCCATGTCGAGATCGCGTCTAATGCTGCAATGCACAAAACTTGACCGGTCATGACGAGTACGATGACGATCGTCGTCGCCGTCGGTTTGACCTCGGCGGTCTGTTACGCGCTGCTGGTTCGTGCCGATCGGCGCCGGAGCCGCCGTCGCTGGTCCCCGGATGGCACCGGCGCCGATTTCGGCAGCTCATCGAGTTCCGGCCAGGGCTTCGGTTTTACAAGTTGGTTTTCGGATACCTCGATCGACGTAATGGGTAATCCGATGGGCGGCGGGAGCGATGGCGGTGGCGACGGTGGAGGAGGTGACGGGGGCGGCGGCGACTGAGTTGCTACTCGTCGAATGCCGTTCGGCCGCGGCCTTGATCTGCGACAACATCGCATTGTTGGATCCGTTCTAGATGGATCAGGAGATTGGAATAGCTTCAAAAGCGCCGTTTTCCCTTTGCGCGGGTAGGTGCGGATGACTATCGATAGCTGACCAAGGACGATTGGCCGGTTTCTCATGATTGTTTGTTCCTGCAACGTCATCAGCGATCACGACATCCGCAACGCGGTGAAATCCGCGGACGAGTTGCCGCGGAGCCCCAAGCAGGTCTACGGCTGCCTTGGCTGCAGCGCGGAATGCGGTCGTTGCGCCCGCACGATCAAGACGATCATCGATGAGGCCCTCGGTCCCTGTGCGCGTGCCTGCAAGGCCGGCTGCGCGCACGCCCATGCCCACGGTCATCCGCCCGTCCAGGCGGCCGAGGATGATCTGCAGAGCCGGTTTGCGCTGGCCGCCTGCTGAAGCGCTCTTGCCTTCATTCTCGCCTGTTTTGCCCCAAAAATGGATCGGAACGGGGTCGTCTCCGCACTTCGAACCTGTTATTGAGCCCCTGCGGCCTCTAACTTTTTCGGAGCTTATCCATGCAGGGCGACCCCAAGGTCATCGAATATCTCAACAAGGGATTGCGCAGCGAGCTGACTGCCATCAACCAGTATTGGCTGCACTATCGCCTGTTGAACAACTGGGGCCTTCTGGAAATGGCCAAGGTCTGGCGCAAGGAGTCCATCGAGGAGATGGAGCACGCCGACAAGTTCACCGACCGCATCCTCTTCCTCGACGGCTTCCCGAACATGCAGGTGCTCGATCCCCTGCGCATCGGCCAGAACGTCAAGGAGATCATCGAGTGTGACCTCGCCGCCGAGATCGGCGCGCGGACGCTGTATCAGGAGGCCGCAACCTATTGCCACGGCGTTAAGGACTACGTGTCGCGCGATCTGTTCGAACGGCTGATGAAGGACGAGGAACATCACATCGATTTCCTCGAGACCCAGCTCGACCTGATCGGCCGCATCGGCCTGGAACTCTACACCCAGAAGCACGTCGGCGGGCTCGAGAGCGAGCACTGACGGCTTCCCGTCGGGCGGCGTCGAGCAAAGTCGGTTCAAGGCTCCCTTGCGAGCCTCGAATCGCGTGCCTTCGCCTGATCGGCCAAGACCGCCCCAGGGTCCTGTGCGCTCAGTCGATAGTGCCGAAGGCCGTCACGGGCACGACCCAATAGACCAGCTTGGTTCCGGCGAACGCGCGCCGGAGCCGCTCCAGCAGCCGCTCGACGTCCTCTTCCTGCAGCACGATCCGCACCACGACCTCGTCGGCATGTCCCTTGACCTGCTCCGCGGCGGTGCGCAGCCGAACGCGCGCGCCGTGTCCGGCGGCATCCGAGGCCGTGAAGCCCGTGACGACATCCGTCTGCTCGTTGACGTAGTCGAACAGCTCCTCGCGGAGCGCGCGCGGAGCAATCAGCGTCATGCACGCCGTCCGGCTCGTCATGTCGGCTCCTTTGCGGCTGCGCCGTAGCGGCGATACAGGATCGGCAGCAGGATCAAGGTCAGCAGCGTCGACGACAACAGGCCGCCGATCACGACGATCGCCAGGGGACGCTGGACTTCCGAGCCGGGCCCGGAGGCAAACAGCAGCGGAATTAGTCCGAGCGCGGTGATGCTGGCCGTCATCAGCACGGGACGCAGCCTGCGCCGCGCGCCTTCGACGACGATGCGCTGCTCGGACAGGCCGTGCGCACGGAGCTGGTTGAAATGGGACACCAGCACGACGCCATTCAGGACGGCAATGCCGAGCAGCGCGATGAAGCCGACGGATGCCGGGACCGACAGATATTCGCCTGTGGACACCAGTGCGAAGACGCCGCCGATCAGAGCAAAGGGAATGTTCACCAGCACCAGCAGGGCCTGGCGGATGGAGCCAAAGGTGGTGAACAGCAGCACGAAGATCAGGCCGATCGCGACCGGGACCACGATCGAGAGGCGGGCTGCGGCCCGCTGCTGGTTTTCGAACTGCCCGCCCCAGGTCAGCCGATAGCCGGCCGGGAGCTTCAGCTCGGCCGCGACTTTCTGCTGGGCCGCCTGCACGAAGCCCACCATGTCGCGCCCCCGTACGTTGCTGCGGACCACGCTCATGCGATTGCCGTCCTCGCGGTCGATCTTCACCGGGCCATCGATGCGCTGGATGTGCGCGACCTGCGACAGCGCCACGTGTTGGCCGCCGGCCAGTGTCAGCGGCAGCATCGCCAGCAGGGTCGGCGCCTCGCGCGTGGTCTCGCTGCCGCGGATCAGGATCGGCGTCCGCCGCCCGGTTTCGAGCGCGGTGCCGATCGTGCGTCCTTCGATCTGGGTGCGCAGCGAGGCCGCGATGGAATCGACGGTGAGGCCGAGGCGGCCTGCCTCCAGCCGGTCGACCGCGACGGTATAGTATTGCGCGCCTTCGTTCAGCGTCGTGTAGACGTCCTCCGCGCCATCGATCCTCGCCAGGATTGCTGAAAGCTTTGCAGCGATGTCGTTGAGCGTCGCGATGTCCGGACCGAAGATCTTCACGGCGACGTCGCCGCGCACGCCGCTGATCATCTCCTGCACGCGCATGTCGATGGGTTGAGTGAAGCTCAGCGATATTCCGGGAAAGCCGGTCAGCACGTCGCGAAGCTTCTGCAGCAGGGCTTCGCGGTTCTCGCTTTGCCGTTGATCCGCGGGTTTGAGCACCAGGAACGTGTCGGTCTGGTTGAGGCCCATGGGGTCGAGACCGAGTTCGTCGGAGCCGGTGCGCGCGATGGTGCCGGCGATGTCGGGCACCTTCATCAAGGCCGTCTGCAGCCGTGCATTGATGGCCAGCGATTCATCGAGATTGACGGACGGGAGTGTCTCCACGCTGACGATGACGTCGCCTTCATCCATGGTCGGCATGAAGGTCTTGCCGAGCTGGCTGTAGCCATAGCCGGCCGCGACCAGGCCCAGCATGGCGGCGAGCATGACCTTGCGCTCGTTGCCGAGCGCCCATGCCAGTGCGGGGGCGTAGACCCGCTGCGCCGCGCGGATCAGCAGCGGATCTTCGTGCGACGCGGATTTGAGCGCGAACGATGTCGCGACCGGGATCACCGTCAGCGCGAGCAGCAGCGAGGCGGCCAGCGCGAAGATGATGGCGAGCGCGACGGGAATGAAGAGCTTGCCCTCCAGTCCCTGGAGTGTCAGCAGCGGCACGAACACGATGATGATGATCAGCACGCCCGAGGCGACCGGCTGCAGCACCTCGCAGACCGAACGGAACACGATGTGGATCAGCGGCGTCGTCCGTCCCGGATCGTGCTTGCCGAGATTGCCGACGATGTTCTCGACCACGACCACGAGCGCATCGATCAGCATTCCGATCGCGATCGCAAGCCCGCCGAGGCTCATCAGGTTGGCCGACATGCCGGCGGCGCGCATCACCAGCAATGCGATCATGATCGCAAGCGGAAGGCTGAGTGCGATCACCAGCGAGGCGCGCCAATTGCCGAGGAACAGAAGCAAAAGCACCACGACTAGCACCGTCGCTTCGCCGAGCGCCCGCACCACCGTGCCGACGGCGCGATTGACGAGCCTGCTGCGGTCATAGAACACGTTGATGCTGACGCTGGCGGGCAGGGCCGGCTTCAGCTGCTCCAGCCGCGTGCGGACGTCGCGCACGAGCTGGCCGGCATTGGCGCCGCGCAGCCCGAGCACGAGTCCCTCGACCGTCTCGCCCTTGCCGTCGGCCGTGACCGCGCCGTAGCGCGTCAGCGCCCCGATCCTGACCCGCGCGACGTCGCTCACCCGGATGGGGATGCCGTCGCGCGTGTCAACGACGATCGCTCTGATGTCGTCGATGCTGCGAATGCTGCCCTCGATCCGCACCAGCGCGCTGTCCTCGCCCTGGTTGACGCGGCCGGCGCCGTCGTTGCGGCTGTTGGCCTCGATCGCCTTGCGAAACAGATCGTAGGAAATGCCGCGGGCCGCCAGCGCGTCGGTGCGCGGCACGATCTCGAACGCGCGCACATGGCCGCCCAGTGCGTTGACGTCGGCGACGCCCGGAACCGTGCGCAGCGCCGGGCGGATCACCCAATCGAGCAGGCTGCGCCGCTCGGCGAGCGAAAGCTCGGGGCTCTCGATCGTGAACATGAACATCTCGCCGAGTGGACTCGTGATCGGGGCGAGGCCGCCGCTCACGCCGTCGGGGAAGTCGCGGGAGATGTTCGACAGCCGCTCCGATACCTGATTGCGCGCCCAGTAGATGTCGGTGCCGTCCTCGAAATCGACCGTGATGTCGGCCAGCGTATATTTGGTGGTGGAGCGCAGGATCTTCTTGTTGGGAAGACCGAGCAGCTCGAGCTCGATCGGGACCGTGATGCGCTGCTCGACCTCCTCGGGCGTGAGCCCCGGCGCCTTCATGATGACCTTGACCTGGACCGGCGAGACATCCGGAAAGGCGTCGATCGGCAGGCTCGGCAGAAACACGGCCGCAGCGCCGATCAGCGACAGCACGCTCAGGACGACGAACAGCCGCTGCGACAGCGCGAATGCGACCAGCCGCTGCAGCATCATTGTCCGAACCGCGAGACAATGCCGCGGAGCGCCGAGATGCCGCCGATGGCGACCTCGTCCTTGTCCGTGATCGGTCCGGACACGACGACGTGATCCTGGTCTTCTGCGAGCAGTTTCACCGGGACTTGGCGGAAGCCGCCGTCGATCGCGACGAAGATCGAGGTCTGCTCGCCGCGCCTGACCAGGCCGCTGTAAGGAATCTCCCAGGCGCTCTCTCCCGCCGAGATGAAGCCGATGCGGGCGGCGGCGGTCTGTCCGGAATGCAGGTCGCCATTGTTGGGAAACTCGGCACGGACGAGGATGGTCTGGGTCGCGGCGTCGGTCGTCTCGGACACCAGGATGACGCGGCCCGGCGTCGCGTAGCCGTCGATGTCGACGGTCGCGCCGGTCTTGATGGCGCCGATACTGGTGGCTGGAATGGCGATCTCTGCCCAGAGCGGCGAGAGGCGCGCGAGCTTCACCAGCGGCGCCGCCTGCTCCAGCCGCTGCCCCGGCGACACCGCGATCTCGACCACGGAGGCGGCCTGCGGCGCGTTGACCGTCAGCGTTGCGCTGATCGCGGCCTCATTGGTCAGGCGCGCAATCGCATCGTCGGAGAGGCCGCTGAGATGCAGCATCTGGCGTCGCTCGGCGGCCAGGATGCTGGCCTGGCGTGCTTCGGCCTGGCTGGATTCCAGCACGCGCTGCGGGACGGCCTTGCCCTCGAACAAATCGGCATTCCGTTTCAGCTGCTGAGCGGCGAGAATCTCCTGTGCGACGGCATGCAGATAGTCGCGCTGCAGCGACACGTAGCTCGGACTCTCCAGGGTCAGCAGCGGCTGTCCGATCGTCACGCGATCGCCCCGCGCGACGGCCAGATTGGTGACCATGCCGGAAACGGGCGCGCTGACGACCCACAATTGCGGTGTCGGAATCACGATCTGCGCCGGATAGGGCAGCGTCCTGTCGGTCCGGCTCGACACCGGATGGGCGACGCGGACGCCGAGATTGCGGGCCTGCTCGGCCGAGAGCTTGACATCTTCGGCCGAGGCCGCGACCGGCGCGGTGGCCAGGGCCAGCAGCACGACTGCGCCGGCGAAGCGAGCGGGCCAGCAATGAGGGGCGGCCTTAACGGGCGCGGACATTGACCGATGTCGTCCTAAGGTTTTGAGATCGACACATTGACAACTAGGTGTTGCCGTCTCCGCCGCTGTTGACCTGCATCAAGGCGCGAGGACGGGCGCGCTCACGAATCGAGCGCGTCGATGCCGGATGTACAGGGACACCGATGACTCCTGGCTGACGTTCAGCTGCGAAGGGGTCGCATCTCAAAGCTGCTCGCGCCAGCGCGCGTCGGTGATGTCCTGAGGCTCGGGCGCGCCGAGGCTGGTCTGATCGTGGATGATCTCGCCGATGCTCGGCATGGCCGAGCGCGGAACCTGCGCCTCCTGCGACCACAGTTTCGAGCGCATGATCGCCTTGCCGCAGTGAAAATAGGCCTCCTGCACGCCGATGCTGATGACGATGCGCGGCGGCTTGCCGAACTCCTCCATTCGCGCGAGCAGGTCTGGATCGGTGGACAGTGCTGCCGTGCCGCTGACGCGCAAGGTCTCGTTGATGCCGGGCACGAAGAAGATCAGCTGCACCAGCGCCGAGCCCTCGGAGACGTTGCGGAGGCTGTCGAGCCGGTTGTTGCCGGGACGGTCCGGCAGCAGCAGGCGCTGATCGCCGTCGATGTGGACGAACCCGGGATGGCCGCCACGCGGTGACGCATCGACGCTGCCGTCCCGGCCTGACGTCGCCATCACGCAGAAGGGCGACATCGCGATGAACTTCCGGCTGTGGACGTCGAGCGCGGGGCGGACCTTGGCGATCACGCGCTCCTGCGGCTTCGGATAGATCGCATCGAGATCGGCACTGGCAGAATGGGTCATGGCTGTCCTCCCTCGAGAGCGTCTCTCGCCGTCATATGTTCGCAGCCGGCCGCGGCACGCGCTAGGCCTTCCGATGCCATGGCCAGTCGGTCAGCCCTGCGCTGTAGAGCGCCCACCAGACGAGCACGGGTTGAAACGCCAGGCGCGGGCCGTGATAGAGCCAGCTGCTGCCGAGATAGGGCAGGTCGATCGCGTCGATCGCATGCTTGAAATTCGCGGGCCAGACGCAGACGGCGTAGGCCGCAAGTCCGATCCCCGCCCAGCGACGCATCGGCTTCGTCACCAGCGCAACCGAGCCGGCGAGTTCGCACAGGCCGGTGAGCAGGATGACCTGTGGGGCAAACGGAACGAAGGACGGTGTTATCAGCAGGAACGGTTCGGGGATCGCGAGGTGGGCGATGCCCGCGGCCGCGTAGAACGCAGCCATCAGCCAGCGCATGATCGCGCGCACATTGTCGTCGTGAAGCGCTGTCGTCATGGCATCGGACCAAGAGCTGGCCTCGCGGGGCTCATCTCAAACGGCATCGGCTGGCACGAAGCAGCTGATGACGATGTCGCCGCGGTGATGGACGTACCACACGACGGCTTCGCCGATCGGGTTGCCGCGGTCGCGGATGATCGCGCGCTCCGGCACCGCCATCCAGCGTCCCTCGATCGGCACCCAATAGGTGCCGTCGCGCACGTCGTAGGTCGTGCGATGACCGTCGGAGATGTCGCAGCACGGCACGCCATTGGGCGCGATCACGCTCTTGAACCAGGCGCGCACATCGGGCGGGACGTTCTCGAACTGGCCATTGTCGACGGCGAACGCGACGCTTGCGCAGGCGAGTGAGCCCATCGTGAGGGCGGCCAGCACCATCCTGCGCATCGTCTGCTTCCTTCAGGGGATCTACATGCCACGCTGCGGCGCGGTGGCGAGCAATTCGCGCAGCGCCTGGACGTAGAACTTCGCTTGTCCGGTGGTGAGGTGACCGCGCGTCTCGGCCGAGGCCGGGATGAGCAGAACCTTGCCGTTCGCAACCCGTGTCATCGCCTCGGTGGTGAGGCCGGTTTCCGGCGGATTGCGCTCGTCGTCGGCCGAATTGATCAGCAGCACGGTCGCCTTGATCTTGTCGAGATCGGCCGACGGATTGTAGTCGTGCGAGGAGTCCCATTGGTAGATGAAGTCATTGGCGTCGGTGGGAATCGGCGCAGCCAGCCGCTCCTCGACCATCTTGTCGGCCTTGGCCGCCGTCGGCGCCGCGGTCTGGTAGGCGATCGTGCCGCCGGCGGTGGCCGTCCCGTAGGCGGTGACCGCGTATTTCATCATCCGCGGCTGCGCCGTGTAGTTGCCGCCATTGTAGTCCGGGTCGTTGCGGATCGTCTCCAGCATGATCCGGCGCAGCATCCAGTTGCGGGCCGCCATCTCGGTCGGCTGCGAGGCCATCGGCACCGCCACGTCCATGAAGTCGGGATAGCGCGTCGCCCACACCCAGCTGTGCATGCCGCCCATGGAATTGCCGATGATGAGCCGGACGTGCTTGATGCCCAGCGCCTCGGTCAAAAGCCGGTACTGCGCATCGACCATGTCGGCATAGTCATAGGCGGGAAACTTGGTCTTCAGCCCGTCCGACGGTTTCGAGGATTGGCCGTGGCCGATGCTGTCGGGAATGATCATGTAGTACTTGGCGGCGTCGAGCGGCTGGTCCTTGCCGAACAATTCGCCGGCGAACGTCGCCCCCAGCATGCTGGCGCCCGAGCCGCCGGTGCCGTGCAGCACCAGCACCGGCTGGCCGGTCGGCTCGCCGACGGTGGTGTAGTGCAGCTTCAGCTCCGGCAGCGTCTCGCCGGTGTGAAACTTGAAATCCTTGATGACGACATCGCCCTGCTTCGGGGCGGGATAGTCGGCGGCGCGGGCCGGAGCGTAAAAAACAACCAAGGCGACGAGGACGGCGGCAAACGGTCGAAGCATGTGTTTCCCCTGCTGATGCGCGGCTCTTCCGGCCGCGTCGGGGGCATGATAGCACGTTCGATGATTTGGTTCAGCACCGGATTGGCCCCGCCATGTGCCGCAACATCAAGACGCTGTTCAATTTCGAGCCGCCGGCCACCGAGGCGGAAATCCAGGCATCGGCGCTGCAATTCGTGCGCAAGCTCTCCGGCTTCAGCGCGCCGTCGCAGGCCAACGAGGCCGCCTTCGCCCGTGCGGTCGAGGAGGTCGCCGACGCCGCGCGGCGGCTGTTGACCTCGCTGCAGACCCAGGCGCCGCCACGCGACCGCGAGATCGAGGCGGCCAAGGCGCGCGAGCGATCGGCCGTCAGGTTCGGCCCGCGCTGAGGCCGGCCGTCGCCGGTCGGCGCTGCACGCACCGCCGCGGGACGATCAGAACCCCTCGTCGTCCTCGATGGCGTGCTTCTTCTTCTTTTTCTTGTGCTTCTTTTTCTTCTTCTTCGGGACGTCGATCTCGTGTGGATCGTCGTCTTCGAACGCCTCGTCGAGCGCATCGTCATGGGTGGTGGCGGCGAAGATGTCGCGCACCGCGACCAGGGCCTCCTCGCGCTCGTGCGCCTCGCGATCGCGGGTGCGCTTGTAGTCGTCATAGGCCGCGAAGATCTGCTCCAGCCAGGGCATCAGCTGGTCGATGGTCGGCAGCGTGCCCGGCGGACCGGCTTCGCCGCGCGGCCCCTGGGGGCCTGCCGGTCCCTGCGGCCCGGGCTTGCCCTGCGGCCCCGCTTCGCCGCGCGGGCCTTGCGGACCCGGCTTGCCCGGCGAACCGGCCTTGCCGTCCGGACCCGGCTTGCCGCGCTGGCCGTCCGGTCCGCGCCGTCCGGGCTGCCCTTGCGGGCCACGTGGACCCACGGGGCCCTGCAGGCCGCGTCCGGCCGGATTCCTCGCCACTACCGCAACTCCGCTACATATCGCTGATTCGCGACGAAGCCTAACAGAGCCGCGACAATGGCAGCAATTGCAGCAGGGCTGCGAGGCCGATTGATCAACATCAATCGGCGCCGCATCCTGATGAGTTCCACGCGATGGGATATCGCGCGGCCGTCGTTGGATCAGGCCGTATAGGCCGGCACAGCGATGCCGTCGGCCGTGTAGCCGCGGATCTTGTTGCGCAGGGTGCGCACGGGCATGCCGAGCAGCCGCGCGGCATGGGTGCGATTGCCGTTGCAGCGCGCCAGGGTCTGAACGATGAGCTCGCGCTCGATCTCGGACAATGGCGTGCCGATCAACAGCGGCAGAACCTCCGCCGCAGAGGGCGAAGGCGGCATGACGAGGGGAACGAGTGTGGGACTTGCGGTATCGGCTGACAACTCTTGAGACATAACTCCTCCCGATCAACGCCCGCGCCGGCCCTGAAGGCGACGCGAAAACATCGGAGACCAACTGAACACCCAGCCCGTAAATCACCGTGGTCGGACAAGGTTAATGGCGCCTTAACATCGGCTGCCGGCCGCGGCGCGGACGGCGAATACCCCGAAATGGCCTTGGTTTCGCTGATGTCTCGACCCATTTCGCAACGGCGCCGGTCGGCCGATGGCGTGCCGGCCGCGGGGCGAGGGCGATGGCGGGCATTTCCGACACAGAAGCGGCGGCGCATGCGTGCTGCCGCGCAAAGGGCTAAATTCGGCCCGATCGATTCGCTTGGTGGGACACGATCATCATGCGTGGCCATCGAATGACCTCAGGTTCGCGCATCCCACATTCACGTCGCTGGAGAGTTCATCCATGAAAATTGCATCCTCGCTTCGCGGTCTGCTGGTGGCATTGACGGCCGCTTGCGGCGCCGTCCTGCCGGCTACGGCGCATGCGGATGGCGGCTTCATCACGCTGACCATCTACAAGGCGGGATGGATCATCGGCGGCTCCGGCGGCAGCGGCGTGCTGAACTTCCACGGCCGCGCCTATCCGCTGTCGACCGGCGGCCTCGACTGGGGCCTGGTGTTCGGCGGCTCGCGCACGGTGCTGCGCGGCCGCGTCAGCAACATCTGGCGCCCGTCCGACGTCGAGGGTGTCTATGGCGCCGCCGGTGCCGGTCTCGCGGTCGGCCGCGGCGTGCGCGGCATCGTGCTGACCAACCAGAAGGGCGCGGTGCTGGAGCTGTCGGGCGAGCAGATCGGCCTGTTGGCCAATGTCGACCTGTCGGGGCTGGCGATCTCGATGCGGTAGCTGCTGGATTGGTCGACCGGTGTCGATCATTCACAACAGTCGTCGTCGCCCGCGGAGTCGGGCGATGACAGTGGTTTCGGCGGCAATCGTCCAGCCAGACATTGTCTATCTCCTGCTCATGACTCCACGGTCTCGCCGCACGGCGTGCGCGAGGGATGCATCGTGAGAGCCCCGTCTGATATCGAGAGGGGCAGGAAAGGCCGGGAGCTCGCCGCTCCCATGGTCCGCGTGCAACAAAAAAGCACGCGGCAGAACCACAGGTTCGGCGGAGACATCCCGGCCTTCCCTGCGCGCATGGTTTGACGGCTTATACGTGGTCTCCCTGGCGCGCCGGCTTGTTGGCCACCATTGCGCGCGCTGCGCTTTCGCATCAGTACGCGCGTGACACCAGCTTCGGGGTGTCAGGACATCACGACTTCACCGTACGTGACGGCCGGCGCTCGTCGGGCGCAGCCATCACGTCCACCGCGGCCCACCTCCACGTATCGTGACGACGCGTACGTCCCTCTGCATGAGGCGGGTTGAGCGAGACGATCGCCCCGATTTGCCCGACGAGGCTGGGCAAGAATCCTGATTATGGGTCTGGGACCGCCCGCACCGGCGTGATCACGAGCGATAGCGAGAATCTAGCCTGAAATCGCGGGGAGACGAGCTGAATCGCGTGCAGAGCGGCCGCAAGGGCGACGAAGCATCGGTCGTGAGTCATGCGCAGCTTGTCTGCGAGGCAGACCAAGAACCGGTCGAGGCCTAGAATGTTGAGCAGGCGCGTGAAGTTGTAGCAGAGCGCCATCAGGCTCCATTCCCCGCGGACCTTGTCGAAGCCGCGAACCAGGAAGTGCTGATAGCCGGCGCGAGACTTCAGTGTCCCGAAGGGGTGCTCGACAATGGCGGAGCGACGACGCATCAGGTCAGCGGCGGCTTCGCCTGCCATTCTCTCGCGATGACGGTCGAGAACATCCTCGTGCTCCCAGCGGCTGACGCTGCGGGACGTTGCCTTTGGGGAGAGGCAGGATGCCTTCAATGGACAACTGCCGCAGATCTTGGTTGAGCCGAAATAGCGGTATTCGATCCGGCCACTGACGTTAGTCCATGGCTTCTTCGTCGGATGCAGCGATTGGCCGGCCGGACACCGGTAGGTATCGGTCGCGGCATCATAGCGGAAATCCTTGCGGGGGAAGCGACCCTCCTTCTCGACCTTGCCGTTGGTGTCGTTCAGCGGCACATAGGCCGTGATGCCGTCATCCTCGCAGGCTTTGATGTCTGCGCTGCTGTAATAGCCGGTATCGGCCAGGATCTGCAGGGTGTCGACTTCGAGGATCTCCTTGGCCGCCTGTGCCATCATGTGGAGATGCCCAGCATCGCTGCGGTTGACGACTTCGCTGGCGACGATCAGCTTGTGCTTGTCGTCGACGACGCTCTGGACGTTGTAGCCGGCGATGGTCTGGTCGCCCTTGCTCAATAGCCGCGCATCGGAATCAGTCGTCGACACCTGCCCCTTGTCACCGCTCTCGATCGCCTCAAGATCGGCCTGCGCGCGCGCCCGCCGGGCCATCAGCTCCTTCATCTTGTCGCCGACATCGCCGCCGCCCTTGGGGCCGCCCCCCGATCCCTCGGGGCGCTGCTTGGCTTCCGCGGCATCGTTCTCCTCGCAAGCCTTCCCGTAGGCCTCGATCTCCTGATCCAGCTTGGCGATCTGTTTGGCGAGCTTGCCGCGCGTGAAGATGCTGTCCTTGGCGGCGTTGCCGTGGAACAGGGCGCCATCGACCGCAACCAGGGTCCCGCCCACCAGGCCGAGTTCGCGCAGCAGCAGCACGAAGCTACGGTTGGTCGCCTTCAGCGCTTGCCAGTTCTCCTTGCGGAATTTGGCAATCGTTCGGTAGCCGGGCTTGAGGCTCTTCAACAGCCAGATCAGCTCGAGATTGCGGCCAGCCTCCTGCTCCAGCCGGCGCGACGACCTGATCCCGTTGATGTAGCCGTAGAGGTAGAGCTTCAACAAATCCGACGGATCATAGGGCGGCTGCCCGGCACCAACACCGCGCTTGGCGTGCCTGAAGCCCAAACTCGCCAGATCAAGCGCCTTGACGAAGCTCTCGATCGCCCGGACCGGGTTGTCGTCCCCGACATAGTCCTCGATCCGTGGCGGAAGAAGGCTGGCCTGCTCGCGGCTCTCGCCGCTCTTGAAAGTTCGATTCATGATGTGACAAATCGTACACGCAGCTCAACGGAAAAGCCCGGAATTCTTGCCCAGCCTCGACATGGCAAGCGCCGATGCCTGCGACATACCAACACGACGGGCAGTTGGCGCATGGCGCGCATGCGCCGATTGCCCGACGGGTAGGAGACTTCCTCCTGTGACGTTCTGCGACTAAGGCCGCGAGCCGCCCGGAGCCGTCGGCCTCGTGGCCTGCGGCGCCGGCGCCGATCGTCCGGTGCGCTGAGGCTGCGGCGCCGCAGGCGGTTGTATCAGTTCGGTGAAACGAGAAAGATTGTCGCAGGACTCGGTGCCCATTCCGACTTCGTGGAGTTTGCCGCCGTCAAAGGTCACGACATGATTGTCCTGGACGACGATGCCCAGCGGATTGTCCCGATGCAGCTTGACGCAGATGGCGATGAATGTGCCGCCTGCGAACAGGCCGCCCCACCGTTCGTAGGGCGCCGAGATCTGGGCATCGCGAAGAACGTAGCGGTTGCGCACGCGGACATATTCGGCGATCTGCCGACGATAGTCGGAAGGCAGGCGCGCGGCGAGAGTCCCGGCCGACTGGCCCGAGCGATCCTGGGCGTGAACCTCGTGCAGCAACGAAGCAAACATGATGCCGACCGCGACGAATAGGCAGGCCAAAACATTTACTGGACGCATGCCGAGTTCCTCCCTTGTGACGGCTCAGCTTCCTCAGCGCGGCTGCGCTGTCAACGTGTCCAGTGATACGACATGCTCTGCCAACTCGCGCCACGGCTGCAGCGTCCACGCGCCGGATGCGGCGCCGGACGGCGAGGCCAGCACGAACGTGGTCGGGACATCCTTGTGGTCCGGCTGGAGCCCGAGCGCGATTGCGCCGGTCGGCTTGCCATAGACCAGGCTGGCGGCCTTCTTGCTGGTGAAGGCGACCGTCGCCGGCCGATGCTGCCGGATCTTCGCAATGAAGCCGTCGACGTCGACGCCCGCCTTCAGCGCGACGTGGTCCATGCCCGCGCCCTGCTTGCAAAGGTCGGTGAAGCCGATGCCGAGCGCCAGCAGCGCCGGAAATTCCTCCGGCCGATACAGCCGCGGCGTCAGGCCGACGGCGAACAGCGTGCGCCAGAAGCGGTTGCCGGGATGGGCGTAGTAGTGGCCGGTCGCCGCCGACCGCTCGCTGGCGGCGGTGCCGACGAACACGAGGCGCAGGCCGGGCTGGAGCTGGTCGGGCAGGCGGTCCATGGTGCCATCGTCGCATTGTTGCGTCGTCGGCAACAGGCTGTTGCCGGGATGCTGCATTGTTGCTGCGTCAGCCGTGGTCTAGGTGAGGCAGCGCAACGGGAGCTCAACATGTCACAACGCCGCCTCTACCAGTTTGCATTGTCCGGCCATTCGCATCGCGCAAGGCTGATGCTGAGCCTGCTCGATCTGCCTTGCGCGATCGTCGATGTCGATCTCAAGGGTGGTGCGCACAAGCAGCCGGACTTTCTCGCGCTCAATCCGTTCGGCCAGGTGCCGGTGCTGGTCGACGGCGATGCGGTGATCGCCGACTCCAACGCCATCCTGGTGTATCTCGCGGCCCGCTACGACGACAGCGGCCGCTGGCTGCCGCGCGATCCGCTGGGCCAGGCGCAGGTCCAGCGCTGGCTGTCCGCGGCTGCGGGCCCTCTCGCGTTCGGCCCTGCGGCGGCGCGGATCTCGACGCTGTTCGGCGTGCCGCTCGACATGGTGAAAGCGCATCAGATCGCCAACGGCCTGTTCGCGGTGATGGAGCAGGAACTGGGCCGTCGGCCGTTCCTCATCGGCGATGCGCCGACCATTGCCGACGTCGCGCTGTACAGCTACACCGCGCACGCGCCCGAGGGCGGCGTGTCGCTCGCGCCCTATCCGAATGTGACGGCATGGCTAAAGCGGATCGCTTGCCTGCCCGGCTTCGTGCCGATGCAGGCAAGCCCGATCGCCGGCGGCGCCATCGAGCAGGGATGACCGCAGGGCGGTTTGACGCCCGGCGGCCGCACCGGATGCGGCCTTACAGGAAGCAGCGGCGCTCGTCGCGCAGCTTGAGCTGGATGTTGGTGGCCTCGACGAAGGTCGGCACCGGCCGGGAGACGATCTTGTAGGTCGAGGGCCATTCGACCGGCTTGGACTGCAGATCGGTGTTCCAGATCTGGCAGATGCCGGTGTTGTCCCAGCGGATCACATAGTAGCCGCTCTGGGGGGCCGGCGCGGCGAATGCGGGCGCGGCGAATGAGGCGGCCGCGAGCGCGGCGGCAACGGCGAGAGTGGTCAGGCGACGCATCGTCAATCTCCTCGAACGAAACAACGCGGCCGGCCCGCGGACGCGGGCCTGCCGCCTTGCGGCGGGATTAGCGCCCAAGTGGTGCGACAAAAGCGCGCGCAAAGCAAGGTGCTCGCGGGTCGCCGTTCACAGCGATGTCCAGGATGTGAATGACGACATGCCGTCGTCACAGGGGACGGCCCGTCGCGCCGGGGCTCACAGGGTGCAGCGGCCCTGCTGGCGCAGCCTGATCTGGCGGGTGACGGCGTCGTTGAACGTCGGCACCGGACGGCTGACGACCTGATAGCTCGACGGCCACTGGATCGGCTTGAAGGTCAAGGCCTCGCTCCACACCTGGCAGATGCCGGTGTTGTCCCAGCGGATGATGTAGTAGCCGGCCCGGGCGGGCGCGGCGCCGAGCAGCGCGGCGGCAACAGATGCGGCAAAACAGATCGTGGTGAAACGAGGCATCGTGAAAACTCCTGCAACAAAAAGGCCGCAGCCCGCGGCCGGCCCTATGTCGGAGCGGTCTCGATCATTTTGAAGGCGGACACCCGCGAAGCGTGCGGCAAAAGCGCGCGATCAGCGATGCAAAAGAGCGGGCTTGCGAGCCCATCACGATGCGGCGGACGTGATGGTCCGACGCGATCACTCTAAGGCGACGCGCGCCGGGCCTGGATCATCAGCGACGGATCGCTTTGCGCGGCCGTGCGCGACGAGAAGCCGAGATCCGTGCTGAAGGCCGGTGCCGGGACGAATGCAGGAACGGTGACGGTGACAGGCGGCTGCGATGCGAGCGGCTGCGGCGGCGATCGCCGGCGCAGGAAGTGGCGCTCGAGATAGGCGTAGGAGAGCGTTGCCGCCACGATCGACAGCGCCAGCCCCACCACGAGCCGCGGGAACCACGGCATGCCATAGCTGTCGAGGAAGTTGAGGATCGGCAGGTGCCACAGATAGATGCCGTAGAAGATGCGGCCGAGAAACACCGCCTCCGGCCGTTCGAAGACGCGATGGCAGATGGTGCCGTGGCTGCGCGCCAGCATGGTCAGCGTGAGGATGCCCGGGAGAACGCCGCACACCATGCTGCCGAAATAATAGTAGTTCATGCTCGGCCCGTCGGCGGGCCAGAACAAAAATGTGATCGCGACCCAATAGACCAGCAGCGGCCACGCCAGCTTCGGCAGGAGACGGTCGAGCACGGGATAGGCGCCGAGGGGCACCAGCCGCAATGTGACGGCCATCGCGCACCCCGCCATCAGCGCGTCCGCACGGGTGTCGAACGCGGTATACAGCCGCCGCCACTCGGCGCCATCGAGCAGCAGCGACAGCCGCCACGCCCAGATCGCCGCCGCGATGGCGCAGATCGCGCCGACCAGCCGCCAGTTCACGCCGAAGTGCTTGACGAGCAACGCGAAGGTCAGCGGCCACAGCAGATAGAACTGCTCCTCGGTCGACAGCGTCCAGGTGTGGCCGATGTCCTCGATGGTCTTCGGGTCGAACACGTACCAATAGTTGGAGATGTAGGAGATAGCGATCGCGGCGCGCTCCAGCGCCGGCAGGAACGGCGGCCGCAGCAGCCACGTGAACAGCAGATAGGCGGCGAGCATCAACAGCAGCGGCGGCACGATCCGGGCGAAGCGCCGCGCATAAAACTCCCGGAACCTGATATGGCCGTGCTTGTCGATGTCGCGCAGCAGCAGTCCGGTGATGTAGTACGCGCTGGCGACGAAGAACAGGTCGATATAAAGCACGGCGCCCGGCACGTGGCGGTGCGAGACATGGGCGACGACGACGCCCAGGGTCATCAGCCCGCGCATGCCGTCATGCGCGGGGACGTAGCCGAGCGGATAGACCTGGGCCTTCCAGGCCTCGCGGATCGCCTCCCGCAAGGGGGTTGTGGCGGCACCCGAGAGGCGGAACAGGGCATGGATCGGCCGTGATTTAAACATTTATCGTCAGATTTTCGGATATAATGTTTCGGACTATTAAATCCTATTTAAATTTTAAATTCACCGCAAGTGTCGAAATAGCGAAGCGGGTGTCGTTACGACGCAGGGTTGCAGTCAAATGTGGCATACTGCACGCCGCAGCAGCAGGCGGTGGCGGGGATCGGGCGCCAAGCGGTCGATGCGAACGGGAACTCGGGTTTCGCCAAGCGAGAGCGAGCGTAGAGCGCGAGCTGGAGATTTCCGAGGCGAGCCAAAGGCGGCGTCAGCCGTAGGATGGGCAGGGCAGCCGCCCACAGGGGCGGCCGCGTGCCCACCATCGCGCAGCGAACTCGTCGGTGAGCACGGCGCTACCGCGATCCCGAACGCGGAGGCAGAGGCGCTTCGCCTTTGCCCACCCTACGCAGCGACGATAGCCGCGACGCCCTCGATCTCGATCAGCATCTTCGGATCTGGCAGCGCCGCGACCACGCAGGTGGTGCGCGCCGGATAGGGCGCGGGCCCGAACGCCGTGGCATAGAGCCGGTTCATGGTCGCCACATCCGAGGCGCGCGTCAGCAGCACGTTGACCTTGACGAGGTGGCGCAGGGTGGCGCCGCCTCCGGTCAGGACCTGCGTGAAGTTCGTCACGACGTTGGCGAACTGAGCCTCGAAATCATCAGGCAGATTGCCGTGGGCGTCGAAGCCGGGAATGCCGGAGATGAACAGGAGATCGCCGATCCGGGTGCCGAAGGAGAGCGGCGGAGCCTTGATGTGGGGTGGAGCGGGGATGTGGTGGATGGGCATGGGAGTCTCGGGCGATTGGTGGCGAGTTAAACAAAATATCGCGAATAGGTCATGTAAGGTGAGCGCGCCTTCAAGTCATTTGTTTAGACGTGCAACAATTCGGGCGCGCAGTCTTTTTTCGGGGTGCGATGTGAGAGGTAAGTGCGACGTTCTCAATGGCGCTTTGCTTTCCTTAGACTCGGTCTGCATGCCTGCTTGCAACTTGTTGGCGATCTGTGGTGTAGTTGGTTGCATAAGGATGTTTGTCGCTTTTATCGAAGGGGCATATTCTCGAATGACGTTTTCCGAGATTACCTTCAGCTTGTTCACTACGCTATTGGGAGCTGGCGCTGGCGCCGGTGTCTCCCTTTATTTCTTTAGAGCCCAGCAAATCACGGACTTTAACCGTCTCTTTGAACGCCTGAGAAATTTCGATCGAGAGATTGAGCTTCAGCGTCACGAGCAGCGAAAGGTCGTTGAGGGGCTGATAGCTGTGGATCGTGATTTTGGAAGTATGTCGAAAGACATAGCAAGCATAAAGGTTGCTACCGACGCAAAGTCAGTTTTGGATATCCATACATCCTTAGATAACCTGAAGATTTCGTACTCGAAGTTGAACTCCGAGGTTGAGCGTCTTTCTGGTTCGATAATAGATTCGCTTCGTACTCAGCAAGACGTGTTCCTAAGTAGGATACAGAACGAATTTTCGCGCACAGTAGAAGATTCAAAGGGGTCGCTAGAAAGGTCTTTGGCGAAGGAATTGGCTCCGCTGGTGCCTTCCACACGGGAGCAAGCTGCTATTACTAAGAAGCTTATTGAGCTGACAAGTTATGCGATGATGAGCATGGGGAAGTATCAGCTTGAAGCTGTCAAATCGTACGCAGAGAAGGCCTTGGATGAATCTGGCCAAAAGGTCGGCGAGTCAATGCAGGGTATTCAGAATGATGCTCGCCAAGTGAAGGAAAAATTGGATAAATTCCCGCTAACTTTGCCCGGGCCATCCCGCGCAACAAAACGAATCAAATAGTGTTCATCTATCGATGAGCTAAGCCGATGAAGCCTTGCAGGTCGATGCCGTGTGTCATTACGTCGGTGGGCGGTGCGCGGCGTGGTTGGAATAGTATCGACTCGGCGAGAGCGTCGGTCGCTGGATGCCGAAAAAAGCCGGGCTTTCGCCCGGCTTTGATGGATGGCCGGGTCTGCGCCCGGCCATGACGATCGAGAGAGCGGGGCAAAGCGTCAGGACAACGCCTTGTTGCTCTCCTTCACCTTCTCCGCATCGAGATACACGCTGCCGCCCATTTCCTTGAACTTGGCGCTCATCTGGGCCATGCCGTCCGCGATGGTGCCGGAGATGGTCATGCCGACGGTGGCCGGATCGTTCAGCGTGGCGGCGTAGTCGCGGACGTCCTGGGTGATCTTCATCGAGCAGAATTTGGGGCCGCACATCGAGCAGAAATGCGCGACCTTGTGGGCTTCCTTCGGCAGGGTCTCGTCGTGGAAGTGTTTTGCCGTCTCTGGGTCGAGGCCGAGGTTGAACTGGTCGGTCCAGCGGAAGTCGAAGCGGGCGCGCGACAGGGCGTCGTCGCGGAGCTGGGCGGCCGGGTGGCCTTTGGCGAGATCGGAGGCGTGGGCTGCGATCTTGTAGGTGATGACGCCCACCTTGACGTCGTTGCGGTCAGGCAGGCCGAGATGCTCCTTCGGCGTCACGTAGCACAGCATGGCGCAGCCGAACCAGCCGATCATGGCGGCGCCGATGCCCGAGGTGATGTGGTCGTAGCCCGGCGCGATGTCGGTGGTCAGCGGCCCCAACGTATAGAACGGCGCCTCGCCGCACTCCTTGAGCTGCTTGTCCATGTTGATCTTGATCTTGTGCATCGGCACGTGGCCGGGACCTTCGATCATGACCTGGCAGCCCTTGTCCCACGCGATCTTGGTGAGCTCGCCCAGCGTCTCCAGTTCAGCAAACTGCGCGCGGTCGTTGGCGTCCGCGATCGAGCCCGGGCGCAGGCCGTCGCCGAGTGAGAACGAGACGTCATACTTGCGCATGATGTCGCAGATCTCCTCGAAATGGGTGTAGAGGAAGCTCTCCTTGTGATGCGCGAGGCACCACTTGGCCATGATAGAGCCGCCGCGGGAGACGATGCCGGTGACGCGGCTCGCGGTGAGGTGGATGTAGGCCAGCCGCACGCCGGCATGGATGGTGAAGTAGTCGACGCCCTGCTCGCACTGCTCGATCAGGGTGTCCTTGTAGAGCTCCCAGGTCAGCTGCACCGGGTCGCCGTTGCACTTCTCCAGCGCCTGGTAGATCGGCACGGTGCCGATCGGCACCGGCGAGTTGCGCAAAATCCATTCGCGGGTGGTGTGGATGTTGCGGCCCGTCGACAGGTCCATCACGGTGTCGGCGCCCCAGCGGATCGCCCACACCATCTTGTCGACTTCCTCCTCGACCGACGAGGTCACCGCCGAGTTGCCGATATTGGCGTTGATCTTGGTCAGGAAGTTGCGGCCGATGATCATCGGCTCGAGCTCGGCGTGGTTGATGTTGCAGGGGATGATGGCGCGGCCGCGCGCGATCTCGGAGCGGACGAATTCCGGGGTGATGAAGGCGGGGACCTCGGCGCCAAAACTCTCGCCGTCGGCGAGGGCTGCTTCGGCACGCTCGAGCTGCTGCTTGCGGCCGAGATTCTCGCGCTCGGCGACGTAGATCATCTCCTTGGTGATGATGCCGGCGCGGGCGAATTCGAGCTGGGTTATCTTGTGGCCGTCGAGGCCGCGCAGCGGCTTGTGATGCGCGGTGAAGGCTTTTGCCGCCTTGTCGGCGCCGACATTGCCGTTGTCCTCCGGCTTGATGTCGCGCCCGACATATTCTTCGACGCCGCCGCGCTCCTTGACCCAGGCGAGACGGTTGCGGGCGAGGCCGGCGTTGACGTCGATCGTCACGGTCGGATCGGTGTAGGGGCCGGAGGTGTCGTAGACCGGCAGGTTCGGCTCGCCAGCGCCTTCGGACAGGATGATCTCGCGCAGCGGCACGCGCAGGTCCGGCGCCGAGGCCGGATGCGCGTAGATCTTGCGCGAAGAGGGCAGCGGACCGGTGGTGACGGCGGGCAGCGTCGTATCGGGATTGGAGCGGATGTTCATGGGATCCTCCTGATTATTCTGGGCGTCGGGCGCGTGCGGCAAGGCCTGTGGTAGGCCGTACTTGCTGGCGGCGGCGGTGCGTCTTCTCCCATTCCCGCAAGGGGGAGGGGGAGCACCGCCCTCGCGGCGTTTTCGTAGAAAAACTCTCAGACGCATTCGCAAATGTGGCGCGCATTATGCCGGCTCCTTGGTCGCATCGAGCCAGGCGCGGACGCGGGCGTCGGGATCGGCGTTCTGGGTGACGTCGGAGACCACCGCGATCGAGTCGGCGCCGGCTTTGAAGATCTCGGCGGCCTGCTCCAGCTTGATGCCGCCGATGGCGACCAGCGGGATGTTGCCGACACGCTTCTTCCACTCGCCGATCCTGGCGATGCCCTGCGGCGCGAAGCGCATCGCCTTCAGGGTGGTCGGGAAGATCGGGCCGAGTGCGACATAGTCGGGCTTGGCGGCGAGCGCGGTCTCCAGTTCGGCGTCGTCATGCGTCGAGAGGCCGAGCGTTAGGCCGGCCTCCTTGATCGCGGCGACGTCGGCCTCGGCGAGATCCTCCTGGCCGAGATGGACGTGCGCAGCACCGGCAACGATCGCCGCGCGCCAGTAGTCGTTGACGATCAGTTTGGTCGCGGTACCCCTGGTGATCTCCAGCGCGTCGGTGACGATCTGCAGCGCCTCGCCGTCGTTGAGGTCCTTGGCGCGCAGCTGCACCGTGCCGACGCCGAGCTTGGTCAGGCGCTCCACCCACGCGAGGGAATCGACGACCGGATAGAAGCGATCAGGATACGGCATGCCAGAACGGTGTCCCAACGACAGGGGTGGAGGGCGAGGCGAAATCGCGGGCGTCCATCAGCCCGGCCTCGTAGGCGGCGCGGCCGGCCTCGCAGCCGAGCCGGAAGGCGCGCGCCATCGCGACCGGATCGGCGGCCTTGGCGATGGCGGTGTTGAGCAGCACGGCGTCGTAGCCGAGTTCGAGCGCTTCCGCCGCGTGGCTGGGCGCGCCGAGGCCGGCATCGACGACGAGGGTGATGTCGGGCAGGCGGTCGCGCAACAGCCTCAGGGCGTCGCGGTTGATGATGCCTTTGGCCGAGCCGATCGGCGCCGCCCAGGGCATCACCACCTTGCAGCCGGCATCGACCAGCCGCGTGGCGACCGTCAGGTCCTCGGTGCAATAGGGGAAGACCTCGAACCCGTCCTTGATCAGGATGGTCGCGGCTTCCACCAGGCCGATGACGTCGGGCTGCAGCGTGTCGTTGTCGCCGATCACTTCGAGCTTGATCCAGCTGGTGCCGAACAATTCGCGCGCGAGCTTCGCAGTCGTCACCGCCTCGCGCACGCTGCGGCAGCCGGCGGTGTTCGGCAGCACCGTGACACCGAGCGCGTTGATCAGCTTCCAGAACGCATCGCCGGATTTGCCGCCGGCCGCTTCACGCCGCAGCGACACCGTGACGATCTCGGCCCCGGAGGCGCGGATCGCGTCCTGCATGATCACGGGCGATGGATACAGCGCGGTGCCGATGAGGAGGCGGGAGGAGACGGTCTTGTCGTAGAATTTCAGCATGGATTGTCTCCGTCATGTCGGACGGTGGTCGCCGCAAGGGACGCTGTCATCCCCGCGAAAGCGGGGATCCAGTATTCCAGAGGCGGTCTTGTTAGGCCGAGAGGCCGCGGCGTACTGGATCCCCGCCTGCGCGGGGATGACGATTGTGGGTGGGGCGCGACTTCTCTCCCCACGTCGTCCCGGCGAACGCCGGGACCCATACCGCGTGATCTCGCGTGGGATCCGGGTGGGAGAGATCGTGCTTCAACACACCAGCCGGTGGTCATGGGTCCCCGCGTTCGCGGGGACGACAGCGGAGTTTGACGTGCCTGCGCGCATCCCATCGGCATCAGCATCATCACCCTCCCTGCCGGGGGGTGATGATCTCGATCTCGTCGCCGGCTTTGAGCTCAGTCTCGGACCAGCGGCTCTTCGGCACGACGTCGTAGTTCAGCGCGATCGCAAAATGCGTGCCCTCGTAGTCGAGCTCGGACAGCAGCGCGGCGACGCTGGTGGCGCTGATGTCGCGCGCCTCGCCGTTGACGGTCACGCGCATCGCATCACCTCATTGTCGATCTGGCCGCGCTCGACGTAGTTCAAGGTTGCCTGCGCCAACGCAGGCGCGATCAGGAAGCCGTGGCGGTAGAGGCCGTTGACGCGGATTTCGCGCTGGCCCTTGACCGTGATGCGCGGCAGATTGTCGGGATAGGCCGGCCGCAGGCCGGAGCCGAATTCGAGGATGCGCGCCTCGCCGAACGCCGGATGCACGGAATAGGCGGCGCCCAGCAGCTCCAGCGCCGAGCGCAAGCTGACGCCGGTGTCCTCGGCTTCGAGCGAGGTCGCGCCCAGCATGAACAGATTGTCCTCGCGCGGGATCAGATACAGCGGAAAGCGCGGATGCATCAGCCGCACCGGGCGCGCGAGACTGACCTCCGCGGTCTCGATCAGGATCATCTCGCCCTTGACGCCGCGCAGCTCCGGCTCGGTGTCGCGCGCTTCGAGGCCGCGGCAGTCGATGACGAGGCCGTCGAGATCATCCGCCGTGACATGGCTGTTGAACAGCACCCGGCCGCCGGCCTCGACGATGCGCTGGTGCAGCTTCGGCAGCACGCGGCGCGGCTCGACATGGCCCTCGGCCGGATAGAACAGGCCTTCGCGGAAGCGGCCCTCCAGCGACGGCTCGAGCGCGGCGAGCGCGGCCGTATCCAGGCGCTGATAGTCGGAGGTGCGGCGGGCGAAGCGGTCGTAGTCGGCGCGGTCGCGCGCATGGGCGATGACCAGCGAGCCGTTGAACGGCGTGTCCGGCAATTCGCGCCGCCAGATGTCGAGCGATTTCAGGCCGAGCCGGCTGATCAGCGGCTCGGAGACCTCGCTCTCGCAATAGGGCGCGAGCATGCCGCCGGCCCAATGGCTGGTGGAGAGCACCAGGCTCTCGTCGCTGCGCTCGTGCAAGGTCACGGCATGGCCGGCCCGCGCGAACAGCAGTGCCTGCCAGGCGCCGGCAATGCCAGCACCAATGATGGATACGGGGCGATCCCCGCGCGTCGTGCTCGTCTGCTGCATCCCTGTCCCTTCGCCGGCATGACCCGGATCAGGTTCAAAGGGTCACCGCACATCGCTGCGGTATCTCAGCTCCCCTCGGAGCTCCCCTCGGAACGCCTTTAAAATAGACCGATATGCTCAAGTGTCAACGGAGTGTCATGGAAAGACCGTCGCGGACGAATAGGAACCAATCGCGATCAATGCGCCCGCGCGTGGCGAGTGGTTGCAATCTTCGGCGTGATGTCGAGCGGGGCGCTCGCGCGCTCCGGCCGGCCGGCAGGTCGCGCGTCGGCCATGCGCTGCCGCTTGGCCTCCTCGTAATAGCCCTTGGCGAAATAGGCCACCGCGCGGTCGTGGTCGCCGCGGGCGGCGCGGTAGGCGCCGGCGAGGTAGCGCACGCCATAGGTGAGGTTGGTGTTGGGATCGTGCAGGCCGGCCGCGTCGCCGCCATAGCCGAGGCCACGCGCGGTGCCGAGCTTGATCTGCATCAGCCCGATGCAGCCGCAGCGGCCGACCAGATCCTTCTGGTACTTGCTCTCGCGCACGATCACGCGGTGGATCAGCGCTTCGGGAACGTTGTTGGCGGCGGCGTGGACCGCGACCAGCGCGTCGATGTGCGGATGGCCGGTGTCCATATGCTTGGGCTTGGCATCGGCCGCCTTGCGCTCGGCGTCGCGGGGCTCGACGGCGGGCGCCTCGGCCGGCACGGCCGCATCGGCGTCCGCCGGCGCGGCGGCACTGGCATCCATCGGCTGCGAGGCGTCGGCGCCGCTCACGGCCTCGATCGCCTCGACCTCGCGGGCAGCCTTGGTGACGGCGCTGTGCGCGGCCAGGACCTTGGTGCCATCAGAGCGGGCATGAGCCAGCTTGAGCGGCGTGCCGCCCTTGGCGGCGGCCTTGCCACCCTTCGGCTTGGCCGTGTTGTCCGATGCGGTGCTCACATCCTCGGCAGCCATGGCGAACGGTACGTGACCGGCCATTGCAAGGCCTGCGATGCAGGCCGTCAGCACGAGACGTTTCATGTGTCAGGATCCCCGCCAACCATGCGCATGCCAGGCAGCCCCCCGGCATGCGTTTACATCTTGCACACCGTAATTGGTACGAACGCCGGGCGATAATGTGGCAATAATGGGGCGAAACGGGCCTGGCGGCTCCCGCCCGGGGGCGCCGGTTTACCTCGAGTTATGGCGCACCTGCTTGGCTGGCGCAGTTTCGAGCCAGGACCACGCCGCGATGACGCTCTCCGTCACTCACACCGAAGCGATTGCCCCGCCAGGGCGTGCGCTGCTGCCGCTGTGGGTCGGGGCCGGCGTCTATGCGCTGCTGCTGGTCGCCGGCAACCGGCTGCTCAACGACCCCGACACGCTGTGGCAGATCACGGTCGGGCAGTGGATCATCGACCACCGCGCGGTGCCCACGGTCGACGTCTATTCCTTCACCATGCGCGGCGCGCCGTGGATCTCGACGCAATGGCTCGCGCAGGTCGCCTATGCCGCGGCCTACGGGCTCGCAGGCTGGAGCGGGCCGGTGGTGCTGGCAGCCGCCGCGATCGCGCTGGGCTTCGCGCTGTTCGCGCGTGCCTTGCGCCGGCATCTGCGCGACAGCACGACGTTGCTGTTCGTGGTCGCGGCCTTCCTGTTGTGCCTGCCGCATCTCCTGGCGCGGCCGCATGTGCTGGCATTTCCGATCCTGGTGGCCTGGATCGCGGGGCTGATCCGGGCTGCCGACCGCAAGGAGGCGCCGCCGGCGGCGCTGGCGTTGCTGATCGCGCTGTGGGCCAATCTGCATGGCGGCTTCGTGTTCGGCCTGTTCTTCATCGCGCCCGCGGCGCTCGACGCGCTGGTCAACGCGGAGGCCGCGGCCCGCCGTGGCCTCGCCTTGCGCTGGGCCATGTTCGCCGCGCTCGCGCTGGCGGCAAGCTGCTGTACGCCCTATGGCTGGAATGCGCTGCTGGCCGCGCAGAAGATCCTCTCGCTCGGGCAGGCGCTGCCGCTGATCGTGGAATGGAAGGCGACCGATTTCCAGGGCTTCGGCCCGTTCGAGATCTGCCTGCTGCTCGCGATCGGCTTCGCCCTGGTCCATGGCCTCGAGCTGCCGGCGGTGCGAATCCTGATGCTGCTCGGCCTGCTGCATTTGGCGCTGGCGCAGGCGCGCGCCGCCGAACTGCTCGCGCTGGTCGGCCCCCTGGTGATCGCGGCGCCGCTGGCGCGCCAGTTCGGCACCGCGCCGCTGCCGGCGGCAGGGGCGCGTGCCTCGCTGGCATCCGTCGTCATGGTCGCGCTGGGCGCCGGCACCCTCGCATCCCTGTCGATTCTCGACTACGCGCCGAACATGCGCGGCACGCCGGTCGCAGCCGTGACCGAGCTCAAGAAGCTCAATCTGACGCGGGTCCTCAACGACTATGATTTCGGCGGCTATCTGATCTCGACCGGCGTCGCGCCGTTCATCGACGGCCGCACCGAACTCTACGGCGAGACGTTCTTCGTCGATCACAACGCCGCCTCGGGCCTGATGGAACCGGACAATCTATTCCGGCTGCTGAAGGACTACGACATCGAGGCGACCTTGCTGCGGACGCAGAGCGCGGCGACCCGGCTGCTCGATCACGTCGACGGCTGGCAGAAAGTGTATTCGGACGGCATCGCTACCATCCACCTGCGCAAGCCCGGCGCCCGCCGCACCGCGGAACCTGCGGTTGCCATCGACGGCAATTGAATCAAACATGTTGGTTCCGTCGCCGTGAGGTCGGATGTCGCGCGGCATCCCGGCGCGTGCAATTCGATCGGCATGCGCCTATCATGATCCGGTCAGTTCGACAGCAAGCCTGACTCATTCAAAAAAATCTGAACGGAGAGGGAGCGCGTCATGGCCGTCAAGGCAACCGACATCCAACGTCGCGACGTCGATACTGCGCAATCCGAGCTACGCGTCCTGGACCTGCCCCGCAACAATCCCTGCGCCCAATGCGCCGAGCCGATCGCGCTGCCGTCCTGGGTCGAGCAGGACGGCCGTCGCGTCGCCTATCTCTGGCATTGCCGCCTCTGCGACTATCGCTACGAGACGATCGCGTTCTATGCCGAGGCCGTCGATGAGGATAGCGCGCTGGCGGCGTAGTTAATTCCAGAACCCCGGCGCAATCGAGCTCAGAATCGTTCCGCGATCGATGCGAGCAACTCGCATTGAGCGCGGACGCCAGGCCGTTGCCGTTGTTGCAACAGCGGCGCATGTCGACAGAACCGTCACAAACCGACATTGCCGCTCTCCCTGAGGCCACTTGTCGCTAATGTCGCGCATCATGACGAAATCGTGGTTCCCTTGGGAACGCCGACGGTCCGTTGCAGTTCTCCCGTGACCATTCACTGAGAGGAGACACACCATGATGAAGAAGACTGTTGCGGCCGGCCTCGCCGGCTCGCTGCTGCTCGCGACGGCGGCTTTCGCGGCCGAGAGCACCACTTCGACCACCACGACCCGCGCCGACGCGTCGACGTATCAGGGCAACTGGCGCAGCTCCAAGCTGGTCGGCGTCAAGGTCTACAACAACAACAACGAGAACGTCGGCTCGATCGACGACCTGCTGGTGGACAAGACCGGCGCGATCAAGGGCGTCGTGATCGGCGTCGGCGGCTTCCTCGGCATGGGTGAGCACCTCGTTGCGGTCTCGTTCGACCAGGTGAAGTTCTCGGATCAGCCGGTGCAGTCGACCACCGCCGCGAACGCTTCGGCTTCGGGCACCAGCACGTCGGCGACCACGCCTCCGGCCTCGACCACCACGACCGGCGCGGCCACCGGCACCTCGTCGTCGTCCTCGATGAGCTCGACCAAGAGCCGCTGGTATCCCGACCACGCGATGATCAACGCGACCAAGGATCAGCTGAAGACGATGCCCGAGTTCAGCTACTCGGAGTAACGGCTACTCGGCATAGCTGATCGTCTCGACGCATAGCTGATCGTCTCGACGCGACGCGCCCGAAGGTTTTCGGGCGCGTTCGCGCGTCAGGCTGCGGGACGCAGGCTGTTCTGGCCGAGCGGCAGCTGGATGCGGGCGATCAGGCCGCACGGCTTGCGGTCGTGCAGCGACAGCTCGCCGCCATGGGCCTGAATGATCGCCTTGGCGATCGACAGGCCAAGCCCGAAGCCGGTGGCCTCGTCCATGTTGCGGGCGTGATCTCCCCGCACAAACGGCTCCAGCATGTCCGGCTTGAGTGCGTCGCTGATGCCGGGCCCGTTGTCCTCGACGTCGATCGTCACTCCGTTTCTGGAGACAGTCAGCCGTATGACGCTCTCCGTTCCATACTTCGCGGCGTTCTCGACCAGGTTGGTGACCGAGCGCATCAGATCGTCCGGCCTGACGGTGGCCATGGCATGCGCTGGACCCGCATAGCTGACGTTGTGCCCGACATCGGCGAACTGGTCGGCGATGAGCTGCAGGATGCTGGCGAGATCGACCAGCGTCATCGGTTCGAGCTGGCGGCCGTTGCGCAGGAACGACAGCACCGAGCCGAGCATCGTATGCATCTGGTCGAGATCGGCCAGCATGCGGCTGCGCTGCAATTCGTCCTCGACGAACTCGCAGCGCAGCCGCATGCGGGTCAACGGCGTGCGCAGGTCGTGGCTGATGGCCGCGAGCATCTTGGTCCGGTCGTTGATCAGCGCGGTGATCCGCTGCCGCATCCGGTTCAGCGCCCGTGCGAGGGAGCGGATTTCTTCAGGGCCACGCTCGGGCAGGGCGGGTCCCTCGCCGTCGAGGCTGAAGTTCTCGGCGGCCTTGGCGAAGCTCGAGAGCGGCGCCGTCAGCGCCCGTGCGGCCCAGAGGCCCAGCAGAGTCATGCTGATCAGCGCGAACATGATCGTGGTCAGCCAGGGCGCCCCCCAGAACGGCGGCCGGCGCGGCCGATCCGGCGCCTTGGCCGAGATCATGTCGCCGTCGGGGAGGGCGACGACAACCCGGCGCGCGCCTGATTCCGGCGGCAACATGAAGACCTGATAGCCGGGGCCCAGACCTCGAAAGCCTGCGGGTCCGAAAGGTCCGGGCTCGGAGACGCCGCGCGCTTCGACACCTGGATCGCCGGGGCGCGGCGCGTCGCTGGTTGATCCGGCACCCGGCTCGACCGGCCGTCCTGGTCCGGCCGGCAAGGGGCCGGAATGGGCCTTGATGTCGAATTCGGGGTAGGCGCGCGCGATGTCGACCATCAGGCGGGGCCGCTCGCCTGCAGGCGCGCGCCCGAGAACGTGGACCACGGCCGCCAACTGGAACGGACCGGCCTCGTTCTCGCCCGGAGGCTGCTCGGCGCGGTAGATCAGGAAGGTCGCCGTGATGATGGCGTGGAGCGCCACGATCGAAATGGCGACCAGTGCGGTGATCTGGCCGCGGATCCCCTTCAGGTTGAGAAAACCGAACGACATCATGACACCGCCATCCGATCAGACCGGTCAATGGCTCTGCGGCGCCGTCACCACCTCGACGACGGGCGTGAACATGTAGCCGCCGGAACGCACGGTCTTGATCATTGTGGCCTCCTGCGGATCGGGTTCGATCTTGCGGCGGATGCGGCTGACCAGGACGTCGATGGAGCGTTCGAACGAGCCGGCGCTGCGGCCTTGCGTGAGGTCGAGCAGGCTGTCGCGTGACAGCACGCGGCCCGGCCGTTCGCAGAACGTGCGCAGCAGGTCGAACTCGGCGCTGGTCATCGCGACGCGCGCGCCTTCGGGGTTGCGCAGTTCGCGCAGCCGGAAGTCGATCTTCCAGCCGAGGAAGCTCAGCGCGGTGGCGCCTTCGGTGGCGCTCGCGGTCATCGCCGCCGCCTGACGGCGCAGCACCGCGTTGATGCGGGCCAGCAGTTCGCGCGGATTGAACGGCTTCGGCAGATAGTCGTCGGCGCCCATCTCGAGGCCGAGAATGCGATCGACGTCCTCGCCGCGCGCGGTCAGCATGATGATCGGCACTTGCGATTCCGCGCGCAGCTTGCGGCACAGGGTCAGGCCGTCCTCGCCGGGCAGCATCACGTCGAGGATCAGCAGGTCGATGCGGTGATCCCCCATGATCCGCGTCATCTCGCGGCCGTCGGTCGCGGTCGTCACGTTGCAGGCATTGTTGCGCAGATATTTCGCGATCAGCGTTCGCGTCTCGCGGTCGTCCTCGACGACAAGGATGTGTGGTTGTGTCTGGGCCATACCGACAAGTGACCTAGAATCGGGGCGTTTTGCGTTAAATTTTGTTGCGAAATGTTTCCTGGCGCAACGCCCGGCGCTGCCTGGAAAGCACGTGCACCCGGTGTTGCGGCTAGTGCCCTCGGCGCGTCAATAGTTTGGGCCGCCTACGCTGGAATTGACGGCAAGGCACGCGCTATCCGATTCGTCGTTGAGACGCATGGGCAGATGGTGCCGACGCCGCCAGCGGACCATGTTACCGAGGGCCCGTAGATCGACGTGGCGATCGCCGGCTGCTGGAGCGGTGAAGCGACCCGGCCGACCGGATGATTCGCAACGCCATCGATCGCGCCACGCCCATGATGGTATGCGCAGGGAACGACGGCGAACGACGTGACAGGCGCAATCGGCCGGCCGTCATGGATGGGCAACAATCGCAGGCTGGGCAGGTCACGGCTACTTGACGATGTCTGGCTGAGCCGATCAACTTTGTCTCTCGCCGCTTTGGAGCTTTTTGGCCTCAATGCCCATTTCGAGCCGGTTTGTGATCGGATGGAGCATCGTCTTGCTCACGGTCGGCTTTTTGACCCTCTTGGGCATCATCGGGTCCACCGCCTGGCTGGCCGAGCAGGCGAGTTCCTATTTCGAGCAGAGCAACCGTTCCCGTTCCACCCGTGGGTCGGCCGTGGAACTTCGGAATGCGTTGCAGAGCGCCGAATCGAGCCAGCGAGGCTATCTCGTCGGCGGCAACGAGATCTACCTCGCGCCCTACGATGCCGCCAAGGCCGAGGTGCTGGCGCAATTCGATCGCCTCAACCAGCTGCTGCCGCCGTCGGCCCAGAATGCCACCATGCTCGGGCGGCTTTCGAAGATCATTCCGGAAAAGCTTGCCGAAATGGACCGCTCGATCCGGCTCAAACGCGATTTTCAGGATAGCGAGGCGGCGACGGTCTTTCGCAGCAACCGGGGCAAGGCGCTGATGGACGAGGCCAACCTCTTTCTGTCCAGCATCATTCGCGGCGCGGATGACCGCTTGGACACCTTGCTCGAGGACCAGCGGCGGAACGCCACGTTGCTGCGCCTGGCGACGATCATCGGCGGGCTGATCATCGTGCTGGTGGTGGGAGGCGCCACCGCCATGGTGTTTCGCTATGCCTGGGAAGTTTCCCATGCGCGAAATGAACTGAATGCGCTCAACCTGACGCTGGAGCAGCGCGTCGTCCGGCGCACCGCGGAACTGGCCGAGGCGCGCGATCGGGCCGAGTTGCTGGTGACCGAAGTCAACCATCGCGTGGCGAACAGCCTCGCGCTGGTCGCCTCGCTGGTTCGGCTGCAATCCAACCTGATCACGGACCGCGAATCCAAGGACGCGCTGAAGGAGACCGAGGCGAGAATTCTCGCGGTCGCCTCCGTGCACAAGCGATTGTACAGCGGCGGCGATGCCCGCTTCGTCGATCTGCAGGAATATCTTACGAACGTGCTGGAGAACGTGGAGGCGTCGATGCGCGGGCAAGGGCATGTCGCTTCGCTCCGCTACGACCTCGAGCCGCTCAAGCTGAAGACCGATTGGAGCATCAATCTCGGCGTGATCGTCAACGAATGGGTCACCAACGCCTTCAAATACGCCTATCCCGAGAAGCCCGGCGAGGTGCGCGTGCGGTTGCGGCGGCTGGCCGGCGACAAGGCGGAGCTCTCCGTCGAGGACGACGGCGTCGGCCGCGCCGACGGTCCCGCCAAGGGCACCGGGCTCGGGACCCGCATCGTCAATGCCATGGCGCGGTCGATCGGCGGCGATGTGGAATATGTTGCGGGCGGCACCGGGACGGTCGCGCGTCTGGCATTTTCTGCTGCACGGGAAGGCTGATGATGCGCGGCTGGCGATTGCTTCTGGGCGTTCTCGTGCTGTTGCCGACGCTTGAGAGCGTGGTGGCCCAGCAGGGCCCTCCCGGGCTGACCAAGCCCGTCGTTCTGCCCGCGTTCGATCCCACCAGGCCATCCTGCAGCGCGCCGGCGGATCTCGGCAAGGTGCTTGCCTTCGCTCAGGACAATGAGCGGAAGTTCATGCAAGGCGTCGCGCAGGGCCTCGCGCTGGCGGCCAAGGACCGCGGGCTCGCCTACCGGCTGGCTCAGGCAGACAACGATCCGCTTCGCATGGTCGAGCAGATCAAGGAACTGCGTGATGCGAAGATCGGCGCGCTCGTCGCTGCCCCGGTCGATCCCGTGTCCCTTGCGCCTGCGCTCCAGCAGGTGATCTGGTCAGGCGCCTATGTCGGAACGGTGGTACCGCCGCCGGCCACCACGATCCTCAATGCTCCGCAATATCTGACCGGCAAGGTGCTCGGCGACGAAGCGGCGCGGTACATCAAGACCCGTCTGAAAGGCAAGGCGAAGGTCGTGCTGCTGACCCATGACAGCCTGCAGTTCCTGGCGCCGCGCTTTACGGCGATGCGCGATGCGCTCCGATCCGTTCCGGGCGCGGTGCTGGTTGCCGACATCTCGCCACTCACGGTCGACGAGGCCGGCGGCGCAGCCATGATGCGCACCATTCTGCTGGCGAATCCCGATGTCGACGTCGTGCTCGGTGCCGACACCGTCGTGCTCGGCGCGCTGGCTGCGCTGCGCGAGGCCGGCAAGGCGCGAGATGACCAGTTTCTCGGCGGCATCGACGGTGAGCCGGCCGCCGTTGCCGAGATCAAGCGAACCGGCCCCTACAAGGCGAGCGTCAGTCTTGCTTCGCCGATCTTCGGATACGCCATGGGCCAGCATGCGGCCGACTGGCTGGAAGGCAAGAGCATTCCACAGGCGATGGACATTCTGCCCAAGGCGCTGACGTCGGAAAATCTCGCTCAGTACGAGGCCGATACCGCGGATCCCGCATCGGTGTTTCGCGACGCCAGGCGCCGCGACGAATATCTGAGAATGTACGGCAACATTTGTTATGACACGCGCGACCAATATCTGAATTTTCCCTGGTCGTCCGAGCGATGATGACCCCGCGTCCAGGCTGAGGTCTAAAGGCCTGGGAGCGAATTGACCCGTACCGTCATCGTGCCCTCGGCGGTGGCGATGACGCGCAGCGTAGTGGCGTCGAAGGCGATGTCGGTCAGGGTCAGGTTGTTGACGTCGGTATCGACGCGGATGCCGTTCTCGTTCTTCTGCAACTCGGCGACGGCGGTTGCGATCTTCTCGCGGACATTGTCGGCGAACGGCTTGAGATCGATCACCGAGCGTTCCAGCAAGGCGCGCTGCAGATGAGGAACCGCGGCGCGCGCGGCGGCACCGAGCAGGCCGAAGGCGGCATCCGATTCGACCGCGAGCTGCAGATCGGAGAGGCGCAGGATCTGCTGCGCCTGATCGACCATCGGACGCCCCCAGATCTGCACGGTCGCATCGGCGCCGAAGCCGAAGAAGCTCTCCTTCTCCTTGCCCTTGACCTGCAGCGAGATCAGCAGCCGGTCGCCAGAGGGAACGACGGTCGCATGCTTGACGGTCACCGCGACCGGGCCGGAGCCGTCCTCGGGGAACGTTCGTCCTGAGAGTTGCGAATCGACGAGCTTGTTGAGCTCGGTGAAGGGGACGTCGATCGGAATCGCGACGTTGATGCCGCCCGCCGTGGGCGGAATGATCGTGATCTTCTCGGGGAAGGGGCACTCCGGCTTGGTCTCTGCCGCCGTGACCCGGGTTTCCGCCTCGATCCCGATGGTGATGCTGGCGGTGGTGGCGTCGATCACGGGCTGCGCGGCGAGCGCCCGCGTCGGCTTGATCTCGAGCCAGACCGCGGGCAGGCCCGGCGCCGTGCCCTGCAGCGGCACCGAGCGGCAGGCGCGCGCCCATTGCGCCTGCGCGCTGCGCCTCATCGTCGGGTCCTTGCGAAGCCGGTCGCTGAGCACGTTGAGCTGGTCGTTGACGGTCTTGTCGATGACGGGCTTCATCTGCGCCGGCACGTTGACCCGGGCGCCTGCGACCGAGAGCGCGGTGTCGCCAAGATTGACCTGGGCGGAGAAATTCGGCTCGACATACCAGGTCGTGGCCAGCCGTGGCCGCATCGCGATCACGACATTGCCCTTGATGTCGGCGGTGGCGTTCAGGTTCTTGATGTTGATGCCGCCGATCTGCTTCGCGGTATCCGAGCCGAGCAGGCTGCCGAGGGCATCCCCGATCGCGCCGGTGGCTTTCGAGGACAGCGAGCCGGTGACGTTCAGCCGGCCCGACAGCGGCGTCGCGAGCGACAGCGCGTCCTGGGCGCCGGTCGCGGCGATGGCGCCGCGGTTGACCGTCCAGCCGATGTCGGCGTTCTGCAGGATCTGGGCGGCCGGGTTGTCGGCCTTGCCGGCGAAATTGCGTGGGGTCGCCTTTTCGGCGGCGTCACGGATGGCGCTGAGCGAGATCGCGACCGGCGCCATGATGATCGAGTTGCGCGTGGCCGGCGGCAGCGGCGGCAACTGCGCGAGCTGCGGCGTCTGCGGCACGCCCGAGGCGAAGAACACCTCCCATGCGATGACGCCGACGAGCGCGATGGCGGCAAGGCCCGCGACGCCAATCAGGATCAGTTGGAGTCTGGGCGGCGCGCGCCGCGGCGGCCGCTGCGTTCTCGGAGCAAGCGGATGCGGCCTGCTCTGCCAATCCGGTCGCCGCATCGGAGGGGTCATGTCGGTCCAAGGACTCCAGCTGCCGTGATGCCGGGTCCGGCGAAATCACGATCAATACGAGATTGGCAATCTTACAGGGCAGGATGGAGGCGCGCCAGGGCGGCCGGCAAAACGCCGGACGCCATTAACCGGCCGTGATGCTGAACGGCAGGACGCACACAAAAAAATGACCGCCGGGGCTGTCAGGCCGCGGCGGTCCAGTCGGGGAGGATCCTGGAGAATGACGAACGAAAGGGAGATGGTGCGATCAGCGCGCGACGCGGCCGAGATCGGCGCGGCGCTCCATCGGCAGCACGATCACCTTGGCGCCGACGGCGACGCGCGAATACAGATCGACCACGTCCTGATTGGTAAGGCGGATGCAGCCCGAGGACACATGCGTGCCGATCGTCTCGGGCGCGTTGGTGCCGTGAATACGATAGACCGTGCCGCCGAGATACATCGCGCGGGCGCCGAGCGGATTGCCGGGACCGCCGGCCATGTGACGCGGCAGATAGGGCTGGCGCGCGATCATCTCCGGCGGCGGAGTCCAGTCCGGCCATTCGGCCTTCCTGGTCACCGACTGCACGCCCGACCAGGTGAAGCCGTCGCGGCCGACGCCGATGCCGTAGCGCATCGCCTGGCCGTTGCCGAGCACGTAGTACAGATACTTGTTGGGTGTGTCGATCACGACGGTGCCGGGTGCCTCGCGGGTCGCGTAGGTCACGACCTGGCGGCGCAGCCGCGCGGGCAACTCATAGGCGGCGGCGTCGTCCTCGCGCGGATTGATGATCTGCGGCGCCGCTGCCGGCGGCTCGTAGGCGGCGACCGGCGGCAGCAGGAACGGGAATGGGAGCGGCGCGGGGGAGGCGGCCCGGCTCGGCGTTGCGGCCATGATGGCGCCTGCAACCAGCACGCCGAGGAGAAGATGGGAGGGTGAGGTGGCTTTGCCTGACGTGAACATGGACGTCCCCTTGCTCGATCGCTCGTTTGCCGCCGCCGTTGTCCGGCGTGCGAACCTGAAATCAGTGATCTGTCATCAATGTCTTTGGCGCTTCGATCTGCGCCCGATGCTGCAACTCATAGGGGAGAAAAGTTTCGCTGCGTTTGCGCGCTGCACGCAAAACGGTTTCGCCGGCTTAACGGTTTGTTTCATGACGGTTTCACGACAGCGTCCGCGCCAGGGGAGCGACAGATGCCGGGGAAAACGGCGGCAAGGGGCAAAAAGACCCTTCGACAGTTCGATGACGTCACACGCCTGAAATAACAATGTCGGAATTTGCGGCCGTTCAGAATCGTCGCAACTTTCCGGATCGCCTTATGCGGATCTTAATCGCAACCGACGCCTGGCACCCCCAGGTCAACGGCGTGGTGCGCACGCTGACTTCGCTGTCGCGCGCGGCTGCCGGCCTTGGCGCCGACATCACCTTCCTCACGCCGGAAGGGTTTGCCTCGTTCGGCGTGCCGACCTATCCGGGCCTGCGGCTCGCGATCACCAGGGCCGGCGAGATCGCCCGCCGCATCGAGGCGGCCGCGCCCGACGCGATCCACATCGCCACCGAAGGCACGATCGGCTGGGCGGTGCGCCGCTACTGCCTGCGCCATGGCCTGCCGTTCACGACGTCCTACACGACGCGCTTTCCGGAATACGTCTCGGTGCGCACCGGCATTCCCGATGCCGTCGGCTATTGGGTGATGCGCCGCTTCCACGATGCGGCCGCGATGACGATGGTCGCGACCAATTCGCTGAGGCAGGATCTCGCATCGCGCGGCTTCAAGAAGCTCGGCTTCTGGACCCGCGGCGTCGACACCACGCTGTTCAATCCCGACGAGCCGGCCGCGCTCGATCTGCCGCGCCCGGTGTTCATGACGGTCGGGCGTGTCGCGGTCGAGAAGAACCTCGAAGCGTTCCTGTCGCTCGACCTGCCGGGCTCGAAGGTCGTGATCGGCAACGGCCCGCAGAAGGCCGAACTGGAGCGCCGCTTTCCGGACGCGCATTTCCTCGGCGAAAAGACGGGCCGGGATCTGACCGCGCACATGGCGGCGGCCGACGTCTTCGTGTTTCCGAGCCTGACCGACACGTTCGGCGTCGTGCAGCTCGAATCGCTGGCCTGCGGCACGCCGGTCGCGGCCTTCCCCGTGACTGGTCCGCTCGACGTCATCGCCGATCATCCGATCGGGGCGATCGACTGGGACCTGCGCGCGGCCTGCCTGAAGGCGCTGACGATGTCGCGCACGACCTGCCGCGCCTTTGCGCTCGATCGCTCCTGGGAGAACAGCGCGCGCCAGTTCATCGGCAATCTCGCTGTGCTCCAACCGTCTCGCGTCGTTCGTCCCACGCCCGTGCTGGCCGGTCAGAGCGTGGCGCGCGGCTGACGGCAAACATCGCGTCACCCCATCAATTCCAAAACCAAGTGAGATGTAACGATGGCAGAAACCATGAAGCTCGGCGGCGCGCGGGAGCTCGACTTCGATCGCGAGCAGGTCGAGCAGGCCTATGACCGTTGGGCGCCGGTCTACGACCTGGTGTTCGGCGGCGTGTTCGAGAAGGGCCGCAAGGCCGCGATATCAGCCACCAACAAGCTCGGCGGGCGCGTGCTCGAAGTGGGCGTCGGCACCGGCATCTCGCTGCCGCTCTATGCGCCGCATGTCCGCGTGTTCGGCACCGATATCTCCGAGGCGATGCTCGGCAAGGCGATGCGCCGCGTTGCCGAGCAGCGGCTGAAGAACGTCGAGGGGCTCGCGGTGATGGACGCCGAGAATCTCGACTTCGCCGACGATTCCTTCGACGTCGTGATGGCGCAATACGTCGTCACCGCCGTGCCCAATCCCGAGGTCGCGCTCGACGAGTTCGCCCGCGTGCTGCGTCCGGGCGGCGAGCTGATCATCCTCACCCGCGTCAGCGCCGATGACGGCCTGCGCCGAATCATCGAGCAGGCGCTGCAGCCGGTGGTGCGCCGCCTCGGCTTCCGCACTGCCGAGTTCGGCTGGTCGCGCTACATGCGCTGGCTCGCCGGCGCGCAGCGCATGGAACTGGTCGAGCGCCGCCTGATTCCGCCGCTTGGGCATTTCTCGCTGGTCCGCTTCCGCAAGCTGGAGCGCGCCGCCGCGGCCTGAGGCCGCGGCGACGTCTCCGGCGCGCCCTCAGTGCCGCGTCGGTGTGCCCGGTGATGTGACAGCTCGATGTTGTCACATCACTTCCATCGAATCCCCCTACACGTCCTGCAACTCAGTCTTCGGAGCAACCATGATCAAGCATTTCCTGGAGCAGCTGCGCGTCCAGCGCTGGGACGACCATCGCTACTACCATCACAGCCGCATCAATCAGAGCCTGCACTTCGTCAGCGCGGTCAGCTTCATGATCGCCTATGTGATGATGGTGTTCGATCCCCTGATCTCGGCGCTGATCGGTTGGCTGGTGTCGATGACCTCGCGCCAGGCCGGTCATTTCTTCTTCGAGCCGAGGGGCTATGATCACGTCAACCAGGCGACCCACGAGCACAAGGAAGAGATCAAGATCGGCTACAATCTGCAGCGCAAGGTCGTGCTGATGTCGATCTGGGCCGCCGCGCCGGTCGTGCTCTATCTGCAGCCGTCGTTCTTCGGCTTCTTCACGCCCTGGACCTCGGCGATGGATTTCGCCCGCGAGACCGCCAAGCTCTGGCTCGTAATCGGCATCGGCGGGCTCGTGTTCCGCACCGTGCACCTGTTCTTCATCCGCGACGTCGAGACTGGCCTGGTCTGGATGACCAAGATCCTCACCGATCCGTTCAACGACTTCATGCTCTACCGCAAGGCGCCGATCGCGTTGCTGCATGGCGAACTGATCGATCCAGGCCTGCACCTGATGGGCGAGGGCCTCGAGGAACAGCACGCCTGAGCCGGGTGCTGCGTCTGATCTGCGCGATGCCCGGGCCGGTCCCGGGCATCGGTGTTTGTGGGGCAGGAAAAATGAGATCGATCGCGCACGACGTCAAAGCGGCGCTGCCACCCTCCCCTGGAGGGGGAGGGTCGACGCACGCGCAGCGGGCGGCGGGGTGGGGTGATCTCTCCACGGGCACTGAACTGCATGGAGGGATCACCCCACCCCGCCTCACGTGCCGCTGCGCGCCCCATAAGGCGACCCTCCCCCTTCAGGGGAGGGTGGCAGCGGCCTCAGCGCCCGACCACGGTGCCGAGCATCTCCTTCAGGATCTGCCGCTTGATCGTCTTGTTGGTGAGGGTGCCGTCGTTCCACCACCAGCCGTCCTGCTTCATCTTGTCGGCGGCCGCGACGAAACGCTTCGTGACCTCAGCGAAATCGGCATCGGTGTAGTTCAGGCTGAAGATGAAGCGGCCGGTGCCGACCCAGCTCAGGGCGAGGCCCTCGGCGCGCAGATAGTATTGCAGCATCCAGTTGTAGCGCGACGGCACGGTGTATTCGACCAGCCAGATCGACTGCATGTTGGACACGCGCACCGGCAGGTCGCGCTCGGCCAACATCGTATTGAGTTGCTGGGCGCGGCCGTCCCAGGTCTCGTCGAGACCGTCATAGATGGTGCGGAAGTTCGGGCTGTCGAGCCGGCTCAGGAACTCGTCCATCGCCGCCATCACGTAAGGATGCGAGTTGAAGGTGCCGCGGGCGAAGCAGATGTCGGCCGGGCGGTCGTCGCGGAAGCGGCGCATGTAGTCCTTCTTGCCGCAGACCACGCCGATCGGCAGGCCGCCGCCGAGGCTCTTGCCATAAGTGACCATGTCGGCCTTCACGCCAAAATACTCCTGGGCGCCGCCCGGTGCGAGCCGGAAGCCGAGGAACACCTCGTCGAACAGCAGCACGATGCCGCGTTCGGTGCACACCTCGCGCAACTGCTTCAGCCAGGCGGTGTAGGCCTCACGGTCGTAGTTGCCCTTGCGCGAGGAATCGACCAGCGCGGAATCGCCGGGCGCATTGCCGTTGGGATGCAGCGCCTGCAGCGGATTGACCAGCACGCAGGCGATGTCGCGCCGTGTGCGCAGGACATGCAGCGTCCGCTCGGACATCTCGGCGAGCGTGTAGGTCTCGTGCGGCGCGATCGGATTGCCGACGCCGGGCTGCACATCGCCCCACCAGCCGTGATAGGCGCCGGCAAAGCGTACCAGATGGCTCTTGCCGGTGTGATAGCGCGCGAGCCGCACCGCCTGCATCACGGCCTCGGTGCCGGACATGTGGAACGAGACCTCGTCCATGCCGGACAGTTCGGTCAGGCGCTTGACGTTGTCGGCCACCACGGGATGGTAGAGCCCGAGCACCGGGCCGAGCGCGCTCGCGCGCCGCTCGGCGCTCGCGATGCACTCCTTGTAGAAGTCGTAGCCGAAGATGTTGACGCCGTAGGAGCCGGCGAGGTCGTAGAACCGGTTGCCGTCGAGATCGGTCAGGGTCACGCCGGACGAGGCCTGCATGAACGATCCGGCGCCGAGCTGCTCCTTGACCAGCCGGCTGTACTGGAACGGCACGCGATAGTTCTGGGTGAACTGCAGGTCGGAGATGCGGCTCGCGGCCTCGGCGGTCAGCGCGCGGCTCTTGGCGAACCTCTCCTGGAACAGCGCGCCGAGCCGGAAGAAGCCGTCCTGGCGCCTGGTTGCGACGTCCGCTGGCGCGCCGTCGGAGCAGAAGAATTTGTCGATCTCGAACTCATAGCGCGGGATCAGCTTGGAGATCCGGCGCGACATCTTGGAATGGCCCGCGAGCGAGCGGTGCTTGGCGCGCGACAGCGCGATCCGGGCGGTGATCTTCGGGGCGACGGCGGCTGTCACAGCGGCGCCGACGGCCAGCGATACATAAGGAATCGAGTTTTCCATCATGTCCACCAGCGCTAACCCCTCCTGCTGACAGATTCATGACAGTCAAAAGCCTGATCGCCTCCTTCACCCAACAGGAAGATCTCAACTTCCTGCTCACCAACCGCGTGCCGCGCGCGGCGCTGACCCGCTTCATGGGCTGGTTTTCCAAGCTCGAGAACCCGCTCATTCGCGACGCCTCGATCGCGCTGTGGAAGCTGTTCTCCGACCTCGATCTCTCCGAGGCCAGGGAGAGCCACTTCAAGAGCCTGCACGCCTGCTTCACGCGCGAGCTGAAGCCCGGCCTGCGGCCGTTCGATCCCGATCCCGCCATCGTGACGAGCCCGTCCGACGGCATCATCGGCGCCCACGGCCTGATCCGCGACGGCGAGCTGTATCAGATCAAGGGCGCGCCCTATGCGTTGCGCGACCTCGTCGCCGATCCCGCTGTCGTCGAGACCCATCGCAACGGCTGCTTCGTCACGCTGCGGCTGACGTCGAGCATGTATCACCGCTTCCATGCGCCGGCGGACATGACGCTCGAGCATGTCAGCCTGATCCATGGCGACGTCTGGAACGTCAACCCGATCGCGCTGAAGCGCGTCGAGCGGCTGTTCTGCAAGAACGAGCGCGCGGTGATCCGCACCCATCTTGTCTCCGGCGAGCCGCTGACGATCGTGCCGGTCGCCGCGATCCTGGTGGCGAGCATCCGTCTGCACGCGCTCGACCGCGTCTTGAACGCGCAGACCGAGCGACCGCTCGTCTACGCCTGCAACAACACCGTACGCAAGGGCGACGAACTCGGCTGGTTCGAGCACGGCTCGACGATCATCCTGCTCGCGCCCGGCGACTTCACCTTCTGTCCCAATGTGGCGGAGGGCGCGCGGATCAGCGCCGGCCAGCCACTGTGGCGCAGGCGCGTCGCCGCCGGCTGAATGTGACGGGCGCGCGGCCGCAGTCTCGATTTCGCCGTTGCGCATCGCCATATCCTGGCGTTGAACTGGCGAATCGGCGGGCTGCAACCCGCTGCATGGAGAAGCGATGGCGAGAGTGCCGATCATGGCAGCAGGCGGCATCGTGCTGCGGCGGGAACAGCCGCCGCGCATCGCGGTCGTGCGCCTGCGCAAGCGCGACGAATGGGTGCTGCCGAAAGGCAAGCTCGACGACGGCGAGACGCCGCGCGACGCGGCCAAGCGCGAGGTGCTGGAGGAGACCGGCCACAAGGTGACCGTGCACGAGTTCCTCGGCACCTTGGTATATGACACCGGCGCGCGCTCCAAGGTCGTGCACTACTGGCGCATGGAGGCCTTGGACGAACCATTGCAGCCGCTGATGGACGACGTCCGCGCCGTCGACTGGCTGCCGCTCGATGCGGCCGTCGAGCGGCTGTCGCGCGATCATGAGAAGACCTTCCTGGAAACTGTCGGGCCCTATGCGCTGGCCGGCCTGATCCGCAAGACCCGCGCGAAACCGCTGCCGGCGGCCAAGACCAAGGACAGCGTCGAGAAGCCCGCCACCGCCAGGAAGCGCCGCAGCCGCGTCACCGAGCAGCCGGCACCGGTGCTCGAGGATGTCCCGGCCGTCGAGGCGATCGCGTCGGAGGATACCTCGGGCGCAATCGCACCGGCTGCTGCAGCAGGTCCCGCGGAGGTCGAGGCTCTCCAGCCTGTGGATACGGCGTTGCGCGACGACGGCGCGGCGGAGCCGGTGCCGACCGCAACGGCGGAGCCGGTGCCGGAGCACTCGGCCGATGTCGAGCGCGTCGAGGCCGTGGCGGCCGCGATCAAATCGCTCGTGCCGCTGACGGCGCCCGATGCCGACGCTCTCGAGAAGCGGGACGATCCGCCATCGGACTTGCCGAATCCCGACGCCGGCGCGGCGCCGCCCGAGGAGCAGGCCGCAGCAGCGATCGATCCTCCGGAGGACGGCCCGCGCCGCAGCCTCGCGCAGAAGATGCGGGCGTGGCTCGGCCGCGCCGCCTGACGCGCCGTCGTCGAACATGCGATGGATGATAGGCTAAGGCTGCGCGCTGGCCTCTGCCGGCCGCCTTGCGTCCGCTGCGTGGCGGTTGCCGAAATTTGCTAAGAACAAAATCCACCATTGCGGGTTGATGCCGGTCCGTCACCGGAGATCCCCGCATGAGCACTTTGCCAGCGCCTGAACCCGCGGTGCCCACCAGGCCCGATCCGCTGTCCGTCACGCTGCGTATCAACGGGCAATCGCGGACGCTGTCCGTGGCCCCCTGGACGACGCTGCTCGATCTCCTGCGCAATCATCTCGATCTCACCGGCAGCAAGAAGGGTTGCGATCACGGCCAGTGCGGCGCCTGCACGGTCCTGGTCGAAGGCCGTCGTGTGCTGTCCTGCCTGACGCTCGCGGTCATGAAGGACGGTGCCGAGATCACCACGATCGAAGGTCTTGCGAAGGGCGGCGAACTGCATCCTCTGCAGCAGGCCTTCATCGATCACGACGCCTTTCAATGCGGCTATTGCACGCCGGGCCAGATCTGCTCGGCCGCCGGTCTGATCGCGGAGGGCAGGGCGCAGAGCCGGGATGAGATTCGCGAACTGATGAGCGGCAACATCTGCCGCTGCGGCGCCTATCAGAACATCGTCGGCGCCATCGAGCAGGCCATGGGAGGCGGCCGATGAACAATTTCGACTATGCACGCGCGGCGGACGTCGCCGACGCCGTCCGTCTGAAGGCGGGCAGCGCCGATTCCCGGTTCATCGCCGGCGGCACCAATCTGCTCGACCTGATGAAGTATCACGTCGAGCAGCCGCGCCGGCTGATCGACATCAGCCGGCTGCCGCTGAACGCAGTGGAGGAGACGAACTCGGGCGGGGTCCGGATCGGCGCACTGGTGCCGAACAGCACGCTGGCCTATCACCCGGTCATCGAACGCCGCTATCCGCTGCTGTCGAGCGCGATTCTGGCCGGCGCCTCGGCGCAGCTGCGCAACATGGCCTCCACCGGCGGCAATCTGTTGCAGCGGACCCGCTGCGCCTACTTCTACGATGTCGCCACGCCCTGCAACAAGCGCGCACCCGGGACCGGCTGCTCGGCGATCGACGGCCTCAACCGCAACCATGCGATCCTCGGCACCAGCGCCGCCTGCATCGCCACCTATCCGTCGGACATGTGCGTGGCGCTGGCAGCACTCGATGCCACGGTGCACGTGGCGGGCGCGCAGGGCGAGCGCGTGATCGCATTGGCGGACTTCCATCGGCTGCCCGGCGACCGTCCCGATCTCGACAACACCCTGCGTGCCGACGAGCTCATCGTTGCGATCGAGCTGCCGCCGCAGGGCTTCGCCGCGCACCACAGCTATCTCAAGATCCGCGATCGTCTCTCCTATGCGTTCGCGCTGGTCTCGGTCGCCGCTGCGCTGGATCTCGATGGCGGCCGCATCCGCGACGTCCGGCTTGCGCTCGGCGGCGTCGCGCACAAGCCCTGGCGCAACGAGGCGGCGGAATCGACCTTGCGTGGACAGACACCGGACCGCGATGCGTTCGGACGCGCGGCGGACATCCTGTTGCACGACGCCAAGGCCTACGCCCACAACGCCTTCAAGATTCCGCTGGCCCGCCGCGCCATCGTCCGCACCTTGACGCAGGCCGCGAACGGCACGCCGCAGGTTCAATCCATCAAGTCGATCCGGTGACGTCATGACAGCTCATATCGGTACTGCCACATCCCGCGTCGACGGCCGCGCCAAGGTCACCGGATCAGCCAAATATGCCGCCGAATTCACCGCGCCCGGTCTCGCCTTCGGCGTCGTGGTCACATCGACCATTCCAAAAGGCCGCATCGCCCGGATCGACGCCAGCCGCGCGCTGGCGGTCGGCGGCGTGATCGACGTGCTGACTCACGCTAACCGGGTGCAGATGGCGGACGAGGACGAGGCCTATTGCGACGAGGTCGCGCCCGAGGATGGCTCGCCCTATCGCCCGCTCTACGACGACAAGGTTCAATTCAACCTGCAGCCGGTCGCGCTGGTGGTGGCCGACGACGAGGACACCGCGCGCTTCGCCGCCACGCTCGTCGAGGTCGAGTACCACGTGGAGAGCTTCGCGACCGACCTGCAGGCGCGGCGCGAGCAGGCGGTTGAGGTCGACAAGCCGGTCAAGCCGCGCGGCGATGCGACCCGCGCGCTCGCCGGCGCAGACGTGCGCCATGATGCCGAATACGGCATTCCGATCGAGTACCACAATCCGATGGAGCTCTACGCTTCCACCGTGCTCTGGCGGGAGGGCGGGAAGCTCGTGGTCTACGACAAGACCCAGGGCGTTCAGAACGTGCAGCGCTACGTCTGCGGCGTATTCGGCTTGAAGGACGACGACGTCCAGGTGATGTCGCCCTTCGTCGGCGGTGCGTTCGGCTCCGGCCTGCGCCCGCAATATCAGGTGGCGCTCGCCGCCATGGCCGCGCTGAAGCTGAAGCGGGCGGTGCGCGTCGTGCTCACCCGGGCGCAGATGTATGGCTTGTGCTATCGGCCGGCGACGATCGAACGGCTGGCGCTCGGCGCCAACCGTGATGGCGCGCTGGCGGCGTTGACGCATGAGGCGATCGCGATGACCTCGCAGCATGAAGCGTTCTCACGCAACGACATCGGCTGGGGCGAAGTGCTCTACGCGTCCGAGACGTCGCGCGCGACGCATCGGCTGGCCAAGCTCGACGTGCCGACGCCCGGCGACATGCGCGGCCCCGGCGCCGCCACCGGCGTCTACGGCCTGGAATGCGCGATGGACGAACTCGCGATCGCGCTGAAGATGGACCCGCTGCAACTGCGTCTCCGTTGCTACTCGGAGCGCGACCAGGACAAGGACCTGCCGTTCTACAGCAAGCGGCTGAGGGAGTGTTATCAGCAGGGCGCCGAGACGTTCGGCTGGTCCAGGCGCAGCCCGGAGCCACGCTCCATGCGTGACGGCCATGAACTGGTCGGCTGGGGCATGGCCAGCGGCGCCTGGGAGGCGCTGCAGATGCCGTTCGCGACGCGGATCGTGATGACTGCCAACGGGCATGTCGAGGTGGCCAGCGCGACCTCCGACATCGGCACCGGCACCTATACGATCATGGCGCAGGTCGCCGCCGACATGCTCGGCGTGCCGCTCGACAGCATCACCGTGAAGCTCGGCGATTCCACCCTGCCGAAGGCGCCGGTCGAAGGCGGCTCGTGGACCGCGGCCTCGATCGCCCACGCGATCGTCAATGCGGCTGACGACATCCGCGCCGAGCTGCTTAAGATCGCGCAACGCATGCCGGACTCCCCGTTGCAGGGTCTCGCAGCCGACGAGGTCACGCTGGCGGACGGCGCGATCGTGGCGATCTCCGACCGCAGCCGGTCGGTGCCGATGACGGACGTCATGCGCCATGGCGGCATGGACCGGATCGAAAAGGAACGCGGCTCGGAGTTCGAGGACGACGACGAGCACGCCCACAACACGCACGCGGCGGTCTTCGCCGAGGTGAAGGTCGATGAGGAGCTCGGCGTCATCAAGGTGACGCGCGTCGTCAATGCGGTGGCGGCGGGGCGCATCATCAACACCAAGACGGCTGCGAGCCAGATCATGGGCGGCGTGGTGTTCGGTATCGGCATGGCCCTGCATGAGGAAGCGCTGATCGATCACCGCTTCGGCCGTATCATGAATGCCAACATCGCCGAGTATCACATGCCGGTGAATGCTGACGTGCACGACATCCAGGTCATCTTCGTAGAGGAAGAGGATCGGATCATCAACAAGATGGGCATCAAGGGCGTCGGCGAGATCGGCATCATCGGCGTCGCCGCCGCCATCGCCAACGCGGTGTACCATGCGACCGGCAAGCGCGTCCGCGACCTGCCCATCACCCTGGACAAGGTGGTTGGATGAGTACGGCTTGACCCGCGGCGAGGCACCGATCACGCGTCAGCGGCTTGGCTTGGCTTGGTTTGACTTGGCTTGGTTTGACTTGGCTTGGTTCGGCGCGGGTCTGGCGGTGGCGGGCATCGTCGCCATCACCAGCGGATGGTGAGTTCGCCGCAATCATGCCGACGCACGGACACCTGCGCCGCACGGTCTCCTCGGTTCGTGCCGTTCCGTAACATCTCTCCAAGCTTTCGCCCCATGCTGTCCGGATTGCCGGAGGAGAACGATGCGCCGCCTGCGAAGGGCGACGGAGAGCGAGCGCAGGGGGGCCGCATGGTCGAAACCGCAGTCGGAGCTTGGGTCGGATCGTCTCATCCGCTGGCCGTCATTCGTGTCGCCGCGGTCTGCGCAGCCGTAAGCCTGGCCGGCTGTGCGACGGCGCCGATGACGCAGAGCGGCGCGCTCGCCTCCTATCAGTCGCTGGCGGAATCGAACGGCGTGCTCGCCAAGTCGCTCCTCAACGTCGACAAGGAGATGGTTCTCGCGGCCTCCACCGTGCGCATCATGCCGGCGTCGTTCTCGGGGCAGGCGGGCGCGGTTCTGACCGACGAACAGCGGCGGCTGGTCGCGAACGCCGTCGACCGTGCGCTGTGCCTCAGCCTGAGCGAACGCTTCACGGTGGTGGCGCCAAATGACAGGGCCGATCTGACGACGCGCACCTTCATCACCCAGGCGACGGCGACCGATCCGGTCGCGGCAGGCGCCTCCAAGGTCGTGTCGGCCGTGCCCGGCGCGCTCGGCGTCCCCGTTCCGGTGCCGCGGCTGCCGATCGGGCTCGGCAGTCTCACCATCGAAGCGGAGGCGGTCGATCGCAGGGGCCGGCAGCAGGCCGCAATGGTGTGGGCGCGCGGCGCCAACTCGTTCACCAACTCGCCGGTGCTGTCGCAGGCCGGCGACGCCTACGACCTCGCGAGTTCGTTCAGCGCCGATTTTGGCCAGATGCTGGTGACCGGCGAGACGCCGTTTGGCAAGCCGCCGAAGATTCCGTCGATCGACCGGATCGGCGCCGCCCTCGGCGGCAAGCCGAAGAACGCGGCGTGCGAAGCGTTCGGCCGCGATCCCGGACTGATCGGCATGGTCGCGAACCGTCTCGGCGCCCCGCCGGAATGGGTCGACAAGGGCGCCGCGCCGACGGACGCGCAGGCCAGCACGCAGATGGCGAAGCGGTAGGGGGGCCGGATCTGAAGCACGCCGAGCTTGCGCCAGGGCAATCATATATGCGCCCTCCGTGTTGGCGTTCCGCTCGTCCATTTCCACATCGTCATGGCCGGGCCTGTCCCGGCCATCCACGTCGTCCGGTGGTCTCGGAAAGACGTGGATGCCCGGGACGAGCCCGGGCATGACGGAGTAACTCATGAGCAGAAGCACCTGCGGCGAATGCTCATCCATTGAAATGCGATCGTTCTGCGAGGAGAGGGCGCACCGGCTTTGCGGCGAGGACGCGAGTCCCCTCCAAAGCTGATTCACGAGTTGATCACTACTCCCTCGCCAGTGCCGTCGCGGGATCGAGCCGTGAGGCGCTGCGGGCGGGCATGTAGCCGAAGCCGATGCCGATCGCCATCGAGATCACGGCGGAGCCGACCATGGCGAGCGGCGAGTAGATCAGCTGGAAGCCGGCATCGAGCGCGTTGAACACCGTGCCGAAGCCGACCGCGATCGCAAGGCCCAGCGCGCCGCCGATCACGCAGACCAGCACGGCCTCGATCAGGAACTGCATCAGGATGTCGCTGCGCCGGGCGCCGACCGCCATGCGTACGCCGATCTCGCCGACGCGCTCGGACACCGACACCAGCATGATGTTCATGACGCCGATGCCGCCGACCAGGAGCGAGATGACGGCGATGGCCGCCACCAGCAGGGTCAGCACCTGCGTCGTGCTCTCGACGGTCTTGCGGATGTCGTCGGTGTTGAGCACGAAGAAGTCCTTGGCGTTGTGCCGCGCGGTCAGCAGCGCCGTCGCGGCGCGTTCGGCCGCGGCCATCGGCGTCGCCTCGTCGACCCGGACGCTGATGCTGCGCAGGACCTGGTTGCCGATGAAGCGTGCCTGCACGGTGGTGTAGGGGAGATAGACGATCGGCGTGGAGCTGGAGCCGAATCCGGCCTGCTGCTGCTTGGTGATGCCGACGACACGGCAGGGCACCTTGCCGATCAGGACCACGCTACCCAGCGGGCTGACGTCGGGATCGGGGAACAGCGCCTTGCGCGCATTGTCGTCGATCACGGCGTCCTGGGCGTAGGACCGGACTGCATCGGCATCGAGGTAGCTGCCTTCGGCGAGTTCGGTGTTCTTGACCCGGAAATACTGCTCGCCGACTCCGGAGATCTGGGCGCTGACCTCTGTCGCGCCGTAACGCAGCGTGCTGGTGGTCGAGACCGTCGGCGAGATCGCATCGACGTAAGGCTGCTGCGCCATGACCTTGGCGTCGGCGAGCACCAATGTCCTGATCTTGCTGGAGCGCGTATCGCCGAAATCCTTGCCGGGAAAGAACTCCAGCGTGTTGGTGCCGAGCCGGTTGATGTCCTTCAGCACCTTGACCTGCGATCCCTTGCCGAGCGCCAGCACCAGCACCACGGAGGCGACGCCGATGATGATGCCGAGCATGGTCAGGAAGGCGCGCATCCGGTGCGCATTCATGGCGAGCAGCGCCATCCGCGCGGCCTCGCGGAAGCGGTCGAGATGGCTGCGCCACCACGACGACGGCTGCGCGGCGCGGTCTTCGGTCGCTGCGGCCGGCGCGGCACCCGACGTCTGCGGATTGAGCCGGTCGGAGATGACGCGGCCGTCCTCGATCTCGATGATGCGCCGGGCGCGCTTTGCGACGCTGGGATCGTGCGTGACGATGATGACGGTGCGCCCGGAGGCGCTGATCTCGTCGAGGATGCGCAGCACCTCCTCGCCGCTGGCGCGGTCGAGCGCGCCGGTCGGCTCGTCGGCCAAAATCACGTCGGGATCGTTGACCAGCGCGCGGGCGATCGAAACCCGCTGCTGCTGGCCGCCCGAGAGCTGACCCGGCTTGTGGTCGGTGCGGCTGCCCATGCCGAGCCGCTGCAGCAGCGCCGCCGCCTTCCGGCGCCGCGCATTGGGGCCGAGTCCGGAATAGACGGCCGGGACTTCGGCATTCTGTGCGGCGGTGAGTTCGCCCAGCAGATGATAGCGCTGGAAGATGAAGCCGAAATGCTCGCGCCGCAGCGCCGCCAGTTCGTCCGGATCGAGTGAGCCCATCTCGCGGCCGGCGATCCGGTAGTTGCCGGAGGTCGGGCGGTCGAGGCAGCCCAGAATGTTCATCAGCGTCGACTTGCCGGAGCCCGACTGGCCGATGATCGCGACCATCTCGCCGCGCGCGATCTGGATGTCGACCCCGCGCAGGGCATGGACGGTGCTTTCGCCGGAGGCGTAGCGCCGCCCGACATTCTGCAGATCGATCAGCGCTTCCGCCATCATGGACCTCCGGCGGAGGGCGGTGGCGGCATCGCGGTCTGCTTCGGTCCCTCCTCGGGCGTCGAGATGACGACCCGTTCGCCCTCGACGAGACCGGACTGTACCTCGGCCCGGATCTTGTTGTTGAGACCGATCCGCACCGTCCGCTTGTCGAGCGTGCCGGAGCCGGTCAGCACGCGAACGATGTAGCTGCCGTCGGAATTGGCGTTGCCGAGCGCGGATGATGGAATGGTCGGCACCTTGCGCGCTTCGCCGAGCAGGATGTGGACCTCGGCCGTCATGTAGGTCATCAGCCGCCCGTCCGGATTGGCGATGTCGAACACGCCATTGTAGTAGATCGCGGAGGACGTGGTGGACGAGGACGAACTGCTGCTGCTGCTCGACGTGGTCGTCGTGCTCGACGAGAAGCTCGAATCACTCTTGATCGATTCGGGGGCCGGTTCGATCGACCCGAGCGTAGCCTCGTAGCGATGATCGGGCTCGCCCAACACGGTGAAATAGACGTTCTGCCCGGGCCGGACCTTGACGACATCGGCCTCGGAAATCTCCACCCGCACCGTCATCGTCTCGACCTGGCCGAGCACGACGATGGTCGGCGCCGATTGTACCGCGTTCACGGTCTGGCCCTGCTGGGTCACGATCGACAGCACCGTGCCGTCGATCGGCGCCGTGATCTTGGTGTAGCCGAGACTGACGCGCGCCGTCTCGATCGCGACCTCGGCCTCGACGATCTGTGCATCGAGCTGCGCGATCTGGGCCCGGGTCTGCTTCACGGTGGCGTCCGCATTGTCATAGTCGGCGCGCGACGAGGCCTTCTGCGCCAGCGTCAGCTGTTGCCGCGCGAGATTCGCCTCGGCCAGCGCCAGGCTGGCGAGCTTCTCGTCGCGCTGGGCGCGCACGTTGCCCAAGGCGGCCTCGTTGGTGCGCAGCGTGTTCTGCTGCGTCAGCGAGTCGATCTCGGCGATGAGGTCGCCGGCCTTGACCTTCTGGCCGAGCTTGACGTTGAGCGCGACGAGGCGCCCCGAGGCCTGGGCACCGACTGCGACGAGCTTGACCGGCTTCAGCGTGCCGGTGGCGAGCACGGTCTGCTCGATGTCGCCGATCGTGACCGGCGCGGTGACCAGATTGGCGTTGGGATTGCCGGCCAGCCGCATGACCAGCACGGTCGCGGCGGCCAGCGCCACGAGTGCTCCGACGATCAGCAGCGGCCAGCGGCGCGGCCGCTTCGGCTTCGATGCCGGCGCGTGGCCGTCATCGACCGCGACCGGCCGGGGCATGGGGGACAGGGGGGCATTCATCGGGGCACTTCTGAAACAGGTTCGGGAATTCGGATCGTAGATTATGCGTCGCGGATTATTTGGGTTCGGCGGACTGCGCGAGATGCGGCCAGGTGCCGCTGTCGACGACCTCGGGCCGCGAGCTGTCGATCGGACCGGTCCAGCCGCCGCCCAGCGCCTTGGCCAGTGCCACATAGTTCTTTGCCAAGGTCGCGCGGCTGGCGAGCAGGTTGTCCTCGGCCGTGAATTGCGAGCGCTCGGCGTCGAGCACGTCGAGGAAGGTGCTCGAACCGGTCTCGTACAGCGAGCGCGACAGCCGCGCGGCCTCGCCGTAGCGGCGCGCCGATTCGGTCAGGCTGCGGATGCGCAGCCGCTCCTGGCTCAGGTTGACGATGGCGTTCTCGACATCCTCCAGCGCGCTCAGCACGGCGTTGCGCCAGGCCACGTGGTATTCGTCGCGCTGGGCTTCCGCGACCTCGACGGCGGCCTGCAGCTTGCCGCCATTGAAAATCGGCACCGAGACGCTCGGCCCGATCGACCAGCCGATGGTCGAGTTCTTGCCGAGATCGCCGAGCCGGAGCGCCGTCGTCGAAACCGAGCCGGTCAGGTTGACATCCGGATAGAGCGCAGCCGTCGCCTGTCCGATCTTCGCAGTGTATTGGGCGAGCTGCCGCTCGGCCTTGCGGACATCGGGGCGCATCACCAGCACATCGGCCGGGATGCCCTTGGGCAACGGCAGGCGGGGCGACGGGATCGCCGTCACCAGCGACAGGCGCAGGCTCAGCGCGGTCGGGTCGCGGCCGAGCAGGACGCCCAGCCGGTGCACGGACTGCTGATAGCTGCTCTCATAGGTCGGGATCGTGGCTTCCGTGCTGGCGGCGAGCGCCGAGGCCTTGGCGGTGTCGACGGCAGACGCCGATCCGGCATTCTGCTTGCGCTCCGTCAATGCCGCGGTCTCGCGCTGCGAGGCCGCGGTGCGCCGGGCCAGCGCCACCCGCGCCTGGTAGGCGCGCGCATCGATGTAGTACGATGCGACGTCGCCGACCAGCGTCAGCAACGTCGCGCGCAGGTCGTCCTCTGCGGCGTCGACGCCGTAGGTCGCGGCCTCGACCGCGCGGCGGTTGGCGCCGAACAGATCGAGCTCCCAGCTCGAATCGAAGCCGGCCTGATACTGGCTGTAGGTGGCGGGCGCGATCGCGATGCCGCTGGTCGACGAGGCGGCGCTGCGATTCTCCGTCGCCGAGCCACTGCCGCTCACTGTCGGAAACAGGGCGCCGACCGCCTGGCGCTGGGTGGCGCGGGCCTTGCGGATGCGCGCCTTGGCGGCGGCGACGTCGAGGTTGCCCGCAACGGCTTCGCCGATCAGTTGTGCGAGTTGCTGGTCGCCGAGGTTGCGCCACCATTGTGCGAGCTCGAGCGCCTGCGCGGGCTGGTGACGGTCGCTGCTCCATTTCTGGGGCATACCGAAATCCGGCGTCATGTAGTCGGGCCCGACGGCGCAGCCGGCGAGCAGCGGTGTGACGAGGCAGAGTGCGAGCAGGACTGGCTTCACGTGGCTGAGACGATCGCGGTTCGGAAGAGGGCCGCGCCGGCCGAAGAGCCACGCCGCAGGACTTCCCTGTTGATGCTTGTTTGATGCCCAAAGCGTAGGCGCGATACTAATTTCGCAGGGTTAAGTCGCGTGAAGAAATGTTTCCACCTTAACAACACAACTTAATTTCGCCACGATCGGAGGTCGCTTCGGGCTGTTCTTTTCGGCCCAAATCGACCATGTTCTGCGCATGATGTCGTCACATAATACCGTCGTGACCGCAGACGCAAACATTCCGGCGGCCGCGCGCATTCTCTGCGTCGAGGACGACCGCGAGATCGCGGCGCTGCTGACCGAGCTGTTGCAGGAGCACGGCTTCGCGCCGCGCTTCGTGGCTTCTGCCGCCGCCATGAACGACGTCCTGCACCGCGAGCAGGTCGACCTGATCATGCTCGACCTGATGCTGCCGGACGAGGACGGCATGAGCATCTGCCGCCGGCTGCGCCAGATCTCGACGGTGCCGATCATCATGGTCACGGCAAAGGGCGAGGACATCGACCGTATCCTCGGGCTCGAGCTCGGCGCCGACGATTACGTCGTCAAGCCGTTCAATCCGCGTGAGCTGGTGGCGCGCATCCGCGCGCTGCTGCGCCGCTCGCAGCTGCATCCCACCGTGATCGCGGCGCGGCAGGCGCCGATGAGCTTCGACGGCTGGCGCATCGAGCCGGCGACGCGCACGCTGTTCGATCCCGACCGCGTCAAGATCACGCTGACGAGCGCGGAGTTCGACATCCTGCTGGCATTCTGCCGCAACGCCGGCCGCGTGCTGTCGCGCGAGCAGCTGATCGAGCTGGCGCATGGCGGCCAGGCCGGGCCGGTCGAGCGCAGCATCGACGTCCACATCAGCCGCATCCGCCAGAAGATCGAGCCCGGCGCCAGGAGCTGGACCCTGATCAAGACCGTCCGCCTCGGCGGCTATGTCTTCACGCCAAAGGTCGAGACCCTCGATGAATCCTAGTCCGAAATCGCGGATCCGGCTCGGCATCACCGCGCAGATCGTGGCGCTCGCCTCGCTGTCCGTAATGCTGGGCGTCATCATGATGATCGCGGCGGCGGTGCTGTTGTTCGATCCGCCGGACGAAACCGAATCGCCCGCATACGGCGTCGCGCGGGTGGCTGAGGCGGTGCATTTCGTTCGCGCGGCAAAGGATTCGGCGGCCGCCGACAGCGTGCTGGCCAGCGTGCGGTCGTCCGGCATTCAGGTCGAACTGGTGTCGCTGACGGCGCTCGCGATCTCCGGCAACCGCGAGCGGAACGTGCCCTGGAGCACGCAGCTGGCGCGGCGCCAGCTCGGCGTGCTGCGCGACATCACGCTGCTGCGGGGCGTCGGATACGGTGCGGCGCCGCCGACGCAGATCATCGTCCAGGTCGACAGCGAGCGGGCGCTGGTGTTCGACGACGTGCCACGCCTCGATATCTGGTCGATGGTGCTCAAGCCGACCGTGGTCGTCATGTTCATCGTGCTGCTGCTGGCGCTGCTGCTATCGATCTATACCGCCCGCGCGATCATCCGGCCGCTGTCGGAGATGGCGCGCGCGGCGGCCGCGTTCGGCCGCTCGCAGGATGCGCATGAGGCCTTGAGCGGGCGGGGCCCGAAGGAGATCGCCCAGGTCGCCGAGGCGCTCAACGACATGCGCGCGCGCATCCGCACGCTGCTCGACGACCGCACGCGCATGCTGGCTGCGATCAGCCACGATCTGCGCACGCCGCTGACGCGGCTGCGGCTGCGCTCGGAGCGGATCGGGCAGGGCGACATGCGCAACTCCATGCTGCGCGACATCGACCAGGTCAGCCGCATGCTCGACGAGACGCTGGACTATCTGCGCGACGACACCAAGGCCGAGCAGCCGGCGCGGATCGAGCTGTCGAGCCTGCTGGAGACGATCTGCTGCGACTTCGCCGATGTCGGCCACGCCGTCACCTTCGAGGGGCCGCAGCGCCTGGTCTGCGAGGGCCGGCCGCGGGCGCTGTCGCGCGCCGTCACCAATGTGGTCGAGAACGCCGTCAAGCACGGCAGCCAGGTGGTGGTGAGCCTGTCGGCCGTGACCGACGGCATCATCGCCATCGAGGTCGCCGATGACGGCCCGGGCATTCCGCAGGCGCTGCAGGCGCGCGCGCTGGAGCCGTTCGTCAAGCTCGACCAGGCGCGCTCGGCCGGGGGCTTCGGCCTCGGGCTGTCGATCGCGCAGGAGATCATGAAGAAGCACGACGGCGGCATTGCGCTGATGCCGAACACGCCGCGCGGCCTGCGCGTGCGGCTGTCCCTGCCGCTGCGCGCGACGCTGCCGGCCGCCGCTGCGGTGATTCCGGCCAAGGTGGCGTAGGCGGTGCGAGCCGGACCTGAGAGCCCCGCCGGGGGAGCGCGTCAGCCGATGCGCTTCCAGGTCTGGCCGCCGCAGAACAGGCCGCCGAAGGCGCAGCCCTGGACCCGCAAGGTGGTGGCGTTCTTCAGCACGATCGTGGAGTCGTAGTTGCCGCCGCCGTCCGGATCGTGGATGCGGCCGACCCATTTGCTGTCCTTCGGCTTCATGTTGATGAGGATCTTCTCGCGCGTCTTCTCGGCAAAGCCGCAGATGTTGGCGCCGCACGGCTCGATCACCACATTGCCCTTGCCGCCTTCGGTGGCCCACAGGCCGAGCGGCGAATTCGGATCTGCTGCGGGCGGCGCGGCCTGAGCGGCAGGCACAGCGGCGACGGTGGCCGGCGCGGGGGCAGGGGCAGAGGCAGGGGCTGGCGTAGCCACGGTCGAAGTGACCGGGGCGGGCGGCACCGGCATCTGCGCTATCGGAGCTGGTGCGGTTGGAGCGGGCGCCGGCTGTGTGACGGCCGGTGCCGCGGCGATGGGGGCGGGCGCGTTGACGACCGGCGCAGGTGCGGCCGGAGCCGCGGTCGCTGGAGCGGCGGCAACGGGAGCGCTGGTCGCAGGCGTGCTGCTCGCTTGCGTATCGTCATCGTCGAGTTTGGATTTCAGGCCGCTGAGATCGACGCCGGACACCTGCAGGCAGGACAGCGACTGGCAGTTGCGCGGCACGGTGACGCGGACCTTGTGGCCGCCGAAATCGAACGCGACCGAGCTGCCGGCCTGGGCGGCGCTGCTCGCGATCAGGACCGCGGCTGCGGCGAGATACACGGTCTTCATGGATGGAACTCCCTCGGGCGCGTCGTGAACCTGAGGGGAACCTTAGGCGCGGCCGGCGGGGCACTCCGTGACGCGCATCACTGTCGGCGAAAGCGGTCGCGTCCGGAGAACCCTCACGACGCCGACGGCAGGGACGGAGCGGATCAAGTTCGCGTGTGAGGCGTCGCGGCTTCAGACCAGACCGACGACGATCGCGCCGACGAAGGCGAACACGACATAGGCGACCACCATGTTCAGTCGACCGGCAAGGGTCATGACACGGCTCCCGTTTTCGCGTTTCCGCCCGGCGTCTCACCAGGCGCGCGCAAGACATATCCGAACGGCCTCGGCATAAAAGACAGCGCGGCTGCCGCATCCCCGTCAATCGACAGCTCGCGTGGCGCGATGGTTTGCGCGCCGTCAACGGACGGCATTGACAGGTCCTTAAGCAAATTGTCGCAAACCTCCGGACATGACGCGCGGAGTTCGTTTGTATCTCGTCGGCTCCATCGTCCTTGTCTCGCTTGCGGGTTGCGGCCGTGGATTTTTCCAGGAACGCGAGCCGTGGCGGGCCGAGGCCGAGATCGCCTGCCTGAAATCCGGTGCGGTGAAGGAGAGTGCGGACATCGTCCGCATCGATCCGATCTCCGGCCCCGGCATGTGCGGCGCCGACTATCCGCTCAAGGTGGCGGCGCTGGGCGAAGCCACCGCGAGCTACGGCTTCGCCGACGAGAGCCTGCGTCCGCCGGCCGCGATCGGCGGCCAGCCGCGCTGGCCGGTCAACAAGCAGCCGCAGTCCTATCCGCCGCCGTCGACCTATCAGCCGGCGGCACAGCCCGCGTATCCTCCGTCGGGCGCGGCCTATCCGAGCGCGGCGTCGTCGCCGGCCTATGGCGCGGCTCCCGGCGCGCCGCTGCCGCTCGAGCCGCCGGCCGGCGAGGACGACGTCAACCTGCCGCCCGGCGCATCCTATCCCGCGCCGCGCTCCGCCTATCCGCAGCAGCAGCCGGAGGTGCCGCCGCGGCTCGGCCCGTCGCGCGATCCCGTCGGCACCGTCGGCCCGGTCGCGGTGAAGCCGACCGCGACGCTGGCCTGTCCGATCGTCTCGGCGCTGGACCGCTGGATCGCGGAATCGGTGCAACCGGCCGCACAGCGCTGGTTCGGCACCCGGGTCGTCGAGATCAAGCAGATCTCGGCCTATTCCTGCCGCGGCATGAACGGCAATCCGAGCGCGCACATTTCCGAGCATGCCTTCGGCAACGCGCTCGACATCGCCGCCTTCATCCTCGCCGACGGCCGCCGCATCAGCGTCAAGGACGGCTGGATCGGGGTGCCGGAGGAGCAGGGCTTTCTGCGCGACGTCCAGGGTGGCGCGTGCCAGCAGTTCACCACCGTGCTGGCGCCGGGCTCCAACGTCTATCACTACGACCACATCCATGTGGACCTGATGCGCCGCGCCAGCCGCCGCCTGATCTGCCAGCCCGCCGCACAATCCGGCGAGGCGGTCGCGTCGCGCGCCCAGCAGCGCCGCTACGGCTATGGCCAGCGCGAGCCCGACGTCACCAGCTCGATTCCGGCCCGCAAGCAGGCCAAGTCGATCGGTCAGCTGATCAACGAGGAAGACGAGTTCCGGGATTATTGACGGAGAGGCGAGTGGCGAGTAGCGAGTGGTTCGCAGCGCCGTCCCGATCCGCTATCCGCCACGCGCCGTCACGCGCGGCTGTGGATTTCTTTCCGCGGGATCCGCCGCATCGCGCCGTCTGTCCTGCTCCGGAACGCAAAGGCCGCCGGCGCATCACGCGCATTAAGAATCCATTGACCAGCTTCGCCGTCCGCCATTGGCCGATACTAGACCTGCCACAGTCGCCGGGAACAAGGCGCGCGGGGTTCTTGTTGCTGGCGGGATGGGAGGGGCGAACATGGCATCGTATCGCATCAGGGCGATTGGCTCGGGGTTCGAGGTCGGTACCGACGAGCAGCCGGTCCTGGTCTGTCGTTCGCTGAAGATCGCCCGCCGCGCCGTCGCCGATGCCCAGCGGCTGGAGCGGATGCCGCCGAAGCCGATTCCATGGCGCATTCCGCCGGACCGCGACATGCCGGCCGTCGCAGCGGAAGAGGCCGCGTACGACGAGGCTGATTTCGAGATCTCGATCGTGCCGGATGGCCCGCCGTTGTGCTGCCAGTGAGGTCCGGCGAACCCGCCTGATCCGATCGCTGCTAGAACGTCCCGGCCACCGTCACGCGAAACGTCAATGGCTCGATCGGATGCAGCACGCGGTCCATCACGCCGGTCTGGCACACCTGTGCCGGAACGCCCGTCGGCGCGCTGCCGTAGCACGCCTGGTACAGCTGATCCGTCGTCAGCAACGAGCCGTAGCCGTAGGAGATCTGGTTAGCCTTGGTGTTGAAGAGGTTCAGCACGTCGAGCTGGATGCGCCAGCCATTGGCATCGCGGAAGCCGATGCGGCCGTTGAACACGCTGGTCGCGGTCGATCGGAAATAATTGTCCTCGGTCAGCGGCGTCGAGCCGAGATAGCGCCAGCGCAACGACCCGAACCAGCCGGTCTGCTCGCCGAGCGTGATCCCGGCCGAGGCGATCATCGACGGCGCGTTGGGGATGTAGTTGCCGGGCGCATTGCCGCGCAGCACCTCGGCGGACGCGCCGGCGGCGACGAGCTGATTGTAGGCGTCGGCCTGGTCGGCATTGTCACCGACGAAGCGCGCATGCGTCATCGCGAGGTCGGCGTCGATGTCGATCCACGACCTCGGGCGATAGTGATTGGTGAATTCGAAGCCGTAGCGCCGGCTCGGCCGGCTCGCCTCGGTGTTGCCGGCATCGCCGGAGAACAGGATTTCGGAATCCTGGTTGAGCATGAACACGCTCAGCGACGAGTCGAACCCGGGAATGATGCGCGTGCGCACCCCGACCTCGGCGCCCTTGGTGCGCACCAGCAGCGGCGAGGAGTCGATCCTGGTGCCCGGCGCAGTCGGATCGTCGGTGGTGGTGGCGCCGCGCGCGTCGTTGCTGTGCATGCCGTAGCCGGCGCCGACGAAGAACTCGGTCTTGTCGAACGGCCCGATCACCATGCGGAATTTGGGGCTGCCGAGGCTGGCCGCGGCATCGCCGGTGTTGTTGCCGTTATACAGCGAATAGACGTGGGTCTGGTAATAGTCGCCGCGATAGCCGACCGTGGTGCGCAGCCAGTCGGCCCAGCGCACCGTGTTCTCGGCATAGAGTCCGACGCTGCCTTCGCCCACCTTGTCGTTGCGGACGGAGCTGAGATAGCTGCGCTGTTTCGTATAGCTCAGCGCCAGCGCGATGTCGTCGTAGCGCGTCTGAATGCCGAAGGTCGTTTCCATCGGCCGTCCGGCAAAGCTGCCATTGATCGTCCGCGACGCGTTGGCGCCGAGCATCAGCCGGTCGTCATGCTGATGAAACTGGTCGCCATTGACGGGATCGCGCAGCGCATAGGTGAAGTTGTTGTAGAGATCGAGCTGGCTCTTCACCACATAGGCGTTGGCCTTCCACGCGCCGGCGTCGTCGGTGCCGGCGATGCGGCCGGACAGCGCGAAGCGGTTGGTCTTGCCGCCGTCGGTCGGATCGATCGAATCGTACCTGCCGAGCAGGCCCGAGGTGATGGCGCGCTCCGGCACCTGGTCGGTCGAAGTCCAGCGATTCGCATAGGCCATGCCGGTGATCGAGAAGCCGTCGGTCGCCGTGCCCTGGCTGTAGCGCAGCAGACTGTTCAGCTTCTTCGCATCATCCGGCGTCGTCCACGGACCGTCATACCGGCCGGCCTCGCCCGCGATCAGCAGATGGCCGTCGCCGACATGGACCGAATCCATGCCGAAGAAGCGGCGGTAGCCGAAGCTGCCGGCGGTCACCTGCGCGATCGCCTTCGGCACGCTGTCGATCAGGCCGATATGGACGCTGCCGACGGAAGCGAAATCGCCTTCATCGGCAAAATAAGGCCCCTTGCGGACGTCGACGCGGCCGATCGTCTCCGGCATCAGCCAGTTGAGATCGGCATAGCCCTGGCCATGCGCATGGGTGCGCATGTTGACCGGCACGTCGTCGACGAACAGCGCGAGGTCGGTGCCATGGTCCAGATTGTAGCCGCGCAGAAAATACTGGTTGGCTTTGCCTTCGCCGGAATGCTGCGTGACGATCAGTCCGGGCACCGCCTCCAGCACCTCGCCGGGCCGTGTGGCCGGGCGCGCGTTGATCTCGTCGCCGGTGATGATGGTCTCGCTCGCCATCCCCTGCGGCCGCGCCGGGCCTGAGCCGGCATTTGGCGCACCGGACGGCGCCATCGCGGCGGCGGGAGCCGGCGCAATGCTGGTTGCAGGACGGGCTGCATCGGGCTTCGGCCGCTGCGCCTCGCGCCGGACCTGCGGCTTCGCCCTGGCCGTGCGTTTGGGAGCATCGACGTCGACCGTCGGCAGTTCGGCCGGAGCCCGTTCCGGATGCGCCACCGCCTGTTGCGCCAGTGCCGCCATCAGCACCGCCACGCTTGCCCCACGCCACTTCATCGTCGCAACGCCCCTCGATCTCGCCAATCGGGCATGCGTCGTCATCCGCCGCGCACCGTCGTCGGCGCGCGGCAAGCTCGCTTGGATCGCCCTGATGTCGAGTGTTAAAGAACGCTAAGGTGACGCCAGTATGATGTCAACGTGAAAACATCATACTCAGCTGGTGGATAGGCGCTTGCCGCGCGCCGGAGGAGACGAGACATGCAGCGCCTGACGATCACGATCGACGACGACCTGCTCGCCGAGGTCGATGCCTTCATGGCGCGGCGCGGCTACGACAACCGCTCGGAGGCGTTTCGCGACCTGCTGCGCAGCGGCCTGGAGAGCGCCGACGGTGCGGGCACCGAGAGCCGGCACTGCATCGCCACCCTCAGCTACGTCTACGATCACGCCGCGCGCGAGCTGCCGAAGCGGCTGACCCAGGAGGCGCATGATCATTCCGGCCTTGCCCAGGCGACGCTGCACGTCCACATCGACCAGGAAAGCTGCCTCGAGGTCACCGTGCTCAAGGGCGAGCGGGCCGAGGTCAAGGCGTTCGCCGACCACGTCATCGCCGAACGCGGCGTCCGCCACGGCCACGTCGCGCTGATGCCGATCGAGGCGGCGCATGACCACGGGCATGCGCACAGCCATTCGCATAGTCACAGCCACAGCCATTCGCATTCCCACACGACCAAGAGCGGGAAGAAGTAGAGCGGAGAGCGATAGGACGGGGCTGCCGGTCAAATCCTCCCGTCATGCCCGCGCAGGCGGGCATCCAGTACGCAGCGGCCGATCGATGTCATCACGACTGCCTCGGCGTACTGGATCGCCCGGTCAAGCCGGGCGATGACAGTTGAGGGTGAGGTGCAGAGCCTGCCACTTTTCGTCGTCGCGAGACACTCGTGCGACGACGTTCCTTGGGCCGCTCAGCGATCGCTCGCAATGATGGCGCGGTAGGGTGGGCAAAGGCGCGCCCCGATGCTGCTGATCAGACGTGATGCATCCCGCGCCGTGCCCACCGCGGCGCGACGGTTCAGGCAGGTGGTTGGCAACGAGGTATGCCGCAGCAATGTGGCCATGGACATGAAGCCGACTCGCCGCGGCGACCAACGCGGCCACGCTCTGGAAAGCAGTCGGGACGCCTGATACCATGGCGCAATGTCCACTGACGCAGCCATGGATCGAGCCGCGGGCTGCTCGAAGAGGTGACGTCGTCATGACCATGGGTTTGGACCACAAATCGCAGGTACGCCGGACGACGCCGCCGTCGGAAAGTGTCGTCGCGAACTGGTACGAGAACGCCAGTCTGCTCGACAGCTACAGCATCGAGCTCCGTGCATCGGAACAGTCGACCATGCGCGAACTGGCGCGGCGCACACTCGTCGATCCACCCGCGTGGCAAAAGGCGTTGATCGCGCTGCGCGACGCCATGGTGACGCCCTTTGGCATCAAGACCTCCGATGTCGTCAGGACGTCCCCGGACGGCCATGAACGGGTGGATTTCTTCCCGGTGCATTGGGAGGGCACGGACGAAATCGTGCTCGGTGCGGATGACCGGCACCTGGACTTCCGGCTCTCTCTGCTGCGACGCCACGCGTCGACGGGAACGTTGCTGATCGCGACGACCGTGGTGCATACCCACAATGCCCTTGGCTTCACCTATCTCAACGCGATCAGGCCGTTTCATCATCTCGTGGTCAGGGCCAATCTGGCACGCTGTGCACGAACGCAACAAGAGAGCGGCGCGGCCCCTGGACCGCTTCGCCCGCGGCCGCGCGCCCAATGACGTCGCTCGTGACGGACGACGATGGCGCGAGACGCCGCAGGTCCTTCGTTAGACGCGAGGCAGGTTCGTTTTGATGCGCGTCACCTGCTGCATTCACGACAGAACATCCGTTGCTGCTGCCATACGAGCAGAAGCATGTCAGTCCAACGTCGCCCCTGTGTGAGAGCCGACGTCGCATTCACCTCGCGTCTTGATCCTGTGACCTGGCGCTTGTTGCCGCGCTCGCCTGCGCGGTCAGAGCCCCGGCGAAGGGCAGGCTCGACGCTCGCTGTCGGGCTGGCGAGGTCTCGTTCGTCCTCTGTAGGCGCTGCCGAGTTCGATCCAGGTCGGTTTCGACGGCGGCGCCGGTCGAGCCAAATCACACGGAGGACGCGCCATGACTCACGGAATTTTCGTCTGGAATGAGCTCTATACACGGGACGTCGAAGCGGCGAAGGCGTTCTATGCGACGATTGTCGGCTGGACGTTCGAGGGGATACCAATGCCGGACCGGGACCGCACCTACTGGATCGCCAAGGCGGAGGGCAGGCCGGTCGCCGGCATCCTCGACATGCGCGGAATCGTTCCCGAAGGCGATCCGCCGCACTGGCTGAGCTATCTCGAAGTCGACGATGTCGACCGGCGCCTTGCCGAGATCGAGAGAAATGGCGGCAGGATCGCCCGACAGCCGTTCGACGTCCCGCATTTCGGGCGCATTGCCATCGGGGCGGACGCGACCGGTGCACTCATGGCCTGGGTGACCACGAAACGCTGACCGGCCGTATCGGACTCCGGAGCCGCCCGTCAAGGCTTCGTCACCTTGGCGATGACGATCTGCAAGACGAATTCTGTAGCCTTTGCGCGAGTTGTGCGAAGAAAGCGGCATTTGCGATGCGCGAATGGATTTTTCTCCTGGTGCGATTCAGATGGCCGCGATTAACCAAGAGTGGCATTTGTTCCCATCGCTCTCTACTTCCGTCGCAGAATGGCAATGGCAAAGCAGCGGGACGATGGCTGCGGTTTTTCGTACGGAGTCCGCTGAGACTTCGGCGTAGCCAGTGAAGGCTCAGTCAATGGACACCATCAACGTGATCCTGCTGATCTCGACCCTCGTTCTGGGGTTCGTCGCAACCGTCCTATGGGGGCTGGATTTCGAGTGGCTTGGGCGCGATGTTGAGGCCGCTTACATCTTCAAGCTGGTCGGCATCGGGCTGATCGTGTTCTTCCTAATCGCAATCACCTTCGGCCTCATCTGAGTCCTATGACCCTGGACGACCCGGGCTTCACAGGGGCGCCAAAGATTCAAGCCGGCACTTCAGTAGCTAAGCTCTCTTCCGTCTTCGACATCGCGATACGTTGAGCTACGAGCAAGCGATTGCTCGCCCGGGCCGAGCGTAGCGTGTATGCGGAACGTCGGTTCATGGCCCGAAACGCGAGTGCCGGAGCGCACGGGAATTTCCGGAGCGGAGGGCACCGGCCATGCCATCAGCCCGGCGGCCATGCCCGTGCGTGACGCTGGCCGGAAGCTGCACCTGGGCTCTTCAATGGCAAGTATTGAATCCAGCCCGGCGGGCGTGCCACCCTCGTTCGCGGTGTTCGAACAAAGTGGTCAGGTCCCCAACAACCGATGACGTCTCCTCGAAAAGCCTGCCCAGTCGTCGTCCGCCAAAACAGCGATGGCCTGGAGATTCTTGCGTTTCGGCATCCATTGGCAGGATGTCAGCTGGTCAAGGGCTCCATCGAGGCTGGAGAAGACGCCGGGCATGCGGCATTGCGCGAGTTGTGCGAAGAAAGCGGCATCTGCGATGCGCGAATAGATTCTTTTATTGGTGCGATTCAGATGGTGGCGAGCAACCAGGAATGGCATTTGTTTCTTTGTTTGACAGGAGACTTGCCGCACGAATGGACGCATGACGCTCGGGACGACGGTGGTCACGAGTTCAAATTCTTCTGGTGCGCGATGGACCGACCACTCAGTGACGAATGGCATTCAGACTTTCAGCAGGCCATCACCTTCATTCGTCGGAAACTGCTGCGCTGAACTATGTCTCTTGTTGACCCGTTGCAGACTTGACACCCTGATCAACCAAAGGTTTTATCTAATTGCGATGATCTTTCAGCTTGGACTGACGGGGCATTCACTCTGTGTTTAAACAATTTTGGAAGAAATGGACGGTCGATGAGCCTGCGGCGTTTGGTGATCTGCTGTGGGAAATATTTGTTGTCCGGTTTGCCGCCTGGTTGGACCGGCTGACGCTAAGGAAAATCATTGCGTTCATTCCTGTCGTCAGTCTGAGCTTGGCTTACTATCACAGCATCCCGATCCCTCCTGAACTAATGCTGGTGGGCGATGTGCTAGCCTACATCGATATCTTTTCGGTGATATTGCTGCTCAGCATTTTGGGCCGCATGACAGCTTGTTGGCTTTTGGCGAAGCAGACGGTGGAGCAGGCAGTCAAATTAGCGGGCCGCGCGTTGGTCAGCGTTCAACGCTTGGATTCTCGCCGCCAGCGGGAGCCCAATATTAGCGGTCGAAAGCGCTTGACCGGTCGGACCAAACCCGACGACGAGCATCCTGCCATCGAAGGTTTCGCTTGGGCTTAATCCCAGCAGGACGCAGTCTGCTTCTGGCCCCAAGCGTAAGTACTGGACGGCAAAGTGATTTCCGAAGCTGGGGGTACACTGGCTCTGCCACCAGCCTGCTGACCATGGCGGCCCTTGACCCCAACCCGTCGTTGGCGCCGTTAGCGAGACCGACGGCCCTTCATATAGGCGACAGCACTATCGATTTTCTCATCGTAACCTGGAAACCGCGCCTTTGCTTCGGTCGGCGACAGTCTCTGTACCTTGCCCTTCTCGCCGCCGAGGTGCGCATAGTAATTGGGTGACTCGTCATAGGTTAGGGTACCATCCTCATTGGCCTCTAACGTCCGTTCCATCCCGCCATCGGTACCCTCATGATGGAATACGATCTCCGGGTCCGTGAACCGCCGCATTCTCGCATCTCCCATATCACCACCGCCTCGGTGCGCTCTTCTAGTAGCCGGCATGAAGGTGCCAGTAAGGGGGGCGGCGTTTTCTCTCAAGCTCCCAGAACCCGCCCTGCTTAGAGGGTGCAAAGCAGAAGAAATCCGCTGGAGCGCGTGGATCGCGGCGGGAAGTGTATTTCATGCCGTCGTCCATCAGCCAAACCTCGGAAAACCCCAACCCGTCGAAATCGGATGGGTCATACAGGCCATCGACGTCTTCCCATACATCCCATAGCGCAGGGTAGGTTGCCATTGCCCGGCGCATGGCTTCCATCGTCAGGTTTTCGCGCTCTTTGGTGCCGATGGCGGGCCAGGTAAGATGGCCCAACAGGATCATTGGCCGGACACCGAACAGCGCACGGCGGTCATACTTCTCATGCTTCTGCTTCGCTAGTCGGTGCATCCCAAGCACGATATCCTGGGCGCTCTCGGCCATTATCGCGGTCAGTTCGACGCCGGTCTCTACGCCGTCAATGAGTGCGATCACATCGGGCGGGTCTTCTCTACCGACAATTTCGACCCTGCGGCCGGTCACCTTCGGGAAATCGCTCTCGAATGCCTCGGCCGTCATGTCCTCGTACATGCGCTTGCCGATTACGTAATCATCGCTGCTCATGTACCTCATATGGGGAGCGCGCCGCGCTTCCGCAAAGCTGAACCTTTTCCTAAATGCGCAGGCTGGCTGGCCACGGGCGACGCGGTTCGGTCGCGGTTCGTTTAACGGCCGCCATCGGGGCAATCCCTGGCGCTCCGCAGCGGCATCCCGGAGGACTGCTTGTGGCCCATGGCTGCCGACTTGCGGCGCTGCGGCAAGTCGCCTGTTATCTGGGGTACACCGGCCATAGCGCCAGCCCATTTCGGAGGATAGCCCATGGCCCGGCAGAGAAAAGCCGTCAGGGCCATGCCACGTCGGTTATTCGAGGTTGTGCAGAAGAGATCTACTCGGCATGAGAATTTCAGTCTTTGACCCAGGGCGGACCTCCACCAAGCGCCAGCCGCCCGCTCTTTGGGCGTCAAGGCGTGGGCTTGGTCGCGGATCGCTTTCGGCACAGTAGGTCTACTCGATGGCCCATATTTGCGGCGACAGCAGCTCGGCCGGCGGCTTGATCTCGTCGATCGTGATGGGATGCCGCGTAATGTGGATCGCGGTCCACTCCGAGGTAAGGGAGTTGTCCCAGAAATGCCTTTCCTTTAGCGCGATGCCATCTTTCGTAAGGCATGAAGAGGTACGGCCACCAGCCATTGCGGGCATCAAGTCAAACCAGCGACAGTTCTCGCCGAGCACTGTATCGGTCCGGTCCGGGATCAGTGGTCGAGGAAGCGCGGCCCAAAAATGTGCGTCAATTCTTTCCTGCTCGGCGGGGGTGCGCACCCTTATGTCTATCCACAGACTCTGTCGCGCGCCGGAGTCATCAGTCTCATAGGTGGACCTTACTTGCCCGAAATCGTGTATGACATGGATCGTTCGCAGCTTGCCGGTGGTTTCCTCGGTGAACTCCCACGGGCCATGTCGGCGCACGGTGCGAATGACCTCTCTCCCGGGCGGCGACATGGTCTGCTCCATGACGAGTTCGTAGTCCGACTTTTCCGGCGCGATTGGCGGCAGCGTATCGCGGTCGTCGGGCCAATTCAGTGCAAAGACAGATCTCGGTGGACGTGCGTCTTCCGTCGACACCGGCCGTCGCTCGATCTGCGTCGCCTCGGCTGATGAAGTAACTTCGCGCGTGCTCGACTTCAGCGACTTCTGCCAAAGCTCGATGCCGTCGTCGCTGACGCAGCTCAAATGTACGGGTATGTCCCCCGTGGTCCGCGATACCTCCCAGACCGTGCAGCTTTCGCCGAGATGGATCTGTCGTTCGCCGGTGTTACGCGGCGCATATTCGGTGTCGGACGAGCGATACGGCCCACGCAAGAACGATCGGCCGTGAGCGTCGACCAATATCGTTCCAACGTTGGTCAAGTAATATGCCACTGCCCCATACGACGAGTTCGCCGATAAATCCGCGGTCACGGCAGCCCGGGTCCAGTCGCCGTGATGGAGTATGATCTTGCTGCCCTTGCGGTACGATTCATGGGTCGCCATCGTCATAGCGTAGTCGGGGGGGATCACGCCGGGTGGCGTGAACGGCCCTTCCGCGGCAGCTGTGATGGCGAGGATTGGTGGTGGCAAATCCCGCAAGGCGTTCTCCCTCATGAATTGGTCATGGGTCGCCATCGTCATGATCACGTCAGGTTGCGTGAACGGCCCTTGAGCGGCAGCTGTGGTGGCGAGGAGGCAGAAGATTGCTGGCAACAGTAACCGCAAGGCGTGCTCCCTCATGCATTGTAGCTACTCTACTTGTAGCGCGAATCGGCTTCGTAGCCGCAATGAAATCTTGGTTTGTCAGCGTTTCACTACAGTACAGTTCACTGAACTGCTGGTGTTCGTGTTAATGCTTTCGCGGCCGGAGCGTTGAGTCCTGCTGCCCCCAAGCATAAATCGGCTCGGCCGAAGCGGCTGACTCTACTTTCCGTTGACGGTTGCGGCTTCAGGCCAGTCTTCGCAGCAAGTAGAGCTTTGCGCCTTTCCTCGACGTATTGGGTGGCCGCTTTTGGCCCTTCTCGGACCCCCACGCTCCGGCCTTGGGCGACGACGCCGCGCTGCCGCGTTCGCGACGCAAAATTGCGTGCGCGCAAAATCCAAATTCGCTCGTCCCATCAAGCTGATTTGCCCTGTCCAGTCCTCCGGCGAAAAATATTCCTGTTTCTTTTTTTCGGAAATCGTGGTTCTCTGTCGCCATCCCGTCTCGATCGGCAAGGGGCGTTTCGCGATCGTCACGAACGTGGGAGGCGGGGAGCGGTGGCCTGTCGGGAGCGCAGCGCGCTTATCGCGAGCGGACGAACGTGTCCGGCAGGACGGTGAAGTCGTATGGTCCTGGCGCCCCGACGCTGGCGTCAAGTCGTCCGGTGATGATCCGGACGGCGACGGTGGCTAACAAGCCCGGACACCGGGGAGAGTACGTATAATTCGTAAACCCATCGCGCGGGGAGGGCCGGGTGTGTTCGGCCAGACCTGTGGTACCTGCCGCCTGCATTTTTTTGAGCAGGCGGGC
>NZ_JBNPVB010000007.1:0-354030 GCF_051168495.1 Bradyrhizobium oligotrophicum | reverse complement strand
TTCGATGAGCGGGGAGAGGAAACGGAACGATGGCCGCTGGCCTCAAGTCACCGCGCCTCTCCTCGACTCTACCAAAGCGAAGCGTGCCCACCACGGTCTCGCCTGCGACACCAGTCGGAATGGTGGGCACGGCGAGCTACCAGCGGAGCAAATTAATGCACGTCGGCGGCGCCTTTGCCCACCCTACGCACCTACGGGTCCCAATTAATACAACGGCACGCCGAAAAAATTCTCGTCGTCACCGCCCCAGGCGCGGTGCAGGGCCAAGGCGTTCTGCCACTGCGCCATCTCGGTGTCGCTGGCGTTGCGATGAGTGATCCTGCCGTCCGGATTCTCGGCGAGCAGAAACGGCTTGCCGTTGCGGATGAAGCGGTTGAGATCCTTGGTGTCGTTGGGCCGCACGACACAGCGCGGCCGCTCGTCGATCAGGATGGTGGTCGGCAGCATCGCGGCGCTCTCGCTCCATCGGGTTGTCAGTCAGCCGGCGGACCCATGTCGTCGTCGGCTTTCTTCTTCTTTTTCTTGTCGACCTTGGCGAGCGCGTAGGCGCCGGCGTTCTTCAGCGCGATTGGCGGCTGGCCGACGACATATTGCGAGATCCAGGCGAGCGTCCGCTCATGCGCGAGCGCGGCCGCGGCCTCGTCTCGGGTCTCACCGTCGCCGTCGAAATCATGCGCCGCGCCAGGATAGGAGAACGCGCTGACCTCGGGATGGTAGGCGCGGAACATGCTGACCGCGGTGAACGGCACCACCGGGTCGGCCTCGCCGAAATGCAGCAGCGTCGGGACCCTGCGCTTGGCGCCGGCCGCATCGACCACGCCGGTCGCGTAGTAGCTCACCGCGCACGCCAGCCCTGACACGCGGTTGGCCGCGTCATAGGCGAGGCCGCCGCCGGCGCCGAAGCCGACCACGGCGACCTTGCCGCATTCCTTGACGCTGTCGACCGTGGACTGGATCTCGGCGAGCAAGGGCGCCGCCGGATCCTGCACCGCTGCGGCCGGCTCGCCGTCAGCCGCCGCTTCGGTCGTTGTGGGAGCGGAGAGCTCCGGCGCGATCACGACATAGCCGCTGGCTGCGAAGGCATCGGCGACCTTGCGCAGCTTGCCGGCGGCGGCCCCGCCGTCGGGCAGGACGACGATGGCGCCCTTCGGTGTGTCGGCGGGGTCGGCGCGGAAGGCCTGGAACGTGTGTCCGTCGTTGGCGGTCAGCCTGATCATGCTTTCGGTCGGCATGCGATGCTCCTGTCTCTGTTCGATCAGCCCCAGGGTTTGATCAGTCCCAAAGGCGGCCGCGGGTTACAACAAGCCCAGCTCGAGGGCGGTCTCTTCGGACATCCGGGACTTGTCCCACGGCGGCTCGAACACCAGCGTCACCTTCACCGACGTGACGCCGTCGACGGCCTGCACGGCATCCTCGACCATGCGGACGATCTCGCTCGCCACCGGACAGCCGGGCGCCGTCAAGGTCATGTCGATCTCGACCGCACCGCCGCCGGCATGCGCGATCCGGTAGACCAGGCCGAGGTCGTAGACGTTGACCGGAATCTCCGGGTCATAGACCGTCCGCAACGCGGCGATCACGCTTTCGGCGGCGTCCTGCGAGCCGGTCGATACGGCGCTCTGCGCCGGGGAAGGAGGGGGCGCGGCGTGCATGGTCATCATGCGTTGGTTCCTCTCATGGTCCTGGTTCGCACCGGGGGATGATCGATCGGAGTCGTGTCCATATTGCGCTGCGGATCATGCATGGCTGTGCCTCACTCCGAGCCGAGCCCGTCGGCGAGAGCGGCGACGACCGGCCATCCGACCGCGCCGGTCGGATCGAGTCGGCGCAGCGCGGCGAGCATCTCGGCGGCACTGTCAGGATCGTTCTTGCGAAGATGGATGAAGGACAGCGCCTTCAGCGTGTAGAGCGCGAAGCGGCCGGCGCCGTCGGGCAGCGGATCGTGCGGCACCCATTGCCGCCATTCGCAGGACCAGCCGGCCTGACGCGCGGCCTCGGCGAGGCCTTGCTCCGCCACCGCCTTGGCCTCGTCGAGATGGCCCTGATAGGTGTGAATCTTGTAGAGGCAGAAATAGGTCGGCAGCTCGTGCGGAGCCGCCGCCAGCGCCTGGCGGAACAGCCGGTCGGCACGCGCGTGATCGCGCCGGTAGGCCGCCACGCCCTGCTGCAACAGCGCATCGATCTCTTCGGGCAGGTTGCCGAAGTTGATGGTGTCGGGTTCGCTGACGAGTTCGAGCATCTGCATTGACCTCGATCAAATCATTGCAAGACGCGGACCGTTTTTACGCAGACGCAGCAGAAGCCATCGCGGGGGCCAGGCGGGTCAAAGACGGGGCCGATGTTGCATTTTCAACGTCGGCGCGGCGGTGCCCGCGCGCTGATGTCGCAAAGTCGACGTGTCCAGGGTTTGTTTTGGCGCAGACAAGCTGTCGAACGCCGACGCGCCGGCGATTGTGACGTGCAAATGACTGGTTCGGAGCTTGCATGACGCCACCATCAATCCAGCGGGAGTGCATGCGATGGCGATGGCAGCAACTGATATCGAACGTCTGATCAAGGAGGCGTTCCCGGATGCAGTCGTCGTGATCGAGGACCTGGCCGGCGATGGCGACCACTATTCGGCGCGCGTCACCTCACAGGCTTTCGCCGGGAAGAGCCGGGTGCAGCAGCATCAGATGGTCTATTCGGCCCTCAAAGGCCAGATGGGCGGCGTTCTGCATGCGCTGGCACTCGAGACATCATTGCCGAAATGACCGGTGCTCCCGGATCGATCGGTCGCATCCAGGGATGAAAGGATCAAGTCAATGTCGACATCCGAACGCATTCAGAAGCTGATCGACAGCAATGATATCGTTCTCTTCATGAAGGGCGTGCCGGCGGCGCCGCAATGCGGCTTCTCCGCGGCCGTGGCGCAGATCCTGGCCAAGCTCGATGTGCCCTTCGAGGGCGTCAACGTGCTGGCCGATCCCTTCATCCGCGAAGGCATCAAGGAATTCTCGAACTGGCCGACCATTCCGCAGCTCTATGTCAAGGGCGAGTTCGTCGGCGGCTGCGACATCGTGCGCGAGATGTTCCAGGCGGGCGAGCTCGCGACCCTGCTGGCCGACAAGGGCATCAAGGCGCCGGCGTCATGAGCGAGACGGATATCGCGGAGGCGGATGACGATTTCGAGATTCCGCAACTCTACAAATATCACGCCTTCGTCTGCCTGACGCAGCGTCCGCCCAGCCATCCGCGCGGCAGCTGCGGTGCGCTCGGCGTGCAGCCGCTGTGGGACCGGCTGACGAAGACCATCGAAGCACAGCGGCTGACGGACATCGGCGTCACCGCCGCCGGCTGCTTCGGCTTCTGCAGCGCCGGGCCGATGATGGTGGTCTATCCCGACGGCATCTGGTACCGGCCGACCAAGCCGGAGGATATCGACGAGATCGTCGAATCCCATTTCAAGCAGGGCAAGCGCGTCGACCGTCTGGTGATGGTGCTGAAGCGCTAAGACGACAACACCGGAGCCGCTCAGCGCGGCTCCGGGCACGGTGTCGATGGATCGGGGCGTGTGCAGCCCTGAACACCGTCGAGATCATCGTCTCGCTGGAGCAGCGACAGCACGGGCTCGCGGTCGAAGCCGGCACAGCATTGGCCGTCGGCTTCGATCAAGGGCCGGCGGATCAGTAGCGGATCTTCCAGCATCAGATCGATCGCCGCGACAGCTTCGATGGCCTCCGGCTCGATCTCGCCCGACTTGACGCGGGGCGAGGCCGGATTGAACCAGGACCAGACGGGCGTATCCGCGAAATACGCACGCAGCCGCTCGCCGGTCCATGGTTCGGTCAAGAGGTTTCTCGCAACGACCTCATGACCGGCGCGCGTCAGCATCAGCTTCTGACGCGCGTTGGTGCCGCAACCCGGCTTCTCGTAGAAGACGATTGTCGTCACGTCAGAGACCGCCGAGCTGGACCAGTTGCGCCCCGCCGGCGCGGCCGAGAATGGTGTCGACCTTCTTGCGCACCGACTCGATGGTGAGCGGCTTGACGACCGCGCCATGCGCGCCGGCTTTCAGCCCCTCGATCGCGACAGCCTCATCAGTCTTGGCGGTCACGATCAGGATTCGCACGCCCTTGAACTTCGCCAGGATCTCGCGGACCAGGTCGGGTCCCCGCTGCTTCAGGAACGAGACGCCGAGCAGCACCACGTTCGGTGCGAGCCAATCGACGCCCTTCTCGTAGGCTTCCTCTGGTGTGGCGAGCTCGTGTGTCTCGATCTCGTCGTGCAACATGAACTGCAGCGCCGCGCGGGTGATCTCGTCGTCATCGATCACGAACACCCGCCGCTGGTCCACCGCTTTCGCCGTTTCAACTCCGATCTGCATCGCATCCTCCTCAAGTCTCTGCCGCAAGGCTGCGAAGGATGATCTAGCAAATCTCGTTCCGGGCCCTTGAGCCGCTGGAAAGCGGCTTCGTTGTGTCGTTTCGGACAGTGCGGCGCGTCATCGGATCTTGCGAAGCGTTCCGATGTCGGGTTTGCAACACGCCGCGATCGTCTGCGGATCGCTCTTCATCTCCTTCAAAACATGACCATTTTCGTGCCTCGCGGGTGCTGGCACAGCCGTTGCAAAACCGCTTGCCAGGCAATGGTTGAGGGCTGAGTGCACGCCGACGCTTCGGACGAGCGATGCTCTCCTTCCCAACAACCCGTCTGCCGGTTCGGACACATGAGAGGACGCGGTCACGCCACGCGACACGCGGGCGCGACATTGGCAATCGGTTGATGGAGAGCAGAATGGCATCGCTGCGACAAATCGCATTCTACGGCAAAGGCGGCATCGGCAAGTCGACGACGTCGCAAAACACCCTGGCCGCGCTGGCCGAGATGGGTCATCGGATCCTGATCGTCGGCTGCGACCCGAAGGCGGATTCGACCCGCCTGATCCTGCACGCCAAGGCGCAGGACACCATCCTCAGCCTGGCCGCTGCCGCGGGCAGCGTCGAGGACCTCGAGATCGAAGAGGTGATGAAGGTCGGCTATCGCGACATCCGTTGCGTCGAGTCCGGCGGTCCGGAGCCGGGCGTCGGCTGCGCAGGCCGCGGCGTCATCACCTCGATCAACTTCCTGGAAGAGAACGGCGCCTATGAGGACATCGACTACGTGTCCTACGACGTGCTCGGCGACGTGGTCTGCGGCGGCTTCGCGATGCCGATCCGCGAGAACAAGGCGCAGGAGATCTACATCGTGATGTCCGGCGAGATGATGGCGATGTATGCCGCCAACAACATCTCCAAGGGCATTCTGAAATATGCGAACTCCGGCGGCGTGCGCCTCGGCGGCCTGGTCTGCAACGAGCGCCAGACCGACAAGGAGCTGGAGCTGGCGGAAGCTCTCGCCAAGAAGCTCGGCACCCAGCTGATCTACTTCGTGCCGCGCGACAACATCGTGCAGCACGCCGAGCTGCGCCGCATGACCGTGCTCGAATACGCGCCCGAGTCGGTCCAGGCCAACCACTACCGTAACCTGGCGACCAAGATCCACGGCAACGCCGGCAAGGGCATCATCCCGACGCCGATCACGATGGACGAGCTCGAGGACATGCTGATGGAGCACGGCATCATGAAGGCGGTGGACGAGAGCCAGATCGGAAAGACTGCCGCCGAACTCGCCGCAACGGCTTAAGCAGTCTTGGTACCGGCCTTCCTCCCGTCGGAAGGCCGGTACCTCTTCGGACGTCCATCCGCAGGCAGCAGGGGATCGCGCCATGGCAATCGCAATCGTCGATATCTCGCAATCCGCCGCTGCAGGCCTGCAACCGCCGCCGCACGACCGCGCCTTCGAAGACGACAAGCGGAATCATGGTCGCGGGATCTACCGCCTGCTGACGGGTGTCGATCCCGACGACGCGGCGTTCGACGACGATGCCAGCTTCGACCGGCACGTGATCGCGTCGGTCCTGGCCGTGTCGGCCATGGAGCATGGCGCGCTGGCCGAACGCGCGGGCCTTTCCACGGTCGAACTGATTGCGCTGCTGGCGCAGCTGTTTCCCGCCGCGTCGATCGATTCGTCCTGGCTGCCGGTCAACGGGGTCTCGGCGGCGCCCGATGACGACGAGATTGCGATGTTGCGCGATCTGCTCGCGGCGCAGCGCTCCACCGATGGCGACGTCAGCCGCTGGCTCGCGGCCATGGTGGCGCGCCGCGCGATGGAGCCCAATCACCTCTGGGAAGATCTGGGCCTGCGTGAGCGCTCGGAGCTGTCGCGGCTGCTGCTGCGCCACTTCGCGCCGCTGGCGAGCCGCAATACCCGAAACATGCGTTGGAAGCGCTTCTTCTACCGCATGCTGTGCGAGGACGATGGCTTCGTGATGTGCACGACGCCGGTCTGCACCCAGTGCAATGACTTTCAGCTTTGTTTCGGTGAGGAGAGCGGCGAGAGCCGGATGGCCGAGCGGCGCCGCGAGGTCGCGCTGCAGGAGGCGGCCGGCGCCGCGATGTGAGTTCGAGGACTGCCACGATGTTGATGGAAGCTCAGCCCGGATCCCCCTGCAACGCCGATGGTGGGCGGTGCCCTGCCGCGGAGACCTGTGAGGCGGGCGAGACGCTGATGCGCCGGTGCGCGGATGCGCTGCGCGAGGCAGGGCTCCGTCCGACCCAGCAGCGCCAGCAACTGGGCCGCATCCTGTTCGGCAATGGCGATCGTCACATCACGGCCGACGTGCTCTATGCCGAGGCGGTCGCGACCGGCATGAAGATTTCACAGGCCACGATCTACAATACGCTCAATCAGTTCGTGGAGCTCGGACTGTTGAGGCAGATCGGGGTCGATGGCTCCCGGTCGTTCTTCGACACCAACACGACCGTGCATCCGCATTTCTTCTACGAGGACGAAGGCGAACTGGTCGACGTGCCCGGGCATGTCGTTTTCGACCAGCGGCCCGAGCCGCTGCCGGGCTACGCCATGGAGCGGATCGACGTCGTCATCCACCTCCGCCGCAAGCGTCACGCCTGATCGGCCGGCCGCCGCAGCCGCGATGCTGCGCGCACTCCCGCATCCTCCACGTTGGATTTCCGACCCTGTTACGAATCCGACAATCCGAGCGATGGCTGAAAATGACGACTATTCAATTGATTAGCGCCTGGCCGGGCGGTGGCATGGCCGTTGCTGAGTAACCTGCAGGCCGCGATCGAGCGTCATGCTTCTGGCGGCCGTCACAGGTTGCGACGGAGCAAGTGAATGCCTGACGTCTCCGGACAGCGCGGGCCCAGGAATGCCCGAGATGCCCGATCATCCCACGGGAGCATCGTCTCGGGGGGCTCGATGCCCCGGGTCATCCTCAACGACACCACGCTCCGCGACGGCGAGCAGGCGCCGGGCGTCGCCTTCGCGCTCGGAGAAAAGGTCGCGATCGCCCGCGCGCTGGCGCGGGCCGGCGTCCCGGAGATCGAGGCGGGCACGCCGGCGATGGGCGCCGACGAGATCGCCGCCATCCGGGCCATCGTCGAAGCCGGTCTGCCGGCGACCATCATCGGCTGGTGCCGAATGCGCGAGGCGGACGTCGACGCTGCGATCGCCGCCGGCGTGTCGATGGTGAATGTCTCCATCCCGACATCGGACGTCCAGATCGCCGCCAAGCTCGGCGGCGGCCGCAGCGCCGCGCTGGAGCTGCTCAAGCGTGTCGTCGGCTATGCGCGGAGCCGCGGATTGGCCGTCGCCGTCGGCGGCGAGGATTCCTCGCGCGCCGATGTCGGCTTCCTGGCCGAGGTGATCGCGACCGCGAAGGCGCTCGGCGCGCGTCGTTTCCGCGTGGCGGATACCCTGAGCGTGCTCGATCCCGACGCGACGTTCGCGCTCGTCGGTGCGTTGCGCGCGACCACCGACCTGGAGATCGAGTTTCACGGCCATGACGATCTTGGGCTTGCCACCGCCAACACGCTGGCGGCGATCAAGGCCGGGGCGACGCATGCATCGGTCACGGTGATCGGCCTCGGCGAGCGGGCAGGGAACGCGCCGCTGGAGGAGGTGGCTGTCGCCCTGCAGCAGCTGTACCGGCGCGAGACGGGAATCGTGTTGGCCGAGCTGGACCACGTCGCGAACGTCGTCGCCGCTGCGGCCGCGCGCGCCATTCCGCTTAACAAGGCGATCGTCGGCGAGCACGTGTTCACGCATGAATCGGGCATTCACGTCGACGGCCTGCTGAAGGACCAGCGCACCTACCAGGCGCTTGATCCGATGCTGTTCGGCCGCTCTAACCGCATCGTGATCGGCAAGCACTCCGGCCTGTCGGCGATCACCTCGCTGCTGTCGGATCTCTGCCTTCCGGCGAGCGCCGACCAGGCCCAGCGCATTTTGGCGCGCGTGCGCAAGCATGCGGTCGCCCACAAGGGACCTGTGCCGAAGGAGGCGGTCGCCGCCATCTGGCGCGACGTGTGTGATCATCCGCTCGCGAGCTTTGCCTGATCATGAGCGACATCGTGCAGACGCCGATTGCCAAGCCCATCGCCGCCGAGGCGGCCACGCCTTCGCTGCTCCGCCTGATCCGCGAGGACATCGGTTGCGTCCGCTCGCGCGATCCGGCCGCCCGCAGCGAGATCGAGACCCTGCTGACCTATCCCGGCATCCACGCGCTGATCTGGCATCGCTTCGCGCACCGCCTATGGATTCGCGGCTGGCGTTTTCCGGCGCGGCTGCTGTCCTGGCTCGGGCGCTTCCTGTCGAATGTCGACATTCATCCGGGCGCCGAGATCGGCCGCCGCTTCTTCATCGACCATGGCGCCTGCGTCGTGATCGGCGAGACCGCCGAGGTCGGCGACGACGTCACGCTGTATCACGGTGTCACCCTGGGCGGCACCTCGTGGTCGCCGGGCAAGCGGCATCCGACGCTCGACAATGGCGTCGTCGTCGGTGCCGGCGCAAAGATCCTCGGGCCGATCACGATCGGGCCGCGTACCCGCGTCGGGGCCAACTCCGTGGTCATCCAGAGCACGCCGCCGGATGTCACCGTGGTGGGCATCCCGGCCAAGGTGGTGCGGCCGGAGTTCACGCACCGCCGCACCGTCGGACGCATCGATCTCGATCATCATCTGATGCCCGATCCGGTCGGCGAAGCGCTGTCGGTGATGCTCGACCGCATCGACTTCCTGGAAGCGCAGCTCGCGCATATCCGGCAGAAGGTGCGCCAGGGACCGCCGCCTCCAGCGCCGACCAGGGCTTGCGAGGTTGATCCGATTCTGACCCAAGGAGCGAAGCAATGACTGCGGCAACCCCAAATGTTCTGGATCAGCTGAAGCAGACGTCCGCGGCCGAAGAGTTCTTCAAGCTGCTGGACGTCGACTACGATCCCAAGGTGCTCAATGTCTGCCGGCTGCATATCCTCAGGCGGATGGGCCAGTATCTCGTCAGCGAGGACTTTTCGGACGTGTCCAACGAGGATGTCGCAGCCCGCTGCAAGTCGTTCCTGGAACAGGCCTATCAGGACTTCACCGTCTCGACGCCGCTCGATCAGCGCGTCTTCAAGGTGCTGAAGGATGCGGTGGCGCCGCCCAAGCCTGCACCGAAGCCGTTCGTGTCGCTCACGACGCTGAAGTAATACACGAACTGATGATCTTACCTTCAAGCGCCGCCGGCTCCCTCCGGCGGCGCTTCTGCTTTTAAAGGCAACCGCTTTCAAGCTCCTGTCGTATTCCCGACGCGTGGTGCTTGCGACGTGTCGGACGTCTCGCGGGAGTCCTCGGCAACAAATCAGGTTCACGCGCCAAGGCGTTGAAACAGCGTAGATAATAGTTGCGACCGAAACTGGTACGACAATTGCTGTCCTCATCGCAAGGCCCACACACCCGGAGTGATCGCATGCATATCGTCGTCTGCATCAAGCAGGTCCCGGACTCCGCGCAGATCCGTGTTCATCCGGTGACCAACACCATCATGCGCCAGGGTGTGCCGACCATCATCAATCCCTACGACCTGTTCGCGCTCGAGGCTGCGCTGCAGCTGCGCGACAAGTTCGGCGGCGAGGTGACCGTGCTGACCATGGGGCCGCCGTCCGCCGAGGACTCGCTGCGCCGGGCGCTGACCTATGGGGCCGATCGCGCCGTGCTGCTGACGGATCGCTTCTTCGCCGGCGCCGATACGCTGGCGACCACCTACGCGCTGGCGACGGCCATCCGCAAGATCAGCGAGACTTTCGGCGCGCCCGACATCGTGTTCACCGGCAAGCAGACGATCGACGGCGACACCGCGCAGGTCGGTCCGGGGATCGCCAAGCGGCTTGGGCTGCTGCAGCTGACCTATGTAGCGAAGATCAATGAGGTCGATCCGGTCGCGCGCACCATCGAAGCCGAGCGCCGCTCGGAAGGCGGTGTGCAGGTGCTCAAGACCAGGCTGCCGTGCCTGGTCACGATGCTGGAGGCGACCAATGAAATCCGCCGCGGCGCGATGGCCGACGCGCTGCGCGCCGCGCGCGCGCAGATCGTCACCTGGAGTGCGAAGGAAGCGGGCGTCGATGACATCTCGAAATGCGGCCTGAAGGGCTCGCCGACGATCGTGAAGCGCGTGTTTGCGCCGTCGGCGCGAGCGGAGAAGGCGACGTTCGTCGACTTCTCGGCGCGCCCACCGGCGGAGGCTCTGATCGAGGAACTGTTCAAGCGCCAGCCAAAGCTCGAAGCCGAGCTCATCACATCGGCGCACGGCTTCTGACTTCGCCATCTGACATCGGTGTCAGACATCGGGCTTCTTTCGGATCAACGGGACGACGACCATGAGCGAACCCACCAAAGCACCGCCTGCCGCAGCCGGTCGCGCCGCGACCAAAAAGGAGCTGCCGGAGCATTTCAAGGCCTATAAGCACGTCTGGGTGTTCATCGAGCAGGAGCGCGGCCAGGTTCATTCGGTCTCGTGGGAGCTGATGGGCGCGGGACGCAAGCTCGCCGACAAGCTGAAGGTCGATCTTGCGGCCGTCGTCATCGGCCCGCCCGGCGAAGCCGTTCAGCATGCGGCCGCAGAGTCGTTCTGCTACGGCGCCGATCTCGCCTACATCGTCGCCGATGACGTTCTGACCGACTATCGCAACGAGGCCTATACCAAGGCGCTGACCGACGTCGTCAACACCTTCAAGCCGGAGATCCTGCTGCTCGGCGCCACCACGCTCGGCCGCGATCTCGCCGGCTCCGTGGCGACCACCTTGCTCACCGGCTTGACCGCCGACTGCACCGAGCTCGACGTCGATGCCGACGGCTCGTTGGCGGCAACGCGTCCGACCTTCGGCGGCTCTCTGCTGTGCACGATCTACACGTTGAACTACCGGCCGCAGATGGCGACGGTTCGCCCGCGCGTGATGCCGATGCCGGAGCGGGTCGAGAAGCCCGCCACGCGCATCATCGAGCACAGGCTCGGTCTGGTCGAGGAGGACATCGTCACCAAGGTGCTGTCCTTCATTCCGGATCGCGACTCCGCCAAGTCCAATCTCGCTTACGCCGACGTCGTCGTGGCCGGCGGTCTCGGGCTCGGCTCGCCGGAGAATTTTCAGCTCGTCAAGGGTCTCGCGGCGGTGCTCGGCGCCGAGTTCGGCTGCTCGCGGCCGCTGGTGCAGAAGGGCTGGGTCACCTCGGACCGACAGATCGGCCAGACCGGCAAGACCATCCGGCCCAAGCTCTACATCGCCGCCGGCATCTCCGGCGCGATCCAGCATCGGGTGGGCGTCGAGGGTGCAGACCTGATCGTCGCCATCAACACCGACAAGAACGCGCCGATCTTCGAGTTCGCGCATGTCGGCATCGTCACCGACGCGATCCGGCTGCTGCCGGCGCTCACCGAGGCATTCCGCGCACGTCTGTCGCCGCATTCGCGCGACCGCATCGCAAGCTAGGCACCAGAGAGGGAGCAGGGCAATGATCGAGGAACGGTTCGACGCGATCGTCGTGGGCGCCGGCATGGCCGGCAATGCTGCCGCGCTGACCATGGCCAAGCGCGGCATGAAGGTGCTGCAGCTCGAGCGCGGCGAGTATTCCGGCTCGAAGAACGTGCAGGGCGCGATCCTCTACGCCGACATGCTGGAGAAGCTGATCCCGGAGTTCCGCGAGGAGGCGCCGCTGGAGCGGCATCTGGTGGAGCAGCGCTTCTGGATGCTCGACGACAAGTCGCATGTCGGCCTGCACTACAAGTCGGACGACTTCAACGAGGAAAAGCCGAACCGCTACACTATCATCCGCGCCCAGTTCGACAAATGGTTCTCGTCCAAGGTCAAGGAAGCGGGTGCGACCGTGCTGTGCGAGACGACGGTGACCGAGCTGGCGCAGGACGCCTATGGCAAGGTCATCGGCGTCAAGACGGACCGTCGCGATGGTGAGATCCACGCCGACGTCGTCGTGCTGGCCGAGGGCGTCAACGGCCTGCTCGGCACCCGCGCGGGCCTGCGCGAGCGGCCGAAGCCGGAGAACGTCGCGCTTGCGGTCAAGGAGATGCATTTCCTGCCGCGCGAGACGATCGAGGCGCGCTTCAACCTCAAGGGCGACGAAGGCGCCGTCATCGAGGCGGCGGGCACGATCTCCCGCGGCATGACCGGCATGGGCTTCATCTACTCCAACAAGGAGTGTATCTCGCTCGGCATCGGCTGTCTCGTCTCCGACTTCCAGAAGACCGGCGAGACGCCCTACGGCCTGCTCGAGAACTTCAAGAAGCATCCGTCGGTCGCGCCACTCATCGAAGGCTCTGAAGTGAAGGAGTATTCGGCGCATCTGATCCCCGAGGGTGGCTACAACGCGATCCCGGAGCTGTGCGGCGACGGCTGGGTCGTGGTCGGCGATGCCGCCCAGCTCAACAATGCGATCCACCGCGAGGGCTCGAACCTGGCGATGACCTCGGGCCGCATCGCGGCCGAGGCGATCTTCCAGGTGAAGTCGCGCCGCGATCCGATGACCAAGGCGAACCTCCTGCTCTACAAGAAGATGCTGGAGGACTCCTTCGTCATCAAGGATCTGAAGAAGTACAAGGACATGCCGGCGCTGCTGCACAACCAGTCGCAGAACTTCTTCCTGACCTATCCGCAGCTCGTCTCCAAGGCGATGCAGAACTTCGTGCGCGTCGACGGCACGCCGAAGAAGGAGAAGGAGAGCAGCACCCTGCGCTCGTTCGTGAGCGCAAGGTCCTGGACGGGCCTGTTCGGCGATGCGTTCCGCTTTGCGCGGGCGTGGCGCTGAGAGCTGAAGTGAACGAAGCAATTTTGGGCCAAGGGAGATCGGTCATGAGCACGGATGTCGCTGTACGGGTCGAAGACAAGCTGTTCTACAATCGCTATCAGGTCGATCCCGGCCGGGCCCATATCAAGGTCCGTCCGCACACCACGCCGAGCCCGCAGCTGAAGGCGCTGCTGAAGGCGTGTCCGGCGCGGTGCTATGAGCTGAACGATTCGGGCCAGGTCGAGATCACGGTCGACGGCTGTATCGAATGCGGCACCTGCCGCGTGATCGGCGAGCCCAGCGGTGATATCGAATGGAGCTATCCGCGCGGCGGCTACGGCGTGCTGTTCAAGTTCGGCTGATATCCTGCTCCAGACGCTTGGCGGCGTGCCGTCGCACATCAACGGCCGCCGCAGCCGCCTTCATGCTATATCGTTTTTGATATAGGTCATTGAATTGCGGCGACGGCTCTGGTTTCATCCGGGTGCAGCAACAGGGCTGCAACGCATGAGGAGCCGCACGTGAAGCTGAGCGCACGGAACGTTTTGCCGGGAAAAGTCGTCTCTGTCGCCAAGGGCGCGACGACCGCCCATGTCAAGGTCGAGCTGGCGCCGGGACTGACCGTCTTCTCGGCGATCACCAACGAGGCGGTGGAGGAGCTCGGGCTCGCCGTCGGCGACAGCGTCTCGGCCGTGATCAAGTCGTCGGATGTGATGATCGGAAAATAGGACTGCGGCGCCGGGTCGCCGGGCGTGTCAGCCGAACGGCGGGCGGCGCGAACTCAGGTCTAGCCACCAGGCATCCATGGCCGGCCGTGAGGGCGGCAGCAGAGTGCCGAGGTCTCCGGTAAACGTCCGCCAGTCCGCGATGCATTTCTGCGGCACGGCCGTCAGCACCGGAATCCCGGACGTGATCGCCTCAGCCAGCTCGTCGCGCAGCCCGCTTCCGGAGGCTTCCTGCTTGGAGAACTTGTTGATCACGATGAGGTCGGCATGCGCCGCGATGGCGCGATGAACGGCCATGCCGGCTTCGGCAAGGCCCGCCGCATCCAGCTTGCAGGCGGTGGATCCGCTGCCGAGGTCCTGGCAGATCGAGATGGTGTCGCCATTGGTCAGGTCGATGACGTCCATTCCACTCTTCTTGCCGATCTCGTCGCGCGTGTTGCGCTGAACGATGCCGCCGACGCGCACGCCGCGTTGCAGGAGCCCCTGGACAAAGTCGTCCAGCAGGACATCGGCATCATCGCCCGGTCCATAGAGGATGGCGGCGAGACGAGGTGGATCGAGCTCTGCCGGGTCGGGATTATCGTGCGGCGTCATGCGTTGGCCTCGGGTAGCTGCCGTCATCGCGCCCAGTCGTGCGGGCCATGGTGGTCCGGCGATCGAGGGCGGGCGGCGGGCCGTAGATATATCGAGAATATCGCCTTCGGACAAAGAGGAGATGTCGCGCGTGCCGACCACCGCCACCAAGCATGATCTGGAGATTCTGCTCCGCGACGACGTCCCCTATGGCGACCTGACGACAGAGGCGCTCGGAATTGGGACCGAGGCTGGGCAAATGCTATTTACCGCGCGCGACCGGATGGTGTTGGCGCTGTCCGAGGATGCCGCCGCACTGATCGAACTGGCGGGCGCCCGTGTCGAGCTGCTCGCCGGCAGCGGCGCGGTGCTGGAGAAGGGCGCGCCGATCCTGCGGGCGCAGGGCCCTGCCGCCAGTCTGCTGCGCAGCTGGAAGGTGGCGCAAACGCTCATCGAGATCTGGTCCGGCGTCGCCACCGAGGCGGCGGCGATCGTGGAGGCAGCGCGCGCGGTGACACCGGGCATTGCGGTGGCTTGCACGCGCAAGAACGTTCCGGGAGCGAAGCAGTTTGCGGTCGCGGCCGTCAAGGCGGGCGGCGCCGTGATGCACCGGCTCGGCCTGTCCGAGACCATCCTCGTCTTTCCCGAACATCGGGCATTTCTCGGTGACATCCCGCTCGCGGACGTCGTCACGCGGTTGCGCTGCATCGCTCGGGAGAAGCGGCTGGTCATCGAGGTTACGTCCATCGAGCAGGCGCTGGCCGCCGCCGCGGCCGGCTTCGACGTCATCCAGGCCGAAAAGTTTGCTCCGGCCGACATCGCGGCGCTGGTGGATCGGATCAAGACCGTGGCCACGTTGCAGGTCCGGCCCATCATTGCTGCTGCCGGTGGCGTCAACGCCCAGAACGCCGCGGCCTATGCCGCGGCAGGCGCCGATGTGCTGGTCACGTCCGCGCCCTACCTCGCGCGCCCCTGCGACGTGCAGGTGCAGATCGCACGAGCGCAGGGGTCGGGATGAACGTGTGCCCGACGAGTGGGGCTGGCGCGCCGTTCCAATCGCTCCGGGTCCGACGTGTCAGCGCGCCGCGGAGATGCGGCGGTTGGCCTCCGGCGATCCTTGCTCTGCAGCCCTGAGGTACCAGGTGCGGGCCTTGGCGGCGTCCGGGACGGCGCCGAGAAGACGCGACTTCGTCAGTTCGGTCGGGTCATAGGTGCGCGCCAATAGCAGCGAGGCGTCGGCGATTCCTGCATCGGACAGCCGAGTCAGGATCAGGCGTGCGCTGGCGACATCGCCGGCCGCGAGCAGATCGCGTCCACGCTTCATCAGCGTGTCGACCTCATCTCTCGGCAGGGGAATGATCGGGCGGGACGGCGTGGCTGGGAGCGCCGCAGGCGAATTCGAGACCGCCGGCGATGCGGCGGCGGTCGCGGCCGATGAGGGAGCCGACGGCCAGGCTCTGGTGGCACTGTCGGTGTTGCTCGGGGCCACGAGCAGGGCGACCGTTTGCGGCGGATCATCCTGGGCGATCTTGGCTTCCGCCGGGTCGATCTGGGCGAGGCTCTCCAGCACCGTGGCCGGCATGATCTGGCTCTTGCTGCCGGGTATCGCTGCACCATTGTCGAAGGGGAGCATGTTGGCGACCATCATGGCAATCGATGCAGCGATGCCGACCGCGGCGCCGATCTTGATGAGGCCGCCGAGGCGGGGCGCCTTGTCCGTATCTTCCGGCGGCAGCGGCATCACGACCGGATCGAGCTTCGCGCTCCAGACACGGCGCGCCTCCTCATCATCGAGATCGACGACGGCCGGCCGCACCGGAAGCAAACCGGGCCTGGCAATCAGATGGAGCGGCAGAGGGGCGCCGTCCCCCGGCACGTCGTCGAGCGCCGGCGCAGCGTCAACCTGATGCCGGCGCGGCGCATATTTGCGAAGCTCCTCACTGGCCCAAGGCGGCGCCGGCTTTGCCGGGTCGTTCTGTACTGGAGCACTCATCACTAGCCTCCTGTCTCCGACGAACGGATCGTGGGAGAGAGATTCAGGGCGTCAGGCGCGCGCGGTCCGGCCGAGGATCGCATGCTGCGGGATCGGAGGGAATGCACCAACGCTTCCGTCGAGACTGACAGGTCCGGTTTCCTTCCGACACAGGCGCCTCCGTTTTCGCGCGCCCCGGTCACATTCGATGTTGCTTGGCCCTCAAGCTGATCAATTTTCTTGGCGGGAAGCGTGAGCAGGTAAGGCTATTTGATGGAAATTTCCGGCCGGCCATATCGGTGAATGCTCGCAATGCGCGAGACCGCGGGTGGCCTCGATCCGCTGCGGAGGCATACGCTGGAGTATCTGGAGGCCGTCGGGTTCCCGACTCTTCCGCGACTCCAAAGGCTTGAATATGCTGCTAGTTGCAGGCGCGGTTGCAGGCTGGATACAACTCTTGCGCGAGACCTCGAAAAGCAAATGCGGCCGGACAAAGCCGGCCGCATTCACAGATCCGATCGTTTTATTCTGCCGCCAGGGCGACGGTCACGCCGGCGGCCTCGATCGCGACGGCGACGGACTGGATGATGGCGGCGAAGCGCACGGCGGTCTGGATCGAAGCGGTGGGGACGCCCGCATCCTGCAGGACCTTCTCATGCGAGTCGATGCAGGTGCCGCAGCCATTGATCGCGGACACGGCGAGCGACCACAGCTCGAAATCCGCCTTGTCGACGCCGGGATTGGCGATGACGTTCATCCGCAACCGGGCCGGCATCGTGGCGTACTCCTTGTTGGAAGCAAGGTGCACAAACCGGTAGTAGACGTTGTTCATGGCCATGATCGCGGCAGCCGACTTCGCTGCCGCCAGGGCCGCCGGCGACAGATGCGCGGCTGCGACCGATTCGAGGGCCGCCGTGACCGTCGGATTTCGCGTGGCAATCGCGCAGGCGACGAACAGGCCGTATTTGGCCTGTGCAGACAGGGTCTCGTCGGACGCCATGGACGACAGATTGAGCCTGACGTCCTTGGCGAAGTCCGGGATCTGGTCCTTCAGCTGCTCGATCGACATGATCAGGCGACCTTCAGGGTCTCGCCGCCGACCTCGCGGTTGCACGGGCAGAGCTCGTCGGTCTGCAGCGCGTCGAGCACGCGCAGCGTGTCCTTCGGAGCGCGGCCGACGTTGAGGTTGGTCGCATAGACGTGCTGGATCGTGTTGTCGGGATCGACGATGAACGTATAGCGGTAGGCGACGCCATCCGGCGAGCGGACACCGAGGCCGTCGACCAGGGAGCCCTTGGTGTCGGCGAACTGCCAGATCGGCAGCTTGTGCAGATCCCTGTGGTCGCGGCGCCAGGCCAGCTTGCAGAACTCGTTGTCGGTCGAGCCGCCGAGCACGACGGCATCACGATCCGCAAAATCCTTCGCCAGGCGGGCGAACTCGGCGATCTCCGTCGGGCAGACGAACGTGAAGTCTTTCGGATAGAAGAAGATGATCTTCCATTTTCCCGGGAAGCTGTTCTCGGTCAACGTCTCGAAGGCGCTCTCGCCCTTCTCCTCCTGGACATGAAAACCAGGCTTCACGCCGACGATTTCGAACGAAGGCAGCTTACTTCCAATTCCAAGCATGTCGCACTCCAAGGCATGTCTTCGCTGCAATAGCGAGGCGTGTTGTGCATTGCAAGCGATATGCCATTAGCTATCAACATCAATGATTTGTATGAAATGCGACAGTCGAATCGGCTGTCCTGCAAATGCGAACGGAGGCGACGTTCGGGACATCGCCATGCGCGCCGCGACTTCGAAGCGCAGCGTTCGATTCATGACAATCGGGTGAAGCGGCATCGGCGCATTTGGAGCGTGCAGCTGCGGACATTCACAAATATGAGTTGATGTGACGGCCTTGGTCGCCGGGCGGCAGGAGCCCGTGGCCTCGACGTCCGCAGCTGCAATTTCTTTGTGCGTCCTGAGTGGCAAAATTGACATTATCGCGCGTGTTGCGATGCACGTTTGACCACAGCGTCGCCGGAAGCGGCAGCAAGGCGACAAGCGCTCGGCAAAGTGTGGCGGGTGCATGCGAAAGCGTGCCGCGTCGTGCGTGGTGTTGTCAGCTTTTCAGCAGATCGCGTCTGTTATTTCGCCTTGCCGCTGAGACCCGCGGCCATACTCTCCTCGCCAAGTTTCCACGCCTGGGAGGAGTTCCGCACCATGAGCGAACGTGTCTCGGCAGCATTTGCGAGCGCAAATCCATCCATCGATCGACGTCGTTTCCTGGCGACCTCAGCCGCATTGGCCGCGGGCTTGAGCGCACCCGCGCTGCTGGGAGCGGGAAGGGCGGCGGCCGCCGGCCTGAAGACCGTCCGCTTCAGCGAGGCCGTGCACAATCTCGGCTACATCAATCTCTACGTCGGCATGCATGCCGGCATCTTCAAGAAGAACGGCCTGGATATGCAGGTGAGCGCCGCCGGCGGCGACACCCAGACCTTCGCGGCGGTGCTCGGCGGCTCGGCGGACTTCGCCATCGGCGATGCGACCATGGCGCAGATCTCGCGTGAGAATGGCGGCCCCGGCGTCGTCGTCGGCACGGTCGTCCAGCGCGCGCACTATTTCGGTGTGTCGAAGACGCTGGAGCCGATCACCGATCCGAAGGGGTTCAAGGGCCTGAAGATCGTGACCTCGCCGGAGCCCAACACCAACTATAGCGTGGCCAAGCGCCTGTTGGAGAAGGCAGGCATGAAGGTCGGCGTCGACGCGACGATCGTTCCCGTCAATCCCGGCACCGAGATCGCGGCGATGCTGGCAGGCCAGGCCGACATCGCCATCGCCTATCAGCCGAGCGTGTCCGCCGCCGAAGCGCAGGGTGCCAAGGTCGTGTTCGACTTCTCCAACTACATCGGCCCGTTCTGCAACACCGGAATCATGGTGCTGCCGACGACGATCCAGAAGGATCCGGAGATGGTGCAGGCACTGGTGACCTCGTTCGAGGAAGCCTCGCGCAAGACCTACGCCGATCCGGCCTTCTCCAAGGAGGTCGCGCGCAAGGAGTTTCCCGATCTGCCCGGCGAGGTCGTCGACAAGGCGATCGATGCCGAGCTGAAATATCTCATTCCGGCGCAGTCGGTGATCACCAAGACGGATCAGTGGGCGAACCTGATGGAGATGCAGGTCTATCTCGGCAATGCCAAGGGCTCGGTGCCGTTCGATCAGATCATCGACAACTCGTTCGCAGAAAAGGCGATCGCCAGTCTCAAATGACTGAGGTCGGCGGCATGATGCGATCCGGGCCAGGCGTTGCGGCGGCAGCGCCTGTGCCGCCGCTCGTCGTCGAGCATGTCGCCAAGAGCTACGAACTCGACGGCGGCCATATCGTGCCGGTCATCGGCGATCTCAGCCTGACGTTGAGAGAAGGCGAGATCGTCAGCATCGTCGGCCCGTCCGGCTGTGGCAAGACCACGCTCCTGAACACGCTGTGCGGCCTGCTCAGCCCGGATGCCGGCCGCATCCGCTGGCATGGCCGCGAGGTCGCGGGCCAGCCGCAGAATGTCGGCTACATGCTGCAGAAGGACCTGCTGCTGCCGTGGCGGACCGCGCTCGGCAACACGATGCTGGGCCTCGAGATCCGCGGCGTACCGGCGGCGCAGGCCGAGGATCGCTGCCGCGCCATGTTGGACCAGCTCGGCCTGCACGGTTTTGCCGATCACTACCCGACGACCTTGTCCGGCGGCATGCGTCAGCGCGTGGCGCTCGCGCGGACGCTCGTTAACGAGCCGGATGTGCTGCTGCTCGACGAGCCGTTCGCCGCACTCGATTTCCAGAGCAAGTTGCTGATCGAGAACGACACGGTGGGCCTGGTGCGGCAGGGACGCCGCTCGCTGCTGCTGATCACCCACGACATCGAGGAGGCGGTGTCGCTGGCCGACCGCGTGATCGTGCTGTCGAAGCGGCCGACGCAGGTCAAGGCGGTCTACGACATCGCGCTGGGCAGCGAGCGCCGCGACATGATCGCCGTGCGGCAGATGCCGGGCTTCAGCGACTACGTCCGCCGCATCTGGGCCGATCTCGACGTGGTGCTGCAATGACGGCTGACATCCACGCAGCGCCGTCGGCGGTCACGCCGACGTCCAAAGGGCCAGCCAACCCGCAAGGAGCGCCGGCGAAGCGATGGCTGCGCCTGCGCACCACGGTTGCGGTGCTTGCGACACAGCTGCTGGTGTTGGCGGCGTTCCTTGCGTTCTGGGAGTCTGCGACCGGCCAGAACAAGGCCGCCGCCTTCATGTTCGGCTCACCCTCGGCGATCTCCAAGTTCCTCTTGCAGATGGCCACCGACGGAAGCCTCTGGCGCGACAGCTACGTCACCGGTCTGGAGACGCTGCTCGGCTTCTTCGTCGGCAACTGCATCGGCACGTTGATCGGGCTGTCGCTGTGGTACTCGCGTTTCGTGTCTCGTGTCGTCGAGCCGTTCGTGATCGCGCTCGGCTCGATCCCGATCATTGCGTTGGCGCCGATCATCATCATCTGGTTCGGCACCGGGCTGACCTCGAAGGTCGCGATGTCCACGCTGTCGGTCGTGATCGTGGCGCTGGTGACGTCGTACAAGGGCGCGACCGGTGTCGATCCTGATCAGATCAACCTGTTCCGGACGCTGGGCGCGTCCAAGCTTCAGATCTTCCGCAAGCTGGTGGTGCCGGCTTCGCTCGCCGACATCTTCGCCGGACTGAAGCTCACGGTCGGCTTCGCCCTGATCGGCGCCATCGTCGGCGAGTTCATGTCGTCGTCAGAAGGGCTGGGGCATGCCATCTTCAAGGCCGGTTCGCTGTACATCATCCCGAAGGTGTTCGCCGCCTTGGTGGCGACGATCGCGCTGGCGTTGATCCTCACCTTTGCGGTCGGCAAAATCGAGCAGCTGCTGATGCCCTGGCGGCGGCAACTGCGATGATTCAACGATGCCAGAGATGCAGGGAGTGACCATGCCAAAGCGCATCGGCAAGGCCGGTAACATCAAATACGCGCTCTCAGGCGACGACGCGTTCATCGCGACCGTCGATCCCGGCGAGATTTTCGTCGTCGAGTGCGCGATCAACGTCAATGACGGCACCATCCGCGCACTCGGCCAGCAACTGGTCGAGAGCGACGTGACGCTGCCCTACGTCAACGGCGCGACCGGGCCGATCGAGGTGCGCGGCGCCAAGGCGGGCGACATGCTCAGGCTCGACATTCTCGACATGGAGCTCGACCGCCTCGGCTTCACCGCGCTGTGGCCGGGCATCGGCATGTTCCCGGACTGGGTCCGGCGCAAGGAGTTCGGCATCCAGACCCGCGTCGTCGCGGTCGAGGACGGCCACGTGCTGTGGAACGAGCATGTGAACCTCCCCGTCCGTCCGATGATCGGCGTCGCTGGCGTGGCCCCCGTTCACGGCGCAGTCCTGACCGTCGACAACGGTCCTCACGGCGGCAATCTCGATGTCCAGGAGATCACCTCCGGCAATTCGGTGTTCTTCCGCGTCAACAAGGACGGCGCGCATCTCTTCCTCGGAGACTGCCACGCGATCCAGGGCGATGGCGAAGCCAACGGCATGGGCGCGATCGAGATCGCGGCGAATCTCACCGTCAAGGTGTCGCTCGACAACGCGCCGGCGCGACTGAACCATCCGCGGATCGAGACGCCGACGCACATCTGCACGCTCGGCTGCGCGCGTCCGCTGGAAGATGCGATGCGCATCGCGTTCGAGGAGATGATCAACTGGCTGGAGGACGACTGGAAGATCCCGGCGCCCGAGGCCTACATGCTGCTCGGTCAGGTCGCCGAGGCGCGCTGCACCCAGGTGGTCAATCCGAAATACACCTACATCTGCAAGGTCAACAAGGCCCTGCTCGCCGGCTATCACGGCTGACGCCGTTACACTTGAGACGAAGGAGACGATCATGGATTTGGGATTGGCCGGCAAGAGCGTGCTGGTGACGGGCGGCAGCAAGGGCATCGGGCTCGCGGTCGCCGAACTGTTTGCCGCCGAAAGCGCAAATGTCGCGATCTGCGCGCGCGATGCGGAGACCGTCGGCAAGGCCGTAGCGAAGCTCACAGCCAAGGGCGTGAAGGCGTGGGGGCAGGGGATCGACGTCGCCGATCCCGCCGCGCTCAAGGGCTGGGTCGATGGCGCGGCCAAGGAGTTCGGTGGCGTCGATTGCGTGGTCTGCAATGTCAGCGCGCTCGCCGTCGGCGATACGCCCGAGACTTGGGAAAAGTCCTTCCGCACCGACATGATGCACACGGTGAACGCGGTGGCCGCGGCGGTGCCTTATCTCGAAAAGTCCAAGTCGGCCTCGATCTGCATCATCTCCAGCGTGTCCGGATTCGAGGTCGACTTCGCCGCGGGATCCTATGGCGCGATCAAGGCGGCGTTGATCCACTATGCGAAGGGCCTCGCGCATCAGCTCGTCGGCAAGGGCATTCGCGTCAACGCGGTTTCCCCGGGGAACACCTATTTCGAAGGCGGCATCTGGCAGAACATCGAGAACGGATCGCCCGACCTGTTCAACACGGCCATGGGTCTGAACCCGACGGGACGCATGGGAACCGCCGAGGAGGTGGCCTACGGCGTGGTGATGCTGGCAAGTCCATTGGCGAGCCGCATCTCGGGAACGAACCTCATCATCGACGGCGCGCTGACCAAGGCGGTGTAGCTGGCCTCCGATTTGCTGGCGCCGCGGTTCGCCGCCGTGCCGTGCCGGCCGACGCTATCTTGCCGCGATCGCCCAGCTGCCGATGATGCTGAAGCGGCTGGCTGGGCTCGGCTGCCGGAACAGCGCGATCCGGTCGACGGGCAAGCTCGTCAGCTGCAGCGCCGCGAAGCGGTGCTGCAGCATCGTCAGAACGGGCCCGCGTCGCTCGTCCGAAAGCCGGCACGTCAAGGTCATGTGGAAGCGGAAGTCCTCCATGACGTAAGGGTAGCCCCAGCGGTCGAGATGATCGCGCTGGCGCGGCGTCAGCAGTTCGGGCTTGCGCCGCGCGCGATCCTCGGGATCCATCGGTGCACGATACGGATCGAACGCCTCGACACAAGCGGCCGCCAGCTTCTGCAGGTCCGCCGAGGCCTCGCCGGAAATCACTGCAAGGAAGCCGCTGATCGCGTCCATGACGGGGCGGATAACCGGAATTGTCTTCGGTGCTGCGGCGAAGCCGGCGCAGGCGTCGACCAACTCGCGCTCGCTCCGCGAGTCGGCCAGATGAAACGGCGCCTTGAGGGTGGCGTGAAAGCCGTATTTGCGGGCATCGGCCGTCAGCTCGGACCAATCCGGCAGGCTATCGACGACCTCGCGCGGAAATTCTCGGTCACGGCTGGTCCAGGCATCATAGCCGAGAAGGTCCGCGCCGAATGCGGCGAGGGCGCTGTCGGACGCCGGCGCGTAGTAGATTGCGTAGCGGGAAGATCCTGTCATGGCGCGTTACTCCGCCGCCAGTGCATGGCGCTTCGCGACGGCGCTCAGCCGATGTGCGTCGGTCAGGTGAACGAGGCGGCCGGCCGCGATCACCGCCACCACGCGTGGACGCATCGGCGCGCTGTCGTCGACCAGGATGATGTCCGCACGCCGGCCTGCCTCGAGCGACCCGCGGTCCGAGAGGCCGGCGGCATGAGCGGGGCCGGCCGAGATCAGGCTCCAGGCGCGCGACAGGGGAAGAATGCCGTCGGCGACGAGGCGATAGGCGGCCAGCAGCGGCGCCGGATAGTAATAGTCGGACGCCAGCACCGAGCACAGGCCCTTGGCGATCATGTCGCTCGCCTTGGTCCAGCCGGTATGGCTGCCGCCCCGCACCACGTTGGGCGCGCCGAATACGATCGCGTCGCCGCCCGCGGCGGCCTCGCGCGCCGTGTCCTCGTTGACGGGAAATTCCGCGATTCCGACGCCCTGTCCGCGAAAGGCCCGGCGCATCTCCGGACTGTCGTCATCATGCGATAGCATGCGGATGCCGGCGCGGCGTGCGGCCTCGGCCAGGCGGGCAACGGACGCCGGCACCGCATCGGCGCGCGAGGCAATGCGCCCGACGAGGCGGTCGAAGTCGCCGCCGGACAGGCCGGTGCGATCCACCATGCGCTGGCGCTTGTGCGGCTTGTCCAGGCTCGCAACCGTGGAGTCCATGTGATCGTTGAAGGCGAACAGGTCGATGCGCCGCGCGGCGAGCAAAGCACAGATCTCGTCCTCGTCGTCGAGATTGTAGGTCTCGTGGCGCAGATGGAAGCGCGTATCGGCGGCCAGCCGCGGCCGCAGGCTCTCGATCGCTTCCAGCAGCTGACGCGCATTGGCCGCGCTGCGCAGGCCGGGCTCCCACGACCAGGTGGTCGCATGGAACACCGTGGTGATGCCGTTGCTGACGGCCTGGCGGTCGCTGTCGATCAGCGCGACGTCGATCGGAAAGTCGACGCCGGCACGCGGCATCATTTGCCGCTCGAACGCATCGCCATGGATGTCGACGATGCCGGGCAGCACGGTGAGGCCGGTTGCATCCAGGTCGAAGGCCGCATTTTGCCGGGTGGCGTCGACCGCGGCGATCACGCCATCGGAGATCATCAAGGAGGTATCGACGAGGTCGGCGCCGACGAGGCAGCGGCCCCCGGAAATCGAAATATCGGTCATGGGGCGGCACTCTGCCGCAGCTGGAGGCCGGCGTCGAGGGCAGCCTCGTATTTGTCCAGGAACGCGCCGATTTCGAGCTGCCGGAAGTCGGGCAGGGCCGCACGCAGCGCCGCGTGGTCCCAGTCCCACCAGGCGAGCCTGACGAGACGCTGCTCGATCTCGGGCGGAAAGCGGCGCTTGACCACGCGCGCCGGATTGCCGGCCACGATCGTGTAGGCCGGAACATCCTTGGTCACGATGGCGCCCGCTGCTACAACGGCGCCGGTGCCGATGTTACGGCCCGGCAGCACGATCGCGCCATGGCCGATCCAGACGTCATGGCCGATGTCGACGTGATGCTCCCTGCGCCAGGCAAAGAACTCCGCGTCATCGGCCTCGCCAGGAAAATAGGCGCTGGCCCGATAGGTGAAGTGCGCCTGGGTGGCACGATGCATCGGATGATTGCCCGGATTGATCCGGGTCATCGCCGCGATCGAGCAGAACTTGCCGATCGTCGTGTAGGTGATCTGCGCGTCGTTGACGACATAGGAGTAGTCGCCCATCGTCACCTCCTGGAGGATGGTGCGGGCACCGACCTCGCAATAGGCACCGAGGCTCACGTCATGGAGCTTCGCGCTGGGATCGACGGTAGGGTCGACGGAAAGCGATTTACCGGCCATGTCTGGTTCTGGTTCCTGAGATCAGTGAACGTCTAGAGTGCTCATCGTGACATTCGCATGACGTGCGGGTGACGGGACGGCCGCCGATGTGGATGAGAAATACGGCGCAAACGGCTGTCACATAACTGTTGAATCCAGACGCTAGCGATAGGGCAAGCGAGGCGTCTGGAGAATTCAATGCTGGTGGTCAATGGTCTGACGTGCCGTTTTGGTGCGAAAGCCGCGGTCGATAATGCGTCCTTCTCGGTGACGCCCGGCAGCTTCGTCGGCGTGATCGGACGGTCCGGCGCCGGAAAATCGACCCTGCTGCGTTCCATCAATCGCCTGAGCCCGATCAGCAGCGGGCAGGTCCTGTTCAACGATCTCGACGTGACGGCGCTGCGCGGCCGCGAACTGCGGCAGTGGCGCGCGCGCTCGGCGATGATCTTTCAGCAGTTCAACCTGGTCGGCCGCCTCGACGTGCTCACCAATGTGTTGATGGGCCGACTCGCGGAGATTCCGTCGTGGCGGTCGCTGGCGCAGCTCTGGCCGGCGGACGATGTCGCGATGGCGATGTCCGCGCTGGAACAGTTCGACATGGCCTCGCTCGCCGCGCAGCGCGCAGATCAGCTCTCCGGCGGCCAGCAGCAGCGCGTGGCAATTGCCCGCGCGCTGGTGCAGAACCCGGACATCATTCTGGCTGACGAGCCGATCGCCTCGCTCGACCCGCGTAACACCAGGATCGTGATGGATGCGCTGCTGCGCATCAACAAGCATTTCGGCATCACCGTGATCTGCAACCTGCACTCGCTTGATCTGGCGCGCAGCTATTGCGATCGCCTGATCGGCATGGCGACTGGACGCGTCGTGTTCGACGACGCGCCGGCAGCGCTGACCGCGCAGATCGCGCGGGAGCTCTACGATCTCGAGGCCGACGAGGTGATGGATAGAGGTCACCCGGCGCCGGCCGCGACTGCCCCGGCCCTCGGCGAAGTCGCCGCGGCCTGACCTTCGCGTTCTGCTGCGTTTTGCAATCCCGGGCCTCCGTCGCGGAGCTGGGGAAACTGTCCTGACTGAAACAAGAGGATATCTCATGATCAATCGTCGTATCATCCTGGCCGGCGTTGCCGCGCTCGCCTTTGCGACCTCTGCTTCCGCCGAGGATTGGAAGGCGAAGTATCCGGAGCTGACCTTTGCGGTCGTCCCGGCCGAGAACGCCTCGGGAGTCACCGAGCGCTGGACGCCGTTCGTCAACTACCTCTCAAAGGAGCTCGGCACCAAGGTGACGCTCCGCATCGCCAACGACTACGCAGCGGTCATCGAAGGCCAGCGCGCCGGCAACATCCACATCGCGAGCTACGGCTCGGCCTCGTTCGCCCGCGCCCGTCTCACCGGCGTCAAGACCGATGCCTTCGCCAACGACATCAATGCCGACGGCAGCACCGGCTACTACTCGGTGTTCTTCGTCAAGGCCAACAGTCCGTACAAGAAGATCGAAGACCTGAAGGGCAAGAATCTCGGTCTGGTCGATCCGAACTCGACGTCGGGCAACAACGTGCCGCGCTTCGAGCTCAACAAGATGGGCGTGACCGACGCCGAGACCTATTTCGGCAAGGTCGTCTTCGCCGGCAGCCACGAGAACGCGGTGCTGGCCTTGGCGCAGGGCACCGTCGAAGTCGCGGCCAACCAGTGGACCAGCGACAACGACTCGACCCTGGCGCAGATGCTGACCAAGGGCATGCTGAAGAACGCCGACGGCTCGGCGATGAAGAAGGAGGACTTCCGCATCATCCACAAGTCGGCACCGATCATCAACGGCCCCTATGCCTACAATTCCGATCTGCCGGCCGACCTGAAGGAGGCGATCGCCAAGGCATTCTTCGAGGCTCCAACCAAGGACAAGGCGGCGTTCGACCGTCTCTCGGATGGTCAGAAGAAGGGCTTCCATCCCGCCACGACCAAGGATTGGGACGGCACGATCGACCTGATCAAGTTCGTCGATAGCTTGCGCAAAAAGGCGTCCTGATCGCTTCGCGATCGCGTGTGAGCCGGACCCGCAACGGGTCCGGCTTGCGTCTGGCGGCGAGCTGCTCGTCGTTGCAGCAGGGGACATCAGGGGCCCAATGGCGGTTGCCGTTTCCATCCTTCCGAGCCCGCAGCTTGCGGCTCTGAACGACGCCTATCGCCGCGCGGTGTCCCGCCGCCGCATGCGCACGGCCTTGTCGGCGTCGGCGTTTGCCGTCGTGCTCGTCGTTGCGGCGATTGGCGCCGAGGTCAATCTGGCGACGCTCTATACGTATTTCGGCAACTTCGTCAGCTATTTCGATCGCATCCTCACGCTCGACGACGGACACCGCGTCTGGACCAACATTCCTGAATGGTTCTGGGGCTTCAAGAAGTGGATCAGGCTGCTCGGCGAGACCTTGCTGATCAGCTATGTCGGCACGATGGCCGGCATGCTCGTCGCCTTCTGCCTGAACTTCCTCGCCGCCGAGAATACGTCGCCAGCGCCGTGGGTCCGATTCACGGTGCGCCGGCTGCTCGAATTCGCTCGCACCGTTCCCGGCATCGTGTTCGCGCTGATCTTCGTCATCGCGTTCGGTCTCGGGCCCGTCGCCGGTGTGCTCGCCATCGCCCTCCATTCGAGCGGTGCGCTCGGCAAGCTGTTCTCGGAGGTAGTCGAGAATGCCGACATGAAGCCGGTCGAGGGCATTCGCGCCACCGGAGCCAGTTGGCTGTCCTGCATGCGCTTCGCCGTGCTGCCCCAGGTCATGGCGGGCTTCTCGAGCTACACGCTGCTGCGGTTCGAGATCAATGTCCGCGAGGCCTCGGTGATGGGCTTCGTCGGTGCAGGTGGCATCGGCCAGGAGCTCGTGGTCGCGATCCGCAAGTTTTACTACTCTGATGTGAGCGCCATTCTGGTCATGATCGTCCTGACCGTGTTCCTGATCGACATCGCCACGGGCTGGCTGCGCGGCCGCCTGTTCGGCGCGGAGGCGAGGACGTGAGCCGCATCGAACCCCAGGACCAAGAGCAGCTTCGGCAGCGCTACCCCCACATCTTCGACCGGCCGCTGGCGGCACGTTTGGCCACGCCCTTGGTGCTCGTGCTGGCCCTCGCAATCTTCATCTTCGGGCTCGTCGATCTCGACATCTCGCCGTCGCGGATGCTGGCCGGACTGAACCAGCTCGGTTGGATCGCGCTATTGATGCTGCCGCCAGATCCCGGCGCGTCGCTGCCGGTCTATCTGAAGGCATTGGGCGAAACGCTCTCGATCGCGGTGCTCGGGACCACCATCGCCGCGATATGCGCGCTCCCCGTCAGCCTGCTCGCGGCGAGGAACGTGATCCCGTCGGCGATTGTCCGCTTTCCGGTGCGCCGCGCGTTCGACACCATTCGCGGCGTAGATACGTTGATCTGGGCCCTGGTCTGGATCAACGTCGTCGGGCTCGGTCCCTTCGCCGGAGTGCTCGCGATTGCGGTGTCCGACTTCGGCGCGCTGGGCAAGCTGTTCTCGGAGGCGTTGGAGACCGCTGATCGCAAGCAGGTCGAAGGCGTGCGCGCATCCGGCGGCAGCGCGCTGCATGAGATCCGCTTCGGCCTGCTGCCGCAGGTGCTGCCGGTCATCGCCGGCCAGGTGCTGTATTTCATCGAGTCCAATACGCGCTCGGCGACGATCATCGGCATCGTCGGCGCCGGCGGCATCGGGCTGCAACTCGCAGAACAGATTCGTGTTCTGGAATGGCAGAAGGTGTCGTTCCTAATCCTGATGATTCTGATCGCGGTGGCCGCGATCGACTGGATCTCGAGCAAGCTTCGCTTTGCGATCATCGGGCCTCGCGCCGTCGCGTGAGAGCGTCTAGCCTTCGATCTCGAACGTCACGCGCTCGGCTGCGAAGCGCGAGCGTTTGCTGACGAGCGGCGTGCCGTCCGCATCGACGTCGGCGCTGTCGACGACCAGCACCGGGCGGCCGAGCGCCAGATCCAGACGCGCGGCGTCGCTGGCGTCGGCGATCGCCGCCGTGATCCGGGTCGAACCGCGGCGGTAGTCGCGAATGCCGTAATGGGCGAGCAGCGCCGTCATCGAGCGGACCGCGGCGAAGATGCGCCCGGCTTCGGGGAAGCGCTCGCCCGACAGCCACGACGTGCTGACGCAGATCGGCGTCTTGTCGGCAAAGCGCAGCGCTTCGATGCGGATCAGCGGCGCGCCCGCTTTCAGGCCGAGCAGGCGCGCCGTCTCGCGCGTTGCCGGCTCCTCGGAGGCGGCCAGCAACTGTCCGCGCGGCTCGCGCCCGCCCGCACCGACGATCTCGGAGAACCGGGTGCGCGATCTCAGCGGATAGGACAGTCGGGGAGCTTCGACATAGGTGCCGCTGCCGCGCTCGGCCCGTACGAGGCCGCGCTCCGCCAGCGTGGCGAGCGCGCGCCGCACCGTGTGGCGGTTGACGCGGTAGGTCTCGGCGATCTCGGTCTCGCCGGGCAGGCGGGTGCCGGCCGCGAACCGGCCGTCGGCGATGTCGCGCTCGATGCCGTCGGCGACCCGGCGCCACAGCGCCACGCCGGAAGGGACGTCCTGCATGCTCATCGCGGCTCTCCGCCGGCTCCGGTGAAAATCACGTCCATGTCATCAAACAGTCATGGCGTCTGGCTACGAAGTTGTCTAGTATCATAGACAACTTAACGATGGCAAGATCGGGATGAGGATGGACGGCGGAACGGCGATGCAGCAGCGCCGCAAGGCTGCAATGCAGATCCTGGCGCATGCGTCGCACGGGGACATTTCCGGCAGGCTCGCGGCGCTCGCGGTGCCAGACCATCAGGATCTCCGTGCGGCCGAGAACGGCCTCGTCATGCTGCGCGGACGGATCGGCGGCGACGGCGCGCCGTTCAATCTCGGCGAGGCGACGGTGTCGCGCGCGGCGGTTCGGCTCGCGAGCGGCGAGGTCGGGTTCGGCTATGTGCTCGGGCGGGACGGCGACAAGGCGCGGCTGATCGCGCTGTGCGATGCCATGATCCAGTCGCCGGCGCATGCTCAGGCCGTCGAGGACGAGGTGGTGGCGCCGCTGCAGGCGCAGATGCGCACCGCGCGCGAGCAGCGTGCGGCCGAAGCGGCAGCTACGCGGGTCGATTTCTACACCATGGTGCGGGGAGAGGGCTGATGGTGTCAGTTGCTTCCGAGCTGCAGGGCGGCTTCGCCGACGCAACGCGTGCGGCGCAATCCACCTTTCGCCTGGTCATGGAGGCGATGGCGCGTCCCGGCAGTGTCCGGCAGATCGATGTCGCCATTGGCCGGCCGTCGTCTTTGATGCCCGCGGCCGCGGCGATTGCGCTTGCTCTGTTCGATCACGATACGCCGATCTGGCTCGATGCGCATTTGTCGCGCGCCGCTGATGTCGGGGCCTGGCTCAAATTCCACACGGGCGCGCCGGTCGTGAGCGATCCTGCGCGTGCGAGTTTTGCACTGGTGTCAGTGCCGGACGGACTTCCCGATCTTACGGCGTTTGCACTCGGCACGGCTGAATATCCGGATCGATCGACGACGCTGATCCTGCAGGTGCCGAGTCTGGCGCGCGGGCAGGCCTTTCAGTTGCGGGGGCCGGGGATCGACGGAACGACGTCGCTGTGCGCGACGATCGATCCGGATGATCTGTTCCAGCGGTTGTCGATCAACGCGACGCTTTTTCCGCGCGGCATCGACGTCGTTCTGGTCGATGATCGCTCCGTCGTCGCGATCCCGCGGACGACGCGTCTCGTGACTGCAGGAGGTTGACGCATGTATGTCGCCGTCAAGGGTGGCGAGCGCGCCATCGAGAATGCGCACCGGCTGCTGGCGCATGAGCGCCGCGGGGATCGTGGCGTGCCGGAACTATCGCTGGCCCAGATCTCCGAGCAGCTCTCTCTCGCAGTCGACCGCGTCATGAGCGAAGGTTCGCTGTATGACCGCGAGCTCGCCGCGCTCGCCATCAAGCAGGCGCGGGGGGACCTGATCGAGGCGATCTTCCTGGTGCGCGCCTTCCGCGCGACGTTGCCGCGCTTCGGCGCGAGCGAGCCGGTCGACACCGGTGCGATGCGGGTGCAGCGACGGATCTCGTCGACCTTCAAGGACATTCCCGGTGGCCAGGTGCTCGGCCCGACCTTCGACTACACCCACCGGCTGCTCGATCCGCAATTGGCGGAAGGCGGGGAGCCCGAGTTGCCGGCCGTCGCGGCGGCGTCGGAGGCGCCGATGCCGCGCGTCACCGACATTCTCGGTCAGGACGGCTTGATCGAGCCGTCGCCGCAAGCGGAGCCCGGTGCTACCGTGGGTGATCTCACGCGCGATCCGCTCGGCTTTCCCGCCGGCCGCGACCTGCGGCTGCAGAATCTGGCACGCGGCGACGAGGGGTTCCTGCTGGCGCTCGGCTATTCCACTCAGCGCGGCTACGGTCGCAATCATCCCTTCGCCGGCGAGATCCGCTTCGGCGAGGTGGAGGTCGAATTCTTCGCCGAGGAGGTGGGATTTGCCGTGCCGCTCGGGTCGATCGAGCTGACCGAATGCCAGATGGTCAATCAGTTCAAGGGCTCGGCGACCGAGCCGCCATGCTTCACGCGCGGCTATGGCCTCGCCTTTGGCCAGAGCGAGCGCAAGACGATGTCGATGGCGCTGGTCGACCGCGCCTTGCGGACGCGCGAGCTTGGCGAGGACGTGATCGCGCCAGCGCAGGACGAGGAGTTCGTGATGTCGCACTCCGATAATGTGCAGGCGACCGGCTTCGTCGAACATCTCAAGCTGCCGCATTATGTCGACTTCCAGTCCGAACTCGGCCTGCTGCGCAAGCTGCGCCAGGAGTTCGCCGAGGCCAATGCCGCTCCCGCGATGAAGGAAGCTGCGGAATGAACGGACCGACCTACAACTTCGCCTATCTCGACGAGCAGACCAAGCGGATGATCCGCCGCGCGATCCTCAAGGCGATCGCGATTCCCGGCTATCAGGTGCCGTTCGCGAGCCGCGAGATGCCGATGCCCTATGGCTGGGGCACCGGCGGCGTTCAGGTCACCGCGGCCATTCTCGGCCCCGACGACGTCCTCAAGGTGATCGACCAGGGCTCGGACGATACCACCAACGCGATCTCGATCCGCAAGTTCTTCGCCAAGACCGCGGGTGTCGCCACGACGACGTCGACGCAAGACGCGAGCGTGATCCAGACCCGCCATCGCATCCCCGAGGCGCCGCTGCGCGAAGGCCAGGTCCTGGTCTATCAGGTGCCGATCCCCGAGCCGCTGCGCTTTCTCGAGCCGCGCGAGACCGAGACGCGCCGCATGCATGCGCTGGCCGAATACGGCCTCATGCACGTCAAGCTGTATGAGGACATCGCGCGCTTCGGCCATATCGCGACCTCCTATGCCTATCCGGTCAAGGTCAACGCGCGCTATGTGATGGACCCGTCGCCGACGCCGAAATTCGACAATCCGAAGATGGACGATTGTCCGGCGCTGCAACTGTTCGGGGCCGGGCGCGAGAAACGCATCTATGCCATTCCACCCTATACGTCGGTCGTCTCGCTGGACTTCGAGGATCATCCGTTCACGCGCTACAAGTTCGACGCGCCCTGCGCGCTGTGCGGCGCCGAGGACTCCTATCTCGACGAGATCGTGACCGACGACAAGGGCAGCCGCATGTTCGTCTGCTCCGATACCGATTACTGCGAGGGCCGCCAGGCGGCCGGACATCGCGGCGTAGAGAATGCCGCCCCGCACAAGGAGGGCGCTCATGGCTGACATGATCAGTGCATCCGATCAGCCGCTGCTGGTCGCGGAGGGGCTGGGCAAGAGCTATGGCCGGCTGGCGGCCTGCCGCGATGTGTCCTTCGTGCTCTATCCGGGCGAGGTGCTCGCCATCGTCGGCGAGTCCGGCTCGGGCAAATCGACGCTGCTGCAGATGCTGTCGGCGCAGCTCGGACCAAGCGCGGGCCGTGTCTCGTACCGGATGCGCGATGGCGTCCTGCGCGATCTCGCGGATCTCGGCGAGGCCGAACGCCGCTTTCTGTTCCGGACCGACTGGGGCTATGTGCACCAGGACCCGGCACAGGGTCTGCGCATGGCGGTCTCGGCCGGCGCCAATGTCGGCGAGCGGCTGATGGCGGTCGGCTGGAATCACTACGGCCGCATTCGGCAGACCGCGTCGTCCTGGCTCGAGCGGGTGGAGATCGACGTCGCCCGCATCGACGATGCGCCGCGGACCTATTCCGGCGGCATGCGGCAGCGGCTGCAGATCGCGCGCAATCTCGTGACCGAGCCGCGGCTCGTGTTCATGGATGAGCCGACCGGCGGCCTCGACGTGTCGGTGCAGGCGCGGCTGCTCGATCTGATGCGCAGCCTCGTCAACGAGCTTGGTCTTGCCGCGATCGTGGTGACCCATGATCTTGCCGTGGCGCGGCTGTTGTCCCACCGTGTGATGGTCATGAAGGAGGGGCGGGTGATCGAGACCGGCCTCACCGACCAGGTGCTCGACGATCCGCGCGAGCCCTATACACAGCTCCTCGTGTCCTCGATCCTGCCGCCATGAGCCATCCAATGACTGTGATGATCGATATCGAAAATGCCGAGAAGACCTTCACCATGCACCTGCAGGGCGGCATCGCACTGCCCGTGGTGCGCGGCGTGTCGTTCCAGGTCAAGGCCGGAGAATGCGTCGTGCTGTCGGGGCCATCGGGGGCGGGCAAGTCCTCGATCCTGAAGATGATCTTCGGCAACTATCGCTGCGATGACGGCCGGATCGGCGTCCGGCACCAGGGCGAGATGATGAACCTCGCACGCGCCGAGCCTCGTCTCGTGCTCAATGCGAGGCGGCAGACAATCGGCTATGTCAGCCAGTTTCTGCGCGCGGTGCCCCGCGTGGCTGCGCTCGACGTCGTCGCCGAGCCGCTGATCGCCGCCGGGCAATCGCGCGACGACGCCCGCGCACGCGCCGGCGTTCTGCTGCGCCGGCTGAATATTCCGGAGCGGCTGTGGTCGTTGCCGCCGTCGACCTTTTCGGGCGGCGAACAGCAGCGCGTCAACATCGCACGTGGCTTCATCTCCGATGTTCCAATTCTGCTCTTGGACGAGCCGACGGCGTCGCTGGACGCCGCCAACCGTGCGGTCGTCGTCGACCTGATCGCAGCGAAGAAGCAGGATGGCGTGGCCATGCTCGCGATCGTGCATGATGACGAGATTCGTACAGAGATCGCCGACCGCACCGTCGACGTCACGAGCTTCGCTGCGGCAGCCTAGAACCAGAGATGCGAATGAACGCGAACATGTCCGAAACCGTGATAGGAAACGCCCGGCTGGTCCTTGCTGACAGGGTCATCCAGCGAGGGTGGGTAGCGACGGCCGGCGGCCGGATCGCCGAGTTCGGCGAAGGCGCGGCGCCGGCCGGCAGCCTCGATGCCGAAGGCGACCTGCTGATGCCGGGGCTCGTGGAGCTGCACACCGATCATCTCGAGGCGCATGTCGTGCCGCGGCCGAAGGTCTATTGGGATCCCGTGGCTGCGGTCATCTCCTATGATGGGCAACTGGCCACCGCCGGGATCACGACCGTGCTGGACTCGTTGCGGGTCTGGAGCGAGGAAGGTGCCGAGGGTGTCGACGGACAGGCGAATGTCCTGGCCGAGGCGATCGCGCGCGCGCGCGACGGACGCCTGCTCCGCGCCGATCACTTCCTGCATCTGCGCTGCGAGGTGCCGATGCCGACCGTGGTCGAGGAGGCAAGGCAGCTCGCGGGACGTTCCGATGTCCGGCTGATGTCGTTGATGGACCACACGCCGGGGCAGCGGCAGTTCCGCGACGAGAAGAAGCTGCGCGACTACTACCGCGGCAAGAGTGGCGGCAAGACCGATGCGGAGCTCGACGTGATGTTCGAGCGGCGCTTCGCCTATCAGAAGGCCTATGCAGCGCCGAACATGCGCGACATCGTTGCGCTGGCGAAGACGCACGAGGTGCCGCTGGCCAGCCATGACGACACCACGGAGGAGAATGTCGCCGACGCGATCAGGGACGGCATCGCGGTGGCGGAGTTTCCGACCACGATGGAAGCGGCGCGCGGCCTTCACCAGGCCCGGATCAGCATTCTGATGGGCGCGCCCAACGTCGTGCGCGGCGGATCGCACTCGGGCAACATCGCCGCCGTGGATCTGGCGCGCGAGGGGCTGCTCGACATTCTCTCGTCGGACTACGTGCCTTCGAGCCTGCTGATGGGCGCGCTGCAATTGCCGCAGCGCGTGCCGGCCATTGATCTGGCCGCCGCCGTCCGCACGGTCACGAAGGCGCCGGCCGAGGCCGTCGGTCTCGGCGATCGCGGCGAGATCGCTGCCGGAAAGCGCGCGGACCTGATCCGCGTCCACCTCGCAGGCGACATCCCGGTGGTGCGCAGCGTCTGGCGGGAAGGACTGCGGGTCGCATGAGCGAGACGTTGAGCCGGCCTCTTGGCAGTCGGGAAGGGTGGGGGCCGGGCCGGCTCGTGCTCGTGGTCGGACCGAGCGGTGCCGGCAAGGACACGCTGCTCAATCTGGCGCGGCGCGAATGTGCCGGCGATGATCGCATCGTATTTCCGCAGCGGGTCGTGACCCGCGAGGCCTCGGCGTTCGAGGACAATCTCGAGATGAGCGAGGCATCGTTTCGCGAGGCTCTCGCGGCGGGCGCCTTTGCGCTGCATTGGGACGCGCATGGACATCTCTATGGCGTGCCCCGCGCGATCCAGGACGATATCGCCGCCGGTCGCACCGTCGTCGTCAACGTATCGCGGACGGTCATTGCGTCGGCGCGGCGCGACTATGCCCGCGTGATCGTCGTGAACATCACCGCCCCGGCAGAGATTCTGGCCGAACGTCTCGGCAAACGGCATCGCCCGAGTGATGCCGACATCGGCGAACGTCTGCAGCGAACGGTCCGCGATGACGCGGTCGCGGCCGATATCACGATCATCAATGTCGGGGATCCGACGACCCACGGACGCAAGCTGGTCGAGGTGATCAAGGGGCTGGGAGACGAGGGCCTGGTCGGATCAATGGGAGGCGCGAACAATGACGATCATTGCCACGATTGAGCAGCTCGAGGCGATCTACGGCCAGACCGGTCTGACGTCGACGGCAAAGGTCGCCGATCGGGTAACGCCGCACTATCGCGTGATGATCGAGAAATCGCCATTCGTTGCGCTCGCGACTTGCGGTCCGGAGGGGCTCGACTGCTCCCCGCGCGGCGATCTCCCGGGTTTCGTTCGGATCCATGATGACAAGACGCTGATGATGCCCGATCGCCGCGGCAACAATCGCGTCGATTCCTTGCGCAACATCGTGCGCGATCCGCGGATCGGTCTGCTGTTCCTGATTCCGGGATCGGGCAATACGTTGCGTGTCAACGGCCGTGGTCACCTGTCGGCGGATGCGGATCTGCTGGAGTCGTTCCGCATGGAAGGCAAGCTGCCGAGGACGGTTCTCGTGATGACCGTCGACGAGATCTACTTCCAGTGCGCTCGTGCGATCGTGCGTGCCGATCTCTGGAACCCGGACAAGCGCGTCGATCCGAAGCAGATTCCGACGCCCGGTCAGATCCTGGCAGCCATGACGGCCAATGCCGTCGATGGTGCCGAGTACGACCGCGAATGGCCGGAGCGCGCGCGGCAGTCGATGTGGTGACGGCCGCGCTCGACCGTTCAGGCCGCGAGGTCGAGGAGACGCGAAGAGCCCCTGATGAGGACCTTGCGCCCGTCCGGCGTGATCGCCGCGGCGCCATCGTCGACGACGGCAAGCCCAAACGCGACGAGTTCGCCGATGATGATGCTGCTCAGCCTGCGGCGTTCGCGCGCAGGCCGACGGAGCGCCTTGAGCGTCTCCCACTGGTCCGGCGTGAGCTCTCGATCGGATTCCGCGTTCATGTTGCCTCGAACCTCGTTGTCGCGCACACGTCTTAGGCAGACAGCGTGACGAAGATGCGACCTTCGTGCATCCGTACTGATACGGTTCGTTTCAATACGCGCGAAGAGCGCTGCGCTTAATTCAAATCTGGATGATGCGCAATCCGTAGGACACCGCGGATGAGGTCGGTGCCCTGCACCGTGCAGATTGCGCCGGTTAACAATGACTGAAGATCCGTGCCGCGCGGTCGAGCAGTAACGCAGCTGTCACATCAGCGTGTCAAACGGCGCCATGATCCCGCTCGAATCAGCCGGCTTTTACCGTTCGGCTCGAAGATCCGTCGAATGGCTGCGCTGAACGACGATCTGCCGCCGCTGAATCGCAGGGCCTGGTTGCGCGGTCTGGCGGGACTGGCGCTGAGCCTTCTGATCGCAGCGATTGCAGTCGCCGTGCTGCTGCGCGCCGTCAAACGGCTCGACATCCTTCATGTCGTTTCGATCGCACAGGCAACTGATACGAAGATCATCGTTCTCGCATCGGCATTGATCGCGCTCTCCTACGCCAGCCTGACGCTCTATGATTTCTTCGCGCTGCGCACGATCGGCCGCAATGACATCCCGTTTCGAGCCGCCGCTCTCGGCAGCTTTGCCAGCTATCCGATCGCGCACGGCATCGGCGCCGTGGCCTTGATATCGCCGCTGATCCGTTACCGCATGTATGCGCCCTACAAGCTCGGTGCGATCGACATCGCCAATATCAGCTTCCTTACCGGATTGACGTTCTGGCTCGGCAATCTGACGGCGCTCGGATTGAGCCTGATGATCGACCCCGATGCCTTCGGCTGGGTGGAATACTGGCCGCCGACGCTCAACCGGCTAATTGCTGCGGCGCTGCTTTGCGGCGTGCTCGCCTTCGTCATCTGGAGCTGGCCGGGACGGCGCAGCCGGCGATGGCCGGTACGTCTGCCGTCAGGTCCAACCGTGCTGTTGCAGATCGGGGTCGGGCTGTTCGATCTCTGCACCGCGGCGCTGGCGATGTATGTGCTCATTCCCGCCGAACTCGGCATCGATGCAACACGGCTGATGGCGGTCTTCATCGCCGCGACGTTGCTCGGGTTTGCCAGTCATGCGCCGGCCGGCATCGGACTGTTCGATGCGACCATCCTGCTCGGTCTCGGCGGCGACGACCAGGAGGGGCTGCTCGTCGCGCTGCTGGTGTTTCGCGTTCTTTATCATCTGCTGCCGTTCGTGCTGTCGCTGGCTCTGTTCGGCAGCGTCGAACTCCGGCGCAGCTGGTGCACGATTCCGAAGCCGATTAGATCGGGGAGTTCAACTTGAGCCCGACCATGCCGGCGATGATCAGCGTCAGGCAGAGCAGCCGCATCGGATCGGCCGGCTCACTATAAAGGATCATGCCGGCGATGATGCTCCCCGCGGCGCCGATCCCCGTCCATACCGCGTAGGCCGTCCCGAACGGCAGTGATCGCAACGCGAGCGACATCATCGCAAAGCTGAGCAGGATGGCAATCACGGTCGCGACGCTCGGCCAGAAGCGCGTCAACCCGTCGGAGTGCTTCAGCCCGAGCGCCCAGATGATCTCGAGCAGCCCGGCCGCCACCAAGGCGAGCCAGCCGCTCATGATGATGTCACGCTCGAGCGCGTGACATCGACGGTCGGTCCGGGGCGCCCCCATCGGAGACGCAGAGCGATTGCACGAACGGCCATTCCGTCATCTCCGCGCCGATCATACGTGCTGTCCATCTGCATCTTTTGCGCGACGCGCATATGACAGCCCTGCCCGGGCCTACGCGGGCGGCGAGAGCCAACGAGCGCCAGGAGCCGAACTACCTCTCTTCCATCATTGAGAAGACGAAGCCTGTCAGCGTCGCGCCGACGGCAAATGACAGCGTCAATGCGCCCACGAAAATCATGTAGGTGACGTGCGGGTCGAGGCTGTGGGCGATCAGACGCGAAATACCGAACGCATCGACCTGCGTCAGTGCAAAAGCGAAGCCGAGACCCAGGGCTATGCCCATGAAGGTATGACAGGCCAGCTCCACCAGGAGGCCGGACTTGATCACTGCGCTGCGTTTTTTGGGCGGCATCGGGCTCGTCCTCCGCGATGTCCCGTGAACGCCGGAACGGCGGACGTGGTTCCTGACTAGCGGGGGGCATCCGGGGCGGCCATCGAAGACGATTGCCAAGCGGCGGCGAGAGCCGCTACCAAATGAGGCGGTCTCGGTCGCGTCAGAGCGAAACTGCCGGCACAGGCAGGGTAGGCCGCGGCAGGGCGGTGCGACCTCTGGGCGTCCAACAGGGAGGACATGCGAGACATGACGAACGCCATACGCTTTCACAAAACCGGCGGCCCCGACGTCCTCGTCTGGGACGAGGTCGATGTGGGCAAGCCCGGGCCCGGCGAGGCGCGGATCCGCCAAACCGCGGTCGGCCTCAATTTCATCGACATCTACAATCGCTCGGGCCTCTATCCGGTCCAGTTGCCGAGCGGGCTGGGCAGCGAGGGCGCCGGCGTCGTCGAGGAACTGGGAGAAGGGGTCACTGACCTGAAGGTCGGCGACCGCGTCGCCTACGGCTCGTCACCGCTCGGTGCCTATTCCGAGGCGCGGCTGATGCCGGCCGCTTCGCTGCTGAAACTGCCGGACGAGATCGACGACAAGACGGCGGCCGCGATGATGCTGAAGGGCCTGACGGCGCAGTACCTGATCCGGCAGACCTACCGCGTCAAGGCGGGCGAGACCATCCTGCTGCATGCCGCTGCCGGCGGCGTCGGCCTCATCCTCAGCCAATGGGCCAAGCATCTCGGTGTCACCGTCATCGGCACGGTGTCCAGCGACGACAAGGCGCAACTGGCCAAGGCGCATGGCTGCGAACACACGATCGTCTATACGCGCGAGGATTTCGCCGCGCGTGTGAACGAGATCACCGGCGGCAAGAAGGTGCCGGTGGTCTATGATTCCGTCGGCAAGGACACGTTCCTGAAGTCGCTCGATTGTCTCGCGCCGCTCGGCTACGCCGTGCTGTTCGGCCAGTCCTCCGGTACGGTCGATCCGCTCAATCTCGGGCTGCTCGCCCAGAAGGGCTCGTTGTTCGTGACCCGGCCGACGCTGTTCACCTACGCAGCCAAGCGCGAAAGCCTGGTCGCCATGGCCAACGAACTGTTCGACGTCGTCAAGTCCGGGGCGGTCAAGATCGAGGTGAACCAGACCTATCCGCTCAAGGAGGCGGCGCGGGCCCACGCCGATCTCGCGGCCCGCAAGACGACCGGGTCGACCGTCCTCCTGGTCTGATCCTGCGGAAGTCCTGGCTGGTGGGCGGCAGCACGGGCGAGCCCGTCTGCCAGCCTCTGACCGGAGGCGGCAATCACGACGGTTCGTCCTGCCGTCAGCCGGCCGGCTCGTGCTTGCGGAGGTCACGGAGGTGATCGAACCGCGCCGCCTGCAGGTCTGCATCGGGCGCGTCGATCTCGGGCAGGGCCGCCTCGGACAAGACGTCCGCGGTGACGTCGGCGACGGAGTGGTCGACGATCTCGTGGATGAAGCTGATATTGGAATATTCGCCCGACGCGATGCGCGCGACGACGTCGCGCCGGGTCATTTCGGGGTCGACCACGGCCTCGCGTCCGCGGCGGCCGTAGTCGATCATCACGACGAAATACTGCATGGAGCGCCAGTTCGCCTTCGGCTGACTGTCATGGCGCTCATTATTTCTGTAAATCAGAATTTTGTCAAGGCAGATTCGTCGGCGCGATGGGGCGGGAGGAGGGGGGCAGCGGCGTCCCCTCGCACCCGACCTTGTTTGGCGCCGTCACTTGTTGGAGGCGCGGGAGCGCGACTTGGCGGCCGCCTTGGCGCGGATCCGCGAAATCTGGCCGCGCGGCAGGGTCACGAAGATCTCGCCGATCCATTCCAGCTTGACCCCGACGATCGGCTTGGCATTGAAGCTCTTCAGATTGACCACGGACGGCGATTTGCCGCGCTCGATCGTCTTCAGATAGCGTTCGCCGGATTTGAGGCGCACCACGGCCTCCTCGCCGTAGAAGCTCGACAGCGGGTGGCGCTGCTCGCGGTAGACGACGATGACGTCGCCGTTCTCGTATTTCGGCAGCATCGAATCACCCGACACCTCGAAGGCGATCGTCTCTTCCGAGATCGGAAAGGGCAGGGCGACCTCGCCCATGCCCTCGACCGGCACCTGCTCGTAATCAGGCTCGATCACCGAGCCGGCGCCGACGCGTCCCATCACGGGGACGGAATTCAGCTCCAGATATTCCGTGATCAGCGGAATCTCGGCGGCCTTGATCAGGCGCTGGCCTCCGAGGATCTCGGAGACCGCGCCCGGGCGCACGCCCATGGCGCGGGCCAGCCCCCCTTTTGTCTTTCCCGGCTTCTCGAGTGCACGCTCGATCATGGCGACGTCCAACATGGCATTGACCTCTTTTGCGAATCCCGGAAACGAGTATATGTTTCGCATTATCAGAATTCAAGCTTGACTTTTTCTTCGGAATATCGGAAGTTTGGGCGTCGGGCGAGCCGGCCTGTCCCGAATGGCCCGATCCGGAAGAAAGAGGCGAGAATGCAGTCCACCGATTGGCCAGACCACCATTCCAAGATGCTTTGCGAGCTCCATGCCAAGGGGCTCTCCTATGCCGAGATCGCGCGGGCCCTCAATGCGCAGTTCGGAACCGCCTATACGCGCAATGCGACGCTCGGTCGCGGCAAGCGAATCGGGCTCGTGGCGCCCGTCGCCCCGAAAATTGCCCGCTCCCAGGCCCGGCGGACGCCGGCTACGGCTGGCGCCGGGCGGCGGAGCCCCGAGTCCCCTGCGAGGGCGGTCGCGCTGCCCCCGCCGAAACCTGCGGCTCGCGTCAAGCTGCGCTGCGTCGGCATCAGCCCGCGTCTGCTGTCGTTCGAGCAGCTCGCCCCCGATGACTGCCGCTACCCCTATGGCGGCGAACGGGACGGCGATGCCATCACGTTCTGCGGCCATCCACGCCAACAAGGGTCCTGCTACTGCACGCCGCACTACGATCTGACCCGGACGCCGCCCGAAGAGACCGCTGCGCGCCCGGCCGGGCCTTCGCTGCGGCTCGTCGCCGCCGCGTAAGGCGCCCGCGACTTCGACCAGACCTCATTCCCATCGAATTTTTTGGAGACGAGACATGGCGCGCCCCCGACGCAGCAAATCCCATCGCACGTCCAACACCCATGATCGCCGCGCACAAGACCTGCCGCGGAACGCGGATGTCGTCCCGGTCGAGATCGACGATCCGCTGGCGCTCGAGCCGGGCGAAAAGATCGTCGCGCTGCGATCCGTTCGCAACGATCCGTTGGGCCGGCTTCACGCGCACAAGCAGCTCGACGACGCCCAATACCGGGCCGGACGTGCCTTCCAGAACGATTGGGAGCGGGCGGAGCGGGGACCGCAGGCGATCGATCCGTCGCGCGAGCATGTCGACGGAGCGCGGGGACGCGAGCCGGTCACGGAAGGCCAGAGGCAGGCCGTGTTGCGGCTGAACCGGGCCGAGCGCGAACTCGGTGCCGACGGAGCGGCGATCACCCATGACATCCTAGTGCACGGTCTGACGATGGAACAGGTCGGCCACAAGCGCGGGCTGGCCAGCCAGCGCTGGACCGACTATTTCGCCCGCCGCTTCAAGGAGTGCCTGGACCGCCTGTCCGTGGTCTATGGTTTTTCCACCGACCGCGTTGCCAGGAAACATGATCCGGCCGTGCGACCGCGGCGGCCGGCTGACATCTGACGGACCATCCGAGCGCCGCGCGTGCCCTCGTCGATCGGCGTGCGCGGCGCCCAGCTACTCTTCTGCGTGAGAATGCTGTGCGATCGCATCGCGCCGTCAAACCCGCAGCGAGACATGCGACAAGAGCCACGTCTTGGCCCGTGGGGCTATCTGTCCGCCGTCCGGCCCGCCCTGCACGGCGTTGATTCAGGTCAAGCGGCTGGCCACAGCCTGTTGTAGTCGGAACGTACGAAGAGACGGAGGACACGATGTTCAGTGGTCGATATCTGTTCCATTCGCCCGGCGCGAAGACTGCGCTTGCAGCAGTCGCGGCGGTGATCCTGACAGCAAGCGCGCCGGTGCCCGCGTTCGCGTGGACGGCAGGCCCGGCCGGTGAGAAAGCCGCCGCGAAAGCGGCGGCCAGCGATGTGACCGACCTCAGCGCGCGCCGACGCTATCGCCGAGTCTACAGAGGCAATCCGGCCGCGGGCCTCGCCATCATGGGCGCGATGATCGGGACGATCGGTGCCATCGCTGCGCACCAGCATGACGACGACTATTATTATGGGCCGGGCTATTATCCCGGGCCCGGCTATTACGGGCCGCCGCCGGTCTATTACGCACCACGGCCCTACTATGGCCACCCGTATTACGGCCCGCGCGTGCACTACTACTACCCGTACTGACACAGACCAGGCAGGCCACGTCGAGCCGCGCGGCCCGGGCCTGCCACGGCCCGCGGTTCAAAAGCCGCCGGCGCTGAAGCGCAGCGGCTGGACCACGTCATAGGCGGCCTTGCTGATCGGCACCGCGTAGTCGACCGTCAACGGGCCGAACGGCGATGCCCAGGTCATGCCAACGCCGACCGAGGATCGCAGGACATTCTTGTTCGCGACCTGCACGTTCTGGGTCGAGCCGCGATAACCAAACACGGTGCCGGCGTCGACGAAGGCCGATGCGCGCAAGCCGTATTCCTGAGGCAATCCCGGAATGTTGCCCTGCAGCTCGGCGGTCGTTGCCCAATAGAGACTGCCGCCGACATTGTCCATGGTCGATCCCGGCGTGAGATCGCGCGGTCCAAAGCCGCCGGGCGCGAAGCCGCGCACCATCGTCGGCCCACCAAAGAAGCTGTTGAGCAGCGGCGCCTGCTGACCGCCGAAGCCGGTGATGTAGCCGCCCTGGCCGCGGACCATCGCGGTCAGATCGCCGTTGATGGCACGATAATAGCGGACATCTGCGGTGGTTCGCAGGAAGCGGACGTCGCCGCCGAGGCCGGCGAGATCCTGGCTCAGCTGTGAGCGGATGCCGCTGGTCGGGATCTTGGTGTTGTCGAGGGTGCTGTAGGTGACGGTATTGCCGATCTGGGACACCGTCTGTCGTCCCGCGGCGACCGCCTGCCGGACCGGCACGGACACCGCGGCTGGCGAGACCCCAGGTGCGAGCACCACCTTCTGGTCGTAGAGCGAATAGCGCCACAGCATCGCGGTCTGCTCGCTCACCGGCATGCCCAAGGTGAGCGCGCCGCCATAGGTGTTGCTGCCGAAGGACTGGAACGTGCTGACCATGCTCTGGCGCGCGAACAGTTCGACGCCGGGTGTCGTTCGGCCGAGGGCGTAGGGCGAGGTGAACGACAGGTTGGCGCCGCGCGCAAACTGCCCATAGGTGAACGTCGCCTGCGCCGTGTTGCCGGTGCCGAGCACGTTGCGGTCGCCGATCTTGACCTCGGCGAGCAGCCCGTCCGTGGACGAATAGCCGCCCGAGACGTTGAAGTCGCCGGTCGCCTGGTCGATCGCCTCGACGTCGAGCACCACGCGATCCCGCGACGAGCCGGGGCGGGTCGTGATCTTGACGGTCTTGAAGTAGTTGAGGTTGCGCAGCCGCCGTTCGGCGCGGTCGACCAACGTCTTGTTGTAGGCGTCGCCCTCGCCGATGTCGAACTCGCGGCGGATGACGGCGTCGCGCGTATTCGTATTGCCGTGGATGTCGATGCGTTCGACATAGCTGCGCCGCCCTTGCTCGATCTGGAAGGTGACGTCCGCCAGGCGGGCCTGCGCATTGCGAGTGATCCGACGCTCGGCCTGGGCGAACGGAAAGCCGAGCTTGCCCAACTCGGCGCTCAAGGCTTCCGCGGTCTTGTCGAGCTTGCTTTCGTCGAACATGTCCCCCTGCTGTGCGAGCAGGACAGGGCGCAGGCGGTCGCAGGCGAGCCCTTGCACATTGCAGGTGATTTCGATCGCGCCGAACCGGTAAAGCGCGCCTTCATCTATGGTGAAGCTCAGATCGTAGCCGCTGTTGGCCGCGTCATAGTCGACGCTCACATGCGTGACCTCGGCATCGGCATAGCCGTGGTTTCGATAGTATTGCCGCAGCAATTCGCGATCCTCGTTGACGCGGTCGGCGTCATACACATTCCCGCCGGTGACGAAGCTCAGCACGTTGGTCGCCGAGGTCTTGATCACCGCGCGCAATTGCCGTGCGCCGATGGCGCTGTTGCCGACGAAGCCGATCGTCCGGACGGGCGTCTTCCTGCCTTCGGTGATGGTGAAGACGAGATCGACGCGGTCGTTGCCGCGGTCGATGATATCGGGGACGACACGGACGTCGTCGCGTCCGACGCGATGATAGGCCTGCAGAATGCGCGCGACGTCACCCTGAACGGTCGCGCGCTGCAGGCCGGCTCGCGGCTTCGACAGCACCGCGCTCGCGAGGTCGGCATCCTTCACCTTCTTGTTACCCTCGAAGGCGACGCGATCGAGCACTTTTGCTTCCCGTAGTCGGACGACGATCCGGCCGTCGGTACGACTGATGTTGACATCGTCGAACAGTCCCGTCGCGACGAGGGCTTTCAGGCCGGCGTCGACCGCGGCCGCGTCGTAGCGGCCACCGGCGTCGGGATGGAAATAGGACCGTACGGTCTCGGCATCGACGCGCCGATTGCCCTGGATTGCAAGGGGTTCGGCAGATGCCGCGATGACGGGTGACGTCAGCAGGGACAGCGCCGCAGCGAGCATCGGGACCTGTCGCGATCTGCCGAAGCGAGGGTGACAGCGATCCCGGGCGGTCATGATGTGCGCTCCTGCCTGCTCGTCATCGCCGTGATGCAAGAGCCGGTGGACGGCCAAATCATGTCGGGGCTGTGAAGACTTGGCGGCCTGCGATCACAGCTGCGAACCGGTGCGTCTGGAACCGATACTTGTCGCACAATCGACGCAGAGTCGATCCAAACGGCTGATAACTACCGTCAGCTCACGCGCCAGCGTGGGCCGAGATCGAGATAGCGAACGTTTGTCGGGAGCAGATCATGCGCGCCATCGCTCTGGCCCTCATCGCTTGTACCTTCGTTCAAACGGCACTTGCCGCGGCGGTCGTCCCCGAAATCGATCCGCGCGCATCGCTCGGCGTCGTTCAGAACTGGATCTACAACTACCGGACCAAGCCCGACTACGCCCATGTGCCGGCGGCGGTCCGCGTGCTGTTTCACTCGCAGACGTTCAAGGAGCCGGAGAATGCCGGCATTTATCTTGGCTTCATTGCGGGGGCGATCGGCTCCAATCCGGCCAAGGCGGAGCAACTCGTCAACAGCTTCTTTCCCGTGCCTCCCGAGGAGGAGTGGGTCGTCGTGCGCGCCATCGCCTATTCGGGCATTCCGGACTGGCGCAATCTCCTGCGCAAGGTCGCGCCGAAGATGCCGGGCCGCCGCGTCATGATCGACGGCTATCTCAGCGGCGCGCAGCCGACCCTGATGGACATTCCGCTGGAGGACGCCAAGCCGGGCATGATGGACAAGCTGCGCGGCGCGTTGACGCAGAATCCGTTCAAGAAGGAGGAGCGCAAGCTGGATACGCGGCTCACCTACGCGACTCACCAGGATCTGCTCGACATCCTCTGGGGCTACTACTTCGCGACCGGGTCGCGCGTTCCGATCCAGCGCATCGTCCAGATGCTGCCCTGGTCCAAGAGCCGTGACACCGTCGACAAGCTGACCGTCGGCAGCATGGCGCGCTACACGCTCGCCAGCTACTCGGTGCGTGATGCCGCCCTGCGCGACTATCTGCGCGAGGAATTGGCGCGGCAGTCGGGCCCCGTCAAGGAGCCGTTGCGGGAGGTGGTCGAGGCGGCCGACACGGTGCAGCTCGGCGCCGTGCGCAGGGATGCCGTCTCGGCGGTCGAGGAGCTCAAGACCAAGGGCTCGGATGCCCGGCGCAACACGGATTTCTGGGGACAACTCGGCGTCGGCGCCCTGGCGCTCGGCTGCGTCTCGGCCGCCGCGCTCGGGCAGGTCGCCGTCGGCATCCCCTGTGTGATCGGCGGCTCGGCGTCGCAGGGGCTGCTGTCGTTCTGGGAGAAACAGCAATAGGCCGTCTGATCGGGCTGCGCTTCGGTCGTGACCCTATGGCCAGGAAGGGAAAGCAATAGCAAGCTTCGGCTGACGGTGAGCCCTCAGCTTCAGCCCGTCGTCGCATGGTTAGGTGACTTCAATATGAGGCGCAGCCAGAATGGTCTTGCGTCGCGTTTGTCGGAAAGGTCCGGTCCCAAGGGCGACGGCCGGTTTCAGCCTCGTCGCGCGCCGCCATTACCGCACTCAATGGTTGAGTCGCATCTCGTTTCGTCTACGAAAAGTAGAAAGTATCGTCGGCGGCCAGTCTTTGCCGGCGCCCTATGGAAAATCACGACAGGCTGGCTTTCACCACGGCCGGGTACACCTGTTCGCGGTGAATCTCAGCACCGGAGTCGTCGACAACCACGATCGAGAGTCTGCGGTCGGTGATGCGGGGATCATGACGGAGCCGCCGGGCCAGGTCCCGGCTGTGCTCGATGGCCCCCGCGCTCGTCGCAAATTCCAGACCGGTCCGGTCTCTGGTCGGAATGCCATCCTTCATGTCGAAATAATAGGTGCGCATGGTCTTCCTACAACCGCTGTGTCGCGGGAGTGGGACGTGGCGCCAAGACGGCATCCGCGACCCATCGTCCTCCCGCTCAAACTATAGAAGACCTCTAAGATGGAGGACAAGCTTACCTCTGCCGTATTCCCCTTCCGTCGTTCGGTAAACGGCCGTTTTCGCTGGCATGGTGCGCCAGAAACTGCCAGAACGCTCAAATTGTGCTGATGAAATCGACCGTTTGGTCAGTTCGGCTTGCTGCGGGAGTTGTTCGCTGGCATACTTTCAACCTCATCGGGTTCCGCTCGGTCGATCTCCAAGCGGGCCATCCTGAGGATGAGGGTTGCGGTCGTCAGACCGAGACTCTCGGCCTCGATTGCTGCAGTATCTACCTTGCGTGCAAGGCCTTCACGTTTGCTAAGGACTGGCATTACTGTTTCCTGCCAAAGGTGCGAGATGAAAAATCCCACATTCATCGCGGAGCTGCACACGAAGCTCGGAGCCCCATCGAGCGAAGCCGTGGAAAGCCTTCGTTTACTTAAGGCGTTTCTGCAGCTGGCCCCCGGCCAGCGCATCGAAGTGATTGAAATGGTCGAGCGGTTGACATCGGCCTCCCATCGGGAAACCGATCGCCCCCTGTCCTGATCTCATCCCCCCTGACGGCAAGCATTAGTTGCGACTTCGCCCATCGCGATCGCATAAATTGCATCTTCCAGCGCTTCCGATTCGTGCAATGTGCCGGCCGGCAACAGGATCTTGTCGCCTGGCGCGCAGACGCGCTCGCCGCCTTCCCATCGAAACGTCAGCTTCCCTTTGATCACCACGAGGATCTCGTCCACCGGGTGCGTGTGGAAGGCATGAACCTTGCCGGCCGCATCATGCTGCAGCTCGATGCAGCCCTGGGTCGGCAACAGGGCGAGGATGTCGGGATCGATGGTGAATTGGGTCTTCGTTCCGGCGATGATCTGGGTCATGCGGCTTGCTCCTTGTCTCCGCTGGCCGATGGCTTGGCCTGGGCGAGCTTGTGAAACGGGCAGGCTGGCGGCGGCTGGTTGTCGTCGTAGAGGAAGTACTGCTTGAACTCGCGCCCCTCCGGATTGCCGTAGCGCCCCAGCAACGGGGAGGCCGCCGTCGTATCGAACGGGACCAGCCGCTTGCGCACTTCACCGAAGGCCTTGTCGGCCGCCTGTTCGGTGCCGAGCATCCGTTCGAACACCCAGCGCGGCTGGAAGGTGAGCATGAATGCGCTCGAGCGCCGGCTCTGCCGCATCACATGCGCGGGCGTGCTGCAGACGACGAAGATCGGCTCGCCCGCAAACGAGAATTCCCACATCGGGTCATCGACGGTCTCCGGAATTTCGGCAGGCCAGGGCTGCTTGTCGATGCGCGCCAGCTGATCGAGGATCCGCCAGAACTTCTTGTAGTATGCGTCGAGCGTCTGCACCGGGCGCGGGCGCGTGAACAGGACGAGCGACGTGTTGGGCCCGTGCGAACGGCTTTCCGAGACGAACAAAGCGAGCTGACGGCCGAGGGTTTCGATGTCGATGGGATCAAGAAACAGGTAGCGAAGCTGGTCGTGACGATAGCCGGTGACGCCGAACACGCATGGAAAGGGTCTTGCTTCGCTGCTCATCTGGGCTTCGAATTCCGAAAACAGGACGCTCTGCCAGCTTCCGACCGGATGCCCGGATCGGACTTCGTCCTTTCTCAAATACAAACGCGACATACTGACCCTCTCTGTTTTTATACTTAACTACGAACTATCAATTTGCGCCTCATCATCAGCGGCCCAAGGATTCCAGGAAGCGACATCACGAGAAGAATTTCGATCAGGGCGGCGTAGCCGGAATCGTTGGCGATCGTGTGCAGGCGCGATCCCGCGTCAGACCCGATGCCGCTTGCGCTCACCATGGCAAAGGCGATCACCGGCTGGGCAAGGCCGGCAAAGATGCCGGCGGACGTGGTGTTGATCGAAGCGCCCACCCCGATGCGTTCCGCCGTGTAAAGATGCTTGGTGCATTTCAGGATCAGCGGCACGGTGCCGCCCGCCACCAGGCCGAGCACGGTAAACACCGCGCCGACATAGATCAGCCCGAACGTGTGCGCGAGCGCCGGCCACAGCATCGCGACGAGCAGCATGCGCAGCAGGGTGATGCGAAACAGGGCGGTGTCCAATGAACGCGTCTTGTCGGCGACGTGTCCGAGGAAGATCGATCCGATCGCATTTCCGACCATGAAGCCGAGCAGCGGACCGCCGGCCGCCGACGGCGAGAGGCCGAAATAATGCGCGACCATCGGGATGCCCCACACGCCGGCGAGCGTCGTCACGACCGCGAAATGCGCGGCGAAGCTCATGGCGCAGCCCCAGTTCGCCGTCGATCCGAGCGCGGCCCAGCACGCCAGCAGCACGCTCTTCAGCGTCTTGCCCGCGTGGTTCGAAGCCGCAGGCTTCAACGCGACGGACGCGCAGGCCAGGTTCGCAATCCCGACGCAGGCAATGACGAGGAAGCAGGCGCGCCAGCCGAAGCCGCTGACGGCCGCGGCGAGCGGCGTGGTGGCGACCACGCCGCCGGCATAGCCCGACACCTGGGAGATGCCCGACATCAGGCCGAAACGTTCGTCGGAAAAGCTCTGGGCGACGAGCTTCAACAGCGCAGTGAACACCAGCGCGTCGCCGCAGGCCACGATCACGCGGGCGATGAAGACGTCGAGCAGGCTGGGCGCCAGCGCGAAGCCGGCGCTGCCGATCACCGATGCCGCCATGCTGCAGAGCACGACGCGCTTGACGCCGTAGCGGTCGACGAGCACGCCCGCCGGAATCTGCATCAGGGTGTAGCCCCAGAAATAACTCGAGGCGAGCATCGCGACGCCGGAGGCGTCGGTGCCGAAGTCGCGCATGAAGCTCAGACCGACGGTCTGCGGCGACATCCGTTGCAGGAAGGCGATCGCATAGGCGAACGCAACGGTTCCCCAGGCGACATAGGCGCGGTCGGCGATCCTCAGCGGAGTCGAAGCGACAGCCTGTTGTCCGAGCGCCGCCATCACACCCTCGCATAGCCGACGGAGAACAGTGCGTCCGCCGAATCCGGAATGATCCGCGACATCGCCGTCTCGACCAGCGAGGCAGTGCCGTGATAGTCCTGCCGGATATGCTCGATGTGTCCATAGGCGCCGCGCATGATCATGCGGGGCACCTCCAGCGGTTTGCCCGGATAGAGCCGGGCGCACATCTCGACGCAGGCGGCCTGCAACTCGGGGTCCGCGGCATCGTCGAGCAGTGACGGCGCGACCTTCTCGCAGATCTTGGCGTTGGCGGCCCAGACGATGGGATTGCGCGTTCGCCAGCCGTAGAGGATGCCCTCGTTGTGCGTGGCGGCGCCGGGATGCTTGAGAATCTGCGACGTAAAGAACCCATACAGGCCACGCCCCTGGTGTGCGGGCAGCACTTCGGTCCCACTGCGGTAGATGGCCAGCCGCCCCGCGACGGTCATCACGCGATAGACGGAGAAGGCCAGCAGTCCGATGTGATCGTAGACCAGAATGAGGCTGTATTTGCTGTCGAACGGCGACGAGGCCGCAGTCCAATGAGGTTCGATTGCCTTCCAGTTAATGGCAATGATCGAATTCATCGCATCCATGATCGGCTGCCGGTCGGGCGCTGCGATCTGCGATGCATCGGGAATGCTGTAGACGGTGTAGTCGTCCCAAGGCGACGCGACGGTCGGATATCGGTTGTCCAGGTTGTGCGACATCGCAATTGAACTCCAACACTGCACGCCGAGCTATACAGGCCGTGATCCGATGGCTTAAAGGACAATATGCCCTCGAATTCTGCCAACTCCTCCTGGCATGCTGCAGTGCGGCGAGACAGCGCCGAGAGGCGGCTGGCGATCTTCGCTTTCCCGGGGGTGACGCTGCTCGACGTCTCCGGGCCGGCTCAGGTCTTCGCCGAACTCAGCGAGATCGAGCTGCCGGGGCCCGGCTATGCGCTGAGCTACGTGTCCAAGGAGGGCGGGCTGGTGCCGACCGATGTCGGCCTCATGATCGACACCGCGCCGCTCTCAGCCATGAACCCGGGGGAGATCGACACGCTGCTGATCCCCGGTGGACCGGGCATCTGGAAGCTGCGCCAGGACGAAACCGCGATGCGGTGGATCGGCGAGGTGCTCCCCGGCGCCCGGCGCATTGCGTCGGTCTGCCTCGGCGCGTTCGCGCTCGCCTGGGTCGGGGCGCTCGAAGGCAAGCGGGCCGCAACCCATTGGCGCTACTGCCCGCGGCTGCAGGACAGCTTTCCGAACGTGAAGGTCGAGCCGGATGCGATCTTCGTGCAGGACGGGCGCGTCTGGTCCTCTGCGGGGGTCAGTGCGGGCATCGATCTGGCGCTGGCGATGATCGAGGAGGATTTCGGTCATACCATCGCGCTCGACGTGGCGCGCCGGCTCGTCGTCTTCCTGAAGCGCCCGGGCGGACAGAGCCAGTTTTCGACCGTGCTGGCGGCGCAGGCCTCCGACGTCGAGGGCCGCTTCAGCGCGCTGCATGCCTGGATCATCGAAAACATCGCGAGTGATCTCAGGGTGGAGACACTGGCGGCGCGTGCGGGCATGACACCGCGTACTTTTGCCCGAACCTATGCCGCCCGGACCGGCATGACGCCGGCGCAGGGGGTCGAAGCGCTCAGGGTCGAGACGGCGCGGCTGCTGCTCGAAAGCCGCCAGCTCGACGGCGTCGTCGAAGTCGCCAAGCGAGCGGGCTTTGGCGACGACGAGCGCATGCGGCGCGCGTTCCTGCGGCATCTCGGTGTGTCGCCATCCGAATATCGGCGCCGTTTTTCGGGCTGAGCGGCCCGGCCGGCGGTCGCCTCCCGTCCGTCGGCCCCGTTTCGGGCGTCATCCGTTTGCTTTCAGGTTAATCGTCCTGGTCACGTTGGGGCCGACACCGGCCATGCCGTCCGCGATCGGTCTAAGGCTTCAGTAAAATGCCGCGCGTATAAAAGCGAAAAATTGATTCAGATCCGCCTTTGCGCAAGCAGCGGGGAGAAGCCAATGCCCAATGTCATTTCTTTTCGCTCGACTACAGCCTCGCGTCGTGCCGCGATCACGACGGTGCGGGAGGACGCTATCGGCGCGGGCCGGCGCGATGCCGCTCGACCGGCAGCGGGGCTCCCGGACGATATCAGGAAGACCGTCATCCTGCTCGATCTTGCTTTGCAGCATGCGCGAGGGCTCTCGGGTCTCGTCGCGGACGAGCGCGCGCAACAGATCTTCGATCGTCACCTCGCCTCGATCGAATACTCGCTTCAGATCGCGCGCGAGCGCATGAGTGCGCCCTGATCGGGTCTGCCATCTGCCGCCGTCGCCTGCATTTGCACAGGGACGACAGCAGGCAGATGTGGTAGTTGGACTCGTCGTGGAGGACGCAACAATGACCCAAACCAAACTGGAAGTGCCCGCCGAACTGCGCGACCTCGCGGAAAAGACCATCGCGCAGGCGGAAAGGGCCTTCGAGATGTTCTTCGACGCGGCTGGCAAATCGATCGCCACGGTTCCTGGACCTGCCGCCGACATGTCCAAGCAGGCGCTCACCCTCACCGAGCAGAATATAAAGACGGCGTTCGAGCATGCTCGAAAGCTCGTCCATGCGACCGAACTGGAAGAGGCGATGCGGATTCAGTCCGAGTTCCTGCGTAGCCAGTTCACCAATGCCGGTGAGCACATGAAGACGATCACGACGGGCCTCATGTCCGCCGCGAGCAAAGCCGTCGAACCCAAGAGCTGAAGCAAAGGCCTGAAGCGAAGGCCTGAACCGTTGCAGTGCGACGTCGCCCTGAAGCGAGGTCGGCGGCCGTCGAGCCGCCGGCAGGGCATCGGTACTACTTGCGCAGCGAGCTGATATAGGCGGCGATATCGGCCGCCTCGAGCCGGTTGAGCGGGAAGCTCGGCATTTTCGGGTGCGGGTCGAGCAGGAAGAACGCGACTTTCTCCGGGGTGAAGTCCGCCTTGTGCGCGATCTGCGAGAACGACGGTACGTCTGCGCTCGCCTGTTTCTGCGTCCCTTCGACGAGGTGGCACGCGGCGCACCAGCGCCGGGCCAGGTCGGCGCCATGATCCGCATCGGCCGCCCACACCGGCGACGATGCCACCATAGCGACCGTGACCGCCAGAACTCTGATCACCAAGACGCGCATCCGGTTACTCCGATCCTGTAATGGCGAGCGCGACGTCCCGTTGAGGCGACGGCAGCTCATGAGGTGGGAAAGCGTCGGGGAGGAAGGACGATCTTCGTCATTCGCAACCCCTCCGTGCAGGTGTGCTCGATGGGCCACGCTGGCGCGTGTCAGTTGCAGCACGACCTGGGAAAATGAGACAGGTCGATCCGGGCGATGATCGCCTTCAGCACGGCGCCAAGGCGCCGCAGCAGGGACGGTCCCGACGCAGGAGCTGCCGTCAGTTCGTCTGCAACGTAGGACATCTCGCGCCCTCCATGTCGCCCCGTGTCTGTCCGCTGCGCTTGTCGACGAGATGCCCGGCGCCCGATGCTCGACATGCGTCCGCCTTTAGGCATCCGCGTCCTCGGCCAAGGCCGGCACAGTAAAGCCGGTCGGCATCGTCGATCCCATTCGAGGGCAGCGAAAAACGGAAGTTTCCATCCGTTGACCATGACGGATCCCGGCGTGATCGCCTTGATCTGTCTCAATAGACGGAGTTGCCGCTATCTGGCGATCGGCGTCGGACGCGCGAAGGAACCGCGTCAGGTCAGGCCATGCGACGGCGTCTCGACCATGTCGCGCCGGTCACCGACGACGTTTGGGGCGGTCACGGTACCAGTCGGGGTTGCACGGAGCGCGGCATCGATCTTTGACTTCACGCGCCGAGCGGCGAGGGCGGCCAGTCTGGTCTGGGTTCGTCCGCACTTGACCTGATTGCCGAACTCGTACCGCCATTCCCAAATGTCCGGTTCAGCAGTCGCCACGACCGTATATTGGACACCTCGGTGGATCACGAAACCCCCCTTTGACCTTCCACTACAAGTCAACGTCTAACGAACCTACAATCAATCCGGGCAACTACGGGACTGGAATAATTGCCAGCTTCGCGATGATAAGTTGGTTAACACCACCATGCCGGTAATCTTCCTCCGGTGCGCCAGTCTGCGTACATTTTTTGCGTGCTTTTTTGTCTCATGTCGCGAAAAAAGCGAGTGACGGAACACCTGGGGTGCGCCGCATTCGGTTTGAAGACAAGGTGCGCGGAATCTGGAAAAAGGCCGCAACGTCTCGCAGGCAACGTTCGAGTTCCGATCAGCTTGTCGCGGAGCTTTTCGAGATCAGGCGGCATCCGAAGGCAGGTCGGGTCCGCATCAGACGAGGCTCATCCCATGGACGGAGACCGAGAGCCGGCGAAGACCGGTATCGCCGCGGTCGAAACCGGCAACCGGCGTCGCGACCTCAGGCTCGACGCCTGCCGCGGCTTGGCGCTGTGGTTCATCTTCGTCGATCACGTTCCGGACAATTCGCTGGCGTGGCTGACGTTGCGCAATTACGGCTTCAGCGACACCTCCGAGGTGTTCGTATTCATCTCCGGCTATACCTGCATGCTGGCCTATGGCGGTGCGCTATCGACGCAGGGCTGGGCGACGACGGTGGTGCGCGCGCTGCGGCGGGCATGGGAAATCTACGCGGCCTTCCTGGTGCTGCTGCTCGCCTATGCGGCGCTGGTGTGGGTGGTCGGCGGCGGCACCCGATTCGTCGACGAGACCAACACCGGGTTCTTGTTTCGCGAGCCCGGTCCAACGCTGGTGCATGTCGCGCTGTTGCAGTTCGCCCCGGTCAACACCGACATCCTGCTCACCTTCGCGATCCTGCACATCTGCTTTCCGCTCGTCCTCTGGCTGATGACGACCAGCGCGACGTTGACGCTCGTTCTTTCGTTCATGCTCTACATGATGGTTCAATTGTTCAGCTGGCAGGTGCCGGCCTGGCCGAGTGGCGAACTCTATTTCAACCCGTTCGCGTGGCAGTTCCTGTTCGTGATCGGCGCTTGGTACGCGTCCGCCGGGACCGCGCGCCTGCGGCCGATCCTCAACTCACGTACGCTGCTGGTCGCAGCGCTGGCCTACCTCGCGTTCAGCCTGTTCATGGCCTTGAGCTGGGAGTTCAAGGGTCTCGAAAGCCTGATCCCCAGGGCGATCACCGGCCTGATCTATCCGATCTACAAGAGCCATCTGGCGCCCGTCCGGCTGGTGCACTTCCTGTCGCTCGCCTTGGTGGTCTCCAGGCTCGCGCCGCCGGAGTGGCGTGGCACGATCCGTCCGCTGATGACGGCCATGATCAGGTGTGGTGAGAACTCGCTCTCGATCTATTGCCTCGGCGTGCTGCTTGCCTTCATCGGCCAAGTCATGCTGGCCGACATCTCCAGCGGTCTTGCGATGCAGTTCCTGATCAGCATCGCCGGCATTGCCATCATGATCGCCGCGGCGACGCTGCTGACATGGGAATCGCAGCTCGACCGCCGTGGGCCTCGGCTGTTCTGACGTGGCCCGCGGTCAGCGCCGACGTGTGACGGCAACGCCGAACAGAAAGGCGATGAACAGGCTGGTGAGAGGGGCCTCGCGCGTGATCGCGCTCAAGGTCGACAGCGCCGTTCCCGGCCGCCTTGCGTCCTTTGCGGCCGCGCTGAGCCGGTCCACGGTGGCGCTCAGGGTTCCCATCATCTCTCCCAGGGAGTGCGACAAATCCGTCGCGGTGTCGACCGCGCGTTCGGCGACTCCCGGCTGCGGAGGTGTTTCGAACGTTTCGCTGCTCACTATCGTTGCCTTCTCGACACTCATCAGTCGGATTGAAATCCCACCCTCGGTGCAATCTGGCGGGGCTTGATCCAGGAAATGCCCGCTGACGCGATTGGTTCCGCTGCTGGCCGACGTCGGTTTGTGAATCCGGTGTATCGTTCGGCCTGCGCTCCATTCCGGTCCTGACCGGCTTGTCCGGGCGCATGTGAAAGGATCCCGATTTGGCTTCACCAGACACAGCAGCACCGCAGCGCATCGCCGTCCTCGGCGCGCCGATCGATCTCGGCGCATCCGTACGTGGCACGCTGATGGGGCCGGCGGCATTGCGCACGGCAGGGCTCGTCACCGTACTCGAAAGCCTCGGGCTCGACGTGACCGACTATGGCGACGTCGGCATCGCCGACATGCGCGAGTGTGGCGATGCGCCGCCGGCGAACGCCAAGCACTACCGCCAGATCCAACGCTGGTCCCGGGTGCTGGCGCGACGAAGCCATGAATTGGCGCAGACCGGCGCCATCCCGGTGTTCCTGGGCGGCGACCATTCGCTGTCGATGGGATCGGTGAACGGGATCGCGCGCCATTGCCGCGAGATCGGGCGCGATCTGTTCGTGCTCTGGCTCGATGCCCATGCCGACTACAACACGCCGGAGACGACCCTCACCGCCAACATGCATGGCATGTCCGCCGCCTTCCTGTGCGGCGAGCCGGGCCTCGATGGCCTGCTTGGCGACGAGGCGCGCGTGGGCATCAGCACAGATCAACTCGAGCTGTTCGGCATCCGCTCGATCGACAAGGCGGAAAAGGAGCTGCTGCGGCAGCGCCGTGTCAGCATTGCCGACATGCGCGCGATCGACGAATTCGGCGTCGGCGTGCTGATGCGCCGGGTTCTCGACAAGGTCCGCGCACGGAACGGCGTCCTGCATGTCAGCTTCGACGTCGATTTCCTCGATCCCGATGTGGCCCCTGGCGTCGGCACCACCGTGCCGGGCGGCGCGACCTATCGCGAGGCGCATCTCATCATGGAGCTGCTGCACGATTCCGGCCTGGTCCGCTCGGTCGACATCGTCGAGCTCAATCCTTTCCTCGACGACCGGGGCAAGACGGCGCGCGTCGCCGTGGAGCTGATCGCAAGCCTGTTCGGCCAGCAGATCACCGACCGGCCGACGCCGACCAACGCGATCGTTCCGGATCAATAGTCGGGCGGGCGGCGCTGGCGTCGGAGAATGCGGATGCCTCGATGCTTGGAGGCATCCGCGATGTCGATCAGTAGCGCGCGTCGTACATCTTCGACGCGACGAAGCCGAGCAGATCGTTCGGAGCGGGTCCCGTGGCGAGCCCGTTCTGAAAAGCCACGCTGGCGACCGCTGCGCCGATATGGGCGGAGACTTCGCGGATGCGCGGCAGCGCTGGGTAGAGACTGCCCTGTTCGAGATCGGCGCCGGTGACGCAGTTCGCCAGGGTGTGGGCCGCGGCCATGAACATCTCGTCGGTCACGAGCCGCGCGCCGCTGGCGATGGCCCCGAGGCCGACACCCGGGAAGATGTAGGAGTTGTTGCCCTGGCGCGGCACGAACGTCTTGCCGTCGAGCTTGACCGGATCATAGGGGCTGCCGCAGGCGAATAGCGCGCGGCCCTGCGTATGGCGATAGGCGGCCTCCGCCGAGCACTCCGCCTTGGAGGTCGGGTTGGAGAGCGCAAAGATGATAGGACGTTCGTTCAGCTCCGCCATTGCCTGCAGCACGTCCGGCGTGAAGGCGCCGCCAACGGCCGCGACGCCGATGATCGCGGTCGGCTTGAGCGTCTTGATCGCGGTCAGGAAGTCGCCGATCGGCGCCTGGTCGTGCGCATAGCGCAGCTTGTGGCCATGCAGGTTCTCGCGACCCTTGACGACGAGGCCGCGCGAATCCGTCAGCCAGGCGCGGCGCAGCGCCTCGGCCTCGGTGAGGCCCTCGGCCATCATGGCCGAGACGACAAGGTCGGCGATGCCGGTTGCGGCTTCGCCGGCGCCGAGGAATAGCACGGTCTGGTCGCGCAGCTTGCCGCCGGTGATGCGCAGTGCCGAGAACAGGCCGGCGAGCGCCACCGCTGCCGTGCCCTGGATGTCGTCGTTGAAGACGCAGGCATCATCGCGATATTTGTGCAGCAGCTTGAACGCCGCGTGGTTGGCGAAATCCTCGAACTGGATCAGCACGCCGGGGAAGGCGGCGCGCGCCGCCGTCATGAATTCGTCGACGAACGCGTCATAGGCCTCGCCCGACAGACGTTTCTGGCGCAGACCGATGTAATAGGGGTCGTTCAGCAGCTCCTCATTGTTGGTGCCGACGTCGAGCATGACCGGCAGGCACTCCTCCGGATGAATGCCGGCACAGGCCGAGTAGAGCGACAGCTTGCCGACCGGGATGCCCATGCCGTTGGCGCCGAGATCGCCGAGTCCGAGAATGCGCTCGCCGTCGGTGACGACGATGAGCCTGGCGCGATAGGGCCAGTTGGCGAGGATCTCCGCGATACGGCCGCGGTCGTTGGCGGAGATGAACAGGCCGCGCGGCCGCTGGAAGATCAGGCCGTATTTCTGGCAGGCGAGGCCGACGGTCGGCGTGTAGATCAGCGGCTGGATCTCGTCGATGTTGTCGCAGACCACCCGGAAGAACAGCGCCTCGTTGCGGTCGTGCAGCGCGTTCAGGGCGACATATTTTTCGAGATCGCTCGACAGGCTGCGGAGATTGACCAGGATGCGTTCGGCCTGGGCCTGCATCGACATGACGCCGGCGGGAAGGAAACCGCGCAGACCGAGCGCGTCGCGCTCCGGCTCGGTGAAGCCGGTGCCCTTGTTGAGCAGGGGATCCCGCAGCAGCGCGAGGCCGCGCGGGGAATAGGTGGGCAGCGTGGGTGCGCTCATGCGTTGCGGTTGGGTCAAGACAGTCTCCGAGGTGCTTTGTTCGAGCCCGCCACACCGGAGCGCGTCCTGCGTTGATCGGTATCAATCGCGGCGGGGTGGCGGGAACGGTCTGTTAACACAGTTTACGTCCCGCGTTGCACCAATGACGTTGTGCAACTGCTTTGCGTATGACGCAGAGGAAGGTCGTGAGGGTCGCTGAAGCGGGCCCCGTGACGAGCGACCACAGCAGGGCGAGCACGGCGACGGCCATGGTGGCCGTGCCTTAGGCCGCCGATCCGGCAAGCACGGGGGTCGCCTGCATGCCGACGCTCCCCCTGGGAGCGAGTGTCGCGCGAAATCGCAATCGGCCCTTTTTGTTCCCGGTTTCGGAACCGGAGGAGAATTCCGGCGTTTTTAAGCACGGTGATCATTGCGGGAGGGGACGTTTGCTGGACGAGCGGCAACCGGCGCGCGATCAGAGACTCAGCATGGCCGAGCGCGAACGGCTCTTTGCAGGCGGCAGCGAGCTCGCGGGGTTGATGCTGCAGTTCGATTGGGCGAGCACGCCGATCGGACCACCGGAGCATTGGCCGCAGAGCCTGAAGACGGCCGTGAGGATCATGCTGACATCCCAGCAGCCGATATGGATCGGCTGGGGGCGGGAGCTGATCTATCTCTACAACGACGCCTACAAGGCCATCATCGGCGGCAAGCATCCCTGGGCGCTCGGACGTCCGACCTCCCAGGTCTGGCACGAGATCTGGGAGGACATTGCGCCGCTGCTGGCCAAAGCGAGCGGCGGTGACCAGGGGACCTATGTCGAGGCCCAGCTCCTCATCATGGAGCGCAATGGTTTTCCCGAAGAGACCTACTACACGTTTTCCTACAGTCCCATTCCCGACGATGACGGTACGCCCGGCGGCATCTTCTGCGCCAATACCGACGACACCCAGCGTGTGATCGGCGAGCGCCAGCTGTCGCTGCTGCGTGCGCTCGCGAACGCCGGGGCCGAGGCGCGCAGCGTCGATCAGGCCTGTGCGAGCTGCGCGCACGCCTTGGCACAGGAGCCCCGCGATCTTCCCTTCGTCATGATCTACATGACCGAGCCGGACGGCGAAACGGCGCGGCTCGAGGGCTTGACCGGCATCGGCCGCGATCATCCCGCCGTGCAGCCGAAACTGCCGATTCAGCCGGACGCCATATGGCCGTTGGCCGAGTCGATGAGGGAGCAAACTGCGCTGCTGGTCCGCGATCTCGCGCAATCGTTCGGCGTCGCCTTTCCGAGCGGCGGCTGGCGGCAACCGCCGACGCGCGCCGTTGTGCTTCCGATTCCGCCGGCCGGTGAAGCCGGTCGTGGCGGCTTCGTGATTGCCGGGCTGAATCCGTTCCGCCTCTATGAAGAAAGCTATGCGCGTTTCCTTGGTCTCGTCGCCGGCCAGGTCGCCGCTGCCGTCAGCAATGGTGGAGCCTATGACGCCGAACGGCGCCGGGCCGAAGCATTGGCCGAGGTCGATCGCGCCAAGACGACGTTCTTCTCCAACATCAGCCACGAATTTCGAACGCCGCTGACGCTGATGCTGAGTCCGCTGGAGGACATGCTTGGCCGCGATGAGGACCGGCTGTCCGCCGATGCGCGATCCGTGCTCGGCCTGATCCATCGCAACGGCATTCGCCTGTTGAAGCTCGTGAACACGCTGCTGGACTTCTCCCGGATCGAAGCCGGCCGCATGACCGCCCGTTTCGAGCCCGTGGATCTCGCTGCCTTCACGTCCGAGCTCGTCTCCAACTTTCGCTCGGCGACGGATCGCGCCGGCCTGCGCCTCGTCATCGCGGCCGCTTCTCTCTCAGAGCCGGTCTATGTCGATCGCGACATGTGGGAGAAGATCGTCCTCAATCTGGTTTCCAACGCGTTCAAGTTCACGTTCGACGGCGAAATCGCGGTCACCGTCGGCCTCGCCGCGGATCGGCGCCATGCCGAGCTGATCGTTCGCGATACCGGCACCGGGATCCCATCCGCGGAGCTGCCGCATCTGTTCGAGCGGTTTCGCCGCGTCGAGGGCGCGCGTGGCCGCTCCTACGAGGGCAGCGGGATCGGTCTTGCACTGGTCCAGGAACTGGTGAAGCTTCACGGCGGCGAGATCGCGGCTGAAAGCGAGTTGGGCCGCGGCTCCGTCTTCTCGGTGCGCATTCCGCTCGGGTCCGCCCATCTGCCAGCCGGCCAGCTCGGAAGCTCGCGTGCGCTGGGCAGCACGAACAGGCGTGCGCAGGCCTATATCGACGAGGTGCTGGGCTGGCTGAACGGCGACGGCCCGATCGATCTTCCCCACCCATCCTCGCCCGACGACCTCGGCCTCCGCTCCGGGGCCTCTCCCGGTCGGGACCGCGTGGTGCTCGCGGACGACAACCCTGACATGCGCGACTATATCCGTCGTCTGCTCGGCGACAATTACGAAGTGGACGCCGTCGCCGACGGTTCGGCCGCGCTCGAGGCCATTCGCCGGCGTCGCCCCGATCTGGTGTTGACCGACGTCATGATGCCGCGGCTGGATGGCTTCGGTCTCTTGCAGGCGCTTCGCAGCGATAGGCAGCTGCGCGACATTCCCGTCGTCGTCCTGTCCGCCCGAGCCGGCGAGGAGGCGAAGGTCGAGGGGCTCGACGCCGGCGCCAGCGACTACCTCAGCAAGCCCTTCAGCGCGCGCGAGCTGCTGGCGCGCGTGCGTGCCAACATCGATCTCGCCAGGGTCCGGCGTGAGGCGGAGACAACGCTGCGCGAGCTCAACGAGCGGCTGGAGGCCCAGGTCTCCGAGCGCACCGCGGAGCTGCAGGCCAAGGAGGCGCGGCTCCGCACGATCTTCGAGGCGAGCTACACGTTCCAGGCACTGCTGTCGTCCGACGGCACGCTGCTCGACGCCAATGCGACCTTGCTCGAAGCGATCGCCGCGCCCCTGGACGAGGTCGTCGGCCAGCCGTTCTGGGAGACGCCGTGGTTCGCGAGCACACCTGGCATGCCCGAGGTGATCAGATCGCTGGTCGACGCCGTGGCCCGCGGCGACGAGGCGCGACAGGAGCTCCAGCTCGACCTCCCGGTCGGCGGCTGCCGCTGGTTCGACTTCCAGATGCGGCCGGTCCGCGACGAGACCGGTCAGGTTGCCGCCATCGTACCCGAGGCGGTCGAACTCACCGAGCGGCGCAAGGCCGAGGAGGCATTCCGCCAGGCGCAGAAGATGGAGGCGATCGGCCAGCTCACCGGCGGCGTGGCGCACGACTTCAACAATATGCTGACCGTGATCAGATCGTCGGCCGACCTCCTGCGCCGGCGGCAGCTGCCGCCCGACCGCATCCGACGCTATGTCGATGCGATCTCGGACACGGCGGATCGTGCGGCCAAGCTGACGGGGCAACTGCTCGCGTTCGCGCGCCGCACGCCGATGGAGCGCCGTGTCTTCGATGCGGCAGAGCACATCGAGCAGATCGAGGAGATGCTGCAGACGGTGCTCGGGGCGCCGGCGACGGTCGAACTCGATCTGCGATCGCGGCCGCTGCCGGTCGACGTCGACATCAATCAGTTCGAGACCGCGCTCGTGAACCTCGTCGCCAATGCCCGCGACGCCATGGACGGGCGCGGCGTCCTGACCATTCGCGGGGACCGCGTCCGACAGGACGGTCCGGGCGGACAGCAGCGGTTCGTGTCGATCGCCGTCAGCGATACCGGCTGCGGCATTGCGCCCGATCAGATCGATCGCATCTTCGAGCCGTTCTTCACGACCAAGGGCGTGGGACGCGGCACGGGTCTCGGCCTGTCCCAGGTCTATGGCTTCGTGCACCAGTCCGGTGGCCGCGTGCTGGCCGAGAGCGAGGTCGGCAAGGGCACGACACTGACCCTGCTGCTTCCACTCACGCACAAGCCGCTCGAGCGGCGCGAGCGCAACGCGCACAGCCCCGACCAGCCGGCCGCGCGATGGAACGTGCTGGTGGTCGAGGACAACCCCGAGGTCGGCGAATTCTCCACGCAACTGCTCGAAGACCTCGGCTACCGAACCGTGCTGGCGCGCAGCGGCGCCGACGCGCTGCGCATGATCGACGACAGCCCGGCGAGCTTCGATCTCGTCCTCAGCGATGTGGTGATGCCGGGAATGGACGGCGTCACCCTCGGCCACGAGATCCGCCGGCGGCTTCCCCTGATTCCGATCGTGCTCAACAGCGGCTACAGCGATGTTCTCGCGGAAGGCGACCGTCACGGCTTCAGCCTGATTCACAAGCCGTATTCCGTGGAGGAGCTGTCGCGCGTGCTGCGCCTGGTCATGGCCGCGCGCGGGGCGGGGTCCGGGCCGGCGGTGTCGGAGTGAAGGCGCAGGGTATCGGCCCGGCCGTCGTTGCTGCTGGATCGATACTTGAAGGAACGCGTCGCGCCGGAGTAGTTTCAGGCTCTGGGGGACGGGGAAATGGCGCTTGAGCAATGGTCGCCGGGCGGGGGCAGGGCGACGCGGTGGGGACGCGCGCTGCTCGTGTGCGTGGCGCTGGTCGTGAGCAGCAGCGCGTTCGCAAAGGACGGCGAGGAGGCGCCGCCGCCGGCGGGCCTCGCCAACGTCTATATCGACTTTCGCACGAACTACGCCTATGTGCCCGGTGGTGCGTTGTCGACGGGGCTCGGTGACTCCTCGCTGTTCGCGACCCTGTCGCAGATCGCCACCTTGCGACGGCTGCTCGACCGACCGGCTTTGCCGGGACGGCCGCAATTGTCGGCGCCGACCAACCAGGGCGTCGGCGTCGACGTTCCGCTGACGGTCGATCTCGGCGATGCTCTCTCGCTCTATGGCGGCTTCACCGGGAGCACGTCCTCCAACGGCCTGACCGGGTGGTCCGACGTGGCGGTGACGAGCTGGTTCCTGGGCTTCCAGGCCGACGTCTATCAGCAGAACGGTGGCGCGATCCCGACATTGACGCTGCAGTCGACGCTGACCCGCGCGGTGCCGGACGCGCCATTGGCGACGACCTCGTTCAATACCGTCGTCGAGACCAAATACGCACTCGACGCCGAGGAGATGCGGGGCTGGCTCGCGGGTGTCCAGTACACACACGTCGACGTGGACTCCGCGCTCGCGCATGTCGGCAGTACGATGGCCGGCTATGTCGGCGGCTTCTATCAGTGGGAGAACAACTGGAAGGTCTCCGCGCGCATCGGCCTCCAGTCGTTCCGCGGCGCGCAGCTGCTTGCCGTGACTCCGATCGCATCCTACACGCAGCCGCTGCTCAGGCTGGATCTCGACCGGATGGACGATGACGACAACCGCCTGTTCGGCGTCACGGCCCAGATCGCCTGGGCGCCCAAGCCGACCTATCAGCTGACGGTGAGAACGCCGCTCTATGCGATCAAGAACTGATCCGCCGGCTAGCGCATGCTGACGAACTTGCCCCAGAGGCCGGCGAGCACCGCACCCGTCATCATGTAGTGTGGCTTGTCGCAGAACAGGCTGCCATATTGGCAGACATCGGCGCCGACCGATCCGAGCTGATGCTGGCCGGCGACATAGAACAGTGCCGATGAAACGGCCATGACGACAGCAACGACGTACATCGGAAAATCTCCCTCGACGGCTCAGCCCGACGGGCTATCAGCGACACGCTGACGATCACCCGAGGTCACGCCCGAGGTTCGCGCTTGACACGTCGGGCAAATCAGGCGCATTTTGTCATCGTCGAAAAAATCATAGAGCCCGCGCCGAGAATTCGGCAGCGGGCTTTTTGTTTGGCCGAAGGGGATTTCGCCGGGCGGTTATCGGAATCGGAAAGTCTGACGGACGCATTTCGATCAAATTTGACACGTCGGGCAAATCACCGGCATAGTGTCATCATCGAATTTTCCGAAATTACGGGAATCGGCAGGCGCATCGCCTGCGGGCTTTGTGCTGATGTCGGCGCCGAATGGTCGCCATCGCTCTCGAACCACGCGAGGCCGTCGATCGCGGGCATGTGCGAAAGCGCGTCCTCGCACTCACCTTTGTCTGGATATTGGCCGGCCCCGCGCGAACGGGGCGGCTCGCGGCCGCAGCGATCGTCGCTGCGTCCGCTGCGGTTCCTCGAACGGGGGATAGGGTTCGCGCCCGAAGCGATCGCGTTGGCCGCGATCCGCCGCGACTTTTTTTCATTCGATCAGGAGAAGCCGATGACCGCCTATCTGATCTCGCTGGCCCTGCTGGGTCTCGTCGTGATCGCCGCAACCGATCTGCGGTCGTGACGGCACTACGCGAATCCACTCGTCATCAATCCGGAAGCGACCATGTCGAAAACGATCACTGAGCTCCGCGCGGACTTTCAGCACCTGCGGCGCTGGCGCAAGAGCGTGGAGCAGGCCCAGAGCTACACGTTCAAGGCCGTCATCACCGTCATCGCCACCGGTCTCGTCGGCGCGATCTGGCTCGGTATCAAAGTCGTGCTCGGAAAGTGATGTCGTGTCCAGCCGGATCCAGCAGCGGGTGGGCCGCTTCCGCGTCGGTGAGGTCGATGCGTGCGAGCCCGACACCCTCGAGACCTTGAAGGATCTCCACGCGCAGATTTTTCTCGATCGTGCACCTCTGCCCGATTTCGAAGCCGGCCATTGGTGGATCACGAGCGAACTGGGACAACCCATCGCCTTTGCCGGTCTGATTCCATCCGCCTTGGGCAGCGGAATAGGCTATCTGTCGAGGGTCGGCGTTTTCTGCGGGAGCGCTGTGGGCACGGACTTCAGCGGCGCATGATGCGCGCGATCGAGCAGTGTGCGCGGCGTTCCGGACTGTATTGCATCGTTTCCGATACGACGGACAATGTCGTCTCCGCGAACAACTTCATCCGCTGCGGATATGTGTTGTTCCAACCCGGACGGCCATGGGCGTGGGCGAACTCGCTCTACTGGCGCAAGATAATCCGCCCGTGAGTGGCCAATCAGCCTTGCGCGTGTGCCCGGTTTCGTTGCAGCCCAGGCAGGGCCACCCGCGGCATTGGCCTGCGGGCTGCCGTTGCGCGCGCGATTGAGCAAATCATGTGCTGAGTTCATCAAGATCGAGCAGCCGGTCAGGGGCGACGATACCCGCGCTTACAAGCATGCCGAACTCGGCGGCGAAAGCGTAGCCTTTCTCAGTCTCGACCGCAACAAGCGTGGCATGGTGCTGGATCTCGCGATTCCCCAGGCCAGAGAGATTGCGCGCCTCAACTGGCCTTGGCCATGTCCTCGTCTTCCGGCGAGTTCAGGTACATGCCCGACATCGTATCGACCCAGCACAGATGATCGTGCACCTTCTTCACACCAGAGACGGTTTCGGCGGCGACAACCGTCGCCTGACGCGAACGCTCCTCAGTGATGACACCGCTCAAATGAACGATGCCGTCCTTGACGATGACCGACAGCCCGAACGGGCACCAATCGTTCTTCTCGATGGTATCGATGACGCGGTTGCGGATGTGATCGTCATCGGCCGTCGGATCCGGCACCTGCCGTCCGAGCGTGGCGACCGCCTGCAGCAGATTCGCGCGCGACACGATGCCGACCACCTGGTCGCCCTTGACCACCGGCAACCGCTTCACATGGTTCTTTTCCATCAGCTCGACGATTTCTGCGAGCGCGGCGTCTTCCGTGATCGTCAGCGGCGTCTTGGTCATGACCTCGGAAACCTTGCGTCCATGTTCGTGGACGAAGTCGGCGGCCGATTTCCCCGGTCCAAGAATGAAGCGCAGCCAGCGGCCGCGTTTGCGTCCGGTGCCGATCTCCGTTCGGCGAATGAAGTCTCCTTCGGAGACGACGCCCACCAGCTTACCGGCGGTATCGACCACCGGCAGGCCGCTGACATGGCGTTGGAGCATGATGTTGGCCGCATCCACAATCGAGGTGTCCGGGGTGACGGTGATGACGGGACGGGTCATGATCTGATGGGCGCGCATGGCGAACTCCGATGTCAAAAGCTGACGAAGGGTAGGCCGCCGGGCAAGGCGTGAATTGACCCAGGTCAAAGAGCCGGTTGCGCCGTCATTGATGCAGCTCAAGGTCTCGACGTGGACATCGAGCTAAAGGGACATCTCCATCCAGCGAAAGGGGAGGTTGCATATGCCTGAGCTCTCCGAAGCGAATGCCGTGGCCGAAGAAACCGCCAAGCTATCCGAACGTGTGGCGCTCTCCAACAAGCACGCGCTCGAGCTGCTCATCGGATCACAGCAGATCATCTTGGAAGAGATCATCTTCGCCGGCAACGAGGCGCTGGACCGCGCACGGACGGAAACGCATCTGCTGGCCGAGTTCGTTGCGAAACTGGCGGGTGTGCATTCCGTCAAGGGAATTCAAGCGATGGTCCAGGAATGCGGACAGCATCAGCTCGACTTTGTCCGGCGGGATTGCGACCGGCTGTTCAAGCATGGGCAGCGTCTCATCGATGCCAGCGTGAATCTCGCGGGGCAGCGGTGGCAAAGCTGAAAAGTGCGGGAATGTCGCGTCCGGACCAGCGGAAACGCGAAGGAAAGATATCCAGCGATCAGATCGGTGCCGTCAACCTCGAAGGGACCTCGCCGCAGGTGACGGCGGGCCAGCTTGCTGTATCTGGCGGCACGTCGCTTTCTCAAGAAGCCGAAACGGGCTCCAGGGAGTTTCGGCGTGAAGGCCATGAGCTGGACAGGGCCTTTAGCGCTGTCCTGGCGCGCTTGACCGGTGGGATCTCGCCGGCCGCCCTGTCGATGGCCTATCTGGACTGGGCCTGTCATCTTGTCGCAGCGCCGCAGCGCCAGATCGAAATTGCGCACGATGCCTGGCGTTGCGCGAGGCAGCTCGCCGAGCGGTCATTGCATTTTGCCGATCCGAACCGCAGTCCCTGGGATCTCATCAAGCCGCAGGCCAACGATCATCGCTTCTCCAAGCCGCAATGGGCGACGCAGCCGTTCAACCTGTTCGCGCAGGCGTTCCTGCTCGGGGAGGACTGGTGGCACAAAGCAACGACCGGCATTCGGGGCGTCGACCCCGCCAATGAAGCCGTCGTCGATTTCTCGCTGCGTCAGCTGCTTGATGTGTTCGCGCCATCGAACTTCGCAGCGACCAACCCCGAGGTTCTGGACAAGACAATCCGGAGCGGTGGCGAAAACCTCGTCTTCGGCTGGCAGAACTGGCTTGCCGATCTCAAGCAGGTGCTGCAACCCGGAAAGGCATCGAGCAGCGCCGAGTTCGTGGTCGGCAAGACGGTCGCGACCGCGCCAGGCAAGATCGTCCTTCGTAACCAGTTGATCGAGCTGATCCAATACGCTCCGACGACCGAGAAGGTACGGCCCGAACCGATTCTGATCGTGCCGGCCTGGATCATGAAATATTACATCCTGGATCTGTCGCCGCACAACTCCCTGGTGAGGTATCTCACAGACCAGGGCTTTACCGTGTTCATGATCTCCTGGCGAAATCCAGGAGCAAAGGACCGTGATCTCGCTTTCGACGACTACCGGTCGCTCGGCGTCATGGCCGCATTGGGCATGATCGGCAGGATCGTTCCGGACACGCAAGTCCATGCCGTGGGCTATTGTCTTGGAGGAACGCTGCTCTCGATCACCGCAGCCGCCATGGCGCGGGACGGCGATAGCCGCCTCAAGACGATTACGCTGTTTGCAGCCCAGACCGATTTCACCGAGGCTGGCGAGCTGACGCTCTTCATCAACGAAAGCCAGGTTGCCTTCCTGGAAGATGTGATGTGGGAGCGTGGCTATCTCGACACGACGCAGATGTCCGGCGCATTTCAACTGCTTCGGTCCAACGATCTGATCTGGTCGCATGTCTCGCGCGATTATCTTCTCGGTGAACGGGCCAATCCGAGTGATCTGATGGCCTGGAATGCAGATGCGACGCGGCTGCCGTATCGGATGCACTCCGAATATCTGCGCAAGTTGTTTCTGAACAACGATCTTGCCGAAGGAAGGTACCAGGTCGACGGAAAGCCGGTGTCGCTCTCGGACATTCACACCCCGATGTTCGTCGTCGGAACCTTGCGCGATCACGTTGCGCCGTGGAAATCCACGTACAAGATCCACTACGAGGTCGATGCCGACGTGACTTTTGCGCTGGCCAGCGGCGGGCACAATGCCGGCATCGTGGCGCCGCCGGGTCAACCGGGACATTCGCACCAGGTGCGCAGCAAGGCGGCCGATGCGCCCTATCTCGGCCCGGACGAGTGGCTGAGTACGTCCCCCCGGATCGAGGGATCGTGGTGGCCGACCTGGATCGTCTGGCTCGCGCAACAGTCGGCAGCCCCGGGTGCGCCGCCGCCGCTCGGGACGGACAGCTCAACTGAACTTGGGAGCGCGCCGGGCGACTACGTCCACACCTGACCGGGGGGCGCCGCGATGCTGTCAGGCTCGGGCGCTGATCTTCAGCAATGACAGGGCGCGATCCAGTGTCGCTTCCGGCGTTCCTGAGGCATCCACCTGCAGCCAATCCAGCGCGCCGATGTCATAGCGCTCCTGCTCCTCGGCAACGACCGCCGTTGCATCGGACGCATCGTTGACCCGATGTTGAATCCGCTCCTGCCGGATGCGCAGGTCTGCGACGAGGAAGAGCCCGGCGAAAGGCACCTTCAACTGCTGCGCCAACCCGCGGATGTCTTTCCGCTCGGTCTGACGTGCAAAAACGGCATCGACGATGACCGTAAAGCCTTGAGCCAGCGCACGAGCAGCGAGCTTCCCCAATTCCTGATACACGCTTGCGCTTGATTCAGGCGTATAGGCGCCCGTTGGCAACCGATCCGTCTGCGCGACGCCAGACAGCTGCTTGCGGAGCACGTCGCTGCGCAGAACGATCGCGCCGGGTCGAGGGGCCAAGACCGGAGCGAGCGCGCGCGCCAAGGCGGATTTTCCGGTTCCTGACAGGCCGCCGACCGCAATCATCATCGGGGCGACCGGCTGAATGAGCTGGCGTGCCAATTGGAAATAGCTCTTCGCGATATCGAATGTCATCTGGGCGTCGATATCCGAGTGGTCAGAATGCTCGCGATCGAGCTTTGCAAGAAACACCTGAGCGCGGATGGCTGCCCGCATGGTCATGAACAGGTGTAGCGCGGCGAGGCCCTCGGTCTGCTCAGGCGCGGCGATCGAAAGGTAGCGGTTCAGCAGCCGATTGGCTGCGGCCGGCAGCGAAAAATGCAGCAGATCCATCAATGGAAATGCGAGATCGTAGAGAACGTCGATCGTGGCGATGCGGTCGTCGAATTCGATGGCATCGAACAGCACCGGCTCGTCGTCGATCACGACGACGTTGGCCAAATGGAGGTCGCCATGACAGCGTCGGACGTGGCCTTCGGCAGCGCGCCGTTCGAGCAGCGGCCTCAGGCGCGTGAAGGCGGACTGGCAGAGAACGCTGAGTTCCTCGATCTCGGTGTCCGCAAATCGCCGGCCAGCTCTGAAGCTGGCAACGAACGCGTCGATCCAACGGGGGATGGAGTCGATCCAACCGCTGATTGAGATCTCGGTGGCGACCCGATGCGATGCTGCGATCGTCTCGGCCAGACGTTCAGCCAAACCGGCGCTCATCTGCCCCTTGCCTGCGAGATGATCGACCGTCTGGCTGTCATCGAAGCGGTGCATCTCAACGGCGTATTCGACCGGACTGCCCGAGCCGCCGATCTCGAATGAACCGTTTGCTGCCTTCGTGACGGCGACGACACGGAGGTAGATGTTCGGGGCAAACTGCCGGTTGATCTCCAGTTCCTTCGCGCACGCTGCCTTTCGGAGCGCGAGCGTCGAATAGTCGAGGAACGGGAGCCGGATCGCCCGCTTGATCTTCAGCGCGCGATCGCCGAACAGGAAGACGGAAGCCGCATGCGTGTCGATCCGGCGGACGCCGGGATGACGCTCGGTGTCGCCCAGGAACGCGAAGACGAGATCCTGGTCGGAGGTTGACGTCATAAGTCGCGACTCCCGGTGTTCGAGTTTCAGGCGTCCGGGACAAGGACGGCTGCGCCGAGAATGTCGCCTTGCCTCAATCGGGCAAGAACGGCGTTCGCCTCGGACAGCGGATAGGGTGTTGTATGAGTCCGGATCTGAGCCTGCCGAGCAGCATGCAGGAAGTCGAGGCCATCCTGTCGCGTCAGGTTCGCGACGGACATCACGTGGCGTTCCCCCCAAAGCAGCGAATAGGGGAAGCTCGGAATGTCGCTCATATGGATGCCCGCGCAGACGACCCGGCCGCCCTTTCGAACCGCCTGGAGAGCAGCCGGAACGAGTTCGCCGGCGGGGGCGTAGATGATGGCCGCATCCAGGCCAACATCGGGACGCTGGTCCGAGGCTCCGGTCCATGTCGCGCCGAGTTGAAGGGCCAGATCTTGTGCCGTTCGATCATGTTCGCGGGTGAACGCGTAGATCTGGCGTCCCTGCCAGCGAGCGACTTGTGCAATGATATGACCCGCTGCTCCGAAGCCGTAAATTCCAAGCCGCTGGGCGTCGCCGGCCATGACCAGAGAGCGCCAGCCGATCAGGCCGGCGCACAGCAGCGGCGCGGTGGCGACATCATCATTCAGGCCGTCGAGCGGAAATGCATAGTTTGCGTCAGCGACGGCGTGGCTCGCATAGCCGCCATGACGCGTGTAGCCGGTGAAGACGGGCTCATCACAGAGATTTTCCATTCCCTTCGTGCAGAATGGGCAATGGCCGCAAGTATGACCCAGCCAGGGAATGCCGACTCGCGCGCCTATTCGATGCGTGGTCACACCGGCACCGATGCGGTCGACATGGCCGACGATCTCATGACCAGGAATGATCGGATAGGGAATGCCGGGCAATTCTCCATCGTAGAGATGCAGATCGGTCCGGCAAACACCGCATGCGCTAACCCTGACGCGGATCTCGCCAGGACCGGGCTCGGGATCGGCGAGCGTCTCGAACTGGAGCAGTGCTCCTGGTCCTTGCAACACCATCGCGTGCATCGAGAGCTCCTGGGCAGCGCTGTGCTCGAAGACATAAGTTCATTCCGGCCAGGACCGTTTGATGTTCGTCAAGGCCCCCTGCGAGCCGGAGAGCATATCAAAAGCCGTTGAGCGGAACGAGGCGGGTCTGCGAGAGCGGAGCCGCGTCATATTCGTCCTGTGCTGGGATGATAAGTCACGTTGGAGCTGCCGCGGATTGAAACTAAGATGCCTGCGCGGGCGCGGCTGCCTTTCGCGAGCTGATGCTGGATATCGACATGTCGACCTACCGATTGCGGAACCTGCTCCTGCCTCGCTCCATCGCCCTGGTCGGCGGGAGTCCGCGGCCGAATTCGGTGGGAAGAGCCATTCTCGACAACGTCGTCAAGGCGGGGTTCGAGGGCGAGCTTGGTCTGGTCAACTCACGCTATAAGGAGATATCCGGCGTTGCGTCGGTGGGCCGTCTCGCAGAGCTGCCGTTCGCGCCGGAACTGGTGGTGATCACGACGCCACCTCCTTCGATTCCCGGTCTGATCGATCAGGCCGGCGCCCTCGGTGCCGCCGGCGCACTCATCATCACGGCGGGCCTTGGACATGGCGCGGGATCATTGGCCGATCAGGTCGAGAAGGCCGCGCAGAAGTACGGCATGCGTCTGATCGGACCGAATTGTCTGGGCATCATGATGCCGGCCATCAAGCTCAATGCGAGCTTCTCGGCGCACATGCCGGTCGCGGGAAGCCTGGCGCTGATTTCGCAGTCCGGCGCCATTGCTGCAGGCATGGTGGATTGGGCAGCACAGCGCGGCGTCGGTTTCTCCGGCATCGTCTCGATCGGCGATCAACTGGAGCTCGATCTCGCGGACCTCTTGGATCATTTCGCGCTGGATGGGGGGACCCGCGCGATCCTGCTTTATATCGAAGCCGTCAAGGATGCGCGAAAGTTCATGTCGGCGGCGCGAGCCGCAGCCCGGGTCAAGCCGGTCGTCGTCGTCAAATCGGGCCGCGGGGCGGTCGGAGCGAAGGCGGCGGCAACGCATACAGGAGCGCTGGCGGGAGCAGATGCCGTCTATGAAGCAGCGTTTCGCCGCGCGGGCGTTCTGCGGGTTTCGGATCTGCGTGAACTGTTCGATTGCGCCGAAACACTTGGGCGAGTGGAGTCGCCGACGGGCAAGAGGCTGGCCATCCTGACCAATGGCGGCGGGATCGGGGTGCTCGCCGTCGATCGCCTGGTCGAACTCGGAGGAATTCCAGCAGCGCTGTCACCGGCGGTTCATGACAAGCTCGACGCCGTGCTTCCGCAAACCTGGTCCGGATCGAACCCTGTCGACATCGTCGGCGATGCAGATGCGGCACGATATACGGCTTCGCTCGAGGCCCTGCTGGCCGACCAGGCCAACGACGCGATTCTCGTGCTGAACGTTCAGACGGCGATTGCATCCGCAAACGACATTGCGACGGTTGTCACTCAGTTCGTCAGCGCCTACCGCAAGCAGCACCGGCGCTGGGCCAAGCCGGTGCTGGCGACATGGGTCGGTGCGGAGCAGCAAGTCATCGAGACCTTGAGTGGCGCAGGAATTCCCAACTACCCGACCGAGGATGATGCCGTTCGTGGCTTCATGCATCTCGTCCGCCATCGCGAGGTGGTCGAAGCGCTCGCAGCTGTTCCGCCGGCGATGCCGAGCTCCTTTGCGCCCGACGTCGAGGCTGCGCGCCAAATCGTCGACACAGCGCTCGCCGACGGCCGAACCTGGCTCGATCCCGTCGAAATCAGCCGCTTGCTCGAGGCTTACGATATCGCCATGGTGCCGACCTTTGCGGCCTCTTCGGTCGACGAGGCGGTTGCTTTTGCGAACCAGCTGTTTGCCCAGGGCGCGACCGTCGTGCTCAAGATCCTGTCGAGGGACATCGTCCATAAATCCGACGTTGGCGGTGTCGTCCTCAATCTGACCACGGCCGAGGCCGTTCGCAACGCGGCGAACGAGATCATGACCCGCGCCAAGTCTGTTCGCCCCGACGCGCGGATTTCCGGAGTGATCGTGCAGGCCATGGTCGTGCGCGCCAAGGCGCGGGAACTGATCATGGGCGTGGCTGATGATCCGACGTTCGGGACCGTCATCGTGTTCGGCCGCGGCGGGACCGCTGTCGAGATCATTAATGACAAGGCGCTGGGCTTGCCTCCGCTCGATCTCCAGCTGGCGCGCAACCTCATCGAGCGAACGCGTGTCTCGCGCTTGTTGCGCGCCTACCGCGACGTTCCGGCGGTCAAGCCGGATGCAGTCGCGTTGGTTCTGGTCAAGCTTGCACAGCTCGCAGCAGACGTTCCCGAGATCCGCGAACTGGACATCAACCCGTTGCTCGCCGACGAGAGCGGCGTCATGGCCGTGGATGCGCGCGTCGCAGTCGGCAAGGTCCCGCCCAAGTTCAAGGGCTCCGGGCCGTCGAACTTTGCCGTTCGACCCTATCCGAGCCAGTGGGAGCGTCACCTCCAGGTCAAGGATGGCTGGCGCATCTTTGCGCGGCCGATCCGCCCCGAGGACGAGCCCATCATTCATGGGCTTCTCAAGAACGTGACTCCCGAAGACCTCCGCCTGCGTTTCTTTGCGCCGATGAAGGAGTTCACGCACGACTTCATCGCGCGTCTGACGCAGCTGGACTACGCGCGAGCGATGGCCTTCGTCGCTCTCGACGAAGCCACCAACGAACTGGTCGGCGTCGTCAGAATTCACTCTGATTCTGTCTATGAGAGCGGGGAGTACGCGATTCTGTTGCGGTCGGATCTCAAGGGAAGAGGTCTCGGCTGGGCGCTGATGCAGTTGATCATCGAATATGCCAAGGCGGAGGGCCTGAAGATGATCTCCGGCGACGTCCTACAGGACAACATCGTGATGCTGGAGATGTGCAGGAATCTCGGCTTCGAAGTCAAGACCGACCCGAGCGAGCGCGACCTCTGCAACGTCAAGCTGAGGCTTTAGACTGAGATTGTCCCTCTCATCGTTCCGGTGGAAGCGTGTTCAAGTCGCCGGAGCGTCACCCGGCGGCGGATTAGTCGTCTCGCTTTCGGACGAGCCATGCGAGCGCAGCATCCTGATGATCATCGTCGCCAAGGGAACGATCAGAAGCGGAATGAGGCTGTTGAGTGGATGATTGACCACGCCCGAGATTCGGGATTGCAGGGATCGCGCTTCCAGCTGCAGCGCATCCATCGATGAGGAATGGATCTCGTTGGCCAGCTCGAGTTCGCGGCCGTCCGGCTCGCGCGCCGCGATGATCAACAGGATCGCCGCGATGACGAAATTGCAAGCGCCGAGGGCTGCGGCGGCCAAGACAGCGGAGGTGACCTGGACCAGCGCGAGATAAGCCGCGAGCTCGAGCATCAGAAGGCCGAAGACGGCAATCAGTGCAGCAAAAGCGCGCAGGCCGAGCCCGACGAGCAGGTGCCGAAGCCTGATGTCGGCGATGACACGGTCGGTACGCCAGAGAAGGCGTAAATGTTTAGCGACATTCTCCGTATCCACTCAACTTCTCCGCAGTAGGAGGCCGACGGCCAGGCCGATTGCCAGCGCTGTGGCCATTGCCAAGATCGGACGGGCCCGGGCTGAGCTCGTGCGTCAGAGTTTCCAACTCGTTCCTGAGCATTGCAGGGGCGGCCGCCGTATATTTTCCCGTTGTCGATTTCATTGTAGAATCGGCGGCAGCGAGAGGCTTGATTTCGCTCAATCGGCTGCGCTCATCGCATTGATTCATATCAAGCGCTTGGGATCGGCGGGATCTAGGAACGGATGGTGCCCTGGGGCACGCCGGGCAGGGGAGACATTCCATTGCGTTCTCATCCAGGATTGACCGCCGAGGCGACGGACGGGGTGCTTGAGCTCCGTCCCAGTGGATCCTGGGTCTCTCTCAATGTGGCCGAACTCGAGAGTCTGACCGGCTCTGCCGGCATCAAGCTCAGTCAGTCAAAGGCCGTGAAGCTCGACCTTGGAGCAGTCAGCGAGATCGATACGGTTGGCGCCTGGTTGCTCGAGAAGCTCAGCCGTCGAGTCGCCGCTGACGGCCGGCGCGTGGAGATGACCGGTGTGGCCGAGAACTATGTCGGCCTCGTCGAGGAGGTGCGGCAGGTCAATCGGCGCGCAATCGCGCCGGCGCCGCAGCAGAACCCGATCGTGGCCAAGCTCACCGATCTCGGCCGTTCGACGGTGGGGGCCGGCCAGGACATCATCGTGTTCCTGGACATGCTGGCGGCGCTGTCGGTTGCGTTGGTGCGAGCGCTGCGCCGGCCGCGGTCGCTGCGCGTGACTTCACTCGTCTATCAGATGTACCGGATCGGATGGCAGGCCATTCCGATCGTGGTGCTGATCACGTTCCTGATCGGCGCGATCATTGCACAGCAGGGGATCTTTCATTTCCGCCGTTTCGGCGCTGAATCCTACGTCGTCGACATGGTGGGAATTCTGGTCCTGCGCGAGCTTGGTGTCCTGATCGTTGCGATCATGGTGGCAGGACGATCGGGAAGCGCCTACACGGCGGAACTCGGATCAATGAAGATGCGCGAGGAGATCGATGCCCTGGTCACGATGGGGCTTGATCCGGTCGATGTCCTGATCCTGCCACGGATCGTCGCACTGGTCCTGACATTGCCCATTCTGGCTTTCATCGGGTCCATGGCGGCGCTGTACGGCGGAGGGCTGGTCGCCCAGTTCTACGGCGGCATGGGGCCGGCGATCTTCGTCGCGCGACTTCACGAAGCAATCTCCATCACGCATTTCGAGGTGGGGATGTTGAAGGCGCCTTTCATGGCACTGGTGATCGGCATCGTCGCCTGCAGCGAGGGCCTTCGAGTCAAGGGCAGCGCTGAATCATTGGGGCAGCAGACGACGACCTCCGTCGTGAAGTCGATCTTTCTGGTGATCGTGCTCGATGGGCTGTTCGCCGTGTTCTTTGCATCCATTGGAATGTAAGCGATGGATGATCCCGAAAGATCCTGCGCCATCCGCGTCACCGATCTCGTCGTCGGTTTTGGCCGGCAGGTCGTTCTGAACGAACTGTCCCTGCAGGTCCGGCGCGGCGAGATTCTGGGGCTGGTCGGGGCGTCCGGTGGCGGAAAATCGGTCCTGATGCGGACGATCATCGGGCTCATTCCAAGACGCAGCGGGACCATCGAGGTCATGGGCGTCCCGCTTGGTGGTGCAGCGGACCGTGCCACCCAGGATGCGGCGGCGCGCTGGGGCATCCTGTTCCAGCAGGGCGCTCTGTTTTCGTCCCTGACCGTCAAACAGAACGTCCAATTTCCGCTGCGGGAAAATCTGCAAATGTCGCCGGGCCTGATGGACGAGATCGCGATCGCGAAACTTGAAATGGTCGGCCTTCGGGCGGAAGACGGCGACAAGTTTCCAGCCGAACTCTCCGGAGGCATGACCAAGCGTGCCGCACTGGCGCGGGCTCTCGCGCTCGACCCGGCGATTGTGTTTCTCGATGAGCCGACCTCCGGCCTCGATCCGATCTCCGCCGGCGATTTCGACGCTCTGATCAAGACGCTTCAGCAGACGCTGGGGCTGACCGTGTTCATGGTGACGCATGATCTGGCCAGCCTGAATACGGTCTGCGATCGCGTCGCGGCCTTAGCCGACGGCAAGATCGTCGCGATTGGTCCGATGAGCGATCTGCTTCGATCAGAACATCCCTGGGTCAAGGCCTATTTCCACGGCAAGCGATCCCAGATGCTGCAACCGAAAGCGAGTTGAACATGGAAACGCGTGCTCCCTTCGCTGTCATCGGCGGCTTCGTGCTGGCAGCGATCGTCGCGATCTTCGGTTTCGTGTACTGGCTCAACAACACGGGAGGTCTCGGGCCGCGAACGACCTACCATGTGCAGTTCGAAGGATCAGTGCCGGGGTTGCTGGTCGGCGCGGCCGTCCTGTTCAATGGAATCCGGGTTGGCGAGGTGACGGATCTCGGCCTCGCGCCGGACAACCCGCGCCGGGTCAACGCAACGATTTCGGTCACGTCGACCACGCCGGTGCGAACCGACACCAAGGTCGGTCTGGAATTTCAGGGACTGACGGGAGTCCCCGTCATCGCGCTGGAGGGCGGCTCGTCGTCTGCTGCGGCGAGCGCCGTGTCGACGCTGGTGGCGGAGGCGGGGGCCGGTCAGAGCATGACTCAGGCGGCGCGCGACGCCTTGCGACGCGTCGACGCCGTGCTGGCGGAGAATGCCGGGCCGCTGAAGGATACGATCGCCAATCTCGAGACGTTTTCGGAGGGGCTGGCGCGGAATACCGGCAAGCTGGATGGGATCGTCTCCGGCCTCGAGAAGATGACGGGCGGCGGCGCACCGGCCCAGAAGGTCACCTATGATCTCGCCGCGCCGCGAGACTTGGGTCCGGTCGGCAAGACCATCAAGGGCCAACTCGCCATTCCCGAACCGACGTCGGTCGCGATGCTACAGACCCAGCGCATGCTGTTTTCGCCGGCCAAGGACTATCCGGGCTTCGCCGATTTCCTATGGGCAGACAGCATCCCGAAATTGCTGCAGGCGCGCCTGATCGACTCCTTTGAGAACTACGACGTCGCCCACGCTCCGCTGCGGACGTCCGATCTTGGGCAACCAGACGTTCAGTTGCTGATCGATGTCCGCCGGTTTCGGATCAACGCCGACACGGCAGCGGTGGCTGAGATCAGTCTGTCGGCGCGTCTCGTCGACAAGACTGGCAAGATCATTGCGTCGCGGCTTTTTGACGAAAGCCAACCGATTGCCCAGCTCAATTCGGCCGATGCCGTGACGGCCTTCGACCAAGCCTTCGGGCGCATCGCCAAGTCCATCCTGATATGGACCGTCCAAGCCCTCTAGCCGGGGGGCCGCTTGCCCCGGAAAGCGGCTATTCGAGACTCTTCAAATACGACAGCAGGTCGTTGATTTCAGCCGGTGCAAGCTCGAATTGCGGCATTGCCGGATGGCCGGTGACGATTCCTTCAGCGAGCGCCTCACCCAACGTTTCGATGGGATAATGCAGGTGAAGCGTTCGAAACGGAGGTGCCGGCTTGAAGGGGCTGTCCCCGGTTCTGCCGATGGCATGACATCGCGCGCAGTTGTTCCTTGCGTAGGCTCGGCCCCGCTGTTCCGGCGTCGAGCCGGCATAGGACGGGTCAGTCAACGAGAGAAACAAAATAAGAGTGCAGAAGGCAGACCGCTGCATGCATCACGTCCGGGGTACGGGGTATTTTCGCCACGATACGGCCCGGATCCTCCCCTCAATTGATTTGAATCAACTGGAACTTCGAGCATCCGTTACAATGCGGCTACGATCCTCGCCCTTGGCCCAGCGGAGCCCTGTATGAAGACGTCTCTGGTTGCAGTCGATTTCCATGGGCAGGGCTGCGCCGATTGTGCAGTGCGAGGTTTCAGCGTGTGCGCATCGCTGGACCAGTTCGAGATGCGCGAGTTCGAGCAACTCAGCCGCCGCGTCAGCTTCGCCTCCTGCGAGACGGTTTTCGCACAAGAGGATACGTCATCCTGCTTCTACAATCTGCTCGACGGCGTCATGAGGCTCTACAAGCTCCTGCCCGACGGTCGCAGACAGATCGTCGGATTTGTGCTGCCTGGCGACTTCGTGGGAATGACGACCGAGGAGCGGCATGGGTTCTCGGCCGACGCAGTTGGTCCGGTCACGGTGTGTCAGTTTGCCAAGCTGCCGTTTTCTCGTTTTGCCGAGGACAAGCCGAACCTCCTGCGCCGGATGAACGAATTGGCCGTGCAGGAGCTCAATCACGCGCGGGACCACATGGTTCTGCTCGGTCGCAGATCTGCTGAGGAAAAGGTTGCGACCTTTCTCGTCGGTTGGAGAGATCGGCTGGTCGAGCTTCGAGGGCCCGCCAAGACAGTGCCGCTCCCGATGAGCCGGCAGGACATCGCCGACTACCTCGGCCTGACCATCGAGACGGTCAGCCGCACGTTCACGAAGCTCGAGCGGGATGGCATCATCGCCATCCTCCCCGGCGGCGTATCGCTCCGGGATTCGGCGCGTGTCGAGGCGCTGGCGGCGGCCTGACCCTCGACGGGTCGACGCGCGTTTCGGCTTGCATTGATCTGAATCAAGGACGGCCGCACGATCGTTGCGGAACAATGGCTCAAACTCGAAGAGGGGGAGAGACATGCCGTTCGATGCCATGGTGGTCAGCTTTGCGGTGGTGGGGGTTTTCGTCGCGTTTGCCGCGGTCCTGCTCTGGGCCGATTCTCAGACCAAGTCCCGGACCTGAAGCCGGGAGGCGCCCGAACAGAGGCGGCCGGGTTTTCCGAGACCGGTTGCCAACCGGATCGCAGTTCGTGCGGGGGCAGGTCGGCAAGGTCGCTGTCCATTGCTAAATGATGCCTTGTTGACCCTCGGGTCGGCTGAGATCGCCCGGGGTGCGCTGGCTTTTGCCCCCTCCATTTGATCTTCGTTGCATTTTCCTGGACAAACCGCCGATCTGCCGTATTCCGAAGGAGAGCGGAAATCGAAGGATGGGCGGTCGCAAGGCCAAGGGATCGTCTGTGCTGGTGGCTGTAGGCGCGTTCGTGGTCCCTTGACGTGATGGGGCCCGGTCACCGGCTTCGACATCTCCCTTGGCCGGCGGGATATGGACGCCTGGGAGATGCGGTGTGACTGAGGAGAAAAAGGCGAACAGCCGACCGTCCAGCGGCGGCAAGCTATCGGTGCTGCGGCAGCATCCGATCTTTCGCGAACTCGAGTCCGATGCCCTCGATCAACTCTGCCGTTATGCAAAGCCGACCACGCTGAAACGTGGCGCAACGATATTCTCGAAAGGAGATCCCGGCTCGAGCCTGTACGCCGTGATCAGCGGGACTGTCAAAATCAGCGTCTCGTCGCCCGACGGCCGCAACGCCATCCTGAACTTGATCAGCGCCGGCGAAATCTTCGGTGAAGTCGCCGTGCTCGATGGCAGGGAACGAACCGCCGACGCGACGGCCAATACGAACTGCGAGATCCTCGTCATCGATCGCCGCGACTTCCTGCCCTTCGTCAAGAGCCAGCCGGTGCTTGCGATGAAATTCATCGAGCTGCTTTGCGACCGGCTGCGCTGGACCAGTGATCAGGTCGAGCAGGTCATCCTGCAGGATCTTCCCCGGCGCCTGGCCAGCGCTCTGCTTGGTTTGACCGAAAAGCAGAAAGGGGACGCCGCAAGCCGCACCATCGCCATCACCCAGCAGGAGATCAGCGAGATGGTGGGCATGACGCGCGAGAGCATCAACAAGCAATTGCGTGCATGGGCTGCACGGGATTGGGTTCGCCTCGAGCACGGTGCGATCGTGCTTCTGAACCCAGAGCCGCTACGCGGTCTGGCCGGGTCCGGCGAAAGCACCGACGAGTAGGGCGCTCGGACTGCGTTGGGCCTAAGCTCCTCCCCTCTCTCGCGAGTGGTCGGCGATGATTTCCGCGTGTCGATTGGGGGTGTGGCGGCGGGCCGAGGAGCAAACGCTCGATGTGAACAGCAGCAGACACAAGCCGCCGACCGGGGGCGTCTGCTTGGCGACGTAGGTCAGTTCATGTGCAGATTAGGCCTGTAACCGGCGGCCGCGATGAACGTAGGAAAGAACGGCGTCTTGCCGATGATCTCGATGATCTCGCTGCCAGCAGCCTTGGCCTTCTCCGTCGCCTCTCGCTCACAGTTCCCGCTCGTCCGAGGCCCGCAGTCAATCAAGGAAATGGCGTCTCTTCATGGCGTCCTTCCACGGACTTTTGCGTGATCCTCAAACCGTAGTCGGGTGCCGTAGCTACAATTCCTTGGTTGGTTGGTCGAAATACTCTGGATTGAGGGTCTGAATTTCAGAGATATCGTCGAGCAGTCGTTCCAGATGGCTTGCCATGGCGGAACGCGCGCTGGCCGGGTTGCGCCGCTCGATGCCTGCCAGGATCGGTTCATGTTCAGCGATCACTTCCGACATTCGACCGATCTGCGGCAAGGTGAGGCGACGATAGCGGTCGACGTGAACCTTCACTTGCAGGATCAGCTTCCATATCCCAGGATAACCGGCAACCTCAGCGATACTTGCATGAAACATCTCGTCCGCCTGATGAAAGGCTTCGCGATCTTTCGCAGCGCACGCGTCGCGCTGACGTTCGATTGTCGCGTGCAAGTTGAGGATCTGGCTGGATGTCGCTCGTTCAGCAGCCATCCGGGCTGTGGTTTCCTCGAGAGCCTTGCGGATGATGATCGTTTCAGGCAGAGCTGCGACTGGAATGCGCGATACGAAAATGCCGGACTGAGGGAAGATCTCGACCAGCCCTTCATCCGACAGCTTGAGAATGGCTTCACGAACCGGCGTCCGGCTGACCCCGTACGCTGTTGCGATCTGCGCTTCCGAAATCGGCTCGCCCGGCCGACGCACCAACGACACCAGCTCAGCCCTGAGATCCGTATAGATTCGCGACGCTGCCGTCGCGCCGCGCGGCCGACCATTGCGGCGGATGCGGGCGACGACGGGACGTGGCGCAGGGCCCAATTTTCTTGGAGCACGGCTAGGCATCGTTTCCTCGACTGATATACTAATATACGAATTTGCCTTGGCAACCGGAAATGCCAGTTACCCGAAGTCAGATCGTGTTGCGCCGCCACGTGATCGCGTCGGTCGCGGGTGACAGAGGCAGGACTGCGAGAAAGAGCAAAACGCAGTCCACCGAACGCGGTTCGTGGCTGCAATCTGAAACGTGTGGTGTCACCCCCGGCGAGACGTTGTGCGTTCGAGGCCGTTGCGGCATGAGCATGCCCGTCGATCGATCTGAGGCTTCAGAGGGTGGTTCCTCTCGATGAAACAAGTCCGCAGCGAATTGTATGTGCGAATGCCTCGCGAATGCGCTCGGCTGACGCCTCCTTTGATGTTACCAATCGAGTCATGAACCAGCAGACTCCTATCAATATCCGCCACTCCACCTGTCCGCACGATTGTCCGTCGGCCTGTGCGCTCGACGTCGAGGTGATCGATCAGAACACGATCGGGCGTGTGCGGGGCTCGAAGCGACAGACCTATACGGCCGGGGTGGTCTGCGCGAAGGTCGCGCGCTATGCCGAGCGCATTCACCATCCCGAACGCCTGATGCATCCGATGCGTCGCGTCGGGTCCAAAGGCTCGGGCCGTTTCGCCCGCGTCGCGTGGGACGAGGCACTCGACGAGATCGCCGAGCGGTTTCTGCAGACTGAGCGCGAATTCGGCTCCCAGTCGGTCTGGCCGTACTACTATGCAGGTACGATGGGGCTGGTGATGCGCGACGGCCTCAATCGGCTCACGCATGTGAAGAAGTATTCGCGCTTCTATTCGACGATCTGCGCCAATGTTGCCCGTATCGGTTTCGCGATCGGAACCGGAAAAATTGCGGGCGTTGATCCGCGTGAGATGGCGCTTTCGGATCTCGTCGTAATCTGGGGCACGAATCCGGTCAACACACAGGTCAACGTCATGACCCACGCCGCGCGTGCCCGAAAGGAACGCGGCGCGAAGATCGCGGTGATCGACATCTACGATAACGAGACGATGAAGCAGGCCGACATCAAGATCATCCTGCGCCCCGGTACTGACGGTGCGTTTGCCTGCGGCGTGATGCACGTACTGTTTCGCGATGGCTACGCCGATCGCCCCTATATGGCGAAATACACGGACTGCCCGGACGAGCTCGAGGCGCATCTGAAGATGCGGACACCGGAATGGGCGTCGCAAATTTGCGGTGTTCCGGTGACGGAAATCGAGGCCTTTGCAAAGCTGGTCGGTAAGACCGAGCGGACCTTCTTCCGTCTCGGTTACGGCTTCACGCGCAGCCGGAACGGTGCGACGCAGATGCACGCTGCATCGTGCATTCCAGCCGTGACGGGGTCCTGGCAATACGAAGGAGGAGGGGCCTTCTTCAACAACGCGTCGCTATGGCACTTCGACGAATCGATCATCGAGGGCCATGACGCCATCGATCACTCGACGCGGTTTCTCGATCAGTCGCAGATCGGGCGCATCCTTACCGGAGATCACGAGGCGCTGTGCGGTGGCCCGCCGGTCAAGGCGATGCTGATCCAGAACACCAATCCGATGACGGTCGCGCCTGAGCAGGACCTTGTCCGTCAGGGCTTCGCGCGCGAGGACCTGTTTGTCGCGGTCCATGAGCAGTTCATGACCGAGACGGCGCAGATGGCTGATATCGTGCTGCCCGCCACGATGTTCATGGAGCATGACGACCTCTATTACGGCGGCGGTCATCAGCATATTTCCGTCGGACCGAAGCTGATTGATCCCCCCGGGGAGTGCCGGTCGAATCATGAGGTGCTCCAAGGCCTGTCGCGCCGGCTTGGTGCGGTTCACCCTGGCTTCGAGATGACGCCGCGCGAACTGATCGACGCGACCTTGAAGAAAAGTGGTCATGGCGACATCGCCGCGTTGGAGGCCGACATTTGGCGCGACCTGCAGCCCGACTTTCGCACCTCGCACTATCTCGATGGCTTCGCGCACAAGGATGGCAAATTTCATTTCAAGGCCGATTGGGTTCATCCGCCATTCGGCCGCGTCATGGGCAATCCCGAGCGCATGCCGTCACTGCCGGACCATTGGGCGGTTACCGAGGAGACCGACCAGCAGCATCCATTCCGGCTGGCGACGAGTCCTGCGCGCTCTTTCCTCAACACCTCTTTCAACGAGACGCCTTCGTCCCAGGCGCGGGAAGGCGCGCCCTCGGTGATGATCCATCCAAGCGATGCAGCCGCGCTTGGCATCGGGGATGGCGAGGCCGTGACGCTCGGCAACGCGCGCGGGCAGACATCACTGACCGCCCGGCTGTTTGAGGGAGTCCAGCGCGGCGTGCTGATCGCTGAATCGATCCATCCGAATGCTGCTCACATCGGCGGCCGCGGCATCAACGCGCTGACCGCGGCGGATACGGTCGCTCCGATCGGTGGCGCTGCTTTTCACGACAACAAGGTCTGGCTGCGGAAATCGGTATCATGATCATCCGTCCGATGGTCGATTGAAATAACGTATAGATTCAATCGGTTGCTGGATCGGCGGTGCAATCAGCCGATGACCGCCACAGCTTTGTGTACCCCATCGCCTCGCATGTCGATTTCTCTTGAGCGTCGCTCATTTTTGCGATAGATAATTTGAGCGTTGCTCAAATTGTTGAGGATGATCCCATGCAGGTTCTCAGTTTTCGCGGTCCGCAACTTTTTGCAGCCGATGCCCGGGCATTGCTGAACGGTTTGGCCCGGGTCGCGTCTTACCTAATGACGTCTCGCGTTGAGCGGATCGCCGATGCCTGTGACGTTGCCGGTCTGTTGGCCGCGCGACGCATGCGGCGGCTCGCCGCAGAAAAGCTCTTTCGTGCCGCTGATCGGGAAGGGCGCCGGCTCCGCCGCGGCGGGTCGTTCGGCTGCTTCCACTACCTCAGTGATCTGACCTGACACGCCTCAAATCCCCGGCTCATGAGCAACGAAGCGGTCACCATGTCCTCACGTCCCATGCCTGCGATGCAGCTGCCGTCGCTCCGGATAAGCCTTTTCCACATGACCTTTGCGGTACGTTTCATGCTGGTCGGCCGCGGGATTATTGCGCTGTCCGGCCAACGAGAGAACCGCTAACGCGACATCGGCGTCTAACAAGGGAGCGCCACCCGGCATCGACCTGCATTTCATCACGCACCCTCAAAGCCATTGCTATCCTCGCGGTCAAGCCTCCGCAGCACACCAGGAAACGACCATGATCAAGCAGTTGATGTCGTCGCGCCGCTTTGCTCCATTGTTCTGGGCACAATTCGCCTCGGCGCTGAACGACAACGTTTTGAAGAATGCGCTGGTCATCATGCTGCTCTATGGCGCGGTCGCATCACATGGCGACGCGCTGGTGACGGCGGCCGGGGCGGTCTTCATCTTTCCCTTCTTCATTCTGTCTGGGCTCGGAGGCGAACTGGCCGACAGATACGTCAAGGGGGTCGTCGCGAGGCGATTGAAGTTCGCGGAGATCTTCGCCGCCGGCTTTGCCGCGCTGGGCTTCTTCCTCCATTCGATTCCGCTGCTGTTCGTGGCCTTGGGCATGTTCGGGATCATCGCCGCGCTGTTCGGCCCGGTGAAATATGCCATGCTGCCCGATCAGCTGACGGTCGGTGAGCTCGCGACCGGCAATGCGCTGGTGGAAGGTGCGACCTTCATGGCTATCCTGATCGGCACGATCGCCGGTGGCCAGCTGGTCTCGGGCTCTTCCCACATGGGCTGGGTCTCGCTTGCCGTGATCGGTCTTGCAGTGATCTCCTGGGCCTCGGCATCGCGGATCCCGCACACCGCGCCGTCCGCACCGGATCTGCGGATCACCGCCAATCCCTGGACCTCGACGTCGCATCTGCTGAAGTCGCTTCATGCTGCCCCCCGGCTGTGGGACGGCATGGTGATCGTGTCCTGGTTCTGGCTGGTCGGCGCCGTCGTACTGTCGCTGCTGCCGGCGCTGGTGAAGGGCGTCGTCGGCGGGACCGAGGGCGTCGTCACGCTCTGCCTTGCCACCTTCGCGATCGGCATTGCTATCGGCTCGTTGTTCGCGGCGAATCTCAGTCATGTCAGGCCGAACCTCGCGCTGGTTCCGATCGGCGCCATCATCATGGGCGTGTTCGGCCTCGATCTCTCCCTGGCGATCGGGACGACGGAGACCGCGAAAGACCTGACGCCGCTGGCCTTCATCGGCTCATGGGCCGGTGCGCGCATGCTGCTCGACTTCGCCGTGTTCGCCTTTGGCGGCGGCCTGTTCGTGGTCCCGGCGTTCGCCGCCGTGCAGGCGTGGTCGGAGCCGACCGAGCGTGCCCGTGTCATCGCCGGCGGCAACGTATTGCAGGCCGCCTTCATGGTGGTCGGTTCGCTGGGTGTCGCAGGCCTGCAGGCGACGGGCGTGTCGGTTGCCTGGATCTTCTTTGGCCTCGCCCTGGCGAGCTTCGGCGCAGTCTGGTTCGTGCTCAACAAATGGGGCCGGGAGGGCGTGCGCGACTTTGGCGCGATGCTGTTCCGAGCGCTGTTCCGCACCGAGGTGCGCGGGCTGGAAAACCTGCCGCCGGCCGGCACCCGCATGCTGATCGCGCCGAACCATGTCAGCCTGATCGACGGCCCGCTGCTGCATGCGGTGTTGCCGATCGATGCGACTTTCGCCGTCGACACCGGCATCTCCAAGGCGTGGTGGGCTAAGATCTTCCTCAAGATGGTGAGCCACATCACGATCGACCCGACCAAGCCGCTCGGCGCGCGCGACCTCATCAAGCTGGTCGCGAGCCAGGAGCCGGTGGTGATCTTCCCGGAGGGCCGTATCACCGTGTCGGGTTCGCTGATGAAGGTGTATGACGGCACGGCCATGATCGCAGACAAAGCGGATGCCGTCGTTGTGCCCGTCCGCATCGAGGGCGCGCAGCGCTCGCATCTCAGCTATCTCAAGGACGGCCAGATCAAGCGCTCCTGGTTTCCCAAGGTGACGGTGACGATCCTGCCGCCGGTCAAGCTCAGCATCGATCAGGCCCTGAAGGGCAAGACCCGGCGCAACGCGGCTGGCGCTGCGCTGCAGGACGTCATGATCGACGCCATGGTCAAGAACGCCATGCTCGACCGCACGCTGTTCGAAGCGCTGGCCCATGCCCATCGCGACCACGACACCGGCAAGGTGATGATCGAAGATCCGCTCGGCACCAAGCTGACCTATCGCAAGCTGCTGCTCGGCTCCCAGGTCCTGTCGCGCAAGCTTGAGCAGGGGACGATGGTTGGCGAGAACATCGGCGTGTTGCTGCCGAACTCGGCCGGCGTTGCCGTCGTCTTCATGGCGCTGCAGTCGATCGGCCGGGTGCCGGCGATGCTGAACTTCTCCGCCGGCCCGGTGAACGTGCTGGCGGCGATGAGGGCGGCGCAGGTGACCACCATCCTGACCTCGCGTGCCTTCATCGAAAAGGGCAAGCTCGACAAGCTGATTGCTGCGATCGAGGGGCAGGCCCGTTTGGTCTATCTCGAAGACGTCAAGGCGTCCGTCAGCTTGGGCGACAAGCTCAAGGGCATCCTCGACGGCACCAGACCACGCGTCGTACGCAACGCCGACCACCCCGCCGTGATCCTGTTCACCTCGGGGTCTGAGGGCACGCCCAAGGGCGTCGTGCTGTCCCACCGCAACATCCTGGCCAATGCCGCGCAGGCGCTGGCACGGGTCGACGCCAACGCCAACGATCTCGTGTTCAACGTCTTGCCGGTGTTCCACTCGTTCGGCCTCACCGGCGGCATGATGATGCCCATGTTGGCGGGTATTCCGATCTACATGTACCCGTCGCCGCTGCACTACCGAATCGTGCCAGAACTGATCTACCAGACCGGCGCCACCGTTCTATTCGGCACCGATACCTTCCTGACCGGTTATGCACGCTCGGCGCATGCCTACGATTTCCGGACCCTGCGGCTGGTCATCGCCGGCGCCGAGCCGGTCAAGGATCGCACCCGGCAGATCTACATGGAGCGCTATGGCATCCGCGTGCTCGAAGGCTACGGCGTCACCGAGACCGCGCCGGTGCTGGCGATGAACACGCCGATGGCCAACCGCGTCGGCACCGTCGGCCGCCTGTCGCCGTTGATGGAGTACCGGCTCGACAAGGTGCCGGGCATCGAGGAGGGCGGACGGCTCTCGGTCCGCGGCCCGAACGTCATGCTCGGCTATGTCAGAGCCGAAAATCCGGGTGTGCTGGAGGCGCTGCCGGAGGGCTGGCACGACACCGGTGACATCGTCACCATCGACGCGCAGGGCTTCATCACGATCAAGGGCCGCGCCAAGCGCTTCGCCAAGATCGCCGGCGAGATGGTCTCGCTGACGGTGGTCGAGCAGATCGCCGCGACGCTGTGGCCGCAAGCGGCGTCCGTCGCCGTGTCGATCCCAGACCAGCGCAAGGGCGAGCGCATCGTGCTGATCACGACGCAGAAGGATGCCGAACGCTCCGCGATGCAGCGCCAGGCCAAGGCGCAGGGCGCGCCGGAACTCGCGGTACCGGCAGCCGTGATGGTGGTCGACAAGATCCCGCTGCTCGGCTCCGGTAAGACCGACTATGTCGGCGCCAGGGCGCTCGCCGAGGAGACCAAGACGCTCGCCGAGGAGACTGCGGCGGCCACGCCGGGCGAGCGCGATCCGGAGGCGCGGGAAGTGGCGTGATGGCTTCGTTGCGCCGGCACGATCAGCACAATGGCCCCCGCGACGCGGGGGTCGTCCTCCTGCATGGCATCGCCGGTCGGTCATTGATGCTGCGTCCCCTCGAAAAGAGGCTGCATCGCGCCGGCTTCGCCACGCTCAATCTCCACTATGAAAGCCGCAAGAAGCCGCTCGAGCGTCTTGCGGAGGATATCCGGCCTGCCATTGCCGATTTCGTGGCGGGTCTCGGCGGCCCGATCCATTTCGTGACCCATTCGATGGGCGGACTGCTGGCACGCGTGTACATCGACCGTTTTCGTCCGGCACGGCTTGGCCGCGTCGTCATGATCGGCACGCCCAATGGCGGCAGCGAGCTCGCCGACCGGCTGCAGAATGTCGGGCTCTACCGCGCTTATTTCGGCCCCGCCGGCCTGCAACTGGTCACGACCAAGGATGTCACGCTCGCCGCGTTGCCGCCCGCCGATTACGAGATCGGCGTCATCGCCGGGAACCGCTTCCTCGATCCGATCGCCGGGCTGTTCGTGCTGCCGTGGCCCAACGATGGTCGTGTATCGGTCGATAGCTGCAATCTCGTCGAGATGACGGACACCACGACGGTGAAGGCCTCGCATATGGGCCTGCTGGTGCATCCGACCTCGTTCCGGCAGACCCTCTCGTTCCTGCGCACCGGCCAGTTCGAGCCGGATCGACCGCTGCTGCGCGACACCATCGCCGAGATCGGCCGCCGCGCGGCCAGCTGACGCAAGTTTTCCTTGCCCGGTGCGGCTATCCCGCGACAATCTCGCATTCGACATCGAGCGACAGGCAAGGCGATGACCGACGACAGCGTGATTCTCGACAAGCGCGGGCAGGCCCTTTGGATCACCATCAACCGCCCGGAGAAGCGCAACGCTCTCAATGGCGCCGTCATCGCCGGGATCGCGCGCGGCTACCGCGAGGCGCATGACGATCCGGACGTGCGCGTCATCGTGCTGACGGGCGCGGGGGACAAGGCGTTCTGCGCCGGAGCCGACTTGCAGAATTCGGGCGCGGCCTTCGCGATGGATTTCTCCCGTCCAAATGTCGACTACGCCGATCTGCTCAGGCTGTCACAGAATGCTACAAAGCCCGCCATCGCCCGCGTTGGCGGCGTCTGCATGGCCGGCGGCATGGGGCTGCTGTGCATGACCGACATGGCGGTCGCCGCCGAGCACGTCGTGTTCGGCCTGCCCGAGGTGAAGGTCGGCGTATATCCGATGCAGGTGCTGAGCCTCTTACAGAACATCGCCCCGCCGCGTCTCGTCAACGAGTGGGCCCTGACGGGCGAGCCGTTCGATGCCAAGACAGCGCAGGCCGCCGGCCTGCTCAACTACGTGGTGCCGGCGGCAGAGCTCGACGCCAAGATCGACTGGCTGATCGGCCGCCTCGTCGACAAGTCGCCGACCGCGATCCGCCGCGGCAAATACGCGATGCGCGCCATCGCCTCGATGTCGTTCGACGAGTCCATCGCCTATCTCGAAAGCCAGATCGCGCTGCTGGCGATGACCGAGGATGCCAAGGAAGGCCTGAAGGCGTTCGCCGAGAAGCGCAAGCCGGTCTGGCCCGGGAAGTGACTTTGCCGTCAATTCCGGGGCAGCGCGCTGTGCGCAACAATGCGCCGACGGCGGAAATCCAGCGTCGCCGAGTCATTTTGTTGCTGCAGAGGAGCGAGGTCGGCGCTAGCGTCGTGGGATGACGCCAACTGGTCCGACTACGACCCATAGCCCGGTTATCATCCGGCCTATGCGCCTGGAGGAGATCGCCCTCGCCATCGACTGGGCGGCGGCCGAGGGGTGGAATCCCGGTCTCTCCGATGCGGCATGCTTCACGGTGATCGATCCCGGTGGCTTCCTCGTCGCCGAGTGCGACAGCGAACCGGTCGCGACCGTATCCTGCGTCAACTATGACGACCGCTTTGCTTTTCTCGGCTTCTACATCGTGCGCCCTGATATGCGCGGGCACGGCTACGGATTGCAGCTCTGGCAGGCGGCGATGGTGCATGCGGGATCGCGCATTGTCGGGCTCGATGGCGTGGTCGCGCAGCAGGACAACTATCGGAAATCCGGCTTCAGCTTTGCTTACGCCAATATCCGTCGCCCGGTCATGTCGGCCGGGCGCTGATCCGCGACGGCGCGCTGGTCGCCTGGGGTGTGATCCGGCCGTGCCGCAGGGGCTACAAAGTCGGTCCGCTCGTCGCGGAGAGGCGCGATGATGCCGAGGCTGTGGTCTCGGCTCTGCTCAGCGTGGCCGGCGACGTCGAGGTGTTCCTCGACGTGCCCGCAATCAATCCGGAGGCGGTGGCGCTCGCCGAGAGCCTGGGCCTGAAGCCGGTGTTCGAGACCGCGCGTATGTATACCGGGCCGATCCCGCCGCTCCGGATGGACCGGGTGTTCGGCGTCACCACCTTCGAGCTCGGTTAGCTCACCGTCCGAGCGGTCGCGCGAAGCTCAACTCGTGGCCGTCGGGATCGGTGAGGTGGAAATAGCGCTCGCCCCACTCGGCATCGCGCGGCGTGGTCGGCGGGCCAAAGCCAGCAGCCAGCGCCTTGGCGTAGACGGCGTCGACATCCGCAACGTGGAAGATGATGCGTCCCCACCAGCTCCATTGCTTGTCTACGGGCGTGGCGACCAGGTTGAGATAGCCCGCGCCGACGCGGAAGGTGGTGAACGGCGCTTCAGCGCCGCCATACGGGATGTCGTCGAAGCCGAGCGCACGATAGAACGCAACGGCGCGGGTCATGTCGTGAGTGGCGATGGTGATCGCGCTGATGCTCTCGACCGTCATGGTGGCTCTCCGAACGTGTTTAGAAGCCGCCGTGCAGAGAAGCCCAGATCGTAAGGGGCGCGCAAGGAAAAGCGTCATCGCCCTGGCCATCCATGCGCTCCGGCCATCGCGGGGCGCATGGATTCCAGATTGCGCGTCAGCCCGGATTGGCCTTGAGACCGGCGGCCTCGATGCCGGCGACGGCGCAGATCTCGTCATTGTCGGAGGTGTCGCCGGAGACGCCGACGGCGCCGAGCAGGGTGGTGCCGTCCAGGATCAGCACGCCGCCGGGCACCGGCACCATGCGGCCCTGCGCCAGCGTGTTCACGGCGTCGATGAAGAAGGCCTGCTCCTGGGCGCGCTGGAACAGGGCACGCGAGCCGAGGCCGAGCGCGAGGGCGCCATAGGCCTTGCCATGCGCGACCTCGGCCCGCATCAGGCTGGTGCCGTCCTGGGCGGCCGCGGCCTTCAGGCAGCCGCGGGCGTCGAGCACCATGACGGCGAGCGGCTTGAGCTTCTTCTCGACGCCCTTGGCGAGCGTGGCATCGAGGATCTTGCGGGCGGTGTCGAGCGTGAGATCTGTCATGTCGGTATCCTTTGTTGTCTTGAGATCGGAGTGCTGCGTAGGGTGGGCAAAGCGGAGCGTGCCCACCATTGCGAAGCGAAGTCTGGCGGTGGGCACGCTGCGCTTTGTCCACCCTACAAACTATGTACTACGTAGATGCTCGCGCCCGCTCCAGGCTCATCGCCAGGAGCTGCGCGGCATGAACGGCACCGCGGTCGGCGCCGTCCCGGATCTGGTGGCGGCAGGAGGTGCCGTCGGCGACGATGAAGGCCGCCGCGTCCGCCTTGCGCACGGCCGGCAGCAGCGAGGCTTCCGCCATCTGCAACGAAACCTCGTAGGTCTCCGCGCCATAGCCGAATGCGCCGGCCATGCCGCAGCAGGACGACTCGATCGTCTCGACCTCGAGCTCCGGAATGAGCCGCAGCACCTGCTCGACCGGCTTGAAGGCGGCGAATGACTTCTGATGGCAATGGCCGTGCAGCAGCGCCTTGCCGGGCAGGGGACCGAGCGGCAGTTCAAGTCGGCCGCTCTCGGCCTCGCGTGCGAGGAATTCCTCCAGCAGCAGCGCGTGCGCGCTGATCGTCTTCGCGATGGTGTCGTTGCGCAGCGACAGCAGCTCGTCGCGCAGGGTCAAGAGGCAGCTCGGCTCCAGGCCGATGATCGGCACGCCGCGCGACGCAAACGGCGCATAGGTTTCGACCAGGCGCTGCAGTTCGGACTTGGCTTCGTCCACTAGACCCGCCGAAAGGAAGGTCCGGCCACAGCACAGCGCACGGCCGCCATCGGCCGGCTTGGGGACGTGAACGCGGTAGCCGCCGGCGATCAGGACCCGCAGCGCCGCATCGAGATTCTCACGCTCATAGACGCGGTTGAAGGTGTCGCCGAACAGCACGACCTCGCGGCCGTTTTCCGGGCCGAACGCCTCGGCGTCGACGCGGAAGGTGTCGCTGCGGAAGGCCGGCAGTTTACGCTTGGCGCTGATGCCGGCGAGGCGCTCCATCAGACCGCGCAGGGGGCTAACGTGATTGCGCAGGTTCACGAGCGGCGCGAAGCGGGCTGCCATATCGGCATAGCGCGGCAGGTAGGCGACGAGCCGGTCGCACAAGCTGAGGCCATGGCTCGTCGCGCGCGCGGCCAGCACCTCGATCTTCATCTTCGCCATGTCGACACCCGTCGGGCACTCGCGGCGGCAGGCCTTGCAGGAGACGCAGAGCTTCAGCGTCTCCATCATCTCGTCCGATGACAGCGCACCCGGACCGAGCTGACCGGAGATAGCGAGCCGCAGCGTGTTGGCGCGGCCGCGCGTGACATCCTTCTCGTCGCGGGTGGCGCGATAGGACGGGCACATCACGCCGCCGTCGAGCTTGCGGCAGGCGCCGTTGTTGTTGCACATCTCGACTGCGCCCTGGAAGCCGCCGGCCGCGCCGGGATAGGCCGACCAGTCCAGCACGGTCTTGATGTCATCCACGCGATAATCCGGCGGGTAACGGAACAGCGAGCGGTCGTCCATGGCCGGCGGATCGACGATGCGGCCGCGATTGAGCACATTGCCCGGATCGAAGCGCTGCTTGATCTCCTTGAAGTCGGCGACGATGCGTGCGCCGAACATCTGTTCGTGGAATTCCGAGCGCACGATGCCGTCGCCATGCTCGCCGGAATGCGAGCCCTTGTATTCGCGCACCATGGCGAAGGCTTCCTCGGCGATGGCGCGCATCGCCTCGACGTCCTTCTCCAGCTTCAGGTTCAGCACCGGGCGGACGTGCAGGCAGCCTTCGGAGGCGTGCGCATACATCGTGCCGCGTGTGCCATGTTTGGCAAACACTTCGTTCAGCCGCGCGGTGTAGTCGGCAAGATGCGGCAGCGGCACGGCGCAATCCTCGACGAACGACACCGGCTTGCCGGCCTCCTTCATCGACATCATCACGTTGAGGCCGGCCGCGCGGAAGTCCGCCACCGCGGTCTGCAGGGCAGGGTCTGATATCTCGACCACGCCGCCCCATTTGCGCGGCTCATGATTCCAGGCAAAGCCGAGATCGCCCATCAACTCGGACAGCTGCTTCAGCTTGGCGAGGTTCTGGTCCTTGGTTTCCTCGGCGAACTCCACCACCAGGATCGCATCGGGATCGCCGCGCACGGCAGCCGCGATCACCGGTTGGAACATCGCGATGTCGCGTCCCAGCCCGATCATGGTGCGATCGACCAGTTCGACGGCGATCGGCTTCAGCTTGACGAGATGCTGGGCCGCATCCATCGCCTCGTAGAAGCTGCCGAAATGGCAGACGCCGAGCACCTTGGTGCGGATCAGGGGCCACAGCTTCAGCTCGATCCGGGTGGAGAAGGCCAGCGTGCCCTCCGAGCCGACCAGGAGATGAGCGATATTGTTGACGGCATTGCGCGGCGTCAGCGCATCGAGATTGTAGCCGCCGACCCGGCGCTGCACCTTCGGAAACCTGTCGGCGATCTCGGCGGCCTCGCGCTCGCCGAGCGCCAGCATGTCGCGGAACAGCGCACGGGCGCTCTCCGGTGCGTCGACGCCGCTGACATCGCGCGGCACCTCGCCAAAATGCGCCAGCGTGCCATCGGGCAGCGCCGCATCGATCGCAATCGTGTTGTCGCGCATCGTGCCGTAGCGCAGCGAGCGGCCGCCACAGGAATTGTTGCCGGCCATGCCGCCGATCGTGGCGCGCGAGGCGGTGGAGACGTCGACCGGAAACCACAGGCCGTGCTGCTTCAGCTGGCGGTTGAGGTCGTCCAGGACGATACCGGGTTCGACCACGCAGGTCCGGGCTTCGACGTCGAGCGAGACGATGCGGTTCAGGTGCTTGGAGACGTCGACGACGATGCCCTCGTTGACGGTCTGGCCGCATTGCGAGGTGCCGCCGCCGCGCGGGGTGACGATGCGGCCGTCGTCACGGGCGATGGCGAGCGCGCGCAGCGCCTCGTCCATGGTGCGCGGCACGACCACGCCGGCCGGGATGACCTGGTAGAACGAGGCGTCGGTGGCGTAGCGGCCGCGGTTGAAGCGGTCGAAGAACACGTCACCCGTGGTCTCGGCGCGGAGCTTCTGTTCGAGCCTGGACGGACCGGCTTTGGCGTTCGGCATGATGTTCTCTGGTCGGTCCTGGCTGTCGTCGGCGGCGATCTCCAACCCCATGTCATTTATTCAGGGCAATACGTCAATCCGATTGCATGCAGATTTCGACGAGTCCCGGGTCTCATTCCACCTTGGTCGGCTTGCTAATCCCAGTTGGGATGGTCGCGGGCTGGCCTTCCGCGAAGTAGGCGATTGCGGCGGCGCCCTTGTTGCGAAGGTGCTGGAACAGGATGTCGGACAGCTCGCTGCCGGCGCGCCGGCGCAGCGCGTCGAGGATCAGTTCGTGCTCCCGCATGGCCTCGCTCCAGCGCTCGCGCTTGCGGGCGAAATTGGCTGAGAAGCGCACCCGGCGAATACGGCCTGCGAGGCCGTCATAGGTTGCATGAAGGGTGGCGTTGGCGGCGGCGTCGACGATCGCGCGATGGATGAGCTGGTTCATGCGGAAATATCCCTGCATGTCCTGCCGCATGTAGAATCCGTACATATCATGATGAAGTTGCTCGATTTTTTCGATCTCTTCATCCGAAATCTTCTCGCAGGCAAGGCGTCCTGCCAGACCTTCCAGGCCGCCCATCAGATCGAACAGCTCGTGGATGTCGGCGGCGCTCAAGGGGCGCACGCGGGCGCCGCGGTTGGGCAGCAGCTCGACCAGGCCCTCGGCCGCGAGCACCTTGAGAGCTTCGCGCAAAGGTGTGCGCGAGACGCCCAGCATTTCGCACAATTGCCGCTCGGACAGGCGCCCGCCATCGGCGACATGGCCCTCGACGATGTAGTCGCGCAGCCGCGCCAGGATCTCGTCATGCAGCGAGGTCTCGTCGCGCGCCGGCGCAGGACGGTCGCTTGGTTCTGCCAAGGGTGCAGTTTCAATTGCTGGAATCGTGGGGGTCATGTCGATGCAGTGTAGCGATAGTTACAGATACCGTCGACCTCGTATATGAATTCGATATTCACTTGTAACTTGATTGATTGAATGCAATCATCGGTGCTCAAATGCCGCTGTTGCCTTGGAGCTCCGCCGTGACCCGTCATCAAGGTCGTCATTTCTTGCATATTCCGGGCCCAAGTCCGGTGCCCGAGCGGGTGCTGCGGGCGATGGACATGCCGGTGATCGACCACCGCAGTGCCGAATTCGCCGAACTCGGCAGGGCCGTGCTCGGCGGTGCGCAGAAGATCTTCAAGACCACCAATCCGGTAATCATCTATCCGTCGTCCGGTACCGGCGCCTGGGAAGCTGCGATCGTCAACACGCTGTCACCGGGCGACAAGGTGCTGATGGTCGAGACCGGCCACTTCGCGACGCTGTGGCGGCAGATGGCGGCGCGTTGGGGAATCGAGGTCGATTTTATCCCCGGCGACTGGCGCCGCGGGGTCGATCCCGCCGTGATCGAGGAAAAGCTCACCGCCGACACCGCGCATGCCGTCAAGGCCGTGATGGTCGTGCACAACGAAACGTCCACCGGTGCGACCAGCCGAATCGGCGAGGTGCGCGGGGCGATGGATCGCGCCGGCCATCCGGCGCTGCTGATGGTCGATACGATCTCGGGTCTCGCTTCCGCCGACTTCCGTTTCGACGAGTGGAAGGTCGACGTCGCCGTCTCCTGCTCGCAGAAGGGCTTCATGCTGCCGCCGGGGCTCGGCTTCAACGCCGTATCGGACAAGGCGCGCGCGGTGGCCAAGGCCAACAAAATGCCGCGCTCGTTCTGGGACTGGGAGGACATGCTGAAGCTGAACGCGAACGGCTTCTTCCCCTATACGCCGGCGACCAACCTGCTTTACGGGCTGCGTGAAGCGATCGCGATGCTGCTTGAGGAGGGGCTCGATCAGGTGTTCGCGCGCCACCAGCGGCTTGCGGCGGCGACCCGCGCTGCCGTCGATCATTGGGGCTTGGAGGTGCTGTGCCAGGAGCCGAAGGACCATTCGCCGGTGCTGACGGCAGTGCTGATGCCGCCGGGCCATGACGCTGATCAGTTCCGCCAGGTTGTGCTGGACAATTTCAACATGTCGCTCGGCTCCGGCCTGTCCAAGGTCGCGGGCAAGGTGTTCCGCATCGGTCATCTCGGCGAGTGCAACGAGCTCACCCTGATGGCGGCGCTGAGCGGCGTCGAGATGGGGCTGCGCGCGGCCGGCGTGCCGCATCGTGGCGGTGGCGTCGATGTTGCGATGGCGCAGCTCGATCAGCCTTCGCCGGGCAACGCGCCGCGGACTCTTGCAATGGTGAAATAAGGCCAAATCGCGTGCGGCCGTTCCGGTCATTCGGTCATGCCGCACTGCACAGGAGGAGGGATTGGTGTGCATCTGAGGGATGTCGGCCCGGCGCGATCGGTGCTTGCGTCTTCTTTGTTGACGCCAGCGGTCTGGCGGGAGAAAAGCGCGGCAAGCGCGTGGCATGCCACGTCCGCGCGCCAACCAAATGACCGGGGATGGACGTCAATGACTGTGCACACAGGACGGCATTTTCTTCAGATTCCGGGGCCGACCAACGTCCCCGACCGCGTGCTGCGCGCAATGGATATGCCGACGCTGGACCATCGCGGTCCTGAATTTGCCGAGCTCGGCTTCGCCGTGCTGGCCGCCTCGCAGCGTATTTTCCGCACTCAGCAGCCGGTGATCATCTATCCGTCGTCCGGCACCGGCGCGTGGGAAGCTGCGATCGTCAACACGCTCGCGCCCGGCGACAAGGTGCTGATGGCCGAGACCGGCCAGTTCGCGGTGCTCTGGCGCGGCATCGCCGACAAGTTCAAGCTCGACGTCGACTTCATCCCCGGGGACTGGCGCCATGGCGCCGACATCGCCGCGATCGAGCAGCGCCTCGTCGACGACAAGACGCACACGATCAAGGCCGTCTGCGTCGTGCACAACGAGACCTCGACCGGCTGCCTGACGCCGCCGCTGGAAGTCCGCAAGGCGCTCGACCGCGCCGGCCATCCGGCGCTGCTGATGGTCGACACCATCTCCGGCCTCGGCTCGATGGAGTATGAGCACGACGCCTGGGGCATCGACGTCTCCGTCGCCGGCTCGCAGAAGGGCTTGATGCTGCCGCCGGGCCTCGGTTTCAACGCCGTCTCGGAGAAGGCGCTTGCGGTGGCCAAGGCCAATCCCGGCATGCGCTCCTATTGGGACTGGCAGGAGATCATCACCTTCAATAAGCTCGGTACCTTCCCCTACACGCCCGCCTGCAATCTGCTGATGGGCCTCAACGAGGCGCTGAAGATGCTGGAGGAGGAGGGCCACGAGAACGTGTTCGCGCGCCATCGCCGCCACAGCCAGGCCACGCGCGCGGCCGTCAAGGCCTGGGGGCTCGACACGCAATGCGCCGATGCGCAGGCGCACTCGCCGGCGCTCACCGGCGTGATTATGCCCGAGGGCCATGATGCCGATGCGTTCCGCAAAACCGTGCTCAAGAATTTCGACATGTCGCTCGGCACCGGCCTGAACAAGATCAAGGGCAAGGTGTTCCGCATCGGCCATATCGGTCACTTCAACGACCTGATGCTGATGGGCACGCTCGCGGGCGTCGAGATGGGCCTTGCGCTCGCCAATGTGCCGCATCGCGCCGGTGGCGTGCTCGCGGCAATGGATGTCCTGAAGGCGCGCGAGACGGCGCCGATCTCGAAGGTGGCTTGATGACCGTACCTGTGACCGGCTCCGACGATCTCATCTATGCCGTCGACGACGGCATTGCCAAGATCACCTTCAACCGGCCGCAGGCGCGCAACGCGATGACCTTCGCGATGTACGACCAGATGGCCTCGATCTGCGAGGCCATCAATGCCGACCGGTCGATCAAGGCATTGATCCTGACCGGGGCCGGCGACAAGGCGTTCGCTTCCGGCACCGACATCTCTCAGTTCCGTGCCTTCAAGACCGCGCAGGACGCGCTCGACTACGAGGCGCGCATCGATCGCGTGCTCGGCACGTTGGAGCTGTGCCGCGTGCCGGTGATTGCCGCCATCGCGGGGGCCTGCACCGGTGGCGGCGCCGGCATCGCGGCCTGCTGCGACATCCGCATCGGCACCGAGAGCACACGCATCGGCTTCCCGATCGCGCGCACGCTCGGCAACTGCCTGTCGATGTCGAACATCTCGCGCGTGGTGTCCCTGATCGGACCGGCGCGGACCAAGGACTTGATCTTCAAGGCGCGGCTGGTCGAGGCGCCGGAGGCGCTCGTGCTCGGCCTGCTCAACGAGATCGTGCCGGACGTCGACACCCTGCAGACCCGTGCGCTCGAGACCGCGAAGCTCATCGCCTCGCATGCGCCGATCACGCTCGAAGTCACCAAGGAGGCCGTGCGCCGCATCCGCCGCACGCTGTCCCGCGACGAGGGCGAGGATCTGATCCTGCGGGCCTATATGAGTGAGGATTTCCGCGAGGGCATGGACGCGTTCCTCAGCAAGCGAACGCCGAACTGGAAGGGTAAGTAGTCTGATGTCGTTCTTGCGACCTTATGCTGAGATCATGAGGCCGCATCTCGCTTGTGCTCTTGAACTGACCACAATAAGCCAGCAGTATCCTGGTAGGATGCAAGCAGGCGCTTCGAACGGGGAAGAAAACACGTGCGCAACCTGATCACGATCGCAGCCGTCGCGGCTGCCCTTTTTGCAAATGCACCGGCTTCGGCCGGCTGGGAGCCGACCAAGCCGGTCGAGATCGTCGTCGCCGCGGGCGCCGGTGGTGCATCAGACCAGATGGCGCGGATGATGCAGGCCGCGATCCAGAAGAACAATCTGCTCAAGCAGCCGGTGGTGGTGTCGCTCAAGGGCGGTGCGTCCGGTGCCGAAGCGCTGATGTACATGAAGTCCAGCGACGGCGATCCGAACAAGGTCCTGATCGCCTATTCGCTGATCTACATGCTGCCGCTGTCGGCCAAGCTGCCGTTCGACTGGCGCGAGTTGTCGCCGGTCGCGGTGATTGCGCTCGATCAGTTCGTGCTGTGGGACAACGTCAACGGCCCGAAGACGGTGAAGGAATTCATCGATGCCGCCAAGGCATCGAGTTCGCCGTTCAAGATGGGCGGCACCGGATCGAAGCGCGAGGATCACGTGCTCACGGTGTTCATGGAGAAGAAGACCGGCGCCAAGTTCTCCTATCTGCCCTACAAGTCGGGCGGCGAGGCTGCGACCCAGCTGGTCGGCGGCCACACCGAATCCAACGTCAACAACCCTTCCGAGAATCTCGAGGTCTGGCGCGCCGGCCAGGTGCGTCCGCTCTGCGTGTTCGACAAGGAGCGCATCTCCTACACCACCAAGGTCACGGAGACACAGTCCTGGAACGACATCCCGACCTGCAAGGAGCAGGGCCTTGACGTGCAGTATCTGATGCTGCGCGGCATGTTTCTGCCGGGCAAGGTGACGCCGGAGCAGCAGGAGTTCTATGTCGACCTGTTCAGCAAGCTGGTGCAGACGGCGGAATACAAGGACTACATGGAGAAGCAGGCACTGAAGCCGATCTTCCTGACCGGCAAGGACATGCTGCAGTTTCTCGAAGAGGACGGCTCGCTCAACAAGCAGCTGATGACGGAAGCGGGCTTCGTCGCGAAGTAAGACGAGATCAGGGGGCGGAGGATCGATGTCAAACGCTGAACTCGAAATCGCCGTCGATGATCCGACCGCGCCGGAGGACAATTCTCCGGCCTTGACCACCAGCCGCACGGTCGACGTGGTCGTGTCGCTGCTGCTGCTGGCGCTGGCCATCGTGCTGGCCTGGGACAATTGGCGGACCGGCGCGTCGTGGGACTCGACCGGTCCCGAGCCCGGCTACTTTCCGTTCTATCTCTCGGTCATCCTCGGCGGCGCCAGCCTGTATGGGATCGGCGCGGCGTTCCTGTCCAGCAGGGAAGCGGTGGAAACCTTCGTTACGCGCGCGCAGCTGCGCCGTGTGATGGCGGTGTTCGTTCCGACCTTGCTGTTCTGCATCGCCATGCAGTTTCTCGGCATCTACGTCGCGAGCTTCCTGCTGATCGCCGGCTTCATGCGCCTGGTCGGCAAGATCGCGATCTGGAAGTCGCTGCTCACGGCGTTCCTGTTCAGCGCCGTGATGTTCGTGACCTTCGATGTCGTGTTCGACGTGATCATGCCGAAGGGCCCGCTCGAGGCCGCGTTCGGGCGCTGACACTGCTATCTCTCCGCGTCATTGCGAAGAGCGAAGCGACGAAGCAATCCAGGGCGTCACATGCAACTCTGGATTGCTTCAGCCTACGCCCGGTGGGCTTCGAAGGACACGTCGCTGCGCTCGCAATGACGGAAACCGAGTTGGAATGAAATCATGGAAGCCTTGGGTCTGCTGCTGCACGGGTTCGCTGTCCTCCTGACCTGGAAGACGCTGGCGCTGATGATGGTCGGGCTGGTGCTCGGGGTCTTCGTCGGCGTGCTGCCGGGCCTCGGCGGCCCGAACGGTGTCGCGATCCTCTTGCCGCTGACCTTCTCGATGGACCCGACCTCGGCCATCGTGATGCTGTCCTGCATCTACTGGGGCGCGCTGTTCGGCGGCGCCATCACCTCGATCCTGTTCAACATCCCCGGCGAAGCCTGGTCTGTGGCGACCACCTTCGACGGCTATCCGATGGCGCAGCAGGGCAGGGCGGCCGAGGCGCTGACGGCGGCGTTCACCTCGTCCTTCATCGGCTCGCTGGTCGCCGTGCTGCTGATCACCTTCCTGGCGCCATGGATCTCGTCCTTCGCGCTGAAATTCGGCCCGCCCGAGTTCTTTGCAGTCTACCTGCTCACCTTCTGCTCCTTCGTCGGCCTTGGACGTGAGGACAAGCACAAGACGGTCATCGCGATGTCACTCGGCCTGCTGCTCGCCGGCGTCGGCATGGACACCGTGTCAGGCCAGCTGCGGATGACCTTCGGCTCGACCGATCTGCTGCGCGGCATCAACTTCCTGGTCGCCGTCATAGGCCTGTTCGGCATCAGCGAGATTCTGCTGACGATGGAGGAACGCTTGGCCTTGCGCGGCCATGCCGCCTCGATCTCGCTGCGCACCGTGCTCGCGGTGTGGAAAGACCTGCCGAAATACTGGATGACCTTGCTGCGCTCCTCGGTGATCGGCTGCTGGCTCGGCATCACGCCTGGCGGCGCGATCGCAGCCTCCTTCATGGGCTACAACCTCGCCAAGCGCTTCTCGAAGGATCCGGAAAGTTTTGGCAAGGGCCGCATCGAAGGCGTGTTCGCGCCTGAGACCGCCGCACACGCGTCCGGCACCGCGGCGTTGCTGCCGATGCTGGCGCTCGGCATTCCCGGCTCCGGCACGGCCGCGATCCTGCTCGGCGGCCTGATGGTGTGGGGCCTCAATCCCGGACCGCTCTTGTTCGTCGAGCACAAGGATTTCGTCTGGGGCCTGATCGCCTCGATGTATCTCGGCAACGTCGTCGGCCTCGTGCTGGTGCTCTCTACCGTGCCGATCTTCGCCTCAATCCTGCGGGTGCCGTTCGCGGCCGTCGCGCCGATGATCGTCGTCTCCTGCGCGATCGGCGCCTACGCGATCCAGAACGCGATGTTCGACGTCTGGCTGATGCTCGGCTTCGGCGTCGTCGGCTACGTCTTCAAGAAGATCAAGATTCCCTTGGCGCCGTTCACGCTGGCCCTGGTGCTCGGCAGCCGCGCCGAGGATGCGTTCCGGCAGTCGATGATCATCTCCGGCGGCAACATGAAGGTGTTCTGGGCCAACGGCCTGGTCGGCACGATCACGACGCTGGCGATCGTGCTGCTGTTCTGGCCGCTGATCGACCGGCTGGTGGCGAGTTTTGGCAAGTCGAGCGTGCCGGCCGCGAAGGCCGAGGCGTAGAGAAGATACCGCGACGTCTCGGGCCTCATGGTTCGAGACGCGCCGCCTTCTGCAGGCGCTGCTATGGCTCTTGTTCCAACGAAGAACCCCTCTGCAGCGCGGCGCTCCTCACCATGAGGTTCAAGAGCCGAGGCGGCGCTGCACACTGGACCCTGAACACGAAGAGCGTGCTCATGGAGGGATCATTTCGCTCTATCGCCCCGCACCACCGTCACTCCTCACCCCTGAGGAGACCGCCCTCAAGGCGGTTGTCTCGAAGGGCGAGGCCTCACTGCGGCCTCATGGTTCTGAGGTTCGGGTTCCGAGATCGGCGCAGCAGGTTGGTCATCAGCGGCGTGTTCATGGAGAGGGTTGAGATCGTACCGCGCATTTTGACCTCGTCCTGAGGAGCCCGCCGAAGGCGGGCGTCTCGAAGGACGGCCGCGGGGAAAGTGAGCGCCGAGTTGGCTCTCACCAAGCGTAACGTACCGTCCCCTTTCCAGCATACGATCGCGTCACGTTCGAGACCTCGCTCTCGAAAGTTGCCATCGCGCTCCAGCCGTTCAGCCAGCTCATCTCGACCGACGTCGTCGTCAGCGCGGAGTCGCGCGCCTGTGCTGCGCCGTTCACGACGAAGCTCGCGCCGGGCAGCGTCTGGAACGTCGCCGTCGCCGAACGATCCGGATTGAAGTCGTGCGCCCACGCGACGCGGCCGCGCAGGGTGAGGGCGCCGTCAGTCAGCGCATAGGATTTGTCAGTGCGTAGGCCGAGCTCGCTGCGCGTCGCGGTGACGGTCTTGCCGGCGTAGCTCAGGGCGAAGGTCGAGGCGCCCGCCGTGGCCTGTTCGACATAAGCGGGCAGGCGCAGGCTGGTGACTTGCGCGGCCGCATAAGGCGTAGCGCCAATGCCGCCCAGCGGCGCGACAACGCGCGTGCCGCCCTCGATCCGTCCGGTCCAGGCATTGGCCTGATAGCTCGCGCGCAGCCGGTCCGTGCCGGAGATGGTGACGGTGCGATCCGTTGTCACGTCCTGCCAGCCATAGGCCAGGGCCGCCCGCAGATAGCTCGGGCCGGCATGGTGATGCAGATAGACGCCAGCCTGGAACAGGTCGGAGCGGCCGGAGCCGAGGCCGTTGACGCTGAAGCTGGTGCCGCCGCCGCCGAGCGCGAAGCCCGCGATCGTCTGTGGCGCGATCCGGTAGTCGGCGCCGACGGCGGTGCCGGCGATGCGGCTGGTGGTGTCGTTGGAGCCGACGGCCGCATTGCCGCTGGTCGATTGCGATCCGCCGAAGCCCGCCGCCCACACGTTCCAGCGCTGCGCGAAATTGGCTGCCCGCTCGTCGGGCAGCATCGCAAAGGCATCGGTGCGCTTGCGCGTCGTCTCGGCGTAGCTGCTCGCACCGCTGCCGCCCTGGCGCTGTGCGAACGGATCGGTGAGCAGTCCGGTGAACTGACTCATGGCGTTGAAGGTGGTCTGCTGCACGCCGGTCGCGCTCTCGCCGGAGGCCTGCGTCAGGCCCGCCTGGTTCAACCGGCCGAACACCAGCGGAATGTCGCCGTTGCGATCGAAGAACGCCGACAGGGTATCGCCGACGGCCTTCTGGTTGCCGTTGAGCCCGCCGGGCAGGGCGAAGGCGAGCATCAGATCGAGATAGACGTTGTTGGCGTCGTAGCTCAGGCTGGTCTTGAAGCCGGACGGCAGGTTGGTCTTCACCAGCGCGCCGAAGCTGCCGGAGATGCCGCCGCTGGTGGTCAGGATGGTGTAGCGCTTGTCGACATAGTCGCTGGTGCCGAACACGGCGTTCACGGTGGCGCCGCCGAGCGTGGCCGATCCGGTGACGCTTGCGAACGAGGCTGTCGTCGGATCGAGTTGCACGAGATAGTAAGCGCCTGACTGGAAGGCGAGGTTGCCGACGATGCTCAGCGACGAGCTCGCCGTGCCGTTGCCCGGGGCAAGCGTGCCGCCGGCATTGATGCTGACCGTCATCGGCGGATCGACGAGGCCTGCGCCCATCAGGGTGCCACCGGCGTTCACCGAAACGCCGGACGTGTTGGTGATTGCGCCTGCGACCTCGAGCACACCGCCGTCGATGATCGTTGCGCCGGTGTAGCTGCTCGTGCCGGTCAGGGTCATCCGGCCCGTGCCGGTCTTGATGAAGCCGCCGCTGCCGGAGATCGTGCCGGAGAAGGTGGTATTGCCGTTGTTGCCACCGGCCGTCAGTGTCGCCGCGCCGAGCAGCACGCTGCCGCTGCCGGCAAGCGAGCCGATGGTCTGGTTGAAGCCGTTGAGATCCAGTGTCGCGCCTGATGCGATCATGAAAGCGCTGGCCGAGGCCAGCACACCCGAGGCGCCGGCCTGCAAGGTGCCTGCGCTGATCGTCGTCGCGCCGGTGTAGGTGGTCGCTCCATCGAACCGCATCGTGCCGGTGCCAGCCTTGGTGAAGCCGCCGCTCCCGGAGATCGTGCCGGTGTAGCCCGTGCTGGAGTTGTCACCGCTCGAAGTCAGCGTGCCCGCGCCGAGCAGGACGGCGCCGCCGCCCGTCAGCGAGGCGATGGTCTGATTGAAGCCGTTGAGATCGAGCGTGCCGCCGTTGTCGACCTCGACGGTGCTCAGGGGCGCGAAGGCGCCCGCCGCGCCGGCCCGCAGCGTGCCGCCATCGACGACGGTGGCCCCGGTGTAGGTGTTGGTGCCGCTGAGCGTGAGCACGCCCGGGCCGCTCTTGACGAAGGTGCCGTTGCCCGAGATCGTGCCCGAGAACACGGTGGCACCGCCATTGTCGCCGATCGCCAGCGAGCCGTTGCTGCCGAGCAGCACGCTGCCGCTGCTGCTGAGCCCGCCGATGGTCTGGCCCGTGCCGTCGATATCGAGCGTCGCACCCGTCGCGATCATGTAGCTGCTGGCGACCGACAGAACGCCGGACGCGCCGGTCCGCAGCGTGCCGCCGCTGATGAGGGTGTCGCCGGCGTAGCTGGTGACCCCGCTCAGCGTGAGGACTCCGGTGCCGAGCTTGGTCAGGCCGCCGCTGCCGGAGATCGTGCCGCTGAGCGTCGCGTTGTTGCCGTTGGTGTCGAAGCTGCCGCCGCCGGCATTGAGTGTGATGTTGCGGCTGGAGCTGAAGCCCACGAGATATTGCAGCGTGCCGCCGCCGAACGCGAGCCCGCCGGACGCCGCGCCGAAAGCACTGTCGGACGAGACCGCGAGCGTGCCCTGGTTGATCGCCCAGGGCGTAGTGGCAGTCGTCGTGCCCGTTAACGTCCACGTGCTCGTGCCGGTCTTCACGAAGCTCGAGAAGCCCTGATACTGCGCCGAGCCGCCGATGCTCGAAACGTCGAACGTGCCGGTCGCGGTGCCGCCGAGCCGGAACGTGTCGGCACCGGTGCCGACCACATTGCCGTTGATGAGTGAGCTCGCCCAGATCTCCAGCACATTGCTGCCGCCGGTGAAAGTGATGGCGTTGGCGTCGAACAACGGGTCGCCGCTCAAATTGGATCCCGCCGAGATCGAGCCGCTGTTGATCAGGACGAGATTGCTCCCGCGCACGCCGTCTCCGGCTGACCCGAAGACGCCATTAGACGAACTGCCGCCGACGCCGCGGACACCTGTCGCGCCTCCACTGATGCTGCCGGAATTGATCAACATTCCGCCGGCCGCGAAGATGGCGCCCGCGCCACCCTTGCCGCCGTCGCCACCGGCGTGGGTCTGACTGCTGTTGGGCGCGTTGCCGCCATCGCCGCCATTGCCGCCGGTGATGCTGCCGGAATTGGTGAGGACACCCGTGCCGGTCAGATAGGCTCCGTAGCCGCCATCGCCGCCGCTGCCGCCGTGCCCATTGTTGTTGGCCGTGCCGCCCTGGCCGCCGATGCCACCGGCGATCGCGCCGGTGTTGGTGTAGTTGAGGCCAGTGCCGTCGATGACGAGTCCATAGCCGGCTGCGCCGCCGCCGCCGCCGCCCCAGCTCAGGCTGGCGGTGCCGCCGCGTCCGCCATAGCCGCCCGTAATGGTCGCCGTATTGCTGCCGTCCGTCGTGACCACCGCACCATGAGCGCCGCCACCGCCGCCGCCGCCGCTCGACGTGCCGCCGCCGCCCTGGCCGGCATGCCCCGATTCGCCCGGCAGTACGCCGCCCCGGCCGCCGCTGAACGCGCCGGAGTAATCGCCACCACCGTCACCCCCGAGCGCGCCTGCGCCGCCGCCGCCGCCCCCTTGCGTGAGGTTGCCTCCCGCAACACCATTCGCTCCGGTGCCGGTTGCCGAGCTGGCGCCGCCGTTGCCGCTGATATTGCCGCCTGAGCCACCGCTCGTCTGCTGGGCGAGGGCCGGGCTTGCCAATGCGATCGTCAGCAGCGCCGTTGTCGCCGTCAGCCGGCGGAGTCGTGCGGAGCCGGTCGAATACGCCGGACATTCGGTCCTTACTCTGTCTGGAATCGGCACGTCAGCCCTTTGCGCAACTCGGTCCAAGCCGGCACCGGTCCGACGGCGCAGGCCGTTGCGAAGAGCACGTAAAAGTGCGGGGACCGGAACTGCGACTTTTTGGGCGGGTTGGAACGAAGCGCCATTCGGCAGCTTACTGTGACAGCATTACCACTCTGCCAGGGACGAGTTGTGAGCTGGTCGGACCGTTGTTCGAAATGCTCCGGCGCTTCTCCAGAGGTTGTGTCTTTGCGATGACAGCTTTTTAGGCAGAAGAGTGGTAGGCTTCATTCATGAGCAGTTCTTGAATTGCTCACGTGCGATGCCTGATTGATAGTCATCGCACCCTGATGTTTCCTCCCGAGACGATTACCTCGCCCGGCGCTTGCGTCGGGCTTTTTTTCGCTCGATGCGGCGACCAGATACGCGCCAACTCGCGTCCCGACGCATCCTGTAGCCCGGAAAAGCAAAGCCTCCGTCCGGCTTGTCGGAACGAAGGCTTCGGGCAGAGGTAATTGGACGAGCGCGTAAGCTGGCGGCAGCCCGGTCTTAGTTGGCCTTCTCAGGGAGGGGCATGTGGTACCAGTCGGAGTCGTTGTCGAGCGACGACGCATCGAAGGGCAGAGCGCTGGGGTGGTTCAGAGCGGCCGCGTTGACGTCGCGCACGATGTCCATCGCCATCAGAAACTCGTTCAACTCGGATGTGCTCATGACCCGCTACTCCTCACACGCACGGGCCCTGAGGTCCGCGATCAACTGATGAGAAGAGACTAACGCGGTCGTGCCTTGGCCTCAATCCGGCCAAGGTGGAAGTTCCAACGTGGTGACATCTGGGCCACAGCGGCGCGATGCCGCAGCTTGGTCATATTGCAGCTGCTCACACGATGCGATGCAGCCGGAGATCGGCGATCTCCCCGTCGGTGAAGCCGAATTCGGACAGGATTTCTTCGGTCTGCTCGCCGAACTCCGGCGGCCGTGCCGCCATCCGGCTTGGCGTGCGCGACAAGGTGAAGGGTTGCGCCACCAGCGTGATGTCGCGGCCGTCGTCGCTGGCGACCTGCTGCGCCATGCCCAGATGCTTCACCTGCGGGTCGTCGAACATCTGATCGATGGCGTAGATCGGGCCGCAGGGCACGCCGGCGGCGTTGAGCTCGGCGACCCATTGCTCGCTCGTTTTCGCCAGCGTGCGTGCGTTGATCTCGGCGTTGAGCGCGTCGCGGTTTTTCGAGCGCGCAGGGGCAGTCGCGTAGTCCGGATTGTCGATCCATTCGGACGCGCCGAGCGTCTGGCACAGGCGCTCCCAGATCCGGCCTCCGGTGGCGGCAATGTTGATGTAACCGTCCGAGGTCTTGAATACGCCGGTGGGGATGCTGGTCGGATGGTTGTTGCCGGCCTGCGGCGCGACGTCCTTCTCCATCAGCCAGCGCGCGGCCTGGAAGTCGAGCATGAAGATCTGGGCCTGCAACAGCGACGTTTGCACCCACTGGCCCTCGCCGGAGACCTCGCGCTCGAGCAGCGCGGTGAGGATGCCCATCGCGCAGGAGAGACCCGCGGAGAGATCGGCGATCGGGATGCCCGCGCGCATCGGCCCTTCGCCGGGCGCGCCGGTGATCGACATCAGCCCGCCCATGCCTTGCGCGATCTGATCGAAGCCCGGCCGCTTGGAATAAGGGCCGTCCTGGCCGAAGCCAGAGATGCTGCCATAGACGATGCGCGGATTGACCTTGCGCACGGCCTCGTAGTCGATGCCGAGCTTGGTCTTCACATCAGGCCGGTAGTTCTCGATCACGACGTCGGCCTTTTCAGCGAGCCGCATGAACACGTCGACACCCTTGGGGTCTTTCAGGTTCAGGCTCATCGCGCGCTTGTTGCGATGCAGGTTCTGGAAGTCGGCACCGCGGCGCGGGCCGCCGAGGGCCTCGCCGCCGTCTTCCATCATGGCGTCGATCTTGATGACGTTGGCGCCCCAATCGGCGAACTGCCGCGCGCAGGTCGGGCCTGCGCGCACCCGCGTGAGGTCGAGCACGGTGAAGCGGGACAGGGCTTTGGACGCGCGCGGAAAGGCCATGCGGACGAACTCCAGGGAACGTGACATGGCTGTATAGGAGAGCGCGCGGGATGCGACAATTGCACAACGGCCGTGCGCGCCGCGCCGCTCATGCCGCTGCCGCAGGGCTTCGCCTGCTGCGTGAAACCAGGCTCAGCGCTCGTCGGCGATCACCTTGCCGTCGTTGGGCAGCGTTCCCGGCGCGACAATCTCCACGTTGCCGCCGAGCTTCGCCACGCTGCGCAGGCTGGCGGCGAGCGCCTCGGGCAAGCCATCCGCTGGCGAAGCGCATTCGGCCTTTAACGTCATCGCATCGGTCTCACCGGCGCGGGTGACGACCAGCCGGAGGCGGCCAAGCTCCGGATGGCGCTTGCCGATCTCGGCGACCTGCTCGGGGCGCACGAACATGCCCTTGATCTTGGTGGTCTGGTCGGCGCGGCCCATCCAGCCCTTGATGCGCATGTTAGTGCGGCCGCATGGGCTGAGGCCGGGCAGGGCGGCGGTGAGATCGCCGAGCGCGAGGCGAATCCAGGGATGGTGGGGATCGAGCGAGGTCACCACGATCTCGCCGACATCCCCCTCCGCAACCGGATCGCCGGTGCCGGGGCGGACGATCTCGAAGATCAGGTCTTCATTGACCACCATGCCCCCGCGCGCTGATGTCTCGTAGGCGATGATGCCGAGATCGGCGGTGCCGAACGCCTGGTAGGCGTCGACGCCGCGGGCCTTGATCTCGGCCTGCAGCGACGGCGGGAACGCCGCGCCCGACACCAGCGCGCGCCTGATCGAGGAGACGTCGCGGCCGGCGCCGGCGGCGCCGTCGAGCAGGATCTTCAGGAAGTCGGGCGTGCCGCTGTAGCCGACCGGTCGATAGGCCTCGATCAGCTCGAACTGCGCCTCCGTATTCCCAGGGCCGGCCGGGATCACGGCGCAGCCGAGCGCGCGCGCGGAGGCGTCGAAGATGAAGCCGCCCGGCGTCAGATGATAGCTGAAGGTGTTGAGCACGACGTCACCGCAATGGAAACCGGCCGCGAACAGCGCACGCGCGCCGCGCCAGGGATCGCTGTGTGCGGCCTCCGGCTCGAAGATCGGCCCGGGCGAGGTGAATAGGCGCGAGAATGCGCTGGCGCTCTGCGCGACGAAACCTCCGAACGGGGGAGCGGCCTTGTGCAGCGCCGGCAGCTCCGACTTGCGCAGCACCGGCAACTGGGCCAGCGCGGCGCGCGTGGTGATGTCAGCGGGATCGATGCCCTGCAGCAGCGCGGCGTAAGCGGGCGCCTTGATCGCGGCGCGCAGCAATTCAGGCAGGCGGCCGAACAAATCCCGTTCGCGTTCGGCGGGATCGCGGGTCTCGAGGGCGTCGTAATGGGTGGTCATGTCAGGTCCCCAGGTGTCGCTTCACCTCTCCCCGCGTGCGGGGAGAGGTCGCATCGCATCGCCAGATGCGATGCGGGTGAGGGGGCTCTCAGCGGGCGCGGTGTCCGGAGCTGCCCCTCACCCCGACCCTCTCCCCGTAAGAACGGGGAGAGGGAGAAGAAAGAGGCTTACAGCCACCGCTTGCGCCGCTTGAAGCTCTTCAAGTTCTTGAAACTCTTGCGCTGGTCGCCGGCGCCGCCGAGATAGAATTCCTTGACGTCCTCGTTGTCGCGTAAGCTGTCCGCGGTGCCGTCCAGCACCACCTTGCCTTGCTCCATGATGTAGCCGTGGCTCGCCACCGAGAGCGCCGCGCGCGCGTTCTGCTCGACCAGCAAAATGGTGACGCCGAGATCGCGGTTGATCTCCTTGATGATCGCAAACACTTCCTTGACCAGCAGCGGCGACAGGCCCATCGACGGCTCGTCCATCAGGATCATCTTGGGCCGCGCCATCAGCGCGCGCCCGATCGCCAGCATCTGCTGCTCGCCGCCGGAGAGATAGCCGGCCAAGCCGGTGCGCTCCTTCAGCCGCGGGAAATAGTTGAACACCATCTCGATGTCGCTGTTCACCTCGCGATCGTTGCGGGTGAACGCGCCGAGCTTGAGGTTTTCCAGCGAGGTCATGTCGGAGACGATGCGGCGGCCCTCCATCACCTGGAAGATGCCGCGGCGAACGATCTTCTCCGGATCGATGCCGTCGATGCGGGCGCCGTCGAACATGATCTCGCCACGCGTGACCTCGCCATCCTCGGTCTTGAGCAGGCCGGAGATCGCCTTCAAGGTCGTCGACTTGCCGGCGCCGTTGGCGCCGAGCAGCGCGACGATGGCGCCCTTGGGCACGTCGAGGCTGAGCCCGCGCAGCACCAGGATGACGTCGTCATAGACGACCTCGATGTTGCGGACGGAGAGCAGAGGGGCTGCTGTCGCGCTGCCTATGCCGGTTCGCGAAGTGTCGAGTGTGTCGGTCATTGTGGTTGTCCACCGCTGTCGTCCCCCGCGCAGGCGGGGGACCCAGTATTCCAGAGACGCCGATGCTTCACCGAGAAGCCGCGGCGTACTGGATCCCCCGCGTGCGCGGGGGATGACGATCGTGTGTGGGGCGGCCGCCGAGTCATCTCGGCAGCCGCTCATCAGCTTACCAGCCCGCCCATTCGGCCTTGCGCGGCAGCTCGATGGTCTTGACCTTCTCGAGCTTGATTGTGCCCTTCGCCATGAGGTCGTTCAGATCGCCCTCGGTCGGACCCGTGACGCGGGCGCGGTAGAGGTCGACCTTCATCGTGCCGCGGTGGTCCTTCTCGGTCCAGGTCGAGGGGCTGCAGACGCCTTCCATGCCAGCCGGCACCCAGTCCTTCTTCTGGTGGAAGCCCTTGGCGACGTTCTCGCCGGTGGCGCCGCCGTTCTTCGCCGCCCACTCGATCGCCTCCTTCATGTAGAGCGACGAGCAGACCGCGGCGACGTAGTGCACCGGGCGATAGACCTTGCCGCTGGGGTCGGAGACCTTCGAGATTTCCTGCACGGTCTTCATGCCCGGCGCATCGCCGCCCCAGCCGACCGCCGTGCGCAGCGGGAAGATGACGCCATCGGCAGCGTCGCCCGCGGTCTTGGCCGCGTTCTCGTCCATGCCCCAGACGTTGGACAGGAACTGGATCTCGACGCCGGCATTCTTGCAGGCCTTCATCACCGAAATGTTGGAGGCGGCGGTGTTGCCGAGATAGGCGTAATTGGCGCCGGAGCTCTTCAGGCTCAGGCACTGCGCGCTGTAGTCGCCCGGCGCGAGCGCGAACACCAGCGGCGGCAGCACCTCGAATCCGAGCTCGGTGGCGAGCGCCTCGCCGGCCGCCTTCGGCGCGTTCGGGTAGGGGTGGTTGGCGCCCATGTGGACGAATTTCGGCTTGCCCGGCTTGCCCTTGGCCTTCCAGTCCTCGGCCGCCCAGGTCAGCTCGGCGCGCAGCGCGTCCGAGTAGCTCGGGCCGTAGAAGAAGTTGTACGGCGCAGGCTTGGCCTTGCCGCTGGTGCCCTCCGGATCGGTCAGCGCGGCGGCGTAGGAGCCGGACATGTCCGGGATCTTGTCGTTGGCGAGGAAGCCCGTCAGCGCCTCGGTGTCCGCGGTGCCCCAGCCCATGATCGCGGCGACCTTGTTGTCCGGCGCCGACCACTTCTTGTAAAGCGCGATCGCGCGCGGCACCTGATAGCCATAGTCGTTGCTGTCGACCGCGAGCTGCTTGCCGCCGATGCCGCCGTTCTTGTTGACCCAGGCGAACGTGTCCACCACGCCCTGGCCATAGGGCGTGCCGACGTCGGACGTGCCGCCCGACAGATCCTGCAAATGGCCAATCGCGATCTGCTGGCCCTGCGCCGTCGATGCGAAGGCGCCTGCGAGCAGCGCCAGGGCTGCCGAGCCCAGCAATGATTTCATCGTCATAGTGCTTCCTCCTGTGGTGCGTTCGGGCCGGATTGTCGCCGGTCCCTGTTGGTTGAGATCAATGTGAGAACGGATAGAGCTTCCAGTATGTCTTGATCTGACGCCAGCGATGCGCGAGCCCGTCCGGCTCGAACATCAGAAAGCCGATGATGATCAGGCCGATCGCGATCTCGCGCAGGAAAGTGATGTTGTTGTTGAGCGCGAGCGCCTTGTCGATGCTGCTGCCCTTCAGATTGTGGCTGAGCCACTCCATCGACTCCGGCAGCAGCACGACGAACGCCGTTCCCATCAAGGTGCCCATGATCGAGCCAGTGCCGCCGATGATGATCATGGCCAGGAACAGGATCGAGCGTTCGATACCAAAACCCTCCTGCGAGATCACGAGCTGATAATGCGCATAGAGCGCGCCGGCGATGCCGGCGAAGAACGCGGCAAGCCCGAACGACAGTGTCCGGTACTTGGTCAGGTTGATGCCCATGATCTCGGCCGAGAGATAATGGTCGCGGATCGCGATCAGCGCGCGGCCGTCGCGGGTGCGCATCAAATTGGTGACCAGGAGGTAGCAGACCAGCACATAGGCCAGCACGACGTAGAAGTACTGCCGGTCGCCGCGCAGCGTATAGCCGAAGATCGAGAACGGATTGGCGGACGCCGGCACCGAGCCGCCGGAGAACCATTCGGCGCGGGAGAAGAAGTCGAGCAGGATATATTGCGCGGCCAGCGTGGCGATGACGAGATAGAGTCCCTTCAGTCGCGCGGCCGGAAGGCCGAAGATCAGCCCGACGAGGGCGGTGATCACGCCGGCAAGCGGGATCGCGAAGAACACCGGGATCGCGTAGGCGTTGTTGATGTAGGCCGAGGTGAAGGCGCCGAGCAGGAAGAAGCCGGCCTGCCCGATCGAGATCTGGCCGGTGAAGCCGACCAGGATGTTGAGGCCGAGGGCGGCGATCGCGAAGATGCCGATCTGGATCGAGACCGACAGCCAGTATTCGGAGAACACGAGCGGCGCGAAGCACAGCAGGATCACGCCTGCGATCGCGAAATTGCGGCTCGTCTTCGTCGGGAAGATCGTGGTGTCGGCCGCATAGGAGGTGCGGAAGTCACCGGCGGGTATCGTGGAGCGCGCAACCATGGCGGGCTCTATCTCGCCTGAGGCTTGAATGGAGTCATGGGCTCGCCCTTCTCTTTTGTTTGAGCATGATCGTTACCGAAAACCGGTGCCCACTTTTCGGCGATCATGCTCATATCCGCTCGATGTCTTTGGTGCCGAACAGGCCATAGGGCTTGATCATCAGGATGATGATCAGCACGTAGAACGGCGCGATCTCGTACAGATTGCCCCAGTGCAGATACTGGCTATCGACATATTGCGCGATGTTTTCGAGCAGGCCGATGACGATGCCGCCGAGCACGGCGCCGCCGACCGAATCGAGGCCGCCGAGGATCGCCGCCGGAAACACCTTGATGCCATAGGCCGACAGGCCCGACGACACGCCGTTGACCACGGCAACGACGACGCCTGCGACGGCCGAGACCGTGGCCGAGATCGCCCAGGCCATCGCGAACACGTTCTTCACGGAGATGCCGAGCGACTGCGCGACCTGCTGGTTGAAGGCGGTGGCGCGCATCGCAAGGCCATATTTGGAGGCCTTAAAGAACCAGGCCATGCCGAGCATCATCAGCAGGGAGACGACGAGGCTCATGACATAGACGGTCTGGATCTGCAGCCCGAACAGATCGACGGATGTGCTCGCAAATACCGGGGGGAATGGCTGTGGATTGACGCCGAACATCCATTTCAGCGCCGCCTGGAAGACGGTCGACAGCCCGATCGTGACCATGATGACCGAGATGATGGGCTCGCCGATCATGGGCCGGAGGATCACGACCTGCACTGCGATGCCGAACGCGAACATGAATACCAGCGTCAGCGGCATCCCGACCCAGAACGGCACTTGATATTTGGTCAGCAGCAGCCAGCACACCCAGGCGCCGATCAGCAACAGCTCGCCTTGCGCGAAATTGACGACCTGCGTCGCCTTGTAGATCAGCACGAACGACATCGCCACCACGCCATAAAGCGTGCCGACCACGAGGCCGTTGACGAGGAGTTGCAGGAGGAAGGAGGTGTTCATGACGATGCGCGAGGTGCTAACCTCTCCCCGCTTGCGCGGAGAGGTCGGATTGCATCGAAGATGCAATCCGGGTGAGGGGGGCTATCCACGCAGACGGTGCTCGACACCGGCGCGTCCCCGGTGGCGCACAGGGAGGCATGAGTAATTTCAAGGGGTCGCATCACTCCGCCGCCTCCGCCATGGCTCCGTGCCCGTTCAAATCCACCACCTTCAGCGTGGTGCGGATGCGCTGGGTGGTGCCGTCCTGGAAGCGGATGATGGTGTCGACGGGAATCGCCGGTTTGCCGCCATAGATGCCGTCGATGATATCGGCGTATTTCTCGTTGATGACGCTGCGGCGAACCTTGCGGGTCCGGGTGAGTTCGCCGTCGTCGGCATCGAGCTCCTTGTAGAGCAGGAGAAAGCGGGCGATGCGCTGGGCTGCGGGCAGGTGCGCATTGACGGTCTCGACCTCCTTCTGCAGCAGCGCGTAGACCTCGTTGCGCGAGGCGAGATCGGAATAGGTGGTGAACGCAAGCCGGTTCTTCTCCGCCCATTTCGAGATGATCGAGTAGCGGATGCAGATCATCGCCGCGAGATGCTCGCGGCCGGCGCCGAGCACGACGGCCTCGGCAATGTAGGGCGAGAATTTCAGCTTGTTCTCGATATATTGCGGCGAGAAGCGCTCGCCGCGCGCTGTCTCGGCGAGGTCCTTGATGCGGTCAATGACGACGAGCTGTCTCTCGCCGTTGAAATAGCCGGCGTCGCCGGACTGCATCCAGCCGTCCTTCATGTCAGCTGCGGACGCTTCGGGGCTCTTGTAGTACCCCAGGAACATGTTGGGATGGCGCACCACGATCTCGCCGATGCCCTGACTGTCGGGCTGGTCGATCTTGATCTCAATATCCTTGGCCATCGGCACGCCGGTCGTATCCGGATCGACCTTGTCGGCCGGATGCAGCGTGTAGGCCCCCAGCAGTTCGGTCTGGCCATAGAGCGTGCGCAGCGGCACGCCCATGGCGCGGAAGAACTTGAACGTGTCAGGCCCGAGCGCAGCGCCGCCGGTGGCGGCCGAGCGCAGCCGGGTGAAGCCGAGCCGGTCGCGCAGCGCGCGGAACAGCAGCAGATCGGCGAGGCTCGAATGCTGGCCCTTTTCGAGCGCCGCGAGGCCGGTCGACATGCCCATGTGATACAGCCGTTGCTTCAGCGGTGAGGCATCCATGACGCCGGCGCGGACATCGGCTGCGATCTGCTCCCAGACCCTCGGCGCGAACAGCACGAAGGTCGGCGCAATCTCGCGGAAGTCGTTCATCATCGTGTCCGGCTCTTCGACGAAGTTGACCTTCATCCGGCACAGCAGGCCTTTGCCCAGCACATACACCTGCTCCATGATCCAGGGCAGCGGCAGCACCGAAACGTATTCGTCCTCCGGACCCTTCGGATCAAAGCTGAGATAGGTCGCGCAGTGCTTGAGCACACGTCCTGCCGAGAGCATCGCCAGCTTGGGATGCGAGGTCGTGCCTGAGGTAGTGCAGAGAATCGCGACGTCGTCGCCCTCGGTCGCATCGACCATGCGGTCGTAGAGATCGGGCTCGCGCGCGGCCCTGTCGCGGCCGAGCTCGGCGAGCTTGTCGGCGAGCAGCAGGCGCGGATCGTCGTATTTGCGCATGCCGCGCGGGTCGGAATAGACGATGTGCTTGAGCGCCGGCACGCGATCGGCGAGGTTCAGCAGCTTGTCGACCTGTTCCTCGTCCTCGGCGAACACCAGCCGCGCTTCGCCATAGTTCAGGAGATAGGCGGCTTCGTCGTCGAGCACGTCGCGATAGAGACCGAGGCTGTGGCCACGGATCGCATGGGTCGCGATCTCCGCAGAGACCCAATCCGGCCGGTTGTCGCCGATGATGCCGATCACGTCGTCCTTGCCGAGCCCGAGCTCGACCATGCCGAGCGCGAAGTCGCGGACGCGGGCGTGATAGTCGGTCCAGGTGAAGGTGCGCCATAGCCCAAGGTCTTTCTCGCGCAGCGCAATCTCCTTGCCATGCTCCCGCGCATTCAGGCGCAGCAGCTTCGGATAGGTGTCGGCCTGCCGGACGCGGCCCGCATAGTCCATCATGCCGCGTCCTCCGCGATCGACGGCGCCTCGTCGGGATCAACCAGCAGTTCGTCCTCCTCGCCGAGATAGGCGCGCTTGACGTGGGGATCGGCAAGCACGGCGGCTGGGTCGCCCTCGGCGATCTTGCGGCCGAAATCGAGCACCATGACGCGGTGGGAGATGTCCATGACGACGCCCATGTCGTGCTCGATCATCACGACCGTCATGCCGAACTCCTCGTTGAGGTCGACGATGTAGCGCGCCATGTCCTCCTTCTCCTCGAAGTTCATGCCGGCCATCGGCTCGTCGAGGAGGATGAGATGCGGCTCGAGCGCCATCGCGCGCGCGAGCTCGACGCGCTTGCGCAAGCCATAGGACAGGGTGCCGGCCGGCGCCTTGCGCACCGACTGCAGATCGAGGAAGTCGATGATCTCTTCGACTTTCTCGCGATGCTTCAGCTCCTCGCGCCGCGCACCGGTGAGCCAGTACAGCGAACCGGTGAGGAAGTTGTTCTTCAAGAGGTGATGGCGCCCGACCATAACGTTGTCGAGCACACTCATGTGGTGGAACAGTGCGAGATTCTGGAAGGTGCGGCCGACGCCCAGCGTGGCCCGCGCGTTCGGCGGCAGGCCGGTAATGTCGCGGCCGCGATGGAACAGGCGGCCCTCGGTCGGTTTGTAGCGGCCGGAGATGCAGTTGACGATCGAGGTCTTGCCGGCGCCGTTCGGGCCGATGATCGAGAACAACTCGCCCTCGCGCACGCCGAAGCTGACGTCGGTGAGCGCACGCACGCCACCGAAACGCAGCGACACTCCGCGCGCTTCCAACGTATAGTCCAAATCGTCCTCCCGAATAGTCTTCGGCGCTTGGCGCGCTCTTCAGGCATCGTGTCGCGCGACGTCACGTTCGTCGCATGGGCGGCAATCCTATCCCGAGCGCGGGTTCCGCGCCATCCGACGAATGACGGGCCGCCCGGCTGGGTTCACTTTGCCGCATCTCAGGCCCGCCCCTTGGCGATTCGCGCCGGAATGGGCCGGCCGAATGCGGTGGTCCTGGATAGGAGAAAGCGCTATCAGGAACTGTCTTGTGCCCGACAATTCGCAGGCAAAATTCACCCGAGGCGTTGCTGCGATGCAATATGATGGCTGTGAGATTCGACGAGACGAGATGGCGGCTTGATCTCTTCCGATACCCTTCTGCGCATCGCGCCCTGGTCGTGTCATCTGAAGCCGGAGGAGATCGATGTGGCCTCGGCCGGCGTCGTCGAGCGCTCCTTCGCGGCCAATGAGCATATCTTTCTCCGCGGCGACCAGTTCGAGTACTGGACGGGCATCGTCACCGGCCTGGCGCGCATGAGCACGGTCTCGCGCGGCGGCAAGGCGACGACGTTCACCGGCATGTCGGCGGGGGCCTGGTTCGGCGAGGGCAGCGTGCTCAAGAACGAACCGCGCCGCTACGACGTGGTCGCGCTGCGCGACACGCGCGCGGCGCTGATGGAGCGGCCGACCTTCATGTGGCTGTTCGAGAACAGCGTCGGCTTCAATCGTTTTCTCGTCACTCAGCTCAACGAGCGGCTCGGTCAGTTCATCGGCCTCATCGAGGTCGGCCGCACGCTGGATGCGACGGCGCGGCTGGCGCGCAGCATCGCCTCACTGTTCAATCCCATCCTCTACCCGAATACGACCCGTCACCTGGAGATCACCCAGGAGGAAATCGGCGCGCTGTCCGGCTTGTCGCGGCAGAATGCGAATCAATGCCTGAAGAGCCTGGAGCGCGAGGGTCTGTTGCGGGTGGAATATGGGGGAATTACGGTGCTCGATCTCGACCGTCTGCGCTGCTACGGAGACTAGATCTGCTGTACGTCCGAATGGACGAGGTACGTCAGGAGTTGGCCCGTGACGTCAAATTTTGACCTCGCCGGAAAGCGCGTCTTCGTCGCCGGCCATCGCGGCATGGTCGGCAGCGCGCTGGTGCGTCGGCTGGCGGGCGAGGACGTCGAGCTCGTCACGGTCGCGCGCAGCGAGGTCGATCTGCGCGATCAGGCTGCGGTGTTCGCATGGTTTGCGAAAACCAGGCCCCAGGTCGTGTTCCTCGCTGCCGCCAAGGTCGGCGGCATCGTCGCCAACAACACGCTGCGCGCCGAGTTCATCTACGACAACATCGCGATCGCCACCAACATCATCCATGCGGCGCATGTGAACGGCGCGGAGAAGCTGATGTTTCTCGGCTCTTCCTGCATCTATCCGAAGCTCGCAGCTCAGCCCTTGCGCGAGGACTGCATGCTGACCGGCCCGCTGGAGCCGACCAACGAGCCCTATGCGATCGCCAAGATCGCTGGCATCAAGATGGTCGAGGCCTATCGCAGCCAGTATGGCGCCGACTTCATCAACGTGATGCCGACCAATCTCTACGGCCCTGGCGACAACTACCATCCGGAATACAGCCACGTCGTCGCGGCGCTGATCCGGCGCTTCCATGAGGCCAGGCTGTCTGGCGCCCCCGAAGTCGTGGTCTGGGGCACCGGCACGCCGCGGCGCGAATTCCTTTATGTCGACGACATGGCCGACGCCTGCGTGCATCTGATGAGGACCTATTCGGGCTCGGAGCTGGTCAACATCGGCACCGGCGAGGACATCACCATTGCCGATTTTGCGCGCGTCGTTGCGGCAGCCATCGGCTATCAGGGACGGATCAGCTTCGACACCTCACGGCCCGACGGCACGCCGCGCAAGCTGCTCGACGTGTCCAGGCTCGCGAAGCTCGGCTGGCGCGCCACGACGTCGCTGGAGGAGGGCATCGCGCGCGCATATCAATCGTTCATCGAGGAGGCGGGGCGGGGCCCGGGGTAGCGGCCGTGCGCGACCCCCGTCATTCGATCGCGCGTCGCTCGGCGGCTGCTTGCACGGCCCCTGTCTTGCTGCGCACCGCCTTGATCTCGCGGACCGGCGACGAGCCGAACATCCGGCCGTATTCGCGCGTGAATTGCGGCACGCTCTCATAGCCGACGGCAAAGGCCGCGCTGCCTGCGGTCATGCCTTCCGCCAGCATCAGCCGTCGCGCCTCGATCAGCCGAAGCTGCTTCTGGAACTGCAGTGGCGACAGTGAAGTGAGGCTGCGGAAGTGCTGGTGGAATGACGACGGGCTCATGCCCGCGATGGCCGCCAATTGTTCGACCCTCAAGGGCCGCGCAAACCCGGTGCGCAGCACCGCCACCGCGCGTGCGATGCGCTGCGCGTGGCCGTCCGGCCAGCCGAGACGACGGATCGCCGTTCCATGCCGGCCGGTCAACAGCCAGTAGTGCATCTCGCGCAACAGCTGTCGCTGCAGCACCGGGATCGATTCCGGCCGATCGAGCATACGCATCAGACGCAGCGCAGCATCGGCCACCTCGCGATCGGTCGGGTCGACCCGGACCGGCGCGTGATCGTCTCCGCCGGCGTCACCCATCTGTGCCGAGAGATCGGTGAGAATCGCCGGATCGAGCTCGAGCACGAGCGAGAGATAGGGCGCCGCGACGCTTGCGCGCGTGATCTGGCTGACGGTCGGCACGTCGGCCGTGATCAGCAGCGAATCCCCAGCGGAAAAGCCAAAGCCCTGGCGGCCCATCGTGACGTGCTTGCTTCCCTGCACCACGAGGCAGACCAGAGGCCGCGAAATCGCGTAGAGCAGACCGCTCGGCGCGGTCGCCCGCACGGTCATCAGACCCGGGATCGGTGTTTGGCCAATACCGGCGGCATCGGCATGGGCTTCGGCGTGGCGGCCCACGGCATGAAGGAGCGTGCTCATCATGGTCCGAGCCTAACCGGCCGGCGCCGGCAATGCACCGCATTTTGGAGGATTGGGCAAGAAGCGGCGAGCTTCCGGCAACAAAGGCGCGTGCCTGGCCGATATCGGGATGGTCATGACCGCAGGAGTTCAGACCATGACCAAGATTGCCCTCGTGACCGGTTCGAGCCGAGGCCTCGGCCGCAATACCGCGCTCAACATCGCCCGCCACGGTGGCGACGTCGTTCTCACCTATCAGAGCAGAGCGGACGATGCCCACGCGGCCATGGCGGAAATCGCTGCGCTGGGCCGCAAGGCCGTCGCCTTGCAATTGGACACGGGTGACGTCGCAGGTTTTGCATCGTTTGCCGAGCGGCTGCGAACCGCGTTGCGCGAGACCTGGGGGCGAGAGACGTTCGACCATCTCGTCAACAATGCCGGCCATGGCGACCATGCCTTGATCGGCCAGACCACCGAGGCGCAATTCGATCGTCTGGTCGACGTCCATTTCAAGGGTGTCTTTTTCCTGACGCAGACCCTGCTGCCACTGCTCGCCGATGGCGGCCGCATCGTGAACCTGTCCTCCGGCCTGACCCGGACGTCGTTTCCCGGTTACGCCGCCTATGCGGCGGTCAAGGGCGCGGTCGAGGTTCTGACCCGTTACATGGCCAAGGAACTGGGGAGCCGCGGGATCGCGGTGAACACGGTGGCGCCCGGCGCGATCGAGACCGATTTCGGCGGCGGGGCGGTTCGCGACAATCCCGAGGTCAACAAGGTGTTTGCGGACATGACCGCGCTCGGCCGCGCCGGCCTGCCCGACGACATCGGGCCGATGATCGCGAGCCTGCTGTCGGAGGACAATCGCTGGTTCAACGCGCAGCGGATCGAAGTGTCGGGTGGACAGGGCATCTGACACGCACGAACCCCGGGAGATCGCCCATGTCAGTTGCTGCAGAACCCGCCGGCACGATCGATCGGCTCTACGTGCTGGATGCCGGGGTCGCGGTCGCGCCGGATCGATCGGTTTATACGCCGGGACGGTGGGAGGGCGAACAGGTCACACTGAGCTGCAACGCCTACCTGATCCGTCGTGGCGGCGCCTGGATCATGTGGGACACCGGCATCGAGGATATGATCGCAGAAGAGGCCGGTGGCCGCATCATCGCTCACGGCATCAGGGGCGCGGTGGCGCGCCCGATCGTCCGCCAACTTGCCGATATCGGACTGGTGCCAGAGGACGTGGCGACGGTCATTCTGTCCCATGCCCATTTCGACCATGTCGGCAATGCGCGGCTGTTCGCGCATGCCACGTGGCACATCCAGCGGGACGAGCATCGGGCGATGTTCGGTCCCAACTATCGACAGCATGGCTATGAGCCTCTGCTCTATGAATGCCTAGAGCAGGCAAAGGTCGAACTGATGGACGGAGACCACGACATGTTCGGTGACGGTTCGATCCGTGTGATCGCGACCGCCGGACATACGCCGGGGCACAGTTCGCTGCTGGTCCGCCTCGCCAACACCGGGCCGATCCTGCTGTCAGGCGACGTTGCGCACGACCGCTACAACATGGAGCATCGCTGCGTGCCGACCATGAACGCCGATGCGGAGGCCTCGCAACGATCGATGGCGCGCGTCGACGCCATCGTTCGGGCCGAGGGGGCGCAGCTCTGGATCAACCACGACATCTTGCAGAACGCGACGATCGCGCACGCGCCGTCCTACTTCGATTGAGTTCCGCCCGGTTGGTTCGTCGCCGGCCGCGGCGGCTTGCCACGGAGCGCCGTCGCCATCGCCGAGATCAGCGGCTTCATGAAATAGGCCTCGCCTGTCGGGACAATCGACGGCGTGAGTCCATGCGAAGCAAGCTCCTCCGTGACCACGGGCCCGACGGAAGCGATCGTCGTGCGCGCCAGTCCCTGCCTTAGCCGATCCTCCACGCCGTGCGCCTTGGCGACATCAAACAGTCGCCGCGGCTGTCCGGAGCTCGTCAGCGCGATCGCGTCGACCTTGCCCGCGGTCATCTCGTCGATCGCGGTGAGGATGTTCGCATCGGCCGCCTTGGCGTCGTAGACATAGGGCAGCACGGGATCGACCTCGGCGCCGGTGGCCTCGATGGTGCCGATCAGCGCTGAATGGTCCTTGTCGGGATAGAGCTGCAGGCCGAGCCGATGGCCGGCGAGATCGTATCGCGACAGCAGTTCAGCCACGCCTTCCGACGTCGGCTTCTCGGTCGTGACCTGCGGCTCGAGCCCAAGCTCGCGCAAAGCACGCCCCGGCTTTGGGCCACGGGTGAATTTGCGCGCCTGTCCGAGTGCGGCGATGAACTCGGCCTCGACGCCGATCCGGCGCACCACGGTCATCAACCTGCGCAGACCCTCGCCGGTCATCAACACGAGGTCGTCGAACGGTCGGTCGATGCCGCGGCGGATCCACGCCTCGATCGGCGCCGGGTCCGGCGCGTCCTGGATCGTGAACATCGGACATTGCAACACGTCGGCACCCTGCTCGACGAGCAGCCGCGAGAACTGCGCTTCCTCGCGCGTTTCCAGGATCAGGATGCGGTTGCCGGTCAGCCGGTCAGCCATGGCCACGTTCCATCATCAGAGGTGATCTTTTGTTCATCCTGCCCCCGCGTCGAGCGTTGGCGCAAGGGCGTGGAGGGTGATAGAGCAGGGCCGAAACGGCCGCCAAGCCTGCCGCATGATTTCAGATCCTCCCCATCCGCCCGGTACGCCATCGCCATGCCCGACCACCAGTATGTCCTGACCCTGTCCTGCCCGGACCGTCCCGGGATCGTCTCGGCCGTCTCCACCTTCCTCGCCCATAACGGGCAGAACATTCTCGATGCCCAGCAGTTCGGCGACTTCGAGACCGGTCATTTCTTCATGCGTGTGGTGTTCACGGCCGCCGATCTCGCGGTCAACCTGCCGTCGCTGCAGACCGGCTTCGCCGCCATCGCCGAGCGGTTTGCGATGGACTGGCAGATGCGCGACCGCGCCGGCAAGCGCCGCGTGATGCTGCTGGTGTCGAAGTTCGACCATTGCCTGGCCGACATCCTGTATCGCTGGCGCACCCGCGACCTGTCGATGATCCCAACCGCGATCGTCTCCAATCATCCGCGCGAGACCTATGCCGGGCTCGATTTCGGCGACATTCCATTTCACCACATGCCGGTGACCAAGGAAACCAAGCGCGACCAGGAGCAGGCGGTCCTGAAACTGGTCGACGACACCCAGACCGATCTCGTCGTGCTGGCGCGCTACATGCAGATCCTGTCCGACGAAATGTCGGCGAGCCTGTCCGGCCGCTGCATCAACATTCATCACTCGTTCCTGCCCGGTTTCAAGGGCGCCAAGCCCTATCACCAGGCCTATGAGCGCGGGGTCAAGCTGATCGGCGCCACCGCGCATTACGTCACCCGCGATCTCGACGAAGGCCCGATCATCGACCAGGACGTCGAGCGCATCAGCCATCGCGACACCCCGGACGATCTCGTGCGCAAGGGCCGCGACATCGAGCGGCGGGTGCTGGCGCGGGCGATCCGCTATCATCTCGAGGACCGCGTCATCCTCAACGGCCGCAAGACCGTGGTGTTCATGGACTGATCGGCTCAGGCGTTCAGCGGCCTGGAGCTGCCGCCTGCGCGTTGGCCTTGGACTGCGTCTCCTTGTCGCGCTCGGCCGCCGGAATCTGCCGCTCGCGTTCGCGCTCCTGCATGAAACGGTCGTATTCGGGCGTCCCCGGCCGAGGGGGAGCGCCGGCCGGCAGGCCGCCGGCCCATTGCGGGATCATGTCGCCCATCCCGGCTCCGACCTTCTCATTGATCGACGAGCAGCCGGCAAGGACCGGCGCAGCGAGGGCCAGCACGGTCATCGCGGCAAGCGACCTCGCGCGAATTGCAGTCCTGGCCGGCATGGAGGGGTGACCTTTCATCGTCGCGAGCGACTCTCACGGTTTGCCATGAATTGGTAAAATTTGGCCGTTCGAAGTCGGAGTAATATATTACCCGTTAAACTTTCCTGTCCCGGGTCCGGAAACCGACAGTCCGTGAACGCTTCCATGAACGCCATTGACAAGATCGTGCCGAGTCCGCAGCGATGCGCGCGCGATATCGTGAACGACATCGCCTAGGTAAGACAACAATGGCCGGGGGCTGCGGTCCTGATCCGACCAGGGAGGTGGTTTCAATGTTCGTGCGAATCAAGACACTGACGCTCGCCGCCAGTGCGGCATTGGCCGCGGCTGCGCTCGCGTCCGGTGCGGCGCGGGCCGAAGACGTGTTCAAGATCGGCCTGATCGTGCCGATGACCGGCGGCCAGGCGTCGACCGGCAAGCAGATCGACAATGCGATCAAGTTGTACATGCAACAGAACGGCGACACCGTCGCCGGCAAGAAGATCCAGGTCATCCTCAAGGACGACGCCGCGCTGCCCGACAACACCAAACGGCTGGCACAGGAGCTGATCGTCAACGACAAGGTCAACGTCATCGCGGGCTTCGGCGTGACGCCTGCGGCCTTCGCGGCGGCGCCGCTCGCGACCCAGGGCAAGATCCCCGAGGTCGTGATGGCCGCCGGCACCTCCATCATCACCGAGAAGTCGCCCTACATCGTCCGCACCAGCTTCACGCTGCCGCAGTCCTCCACCATCATCGGTGATTGGGCGGTCAAGAACGGCATCAAGAAGGTCGCTACGCTGACCTCCGACTACGCGCCCGGCAATGACGCGCTGGCCTCGTTCAAGGAACGCTTCGTTGCCGGTGGCGGCGAGATCGTCGAGGAAGTGAAGGTCCCGCTGCAGAACCCGGATTTCGCGCCGTTCCTGCAGCGCATGAAGGATGCCAAGCCGGACGCGATGTTCGTGTTCGTCCCGGCCGGGCAGGGCGGCAATTTCATGAAGCAATATGCCGAGCGCGGGCTCGACAAGGGCGGCATCAAGGTAATCGGACCAGGCGACGTCACCGACGACGACCTGCTCAACGACATGGGCGACGCCGTGCTCGGGACGGTCACCGCGCATATTTATTCGGCCGCGCATCCCTCGGCCAAGAACAAGGAGTTCGTCGCCGCCTACAAGAAGGCCTTCGGCAGCCGTCCCGGCTTCATGGCGGTCGGCGGCTATGACGGCATCCATCTGATCTATGCGGCGCTGAAGAAGACCGAGGGCAAGACCGACGGCGATGCTCTGATCGCTGCGATGAAGGGCATGGCCTGGGAGAGCCCACGCGGCCCGATCTCGATCGATCCAGAGACGCGCGACATCGTCCAGAACGTCTACATCCGCAAGGTCGAGAAGGTCGACGGCGAACTCTACAACGTCGAGTTCCAGACCTTCGACGCCGTCAAGGATCCGGGCAAGGCGAAGAAGTGACGCGATAGCGTCGTGAGGGCGGAGCGCACGGCGGCTCCGCTCCCTCCCCCGCTTGCGGGGGAGGGCCGGGGTGGGGGCGCCCCACGGCACACTGTTTGTGTGGAGAGAATTCCCCCACCCGGATCGCATCTTCGATGCGATCCGACCTCCCCCGCACGCGGGGGAGGCGCAGACCGAGCAAGCGTTGTAGGCGTACCCTTCCATTGAAGGGATGAGACCGGGGACCGACGTACACTTCGATGACCTCCATCCTCACCAACCTGTTCGACGGGGTCGCCTACGGCATGCTGCTGTTCGTGCTGGCCTGCGGGCTCGCCGTGACGCTCGGCCTGATGAACTTCGTCAATCTCGCGCACGGCGCCTTCGCCATGGCCGGCGGCTATGTCTGCGCCGTGCTCGTCAACCGGATCGGCTGGCCGTTCTTCGCCGCGTTGCCGATGGCCTTCGTGGCGAGCGCTGTCATCGGGGCCTTGCTGGAGCGAACGCTCTATCAGCATCTCTATGCGCGCAGCCATCTCGACCAGGTGCTGTTCTCGATTGGGCTGGTGTTCATGACGGTCGCGGCCGTCGACTACATCATGGGCTCCTCGCGCATCTTCATCAAACTGCCCGACGTTCTGCAGGGCCAGTTCGACGTCTTCGGCGTCGGCATCGGCCGCTACCGGCTGATGATCATCGTGATCTGCGGCCTGCTCACGGTGGGGCTGCAACTCGTGCTCTCCAAGACCCGGTTCGGCAGCCGGCTGCGCGCCGCCGTGGATGATCCGCGCGCGGCAAGCGGGCTCGGCATCAACGTGCCGCAGGTGTTCGCCTTCACCTTCGCGTTCGGCTGCGGGCTCGCCGGCCTCGGCGGCGCGCTCAGCGCCGAGATCCTCGGCCTCGACCCGTATTTCCCGCTCAAGTTCATGATCTACTTCCTGATCGTGGTCACGGTCGGCGGCTCGTCCTCGATCACCGGACCGTTCCTGGCCTCGCTCTTGCTCGGCATCGGTGACGTTGCCGGCAAGTATTACGTGCCGAAGCTCGGGCCGTTCGTGATCTATACGATCATGATCGTGATCCTGATCTGGCGTCCGAACGGCCTGTTCGGCCGCACGGCGACGCGGTGAGGATCGCATGACCACGAATGCACAAACCGAAGTCGGCATCCTCGCCAGGCAGCATGGCCGCTGGCATTGGAGCGAGTTCGCGTTCTGGATCGTCGTGCTGGCGGTCGGCCTCGCGTTTCCGTCGCGCTATCTGATCATGACCGAAATCCTGCGGCTGGCGCTGTTCGCGCTGTCGCTGGACCTGATCCTCGGCTATGCCGGCATCGTCTCGCTTGGGCACGCGGCCTTTTTCGGCGTCGGCGCCTACAGCGCTGGCCTGTTGTCGGTGCACGGCCTCATCAATGAGCCGGTGCTGGCGCTGATCGTCGGCGGCCTCGCGGCGATGGTGCTGGGCTTCGCGACGAGCTTCCTGGTCATCCGCGGCGTCGACCTGACGCGGCTGATGGTGACGCTCGGCATCGCGCTGCTGATGGAAGCGCTGGCGGAGCGCTTCTCCAACATCACCGGCGGCACCGACGGCCTGCAAGGCATCGACATCCAGCCGATCTTTGGAATGTTCGCCTTCGACATGTTCGGCAAGACCGGCTTCTTCTATTCACTGGCCGTGCTGTTCGTGCTGTTCCTGCTGGCGCGGACGATCGTGCATTCGCCGTTCGGCCTGTCGCTGCGGGCGATCAAGAACAACCCGCTGCGCGCAGCCGCGGTCGGCATTCCCGTCAACAAGCGGCTGATCGCGATCTACACCGTCGCGGCGTTCTACGCCGGCATTGCGGGCGCGCTGTTCACCCAGACCACGGCGCTGGCCTCGCTCGACGTGTTCTCGTTCGAACGCTCCGCCGACCTCGTGCTGATGCTGGTCATCGGCGGCTCCGGCTATCTCTATGGCGGGCTGATCGGCGCCGCCGTGTTCCGGATGTTGCAGGAGCTGTTCCAGTGGATCACGCCGCAATATTGGATGTTCTGGATCGGCCTCGTGCTCGTGATCATCGTGCTGGTCGGCCGCCATCGCATCCATGCCTATGCGCTGTGGCTGCCCAATTTGATCCTTCGGCAGATCGCCGGCCGCAAGGCCGCGGTGGCCCTCACCGATAACGAGGCGCCATGACCTACGCCTTGGAAACTCGCGGCCTCGACAAGCATTTCGGCGGCCTCCACGTCACCCGGGATCTGTCGCTCAAGATCGCGCCCGGCGCGCGGCATGCGCTGATCGGCCCGAACGGCGCCGGCAAGACCACCGTCATCAATCAGCTCACCGGCGTGTTGGAGCCGAGCGCAGGCCGCATCCTGCTCGAAGGCCAGGACATCACCGATCTGCCGGTGCACAAGCGCGTGCTGCGCGGCCTGTCGCGCACCTTCCAGATCAACCAGCTCTATCCCGACCTGACGCCGCTGGAGACCATCGGGCTCGCTGTGTCCGAGCGGCTCGGTGGCGGCGGCAATTGGTGGCGGCGCATGGGCACGCGCGACGACATCAATGCCGAGATCGCCGAGACCCTGGAGCGCTTCCGGCTGCTCGACGTCATGAACGACCGCACCTCGACCTTGCCCTATGGCAAGCAGCGCCTGCTGGAGATCGCCGTTGCCATTGCCGCCAAGCCGCGCGTGCTGCTGCTCGACGAGCCCGCCGCCGGCGTGCCCGAGGGCGAGCGTAAGGACATTCTGGCTGCCGTCGCCGCGCTGCCGCGCGAGGTCACGGTGCTGCTGATCGAGCACGACATGGACCTCGTCTTTTCCTTCGCCGACCGCATCTCGGTGCTGGTCTCCGGCGCGCTGCTGGTCGAGGGCACGCCAGAGGAGGTCGCGCGCGATCCGCAGGTCAAGGCCGTCTATCTCGGCGAGGCGGCGTGATGACCGATCTGCTCACCATCGAGAACCTACGCGCCGGCTACGGGCAGGCGGTCGTGCTGCCGAACATGTCGCTGAAGCTGCCGGAGGGACAGGTGCTGGCATTGCTCGGCCGCAACGGCACCGGCAAGACCACGCTGATCAATTCCATCGTCGGCGTCGTCAGCCGCTTCTCCGGCACGCTCGCGCTTGGTGGGACCGACATCACGGGCCTGCGCGCCGACCAGCGTGCCCGCGCCGGCATCGGCTGGGTGCCGCAGGAGCGCAACATCTTCCGCTCGCTCACGGTGGAGGAGAACATGACCGCGGTGGCGCAGCCCGGGCCGTGGACGGTCGAGCGCGTCTACCAGATGTTTCCGCGATTGAAAGAGCGTCGCAACAATTTCGGCAACCAGCTCTCCGGCGGCGAGCAGCAGATGCTGGCGATCGGCCGCGCGCTCACGTTGAACCCGAAGGTGCTGCTGCTGGACGAGCCGACCGAAGGTCTTGCGCCGATCATCGTCGAGGAACTGCTGGCTGCGATCGGCACCATCAGCCGCGCTGGCGGGCTGTGCTCCATCATCGTCGAGCAGCATGCGCAGAAGCTGCTCGCGCTGGCCGACCGCGTCGTGATTCTGGACCGTGGCGCCATCGTGCACGACGCGCCATCCAGCGCGCTGAAGGCCGATCCGGCGCCACTGGAGCGGCATCTCGGGGTGGCCAGCGCCGCCGCGCATTGATCCTTGCGACCGGCTTGAACGGTCGCGGGGATCGCGCCATCTTTGGTTGTGACAATAGAGAGGTTCGTGCATTTTTGGGCATGGGCGCGATTGCGGTGCGCGAGGCGGCCTTTGCGCCGCGGTATGCAGGAATTCGCTATGGGCGGGGGCAATCGGCGAAGCGCAGTTGATCAATCGGCCAGCCGCCGCCCGCACCGATGTCTCCGTTTTGATGCGCTTGTCGCGAAATTGCCCCCGTGATGACGTCGGGCAGGCCAGCCGCAGATGTGGCTGGGGGCCACCCCGTTCCGCCTGGGAACTCTCTTCCAAACGGAATTGTATACCGACCGGATACGAGGTAGGGGATTGACCCTGTCCATGACGCTTTGCCCGGATCGCACGCCAGAGCAGATCGAAACCGGCCCAACAACCATATTCAACAAATCGACCGCTTCCAAGGAGTGAGCACATGCAACGCACCAAGCCCCCATTCCGCGCCGACGAAGTCGGCAGCCTCCTGCGCCCGCAGAAGATCAAGGAGGCCCGCGCCAAGCTGGAGAAGGGCGAGATCTCGGCCGATGATCTGCGCAAGATCGAGGACATGGAGATCGAGAAGGTCGTGCACCGCCAGGCCTCGACCGGCCTCAAGCTTGCGACTGACGGCGAGTTTCGCCGCTCATGGTGGCATTTCGACTTCCTCGCCAAGCTGACCGGCTGCGAGCTGTTTCATCCGGACACCGGCATCCAGTTCACGGGCGTGCAGACCCGTCACGATGCTGTGCGCGTGATCGGCAAGCTCGACTTCCCGGCCGATCATCCGATGCTCGACCATTTCCGCTTCCTGAAGAAGCATGCCGACATCGCGCATGTGACGGCGAAGATGACGATCCCCTCGCCGGCGGTGCTGCACTTCCGCGGCGGCCGCAAGTCGATCTCCAAGGACGTCTATCCCGATCTCGACGCCTTCTACGAGGATCTCGGCAAGACCTACCGCAAGGCCGTGAAGGCGTTCTACGACGCCGGCTGCCGCTATCTGCAGTTCGACGACACCGTGTGGGCCTATCTGTGCTCGCAGGAGGAGCTGCAGAAGGCCAGAGAGCGCGGCGACAATCCGGATGGCCTGCAGCAGATCTATTCGCGCATCATCAACTACGCGATCGCCGATCGTCCTGCCGACATGACGATCACCACCCATGTCTGCCGTGGCAATTTCCGCTCGACCTGGATCTCCTCGGGCGGCTACGAGCCGGTCGCCGAGACCATGCTCGCCAACACCAATTACGACGGCTACTTCCTGGAGTATGACAGCGAGCGCGCCGGCGGCTTCGAGCCGTTGCGCTTCCTGCCCAGGGGCAACAAGGTCGTCGTGGTCGGTCTCGTCACCTCGAAGGTCGGCGAACTGGAGAAGAAGGACGACATCAAGCGCCGCCTGGAGGAGGCCTCCAAGTTCGCGCCGCTCGAGCAGCTCGCGCTGTCGCCGCAATGCGGCTTCGCCTCAACCGAGGAGGGCAACATCCTGAGCGAAGAAGAACAGTGGGCCAAGCTGCGCCTCTGCGTCGAGCTCGCCGGGGAAATCTGGGGCAAATAATCGGTCGGGGCCGTGCCCGCCTGAACGTCGGGCGTGTCTGTGTCGTTCAGCGATTGGGGAGCGGGGCCGGACCAATCCGCCCCGCTTCTTCTTTGCGCAGCAGCGCCTGGCGGATCAGCCGCTGCGCCGGGGCTTCGAACCAGCGATAGGTGAGGTAGGCCGCGGTCAGGGTTGACGCGGCGAAGCCGATCCAGAACAGATGGTTCACGTAAGGAATCGGACGGCCGAGCGATGCGAACACCAGCGCAATCATGAGCTGGATCGGGAAGTGCAGCAGATAGCACGAGTAGGTCATGTTGCCGGCGGTTTCCAGCACGGCCTCGACCCGTCGGGGCAAAACGATCGGTCCGGAGCAGCAGAACAGCAGGAGCGGCGCGGTGATCAGCAGTAGCGGTGCAGAGAGCTTGGCGAGGTCGATACCGGCGAGCCAGAGCGTCACGGGCACCGCCACGGTCGCGCATGCAGCCATCGCTTCCAGGTTTCGCCGAAACGGAGCGTCGGCGACGGCTTGCCGGGCCATCGCGGCAAGTCCGCCCGCATAGAAGAAGACGAAGCATTTTCCGATCAGCGTGCCGCTCGCGATCCCGGCCAGGATCACCGCGAGGTTGACCACCGGCGATGCCGGCAAGACGCGCAGCGTCAGGAAGAACGCCGCATAGACCAGAACCTCGACCGACACCGACCAGATCGGTCCGTTGAAACTCGAGCCGGTGACCGCCAGCCACTCGCTGGCCATGAAGAGCTGCGCGACGAAGTGGAAGACGTCGTTGTCCTGATAGACGAAGAAGAAACCGCGATGGGCAAAATAGATGGCCTGCAGCCCCGCGACCAGGAGCAGCGTCGAGACATGGAGCGGGTAGAGCCGCGACAGCCGGTTGACGAAGAAGGTCCATCCGCCGACCGTGCCGTCGGTGATGCTGGTGTTGTACTTCCAGAAGAAGATGAAGCCCGAGATGCACCAGAAGATCACGACGCCGTATTCGCCGGCTTCGTAGAACGGAAAGAATACGCTGTAGAACGGCTGCTCGCTTCTGACGAAATCCACCGGTCTGTTGGCCAGATAGGCAAAGTGCTGGTAGTGCCACAACAGCACCGCGATCGTGGCGAGGAAGCGCAGCACCTCCAGTCCGAGGAGCTTGTGGGTTCCAGGCGATGTCGACGTTTGAGGCAGGGCCATGCGTTGATCGTGAGCCGTCGCGACGGGATGCGCAGGGCTGATCCTAACGGTACGGAAGTGAAGGATTGTTTTCGCCGGTATTGTTTTCTTGGGGCGCGGTTCACTCGCGACGTCAGCCGCAGGCGAGTTCGGTTCCCCGCTGGACCGTCTGGTTCCAGGACCGGTAGCCGTCCGCATTCAGATGAATGCCTTCGAGCGTGAACGGCGCCTCCATCGGCGGCAGGGGCAGCAGGGTTGCGCCGGTGCGCCGGGCAAGGTCCGGCAGCACGGCGTGATAGCCCGTGACGATCGACATGACGGTCTTCTCCATCGCCGGCGTCAACGGGCCGCGCGCCTCGACCGGGGGAAACGCGACGATGTAGAGGCGCGCGGTCAGCTTCGACAGTTCGCGCAGCAAGGCCTCATAGCGTCCGGCAAACACCTCGCGGGGGTCCGGATCGGAGATCAGCGCGTCGTTGATGCCGAGGGAGACGATGATGGCGAACGGCCGCTTCGGTCCGAGCGCCGGCTTCAGCCAGCCGGCGAGGTTGCTGAACGTCCCGGAGCCGGCAAGACCGGCGTTGACGATCGGATGGCCGCAGGCGCTGGCCGGCAGGGTCGCCGCCTCGACGATGCTGTCGCCGAGCACGATGATCGGGTCTTCGGGGCGGGCCAGCAGGTTATAGTGGACGACGATCTGGCGGACCGTGCGGTGATCGCCGCTGGACAGCTCCGCAGAGCGGCGCGCCAGCACGTAGGTTGCGGCTGCGGTGGCAATCACCGCAAACAGGACAATGCCGAGTCGTGCCTGCGTGTTGGTTGCCATGCTGCTTGTGATGCCCCTTGCTTGATCCAGCCGCGAGACGAGCGCCATGCGGCTGCAGCGCCCATGCGTGCGTGCCATCCGACGGCACCATGTCCTCATGCAACGCACGGACCCCAATCGCCCCATGCGCGACGCCCCGGCGATCGAGGATTCCCCGGCCGAACCGTCGGTGCTGGAGGCTAGCGTGGCGATCTGAAGGTCCGATTAATTCCACGGCATCTCGTCGTGGGATCCCCGCGATCATCCAGATCAGCGGGCCACCACGGCCGCCGTCCTCGTAGAATAAATGAAACGACGTTGCATTTTGTTGATTCCCCCCTATGATCCGGCGCAAAGGGCCGCCCGCAGGGCAGCGACAACATGTCACCAGGAGGGACCATGGAGAGCGAAGCCGCGCCCGCGGCGCCGGCGGTCGACATCACGCCAACGATGACGAAGGTGATGCGGCGCATCATCCCGTTCATCTTCGTCTGCTACGTCGTCAGCTATCTCGACCGTATCAATGTCGGCTTTGCCGGCCTGCAGATGAATCGCGATCTCGGCCTGACGCCGTCGCAGTTCGGCTGGGGCGCGGGGTTGTTCTTCCTCGGCTATTTCCTCTGCGAAATTCCCAGCAATCTGATGATGCAGCGGGTCGGTGCACGGCTGTGGATCGCGCGCATCATGATCAGCTGGGGCCTGCTGTCGACCTTCACCTGCCTGGTCACCGGGCCGGTGAGCTTCTCGGCGATGCGGCTGCTGCTCGGAATGGCGGAGGCGGGCTTCACGCCGGGCGTCTATTTGTATTTCACCTATTGGTTTCCCGGCGTCTGGCGCGGCCGGGCGACCGCGGCGTTCCTGGTCGGCATTCCCGTCGCCAACATGATCGGCTCGCCGATCTCCGGCGCCTTGCTGACGATGGACGGTTTCGGCGGCCTGGCCGGCTGGCAATGGCTGCTGATCATCGAGGGGCTGCCGGCCGTGCTGCTCGGCATCGCCTGCCTGTTCGTGCTGTCGGACGGCCCCAACGAGGCCAAATGGCTCGATGAGAACGAACGTCGCAACCTCGGTGCGCAATTGACCGCAGAGCAGGCGGCCTTGACGGCGCGGCACGGCAACACGCTGCGCGACGCCTTCGCCAATCCGAAGGTGTTCGTGCTGGCGCTGGTCAATTTCTGCGGCATCTGCGGCTCGCTCGGCGTCGGCCTGTGGCTGCCGCAGATCGTCCGCGGCTTCGGCGTGAGCTACGTCGCCGTCGGCTTCATTTCCGCGGCGCCTTACGCGCTCGGCGCCGTCTGCATGTTGCTGTGGGCGCGCCTCGCCAACCGTGCCCGGCACCGGCTGTGGTTCGTCTGCGGCGCACTCGCCACCGCCGGCGTCGCACTGTCGGTCAGTGCGAGCTTCAGCGCGCCGCTGGCGGCGATGCTGGCATTGACCGTCACGGTGGTCGGCATCCTGTCGTTCCAGGCGACCTATTGGGCGATTCCGTCGGGCTTCCTCACCGGCCGCGCCGCCGCCGCCGGCCTCGCGCTGATCGTGTCGATCGGCAATCTCGGCGGCTTCGTCGGCCCCTACATGATCGGCTATCTCCGGGAATCGACCAAGAGCTTCTCCACCCCGCTCTATGTCCTCTCGGCCATCGTGCTGGTCGGCGCGACCGTGATGTTTCTGCTCGGCGATCCCGCCGGCGACAAACCGAAGGAGATCGCATGATCAGCCGTCGCAGTCTGTTGGCCGCCAGTGCCATCGTCTTGGCAGGTCGCAGGACCGCCGCAGCCGGCTTCGTCCCGAACTCCGCGGGCACGGAGATGCCCAAGCTGAAAGCACCGGCCTATGCCTGCGACAGCCATCACCACATCTACGATGCGCGGTTTCCGGTCTCGCCGCATTGGCGCGGCGGCCGGCCCGATGGCGCCACCGCTGCCGACTATCGCCTGCTGCAGCAACGGCTCGGCGTCACCCGCCACGTCATCGTGCAGCCCTCGACCTATGGCGTCGACAACAGGTGCCTGCTCGACGCGCTCGAACAGTTTGGGAGCGAGGCCCGCGGCATCGTCGTCATCGACGAGACGGCCGGCGACGACGAGCTGAAGCGGATGGACGGGCTCGGTGTGCGCGGCGTCCGCGTCAACTTCCTGACGCCGCAATCCTGGGGCGTCACCACGGCGGAGCGTCTGGAGCAGACCGCCAGGCGGATCGCCCCGCTCGGCTGGCACGTTCAGGTGCTGATGTCCGGCGACCAGATCGCCCAGCACGAGGCGGTGCTGGCGGGACTTCCTGTGACGGTCGTGTTCGACCATCTCGGGCGGATTCCGCAGCCCAGCGGGCTCGGTCATCCCGGCGCTCAGGCGATGCTGCGCGTCGTTGAAAAAGGCCGCGGCTGGGTCAAGCTGTCGGAGCCCTATGCCGACACCAAGATCGGTCCGCCGCACTATCCGGACACGAGCGCCCTTGCGCGCGCCTGTGTGCTGGCTGCACCGGACCGCGTCATCTGGGGCAGCGACTGGCCGCATCCGACCGAAAAGGACAAGCCGGACGACGCCGTGCTGTTCGATCTGCTGTCCGACTGGGCGCCGGATGCCGCGGTCCGCGACAAGATCCTCGTCGCCAATCCGGCGAAGCTGTTCGGCTTCGCCTGACCGCGCGCAGCCTCTCAGGCGTGCGAATACATCGGCAGGCCGGGCGTATCGAGCTCGGCCCGCAGGATCGCGCCGGTGCGGCTTTCGGTGATGAACAGGCTGCGATTGTCGGGACCGCCGAACGCGAGATTGGTGGTGCCGACGCCGGCGCATGACACGATGCGGTCGAGCGGTTCGGCCATGGGGGATACGCGCCACACCGAGCCGAAGCCGGTGTGGCAGATCAGGAGATTGCCGTCGCGGTCGAGCGCCAGGCCATCCGGACCGCCGGGCCCGCCGTGCAGGTTGACGAACACGCCGACCTTGGTGGTGATGCCGCTTTGCGGCAGCGGAATGCGCCAGACCTGGTTGGCACGGGTCACGGCCACCAGCAGAAAACTCTCCTCGGGATCGACCACGATGCCGTTCGGACTCGGGACGGTGTCGACCAGGCAGCTCAGCCGGCCGTCGGTGCCGAGGCGCCAGACGCGGCCGGTCGGGTCGTGCATGCCGGTCTGCCCCTGGTCGGTGAAGTAGAGCGTGCCGGAGCGCCCGAACACCAGGTCGTTGACGCCCTTGAAGCTCTCGGTCGCAACGGTTTCGAGGAACGGCGTGACCCGACCCGTCTCGGGATCGAGCAGCATCAGGCCGCGCTTGTAGTCGGTGATGAAGATGCGCCCGTCGGCATGGATCTTCAGGCCGTTCGGCCAGCCGTCATATTCGGCAATCTGAGTCCACACGCCGTCCGGGCTGATCCGAAAGATCCGGCCGAACGGAATATCGGTGACGTAGAGCCGGCCGTCGCGATCGAAGGACGGGCCTTCGAGAAAGCTGTCGATGGCACGGCCGCCCTGATTGGCGTCGGCCCAGGCGCTGCGCCGCGCATGGCGGAACTGATCCGGCAGCCGGGTGAAGACCTGGGTGTCGATACGACGAGGCGGTGCGAACCAGCTCATGTTGGAAATCCATAGAGCTCCGCGGGCGAAGAGACCAGCACCCGCTGCAGCGCGGCCTGGTCCGGCATCGCGTTCGCCATCAGGTCGAACAGCTCGGCATCGTCGGGCTTGTCGTCGGCCTTGCGGGTCGGATGCGGCCAGTCGCTGCCCCAGACCGCGCGCTCCGGAGCGGCGCGGACATAGGCTGCGGTGATGGCGGCACTTTCGGCATAGGGCGACTTGCTGGTCAGATAGGCGCCGGAGAGCTTGACCCAGGTGTTGCCCTTGTCGAGCAGCCTGCGAATGATCGCATAGGATGCGCTCTTGAGGCCTTCGGCCGGCAGCGCACCGAGATGATCGATCACGATGCGCGACGGCAGCCTGGAGAGCATGTCCTGCGCCGCTTCGAGCTGCTGCGGCCGCATGTTGATCTCGCAGTGCCAGCCGAGCGCTGCCAGCCGCGCCGACAGTTTTTCGAGCGAAGCGACCGACAGCGGACCGGGGAAGGGCAGGTTGAAACGGACACCGCGGGCGCCGAGCGAATCGAGCCGCTTGAGCTCGGCATCGCTGACATCCTCGGCGACCACCGCCACCATCCTGAAATTGTCGGGACCCAGCGCCTTCATGGATGCGAGCTGCAGGCTGTTGTCCGTGCCATAGGTCGACGGCGTCACCAGCACGCCCCGCGTGGTCCCGAGACGTCGCCGCAGCGCCATGTAGTCATTCGGCGACGCGTCGGGTGGGGTGAGCGTCGCGCCGGGCGCCGCGGGATAGTTCGAATCGTAGGTATGGAAGTGACAGTCCGTCGCCTTCGGCGGCGCCTTTGCCGCAGGCGGCGCCGTACCGGCCGACCAGCGGACGGCGTCCGCCGATTGGGCGGTCGCAAGGCGCGGCAGCGTGGCGGCAGCCGCGGCGCCGATCAACAGGCCGCGGCGCGAGATGGCGGTGGATCGGCTCATGTCATGCCCCCTTGGCGACGACGGCGCTCAAGGTCTCCGCGCGCTTCTGCCGGCTGATGAAGAGGATCAGCGAGGCGCCGACGACCGTCACGATCGCGATCGGCAGCAGCGCCAATCCGTAGTTGCCCGTCGCGTCGAGGACGCTGCCGTAGATGTTCACCATCAGGCCGCCGCCGATCAGGTTCGACACGGCATTGATCATGGCGAGGCCCGCCGCCACCGAGCCGGCACCGAGCCAGCCCGACGTCAGCGCCCAGAACGGACCCTTGAACGCATAGGCGCCGACGAGCACGAGGCTGAGCAGGATGACCGTTCCAATGAGGGAATGGATGACGAAGACGCCGAGGAAGCCGCACGCGATCAAGAGCAGTGTCAGCGCAGTATGCCAGCGCCGTTCCTTGGTCTTGTCGGAGTGGCGGCCCCACAGCACCATCAGGACGCAGGCAATCCCATAGGGGATCGAGTTGATCAATCCGGTCTCGAGGTTGGTGAGCCCGAACGATTTCAGGAATTGCGGCTGCCAGACGCCCAGCACGGATCCTGCCGCCGACGCGCCGGAGCAGGCGAGCGCCATCGCCCAGACATAGGGATTGCGCAACAAGTGCAGGAAGGAGCCCCATCCGGTTTGTGCCGATGCCGCCGGGCGGCCCGCCTTCTCCCGTTCGAGCTCGGTACACAGCCACGCCCGTTCGCCATCGCTCAGCCAGCGCGCCTGCTCGGGCTTGTCGGTCAGGAAGGACAGGCAGAGCAGGCCGAGCAGCACCGAGGGAACGCCTTCGACGATGAAGAGCCATTGCCAGCCGCGCAGACCCAGCATGCCGTCGAGGCTGAGCAGCAGGCCACCGAGCGGAGAGCCGATGAAGGTCGCGGCGGGAATCGAAATGCCGAACAGGGCGATCAGGCGGCCGCGATAATTGGCCGGCAGCCAATAGGTGAGATAGAGCAGCACGCCCGGAAAGAAGCCGGCCTCGGCGGCGCCCAGAATGAAGCGCATGACGTAGAACGAATTCTGGCCCTGCACGAATGCCATGCCGGCCGAGATCACGCCCCAGGTGATCATGATACGGGCGATCCAGCGCCGTGCGCCGAAGCGCTGCAAGGCGAGATTGCTCGGCACTTCCATCAGGAAGTAGGAGAAGAAGAACAGGCTCGCGCCGAAGCCGAACGCCGCCTTCGACATCTTGAGGTCCTGCACCATCTGCAGGGATGCCATGCCGACATTGCCGCGATCGAGGATCGCGAACAGATAGCAGATCATCATGAACGGCATGATGCGCCAGGTGACCCGGCGCATGGTCGTCTGTTCGAGCGCGCTCGGCGCCGTCACGGCTTCAGCCATCGTCTCCTCCCGTTTTTATCGATGTGCGCCGTTCAGGCGACGCGCAGTTGCTTCTTGTTGACCATCGCGCGCAGGTCGGCGGCTTTGCCTTCAAGGATATCCATGACGTGATTGACGGCGATGACGCCCATGGCGTCGCGCGCGGCCTGCGTGCTGGCCCCGGCGTGCGGCGTGACGACCACGTTCGGCAATGTCAGCAGCGGAAGGTCGGGCCGTGCCGGCTCCTCGGCGAAGGAATCGAGCCCGGCGCCGGCGATGACGCCGTCGCGCAGCGCTTCGAACAGCGCGGTCTCGTCGATGAGGCCGCCGCGCGCGGTATTGATCAGGATGCCGTCGCGGCGCATGCGCGCGATCTGATCGCGGCCGATCATGTTGCGCGTCTGCGGCGTCAATGGACAGTGCAGGCTGATGACGTCGCTCGTCGCCAGGATGTCGTCGAGGCTGCCGACGCGCTCCGCGCCTTCGATGCCGGCGTCTGCCGGCATGTAGGGATCGAAGACGCGAACATGCATGCGCAGCGGCTGAACCAGGCCGACCAGGATGCGGCCGATCTCGCCGAAACCGATCACACCGAGGCTGCGGCCGAGGAGTTGTGCGCCCTTGGTCGTCGCCTTGTCCCAATGCCCGGACTTCATCCGCGCGTCGAGATACGGAATCTCGCGCGCGACGGCGAACATCAAGGCGAGAGCGAGTTCGGCGACCGATTGCGAATTGGCGCCGCGCGCAACGAAGACGGGAATGCCGCGCCGGTCGGCCGCGTCGATGTCGATATTGTCGTAGCCGACGCCGTGCTTGGCGATCACCTTGAGCTTCGCCGACGCGCCGATCACCTGGTCGTCGATCCTGCCCTGACGCACGATGATCGCATCGGGCTGCTGAACCGCCGCGACGCCGGCCAATTCCTCGGAGCTCACGTAGTGCGGATGGTCCACGAGCATCGCGCCGCGCCGGGTGGCGGCTTCGGTCGCTTCGGGAGTCAGGGCAGGGCCGGTGATCAGAATCTTGTAGCGCATGTTGCAGCCTTCACGTCTGGCGGCAACGCCCTCGGCCTTCGTGCGATGTCGCACGGCCGAATCCAGCGGCAACTGAGCCGCCCGACCCGTCCGTTTTCATATGACGAGGCGTTGACCGTTTCCCGTATCGCCATTTTGAAATTGAAACGGCGTTGCATTTTTTATAGGTATTGCGCCGATGGCCCGCATTGTCAACCGCCGATCGGCCGGGCCGCTGGGATGACCTCGAGGAGCACGCCATGACCGTCGGTTTCCGCATCTATCCAAACCCGCAACAGAAGGCCTCGCCCGATCTCGTCGAGCGCTATCGCAAGCTGCCGGTCGCCAATGTCAGCGACAGCATGTCGCGAATGAATGCTGCGGGTGCGCGCCTGCGTCCGATGCACGGCAGCGGCGTTCTCGCCGGTCCTGCGATCACGGTGAAGTCGCGTCCGGGCGACAATCTGATGCTGCACAAGGCGCTGGACATGGCCGAGCCGGGCGACGTGGTCGTCGTCGACGCCGGTGGCGATCTCACCAACGCCCTGATCGGAGAACTGATGATCGCGCATGCGGTGCGCCGCGGCCTCGGCGGCGTGGTCATCAACGGCGCGATCCGGGATGCGGCCTCGGTGCGTGCCGGCAAATTCCCGGTCTTCGCGGCCGGCATCACCCATCGCGGTCCGTACAAGGACGGTCCCGGGGAGATCAACGTTCAGATCGCGATCGACGGCATGGTCATCAACCCCGGCGACCTTGTGCTCGGCGATGATGACGGGCTGGTCTGCATCCCGCTCGCCGACGCGGAGGCCATCTACGCCGCGACCAAAAAGAAGCACGACGCCGAGACCGCACAGCTGGAAGCGATCGCCGCCGGACGCAACGACCGCAGCTGGGTCGACGAGGAACTGAAAAGGCGCGGCGTCGAATATATGGGCTGAACATCCGTCACCGCCCCGTGAACTTCACGGCGGGGATGTGTATACCGTGCCGGACGGCCGCCTGATCGGCGGCCTGTTCGGGACGAGGGACGTGGCCAAGACATCGAGCAAACCCCGGAAGACCGTCAAGCCGGAGAAGTCGCCGGGACTGAAGGGCGTCTCCGCCGTCGATCGCGCGCTGAGCGTGCTGACGGCCTTTCAGCGCGGCGACGGAGAGCTCAGTCTTGCCGAACTGACCAAGCGCACCGGCCTGGTCAAGACAACGGTCATGCGCATGGCGCTGTCCTTGGAAAGTGTCGGCCTGATCCGGCGGGCAGACGACGGCGGCTACCGGCTCGACGCCGAGGTGATGCGCCTTGCGGCCTGCTATCAGCACGCGTTCGGTCTCGCCGACCACGTGACGCCGGTGCTGGAGCGGCTGGCGCGCTCGACCGGCGAAACCGCGTCATTCTACACCCGCCGGGGCGAACAACGCCTCTGCCTGTTTCGCGTCGAGAGCGCCAATCAGATCCGCATGCACGTCCAGCCCGGTGACCTGCGCCCGATGGACAAATCGGCCATTGCCCAGGTGCTGCGGCATTTCGATCGCGGTCGTGCAGCGGTGGCGGTCGACGTGCCGATCTTCACCAGCGGCGTCACGGACCCCCACGCCGCCGCACTCGCGACGCCGGTGTTCGGTCCGGGCGGCGGCCTGTTAGGCGCGCTGGCCCTGTCCGGACCGGTCACGCGCCTGACGGCGGACCATGCGCAGGAGATCCGTTCCGTGCTGAAGACGGCCGGCGAAGACCTCACCAAGGCCTGCGGAGGCTAGCTCTCAATTCGCCCGCGTCCAGGTCGAGGACCGGCAGACCATGCCGCCGAGGGCGCAGCCCGCGGTCGTCAAGGTGCCGCCCGACAGCGTCATCTTGGCGTCGTAGGTCTTGCCGTCGTCGGGATTGCTGTAGCTGCCGGCCCAGGCGTTCGGCCCGGTCGGTTTCATGCCCGAGAACAGCCGCTGGCCGACCTTGGCCGGCGTGTCGGTGCCCTCCTTGATCCAGACCAGGGTGCCGCAGATGGCGCCGCCGCAGGGTGCGAACTTGACCTTGGAGGCACCGGTCTCGCGCAGCCAGACGCCGGTGACGTCGTCGGCCCGTGCCGGACCCGCCGCAAGCGCCAACGCAAAACCAATTCCAAGGACAAACCGACCGATCATGCGAGCCTCCCGTGCATTCTGCGACGAACCGTGTTGCATGCCGATCGTGTCGTCGACGCGGCGGGTCGACGCGCGATGAGCTTGGTCCGCGTTGGTTGAAGAGGATATCAGGATTCGGCGTGCCGCACTTTGCCCGGTGCAGGCTGTCGAGAGCCGTCGAACCGGATGACGGCCAACTGGATTGCCTTGAAATCCACCCTCGCCGCGCCGGGCGGTTCCGACGGCCGCACCGTGCGGTACGGTCGTATTGCGCGTGAGGCTGGAGCTCGGGGATCTTATCCGTTGTGTTGCGGCCGGAGGGTTCCGGGTTCAGCCCCTTCCCATTGGTGGGCAGATGGTGCTAGGACGTTGGGCAACGGGCGTCTTGCCCACTCGCATTTCCCACTTCACTCGGCGCGATGAAGAACGACCAACTGCTCGTCCAGATCACGGAGTTCTGCCGCCAGTCCGACATGGCGGAGTCGACGTTCGGCCGGCGCGCCGTCAACGACGGCAAGCTGGTGCAGCGGCTGCGCGAGGGCAAGCGCATCACCATCGATACGCTGGATCGCATCCAGGCCTATATCGCAGCTTCCACCGGCACTCTGCCGCCGCCGCGGCTCGATGTCGTGCCGGAGAAGCGCGACCCCAAGAGCAATTTCCGCTTCTTCGAGAACCGGCAGAAATATCTGCTGTTCGTGCATACCTGCAGCGAGAAGCGGGTGGTGGCGGAGCGTGTGGGCCTCGAGCTCGCCAGCATTCATCCGCGGCCTCCGGCGCTGCGGCTGTTCGACGCCGGCGTCGGCGACGGCACCGTGCTGTCCAAGGTGCTGCGGACGATGCATGGCCGCTTTCCCCACATCCCGTTCTATGTCGCCGGCAAGGAGCTCAGCCTGGAGGATGTCCGGCTGACCCTGGAGAAGGTGCCGGACCGGCTGTTCGAGCATCCCGCCTCCGTGTTCGTGTTCACCAACATGAACTATGCCGAGGCGCCCTGGCTGACGCCGGCGTCGCCTGCGGTGGCGGCCTCGATGATCTGGCACGAGGTGGTGCTGCAGGGCGATTCGTCCGGCGATTTCGAGACCCAGATCACGGCGCTGAAGCCGTTCCTGGAGCAGAACTGGCGCGCCAACGTGTCGCCGCGCACCGGCATGCCGGTCTATGAGCGGCCGATCGCGCTGGTGCTCTACCGCGAGGATCACCGTTTCGTGCTCGACGGCATCATCCCGCGGGCCGGCCGGGTCGAGGCCAATTTCGACCTGATCATCGCCTCGCAGCCTTATCGGGCCCGTTCCTCGGTCAATTTCCGCGCCAAGCGCATCATCGCACCGCTGGCGCGGGCGCTGAAACCGGGCGGCCGGCTGATCGGAATCCACTCCCACGGCCAGGATCCGGGCCTGGAGATCATCCAGGCGGTGTGGCCGGGAGAAAATCCTTTCTCGGTCAGCCGGCATGAGCTATTGCGCGCCGTCAAGTACGAGCTGGGCTCCAGTGGGCGAGACTTAAATTTTAACGCCTATGCGGACAATCGCTCGATTTTCAGGTATGAGATGGAGGCTCTGCCCAACGAGGTCACCGGTGCGATCGGAACCTCGACGGCCTTTGCAGCCTGGAACGCGGCGGTGTATGTCGCGCAGATCGAGGAAGACCGCCTGACCGAGGTGGCCCACTCGTCTCGTGCGCTCGACGCCGCCCGAGAGGTTTTGCGAAAGCACAACGGGCTGTGGTTCTACGACGAGTCCTACGTCATCTCGCGGCGTCGCGACTGACATCCTTGGGATCAAGGCACTTGGGATCAAGGCACTTGGGATCAATACAAACGACCGCCGTGGGCGGCGAAGAAGGGGTTGCTTGATGCGCGCGTCTTATCTGTTCACCTCGGAATCGGTGTCCGAGGGCCATCCGGACAAGGTCTGCGACCGTATTTCCGACGAGATCGTCGACCTGTTCTACCGCGAGGGGCCAAAGGCCGGCATCGATCCGTGGGCCATCCGCGCCGCCTGCGAGACGCTCGCCACCACCAACAAGGTCGTGATCGCCGGTGAGACCCGCGGTCCGTCCTCGGTCACCAACGAGCATATCGAGCACGTCGTCCGCGAGGCCATCAAGGACATCGGCTACGAGCAGGACGGCTTCCACTGGAAGAACTGCGACATCGAAATCCTGCTGCATCCGCAGTCCGCCGACATCGCTCAGGGCGTCGATGCGCTGCAGCCGGGCGAAGTCAAGGAAGAGGGCGCCGGCGACCAGGGCATCATGTTCGGCTATGCGACCAACGAAACGCCGGATCTGATGCCGGCGCCGATCTTCTATGCCCACAAGATCCTGCGGTTGATCTCGGAAGCCCGCCACGCCGGTGTCGAGAAGGTGCTCGGCCCGGATTCCAAGAGCCAGGTCACCGTGCAGTATGAGAACGGCAAGCCGGTCGGCGTCCGCGAGATCGTGGTGTCGCATCAGCACCTGGTCGAGGACATGACCTCCGCGCAGGTCCGCGAGCGGGTCGAGCCCTATGTGCGCAAGGCGCTACCGGAAGGCTGGATCACGCCGAAGACGATCTGGCACATCAACCCGACCGGCAAGTTCTACATCGGCGGTCCCGATGGCGACGCCGGTCTGACCGGCCGCAAGATCATCGTCGACACCTATGGTGGTGCGGCCCCGCATGGCGGCGGCGCGTTCTCCGGCAAGGATCCGACCAAGGTCGACCGCTCCGCGGCCTATGCCGCGCGCTATGTCGCCAAGAACATCGTCGCTGCCGGCCTCGCCGACCGCTGCACCCTGCAGCTCGCTTATGCGATCGGCGTGGCGCGGCCGCTGTCGATCTATATCGATACCCACGGCACGGGGAAGGTGTCCGAGGACGTGCTCGAGAAGGCTGCCGCGCAGGCGATGGATTTGACGCCGCGCGGCATTCGCACCCACCTCGACCTCAACCGCCCGATCTATGCGCGCACCTCGTCCTACGGCCATTTCGGCCGCACGCCGGACAATGAGGGCGGCTTCTCCTGGGAGAAGACCGACCTCGTCGAGGCGCTGAAGCGCGCGGTGTAGTTGCTTCTTACCTCTCCCCGCTTGCGGGGAGAGGTCGGATTGCATCGTCAGATGCAATCCGGGTGAGGGGGACTCTCCACGAATCCGGTGCGTGGAGAGTCCCCCTCACCCCGGCCCTCTCCCCGCAAGCGGGGTGAGGGAGCAGACTGCGTCGTGAGGCGTGCCGTGCTGCCAACTCTCAATTCATCCGATCAGGAACCCCACATGACCGCCAAGCCAGGCTTCAACGACTACATCGTCAAGGACATTTCGCTCGCCGAGTTCGGCCGCAAGGAGCTCTCGCTCGCCGAGACCGAGATGCCCGGCCTGATGGCGACGCGCGAGGAATACGGCCCGAAGCAGCCGCTCAAGGGCGCGCGCATCGCAGGCTCGCTGCACATGACCATCCAGACCGGCGTGCTGATCGAGACGCTGAAGGCGCTCGGCGCCGACATCCGCTGGGTCTCCTGCAACATCTATTCGACGCAGGATCACGCCGCCGCCGCGATCGCCGCGGCCGGCATCCCGGTGTTCGCCGTCAAGGGCGAGACGCTGGTCGACTATTGGGACTACACCGCAAAACTGTTCGACTGGCACGGCGGCGGTCATCCCAACATGATCCTCGATGACGGCGGCGACGCCACCATGTACGTCCATCTCGGCCTGCGCGCCGAGAATGGCGACACGGCGTTCCTGGACAAGCCTGCGTCCGAGGAAGAGGAAGTGTTCTTCGCGCTGCTGAAGAAGCAGCTCAAGGAGAAGCCGAAGGGCTACTTCGCCGAGATCGCCAAGTCGATCAAGGGCGTCTCGGAAGAGACCACCACGGGCGTGCATCGTCTGTACGACATGCAGAAGGCCGGCACTCTGCTGTGGCCCGCGATCAACGTCAACGACAGCGTCACCAAGTCGAAGTTCGACAACCTCTATGGCTGCCGCGAATCGCTGGTCGACGGCATCCGCCGCGGCACCGACGTCATGATGTCGGGCAAGGTCGCGATGGTCGCGGGCTTCGGCGACGTCGGCAAGGGCTCGGCCGCCTCGCTGCGCCAGGCCGGCTGCCGCGTCATGGTCTCCGAGGTCGATCCGATCTGCGCGCTGCAGGCGGCGATGGAGGGCTATGAGGTGGTGACGATGGAGGATGCCGCGCCGCGCGCCGACATCTTCGTGACCGCGACCGGCAACAAGGACATCATCACCATAGAGCACATGCGCGCGATGAAGGATCGCGCCATCGTCTGCAACATCGGCCATTTCGACAACGAGATCCAGGTCGCCGCGCTGAAGAACCTGAAGTGGACCAACATCAAGCCCCAGGTCGATGAGATCACCTTCGCCGACGGCAAGCGCATGATCCTGCTGTCCGAAGGCCGTCTGGTGAACCTCGGCAATGCGATGGGCCACCCGTCCTTCGTGATGTCGGCGTCCTTCACCAACCAGACCCTGGCGCAGATCGAGCTCTACGCCAACAACAAGGACGGCAAGTACAAGAAGGAAGTCTACGTGCTGCCGAAGTCGCTGGACGAGAAGGTGGCGATGCTGCATCTCGCCAAGATCGGCGTGAACCTCACCAAGCTGCGCCCCGACCAGGCCTCCTATATCGGCGTCAAGCCGGAAGGCCCGTTCAAGTCGGACCACTACCGCTACTGATCCGCGCTCATGCGCGGCGGAGATTGCGAAGGCTGGGGCATTGCCCTGGCCTTTTGCGTTGGTGCTACGGCCCCGTCGCTCAACGATCCGACGCGGCGCCGTGGCCGCGGTGATAGTCGCTGGGCGACGGCCAGGGCCAGCCGGCCAGCGTCGCCCGATCGGGCTCGTAGATCTCGATGCGCAGCGGATGGCAGGCCGCGGCATCGCTCGAATGCGTCGCGCCGCAGTCGCCGCCCGGGCAGGCCGAGAGCGCGCCGAGCAGGTCGATCTCGGCCAGGAATTCGATGTAGTCGCCGGGCCGCACCGGGCTCGCCTTCATGAAATATTGCTGCGTGTCGCGGGTGAAGCCGGTGCACATGAAGACGTTGAGCACGTCGTGTACGTGCTGCTCCACGGCCCGCGGCTCCGCCTTCAACTCGGCGGCCAGCGCGCGCGCCAGATTCGAATGGCAGCAGAAATCGTAGGTGCCGCCGCTGAGCAGGCGGTGCGTGTAGGGATCGCAGCGCGTGCCGATCACGTCGTGGATGCCGGCACCGTCGGCGTCGAAGCCATACCAGCCGAGCGTGTCGTGGCTGATCGTGGCCATCGGCCGCAGGCTCGGCATCGTGCTCCACAGCCGGTCGCCGGTCGAGACATGCGTGGCGTGCAGCGCCCGTGTCTTGCCGCCGAAGAAACGCTCGGACAGATCATGCGCGTTCCACAGATTGAGATCGCCGACCTGCGGGCCGTCGACGCTGACGATGCGGAAGAACTGCCCGCGTGCGACCCGGAAGCTGCGCGCATCGCGCGGCGGCACGACCACCTCGTCGACCTTGGTCACGGTCTGTCGTGCGGCCTCGAGCATCGCCATGTCCGGCCGCGGCAGCGTGCCGGCGGGATAGACGATGGCGGGGCGGACTGCGCGCCGTGCGGCGGCATCGGCGGGCTCGGGCGGACGACGAGATGGCATGATCTTCCCATGAGGCGGCAGGAGGGGCGAGGCGGTCACCATAGCGCCTCCCGGCCGCAGTTGTCCCGGCGGGGCGATCGCCGCCCGGACAGCCGATCGCTCGGGGCGCGCCGCCTGCGTCAGCCCGTTCGCCGCGAGGCGAGAGCCGATGCGCGGATCGCCTTCACGCGCTTGCCGGCGTGATGCTCCTGCCGCGCGGCGAGGCGCTTGTGCTTCTTCGTCTCGGCCGCCGCGACCTTCACAGCTGGGCTGCGATGCTTGGCATATTCCTCGCCGTCGACCGGGCCGACATGCGGCGGGTCGTGATCGAGATAGGGTCGGCCGATGCCGAACGACTTGCCGTTGGCGTCGACCCATTTCCACAATTGCTCCGTCGCCACCCAGCGCTGCGCGCGCGTCGCGCCGTTGACGCTGACGATGTCCGCCGCGAGCCCGTGACCATAGCCGCCGCGCAGGCTGCCGCCATGATAGGAGCGGTTGCTGGCCGCCTTCAGGCCGCTGGCGATCTCCTGGCGATAGTCGTCGCGGAACGCGCTGGTGATGCCCGGCGCGAGGCCGGCGGCTTCGGCGGCGTGCAAGGTGTGAAACAGCTTCAGCTTGAAGCCGCGGTCCATGCCGCCGATCACGTACTCCATCATGGTCCGGCCGACACGTTCGGCGGCCTTGGGATCCTTCCAGGTGAAATCATTGTCGACGAGCTTGCTGACGCTGCGCGTCACCTTCACCATGCGGCCCTTGCGCTTGACGGTGACGACGCGCCGCTCGGTCTCCCTGATCTTGTCGAGCTTCGGCGCGCGTTCATACAGCGCCCACAGATAGCGATCGACGCAGGCGTCGATGTCGGGACATTCATCGAGGATCTCGGTGCGATCGGCGCTGGCGACGGTGGACCGAGGTGCTTCGCCCGCCGCTGTCGGCGAGGCCTGCTCATCTGCCGGCAGCACAGCCGAGGGGCTGATCGATGCGGTGGTGAGCGCAGGCTCCGATGCTGGCGGCTGCGTCGTCATCTGCTCGACCGTGGTGGATGCCGTCACCTCCGCGACGACCGGCGGCGTTGTGGCCTCCGGTTCTGCGGCGGTTGCGGGCCAGGCCATGACGCAGCCGGCGAGGACAAAAGATCGGCACAACGCACGCGTGGTGAACTGCTGCGAGCTCATCATCCGGCCCCCCAAGATCCGTGCTCCTGCGAACAGGAGCGGTCAGGCATCCGATACCTGGGATTGTTCGGTGCAAGCAGGCTGGGCGCAATAACACAGCGCGTGCCGTCAGCAGCTTTTGCGGGAACTGTGGCTTGCGCGCAACGATTGAGTTCCGGCTGTGGCTCATCAGTTCGCTGCGCGCCGAATTATGGCGCGCGCATGGTCCGCCGCAGCAGCTTGCGTCCCGTCACCATGGCGCGCGCGAGGTTCTCGCGCTGCAGCCGGCCGACCAGCACGACGCCGGCGACATGCAGCACGACGAGCGGGATCAGGAGATACGACGTCACCTCGTGGCTGTCCTCGACCCACCAGACGCCGAAGAAGCGCACCGTCACCTGCATCGCGCCGCTCACGGCGGAGACGAAGAGCACGAGCAGCAGCGTGAGCTGCATCGCCGTGCCCGCGGGATTGAGGCCCAGATAGCGGCCGGGCTTGCCGCGTCGCAGATTCAACAAATAGGAAGGCGTCGCCCGCAGCCGGGCGCGGAGACTGCGGAAGCGCGAATGCCGCGTGCCGATGACGCCCCAGATCAGGCGGAAGGCGAGCAGTCCGAGGATCGCGTAGCCCGCGACCCGATGCAGTCCGTCATGGACGTTCGGCGTCACCCAGGCGACGAGCACGAGCACGGCGAGCAACCAGTGCCACAGGCGCAACGGCAAATCCCAGACCAGCACGGTTTCTGCCTGGTCTGGGTCTTTCACGGGCGATCTGGGAGCTGTGCCGTGCATGGCCGTCACATCACGTCGTGCAGCGGTGCTGCACGCGCGCCGACTATTTGGCGACCGTGTGCTTCAGGCTGAGATCTTCCGGGCTGTAGAACAGCTCATAGAGCTTGCCTTCCTTGACGCCGTAGACCTCGTAGCAGCTGCCCTCGACCTTGGAGCGGCGCACCTCGTATCCCAGCGCCTTGGCTTTCGCCTCGGCCTCGGCGGCCGGCTTCCACTGGGCCTTGTCGAGCTTGGTGCAGTCCTTGTAGCCGTCGGCCAGGGCCGGCGAGATCGCGAAGCCGGCGAGTGCTGCGGCGAGCACGGCGGCGGTGGTCAGTCTCATCATGTCCTCCAATGCGCAAATTCAAAAACGATGCGTCGTGGGACAAGTGGAGACGGCAATGGCCGGGATGTGTCAACGGAGCGGCGGCTGGAATTGCTCTTAGAGCTTTTCCAAATTCGTGCGGAGCCTGCGAAACAAGGGCTTTGGCAAAGGCGGCGCCATCCGCGACGTTAGGTCTCGCCGATCAGCAGGGTATCGCCCCCCTTGGGGACCCACGGTCTTGGCGATAGCGATCGCCACGGCGAGACCCGCAATTAGTTACTCGTCATGCCCGGGCTCTGTCCCGGGCATCCCCGTCCCTCCAGGACGTCGATGGACGTGGATGGCCGGGACGAAGCCCGGCCATGACGGAGGAGAGGCAAGTGCCACACGCGCCGACCTGCCCAGCGGACGCAACGCGGGACCATCTGGACGGCGCCCCGAGGATCTGTCACAGATACGCAATGATCTCACGTGTTCACCTCGCAGGCGCGGCCCTCAGCCGCCGAATTACTGACCCGGCCTGATCCGTCGGGCCGGGCGCGTTTGCCTGCGAATTGATCCTGTGAACATTTCGGCGCCGAGGCGGCGCCGCATGTGAGGTCTCCATGTCTCCGAACCAACCGACGCTGCACCTCGTGTGCGGCAAGATCGCTGCGGGCAAATCGACGCTGGTCGCGGAGCTGGGCCGGCGCCCGGCCACGATCGTGGTCGCCGAGGATAACTGGCTGGCGCAGCTCTATCCGGGCGAGCAGACCAGCCTTGCCGACTACGTCCGTAATTCATCACGGCTACGTGCGGTGATGGGGCCGCATGTGGTGGCGCTGCTGCGCGCCGGCATCTCGGTCGTGCTCGATTTCCCGGCCAATACGCTGGCGAGCCGGGCCTGGATGCTTGGCCTGTTCGAAGCCGCCGGTGTACCGCACCAGCTGCATCATCTCGATGTCCCCGACGAGGTCTGCAAGGCGCGGCTGCGGGCGCGAAACGCGGAAGGCGGCCACGCCTTCACGGTGACGGACGGGGAGTTCGATCTGTTCACTAGCTACTTCGTGGCACCGACGCCCGAGGAAGGATTCGACGTGATCGTGCACCGGCCCAAACTCGACGCCGGATCACTCATGTAGGAGGCGGGGCGGTGAAGTTGGCATGCGACCGTTTGGCCGAGGCGTCCTATGGATCGGCACCCTGCGTCAACCCTCACCAATGCGGTATTTTCCTCGGGTTGTTGCGTAGCGTGGTTGTACGGTAAGGTAGAAACGCCGATCGTTCCCGGCTTCCGATATGATGGAGGTTTCGATGGGGCCGCACTGGTTGGGCGCGACGAGTGTCGCGCTTCCGCAATCCATGCAAACGGTTGTGCAATTGTCGAACAGAAACCCTGCAATGCTGACGACCTATTCCGGCGTCCTCAATCTCGAATATGGAACGGCGAGCGCCAAATTCGCGCCGGAGCAGTTTGTTCATCCGCTGTGCTTCATCGCGGAACGACCGCTGGGCTCGATTCCGCCAACAGCTTTCCCGCCCGGGCTGCCGCCCAAGCAAGAAGCATTCTTGTTGCCCGTGAGATCAAACGACGGCTTCAAAGGTGCAACCGCGACCGTGGCACTTGCCAGCCTCTGGACTAAGCAGACCGACGCGGTCGCCTCGATCCTGACGGCCACTGCGGATTTGTGGTCGGTCGATATCGGCCTGGCGGCGCCGGCACTCCAGCAATTGCTGGCGTGCCTTTCCGTGGTGGTGCAGGGTAGGCAGTCCCACATCTATTCAGTTGGCTACCGGGTGGATGTGCTGACCGTCGTCAACGGCTACGGTGCGCCGATTCCAATCAAGGACAGGCCGACAGGACCGAACGAGTGGGACGGGGTCACGTTCAATACCAATCGGGGCGGCATTGTTGCAGCGGGTCAACCTCAGCGGCCATAAGGTGGTGACAACCGTTCGGCGTTGCTCTCAGTCCGCCGCCAGCCCGACCCTGAACCTCCGATTCTGCCGTCCCTTGTTGTCGACCTTCAGAATGCGCACGCGCCGCGCCTGCGCCGTCGAGACCAGATGCGTGCCGCCGCAGGCCTGGCGGTCGAGGGCCTCGATGTCGACGATGCGGATCATTCCGTCGGCCTGGCGGGGCGGAGCGACCGATTTGGCGCGAAACAGGCCCGCGGTCGCCTGCGCCTCGTCGTAGGCCATGTCGAACGCGCGCACCGGACGGTCGTCGGAGATCGCGGCGTTGACCGCGTCCTCCACCGCGCGCAGCTGCTCTGGCGCCACTTTCGGCAGATCGAAATCGACGCTGAATTCATCCGTCGCGGTCATGCGCACGCCGGTCAGCAGCGCGCCGTCGAACAGCGTGTAGACGGCGCTGTTGACGAGATGGGCGACCGTGTGCTGCTCGCACATGCGCTGCCGGAATGTCGGATCGACGCGCAGCCCGATCGTTCCGTCCGGAATGGCATCGTCACCGATCAGGTGCCAGAGGCCGTCGGCCGTTGGCTCGAAGCCCGCGACATCGCGGACGAGTCCGTTCCAGGCAATCGTGCCGCGGTCCGGCAACTGGCCGCCGCCGCCGGGATAGAATGGCGAGCGCGCCAGCAGCACCGCGCCGGGGCGCGCGTCGAGCGCGGTGACGTCGAGCTCCAGCACATCGGGATGATCGACTGCGAACGGTCGTGGCACAAAATCGGTCATGCAAAAAGCTTCGCCGTATCGTAGCCCGGATGAGCGCAGCGACGGCCGGGTTCTCCGGGATGACCCATGAGACCCCGCATGTCGCTGCGCTCATGCGGGGTAGGTTTGTTTCCTACACATACGCAGCTTCGCCGCTCCCGGCAAATCGTCGGCAGTGCTCAGCTCGCGTGAAGCGCCTCACCGGCACGCCGCCACGGTGAACCATGCCATGCGGAAGGCGCCGTCGCGCAGGCGCAGGCAGACGCTGTCGCCGGGCTGCAGCTGCTCGTAGAGCGCCTGCGGCACATGCGCATCGGTCGGCGCCGCGAACGGCCCCCAGGCCTCCAGCGCGACCTGGTGTGGCGCGAGCCGGCTGTGGCCGAGATGCTTTCCCAGCACGCGGCTGCGCAGCAGCGCCGGCGCGGAGCGGTCGAGCGCGGCGTTGAACTGCCCGAGCGCGCCGAACGCATAGGCGCCGACGAACAGCGCGGCGAGCAGCAGCCGCCAGCCGCGCCGGCGCAACTGCGTCTCGAAGCGCGCGGCGACGATGAGGAAGATGAGTGCGACGGCGACAGCGAACGCCGTGAGCGGCAGCCAGCTGACGAGATTGATGTCCGACAGCGTGCGCGCGGCGAGCGTGCCGGCCGCCACGATGCAGGCGGTGCCGAGATTGGCGCCGTAGCCGGAGCCCAAGCCGATGCGGAATCGGCCGGGGAAGCGCAGGGTGAGGACCAGCGCCAGCAGCGGGACGACGGTGACCACCGCGATCAGCTGGCCGGCCGGAAAGCTCGGAAACAGCGACCACCCCGCGAGCCCGATGATGACGGTCGTGAAGCCGAGGGCGATGCGCTGCGCCCGCACGACGCCGCGGTCCCGGCTGGTGCCGTCGCCGGGCATTCCATGGTGCGGGTCGGGAACGTTCATCACGAGGTCCGTCTGGATGGCAACCGCCTTGATAGAGCAGGAGAGTTGATCGAATGCGAACAGGTGGACGATTTGACAGGAGCGGGCGGGGTTTGCGACTGTCGTTCCGGAACGGAACCGCCAAGAAAACACCAAGAACACTTCAAGAAACATCGGAGGGAAGCTCGAATGTCCACTGAGCATGTCGACGTGCTGATCGTCGGCGCCGGGCTGTCCGGCATCGCCGCTGCCTATCATCTCCAGCACAAATGCCCGGCCAAGCGCTTTGCGATCCTGGAGGGACGCGGCGCCGTCGGCGGCACCTGGGACCTGTTTCGCTATCCAGGCATCCGCTCCGACAGCGACATGTACACGCTCGGCTACTCGTTCAAGCCGTGGACCGATCCGAAGGCCATCGCCGACGGGCCGCAGATCCTGAAATACGTCAGGGACACCGCGACCGAGAACGGCATCGACCGTCACATCCGCTTCAACCACCGCGTGACCAGCGCGTCCTGGTCGAGCGCCGAGGCGCGCTGGACCGTCGAGGTCGAGCGGCGGACGGAGCAGGGCGCGACGGAGACCGTGCTGATCAGCTGCGGCTTCCTGTTCATGTGCTCCGGCTATTATCGCTATGAGAACGGCTATCTGCCGGATTTCAAGGGTATGGCCGATTTCAAGGGGCGCATCGTGCATCCGCAGGCCTGGCCCGACGATCTCGACTATGCCGGCAAGCGCGTCGTCGTGATCGGCTCCGGCGCCACCGCCGTGACCCTGGTGCCGGCGATGGCCAGGACTGCCGCCCATGTCACGATGCTGCAGCGCTCGCCGACCTATGTCGTGTCGCGGCCGGCGCAGGATGCGCTGGCCAACAAATTGCGCCGGCATCTGCCGGCCGGCCTCGCCTATCATCTGATCCGCTGGCGCAACGTGCTGTTCGGGATGTATTTCTTCCAGCTCAGCCGGCGCAAGCCGGAGCGCGTCAAGCAGCTCATCCTCGGCGGCGTGCGCGCCGCGCTCGGCCCCGGCTACGACGTGGCCACCCATTTCACGCCGCGCTACAACCCGTGGGACCAGCGGCTGTGCCTGGTGCCGGATGGCGACCTGTTCAAGACCATCCGCGAGCAGCGGGCTTCGGTGGTGACGGCCGGGATCGAGACCTTCACCGAACACGGCCTGCGCCTGTCCGATGGGCGCGAACTCGAGGCCGACGTGGTCGTCACCGCGACCGGTCTGGTGCTGCAGGTGCTCAGCGGCATAGAGGTCATGGTCGACGGCCGCAGGGTCGATTTCGCCAGGACGCTCAACTACAAGGGCATGATGTATTCGGACGTGCCGAACCTCGCGGCGACGCTCGGCTACACCAATGCGTCCTGGACGCTGAAATGCGACCTGACCTGCGAATATGTCTGCCGGCTGCTCAACTACATGGACCGGCACGGCTACCGCCAATGCATGCCGCATAATGACGACACCACCGTCACGCCGCTGCCATCGCTGAGCTTCAGCTCCGGCTACGTGCAGCGCGCGATCGCCGACCTGCCGAAGCAGGGCTCGAAGCGGCCGTGGCGCCTGTACCAGAACTACGCCCTGGACATCGTCTCGCTGCGCCTCGGCAAGGTCGACGACGGCGTGATGCGCTATTCCTGAACGGCGCAACCGCCGGCGTCGCGGGCGCCGACCGCTCTCACTGCAGCGCCCGCCCGAGCGCCGGATCGTTGTCTATCGCGGTTGCGACCTGCTTCAGCAGAGCGTCGCATTCCGGGCGGATCTCGGCCTTCTTCCGGTTGATCGGCCCCCAATGCTTGCGGATGTACCGCAGTGCGACCGCCGCATATTCGGCGGCGAAGGCCGGGCACTGCTTGCAGAGCCGCTGGAATTCGAGCCCGTCGCCGGAGCCGAAGTTCTCCAGGCTGCCGTGGCCGCACCGCACCCCGACGCTGAAATCCGCGAGGAAGCCGGATGGGCTGTCCTTGTATTTTGCAAAGATCTGTCCGAGCAGGGGGCTCGCCTTGTTGGCATTGAAGCTCATTTGGAACAGGCCGGCCTCGGCCGTGTCCGACGTCACGTTGTCGGCGGACATGTCGCGTCCCTCGCAGTACTGGCCGGAGCTCTCGCGCATGCCGAGCCCGATCAGCAGCACGAACAGGTGCCGCAGCGTATCCGCGCCATCGGCGGCGTTGCTCATGTTCGCCGCGGTGAAGACGTCGTTGTACCAGGCGAGCGCGTCGCGATTGACGTTGCCGGAGGATTTGCGGGCCATGTCCAGGGCGGCCGCGTCGCCGGATTTGAACTTGTGGTAGACGCGGCCGAACGTCAGCGCCATGCCCACGACGTAGCCCTTGGGCGCGGTGCCGCGATCCCTCCAGTTGATGCGCGCGACCGCGCTGTTTGCGGCCATCTGCTTCAGCGCGTCGACCGAGGTTGGAGCCGCTGCCGGCGCCGCGAGCGCCTGCAGCGCAGGTTCGTCAGATGCAGGCAATGCGGGCCCGGGCGTTTCATCGAGCGCGGCCCAGGTCTTGGGGCCGGCGATCCCGTCCGGCACCATGTCGTGCTGGCGCTGGAATTCGCGCAGCGCGGCCTCGGTGCCGGCGCCGAAGATGCCGTCGACGTCGATCTTCAGGTCGCTCTGCAGTTGCCGGACCAGATCGCCGCGGGCGCCGCGCCGCAGGGTCGGACGCTTCTCCTCGTCGATCGTTGGAACGATGATCGGGGCAGGCGCCGTGCCCGCCAGGATACTGGCCACCTGCGACCGGAATTCCGCCATGTCGAACCTGGGGTCGTCCTTGCGGCCGGGAGGCAGCGCGTATTCCTTGTGGCCGCAGCACATCACCGCGTTGGCGCCGACCTTCTTCAGGATCGCAGCCACTCCGCGGCGATAGGCGTCGAGCTGCACCGCTGGCCACGGATCATCGGGTTCGCCGGAATTCTCGGCCTCGATCCCGATGAAATTTTCATTGCCGTTGCGCAGGCCCTGCCACATGCCGACGCCGGCATGATTGCAACGTCCGGCGGCGACGACGAAGTAGGTCCCGTCACGTCCGAGGCCGAGTTGCGACAGTGGTCCGGCCAGATCGGGCCGCCCATTGGTGATGATGCCGAGGCTCGGCATGATGCCGCGAGCAGGTCCCGGTCCCGCGGTGTGATGGCAGATCACGCCTTTGACCGTGCCCATTTCGCCGCGCCCGCGCGAACGCCATCCCGGCTGTTCGGCGACCTTCAGGCCGGCATCTTCGAGAACTTCGGCAAGCCATGTCAGCGCGAAGGCCATCTCAGACTCCTCCGATCGTGGCCGGCAATTCCGCGTCGCTCGTCTGGTCTTCCAGCTTGAAGTCGAGCTCGCATCCATCGATGTCGTTGTCATCGTGGTCATGGCCGTCGGCTTCGGCCGCGGTTTCGATCTCGATGCCGCCGATGGCCGGCGGCAGCTCGATGTCGGATGTGAAGTCGTCGTCGACATGCTCCATGCCGCAAAGGCAGCTGTCGACATCTTCCTCATCATGGGGATCCGCGGATGTATCCGAGATCATTTGCATGAGCTCCTCCCCCGCCATGGATTGTAATATGAATGATTGGCAATCTGGGCGAGAGTAGCGCGGCGGATCGATCCGTCAATCCGCCGGGAAGATACAGTGAAGATACATGGCAAGCGTGCCCGGCGCCGGCGTCGGTCACCGGCGATGGATCTAATTACCTTCGGCGATCATGTGCCGCGGCCGAGGCGGAGTCTCCCGGACGATCAGCGCCGTTCCGTCGCGAGTCCGTCGCGGAGCGGCGCGCGGCTGAGATCGTTGCCGGCAGCGATTGCCTTTTGCATCAGGCGGACCAGTTCGCCGGCCTCGCTTTCGCTGAGGCCGCGCACCATCAGCCGTTGCGCCGCCTCCACGGCCGGCGTGATCGCCTTCAGCGTTCGCCGCCCCTCGTCGGTGATGCGCAGTTCGCGCGAGCGGCGGTCGCGTGCGCTGGCCTGGCGGAGCACCAGGCCTTTCTGCGCGAGCCTGTCGATCACGCCGGTGATGGTGGTGCGGTCGTAGGCGATCAGGCCGGCGAGGGTGATCTGGTCGATCGCGGGGTTGGCCGCGATCGCCGCCAGCGCGGCGTATTGCACCGGCGTCAGGTCGAAGCCGGCCGCCTCGACCTCGGCGAGGAATACGGCCACGGCGATCTGCTGAAACCGGCGCGCCAGATGGCCCGGCATGTCCTGCATCTCGGTCAACGACATCCTCCTCATGATCCCTTGACATGTATACTGATGATCAGTATACTGATCAATAAGGAATAGCGAGGGAGGGCCGTCACGTGCAGTTTCATCTCAATGGATTCCAGCCGGGCGATCCCGAGATCTTCGATGCCGCCGAGCGTGTCGCCAGCCAGGGGGCGCCCGGCGCGCTGCCGGCCGACGTCGACGTGCTCATCGTCGGCTGCGGCCCCGCCGGCCTCAATCTGGCGGCCCAGCTGTCGGCGTTTCCCGGCATCAAGACCTGTATCGTCGAGCAGAAGCCGGGCCGGCTGCTGCTCGGCCAGGCCGACGGCATCGCATGCCGCACCATGGAGATGTTCCAGGCCCATGGCTTTGCAGAGAGGGTGCTGAAGGAAGCGTGCTGGATCAACGAGACCACGTTCTGGAAGCCGGATGCTGCCGACAGCGCGCACATCGCGCGCAGCGGCCGTGTGCAGGACGTCGAGGACGGCCTGTCGGAGATGCCGCATGTGGTGCTCAACCAGGCGCGCGTGCACGACTTCTTTCTCGAAATGATACGGCGCTCCGCAGCCAGGCTCGAGCCATACTACGCCCGGCGGCTGCGCGATCTGCAGATCGATCCGGGCGCGGCTGCCGGTGCGCACGGGGTGACCGTCAGCTTCGACCGCATCGATCCGGAGCATGAAGGGCAGGTCGAGACGATCAAAGCGCGCTACGTCGTCGGCTGCGACGGCGCCCGCAGCGTGGTGCGCAAGGCGATCGGCCGCGAGCTGCACGGTGACTCCGCCAACCACGCCTGGGGCGTGATGGACGTACTCGCCGTCACCGATTTTCCCGACATCCGTTTCAAGTCGCTGATCCAGTCCGCCAGGGACGGCAGCCTGCTGGTGATCCCGCGCGAGGGCGGCTATCTGGTGCGGCTGTATGTCGAGCTCGCCAAGCTCGATGTCGGCGAGCGCGTGGCGGGGCGCAACATCACCGTCGATGAGATCATCGCCAAGGCGCGGCGAATTCTCGCGCCCCATACGCTCGATGTGAAGGAGGTCGCGTGGTGGTCGGTCTACGAGATCGGCCAGCGCATCACCGACAAGTTCGACGACGTGCCGGAGAGCGATGTTGCGACACGGCTGCCGCGCGTGTTCATCGCCGGCGATGCCTGCCACACCCACAGTCCGAAGGCGGGGCAGGGCATGAACGTGTCGATGCAGGACACCTTCAATCTCGGCTGGAAGCTTGCCGCCGTGCTGGGCCGGCGCTGCGCGCCGGAGCTCTTGCACAGCTACTCGGCCGAGCGTCAGGCGATCGCGCAGGAGCTGATCGATTTCGACCGCGAATGGGCGGCGATCCTGGCCTCGGCCGCCAAGCAGGGCGGCGCCGACGCGGCCAAGACCCAGGACTACTTCGTGCGCCACGGCCGCTACACGGCAGGCACCGCGACCCATTACCGGCCATCGCTCCTCACCGGCGACGACACCTTCCAGCCGCTCGCCACGGGCCTGGTGATCGGCAAGCGCTTTCACTCGGCGCCGGTGATCCGGCTCGGCGATGCCAAGCCGCTACAACTCGGGCATGTCGTCCAGGCCGATGGCCGCTTCCGCATCTTCGCCTTTGCAGGTGCCGAGGATCCGGCGGCGCCGCAGTCCGGCATCCGCCGCCTGTGCAGATTCCTCGCGGAAGATGCGGCGTCGCCGGTGCGGCGCTACACGCCCGATGGCGCCGACATCGATGCCGTGATCGATCTTCGCGCCGTATTCCAGCAGGGCCATCGCGAGCTCGCGATCGAGACCATGCCGGCGCTGCTGCTGCCGCGGAAAGGCCGCTACGGCCTGACCGACTATGAGAAGATGTTCTGTCCCGATCTCAAGAGCGGCCAGGACATCTTCGCGATGCGCGGCATCGATCGCGAGGCGGGTTGCCTGGTGATCGTACGGCCCGACCAGTATGTCGCCGACATCATGCCGCTCGATGCCTATGGGCGGCTCGCGGCCTATTTCGACGGCTTCATGCTGCCGGGCCGCTGAGCCGGCGGCGCATGGTAAACGAAATGCAAATCGCAGGCTGGGATTCCCGGCCTTCGCGATAGCCAGATCCCAACGTTTCGCCGCTACAACGAAATCTCCGGATGGACGATTGAGTGGGTGAGACGTCGAATGTTGATGTTGGCGAACCGTCGCAAGAGCGAACGTCGGCTGTGCAAGAGGATCGCGAAGATTCACTACGGCAACGGCAGCCTGCCGCGTGACTGCACGGTCACGGATATTTCCGACGGCGGCGTCAAGGTGGTCGCCGAGTTCGTGGAAATCCCGCCGCAATTCACCATCGTGTTCTCGCCCGACCACCAGCGCAAGTGCCGGCTGGCTTGGCGCATCGGCTGCGAATTCGGCGCCGAATTCATCGATTGAGCCTTGAATCGGGCCTCGCCGGCGGCGGCTTAACGGGACCTTAGGGTTAATCTGCCAGCGTGTCTGGCATCGGTCCCGAAGTAGTTCAGTTGCATGCGTGCGCGGCCCTTCCGTTCTCTCCCTCTGCGCCGGCCTGCGGCGTTCGCGCTGTCCTTCGGCGCCGTGCTGCTCGGCCTCGGCGCCTGCCAGACCACCGATCTCGGCGATATCACCGGCGCGCTCGGCGGCAAGTCCGAAAAGCCCAGTGGGGCCGCATCCGACCCTCGCGCCGAGCTCGACCCGCTCCGCGAGCGCTTCCGTGCCACGCCGAACGATCCGGACGTGGCGCTGAGATATGGCAGCGCGCTGCGCGCGACCGGGCAGCGCTCCCAGGCCGTCGCCGTGCTGGAGCAGGCGACGATCGGCAATCCCGGCAACAAGGCGCTGCTCGCAGCCTACGGCCGCGCGCTCGCCGACAACGGCAATTTCCAGCAGGCCTTCGACGTGCTGAGCCGGGCGCATTCGCCCGAGGATCCCGATTGGCGCATTCTCTCGGCGCAGGGCGCCACGCTCGACCAGATGGGGCGCCACGAGGAGGCGCGGCAGTACTACATGACCGCGCTGAAGATCGCGCCCGATGATCCCTCGGTGCTGTCCAATCTCGGCCTCTCTTATGCGCTCTCCAACGAACTGCCGAAGGCCGAGGAGCAGCTGCGCAGGGCCAGCGCGAATCCCGATGCGAGCCCGCGGGTCAGGACCAACCTCGCCGTCATCATCGGCCTGCAGGGCCGCATGAGCGAGGCCGAGAACGTGGCGCGCACCGGGCTGCCGCCTGAGCAGGCCAACGCCAACGTCGCCTATGTGAAGCGGATTCTGGAACGCCGGAAGGTCGCGCAGCGCGAGTTGTCGCCGCGCCGCGGCCCCGTGGCGGGCGAGCCGGACAAGGCGCTGGCGCGCGCGCTCAGCCGCACCGACGACTGAACGGCTATTTTGCGCCGAGCAGTTTCGCGATCGGCGCCAGCAGCGAACCGCGCGGCGGCTTCTGGTCGATCCGGCCCGTCAGCCGGTTGGCGATCGCCTGAAACATCTTCGGTGTCCGGCTGAGGGCTGCGATCTCGGCGATCATCTGGCCGTTGTTGGCGGCGGTGCCGAACAGCTTGCAGTCGAACGGGATCACCGCGACCGGCTCGGCCTCGACCGTCTTGGCGAAGCGCTTGAGGTCGATCTCGGGCCGCTTGGGCATGCCGACCTGGTTCAGGCAATACAGCGGCGGCCGGTCGTTGGGACGCGAGGATTTGAGCACGCCGAGCAGATTCTTGGCGTTGCGCAGATTGGCGAGGTCGGGCTCGGCGACCACCAGGATGTCGTCGGCGTTGATCAGCGCATGCCGTGTCCAGGCCGACCATTGGTGGGGGACGTCGAGCACGATGCATTGCTGGGTCAGGCGCAAGGTATCGAAGATCGCGTCGAAGGCGTCGGCGCCGAAATCATAGACCCGCTCCAGCGTGGCCGGTGCGGCGAGCAGGTTGAGACGTTCGGTGCATTTGGCGAGCAGGCGCTCCATCAGCGCGGTGTCCGGCCGGTCCGGCTGGAATACGGCGTTGGCGATGCCCTGCAGCGGATCCTGGTTGTAGTCGAGGCCTGCGGTGCCGAACGCCATGTCGAGGTCGATGACGACGGAGTCGAGCGTCAGGTCGCGCGCCATGCTCCAGGCGACGTTGTGTGCGATCGTCGAGGCGCCGACGCCGCCCTTGGCGCCGACCACGGCGATGATGCGGCCGGTGATGACGGCCTCGGAGGCCGAGAACAGGCTGCAGATCGAGCGGATGATGTCGATGGTCTCGACCGGCCCGACGACGTAGTCGTTGACGCCGCGCCGCACAAGCTCGCGATAGGCGACGCCGTCGCTGGTGCTGCCGATCAGCACCACGCGGGTGCCGGGATCGCAGACGCTGGCGAGATCGTCGAGCCCGCCGACGATGTCGCCGCCGGGCCTGGTCTCGATCACGATGACGTTGGGCGTTGGTTGCGAATGATAGGTCTCGATCGCGCGCGGCATGCCGCCCGCCTTGATCGTGATATGCGCCTTGCCGAGCCTTCGGTCCTGGCTGGCGGCGAGGATCGCCGCGGACGTCTGGTCGGTCTCGCAGAATGCCTGCACCGAGACGCGCGGGACCGGTGCGATGTGATCGTCGAGCGCCGGGCCGCTGGGCGCCGGCTGCTCATCCTGACCTTGACGGGACGCGTTGATCATTTGCCTGTATCGCTGAGCTTGGCCTTCTCGGCCTCCGGATAGGCCACGGCCGTCGATTCACCCTTGCGGTATTTTTCGAACAGGGCGGAACGGCGCGGCGTGTAGGCGGCGCTCTCGGAGCGCGGCTGCTCGAGATCGGCGGGGTTGTCGATCATCGCAGCGAGGTTGCGCTGCGTGGCGCAGCCGAAATTCTGATAGTGCAGATTGTTGCTGTAGCCGGGATTGTCGATGTTCGGCCCGAGATCGTCGGGCCACAGGCCGCAGGGGCCTGCGACGGCGGCGATCTTCGGATAGCTCAGCCGGATCACGGCGAGCTGCCGCGGATCGTCCGGCGTGGTGTTGCGCAGGGTGATCGCGCGGGAGGGCACGCCGTGCGCGGTCAGCATCGCGCGGATCTCGCGATAGGCGTCCGCTGCGGCGCGGGCGTTCGGCGTGCCGGCCGGCACCTCGGCTATGATCGCGCCGGTGCCTTCGCGCCGCCAGGAGCGCGCCAGCCCGGCGACGTCGTCGCGTTGCGGCACGGTGAGGCCGCCGCGGCCGTTGCCGATGAAGACGACGATCGCCTGCCGGCCTTCCTCGATCGCGATCGGATGGCGCATCTTGTAGTCGTCGGGGATCGTCGCGACGACCTCGCCGCTGGTATAGTTGCAGGCACTGAGCGTCAGCGCGAGGCTTGCGAGTGCGCCGAGCCGGCACCACGCCCGCCGTCCATGGTTTGCAGATGATCCCGACATGATCGTTCCCCGTCGTCCCCGTGATCTCAGTCGATGATGAAGCCGAAGCCCGCCGGCTGGCCGGTCGCAGCGTCGGTCCGCGCGGCGATGCCGTAGAGCCGGTTCATGCGGCCGAGCAGCGCCGATTCCGCATCGGTCGCCGGCGCAAAGCCGTCATCCGGTCGCGACAGCTCCTTCTGGGCGACGGCGCGCACCACATAGGGCGTCACCAGCACCATCAGCTCGGTCTCGTTGTTGACGTAGTCCTGGCTGCGGAACAGCTGGCCGAGCACCGGCAGCTGATTGAGGCCGGGTAGTCCGTTGACGGCCTGCTTGGTCTGGTTCTGGATCAGGCCGGCCATCGCCATCGAGCCGCCCGAGGGAATCTCCAGCGTCGTCTCGGCGCGGCGGGTGCGGATCGCGGGGATCGTGACCGACGAGGCCGAGCCCGCGCTCGTGGCATAGGACAGGGTGATCGCGTTGTCGTTCGACAGCTCCGACACTTCCGTCATGACCCGCAGGCTGATGCGGCCTTCGCTGAGCACCACCGGTGTGAAGTTCAGCGAGATGCCGAACTTCTTGAAGGTGACCGACGTGCTGCACAGGCCCGTTTTCGGATCGCAGGCGTAGCCGCCGGGGACCGGAAACTCGCCGCCGGCGATGAAGGTCGCGGACTCCCCGGAAATCGCGGTCAGGTTCGGCTCGGCCAGCGTCTTGACGACACCCGCCGTCTCCATCGCGCGCATCGTCGCCGACACCGACGACAGATTTCCGCCGCCGATGGCGGACAGGCCGTTGCCGGCCACCAGCGACTTGCCATAGGCCGTGAACGGATTGCTGTTGTTGAAGTTCACCACCGCGGTGCCGTAGGTCATGCTGGCGCTGAGATCGATGCCGAGCTGCTTGACGATCTCGCGCCGCACTTCCGAGACGTTGACCTTGAGCATCACCTGGTCGCGGCCGCGCACCGCGATCGAGTTGACGACCTTGTCCGCTCCGCCGACCAGCCGTGCCGCGATCTCGCCGGCCTGCTGCGCCTCGACCGGGCTCGAGACCGATCCGGTCAAAATCACGCCGTCGCCGACGCCGTCGATCTTGACGCCGGGAATGCTCTGGCTCAGCGCCTGGCGCACGCCGTTGAGATCGCGCTTGATCGCGATGTCATAGGCCGCGACCTGCTGGCCCTCGCCGTCGAAGAACACCACGTTGGTCTGGCCGACCGCGGCGCCGATGATGTAGGCGCGCCGCGCCGAACGGACGACGGCGTTGGCGATCTTGGGATCGGCCACCAGCACGTCCTTCACGTCCTGCGGGAAGTCGACGACGACGGACTTGCCGATGCCGAGCGACAGATAGTGCACTTTCGACGAGCCAACCGACACGACCGGCGTGTCCGGCCGCTCATCGGCTGCCTGCACCGGCGCGAGCGCCGGATTGAGCGCGAATGCAACGGCCGCCGACATGGAAAGCGCGCGGACGATCCCCATCCCCGTCTTTGCGCGTTGATGCCCCTTCATTGTCCCCGTCCTTACTTTGCGCCTTGCGAGGTCGAAACCCCGTAGCGAATGATCTCGATGGCGCTGCCCCGTTGCGCCATCTGCTGCTGCGTGTCGGACTTGCTGGTCTCGGCCGCGTTCACGTCGGCGATGCTGCGCAAGGCGAGCGACAGCGTGCCGGCCTGCCGCGAACGCGCCAGCGTCTCGGCCTGTTCGGGCTTGAGCTCGAGCGTCACCGTCTTGCCGACCACCGTGTTCTGGCCTTCCTTCTCCTTCGGCGCCTGGTCGATCGCGAGCACGCGCACGTTGGTGAGGATGATCTCGGAGCTGACGGACTCGGGCGCGCTGGGCTTGTCCGGATTCTTGTCGCGCTTCGACAGGATGACGTCGACGCGGTCGTTCGGCAGGATGAAGCCGCCGGCGCCGGTCTCCGGCGAAATCTCGGTGGAGATGGCGCGCATGCCCGCGGGCAGGATCGCCGCCATGAAGCCGGAGCCGTCCGACTTGACCAGCTTCTGCTCACGGATCGGCTCGCCGACCACGAACGGCGCGCGCGCGATCCAGCCGGCGAGCTGATTGGCGGCCTCGGGGCGGTCGCCGCGGCGGATGAAGATGTTGCTCGCAGCCTCGGGCCAGGTCTGCCAGACCAGATCGCCGGGCTTGATCGCCTGTCCGAGGCCGATGTCGCTCTTGGCGACCAGCACCTCGACGGTCGGCAGCTGTACCACCGGCGCGGCCGGCGCCTGCTGCGGGCTCTCGGCGTTGCTGACGAGGTAGGCCGCAACGCCGCCCGCGCCGAGAGCGATGGTTAACACCACGATGCGTGCGGTCATCATACGCGTAACTACTTTCTACTCATACGCCGGGGGCAACGCGCGAGCCGACTGACAGCGGTTCCCCTGACTAACGACTAAGCGCCAATGGTATAAGCGAACTTGCACGAGGGTGGCCGGAGCAGCCGTGGGAAGCGCCGATTGTGCAAGTGGTGAACAGGTTGTTAGCGTGCAAATAGTGAAACGGCGCGAACGTGTTAGCTGTTCGTGCGCAGCGCGCTTGCACGTGCCGGTCGCAGCCGTCGCGACGGAGACTCATCGTGAGTTGCTGCCGGGCATCAGTCGAGCCGCGTCCGAGGTGAGGGCGCCGGCAGGTGCCGCGGCGTCCGCCGCCGGGCCTGTCGCCGCGCATGGCGAGCAACTCTTGCGTGCTCGCGCCGCACCGTAGTTCGACGGCTCGGCATTTTCATAAGGCGGAAACGGGTTCGCCCTACGATTCCGTCAGGCGGGATTTCATGTCGAAATTCAGGATTCGTTAGTCTTTTGCGCGCACCGTTCGCGCATGAGGCGCGATACGGTTCTGATCGATTTAGTTCGACCAAATTTACACGCTAAGATTGTTATCGAGGTGTCATGCCCCCGCGGCGGGGCCATCATCGGCCATGGGGATAGGATGGCGGCGAGGGGAGGCGCGCAATGTCGGTTGCCCGATTCCTGAGACAGCGGGCGGTGCGGATTCAGACGGCAGGGTCCTACACGCTGCCGAACTGGTACGACCCGCAGGGAAAGCTGCGGTCGTTCGCCTGCCGGACGACGCGGGTGTCGCCGTTTCGGGCCCTGCTCGACGTGCCCGTGGTCGGCAAGGTCGGTGACCGGCTGACCTCTTATTTCCGCGAGTTCGGCACCTTCGAGGGCGAGATCAGCGACACCGTGCATGGCGGCTTCCTGCTCGAGCTGGAGATGACGCGCGCGGAGCGCGCCAAGCTCGCCGAGAAGCTGGTCTGGCTGGAGAAGAAGCAGAAGGATCCGACCATCCGCGACTCCCGCCGCGAGGCGCGCTTCGTGCCGAACTCGCCGCATTCGGCGCTGACGCTCGCCGACGGCAGCATCGTCCCGTGCTTCGTGATCGATGCGTCGATGTCGGGCGCCGCGGTCTCGGCGGAAGTCCGGCCGGAGATCGGGACGCCGCTGGCGGTGGGCAGCTGTATCGGCCGCGTCGTCAGGCATTTCTCCAACGGCTTTGCCGTCCGGTTCGTCGATCAGATCCAGGCCGCGAGCGAGCTGGAGCGGCGCGTCATCACGCCGCCGACCCGTCCGACGCGGCAGAAGCTCGTCGCGCATGCCGATGACGGCCAGGCCGGGGCGGGCGAGGATTTCTTCATGGTCTGATCGCGCCGGCCGGCTGCGGCTTCGACATCCCGGCTCTGACCTGCGCGGTTTCGCGTATGGGGCGCGGCCGCGAATCGGGGCATGGAACTTGGCGGCCCGTCTCACGGTTAACGCGGTGTTAAGCGGCATCGTGAAGGCTCGTGTCGCCGGATGCTCACGCCATGAGGAGAGTTGCAATGGAGGCCCAGAAGACCGCGGTGGATGCCATCGTCGTTCTGACCGGCTGCGATCGCGATGCGGTGGCTGCCTTCATCCGGCGCATCTATCTGGCTGGCGTCCGGGACCCCAAGCGGCTGACCTTCAAGGGGCTGCAGGAGATGGGCCGGGGCTAGCCCTGTTGCAGTCCGGCCACGCCGGACGACTTTTTCGAGGGATGCCCGATCACAACCTCGCGGCGAGGGGATGCGGCCCCGCCGTCTCCCGGCTATTCTATGGCCTTGCGGCCTGCATCAGATCACCGTCCTTGACCTCGCCATTTTGCGGCGACGCGGATTTGCGCAATACGCTCTGAGCGGCCGGACCATGGGACCCGGAGATGCTGAGACAGATTTTTGCCCCCCAACTCGTTGGCCTCTACATTCTGATCGGCGCAACGATCTACGTTCACTTCCGCGGCAAGGAACGGCTGCGGTTCGCCCGCCAGCTCGGCGACCACTCGACCTATCTCGCGCCCTACAACGTGCTGATGTATGCGGGATCGGCGGTGCCGAACACGCCCGTCATCCCGGTCGAGCAGTTTCCCGAGCTGAAGACATTGACTGAGAACTGGCAGACCATTCGCGAGGAGGCGGTGCGCCTGTTCGACGAGGGCTTCATTCGCGCCGCCGCCGCCAACAACGATTGGGGCTTCTATTCCTTCTTCAAGAGCGGCTGGAAGCGCTTCTATCTGAAATGGTACGACGACTTCCTGCCGTCGGCGCGCACGCTGTGCCCGAAGACGGTGGAGCTGTTGAACGCGATCCCCAACGTCCACGGCGCGATGTTCGCGATGCTGCCGCCCGGCGGCAAGCTCGGCGCCCACCGCGACCCCTTCGCCGGCTCGCTGCGCTATCATCTGGGCCTCGTCACCCCGAACTCCGACAAGTGCCGCATCCTGGTCGACGGCGTTCCTTGCGTCTGGCGCGACGGCGAGGCCTTCATGTTCGACGAGACCTTCATCCACAGCGCCGAGAATTCAACCGACGTCAACCGCATCATCCTGTTCTGCGACGTCGAGCGCCCGATGAAGCTCGGCCTCCTCGCCGCCATCAACCGCTGGGTCAGCCACCACATCGTCAAGGCCTCCGCCACCCAGAACGTCGAGGGCGAGCATGTCGGCGTGCTGAACAAGGTGTTCGGCAAGCTGTATGAGTTTCATCTCGCGACGCGCAAGGTCAAGGCCTGGAACCGGACGGTGTACTACGCGGCGAAGTACACGCTGACGGTGGCGATCGTCGGCGCGATCGTGGTGTCGGCGTTTCGGTGAGACCGGCGCTATCGCATGTGACGGTCGGAATTTTGCGTTCGTCTTTCTCAACCTCGTCATGGCCGGGCTTGTCCCGGCCATCCACGTCGTTCGGCATGCTGAGCCCGACGTGGATGCCCGGGACAAGCCCGGGCATGACGGAGTAACTAAGCCCCAGCGGAGTAGGGCGGATTGGCGGAGCGTAGTCCGCCGCTTCCGAGGATGGACGGCGGATGACGCCTTCGGCTGATCCGCCTCTACGCCGCTGCGCGGCCTGCTTCCCACAACGCAAGCACATCGTCGCGGGTGATTCCGCGCGTGATGAACACGATGCGCGACCGGCGGTCGGTGCCGGGCCATGCGGGCAGCGCCACCGGCGGATGGAAGACGTGGTGGACGCCGTGGATGACCACCGGCGTCGCTTCGCCGTGAAGATTGAGGATGCCCTTCACCCGCAGCAGATCCTCGCCACGCACCTTGCGAAGATAAGCGAGCCAGTCGGACACGGTCATCCAGTCCAGCGGCTCGTCGAACGCGATCATGAAGCTCGTGACTGACGACTCATGAGCGTGGCCGTGATCGTGATGGCCGTGACCGGCATGATCGTGGACGTGATGCTCATGCGCGCCGCCGCCCCCTTCCGTAAAAGCGTGTTCGTTCAGCCAGCGCGCGACGTCCACCGCCTTCTTCTCGGGATCGATCAGCGCGGCCCCGAACAGATCGGCGGGATCGATCGCGCCATGGCTCACGCGTTCAATCCTGGCGCCCGGATTGAGCCGCCGCAGCCGCTGCTCCAATGCGGCAACATCGTTGACCATGTCAGACTTGGTGACCAACAGCCGGTCGGCCAGCGCCACCTGTTTGACCGCTTCATACTGGCGGTCGAGCTGATGCGCCGCGTTGACGGCGTCGACCGTCGTCACGACGGTGTCGAGCCGCAGGAAGTGTGAGACCAGCGGATTGTTCAGCAGCAACTGGAGGATCGGGGCGGGATCGGCAAGGCCGGTCGTCTCGATGAGGATGCGCCGGAAGGGCGGAACCTCGCCGCGGTCGCGCCGCACCAGCAGCGCGCGCAGCGTCTCTTCGAGGTCGCTGCGGATCGTGCAGCACACGCAACCACTCGCGAGAACGGCAACCTCGCCCTCGACGCGCTCGACCAGGAGATGGTCGAGCGAGATCTCGCCATATTCGTTGATGATGACGGCGCTGTCGCTCATGTCATCGTGGCGCAGCAAATGATTGAGCAGCGTCGTTTTGCCGCTGCCGAGAAAGCCGGTGATCAACGACACGGGCAGACGCCGGGCAGACTTGTCGCTCTCGAACAGGCTCATCGCGCGTCCACCCACTGTCTTGTTTTTGTCGCTGGACATCAGACTAACGGAGGAGGAGCATGGCGAAAATGATTTTTTAAGGCCCAGCAAATGGGCGCAACTGGGGAGGCGACGATGGACGACGGGGTGAAGGACGACGGGGTCAGGAGTCAGCAGACCAATCAGGACCGGAACGAGGGAACGACCACCGATCGCAGGACATTGCTGCGCACGGCAGGTCTCGCCGGCGCCGCGGGCGCGGCGCTTGCCGGCTCCATGCATGGCAAATTCTCGCTGGCGCCGATCAGCGAAGCGCAGGCGCAGACCGCGCCGATGCCGAAGGGAACTGACAAGCCGTGGTGGCCGTCGAAATGGGGCAAGGACGACGAGGCCGGCGCGTCCAACCACATGACGCCCGAGAAGGTCCTCGATACCGTCAAATGGATCAAGGACGGCACGATCTACAAGATCGGCCGCGTCTACGAGAGCGGCATGCCGCTGTTCGGTGCGCGCGTGTTTGCGCTGCGGATTCCCGGCAGCCCGACCGGCGGTCCGTTCGGCGACAACCGCATGGTCTATCATGACGAGTTTCTCGCCACCGAGATCGGCCAGACCGGCACCCAGTTCGACGGCCTCGGCCACATCGGCATCCAGCTCGGCAAGGATGGCGACAAGAGCGAGATGAAATTCTACAACGGCTTTTCCGCAGCGGAGATCAGCGACGCCTACGGCCTCAAGAAGCTCGGCGTCGAGAAGCTGAAGCCGCTGTTCACCCGCGGCCACCTGATCGACATGGTGGCGCTCAAGGGCGGCATGATGGACGCCGGCCAGGAAATCACCACGGCGGACATCAAGGCGGCCCTGCAGAAGCAGAACATGAGCGAGGCCGACATCAAGCCCGGCGACGCGATCTTCTTCCACACCGGCTGGGGCTCGCTGTGGATGAAGAACAACGACCGCTTCAACAGCGGCGAACCCGGCATCGGGCTCGAAGCCGCCCAATGGGTGATCGAGAAGGATCTGGCGCTGACCGGCGCCGACACCTGGGCCGTCGAGGTCGTCCCCAATCCCGACAAGTCCCTCGCCTTCGCGGTCCATGCCGAGCTGCAGACCAAGCACGGCATCCACAACCACGAAAACCTGGTCTTCGACGAGCTGATCGCCGCGAAGAAATACCAGTTCGTCTATTCCTTCACGCCCGCTCCCATCAAGGGCGCCACGGGCAGCAACGGCTGCCCGATTGCGATTACGTGAGTGGGGGCGTCGGCGTCTCGGTGAGAAACGGAGTAGGGCGGATTAGCGGAGCGTAATCCGCCGTTCTTCATCGCGAAATGCGGCGGACTAGGCTACGGCTAACCCGCCCTACGCTCGCTTTCCCATGTCGGCCTCTAACGACCGGAGATTGCGCCTAACGGTGTGCAGCCAATCAGCGCCGCGCCCCCGCATCCCAGTTGCCTCGCCCAGATCGCAGCTTGGCCACGTTGCGTGCCAGCTGCGATGCCGTACGTTAATGGCTTGCGTCAAGCGCACACAACAACCTAAGATATTGCCATTATAGGATCAAAAGCTTAAGGCGGCGGGGCGGAAACATGACAGTCGAGATTGCGTTGGATTCGTATCCCGAGGCTCGAGCGCAAGCTGCGACAAAATACGATGGCTTCGGGGTTAGCTTATCCGAAATTAAGAGAACTACCGCTGAATTATTGTCGCAGATTGGGAAGCATGGGTTCTTCGCAGAATATTCTAAGCATGACATAAGTCACATCAACGAAGTGCTTAAGTTAGCCGATTGGCTGGTCGATGATGACACTAAAAAGATAATGTCAGATGCCGACTGGTTCTTGATTACTTTGTCAATATATTTCCATGATATGGGAATGTTAGTTACTAAGAATGAGTTCGAGAATCGAAATCAATCTGGCTTTTCTTCCTTCTGTTCTGAGATTCTATTTAGTGGCCCGCGCGCCGCGGAGTATAGAGCTCGTGTGAATGAGTTGGTGGGGGAGGATCGCGACGTATTTCTCTATCAAGAGTTCGTTCGCTACAATCACGCCAGACGAGTGAGGCAGTGGATTGAGGGAAATCTCTCGCAGTATGTCGGAGTGTCTACTGCGGCGATTGCAGAAGTTCAGCGTGTTCTGTCAAGTCTCGATCCGACTTTACGGCGGGATCTGGCTCTTGTTGCGGAAAGCCATCATCTAGACGATTTGGACGACCTTGCTAAGTATAAAATAGTCCAGCCTTACGGATCAACGGATGCTGAGACTGCCAATGTACAGTACTGCGCTATAATTCTGAGATCTGCTGACCTCCTTCATATGCGACGAGATCGGACGCCCTCCGTTTTGTTTCGGGTAATAAATCCGACCGATCCGATAAGTCAGCGTGAGTGGGCAAAGCAAAATGCCGTGCGGCGCGTCATGCCTCGAATGGGATTGAACGAAGAGCGTTTGCCAGACCCCAAAGCTCCCAAAGATACAATCGAGGTTCATGCCACCTTCACGGAAGAAAATGGCTTTTTTGGCTTGACGTCGTTTCTCACATACGTAGCTCAAGAACTTCGAAAATGTCATGAATGGGCCGAAGGTTCCAAAAAGTCCAGGGCTGCCAAACACTCTTTCATCTGGAAGCGAATTGCGGAGGACCAAATCGAAACCGAAGGTTTTCTAAAGAAGACTTACTCCTTCGATATAGATCAGCACAAGATTCTCGATCTTCTGATAGGGCACACGTTGTACAACGACACCGGAGTCGTCCTTAGAGAGCTCGCGCAAAATGGATTGGACGCTATCCGGTTGCATGAAGAGGAGACTGGAGAAGGAGAAAAAGGCAAGCTGCGGGTCAGCTGGGATAGTAATTCTCGGGTCTTAACCGTCACCGACAATGGTACGGGAATGACCCAGGAGATTATCGAAAAACACCTACTGAAAGTAGGATCGTCCCGGTATCAAGATCAGAAATTCAAGGAGGAACATCCGCGATTTTCCGCCATAAGCAGATTCGGCATCGGCGTTCTTTCTACATTCATGGTTTCAGACGAAGTCGAGATAACTACCTGCTCTCCACATGAGGACAAGGCGCGACGAATTTCGCTTCGCTCAGTGCATGGTCGATACCTTGTTCGATTGTTAGACAAGATCCGGGATCCAGAAGTGGCTTCGTTGGCGCCGCATGGTACGCAGGTGGCCCTCAAGGTCCGATCGACGGCACGGCTTGGTTCTGTTGTGGATATCATGAGGCAGTGGGTAGTAATTCCTCGATGTGAAGTGACTGTCGATGTCGATTCCGGCGCGCCAGTGAAGATTGGATATTCCTCTGTCGCCCAAGCAGTGAGGGCAATTCTCGAAGATGCGGGGCTGTCAACTCAAGGGGATCCACCTCAGTACAAAGTGATATCGTCAGAATTCGAGGGGCTTGAGTTTGCTTACGCGGTGCGATGGTCGCCATCATACCGGGATTGGGCTCTCGCAAATGTACCGCATCGTGAGACGAAGCTATCTGTGGTTCCATGTACTTGTGTTGAGGGCGTAGCAGTTGTTTTCGGGTCTCCAGGACTCGGAACGTCCTCGTTGATTGCTGTGGCTAACGCGCGAGGGCAGGGTGCGCCTAAAACTAACGTAGCGAGGTCGACTCTTGAAGCGACCCCTGAGCGGGATGTTTTGTTGTCAGCCGTCTACCGACAGTATGTTATGCATGTGGCAAATGAAATTAAGCGGCTGATCGAGGAAGAAGGTTATTCGCTCACGTGGGCTGCCAACAATGCAATAATGCTTGTGCCTTTCGATTTTTTGAATCAAAAAGATACGTTGCTTCCGAATGAACTGCGAGAACGGATGAAGGAGCTTCCGGTTTATGTGGTGGAGAAGAATGGGAGGCGGACAAACATATCGTTCAAGGAGCTAGTCAAGGAGCAGATTTTCTGGACTGTGGACTGTCAATTGGTTCATTCGGCTGAAGGTCTTGTGCGAGAGTCAAAGGCAGACTCCACCGTCTCAAGTATAGTCCACGCGCTCGGGGACAAGGCACAAGAGCTTCCTGCAGAAACGATACTGTATAACATGGATGTGAGTAGATTGCTGCGCGACTCGGTTGAGCTTGAATTTGAGCCTGTCGAAGTGCGAACAAGCGACACATTGCGTCGCGTAGATATTCAATGGGGACAAAGGCAGCCAAGTAAGTGGGTCCGAGTGCAGGAGGTTCTTCAGCAAAATCGCTTCCGACTACGAAACCAGCTCGATGAGCGGGTTGTACAATACCTCGCTGAATTCTCAGCGCGATATGGTGGTCGGAGGCATATACCTTTATATAGCCTGTGGCTGGCGGCACCTGATGTTCAGTTCAAAGGTGGCGATAGTTATTGCGGTGTGAGTTCTTACTATCGAACCTTTGTTCGTGGCGACACAATGATCGGTAAATTTCTGCGTGAGTTGGCATTAAAGGCTGATGACGAAGATTGTTGGAGGCGCCTTTCCATTTTTAACGCTGTCTTCGGGGCGATAGTTGGATTTAGGCACGACCGAGTAAATGCTGCGAACTCTAGGCTTCGAAGAATAGCCGCTGATCTGGGCGAAGAATTGGTTCAAGGCAGCGAGAAGTTCTTAGATGCTCTGAGTAGCAGCCCGGTGGGAGTGTTTGATACCTCCATTTGGTCGCAACGTGAGGAAAATTGGGAGGGCGTGAGAGGGCGGCTTACCGATTTTCAGGTGGAGATTCCGTTCTAAGTCGCTGTAGTAGGTATTACATAGACCGAGTAAGTTTGGGTCCTTCGCGATGTACGCGGCGGCTCAGTACTGATCGCATCCCTCAGCTAAATGCGAAGAGTTCTGAAAGTGAGAAAATCCAATTGACAGGTTCGCCAAATCAGCATTACAGTCTCGCCCATCCCGTTGCGCGGTAGGGGACGGTTCGCGGTCGTCACGGACGTTGGCAGCGGGCAGCGGGCAGCGGGCAGCGGGCAGCGGGCAGCGGGCAGCGGGCAGCGGGCAGCGGGCAGCGGGCAGCGGGGAGCGGTGGACGCGGGGCGGCGGCGTGTGATGAGCACGGACGAACGCTTGGCTCGCGGACGGTGAAGGCGTGTGGTTCTGACACTCCGAAGCTAGTGTCAACGTGGCGACGATGCCTAACGGCATCGCGCTGGGGATGGTGGCCAGAAAGCCCGGTGCACCAGGAAGAGCGCGCTATAGCTTGTAAAACCATCGCGCGGGGAGGGCCGGGTGTGTTCGGCCAGACCTGTGGTACCTGCCGCCTGCATTTTTTTGAGCAGGCGGGCCACGGGCGCGGCCAGCGCCCGGCCTTCCTCGCGCCCTCCATGTGGAGAGGGCGGGACTTCGAGCATCACTCGGGCGCGGAAGGCGTCGCGAGAAGGTGGATGCTCGTTCCCCTGACAAGCCCGATGCTGTTTGAGATTGTGGATCAGGTGATGTCGCTTGCGTCGTGGTGAGCTGCGCTCGTGATGATGGAGTGTGAGCGCGCCGCGCGCCGCAAGAGCGGTGCCCACCCTCCCCTGGAGGGGGAGGGTCGCTCGCACGCGAAGCGGGCGAGCGGGGTGGGGTGATCTCTCCGCGGGCGCCGGTGGTCGTGGAGAGATCACCCCACCCCGCCTCACGCGTCGCTTCGCTCCTCATGAGGCGACCCTCCCCCTCCAGGGGAGGGTGATCACGGTGCTTGGCTGTGATCGGGTTTCAGAATGAAAAAGCCGCGCAGGGCGCGGCTTTTTGGAAGTGTTTTGAGGTCGTCGGCGAGCCGCTTACTTCGCCGCCGGCCCGATGCTCACCTTCAGCGTGCCGATGCCGTCGACGCCGCATTCGATCTTGTCGCCGGCCACCACCGCAGCGACGCCCGCGGGCGTGCCGGTCATGATGATGTCGCCGGCCGCCAGTTCGACCTGCTGGGACAGCTTCCAGATGATCTCCGGCACGTTCCAGATCAGCTCGGAGAGCTCGCCGGTCTGGCGCTCGGTGCCGTTGACCGACAGCCAGATCTTGCCCTTCGACGGGTGGCCGATCTTGGAGGCGGGCACCACCGCGGAGCACGGCGCGGAATGGTCGAACGATTTGCCGACCTCCCAGGGGCGCTGCATCTTGCGGGAGGCGAGCTGCAGGTCGCGGCGGGTCAGGTCGATGCCGACGGCGTAGCCGTAGACATGGTCGAGCGCCTTGTCGGTCGGAATGTTCAGGCCGCCGCTCTTGAGCGCGACCACCAGCTCGACCTCGTGATGCATGTCCGTGGTCAGCGGCGGGTAGGGGATGACCGCGCCCTCGGGCGCCAGCATGTCGGCGTGCTTCGCAAAGAAGAACGGCGGGTCGCGCTCGTCATTGCCCATCTCGCGGATGTGCTCGAGATAGTTGCGGCCGACGCACCAGATGCGGCGGACCGGGAAGACGCCGGCTTCGCCTGTGACGGGAAGAGAGGGCTGCGGGAAGGCCGGGATGACGGTGGAGCTCATGAAAGGTCTCGATGCGGTGAAATGGGCTTTTCAGGATGTTGCGGTCACGAAGTTGCGGTCATGGGGATGACGTTCGGCCCCATGTCGCGCTGTTGCAGGCGGAAGAACGAAGCATAGCGGCCGCCACGGCGCAACAGATCGTCATGCCCGCCGCGCTCGACGATGTCGCCGGCCTCGACCACCAGGATGGCGTCGGCGTTCATGATGGTGTGCAGGCGGTGCGCGATCACGATCGTGGTGCGGTTCTGGCAAAGATGCTCGATCGCCTCCTGCACCTGCTGCTCGGATTCGGAATCGAGTGCGGCGGTGGCCTCGTCGAGCAGGATGATCGCGGCATTGCGGATCAGCGCGCGGGCCACCGCGATGCGCTGGCGCTGGCCGCCGGAGAGCTGGGTGCCGTGCTCGCCGACCGGCGTGTCATAGCCGAGCGGGAAGCCCATGATGAAGTCGTGGGCGCAAGCCGCCTTCGCCGCCTCGATGATCTCGGCCTCGGTGGCGCCGGGCTTGCCGAAGGCGATGTTGGCGCGGATCGAGTCGCGGAACAGATAGACGTCCTGGCCGACATAGGCCGTCTGCTCGCGCAGGGAGCGGCGCGACACCTGCGCGATCGACTGGCCGTCGATCAGGATGTCGCCTTCGGTGGCCTCGTAGAACCGCAGCAGCAGCGCCAGCACCGTCGACTTGCCGCCGCCGGAGGGGCCGACCAGCGCGGTGACCTTGCCGGGCTCGGCCGTGAAGCTCATGCGGTTCAGCACCGGCTCGTTGTCGCGATAGGCGAAGGACACGTCGCGCAGCTCGATCCTGGCCTGCGACAGCGTCAGCGCCGGCTTGTCGTCGTCGGGCTGCTCGCTGGCGGGGCTGTCGACCACTTCGAGCAGCATGCGGGCGCCGACCAGCTGGCTGTTGAGGTCGATGTTGAGCCGCGCCAGCCGCTTCGCCGGCTCGGTCGCCATCAGGAAGGCGATCATGAACGAGAAGAACTGGCCCGGGGTGGCGTCGAGCGCGACCACGGAATAGCCGGCATACATCAGGCAGCCGGCGACGGCGAAGCCGCCGAGCATCTCCATCAGCGGATTGGACCGGTTCGACACCCGCGCCATCTTGTTGGCGTTGCGCTCGACGACGGCGATGTTCTCGTCGATGCGCGCGCGCATCGTGTCCTCGAGCGTGAACGCCTTGACGGTGCGAATGCCCTGCAGCGATTCCTGCATCGTCTCGAGGATGTCGGCGGTGCCGGTGAACTGGCTGTAGGCGAGGCCCTTGATGCGCTTGACCAGCTTGCGCAGCACCAGCATCGCCGGCGGGACCACGAGCAGGCCGAGCAGCGACATCCAGGGATCCTGCATGACCATCACGCCGATCATGGCGATCAGGGTCACGAGATCGCGCCCGACGGCGTTGATCAGCATGTTGAGGATGTCGGTGATCGACTTGGCGCCGGAGGTGAGGCGGGCCAAGAACTCGGAGGAATGGCGCTCGGAGAAGAAGCCGACGCTCTCGTTCATCAGCTTGGCAAACAGCTGCCGCTGATTGTTGGCGAGGATGGCGTTGGAGATCTTGGACAGGATGACGGCGTAGCCGTAGGTGGTCACGCCCTTGACGAACAGCAGCAGCACGGTGACGCCGGAGAGCACGACGATGCCGGGGATGCTCTTCTCGACATAGGCCTTGTTGATGACCTGGCCGAGCACGTAGGTCGCCGCGGCGCTCGCTCCGGCGGCCACCGCCATCAGCGCGAAGGCCGTGAGATAGCGGCGCCAGTAGACGATGCCCTGTTCCATCACGAGGCGGCGGATCAGGATCGCGGCGCCATAGGGATCGTCGGTGATCTTCTTCGGAAATTCGGCCATTCTGGTCCCTGGCCGCGCGGGCAAATCGCCGGGCGGACAAGAGTGCTTGCCCGCTCGGGCCGGCTTTTTCAAGCCCCCCGGTCTCCGGCTAAGTGCTTGATTCTAGGCCGAGGCCCGCTGCAGCGCGCCGCTGTTGCGTTCCAGGGACAGTTTCTCCTCCCAGGCCAGCGCATGTGCCGCGATTGTGTCCAGATCGTCATAGGCCGGCGTCCAGTCGAGCAGCGACCGCAGACGGCTGGTATCGGCGACCATGGCCATCATGTCGCCCGGCCGGCGCGGGGCGTATTGGGTGGGAATGGCGCGGCCGGAGACGCGGCGGACCGCCTCGATCGTCTCCAGCACGGAATAGCCGCGGCCGTAACCGCAATTCAGCGTGACCGAACGGCCGCCGGCGCGCAGATAGGCCAGCGCGGCGCGGTGCACCTGGGCGAGGTCGCTGACATGGATGAAATCGCGCACGCAGGTGCCGTCCGGCGTCGGATAATCGGTGCCGTAGACGTCGATCTTGGCGCGCTGGCCGGTGGCGACCTCCATCGCGATCTTCATCAGATGCGTGGCGCCGACGGTGGCGAGGCCGAGGCGGCCGTGCGGATCGGCGCCAGCGACGTTGAAGTAGCGCAGCACGGCGTAGTTCAGGTCATGCGCCGCGGCCGTGTCGTGCAGCATGATCTCGGTCATCAGCTTCGAACTGCCATAGGGCGAGGTCGGGCGCGTCGGCGCGGTCTCGGGCACCGGAACCTGGTCCGGATTGCCGTAGACGGCCGCGGTCGAGGAGAAGATGAAGCGGCTGACGCCGCGCTTGACCGCCGCATTCAAGAGGCTGCGCGTGGTCATGGTGTTGTTGCGGTAATACAGCAGCGGGTCGCGCACCGATTCCGGCACCACGATCGAGCCCGCGAAATGGATGATGCTGTCGACGCCGTGCTGGCTGATGACGCCGTCGACGAGGTTTTCGTCGCCGGCATCGCCGATGAACAGCGGCACCTCGCTCGGCACGAAGCCGGAAAAGCCGGTCGAGAGGTTGTCGATCACCACGACGCTTTCGCCGGCTTCCGCCAGCGCCAGCACCATGTGGCTGCCGATATAGCCGGCGCCGCCGGTGACAAGCACGGTCATTGTTTGACGCGATCCCTGTTTGTTTTGCCGCACACTAACGCCCGCGAAATGAAGGACCGGTTGCGGGGATTGCGAACTGGCGGCCGTGCTTAATGTTGCGTATAGGGAACCGGTAGAATTGGAGTTGTTGGTGCAAGCCGAGCCGTTTTCCGCCGCCGATCTCGACGTCATCGTGCCGAACCTGCACCGCCGCTATTCGGGCGTGACGGCGACCAACCGCATGGTGGCGCCGAAGCTGGCGAGGCTGGTGCGGGCGGCGTGGCTCGGCTCATACGCCCCGGAGGGGATTGCGCGGATGCGCGCGCGCGATCTCCTGAAATTGTGGGGCCGGCGCCGGCCTTTGATCTGGCACGCGCGCCGCAACGACGAGATGATCGTGGGCGTTCTCCTGCGCGCGCTCGGCTGGCCGTTCAAGCTGGTGTTCACTTCGGCCGCGCAGCGCCATCACAGCTGGATCACGCGCTGGCTGATCCGGCGCATGGATGCGATCATCGCCACCAGCGACATCTCGGCGTCCTATCTGAAGCGCGACGCGACTGTCATCACGCATGGCGTCGATACCGAGATCTACGCGCCGCCGGTCGATCGCGCCGCGGCCTTCGCCGAAAGCGGATTGCCGGGCAAATACGCGATCGGCTGCTTCGGCCGCGTCCGCGCGCAGAAGGGCAGCGACGTGTTCGTCGCGGCGATGTGCCGGCTGCTGCCGCGCTATCCGGATTTCTCCGCGGTGCTGGTCGGCGCCGTGACGCCGGAGCAGATGCCGTTCGCTGGCGAGCTACGAAAGCAGATCGCCGCCGCAGGCCTGGAGCAGCGCATCGTCATCACCGGCGAGCTCGACATCGGCGACGTCCAGCGCTGGTACCAGCGCCTGACCATCTACGCCTTCACCTCGCGCAACGAAGGCTTTGGCTTGACGTTGATCGAGGCGATGGCCGCGGGCGCGGCGCTGGTCGCAGCGCGGGCGGGAGCCGCCGAGATCGTGGTCGAGGACGGCGTCACGGGCGTATTGGTGCCGCCGGGCGAGGTCGATGCGCTGGCGGCCGCGTTGGAGCCGCTGATGCGCGATGCTGATGCGGCGCGGGCGATGGGCGAGCGGGCGCGGGCGCGCGTGGTGGAGAAATTCAGCCTCGAGGCCGAGGCCGACAAGATCGCGGCCGTCTATCGCCGGCTGGTCTGAGCGATGACCTCAGTGACGAACGCATCGAGGTCGCCGCCCGCAAACAGGAAGCCGGGCAGGCCGGCGGCTTCGGCAGCGGCCATGTCGGATGCGCGGTCGCCGATCACGAAGCTGCCCTCGCGCCGGACCGGCCAGTGCGCCATCAGATCGAGGATCATGCCCGGCGCCGGCTTGCGCCACGGATGCTCGCGCAGATAGCGGTCGACGGAGCCCTCGGTATGGTAGGGGCAGTAGCGGATGTCGTCGATCACGGCCCCCTGCGCCGCAAGCTCGGCGCGCATCCAGTCATGCAGGCTCAGGACGTCCTCCTCGCCGAACAGCCCGCGCGCGACGCCGGACTGGTTGGTGAACAGGAAGACGTGATAGCCGGACTCGTTGAGTCGCCGGATCGCGGGGGCCACATTGGGCATCCAGCGGATGCGCTCGGGCGAGCCGATGTAGTTGTCATCGTGATTGATGACGCCGTCGCGATCGAGAAACGCCGCCGGCTTGAGCTGAAGGGTCGACATCTAGGGCTCGCCTTGCATCAGCGCTGCCTCGACCGTCTCGCAGATGCCGTGCGCGGTCGCGAGATGGATCTGCTGGATCAGCGGGGTGTCGTCGCTGGGGGCGACCAGCAACTCGTCGCACAATTCGCCCATCGCGAGGCCCTTGGTGCCGGTGAAGCCGACGGTCATCAGTCCACGCTCGCGCGCCTTGCGCAGCGCATTGAGAATGCTGGGCGAGCGTCCGGAGGTCGAGATCGCCAGCAGCACGTCGCCGCTGACGCCGAGGCCCTCGACCTGGCGCGCGAACACATGATCGAAGCCGTAATCGTTGCCGATCGCGGTCAGCGCCGAGGTGTCGGTGGTCAGTGCGATCGCGGCATAGGCCGGCCGCTCCTGCCTGTAGCGGCCGACGATCTCGGCCGCGATGTGCTGCGCATCCGCCGCGCTGCCGCCATTGCCGACGATCAGCAGCTTGCGGCCGGCGCTGAGCGCCGCGACGATGGTCGCCGCGATCCGCCCGGCGCTGGCGAGCATCGCGGCGTCATCGGCCGCGCGCTCCATGGCCGCGCGGGAGTGGGCGAGATGGCTGGCGATCAGGTCGTCCGGTGCTGACGTCACGATGGCGGCTCGGGTTGCGATGGGGCCGGTGTATTGGGCTCGCGGGCGCTTCGCAAGCTAGGGGGCGACCGGCCTCGCCGCGTCCGCCAGCACGCGCTGCGCGATGGCGGCCACCTCGGTCGCGGGAATGTCGCGCATGCAGCGGTGGTCGTTCATCCGGCACACCGGCCGGTGGCAGGGCTGGCAGGGGACCTGGGTCTTGGTCTGGACGGTCGCGGCAAGGCCGTTCAGCGGCGCCCAGTGGTAGGGGCTGGTGGGGCCGAAGATGCCGATGGTCGGTGTGTCCAGTGCGGCGGCAACATGCATGAGCCCCGAATCATTGGAAATCGCCACGCCGGCCGCGGCCATGGCCAGGACGCCGTTGCGCAGCTCCGTTCCGGTCAGGTCACGGACCGCGGGGCCGCCGGTGGCGACGATTTCGGCCGCCAGCGCCTTTTCGCCGGGGCCGCCGACCACCCAGACGTCCAGCCCCGCGGCAATCAGCAGCCGCGCGGCCTCGCCATAGAACGGCCAGCGTTTGCCCGAGCCAACCGAGCCCGGCGCCAGCGCCACCGCCGGCCGGCTGCCCAAGCCATGGGCTTCGCGCCAGCGCGCGACGTCCTCCGGCGGCACCCGCAGCTGCGGGACTGGCCATTCCGGCGGCCGTGGCGCGCGGTCCGGCAGCGCCAGCGCGGCATTCTTGTCGATCAAGCGGGGCAGTGCCTTCTCGCCCCAGCGCCAGCGGTTCACCAGCCCGAACCGCGCCTCGCCGACGAAGCCGACCCGCTCCGGGATACCGGCGAGGGCGGGCGCGAGCGCCGACTTCCAGGTCCGCGGCATCACCAGGGCAGTCCGATAGTGGCGTTCGCGCAACAGGCTGGCGAGCTGCCATTGACGGGCGAGGGCGAGCCGGCTGCGCGGCAGGTCCCAGACGATGCCGGAACGGACGCCGGGCATGTAATCGACCAGCGGCGCGCACAGCGAGGTCACCAGCAGGTCGACGGGACGATTCGGCCAGCGCTGCTTGAGCACCCGTACCACCGTGTGGCCGCGCACGAAATCGCCGATCCACATATAGGGGATGATCAGGATCGGGCTGGTGTCCGCCGCGTCCACCTCGATCTTGGGCGAATTCAAATTCATTCTTTGTCTGCCTGGCTCCGGCGCGCTGGTACCCGCTCGGCCGCCGCAGGTAAAGTGGGCAGAGCGGGCGCTCACCAAAGCGCTTACACTTTGGTCCCGCATGCGCTACGCGGAGGCCGGGTTTTTCGGGATCAGGGACGGGTTGCTGAATGTTGCTGGTGACCGGCGGCGCCGGCTTTATCGGATCGAATCTGGTCGCGGCGCTGAACGATGCCGGCCGCACCGACGTCGTCGTCTGCGACACCCTCGGCAGCGAGGGCAAATGGCGCAATCTCGCCAAGCGCCAGCTGGCGGATGTCGTGCCGCCATCCGATCTGGGCGAGTGGCTGAAGGGGCGCCGGCTCGATGCCGTCCTGCACATGGGCGCCATCTCCGCCACCACCGCCGTCGACGGCGACCTCGTGATCGAACGCAATTTCCGGAGTTCCTTGCGCCTGCTCGACTGGTGCACGGCGAACACCACGCCGTTCATCTATGCCTCCTCGGCCGCGACCTATGGCGACGGCGCGCAGGGCTTCGTGGATGATTCGTCGCTGGCTGCGCTGAAGATGCTGCGGCCGATGAATCTCTACGGCTGGAGCAAGCACCTGTTCGACATGGCGATCGCCGCGCGTGTCGCGCGCGGCGACCGGCTGCCACCGCAATATGCCGGGCTGAAATTCTTCAACGTGTTCGGTCCCAACGAATACCACAAGGGATCGATGATGAGCGTGCTGACGCGCCGCTTCGACGACATCAAGGCAGGCCATACCCTGCAGCTGTTCAAGTCGCATCGCGACGGCATTGCCGACGGCGACCAGCGCCGTGATTTCATCTATGTCGACGACGTCGTGCGCGTGATGCTGTGGCTGCTGGCCTCGCCCTCCGTCTCCGGGCTCTTCAACGTCGGCACCGGCCAGGCGCGCAGCTTCAAGGACATGATGCTGGCGGTGTATGCCACGCTCGGCGCGACCCCGCGGATCGAGTACGTCGACATGCCCGAAGCGATTCGCGGCAGCTACCAGTATTTCACCCAGAGCAAGGTCGACCGCCTCGTGGCCGCCGGCTACAACGGCGGCTTCACGTCGCTCGAGGATGCGGTCGCCGGCTATGTCCGAGACTATCTCGATTCCTCCGACCGCTTCCGCTAGACGACTGTTCGCTCCACCCGCACCGAGACTGCCGCTGATGTTCGATTTTGACGATCTCTCGCAAGCGATCGCCCGCCAGACGGTGCTGTGCGTCGGCGACCTGATGCTCGACGAATTCGTCTATGGCGAGGTGTCGCGGATTTCCCCCGAAGCGCCAGCGCCTGTCATTGCGGTTCAGCGCAGCGAGACCAATGTCGGCGGTGCCGGCAATGTCGCGCGCAACATCGCGGCGCTCGGCGCGCGCTGCATCTTCGTCGGCCTCGTCGGGCAGGATGCCGCCGGCGACCAGCTCGAGGCGGAGCTCGCCAAGGTGGGCGGCATCGAGAGCGTGCTGGTGCGCGATTCGTCGCGGCCGACGACGCGCAAGGTGCGCTTCGTCTCCGAGCATTTTTCCACGCACATGCTGCGTGCCGATTGGGAGCGCGCCGCGCCGGCGTCCGGCGACATCGAGCAGAAGCTGATCGCGGCGATCCTGCCGCTGATCGCGCAGGCGGACATCGTGCTGCTGTCGGACTACGCCAAGGGGGTACTGACCGCGCGGGTGCTGCGCAACGTGATCGACGCGGCGCGCAAGGCGGGCAAGCGCGTGATCGTCGATCCCAAGAGCGCGAATCTGGCGATCTACCGCGGCGCGAGCGTGCTGACGCCGAACCGCAAGGAGTTTTCGGAAGCCACCCGCAGCCGCGCCGAGACCGGGCAGGAGATCGCCGCGGCCGCGCAGGATGCGATTGATCTCGCCGACTGCGAGGCGATCCTGGTGACGCAGAGCGAGCGCGGCATGACCCTGGTGCCGCGCCAGGGCGATCCGATCCACGTGCCGGCCTATCCGGTGAAGGTGCGCGATGTCTCCGGCGCCGGCGATACGGTGGTCGCCGTTCTCGCCGCAGCGCTCGCGGCCGGTGCTGGCTGGGAGGATGCGTTGCGGATGGCAAGCGCAGCAGCGGCGGTGGCCGTCAGCAAGCAGGGCACCGCCAGCGTGACGTCAGCCGAATTGCGCCGGAAGATCCTGCCGCATGCCTACCGCGCGGCCGAGGAGAAGATCATCCGGAGCGACAGCGAGCTCACGGACCGCGTCGAGGCATGGCGAACTGACGGCCTGCGGGTCGGCTTCACCAATGGCTGCTTTGACATCCTGCATCCCGGCCATGTGAAGGTGCTGACCGCGGCGCGCGCCGCCTGCGATCGGCTGGTGGTCGGGCTGAACAGCGATGCCTCCGTCAAGCGGCTAAAGGGCGAGAGCCGGCCAGTGCAGGACGAGCGCGCGCGCGCCGAGGTGCTGGCCGCATTGGAGGCCGTCGACCTCATCGCGATCTTCGAGGAAGACACGCCGCTGCGCCTGATCGAGCTGGTCCGGCCCAGCGTGCTGGTCAAGGGCGGCGACTACACGCGCGAGCAGGTGGTGGGGCACGAGGTCGTCGAGGCCGGCGGCGGCGCGGTGCTCCTGATCGACATCCTGCAAGGACACAGCACGACGGCGCTGGTCGACCGCGCCCGGAGCGAGGCGCGATGAGCACGCTGGCAGGTCATCCCCGCCCGGCGCTGCTGGCGCGAAGCTGGCGCGATCCGGCGGCGTGGCGGACAACGGTCGATGTCGTTGCGGTCCTGCTCGCGGCGTCGCTGCCGTGGTCGACCTCGCTGGTGTCGATCCTTGGCGTGGTCATGCTGATCACGATGCTGCCGTATCTCGACGTCGAGCGTCTGTTGCAGATCCTGAAGCGGCCGATCTCGCTCGCACCGATTGCGCTGTTCGTGCTGGCGCTGGTGGGAACGCTTTGGTCGGACGCGGCCTGGGGCGCGCGGCTCTATGCGGTCGGACCGGCGGCCAAGCTTCTGGTGCTGCCGGCGCTGCTCTATCATTTCCAGCGTTCCGAGCGCGGCCTGTGGGTCTTCACCGCATTTCTTGCCTCCTGCGTCCTGATGGTGGTGATGTCGACGGCGGTCGCGTTCAATCCGGCATTGGCGCTGAAGGCCAATGCCGACCGCGGCATCTTCGTGAAGAACTACATCGACCAGGGCCAGGAATTCTCGCTCTGCGCGGTGGCGCTGGCCTATCCGATCGCGCAGTTGCTGAACGCACGCCGTTTCGTGCCGGCGGCCATCCTCACCGCGATCATGATCGCCTTCCTGGCGAACATGATCTTCATCGTCGTCTCGCGCACTGCGCTCGTCACGATCCCGATCCTGCTCGCGGTGTTCGGCCTGATCCACTTGAAATGGCGCGCCAACCTGCTGATCGCGGTGAGTGCCCTCATGCTAGGTGTGGCTGCGTGGTCCGTCTCGCCGCAATTGCAGGGCAAGGTCGCGACGTTCACGACGCAATATCAGGACTACACGAACGATCGCGGCGTCACCTCGATCGGCGAGCGGTTGGAGTTCTGGCGCAAGTCGCTGCGCTTCTTCGCCGAAGCGCCGCTCATCGGCCACGGTTCGGGCTCGACGCGCCATCTGTTCGAGCTCGCCGCGAGCGGCCGCACCGACCTTGCTGCCGGCACGGTGGTCGGCAACCCGCACAACCAGACGCTCTATGTCGCGATCCAGTGGGGGGCGCTCGGGATCGTCATTCTCTACGCAATGTGGGCCGCGCATCTCCTGCTGTTCCGCGGCGATGGCCTCGTGCCGTGGATCGGGCTTCTCGTGGTCGTGCAGAACATCTTCACCTCGCTGTTCAACTCCCATATCTTCGATTTCCACGAGGGATGGATGTATGTGATCGGCGTCGGCGTTGCCGGTGGCATGGTACTGCGTTCGAAGACGCAGGCGGACGCGGCGCAGGGGCGGGTCGTGACATGATGCGCCTGTCGCAACTGAACTCCCGGAACATGCTGATTGCCGCGCATGACCTGCTGGTCAGCGTGGTGGCGCTGTTCGCTGCGTTCTATATCCGTTTCGAAGGCGCCAGTACGTTCTGGGAGCGGGTGCCGCTGCTGCTGCAGATCCTGCCTTACTTCATCGGCTTCAGCTTCGTCGTCTTCTACTTCTCCAACCTGCTGACCACGAAGTGGCGCTTCACCTCGCTGCCCGATGCGCTCAACATCGTGCGCGTCGCGACGGTGCTGACGCTGGCGCTGCTGGTGCTCGACTACATCATCGTCGCGCCGAACGTCCGCGGCACCTTCTTCTTCGGCAAGCTCACGATCATCCTTTATTGGTTCCTGGAGATCTTCGCGCTGAGCGCGCTGCGCTTCGCGTATCGCTATTTCCGCTATACGCGGGTGCGCCGTCACGCCAGATCGGAGGATGCCGCGCCGGCACTGCTGATCGGTCGTGCGGCCGATGCCGAGGTGGTGTTGCGGGGCATCGAGAGCGGGGCGGTCAAGCGGATCTGGCCGATCGGCATTCTGTCACCGTCGATCGCTGATCGCGGCCAGTTGATCCGCGGCGTTCCGGTGCTGGGCGGTATCGACGACGTCGAAGACGTCGCGGCCGACTTCGCGCGGCGCGACAAGCCGATTGCGCGCGCTTTGATGATGCCGTCCGCGTTCGAGCCCGACTGCCATCCGGAGACCTTCCTGATGCGGGCGCGCAGGCTGCGGCTGATCGTCAGCCGCCTGCCGTCGCTGGAGAGCGGCGATGCGCCCCGGCTCGCGCCCGTCGCGGTCGAGGACCTCCTGCTGCGGCCGAGCGAGAAGATCGACTATGGCCGGCTGGAAGCGCTGGTGCGGGGCAAGGCGGTCGTGGTCACCGGCGGCGGCGGTTCGATCGGCGCCGAGATCTGCCAGCGCGTCGTCGCCTTCGGCGCCGCCCGGCTGCTGATTCTCGAGAACTCCGAGCCTGCGCTCTATGCGATCACCGAGGTGCTCGCGGCCGACCCCGAGGCTGATGTCGCCGTCGAGGGCCGCATCGCCGACATCCGCGATCGCGAACGGGTGTTCGCGCTGATCGGCGAGTTCGAGCCTGACCTGGTGTTTCACGCCGCGGCGCTGAAGCATGTGCCGATCCTTGAGCGCGACTGGAGCGAGGGCGTCAAGACCAACATCTTCGGTTCGATCAACGTCGCCGATGCCGCGGTGGCGTCGGGCGCCGAGGCGATGGTGATGATCTCGACCGACAAGGCGATCGAGCCGGTGTCCATGCTCGGTCTCACCAAGCGCTTTGCCGAGATGTATTGCCAGGCGCTCGATCGGCAGCTCGCCGAGCGGCCGGCGGGCCGGCCGCCGATGCGGCTGATCTCGGTGCGGTTCGGCAATGTGCTGGCCTCGAACGGCTCGGTGGTGCCGAAGTTCAAGGCGCAGATCGAGGCGGGGGGCCCGGTGACGGTGACGCATCCGGACATGGTGCGCTACTTCATGACCATCCGCGAGGCCTGCGATCTCGTGATCACGGCGGCGTCGCATGCGCTGGCGCCGGAGCGGCCGGGCGTTTCGGTCTACGTGCTGAACATGGGGCAGCCGGTTCGTATCGTCGAACTGGCCGAGCGCATGATCCGCCTGTCCGGTCTGCAGCCGGGCTACGACGTCGAGATCGTGTTCACGGGCATTCGTCCGGGCGAGCGCCTCAACGAGATCCTGTTCGCGAGCGAAGAGCCGCCGATCGAGATCGGTGTGGCCGGCATCATGGCGGCGACGCCGAACGAGCCGCCGATGCCGACGCTGAAGGCGTGGATCGCCGCGCTCGATCAGGCCATCGCGCGCAACGATCCGGTGACGATCAAGTCGGTGCTGAAGGATGCCGTGCCGGAGTTCGGATCAAGCGCCGCGTGAACGCGGCTGCGAGAACCGGTGGAGCACGAAGGCGACTGCGCCAAGACCGACCACGACAAGAATGGCGTCGGCCGTCATCGAGCGCAGTGCGATCGAGACGGCGGCCAGGATGGCGAGGACGATATTCAGGGCGAACACCTCGCCGACCACGCGCGAGATGGTGAAGCCGTTGTCGGTGGCGCGCTGATAGAAATGCGTGCGGTGCGCGGCCCAGAACGGCTCGCGCCGCGCCATGCGCCGCAGCAGGGTGAAAGTGGCATCGACGAGATAATACAGCGGCAGCAGCAGCGCCGCGACGATGGAGCCCTGCCAGGCGAGATGCAGCAGGCCCCAGCCGAGCAGCAGTCCGATCGGCAGGCTGCCGACATCGCCGAGAAAGACTTTGGCGACGGGGCGATTGAACGGCGCGAAGCCGAGCAGGGCGCCGCCCAGCGCGGCGGCGATGGCCGTCGCAGGCCAAGGTAGTGCGTCCGAGATGCCGAACAGGACGAGCGCCGCCGTGATCGGCACGGCCTCCGCCACGGTCATCAGGTCGAGCCCGTCCATGAAGTTGACGAGGTTGACGAACCAGAGGCCCGCGATCAGCAGCAGCGTGCGCTCGATTGCCAGCGGAATGGGAAACAGCCTGAGATCATCCGGCGCGGTAAAGACCACGAGGCCCACGGCGAGCCCCTGCAGGATGAACCGCGGCAGCACCGGAATCGGTCTGATGTCGTCGACCAGGCCGATGAGCGCCAGCATTGGAACGGCGATGAACAGCATCGTCAGCGGCGCGAAGCCCATCACGGATGCAAACGCGCCGCCGACCACGAGCGTTGCGCCGACCACGGCAATGCCGGCACCCTGTGGCGTCGGGATCTTGTGCGATGAGCGGGCATTGGGCCGCGCCAGTGCGTAGCGCTGCAGCAGCGGGCGCAGCAGCACGATCAGCACCGCACACATCACGGCGGCGAGCAGGGCGATGGCAAGGAGGATTGCGGCCGGATGGGCGATCATCATCGCGCGCCCGATGACGAGGTGAGGCGATCATAGAGCGCGACCACCGAGCGGCCGATGATCCTGGCCGAGAGCTTGTCTTCGACGAGCTGCCGCGCGGCCGCGCCATAGCGGGCGCGCAGCTCCGGGGACGCCGCCAGTTGCGCCATCGCCTGGGCGAGCGCGGCTGCATCCTCGACCGGGACCGATAGGCCGGTCTGACCGTGGATTGCGATCTCCCGGCACCCGGGTGCGTCGGTGGAGATCAGAGGACGGCCACAGGCGGCGGCTTCGAGCAGGCTCACCGGCAGTCCTTCGCGATGCGACGGCAGCACGGCGATGTGGCAGCGGCGCCAGAGCTCGGTGATGTCCTTGATCTGGCCGAGCAGGGTGATGCCCGGCTCGCTGCGCCAGGCCTCGACCTCCTCGGCCGAAACCGATGCGGGGTTGGCCGGATCAGGGGAGCCGGCGATCAGCAATTGATGGTCGTTCCCCTGCTGGCGCAGCATCCGGTGCGCGGTGACCAGAGCGCGGATGCCCTTGTCGCTCAGCAGCCGTCCCGCGAAGCCGAAGGTGAGCGGTCCGTCCGGCTCGGGCAGCGGCTGGAACCGATCGGTGTCGACGCCGGACCCCGGGATCAGTGTGATCTTGTCGGCTCGGACGCCCATCAGCTGCAGCGCGTCGCGGTCATCCGGATTCTGCACCAGCACGCAGCTCGGCGCCCGGTTCATCAGCCGGGGCAGCAGCCACAGCAGGCCCTGCTTGAGCAGGCGCGAGCGCCAGCTCGTCGAGGTGAAGACATAGCCGAGGCCGGTCATGGCGTTGACGGCCGGCGTGGCCTGACCGAGCGCGGCCAGGGAGCCGAGCACGCTCGATTGCAGCCCGGAATGGTGGACGATATCCGGCTTGATCGCGGCTTCGACGGCCCGGATGGCGCGAACCGTGGGCAGGGCCGACGACGGCGACAGCCCGCCGCGCCGGAACGGAATCGGGTGCAGGACGAAGCGCTCGGCGGCGATCGCGGCCGCGCCGGCGTTGACGTTGGTCGCCACATGCACCTTGTAGCCGGCGTCGCGCGCAGCACGCGCCATCGGCAGGCGATGCATCAGGAAGGCGAAATCCTCGTTGGCCACGTAGAGCAGACGTCGCGGCGGAGCGGGGCGGGGCGGGGGCATCGAACTCACGATCTCGAACGGTCGAAGCGCCGTATAGGCCAAGAGCGGGCCTCGCGCGAGCCGTTATCTGCCTGGGCGGCGGCTGGAATGGCGCCGGCTGGCGGCTGCGGCGATGACCGCTGACGCCGGCGAAACGTTCCGGCTCAGACCAGATGGAAGCTCGACAGATGGGACAACAGCTCGGCCGCCGACACGTGCTGGATCGTAATGGTGTCATGCGCCGCGTCGGCAATGACCGCGTTTCCCGCCGCATCGTCATGGATCGCCGCCCGCAATGCGGACTGGTCCGCGAAGACGCTCTGGCTGAAGACGATCTTGTCGGAGCCCAAGGTGAAGTCCGAAAGGCTCGCCTGACCGAAATGCTCGGCGAACACGAAGGTGTCGTGGCCCTGCAGCGACGTCGATGAAGACGCCGTGCCGGCTGCAGGTGCCGCCGTGGCGGAAATCAACGTGCCGGAGATCAACGTGCCGCCTTGGCCGTCAGCGGCGAAGTGGAAGTTGTCCTGCGACAGCGGGCCGACGAAGTGCAGCGACGCGCTGTTTGTGCCATCGCTCAACGACAGCAGCGCGCTGGTCTCGTCGAAATGCGCCTGCAGAGAGGTGTACGTGATGCTCCTGAGGTCGATCTGAGCAGCGCTGCCGCCGAACCCGATCAGCTCGCCGTTGTAGGACGGCGACGTGAAGACCAGATCGGTCGCGCCCGCGGTCGTTGCGGCCTGCGCGCTGGCCAGCGCGGAGCTGTTGGAGGTCGGAATTCCGATCGTGCCGTCGCCGTTCAGGTCCTGGTGAAAGCTGGTCTCCAGGGCCTCGAGCGACGCGGCGGTGCCGGACACGGCGCCGGTCGCGTTGCCGACATAGTTGCCGCTGCTGTCGGTGTTCCAGACCACGTAGAGGTCGGCGCCGGCCATCTTCCAGGCGATTTGGTAGCCGTTGCCCGTGGTCTCCGCGCCAATCGCAGCCCAGCCGTCGAGCTGTCCGGCAACGACGACGCTGCCGCCGAACTTGACCTGGACCTGGGACCCGCCGAAGACAGGAGCCATGAGATAGGTGGTGCCAGACAGCGACAGGCTCGTCGACCCCAGGGCCTCGATCCCGGTTCCGTTCTGAGTGAGGCTCGGCGCGCCGATCGTGCCGTCGCCGTTCAGGTCCTGGTGGAAGGTGGCTTCCAGAGCTTCGAGCGATGCTGCGTTGCCCGCAACCGCGCCGGTCGCGTTGCCGACATAGTTGCCGCTGCTATCGGTATTCCAGACCACGTAGAGGTCGGCGCCCGCCATCTTCCAGGCAACCTGGTAGCCGTCGGCCGTGGCCTCCGCGGCGATGGCCTCCCAGCCGCCGAGCTGTCCGGCGACGACGACGCTGCCGCCGAACTTGACCTGAGGACCGGCGCCGCCGCTGACGGAATTGAGGAAATAGCTCGACCCGGACAGTACCAGGCTGGTGGATCCCGCAGCTTCGATGACGGTGCTCGGAACGCCGATCAGGCCGTCGCCGTTCAGATCCTGCTGGAAATTCGTTTCCAGCAGCTCCAGCGCGGTGTTGCCGCCGTTGACGGCGGCGATGGGATTTCCGGTGTAGTTGCCGCTGCTGTCAGTGTTCCAGACGGTGTAGAGGTCGGCGCCGGTCATCTTCCAGGCGATCTGATAGCCGCCGCCCACGGCCTCCGCTGCGATCGGAGTCCAGCCACCCAATTGTCCCGGCACGATGGCGCTGCCGCCAAACTTGACCTGCGGTCCGCTGCCTCCGCCGACGGGAGCAAGGAAATAGCCATTGGAGACCTGAACGAGGCTTGTCGTCCCCACCGCCTCGATGACGGTCTCTATCAGGCCCACCGTGCCGTCGCCGTTCAGATCCTGGTGGAAGGACGTCTCGAATGTCTCGAAATCAGCCGAGCCGCCGGAGACGCCGCCGATCGGGTTGCCGATGTAGTTGCCGGTGCTGTCGACGGTCCAGACCGTGTAGAGGTCCTGCCCCTGGAATTTCCAGGCGACCTCGTAGCCGCCGCTGCCATTGGCTTCGACGCCGATCGGCATCCAGTTGCTGAGCTGGTGAACGATCACGTTGGCGCCGTTGTACCGCAGCGCCACGGTCGTGCTTCCACCGACGAGATCATAGATGACGCCGTATTGGGCGAGGCTGACGGATCCGAGCGCCTCGATGACGGTGTTGGCGAAATACGGCGCGGAGCCGACGGCAGGATTGATCTGGGCGAGGCCCGCGCCCGCCACCGCCTGGTTGCCCATCGGCACAGCGGTCTGCTGCAGGATCTCTTCGACGGCGCTGGAGCTCAGCGACGGGTTGGCGGTCAGGATCAGGGCCGCGATCGCGGCGACGGTCGGGGCGGCTGCCGACGTTCCATAGAAGTCGGTCAGTCCCGTCACCGTCGTCGCGATGTTGTCGACGCCGGAGACCGCGACGGGGCTGAGTTGAAGCGGCGTTGAAAGGCGTGTGCCGTCATTGGCGAACAGGATCTCGGTTCCGGCACCCGACGACGAAAAGCTTTCCGAGACCGGTGTCGAGCCAAAGGCTGGCGTGTTGGCGCTGTTGACGGCTCCGACGGTGATCACCCCCGGCGTCATCGCGTGACCGAACACCGTGCCAACATTCGCGCCGTCGATGGCGACCGGTGCCCCGTTGCCTGCCAGGATCTCCTTGATCGTCGACGGAGGAGCAAATCCCGTGTTGGCGATCACGATCTGGTAGGTGCCGGAGACGCCGAACTGCAACCCGATGTAAGGGGTCTGGTAGGTGTTGGCGATATATCCGAGATACTGCCCGTCCTTGTAGACGCTGACCGCGAGGTTCGACGTGGCCTGGCCGAAAGCCTGGTCCCACTGCACGAGCAGCTGGGCTCCTGCGGTTACTGTGATCGTCTGCGCGACATTGCCGCCGAAGCTCAGCGCGTTGCCGGCAAAGTAGTGGCCGCCGATGCTGCCCGACATCGACGACCAGGACGTCTGATAGGCAACGCTGCCATTGTTGCCCGCCGACGTGACATAGGTCACGCCCATGGCCTGAACGGTCTGAATGGCTTGGGCAATGATGCCGTTTTGAAAGAACGGCTCGTCCGGATAGCTCACATCGTCGACGATGACTTTGCAGCCGGCATTGGCGAGCGCGATGATGCCGTTGGCGAAATCCTGCTCACTCTGGAACGCCGTGTAGAAGGCGAGGCTCGCATCGGGCGCGATGTCGTGGATGACCTGCATCATCGCACGGCCTTCGTCCGTCCCGCCTGATGGCATGTCCTTCAGGATCTGGATCTTGGAGGCGGACGGCAGCGCGCCGCTGGCTTCGTCGGCCGCCGCCCCGCCGAGATTGTTGAAGCTGCTGGACAGCACGCCGATCTTGATGCCGGCCCCCGTCACGCCCGTGGAGTTGCCTCCGAGCGCCTGCACGACCTGTGCGCCGGTCGCGCCTCGTGCACCGACCGCCGACGTGATGGCTTCCGTCACCGCCTCCTGCAGCGAGGCATGGACCGCGCCGGTCGGCGCGGAGTGTTCTGCCGGTGCACCCTGTGCACCTCCGCTGCTCGACCAGGTTCGCAGTGAAGCGCTGGTGCCGTACCACATCTCGAGGCCGGTCGAGAGCACGGCCGCGATCGAGCCGATGCTCGGTCCAACGGCCGAGGCCGGTTCGGCGACATGGACGGCAGATAGCGGGGACGGAGTGAATGACGTCGCCTGGATGACCTGCCACGACGCGCCGACCACGGGGGTCCAGGCCGTCGGGGTCGCCTGCGCGACCGTTTCGGCATGCGCGCTCAGGCCGAAGAACTGCGTGACCAGCGTCGTCTCGCCATCGGCATGTGCGACGGCGCTGATCGGCTGATCGCCCATCGACGGCGAGGGTGACAGATCGGCCGGCTCAGCCCACGCATCCGTCGCCTGCTCGACGGCGGAGGCCGGCTTGGATGTCTCGGCGCTGGCGTCGATGGCCGGTTGCTGCAGATGCCCGTTGTGCTGACCGTCGGCAGCGGGATCGAAGATCAGGGACTGAGCGGCCTCCCGCCAGCGATGGGAAATGTCTTCGGCCCGGTCAGGTTTGTACAACATGCGCGCAACGACGGTGATCCTGTCCTGGAGGCCGACAGGTGAGATGGAATTGAAGCATCGTGCTCAGATGCCCCGTGATCTTGTATAAAATCGTACCGAAGAATGGCGGTGCCGGCCATACGTCATTGTTCGATTTGGCCTGATCGAAGTCAGCCAGGGGGAGTGCCCACGTAAGCGATGGGGTTCGCGACCGGGCGACCGTCGGTTGAGCCGGGGCCGTGCCGCCGAGATGGGAAGGATGGCCGGCGGAGCCGCTGCAGATGCCGGCGCTGCTGGTGGCCGGGCGGCTTTGCGAATCAGACGATGTGGAAGCTCGACAGATGGGCCAGCAGGTCGGCCGTCGTGACATGCTGGAGCGTGATCGTATCCTGCGCCGCATCGGTCATGACGGCGTTGCCGGCCGCGTCGTCGTGGAGCGATGCCAGCAGAGCCGACTGGCTCGCGAACACGTTGTGGCTGACGACGATTGTGTCGCTGCCCGGGGTGAAGTCGGCAATGCTGACCCGGCCAAAATGCTCGGCGAACACGAAGCTGTCGTGTCCCGCCAACGAGACGGACTGGGCGGGGCCGTCGGCCGGAGCCGCTGCACCAGAGATCATCGTGCCGCCTCGGCCGTCATCGGCGAAGTGGAAGCTGTCCTGCGACAGTGGACCGAGGAGGTGCAGCGATGCGCTGCTGGTGCCGTTGTTGAGCGACAGCAGCCCGTTCCTGGCGTCGAAATGCGTTTCCAGCGAGGTCGCGTCGATGCCGTTCAGGTCGATCTGATCGCCTGTATGGCCGAAACCGATCAGATAGCCGCTGAAGCCGCTGGATAGGGTCAGGACGACGTCGGAGCTGCCGGCAGACGTCATCGACTGCGTGCCTGCCGTGACGTGCGCGGGCACGCCGATCGTGCCGTCGCCGTTGAGATCCTGGTGGAGGTTGGTTTCGAGCGCCTCGAGCGCGCTGTTGCTGCCGCTGAGGGCCCCGATCGGGTTGCCGGTGTAGTTGCCGCTGCTGTCGACGTTCCAGACCGTGTAGAGATCGGCGCCCGCCATCTTCCAGGCGACCTGATAGCCGCTGCCGACGACATCGGCGCCGATCGGCGCCCAGCCGCCGAGTTGACCCACCGTGACGACGGTGCCGCCGAACGAGATCTGCGGCCCGGTGCCGCCAGCCACCGGGTTCAGATAGTAGCTCGATCCGGATTGGACGAGCCTGGTCGACCCCAGCGCTTCGATCACGGTGGTCGGGATTCCGATCGTGCCGTCGCCGTTGAGATCCTGGTGGAGGTTGGGTTCGAGCGCTTCGAGCGCGCTGCTGCCGCCGCTGAGGGCCGCGATCGGATTGTCGGTGTAGTGACCGCCGCTGTCGACGTTCCAGACCGTATAGAGATCGGCGCCCGCCATCTTCCAGGCGACCTGATAGCCGCTGCCGACGACGTCGGCGCCGATCGGGGCCCAGCCGCCGAGCTGACCGACGATGAGAACGCTGCCGCCGAACGAGATCTGCGGCCCGGTGCCGCCGGCCACCGGATTGAGATAATAGCTCGATCCGGATTGGACGAGCTTGGTCGATCCCATCGCCTCGATCACGGTCGTCGGGATTCCGATCGTGCCGTCGCCGTTGAGATCCTGGTGGAGGTTGGGTTCGAGCGCTTCGAGCGCGCTGTTGCTGCCGCTGAGCGCCGCAATCGGGTTGCCGGTGTAGTTGCCGCTGCTGTCGACGTTCCAGACCGTGTAGAGATCGGCGCCCGCCATCTTCCAGGCGACCTGATAGCCGCTGCCGACGGTTTCCGCGGCGATCGGCGCCCAGCCGCCGAGCTGCCCGATGACCAGGTTGGCGCCGCCGAACCTGATCTGCGGCCCGGTGCCGCCGCCGACCGGATTGAGGAAGTAGCCGTTGCCGGCCTGGACAAGGCTCGTCGAACCGACCGCTTCGATCACCGTGGTCGGCACGCCGATCGTGCCGTCGCCATTCAGGTCCTGATGGAAGGACGTCTCGAACGCTTCGAACGCGGCTGTGCCTCCCGAAAGGCCGCCGATCGGGTTGCCGGTGTAGTTGCCGTTGCCGTCGACGTTCCAGACCGTATAGAGGTCGGCGCCGGTCATCTTCCAGGCGACCTGATAACCGCTGCCGCTGATCTCGGCCGCGATCGGGACCCAGCCGCCCAGCTGTCCGGGCTGAACGGTGCTGCCGCCGAACTTGATCACCGGTCCGGTGCCGCCGCCAACCGGATTGAGGAAGTAGCTCGTGCCCAGCTGAACCAGGCTGATCGATCCGAGCGCCTCGATCGTGACGGGCGTCGCGGAAATGAGATGGAAGCCGAGCGCATCCATCTGCTTGAGATCCGCCGCCGTCAGCGTCTGCAAGGTGCTGTAGGTGTAGAACTCGTTGAAGGGGTCGTTGCCGCCCTGCACGCCGCTGTTCAGGAAGTCGCTGGGATCCGAGGACTGGCCGTAATCGGCGAGCTTGGTATAGCCGCCGTCAAGCGAGAAATAAGCGGTCGACGCCGTCGCGCCACCCGTCATCAACCGCACGCCGGGGCTTGAAAAACGGTAGAAGTCGAAAATGTCCGGCTGCGGCCCGTAGGGCACGCGGCCGAAGGCATGGGTCAGTTCGTGCAGCGCCACGCCGACCAGCAGATTCGGGTTGATGTCGGTCGCGAACGTCGCGCTGCCGTCGTCGGTGGTGGTATCGTTGGCGCCGAGCCCGCCCCACAGCTTCAGCTGCGTATTCCACACCGCGACGTAGGATTGACCCTGGATGCTGGATCCCGCCGGCAGGGCGTTGAAGGTGGTGTCGCCGGGGCTGGCATAGTTGATCAGGTTGGAGCGGACGCTCGAATAGCTCATCCACTGACCACCGTCAGGACCTGCGGCCGCGCCGCCGCCGGTGCCGCTGTAGTCGATCTTGAGGTTGACAGTGATGTGATCCGAGATCACCGAGGCGAGGATCGCCGCCGCCTGCTGAATGCCGGCCCGGAAGCTCGCGGGTGCATTCATCGCCGCCGTGTCGAACAGCAGATTGATCGTCAATCCGCCTGATGTCACCGCTGTGACCGCGCCGGTGCCGGCGAAATCCCCTTGTGCGAGCAGGGCCTCGACGGCCTCTTCCGGCAGCTCGACGGGGGTCGATGGCCGGGGAGCCTCCGCATCGTAGGTGGTTGAGATCGTGGACGACTGTGAGTTGGACACTCCAGGCATTGCCTCAGTTCCAGCGGTTCGCGCGAACGGCGCATGGCTCGATCGTATCGACTCGCTGCCGAGCCGATTCGCGGTCGTGCCTACTACCTATCAGGGCAACGATCTTGCTCAGAGGTTAATGCGCAGCTCGAAGCACGGGAAAACGACCGGCTGCGGGCCCTGGTCGAACCTAGGTTCCCCGCCCGTTCAACCCAGCAGTTCGGGCAGCCGGTTGAGAAATGTCGGCACCGGTAACGCGGCACCAAAATTATAGGGATTGTCGGCAAGAGCCGCGCGATAGCCATCGAGCAGGGGCCCGCCCGCACGCAACGACCGGCCGGCGTCGTCCAGGCAATCGAGCCTGTAGCGAACGGCTTCCGTGATGTCCTGTGCGGTATTGGGGTGGATCTCGAGCCCGTAGCGCGCCAGCACGGCGGTGTCGATCAGCAGCGCCTGCAGCGGCTGGCGGTAGGTCTCGCGCAGCGACAGGTAGCGCCTGTTGCGCCGATCGTAGACCGGACGCAGCGTGAAGTCGGTGCGCTCGTGCCAGAACTGGCAGTCGTTGGAAATGCAGTTGACCAGCAGCATCGGCGTTCCCAGCGCCTGCACCGCCGTGGTCAGCCCCGACGTCGTCCCGACGAACAGATGGGCGGCGGCGCAGAGATACAGGTCCATCTCCGCCGACTTGATGTCGCTGTGGGCGTAGTCGAACACGCCGGTCATACCGCGCAGCGGCGTCATGCTGCGGTCGCCGAGGCGGACGACCACGCCGCCGCGCGCGGTGATGTGAGCGATCGCCGCGAGATAGTCGCCGACATTGGCGGAGCGGTGCTGGCGCGTGGTGCCGGGCCCGTCGCCGTGATAGCCGCCCTCGCGGATGTGCATCGCGACGAACCAGTCGGCGTTCACGCCGGCGGCACGCAGCCGGGCCGCGCCCGCCTCCATCAGTTCCGACGGAACCGTCACGATCGGACCACGCTGCTGCTCGGCCCAGGCGACCTGGGCCCGCGAGGCCGCGTGCGCCCACGGCTCGGCCAGGCCATCCTTGCCGCGAACGGCGATGAATTGGTCTCCGACCAGCCGCTGATAGGGCAGGAGATCATCGACGAGCGCAGGGTCCTCGATGATCGTAACATGCGGCGCGAACAGCCGGAGAAACGGCTGGTTGACCACTTTGCCAGTTGGAGCGAGCAGCACGGTATTGGCGCGCGGCAGCATGCCGAGCGCGGCCATGCGCAAATGGCAGTCGATGAAGCCGATGTGGCCGATCAGCGTCACCCATTCATAGCCGAGCAGCCGGACCGGGAGCGCGGGATCGAAGATGCTGCTGGTGGCGGCGATGCGCTGGACCAGCGCGTCGGGAATCGACCATTTGCGCGCCAGCGTGTCCTGGTGATCGAGCGCCGCCTGGTAGCAGCGGAATGTGTCGTCGTAGCGGCCCTGGTGATAGAAGTTCTCGCCGAGCTGGATCAGGTTGTCGTAGATCAGCAGCTCGCCGGCATTGTCGAGCTCCCAGGCGCTCGGCGTGTAGGCCGATGGATCGTAGCCGCCGGCGTAGTTCTGATGCGCCATCACCGAGCGGGGATCACGCGCGACCGAGGCCTTGAAGCATGAGGCGGCCTGGACATGATCGCCGGCCAGGGCATGGACGGCGCCGAGCTTGCGCAGCGCATTGCCGTCGCCCGACGCCGCAGCCGCCGTCAGGAAATGGGCCGCCACCGGCAGATTGCCGCGATACATGTGCGCCACGCCGACCGCGAAATTGATCGCGAAACTGTCGATGGTCTCAGGCCGCGGTACCTCGCGGGCGATCCGGTCATAGGCGCTGCACAGCGCCAGCGTGGCGAAATAGGCCTGCGCCCCCATGCCGGCGCGCGCACGCACATTGCTACGGAAGATGAGGTTCAGCACACGGACCGCACGCAGCGCGCTCGGCTTGCGGCTCGCGGCGAGATGGACCTGCGCACCGGCCGCCAACGACGTCGAGATCAGGCGGGCCAGCAGCCAGCCGCTCCGCGAGCCTTTTGCCAGCTGGCGGTCCAGCAGCCGCAGCAGTTTCGCGCCGGCAGGAGCAACGATGAGCCTGCGGTCGACGAGGTCCGCGGCGCGGGTGGTGAGCGGCAGCAATTGGCGCCGCCGCGCGCTCAGGAAGGCGTAGAGACGAAACGCCGCCGTGGTCAGCAATCGCTTTGGCGACCAGCCTGTCGGCTGCTGCTGCGGCCATGGCCGCGCGGCTGGTACGCTTGGGCCCGGGGCAGGGGCCGCCTGCCGCTCGCCGAGGCGATGCCGGAGAGAGCCGATCGGGGCACGAATCGTCATGGCGCGCGGTAGCCTGGAGTCGTGGATATGATCGCACGCCGTGCCCCGCTCTGGGCGAGCAGGCGCGTCAGCGACATCGGCCGTGTCCGCAGGGTGATCCAGGTGAGCGCAGCCAGACGGCCAAGCGTCCCGAAGCCCAGCATCAGCCGAAGCAGGCGGGTGTCGAAGGCGCTGCCGTCGAGCAGGGCAGATACGCGCGCAGCCTTGGCGGCAGGCGCCGTGTCACCACCCAGCACCATGCGTGCCGCGCCGAAGCGGTTGCGCCGGGCAAACACATCCTCATATCCCTCGGGGAACAGCCCGCTCTGCGCAATCAGCGAACCGATCTCGGCCAGTTTGGCATTGAGCGATGTCGGGTCGGTCGAGGTTGCCGTCGAGTAGTTCTGGCCATGGATGCGCCAATAGCCGAGCGCCTCGGCCATGAAGTAGCAGCCATAGGTCAGCCCCAGCCGCCGCGCGAGAAACGCATCCGAGAACGAGCCGAGCTTGACGTCGAACCCGCCCAGCGCCTGCAAAGCGGTGCGGCGATAAAGCGAGGTGGTGCCGGAGAAGTAGTTGTCACCAAAATGCAGGATGCGGCGGACGTCCCCCGGCGCCAGCATCGCCGATCGTGAGGCGGGCAGCATGATCGGGCGCAGCATGCGCTTTGCGGATGGTCCGCGTGGCCCGATGATCTCGCAGCAGGCGAAGATGAGGCCGGCCTCCGGATGACCGGCTGCCTGCACCATGGCCTTCTCGAGATAGGTCGGATGCAGCGCGTCGTCGGCCCCGAGGAAGCCGATCCAGTCGGTGTCCGCGACCGCCAGCGCCTCGTTCTGGCCGCGCACGACGCCCTGGTTGGTGTCGTGGCGGATCAGCTGCCAGGTCGGTCTGTCCGCCGTGAACCGTGTGATGACCGCAATGCTGTCATCCGTCGAGCAGTCGTCGATGATGATGACCCGGTCGGGGGCGCGGGTCTGATTGACGATGCTGCCGAGCGATTCCCGCAGGTAGTGAGCATGGTTGAAGTTCGGGACCACCAGGGTCACGGTCGGCGCAGCGGGAGAGGCGGTCATCCTGGTCATGTCCAGCGAGCATCATGCCGCATCTTGTCCGGCTCCGGCCGCTCAGTCCTTGGCCAGCTCTTTCATCACGTCTTCGATGTCTCCGAACGCCCGCACGCGTCCGCCGTCGAGGTAGAGCCCGAGATTGCAGGTGTCGCGCAACAGGCCATGATCGTGAGAGGCCAGCACGACGATTCCCGAGCGCAGCGTGATCTGCTGCAGGCGGTCATGGGTCTTCTTGCGGAACTGCGCGTCGCCGACGGCGATCCATTCGTCCATCAGGATGATGTCGCCGTGAATCGAGGCTGCGATCGAGAACACCAGGCGCAGCAGCATGCCCGAGGAATAGGTCCTGATCGGCAGCTCGAGATAGTCGCCGAGTTCGGCGAATTCGGCGATCTCCGGCACGCGCTGCTCGATCTCCTCGGGCGAGAGCCCCAGGATCAGGCCGCGTGTCCGGATGTTCTCGTAGCCTGACGCCTCTTCGTCCATGCCGAGGCCGATGTCGAACATCGGCACGTTGCGCCCCACGACCCGCAGGGAGCCGCGCGTAGGCTCGTAGATGCCGGCGAGCACGCGGATCAGCGTGGTCTTGCCGGCGCCGTTATGGCCGACCAGGCCGAGCCGGTCGCCCTGCTTCAAGGTGAAGCTGATGTCGTCGAGCGCCTGGACGAACTGGAACGAGCCCTGGCTCTTCGCGACCCGGCCGCCGACGCGCGACGCCGCCTTGATGGCCAGATGCCGGAACGATCGTGCGTTCGGCGGCGCGACCGGAAATTCGATGCCGAGTTGCTTGGCTTCAATCAGAGTCATTGGAAGGCGGATCCAGACGTCCCGGCCACGATATCAGGCCCAATACACCACGCGCGACCGATAGCGCGTGTAGATAAAGATCATGGCGGCGGTCAGGACCGCGACCGATCCGATGGCACCGGCCCAGGTCGCAAGGCCGGGAATGTCTCCCATCAGGGGGCCGCGCGTGACCGAAAGCAGGTAGGCGATAGGATTGAGCGTGACGATGAGCTCGCCGCCGCGAATGCTCGACGGTTCCCAGATGATCGGAGAGATGAAGAACAGGAGCTGCAGCACCGCGGCCATGACCGGCGGCACGTCGCGATAGCGCACGCAGATCATGGAGACGATCACCGAGGCGCTGACGACGAACACGTAGACGATCATCAGGCCGAAGATGGCCAGCACCATTCCGAATCCGACCGACCATGGATAGACCAGCCAGATGAACGGAATCACGGCGATGTTGTGCAGAAAGATGATCAGGTTGCGCTGAACCATGCGCATGACGTGGATCAGAATCGGCATGTCGACGGCTTTGATCATGCCGCCCGCATTGATCATCGTGTAGCAGGATTCGCTGAGCGAGGACGAGATGAAGCTCCAGATCGTCATGCTGACCATGAAGTGGGGCAGGTAGGTCTTCATGTCGGCGCCGAGGAAGCGGCCGGCGACGGTGCCCATGATCAGCGCGGTGATCGCGTTGGTCGCGGTGATCCACCACGGGCCCAGCATGGTGCGGCGATACTTCGAACGGATGTCGCCGGCGGCGAGCGCGCGCCAGGTGACGTGACGCGTGATGAAGGGCGCGATGTCCTCGCGGCAGCGCTCCCAGGAAAAGCGACGCCGATCCGCAACCACGAACCGCTCGACCTGTCCATCGGTCACGGTGGTCATCCTGCTACCTCGCGAGTGCCGTAAGTGTCTGGCTTGACAGCTGAAAAGCGATCGGCCCCGGCGCACCGGCAGTCGATCGCCAGCGCTTGCTGGACCATGTTATGCGGAGGCTGTCAACCGGCCAGCTGGAGGAAGCCGCCGATGGCGTCAGCGGCGGCTCAGATCGCTGTCGATCCCGCGGCATCGACGACCCGCGGCTCCGGCAGCGGCACCAGGAAGCGGCCGCCGGCGTCCAGATAGGCCTGATTCCGCTTCAGGATCGGGTCGGCATAGATCCAGGCGAGAATCACGACGATGTCGGGTTTGCGGGTGGCGAGTTCGCTCGAGGGCTGCACCGGGATATGGGCGCCCGGGCTGAAGCGGCCGTGCTTGAGCTGGTTGTCGTCGACGATGAACTTGATGCGGCTCTCCAGCTCGAAATGGTAGAGCAGGGTGGTCGTGGTGGTCGAGGCGCCGTAGGCGGCGACCAGCTTGCCGGCGGCAATGGCCTCGTCGAGCGTGGCCAGCACCCTGCGCTTGCAGTCTTCGATGGCCACGAACCAGTCGCGATAGATCTGCGGCTTGGTGACCCCGCGCCGTTCCTCCTCGGCGATCAAGGTCGACAGCTCTGCCGAGCGCGGACGCTTGCCGGTCGATTTCGGCTGCGCGAAGGCGCGGATCGAGCCGCCCTTGGTGCCGGTGCGCTCGACGTGGAACAGCGTCATGTCGTGCCGGTTCATGAAGGTCTCGAGCGGGATCAGCGCGTGATGCGAGACGTGCTCGTGATAGATCGTGTCGAACACCATGTTGTCGATCATGTCGACGATGTAGGAGACCTCGAACACGAAGGCGCCGTCGTCGGCGAGCAGCAGCCGGATGCCCTTCACCACGTCCGACATGTTGTCGATATGGGCGAACACGTTGTTGGCGCAGAACAGCTTGGCCTCGCCCTGCTCGGCCTTGATGCGGGCCGCCAGCGCGCTGGTGAAGAAATCCGGGATCGTGGGGATGCCTTCATTCGTGGCCGTCGCGGCGATGTCGCGCGCCGGGTCGATGCCCTGGACCCGCATGCCTTCGTTCTTGAACGCCTTGAGCAGCGAGCCGTCATTGCTGCCCATCTCGGCGACGAGGCTGCCCTGCGGGATGCCGAGCGTGGATACCACCGACCGGGCATAGCGCTTGAAATGCTCGACGAGGCCGAGCGAGACCGAGGTGCGGTAGGTGTAGTCACGAAACAGGATGTCGGGATCGACGACGTCGAGATTCTGCAGATGGCCGCAGGACAGGCAGAGATAGCAGTCCAGCGGATACAGATCCTGCTTCTCGCCGAGCCGGTCGGCCGTCACGAACGCATCGCCGATCGCGGAAGGCCTGATCGGCAGCACGTGATCGAGGGAGGTCGATCCGCACAGGCGGCAATCGGTCTTGTGCTTGACGTGCTGCATTTCGTGGCGATCCCAGGTTGGCAGTCCCCGTGGCAGGGACGGTCGGCCGAAGAGTGAATTGCGGCGGGTTTTACAGGCCCGCGAAGCTCTTGGCGACCTCTTCTTGCCAGACTGTGGACACTCCGCCATCGAGGAACAGGCTCTGCCCGTTGATGAACGATGCGCGGGCGCTGCAGAGGAAATCGAGGGCGTCGGCGCATTCCTCGGCCGTCCCGAGCCGGCCCAGCGGGACCAGCTTCCGGTAGGTCTCCATCAGCTTCTCGTTCTGCTCGTAAAAGACGCGCGATTCGCGCTTCAGATAGGTCAGCGGCATGATCGCGTTGACGCGGATGCCGCGCCGGCCGAGGGTCGCGGCGTAGTGCCGGACCATCGCGTTCAGGCCGCCCTTCACGACGTGGTAGCCGACCGGCTGCGAAGAGCCGACGAATTCGGCATAGACGGAACTGACCACACCGATGGCGCGGTCGCCGTCTTCGGCAAAATGGCCGGAAAACCCTTCTATCAGGTCACGCGAGGCGGTCAGGCCGACCTGGATCTCGCCGGCCCAGGGGTCGCCCTGGCCGCGGAAGCGCTGGCTCAGGACGAGATAGCGGATGGGACCGTTCGCATCGGCAATCTCGCGCCAAAGACCCGCAAAGCTGTCGCTACGCTCGAGATCGGCGGAAAAATGCTTCAGCCCGGGCTGATCGGGAAAATCGGCCGGACGCTGCCGCGATACCACGCTGACCGCGCAGCCGCGGGCGAGGAAACGCTCGACCACCACGCGGCCGAGACCGCGGGTGCCGCCGACCACGACGGCATGGCTGGTCATGCCGCGGCGTCCTGCAGCGCTGCGACGCGCCGGACGAGATCGGCCTGGTAGGTCTCGGCCGCGGCAGCGTCGCTGTCCTCCGGCGCGAAATCGGCGAATAGGCTGGCGCCGGGCCGGAACGGGCCATTGGTGATCTCGTGCACGATCAGCAGATCGCTGCGGATGATCAGCGTGTGGAAGAACGCGTTCGACATCCGGTAATAGAACGGGCGCGTGCCGCCCGGCGGCCCGAGCTCGACGACGCGCGCGATCTCGCCGGCGTCATCGAAGACGACGATGTCGACCTCGCCCTCGACGATGTGGAACGCCTCGCTCTTGCCCGGATGCTTGTGCGGCCGGATGTAGGAGCTCGAATCGATCGCGATGATCATCTCGTGCAACTGGTCGTCACCATCCGGATGGGCGTTGATGCGCGCCCGCCGCTTCGGGCTGGCCTGGACCGCGGCCTTGAGTGTAGCGATCTCCGCTTGTCCGACGGAGGCGATCGGCCCCTCGGCCAGGAACACCTCCGGGGATTTTTGAACCAGGCTCATCAGGCGAGATCCTTCGTGATTGCATTGTCGAGCGCGGCGTAGATCGAGTGGAACGCCACGCCCCGCGCGGCGAGCGGGGCGAGCTTGTCGCGGACCCGGCCCTCGACATGCGGGGCCACGGCGAACAGGCAGGTGGTGATCCGCTCGTCGGCCAGCAGGCGGTCCGAGCCTACCACGGGGACGCGGAATCCCGGTGGAAAAAAGCCCCGCTTGTCCGCGTCGTCGTCAACCGCCAGCGCGATCATGTCGGCCACCCCGAAGGCGTTGGCGAACATGATGGCGTGATGGCCGATGCCGAACAGGGCGATCCGGTCGTGGCCCGGACCTGCCAGGCCGATGAGTTTGCTGCGCAGTTGCGCGCGAGCAGGGGCAAAATGGTCACGATAGGCCTGGAACAGGCTGGACGGTCCGCAAGACGCGGCCGCGGGGATCGGCGCATCCGCCGGCGTCAGGACGGCGACCAGGGCGTCTTCCAGCGTGCCGGGGTAGCGAAGGACGGTCAGCACGCGATAACCGCTCGCCTCGGCCAGACGGCGCAGCGTTTCCTCGACGAAATAGCAGCTGTGCTCCTCCCACAGGAAGCAGTAGTCGCGGGCTGCCAGGAACTTGCTGCTGTCGGGCACCTCGATGACGAGCAGGGCGTCCGGATTGAGCGTCTGCCGAAGGGCCCGCAGCGCAGCCACGGGTTCGGAGGTATGCTCGATCAGATAGCGACAGGAGACGATATCGAAGGTGCCCGATTGAACCGCTTGCGCCGACAGGTGTGCCGCGTTGAGATGAGCCTGCCATGTCTCGAGATAGGGATAGCGGCCCGGAGCGCCATTCGTATCAATATCTAGGGCGGCGATGTCCAGGCCCTTGCCGCCAAGACGGGCCAGGAATGGCTGCTCGAACGGCCCGGTGCCGAGCGCGCGTCTGGCAAGCGGTCGCAGGTCAAGGAGTTGTTCGACCAGCGAGTCCAGATGGCCCTCCGGCTCGCGGTAACGGATCCATGGAACGGTCGGAACAAGGGCTTCCGGCGGCGGGGCCTCGCCAAGCTGAACCAGCTGACATGTTTCGCATTCGACGATGTCGAGCGTCATCGGGCGTTGGGCACGACCATCGGGCGTGAAGCGGTTGCAGACGAACAGCCCATCAAGCGAGAGAGCTTGCGTGCTGATCAGCTGACCGCATACGCGACAGCCGAACGGTGATCTGGTGGGCATGGCTTCAGCTGGATCGCATCGAACGAGGACACACTGTTGGCCGCCGCCGCATCCGGAAATCCGGCCGCGCGAAGGATGTTGCCATTCAAGGCTAACCGCAATAGCAGTGTAACTGGAAACAACACAACGTAAAATTCGCCCTGCAACAGGTGCCATGGATTGGCAAAAACGGGCCTTGGACCTGTGTCGTTTGCAAAAACCGTCCTGATGCAAAGTTCGTGCTGAACGTTCGCCATTCTGAGCCGTGCTGCAAGTGCCCGATGCCAAATGACGCGCCAGTAACTGTGTCACCCACGTTGGATTGGAGACCTGTCCGCTTTTCCAAATTGATTTTGCGCGTTCGTCTCGGTGAGAGATGCTGTAGACGGTGTTTGCTGGTTTTGGGCGGCTGGTCTTCCGTCACATGATTCGACGGTGGCAAGAGGGGGCACCTGCGTGAAAGAGATGGTTCTGGTCCTACGGACAATTCTTCGGATTGTCTGCGTGAGCACGGCATGCTTTGCCGTCTTCCTGGCGCTAGGTGCGGGGTTCCTCAACTCTGTCCTGGCGGCGTCTACGACGTTCATATTTCGCTCGGTCGGACTGGGTCGGGTTGCGCTCGAGCAACTGGTTCTGTGGTCCACAATTCTGCTGATCGTCGACAGGGCAGGCTTCTTGCCAATCGCCGAGTGGTTTCACCGGATCGTCGCCATCATCGGCCGTACGTTGAATTGACGGCGCGATCGAGAGGTCGCCCGCTTTGCAAGCCTGCTGTTTCGAGGCCTCATCTCGGTGCCGGCCCGGGATCTCGAACGGCAGGAGCCTCTTGATCTCGATCCGTCCTGGTCCTCTGCGGGGATTGACCGGACTTTTGAGGTGGCGGGACTGACCGCGAGCCGGAGCCAGAGTTGGGGTATCGGATGCAGCGCTTCAAGGCGTCGTTGGATTTCCTGGGCCCAAAGCGTAGACGTCGCGCTATCGAGCGGTCGCCCTTGGTCGTGGCGCTGCCGGCCGGACTTGCGCGCTGGAGGGAGCTGTTCGTGCTGCAGCCGCAACGATGGGCACGCATCTTGATCGGGTGGGCCGCCTGGTTTCTCAGCCTTCTGCCACCTCGTCTGGCCTTCCTGATCCTCATGATGCTCGAGATCGGGCAACATCGCGCCCGGCGTCTGCTTGAAAGGGCCTATCAGGTGCATGTCGCCTCGATGCTGGCGCGGAAGCCGGACCGGACGTTTTCGGGATGGATGAGGCGGTACTTTCCGATCCAGTCAGCGGAGCTTCTGCTGCGGCTCGGAGCCGATCGTGAGGCCCATGACCTGGTCATGCAGGATCGGCTCGCGCCTCTCTCACTGGATTTGGCGAACACGACGCTTCGTTCGCTGTTCGAGCTCGGGGACTTCGAGCGGGCGCATCTGCTGGCCGCGCAGTTGCCTCTGCAAGCCAGATCCGAATTGGAGGCCCATCTGGCCTTTCTCAAGGGTATGCTCGAGATTATCGCCGGCGACGAGACCAGCGCGCTCGAAAGCGTGTCGAGTGCCTGCCACGGCCTGTCCGACTACATGCGTCCGCATCAGAACATGGCGTCGCGACCGGCGCGGGGCTACCGTCCCAATCCTCTCGACTTTGCCTGCGGTTCGCTGGGCCGGATGTTCGACGTTTGCAACTTCACAGGTCAGCGCGTGACGCATGTCGGCCGGGGCGATCTCGGTATCGGGCTGTTTGCGAGGGCGCTCGCGGCGCAATCGGAGCTGCGCAGCAAGGGAGCACCGGCCGTGTCAGCGGAAGCCGGCCGCGCGTTGAGCGGACTGGGCATCCCGCTCGACCAGCTGCGGTTGCTTCCGGAGGAATGGACGACACAGATCGGTCATCTCGGGATGCTCGACATCCTGTTCCGGATGCGCGACCTGGGCTGGTGGTCGGGTAAACCGCTGATCGTGGTGCGCTCGGACCTCGTTGCCAACAGGACGTTCTTTCGGCTGTTCGAGAGGTTCGCCGATGTCGTCGTGATCGGTGAGACGGTCTCGCATGCCGTCGGTGAGGAACTGCTGTCGCTGCAGCGCTGGTACGGCATGAACTTCAACGCGTTCCAGTTGCCGAATGGTGAGGTCGTGCCGTGGCAGGAAGCCGGGGCGCTTGCCATCGTACAATGGGAAAAAGAAGGCCGGGGCCATGCTTTGCGCGACGAGTATGACCGGATCTTCGGGACGGCGCCGCAAGTCCAGGACGATTTTCGGCGGATGCGCGAAGCCTGGGGCATGAAGCCGGACGACTGGTATGTGTGCCTGCATATCCGTGACGCATCCCACTACGCCGAGGTCGACGGGACCGGGCAGACCCATCGCAACTCGCCGATCGAGACCTACCTCGATGCGATCCGCGCCATCATTGACAGGGGCGGCTGGGTGATCAAGCTCGGCGGGCCGAACTCGCCCAAGCTTCCGTCTCTCGATCGCGCGATCGACTATGCTTTGAGCGACTTCCGCTCCGAACTGATGGACATTTGTCTGATCCGGAACGCCAGGGCGTTCATCGGCACGACCTCGGGATTGACGAATGTCGCGGTCAGCTTCGGGATTCCGAGTGCGCTCGTCAACTGCATCACGACGGATCCGCAGTTGTGGAACGGTGACGTTCGGTTTGCGCTGAAGCCGGTTCGCCTCACCGACGGCACGATGCTTAGTCAGGCGCAGCTGACATCGGCTCCTTGGCGCTGGCGCCTGTTCGATGCCTGCGTTCTCGCTCGCAGCGGGGCGCAGCCGCAGAACAATTCGTCGGACGAAATCCGCGCGGTGGCCGAGGAAGTCGTCGATCTGGCGTCGGGGCGCTTGGTCAACGGTGAAGCTCACCGTCTGCTGTCGCTGTGGCGGCAGCAGCTGCCGGCACCGCACTATTACGGCACCAGCAGGGTCAGTTCCTACTATCTCGGCAAGTATGAAGGCGCATTCCTGGCACCGGGCTCGCTGCCGCCGCCGACATGCGTGTCGTAGCTCAGGGGTCTCTCAGCAGGGTTTGCGCGTACTTCTCGAGGAAATACTTGCTCGGCCGCGAGCTGCCGAAGAAGCCCGGCACCTGAACGTGGCGCTCCCAGCTGCCGTCCACGCCGGGAGCAGGGCCCGTGCGCCGGGGATCCGAGATGTCGAGAACCTCGCGCACCGTTTCCAGAATCTCGTCCGAGCTGCTTTCGCTGACGACGAGTTCGGCGCGCGCCACGGACTCATGTGTCGGGTAGGCCCATCGATACTGCTCCGACGTCCACTCGCTCAGCGACAGCATGCGGCCGTCCTTCCTGTGCACCGGCTTCAGCGCGAAGCGGGTGTCCGTCGACCACAACAGGCCGATCGAGCTCAAGGCATTCACCATGGCCGTCGGGATGCCGAAGCTGCTCGCGACATAGGCAAAACCGGAGGTGGTTCCGATGAACATGCGGGCGCGGCGCATCAGATGGATGTCCATCGCCGGAAACTGATCCTCGCTGCGGGCGTAGTCGATCACCCGGGCCATCTTCGGAAACGGCGGCACCTTGCGCCCCCCCATCCGCACCACCCAGCCGCCGCATTCGGTGATGTGGCGGGCGGCGTCGAGATAGGTCGCAAGCGAGGCGTTACGGATGGATTCGCCGACACCCTCGGTATCGTTGCGCGTCTGGGCGTCGCGCACATGCAGGCAGACGAACCAGTCGCTGTCGGCCATGCCCCATCGGCGCCGGTAGTCCTGATAGGTCTGCTCGACGCGATCGTCGGCGCGCAGGCGGCTGTCGTAGATGTCGCGCAGCGGAAAGGTGCGTTGCCGGCTTTCCCACTGCTGGAGCGCCAGTGATCCCGCATCGTTCCAGTACACGGCGCGTCCATCCTCGAAGCGGAACGCCTGGTGCGAATCTCCGAGAAAAGGCGTCAGGCTGGCGAGCTCGTGCCATACACCCGCACTGACGTTCTCGCCCAACGTCAGCGTCGGACAGATGTCGGAGAACAGCGACAGGAACGGCTTGTTGGCGATCCGGTCCTTGTAGGCGAGCAGGAGCGGCTGGCCTTGCCACCATCCCATCTCCCGCATCATCAGATGGACGTTGAGATGGCCGTTGTGCCCGATCAGAGCGCTCCAGTCCGGGGACAGCAGCTTGACCTCCGGCAGATCGGTATCGAGCTTCTTGAGAATGGCCTTGAGCTCCGGGCTGGGAGCCGGAAGATGGCGGCGCAGCCGCTGCTGGGTGTCGGTCAGCTTGCAATAGACCTGGGGGACGTGAAAGCCCTCGCCGCTGTGATAGGTCGTCAGCAGCAGGTTGCGATAGGCGTAGAACAGGTTGATCTCAGCCAGCACCTTCCGTTGCGGATGGTCGGCAGGAAAGCGTTCCCAATACTGGCCGCGGTCCTCACGTGCGGCAAGGATGTCGTCGTGCCGGGGCAGATCGAGCTGTTTGACGAGCGTCGCGATCAGCTCCTTGTCGCAGAAAAATTCCGGAACGTAGCGGTCCAGCGGGGCTTCGAACAGCTCGGGGTCACCGTCTCTGCGGGCATCGGATTGCCGCCCTTCGAAACTGGTCTGCTCGAACCGGAAGTTCCGGTGCTCGAGCATGACCTTGATCATCTCGGCAAAGCGGCGCATGTGCTGCGGCCGGAGCGCGGTCCAGTCGATCGTGTGGGCCTGCGCGAGCAGTTCCATGAAATAACCCGACATCAGCTTCTTGGTCAGTTCGCCGATGGCGTCCATGAACTCGTCATCGACCCGCTCCCAGTCGATGTTGGGAAACAGCTCGAGAACGCGCTTCTCTTTGCCGCAGATCAGGAGGAAGAGGATCAGCTCGTTGCAGTACTGATCCGAACGCGGCTTGGCGAGCACCCACCCCATTTCCTTTTCCAGGTCGGGGCCGCAGAAATAACGAAACTGGCGGTCGAACTCATTGCGATGTGCATAGCGATGAAAAAGAAGTGCGACGGCGAATGCCTGCCTGAACGTGAGCAGCGCAAAAAGCAGGTCCTTGATGGATTCGGCATGCTGGCCGGCTGCCCTGAGGTGCCAGCTGATCACCTTGACGACACGTGCAGCCAATCTCGATTTCAGCGATCGGATCACACCCTGCCGGTGTGGCGCGGGCTGGCCGGCCCTACTCGGATGAACGGACTCGAAGGACATTCTGAAGCCCCATGCCCGACCGCGACTGGCGAGCAGCTCATCAAAACAACTATTGTTTGAATACAGGGCCATTCAGCTATCCGCAAGCTGCCGGGCGGCCGCGCTTGGGCCGGTGGAAACGGACGCGCCGTGGAGCAGCACTGGCGAATCCGAGGCGTTGATCTCGGTTCGTTCGATGTCGTGGCCCTTGTCAATGAACCGACCTGCAGATAGCCTTCGCAGGCTTTTTTCACGCGTGGTGGTCGACCCGGAGGCGTATCGCAGAGCGTGGCCCTGCAACGACGCGCCGGTCGCCACAATGCGAGGCCGATTGCGAGCAGAAGGGGGATTGCGAGGGATCCCTGAAGGCTGCCAGCGGTCCTGCAGACCACCACGAGAGGTTACCCTGTCTTCATCAGCGCGCCGCCTGCCATCGGGATGGTCGGTGAGGTCGGGGAGGCACACGTCCGGGAAAAACGTGGCAATATCTTCGAACTTGTCGGCAGCCGGCGGCTCTTCGCGCTACGTCCTTTGGCCGTTTGCGGCTATCTGTCGAAGTTGTCCTGGAGCGACCCGAGCCGATGAACTTTGCCCAGCCGAACCTTGCCTTTGATAAGGCTCGCGCGATGCCGCTCGCCTATCGTCAGGATATCGACGGCCTGCGTGCGGTCGCCGTGCTGCCCGTCCTGCTCTATCATGCGTTTCCGGCCACCGTCCCCGGCGGCTTCTACGGGGTCGACATCTTCTTCGTCATCTCCGGCTATCTGATCACCGGAATCATCCACAAGCAGTTGCTGTCGAGCACGTTCAGCATTGCGGACTTCTATTCCCGCCGGATTCGCCGCATCTTTCCGGCGCTGATCACGGTGGTGCTGATCACGTTCCTGATCGCATGGTTCGTGCTGCCGCCGCGCGAGCTGAAATCGCTCGGTACCAACATCGCAGGCGGCGCCGTCTTCATCCAGAACTTCATCCTGCTCGGCCAGGTCGGCTATTTCGACCTCGCCGCCGAGAAGAAGCCGCTCTTGCATCTGTGGTCGCTGGCGATCGAGGAGCAGTACTACATCGTCTGGCCGCTGATTCTGATGCTGATCGGCTCATGGCGGCGCAGGAGCCTCGCGATCACGGCCGCGCTGGCGGCGGCGTCGTTCATCGCCTGCCTGATCGTGCAGCCGCGGGCGCCCGACTATGCGTTCTATCTGCCGGTGACGCGGGCCTGGGAACTGCTGGTCGGCTCCGGCCTGGCGCTCTGGGTCGGTGAGCGCGGCGCGGACGATCGCGCCTTGCCGCTGGCCGACCGCCGGCTCGTCCGCGAGTTCATCGCGTGGGCCGCGATGCTGGCGATCGTGGTCGCGTTCTGGCGCTACGGCCGTACGACGCCGCATCCGGGCGTTCACACGCTGCTGCCCGTGCTCGGCGCCGCCGGACTGATCGCGACCAGCGGCACGCTGGTGCATCGCTACATTCTCTCCTCGATGCCCGCCGTCTTCGTCGGCCTGATCAGCTATCCGCTCTATCTCTGGCACTACCCGCTGATGGCCTATGCCCGCATCCAGTTCGTCGATGGTGTCGCACCCGCGGTGATGTGGAGCATCGTGATCGCCAGCTCCGTACTGGCCTGGCTGACCTATCGCTACATCGAGCAGCCGATGCGCTTCGGACGCAGTTGGGTTCCTTTCAAGGTCGGGGGACTGGTGTGCGGCATGGCCGCCCTGGGCGTGGTCGGACTTTTCGTCGACCGAGCCGACGGCGTCCCTAGCCGCATCCCCGAGAGCATCCGCGGCTTCATGCTGACCGGGGAGGAGACATCGGTCCATTGGCGTCGCGGCAAGTGCCTGTTGCTGCCGGATCAGAGTGCCGCCGATTTTGCGGCCGAGTGTGCCGGCGACGGTCGGCATCCGCTCGTCGTCGTCTGGGGCGACTCGTTCGGATCCTCATTGTATCCTGGTCTTGCCCACTTTGGAGCCGAGCGGGGGTTCGATGTTGCGGAGTTCACCGCTTCTGCCTGTCCGCCGCTACTCGATTACGTGCATCCCGATCGTCGCCATTGCCGCGGAGCCAACGACTTCGTCGCCGAGCGTCTCGCCGTGCTCAAACCCGATCTCGTGATTCTGTATTCGACCTGGAGCTATTCCGCCGAAGATCTGCGCAAGGGCCTGCAGCTCACCGTGGGGCGATTGAGAGAGACCGGCGTGTCCAGGATCGTCTTGCTCGGGCCGCCCCCAACATGGTTGGGGGACGGTCTGGTATCAAATTTGCTCGACTACTACTTCCAGACCTATTCGGTGTTGCCGGCGCGGACGTTCTATCGCTCCAACGACAACTGGACCCGCGCTTTGGAAGAGTTTCTAGAAGGTCAGACCAGGACGCTCGGAATCCAGTACATCTCGGCCCGACGGATCATGTGCAACAATGACGGTTGCCTCGCTCGAATCGGCAAGGATGGCGCGGAACTCACGAGCTATGACATCGGCCATCTGACCTATCCCGGCTCGATCTTCGTGGCCCGGCAGGCGTTGGATGCCGTGCCGGGCTTCGACAAATAAGCGCGCTGTCCGAACCTCGGGGTTACCATGGATCGTCGGACGGAGCAGGCCGGTCTTGCCGGAGCGGAGATCGCCGAGGGCGGCCGCGACGGACGACGCTATCTCGGCTGCCTGCTCGGACTGACTGCGGCGATGCTGGGCGGCCTCGGCGCATGGCTGGCGGCGCAAGGCGGCGACCATTTCAGCGCGATCAGCAGGCCCGATGATCCGGCGTGGTATCGCAATTTCGCCGGCGACAGCGTCACCGAGATCCAGGACCAGGATCTGTTCTATCATCACATCGGCCGCTCGATCGACCATGCGCGCCAGGCCGACGTCATCATCCTCGGGTCATCCCTGGTGTCGTTCGCGGTCGACCAGGCCGTCATGCGCGAGCGCCTCGAACAGCGCTACGGGCTGAAATTCTACAACATGGCGTTCGTCGGCGTCGCCAGCGGCGAGTTCGTGCGGCAGATCGCGCTCAAGCATCAGATCCGCCCGCGGCTGTGGATCGTGAATGCCGACGACGGCGGAGGCGGCGGCAACTTCTTCCATCGCAACCTGACGCGGGCCTTCGGCGCCGACGTCCGCCCGATCCCGAGCATCACGCTCAGCCGTTTCCGCGCCGCCTATGAGGTCCTCCGGCGCAATCTGCGCTGGCGCTTCGAGGACGCAACGCGGGGCTGGCGCCAGGCGCTCGCCGGTCCGCGCCCGGGGCCGCTGCCGCGCTTCGATCGCGACGATCGAACCGGCGCGGCCGACATGAGCACCTTTCCGCGCTTTCTCGCCGACGGTAATCCGGCCGTGAAGATGACGCGCGATCCGGATTGCCACACCACGCCTGATGTCGTCGCCAATGCGCGCGACATCGTGCAGTCGCTCGGGGCACCGGTGGTCCTGACCCTCGTGCCCAATTTCCACGGCTGCCTGACCCAGGCGCGCGAGATCGCGGCGGCCATCGGCGTCGAGACCGCGCTGCCTGCGCGCACCGACTATTCGAGCTGGGACGGCGGCGGCCATCTCGACGGCAAGGGGGCCGCTGATTTCACCCGCGATCTCATCACTGCGCTGGAGCGGACGCGGGCATTTCAGGAACTGGGCGAGCATGGCGATCGTCGGCAGCCTTGAGCCGCGGGCCGCAAGCCGCGCCGATCAGCAGCCGGACGGCGCGGCGTACACGCTGGCCTATCGTCCTGATATCGACGGGCTGCGCGCCATCGCCGTGATCGCGGTGCTGATCTTTCACGCCTTCCCGCAGCTGCTGCCCGGCGGCTTCGCCGGAGTCGACGTGTTCTTCGTGATCTCCGGCTATCTGATCACCGGCATCATCGACCGTCAGTGCGCGGACAAGAGCTTCAGCTTTGCGACCTTCTACGCCCGTCGCATCCTGCGGATCTTCCCGTCGCTCATCACCGTGGTGCTGGCGACCTTCCTGATCGCCTGGTTCGTATTTCCGGTGGCTGAGATGGAAGCGCTCGGATCCAACATCAAGGGCGCCGCCGCGTTCATCGAGAACTTCATGCTGCACGAGCAGATCGTGGGCTATTTCGATCCGGGGGCGGAACGTCTGCCGCTGCTGCACCTGTGGTCGCTCGGCATCGAGGAGCAGTACTACATCATCTGGCCCGCGGCGTTCGTGCTGATCGCCCGGTGGCCGGCGCGGAAGATGGCGATCGTGGCTGCGCTCGGGCTCGGCTCGCTCCTGGTCTGCCTTGCCACCCCGGCGAGGGAGGCGGCCTGGGCGTTCTATTCGCCGACCACGCGCGGCTGGGAGCTGCTGGCCGGCTCGCTGCTGGCGATCTGGCTGCGCCAGCGTGCCGAGCGTCCGATCGGTCCAGCCGCTGCCAACCTGCTCGCGGCACTCGGCGTGGCCGGACTGGGCGTTGCGTTCGTCGGCTTCAGCAGCAGTTCACCCTGGCCAGGCCTGCGCACCCTTGTCCCAGTGCTGGCGGCCATGGCGCTGATCGCGACCCGCGGCACGTTGGCCCAGCAGACGTTGGCGCAGCCTCCGCTGGTTGCCGTCGGCCTGATCAGCTACCCGCTCTATCTCTGGCATTTTCCGCTGATCGCCTTCACCAGGCTGCATGTCGGCGGCGCGCCGCCCGCATGGATCATGCTGGCGGTGCTCGCCCTGAGCGCCGTGCTGGCCTGGCTCACCTATCGCTTCATCGAACGTCCGATCAGGTTCGGAGCCGTCCCGCTCGGATGGCGGGTCGGGCCGCTGCTGGCGGGGATGGCGGCGCTGATCCCGCTCGGCGTCGCGGCAACCAGCACGCATGGCCTGCCGATCCGGTTCGCGCCGGAGATCCGGGGCTTCATGCTTTCGGGCACGGAGACCTCGTCGCACTGGCGCCGCGGCCGCTGTCTGCTGCTGCTGCAGCCCGCCTCCGCGTTCGGTGCCGACTGTGCCGGGCAGGGCGGCCGACCGCTGCTGCTGATCTGGGGCGATTCGTATGGCGCAGCGCTTTATCCGGGGCTGCTGCACTTCTCGAAGCCGCGCGGCTACGACGTCGCCCAATACACCGCCTCGGCCTGTCCGCCGTTGATCGGCTACACGCTGGAGGCCCGGCCGTTCTGCAAGAGCATCAATGACGATGTCGTGCTGCGGATCGGCCGCCTCCGGCCTGACGTCGTCATCCTCGATGCGACCTGGGGCCATGCCGAGGCCGTGCTGCGCGAGGGTTTGCCGCGCACGGTCGCGCAGCTCAGGGCGAACGGCATTGCCAGGATCGTGCTGATGGGGCCGCCGCCGAGCTGGGAGGGCGTCGGCCTGTCGCACAACGTCCTCGACTACTATCGCCAGACCGGGTCGGTGTTGCCGGAGCGGACTTTGTTCCGCTCCAACGATGCGTGGACGCGCGGCCGCGACGCCCTGTTTCGCGAGCTGACCCGTGAGCTCGGCATCGACTACATCTCAGTGCGCGACGTGTTCTGCAACGACGAGGGCTGTCTGAGCCGGATCGGGCCCGGCGGCTCGCAGCTGACGGCGTTCGATCCCGGACACCTTACGGTGCCCGGTGCCATCTTCCTGGTGGATCACACACTCGACGATCTGCTCCGTCCGGCCGGGCAGCCGTCGCAGTGAGCGCGATCAGATCGGATCGGCCGGAATGCCGCGGTAGGCGTGGATGATGAAGCGGGTGCCGCCGACCGAATAGTCGCCGCCATTCGAAGCCTCGATCGCGAACATCTCGACCAGATCCTTCCACGCCTGCCGTTCGCCGGTGGTGGGAATCGCACGATTGGCGTTCCAGTCGTCGAAGCAGATGATCGCGCCGGTCGAGATCATGCCGCGCTCGAACAACGGGACCAGCGCATCCATCGTCGACTGGTAGAGATCGCCGTCGAAATGGATCATCGCAAAGCGCGTCTCGGGCGGCAGCGTCTTCACCGTGTCTGCGAACCATCCCTCGTACAGCTGGAAGCGGTGCGGCGGAATGATCTTCCCGATCAATGCGCGCAGCTGCGGCGCGGCCAGCACCTTGCAGCCGCCCTTGGCCCACGCGCCGGAAATGACGTGCGGAGCGACCTGGTCGACCGGCGAGGTAATCTCGGGCAGGCCTTCGAAGCTGTCGAACAGGCGCAGGATACGGAACGGGTTTTCGCCGGACGCGCTCTTGCCGAGCGGTTGCCGCTGCAGGTCGAACACCATCGAGGTGGCGATGGCGCGGGCGCTGAAGCCGCCCATCGTGCCGAATTCCGCAATGTCGCCGTTGACATGCGCGCTGTTGATGTACTGGACGCACAGGGTGAGCGTCTTGGCGATCTCCTGCGCCGGCAGGATCAGGATGTCGGCATAGCTGTAATAGGCCGCGGGCGAGGGAAGCTGCCGTGCGCTGTATTTCTCCAGCGCGATGTCCTGGATGATGCGGCCGTCATCGGCATCGTCGACGGACGGCGCTGCAATCGCCAAGGCAGGCGTGCTGTCTTGGGTGTTGGCGCTGCTGCTGCTGGTACCATAGGGCCAAGGCAGCGGCGGCTCGAACATGATCGCGCGCTTGACCGAGCGCATCCAGTACAGCACGTCCGGCGGCAGCGAGGTGGCGAGCGCATTCTTCAACGGTTCCAGCATTCAAATTCTCCAACGCGGCAATGTTCGATCACCGCAAATCGATGGTGAGGGATGGCACAGGACGCAAGCGGGCCGCCATGCGTCAGTACAGGCTGGCGGAACGGCGTCCTTCGGCGAGCGCATCTTGCGCGTCGGCGGGCCGCTCCTTCGGCAGCTTGACGAAGAACGGGTCGGCCGGCCAGTGGTTCATGCCGACGACCATGATTGTCATCTCCTCGTCAGGCATGCGCGGCATGAACACCATATCGATGGCCGAGCGCGTCTTGTGCGTCGGCGGGCTGCCGCGATGCGGAAGGCGCGTCGCGTCGAACACCAGCAGGTCGCCGGTCTTGCCGAGGACGGTATGTTCGCGGTGATTGGCGTCGCGGTACTGAAACGGACCGGTCTGCTCGTCGACGTCGCAGAGATAGAGCACTCCGCGGATCACGCCGGCGGGACAGCCGTCGCTGTGCCATTCCTGCGGACCGACGCCTGCGGTCAGATGCGGCTTCGAGCGCACCAGCCGGACATTGGCGACCTTGGCCGGACAGCCGAGCACGCCGCGGAAGAACGCGTCGAAATCGCCGCCGCTGAACAGGGCGTGCAGATAGTCGAGAAGCGCCGCCGAGGGCATCCCGGTCGCCAGATCCTGGGTGTAGGGGGCGACGCTGTTGCCGGCCCAGTCCCACGCCGAATGCCGGTTGCTGACGTCGCGGTCGAACTGCTCGGTTTCCCGGAACGCGGCCGCCTTCTCCGGGTTCGTGCCGATCACCGTGACGCCGTTCTGCTGGAACGCGACGATCTTGTCGGCCAGCTGGCTCGGCGACTTCTGCGGATCGAATCTCGGCGCATGCGCCGTGCACATCGCCGGAGCCGTATTGGCGGCCGGCAGCAGCGACAGGCGACGCGGCCGAGCGTCGCCGTTCGGGCTCGCGGAGAGCCGTCCTGTCGCGTCGTCGGGGGTGGGCTGCCGGGCCAGCCGGTCCAGCGTGTCGGCCCGCACCAGGCGGTAGCCGAGCGTGTTGAGCGCCTGGTTGACGCCGCCCTTGAGGCGCTGCTTGGCGGTGCTGATCAACGATGTGACGGCCATGATGTCCTCATGCTGCGTCCGGCTTGGCGGGCTGGAACGGGTCCAGGCCGCATGCCATCCGATAATACAGTTCGTAACGAGGATGATTGGCGACGAGACCGCGGCTGTCGATCGCATGATCGATCAGGGTCTCGAGCAGGAGGCGGGCGCCCTTGGGTGGCAGATGCACCCCGTCGAAGTCGAATTCCGGACGCAGCAGATCGCCGTCCGTCAGGTCGGACCAGCGGTCGATCATGAACAGGTTCACCGAACGCACCTTCTGCGCCAGCTTCCAGTTGAAGGCCTGAACCAGCTTGGTGCGGACGGACACCGGACAGTCGTAATTCTGCAGCTCCCGGATGCGCGCTTCCTGCCGGGTCGGCGGAACCACGCTCTGGACGTAGACGCGCTTGAAGCCGGCCTTGACCAGCTGATCGAGCCCGGCGACGAACGGCCCGAGCCGCGCCTCGATCACTTCGTCAATGAGGTCCCACGGCACCAGCGGCTTGTCGAGCAGCGGCAACGTGGTCGCGAACGGCGGAACGAAATCGTGGCTGTCCTTCAGGAGCTGCAGGATTGGACCGCGAACGTCGATCTCGCCCACGGTAATCATGATCAGTGGCGGCCGCACGGCCTGGCCAGCGGCCTTGGCAATGGCGAAATCGACCTCGTCCATCGACAGATGCGTCGCACGACCGTTGCGGACCAGTCCCTCATATTCAAGGAAGGCGATGAAGTCGGGATGAAACTCCCCGGTGTCGGGATTGTAGAACTCCCGCGCGGTGGCGCCCGGAATGTATTTGGTGCGGGCCATCACCGAGGCGCCGGTCCATCGCTCCCGGAACACCATGTTCCGATAGGGCAGCGAATGGCTGTCGCCGACGATATAGACCGGCAGAACCGTTTCGAGCTCCGTGTCCACGCTGATACGCCCCCTCACTTCACAGGCATGCCGTTGGCCGCCCCTCGTCGTCAATTTGCCCGGCTGGCCGCCAGCGCGCGATAGAACTCGTCCTCATCGCAGACGATTCGCGGCTCGACCGGCGGCGCAGCCGGCCGCTTCGCCGGGACGCCTGCGGATTGCGCCACGGCCTCGGTGCCGTCTGCGGTGAAATGCGCGAAGAACAGGGTCATCGCGCGCGCCACGCCCTCGGTCGTAACCGAGCGCGCATCATCGGCGAAATAAGCCCCGGCATTCTTCGCGTTGGTGATGATCTCATATGACGCGAAATAGTGTACGTTGTCGTAGCGCCGGACCATCTCCTCGGCGGCGACGCGCAGCACGCTCTTGGAATAGGTCGTTGCCTGCATGACGTGGCGCGGTTCCATCGTGGCGGCGAGCGGCACCGGCGAGACCGTCAGGATGATCTGCAGTTGCGGATTGGCCGCCGACATCAGGTTGATCGCCTCGGCCAGATAGCCGGTGGTCTCGGTGACCGACAGATTGTGAAACGCGTATCTGGCATCGTCGAAGTCACCGGCGCTGCCGCAGCCGGGACAGGTCGGATAGACGGTGCCGTCGAGCTTCGAGACCCAGCTTTCGGTGAGACCGAGCGTGAAGATGAAGATATCCGTGGTTTCTATGAGCTGCCGGACGGCCCGAAGATGCCGCTTGAGATCGGCCTCCGCCTCGACCATCGAGACGTACCCTTTCGGCGTGATGCGCGGGCGCAAGAGGTCGAACACCCGCCCGTCGCGGTCGGTCCAGAACTGATCGGCCGGCTGGAAGCCGCCGAACGCCCGCTGGATCAGCTGCAACAGCTGCAGGGTGCTGTAGATGTTGCCGTAGCGGGCGGAGAACATGCCAAAGCCGAAGCGCTCCTCCTGCTCGGGCGTGAGATGGGCCGGCGCCGGTTCGGTCACGTAATAATTGTAGCCGCGCTCCTGCAGGGCGCGCGAGATGTGCTGCGCGAAACAGCTCCCCGCCGAGGCGATGCGCTGATCGGGGCCGAAACGGAGCCGCGCGGACAGATGCGGATCGAGATCGGCCGTGCTGCGCTCGGCGACGGCCTGACGCCAGAAGCTGCTCGCAGGCAGCGTTGTATAGGGACAGCTCATGCATTCACCTTTTGGCCGATCGAGGCCGCAAGAGGCCTCGGCGATCGCGCGCGCGTCCTCACGACCGTGGCTTCATGCCGCGGTAGGAATGGACGATGAACTTGGTGCCCTGGATCGAATAGTCACCGGAGTGACTGGCGACGATGTCGAAGCGGCTGACGAGGTCGGCCCAGGCCTTGCGCTCGCCGGCCTCAGGGTCGGCCTCGTTGCAGTTCCAGTCATCGAAGCAGATCACGGCGCCCTTCGAGATGAAGCCGCGCTCGAAGCAGGGAACCAGCGCATCCATGGTGGATGAATAGAGGTCGCCGTCGAAATGGATCAGCGCCAGCCGCGTGTCGTCCGGCAGCAGCTTGACCGTGTCGGCGAACCAGCCTTCGTAGATCTGGACTCGGCTCGGCGGAATGATGGCTTCCACCATGGTTCGCAGCTCGGCGGCGCTCAGAATCCGGCAGCCGCCCTTCGACCAGGTGCCCGATTTCACGTGCTGCGATTCGAGGTCGACTTGCGCGGTGATCTCCGGCAGGCCTTCGAAGCTGTCGAACAGACGCAGCTTGCGCAGCGGCTGGTTCGGCTGATAGCGCGGGTCGAACACCATCGCGTTGGCCAGGGTGCGCGCGGTGAAGCCGCCCATGGTGCCGAATTCGGCGATGTCGCCTTTGACGTCGGCACTGTTGATGTACATCACGCTCAGGGTCAGCGTGCGCGCGATCTCCTTGGCCGGCAGGATCAGCACGTCGTCGACGTCAAAGAACAAATAGGGCGCGCTGATCTTGTGGGCGTCGAGCCGCTCGAGGGCCTCGGCCTGCCGCGTGCGCGGCTCGGGCAGCGCCGTCGCTGTCTCGGCAACAGGTGCGGGCTCAGTCTCGGGCTCGGGGGCAGACGCCTGCGGCCGTTCCGGGGGTGGCTGTCCCATCAGGGCGCGCTTGATCGAGCGCAGCTTGAACAGGGTCTGAGGCGGCAGACCTTCGGCGATCGCCACTTTCAATGACTTCGTCATGGGCGGACCCCGTTCCCTGAGTTCTCGATCTTGGCCTTCAGTTTATAGATACATTTTGCGAGGATCGCAAAAGCGGCATGCGGGCGCTTCACTCGTTTTGCGTGGGTCTTCGGCGCGCGACGCCTTGCTCGAACCTGAAATCCGCGGCGCTGGTGTTCGCACCTGTTCATGGCGTGCGCGCGCACAGCAAATTTGCCCGCGTCTTCAGGTGCATCACCCCTGTCCAGTCCCGTCGCGAAAAATATTCATCTTTCGTTTTATCAGAAAATGTGGTTGTGTACGCCCAGCCCGCCTCGTGCAGAGGGACGTACGCGTCGTCACGATACGTGGAGGTGGGCTGCGATGGACGCGATGGCTGCGCCAGACGAGCGCGAGCCGTTGCGGACGGCGAAGTCGTGTGGTCCTGGCCTCTCGACGCTGAGGTCTGCGCAACGCGCCCAAGGCGCGTTGTCGCAAAATGGGGGCAAGAAAGCCGATCCCCAGGGAGAGCACGAAGGACACCGTAAAACCGTCGCGCGGGGAAGGCCGGGATGTCCCAGCCGAACCTGTGGTACCTGCCGCCTGCATTTCTTGTCGCAGGCGGGCCATGGGGCGGCAGGCTCCCGGCCTTCCTCGCGCCCTCTCGATCGAGAGGGCGATGGTCACCTCATCACTCGGGCGCCAATGCGTCGCGAGAGCGCCGCTTGACGTCGGTCATTCGCGCTCATTCGAAGAAGATGAATTCGTGGTCGCCGGTGTAGCCCGAGCGCTTGAATTCGAAGGCCCATTCCTCGGGGGTGTGGAAGATGCGGCAGGTGAGCTGCCAGTACATCAGGTTCACCTTCTCGCGCTCGTTGCGGTAGCCCTCGACGCAGAGATATTTGGCGCCGCGGCTGACGCGCTCCATCTCCCGCAGCGCGGCATCGAGATCGTAGTTGTAGAGGTTGTGCAGCGTGTTGATCGAGATGACAAGGTCGAAATGCTTGTCCGGGTAGGGCAGCTTGGCCGCATTGCCGACCTGGCAGAACGGCTTGACGCTCTCCATCGTGTGTTCGACGCCGTAGGAGGAGACGTCGATGCCCGCCACTTCGAGGTCCGGGATGGCCTCGCGGAAATCGTGCAGGATGAAGCCCTTGCCGGAGCCGACGTCGAGCACGCGCATGCCCGGCTTGATGCCGTAGGCCTCGATCATCGCGTCGGCGACCTTGCGCCAGCGGCCGTCATATTTGTAGCCGCCATAGCCGGTCTCGCGGCTGCCGTCCCAATAGTCGTAGTCGAACTTGATCGCCATCTCGGCGACGTCGGCCTTGTCGCGCTGGGTGACGCGCGCGAGATAGTCGCGCTTGGTCGATTTGTGGACGAGACTGACGAACTCGCGATAGGCCATGAAGATCTCCAGGCGTGGGATTGTCGGTTAGTCGGATGTGGCGCCGATCAGGCCGAGCTGCGCCTCGGCCTTGGCGAGTTGCGCAGCGCAGCGCTGCGCCCAGGCGCCGGTGTCGGCAAAGGCACGGCGGGTGGCGCCGAGCGGCAGGAAGTCGTTGAGGATGATGCAGGTCCATTTGACCTGGTAGGCGTCGAGCAGCAGCCGGCAGCGGGTGACGCTGGCCGTATCGAGCCCGAGCCCTTCGGTCAGGCGCTCGATGAAGTGCTCGTGCACCGCCAGCGGCACCGGCACCTCCGGCTGGCAGAAGAAGTCGGAGACGAGCTTGGCCGGATCGTCGCGGCCGGCATATTCGAAATCGAGGAAGGTGAGCTTGCCCTGGTGATCGATCAGCGCGTTGTGAAAGCCGAAGTCGGACGGCGACAGGCAGACCTGATCCGCCGGGATGGCGGTCTCGAAGGCAAGTCCCTCGGCGGCGGCGCCGCTCAGGATGGTCGCCTTGACGTCCGCCCAGGCCGGCTGCAACTGCGTCGCCACGAATTGCCGGGCCTCCGCGACATGCGGCACGTCGGCGTCGAGCGTCGCCAGCCGCGCCACCCGGCGCTCGACGGTGGCAATGTGCTCGGCCAGCGAGAAGCAGGCTTCCGATCCCGGCGCGAGCGCGGGGCGGGGCGGGGCATTTACCGCGAGCACGAAATCGATCGCCGCATCGACATGAACCGGGGCCAGTTCGGCAGCGGTGAGCTTGCGCCCTTCGACGAAACCATAGAGCCCGGCCTGTTCGGCGCGGTCGCAGGCCAAGGGCTCCGGCACGACGTGGACGCCGCGCGACCAGGCATGGCTGACAAAATTCCATTCGGCGCCGAGCCGGTCGCGGGTGTCGCGGGCGTCGGTGAAGTAGCGCTTGAGGACCAGCGGGCCGTCGGCGGTGTCGAGGCGATAGACCTGGTTGTTGCGGCCTCCGGCGAGCCGGGTCAGCCCCGTTGGGCTGGCCTTGCCCGCCTGCGCGGTGAGGCGCTGCGCCAGCGCCAGCAGGGCGGCATCGACGTCGGGACTGGCCTCAGCCGCGGTCACGGACGACATCCGCCGCGATCTCGGCCCAGGACATCAGGCGCTCGTAAGGCACGGCCTTGGCCGCGAACTGATTGTCCGGATCGAACAGAACCTTGCGCATGCCCTCCGGGAAACCGGACATCGCCAGGATCTCCGGCAGATCGTCGACGAAAACCTCGCAGGCCAGCGCATGGGCGCGGGCGACCTTGTCATCCTTGGTCAGCTCGAAGAACACCCGGTCCGGCGCAATCTGGCTGGCGGCCGATCCCATCAGCCCGCGGTCGGTCAGGAAGCCGCGCGCGGCGGCATGCATGTCATGCTTCGGCCCGAGAATGGGGTGCTTGGTCTTATGGCTGACGATGAACAGGTCATGGCCGGCCGCGCGGGCCGCCGTGACGAACTCGGCGAAGCCGGGGTAGGGCGACACCAGGTCCATGCGGGCGCCGTAGACATAGCCCTGCAGTTCGGTGAAATCGTCCTTGCGGCCGCTGCCGTTGAGATGGTCGCGGACGCTGTTCTTGTCGCGGCCGAGATCGGCCGGGATCAGGCCGCGCTCGAGGGCTGCCGCATGAAACACGCCGTCATAGCAGGCGATCGTGTTGTCGAAGTCGATCCCGATCCGCATGGCTTGTACTTAAATGGCCTGGGCTTAACGCAAGGACATGTCGATCAGCGGACGGCCGACCTTGCCGGCGGCCAGATCCTGCAGCGCCTGATCGGCCTGGGCGAGGCTGTAGGGCTTCGACAGGAGGTCCCGCACCGGGAAGCGGCCGGAGCTCAGCAGCCGGCCGTAGCGGCCGTAATCGCGATCCGGGACGCTGTCGCCGCCCCAGGTGCCGAGCAGGCTCTTGCCCTGGTTGAAGACGCCGGGATTCAGCGTGAGCGCCGCGCCGTGCTTGGCGTTGCCGATGACGACCGCGCGGCCGCCCTGCTGGCGGGTGGAATTGATCGCCTGATCCATGACGCCGGGAATGCCGGAGGATTCGACCGCCAGATCAACGCCCTGCGGCACGATCTTCTTGATCTCGGCCAGCACGTCACCGGCTGCGTCGATGACATGAGTCGCGCCGTAGATCTGCGCGAGCGCGCGGCGGGTCGGGTTGGGATCGATGCCGATCACCGGCATCGCGCCGGCCAATGCCGCTGCCATCAGCGCGTTGAGGCCGATGCCGCCGGTGCCGAACACGGCGACCGCGTCGCCCGGCTGCACCTTCAGCACGTTGTACACCGCGCCCATGCCGGTCGGGGCGGCGCAGCCGAGCAGCACCGCGACGTCCATCGGCAGGTCCGGCGGCAGCAGGGTCAGGCGGTTCTCGCTGACGACCGCATGGCGCTGGAAGGTGGTGACGCCACCGGCGTTGACCTTCTTGCCGTCCCAGTCATAGACCGCGCCGCCAGCCTCGATGCCGGAGCCCTTGATCCAGGACAGCACGACCTTGTCGCCGACCTTGACCTTGGTGACGGCGCTGCCGGCCTCGATCACGGTGCCGGTGCCCTCGTGGCCGAGGCAGTGCGGGACCCATTTGTCCTCGCCCTTGTCGCCGCGCCACTCCATCACCTGCGTGCCGCAGGCGCCGGAATAGGCGATCTCGACCAGGACCTGCCCGGGCTTCAGGGCGGGGGTCTCGATCTCGGCCAGCACGAGCGGCTGGCCGGTCTGGACCAGGAGGGCAGCTTGGGTCTTCATGTGATGTCTCAGCTCAACGCGTGGATGATCTTGTCCGCGATCTGGTGGCCGGTTAGTCCCAGCACCTCGCGGGCATATTCCTGTTCGCCTGATTTCTTGAAGAAGGCGTCTGGCGTGCCGAAGCGCAGAAACTTCTTCGCCTGCGTCTCGCTGTCGACGAGCCATTCGGAAACTGCCGCGCCGAAGCCGCCGATCAGCGAATGCTCTTCGATGGTCGCGACCAGCTTGAAGCGGCTGAAGGCCTGCTTGAGCTTGTCCTCATCCAGCGGCTTCACGGTGTGGAAGCTGACGACCTCGGCGGAGATGCCCTTCTCCTTCAACTTATGTGCGGCTTCAATGACTTCCGGCAGCATGTTGCCGGTCGAGAGCAGGCAGACGTCGGAGCCTTCCTCGATCGTGATGGCCTTGCCGATCTTGAAATCCGCGAGAGGGCCCTTGTGAACGACGGGCTCACCCTTTTTGCCCATGCGGATATAGACCGGCCGGTCCTGCTGCATGGCTGCGCGCAGCGCGCCGCGCACCTCGAAGGCATCGCCCGGGCAGATCACGACCATGTTCGGGATCGAGCGCAGGAACGAGATGTCCTCGCAGGCGTGATGGGTCGGGCCCAGGCCGGAATAAGCGAGGCCGGCGCCGACCGCGACGATCGTCACGGGGGCTTCGTGATAGCAGACGTCGGTGCGGATCTGCTCCAGGCAGCGCGTCGTCACGAACGGGGTGATGGTGTAGGCGACCGGGCGCAGACCGTTCATGGCCATGCCGGCGGCGACGCCCATCATGTTGGCCTCGGCGACGCCGCAGTTGAAGAACCGGCTGGGATGCTTGTCCTTGAACTTGTCGAACAGGCGGTTGCCGATGTCGCCCGAGAGCATGACGACGCGGCTGTCCTCGTTACCGAGCTTGGTCAGTTCGTCAGCGAAAGCGTTTCTCATGACAGGCCGAGCTCCTTGAACGCCTTCGTCACTTCATCAGCGGTGGGGGCGCGATAATGCCAGTTGTTGTCGTCCTCCATGAACGACACACCCTTGCCCTTCACTGTGTGTGCAATCAGGGCCACCGGCTTGCCCGAGCCGTTCGGGATGTTCTGCATGGCTTCCGCCAGCGCGCCGACGTCATGGCCGTCGATCTCGTGCGCGTCCCAGCCGAAGGCGGCCCATTTGTCGCGCAGCGGTGCCAGCATCAGGGTCTCGTTGGAGCGCGCGGTCGCCTGCCACTTGTTGTAGTCGACGACGACACAGACATTCTCCAGCTTCTGGGCGGCGGCGAACATCGCCGCTTCCCACACCGAGCCTTCGTTGTTCTCGCCGTCCGAGAGCAGGGCGTAGACGCGGTAGTTCTCGCCCTTGATGCGCCCCGCGAGCGCCATGCCGCAGCCGAGCGGCAGGCCGTGGCCGAGCGAGCCGGTGGCCGCCTCGACGCCGGGCAGCAGATTGGCCGGCGGATGCTCCGCGAGCCGGCCGCCGTCCTGGCAGTAGGTGTCCAGTTCCTCGATCGGGAAATAGCCCTTCATCGCCAAGGTCGCGAACAGCGCCGCAGCGGCGTGGCCCTTGGACAGGATGAAGCGGTCGCGCAGCGGATCGGCCGGATTTGCCGGGTCGATGTTCAGCACGTGCCAATAGGCCGCGGTCATCGCATCGGCGCAGGACAGCGACGAGGCGAGATGCGCGGCCTGGGCGTTGTGCGACATCTGGATGATCTTGCCGCGCAGCTTCGCCGCCTGCGCCTTCAGGGCGGCGGCGTCAGGCTTGGCCGCTGTGCTCCGGACTGCCACGTTCATCGTGCTCTCCAGTCGCGCCCCGTTCGGAAGCGCAGGGGTCGATCAGGGTTTATGTTCGTACTTGGTCGGCAGCTTGGCCATGACATCCCCGAAGCGTCGCGCCCAGGCGATGACGTCGTCGATGCCCTGTTCCAGCGAGAAGGTGTCGCGCCAGCCGAGCTCGGTGCGCAGCTTGAAGCTGTCGAGCGTGTAGGCGGTATCCTTGCCGGGCCGTTCGGGGCCGATCTCGACGCAGTCCTCGAAGTTCTTGCCGAGGCGGGCGAGGATCATCTCGACCAGCGTGCGGATCGACACCAGCTCGTAGCCGGAGATGTGATAGGTCTCGCCGAGCTTGCCGCTGCGGCCGATCTTCACGGTCGCGTCCGACACGTCGGTCATGTGGATGAACACGCGCACCGACTTGCCGCCGCCGTCGAGCCGCAGCTTCTGCCCGGTCATGGCCGCGACGATGGTCCGCGGCACGATGCGGTAGAGCTGCTGGCCCGGGCCGTAGACATTGGCCGCGCGGGTGAACACGACCGGGAATTGATAGTTGGCGAAGTAGGTGCGCAGGCTCATGTCGCCGGCCGCGCGCGACACGGCATAAGGCGTCGACGGATTGAACGGCGCGTCCTCGCGCACCCAGCCCTCGGTCGAGCCGTAGACTTCCGGCGTCGTCACGTGGACGTAACGGTCGAGGCCGTCATAGTTGCGCAGGATATCGTGCAGGCGGACCGCGGAGACGACGTTGGTCATCATCCAATGGTCCGGGTACAGCCAGCTCTCGCCGACCATGCTCTGCGCGGCAAAGTTCACGACATGCGTCGGTCGCTCGGCGGCGAGCAGCGCCTTCAGCGCATCGAGATCGTGGTTGAGGTCGACGCGCTGGAAGCGGACCTTGCCAGGGCGCTTCTGCCATTTGTAGGGCAGGAAGGCGTCATGCGGCTCGTCGGAGCGGCTGGTCGCGATCACGTCGTGACCTGCCGCGGCCAGGAAGTCGACGAAGGTTGCGCCCGAGAAGGAGTTCGAGCCGAGGATCAGGTACTTTTCGTTCGCAGCCATCGTCTCTGTCCGTCAGACCTCGCGCGTCGTGATGATGTCGCCACGCTGGGCGTACAGCCACTGCATGATCATGTGGCCGATCACCATCTGCGCGTCCTCGGCGATCTGCATGTCGTCGACGGCAAAATGGATCGGCACGTCGGCCAGCGCCTTGGCCTTGCCGCCGGTGAAGCCGAGCACGGCATAGGAGGTCATGCCGATCTTCTTGCCCTCTTCGAGCGCCTTCAGGATGTTCGGCGAGTTGCCGGAGCCGGAGAAGGTGATCAGCACGTCGCCCTTGCGCGCGAGCACCGCGAGCTGCAGCGAGAACACCTGGTCGTAGCCTTCGTCGTTGGCGAGGCAGGTGATCACGGACGGGTTGGACGACAGCGAATGCACGCGCAGGCCGGAGCCGGGCGTCTTCGACAGCGCGTAGAGGAAGTCGTTGGCGAGGTGGTTGGCGTTACCGCCGCTGCCACCATTGCCGCAGAAGAACACCTGCCGGCCGGTCTGCCAGCAGTCGCGCAGGTCATAGGCGAGTTTCTCGACCGGGCTCCAGTCGAAATCCTTCAGCACGGTGCTGAAGCGGCTGGTGTAGTCGGCGAACAGGCTGCCGGGGGTCTTGAAGGCCAGGACGTTCATTTCACGACCTCCTTCTCCATCCATTTCAGATTGTACCAGCGGTCGTCGTTCTTGAGCTGGCCTTGCGAGTACATGCCGATGATTTCCTTGATCGCGTCCTCCACCGTCTTCTTCGGGCGGAAGCCGGTGGCGAGCAGGCGGTCGGAGTTGACGCGATAGCTGCGCGGGTCGTTCGAGGGCGTCACCACGACCTCGGCCGGCACGTGCTTGGTGACCAGATTGGCAATGTCGAGAATCGAGATGTTCTCGAAGCCCGCATTGTAGACACCGGTGTGTTCAGGATGATCGAGCAGGAACAGATAGAGGTCGGTGATGTCGTCGATATGGATGTTGGGCCGGGTCTGGTCGCCGCCGAACACGGTGATGCGGCCGTTCATCAGCGCCTGCATCGTCAGCATGTTGACGGAGACGTCGAGCCGCTGGCGCGGAGAGTAGCCGCAGACAGTGGCGGGGCGCACGATCTGCACCACCATGTCGTCCTTGTAGGACAGCACGATGCGCTCGCCGCACATCTTGGTCTTGTTGTATTCGGAGATCGGCAGCAGCTCGAGGTCCTCGGTGACCTGCTCCTCTTCCTTGACGCCGTAGACGCTGCCGGAGGAGGCGTAGATGAAGCGCTTGATGCCGTGGCGATAGGCCCGGTCGGCGAGCTGCATCGTGGCGAGACAGGAAATCTCCCAGGTCAGCTTCGGGTCGAGATCGCCGCAGGGGTCGTTGGCGACGCTGGAGAGATGGATGATCGCGTCGACGCCGGTGAGGTCGATGTCGTCCGGATTGCGGACGTCGCCCTGGACCACCGTGAGGTCCGGATGCGGCTCGAGGAAATTGCCGAACCACATGATGTCGAACGCGACGACCTTGTGGCCGGCCTTCAAGAGCTTCGGCACGAGCACGCTGCCCTTGTAGCCGCACGCTCCGGTCACGAATATCTTCATCTGTGCAATCCCCGTGGCTCGCCTGTCGTCTCGCCGGCTGGCGCGTCGCGCGCACCTTTATACAAATTGGCAGAGAAAGGCGACCAGCTCAGTAGCAAAGGCCGTCCGTCAAGCGTCCCCGCCACGGCGCGGCTTGTGATTAAACTCCAAATGGGCCCGGCGCAAGCTTTCCGGGTTGCCGATATCCCGATGATAACCGCTGGTTTCCATGCACAATATCCGTCCAAGATAGTTGGGGATGATTTCGGTGGAGAGATCGACGATCGGCTTTCCGAGCGCGGCGATGTCGGCGATCACGGCGGGATCGAACACATAGACGGCGCCATTGGCGAGGTTCCCGGGCGGATTCTCGACCTTCTCGTGGAAGGCGAGGACCCGGTTCTGGTCATCCAGCTCGAGAATCCCGCAGGAGCTCGGGTCGTCGGTCCGGAAAGCCAGCATCGTCATGATGCAGCCCTCGGGGCGGCCCCGATGGGCGTCGAGCAGTCCCTTGACGTCGAAATCGGTCAAATTGTCCGCATGCGCCACGAGGAACGGCTGGTCGCCGAACCAGGCGCGGTTGGCGAGCACGGTCCCGCCCGTCCCGAGCAATTCATCTTCGTGAACGAGGTCGATGCGGTCGCGCCAGCGCGACTGCGCGACGTGGGCACGCACCTGTTCGGCGAGCCAGTGCGTGTTCAGCAGCGCCCGCTCGATGCCGCCTTCGAAGACGAGGTCGAGCCAGTAGTCCAGCAAAGGCCGGTCGTGCACACGCACGAGGCATTTCGGCGTCGTATTCGTCAGCGGGCGCAGCCGGCTTCCGACCCCGGCCGCGAGCAGAAGGGCACGCATGACGGCATCCTATTCCTGGCTGAAGCCGGCTTCGTCGATCTCCCGGACCAACTCCGCCGTCGTCAGCGGCAGGTTGCCGACGCGGGAGACCTGGAGGGCCGCGGCCAGCGAGCCGAGATAGGAGGCCTGCCAGATGTCGGCGCCTGCGCGCAGGCCCATGGAACAGGCCATGAAGAAGCTGTCGCCGGCGCCGGAGACGTCCTTCGGCGATGGATTGAACGCGGGCAGCCGGTCCGAGGTGAAGGTACCGTCCGCCATGGTGTTGATCAGCGCGCCTTCGGCGCCCAGCGTGATCACCAGATTGCTGGTCCGGGCCCGCTCGACCAGACGTTCACTGATCACGGCGAGGCCGGAAATGAAATCGTTCAGCGCGACGCGCGCCTCGCGCTCGGTCGGCGTCAGCAGGGTCATGCCCTTGAAGCGGGAGACGTCGCCGGTCTGCGAGGACACTTGGCTGTCGGCCGCCATCATCACGCCCTTGGAGCGGGCGCGATCAGCGATTGCGTCGACCAGATCCTGCGGCAGGCAGCCGTAGTTGAAGCACGAAAACAGCAGCAGATCGCACGTCTTCAGCGCGCGTTCCACCGATGTCAGCATCTGCCGCTGCAGTTCGGCGTCGGAGGCATGCTGGCGCAGATGGTTGACGCGCAGCAGGGTCTTGTTCAGCGCCCGGAAGCGCTGTTTGCGCGTGGTCGGCCGGCTCTGGTCGGTGAAGGCGTTGAAGTTCACGCCGTGCTGTTCCAGGTTGTTGCGCGCGAACCGCGCCGCCTCGTCGTCACCCACGAGGGTGAAGAACTTGACGTCTGCGCCGAGGCCATGCGCATGCGCCGCAACCGCGCCGGCGCCGCCGACGAAGGTGCGGGTCATCAGCGGCGTCACGACGATGGTCGGATCCTCCTGGGACATGCCGACCGCGTCGCAGGTGACGTATTCGTCAATGATCAGGTCGCCGATGACGGCCACCCGCATGCCCGAGAGCTTGCGGAGCAGGTCTTTCAGATTCGAGATCTCGAAGCCGTGGCGCTTGGGGAATTCCTGCGGCTTTCGGACCGTGGAGATATCGATGTTCGCGTCGCGTTCCAGCAGCGACAGCGACGCGAAGCGCAACTCGCCGGACGAGAAGATCAGGCGACCGCCATAGGCGTCCACCGCTTCCTTTTCGGGATTGGCGCGGTCTTCGAACTCCTTGCCTTTGACGACGACCGTCGGCTTCAGGTGAGAAATGAAATCGGAGGCCGATCCCTCCAAACGCACGGCATGGTGCACAAAGGCAATCGACCGCACGTTTTCCAGACGCATGTCCTGCGCCAGGGTCACGCCGGGCGTGGAATCCGGGTTCACGCCGACCACGAGGACGTCGGCCTGCTCGGCTGCAAACTTCAACAGCCGCAAATGTCCGGGGTGCACGACATTGAAATTGCCCGACACGAAGGCAATCGTCTGCCCAGGTTCGCAGGAGGCGCGAATGGTCTGGCACGCCAGATCCATCTGCGCTGTATCGATCACTTGGTCCAACGAATTCGCCTCCGGCTCGAACGGGCTGTGGTGGTGTGACCGGTCACCGCGCTGGCGGCCTGACCGAATCGCCGGCGCGAGAATGCAGGGTGAGCTTCGGGCTTCGGCTTTGGAGAACCGGATCCGTCATGTTTCACTTTAATTATCGACGTTGATTTCATTGTGAAAAGTCAATGCATTCTCATGGCCGGTTCAGGTCAACACGGCGTGTCCCTGCTTTCATCTCACCTCTTTATCAGGTGTGCGCAGCAGCACAAACCCTTCTGAGGTGCACCGCGCTTCGGGAACTTGCAGGGCATGTTCCGGGCACGCTTCGGTCCCGAGCGAGGAGGGGCGGTGTAGTTGCGATGCCGAAATCTGTCGGCCTCAGGTCAAGGTGCGAATCCCTGGTCTGCCCCCGGGCGTCTTGAGTTGACGGCGGCCAGTCTGTATCGCTCGTGTGGCGCAGGGTAGGCGGGCGTCACGCGCCCAGAGTTGAGAGGCTGGTCATGTTGAGACGGGCCGAAAGCACGCCTGAAAGTGCTGCCTCGAAGGGAGCTCTGCGCAAATACGTCGTGGTTGTCGGAAGCTGCGTTCTGGGCATTCTGGCGCTTGCTGCTGCCTTCATGATCGTTTTCGACGCACGGGCTCTTCCCGACCATTTCTCTCAGATCGAGCGGGCAGGAGATCGAAACTGGTATCGGAATTTTGGTGGCCAGCGCATCCCGCAGATTCAGGATCAGGATGTCTTCTATAGCAATATCGGGTCATCGATTGCGGCCGCCAAGCATGCCGACGTCGTGTTTCTCGGGCCCTCCTTCGTCAGCTATGCGATCGATCGGCACACCCTGCAATCATCGGACCAAGTCGACCGCCTGAAGCTCTACAACATGGCTTTCGTCGGAATTCGCGGCGGAGAGTTCTCACGTCGCGTGATCGCCCGCTGGGACATGCGCGTGCCGCTGTGGGTCATCAACGTTGATGATCAGTTCGCCCATTTCTTCAGCAGCGACTTGAATGTAACCCTTGGTCCCCAAAAGGTTCCCGTGGCAGCGGTTTCCCGCGACCGGCTCCGAGGCTATCTCACGGTCATCGGACGCAATCTGCGCTGGCGCCTCGAGGATGTCGTTTCGGCGGTCCAGACGGGGCATTTCTCCGATAGTGGTCTCTACCGGAGCGTCTCCACCGGCGACATGGCGCTTGACGTCAATCCGGGCTATGTCGCGCGCAACAATGGCGCCATGCGATCCGCGCGTGACCAGGACTGTGGCACCTCTGCTGAGATCGTCAGCTATGCCAGAACGTTCCTGAAGGAGATCGGCGGTCGGGTCGTGTTCATGCTGGTCCCGCACAGCCAGTCCTGCCGCGGTCAGGCCGAGCAACTGGCGAATGCGCTCGATGTCGAGCTCATTGCGCCGCCCTTCGATGGGCTGACGACGCTCGATGGCGGAGGTCATCTCGACAAGAACGGGGCGGAAATCTTCACCAGCTATCTTGCCGCGGAAATCGTCAAGACGAGAGCTTTCAAGGACGCTTTTTCGTCAAGAACGAGCAGGGCGGAGTGAAGGCCCGACGCGCCGGCGCAGCTTCAGTGATAGAGGTCGAACTGCTCGTCCCTGGTGCGGTCGAGATCAGTCGCCAAGGCATCCCGGTCGATCTTCGGGAACAGTTTCCCGAACTCGGGCTGCGCCATCAGGGCGAGAAAGGTCTTCAGCATGCCTCTTTCCGAGGGGTGCGCGGGATCGAAGAAGTTCTCGGTGTCCTGAGAGATCTGGGTGCGGCTCATGTCGAAGAACTGGATTCCCAGCGTCGAAAACCGCTCGGCCGTCTGCTTGCTCCGGAGCTCGCGCCAAAGCCCCGAATAGGGCCAGTACGCTTCGTTCGTGTCGAGGAACGCTGCGGCACTTTCCAGGAATGGGTATTGAATGGCAACCACCGCGAAGCCGCGTTCCTGCGACAGCCGGGACAGCCGCTCGATTTCCCCCATTTGCCGCTCGCTCAAATGAGGGGCTCCCGGGAACGAAGACGTCACATATTGAGCGCCGCGGGACAATGTTTCGGCCGCGACGGCGCGATAGGGCGGAGCCACCATGACCGATCCGTCGCTGCGAAAGCCGAACTTTCCGCGGATCGCCTCCGTTCCGATCAGCCGGTTGTTGTCAACCGGTTCGAATTGGGGAGACATGGCGGCCGTCAAGATCGTACGGCTGTCCAGGCCCATCCGCATTGCGAAGTCGGCGACGTCGTGCAGCTTCCGCCGGTGCGACTCGATGCCCTGGCTGAAGTCCATCGTTCGCTCTTTTCGCCATGCATCGGCAAGGAAATCACCGAACAGGAAGTAGTCCAGCGCCACGATGACGACGCGCGGCTTGGCCGCCGTCGTCGCACGGTCGATGAAATCAACCACATGGGTCAGCGGCCAGGCGGTCAGGCAGGCATTGTAGGTAGCATACGGGCGGAAGATCTGCGCGCGTGCCTGGCCGCAGCGCGAACTGCCGACCAGCAGCACCTCGGGCTGGACCTGCTTGATTCGCTCGAGCTTGTAGGGCGCATAGTCCTTGAACGCGCCCAGCCAGACGAGCCGTTCATGCCGCGATTGCTCGGCCGCGATGACGGACAGTGGAACGGTCGCGCCCAGACCCCACCCGACCCATTCAATGACGGCGAGCGGCGGCACGAAAACGACGGCAAACAGCGCCACTACGATCGCAACATACCGGCCCACTGCTTCATACCTGCTTGATCGTATCTTGCTCGACGCAGCAAGGTTGACGCGCAATCCGCATTGTCCCGGGGTTCGTATGCCCATCGGCAGGCGCGGTTGCGGCCCCCCTTCTGACTGAAGATCGATTGAGTCCCGGCAAAGGCGCTCGGTGCGCGCAGATGTTGTTCGACAGATCAGCGCAGAGCACCGCAGTTCATCCTCGCTGGTCAATCAGAACTGAAAATACAGGAACTGGGAGGTGTCGCCTGCGATGATGTTCATGAGTACGGCCGCGACCAGCGCCACCGACGTGCCGATTGCCCAGGTGAGGGAGGGACGCCATTTCAAAGCGAGAACGCTCCAGGGCCGCGGATTGTGATAGGTCTCCAGCCCCACTTTCCATCGTTCGAACATCGCATTGACGTTCGGCAGCGCCAGACATGCGGCGTAGCCGGCCAGAATCGCGACCATCAACCGCGGATCGACGAGATTGGTCATCGTGATCTTTTCCGGCGAGGACAGGCCGATCATGCCCTTGATCAGCCGGACGGCCGCATTCGGATTGTCGGCGCGAAAGAAGACCCAGGCGAGAACGACGGCGAACTGTGTGACCAGCAGCGCTGCCGCCGCGTACCAGACGGAGTCGGAATGGCGGGCGAGGGCCGGTCTGGCCTGCACGAACTTGCCCCACCGATGGTTGATGATGAGGAACAGTCCGTGCAGGGCGCCCCAGATCACGAATGTGAACCCGGCGCCGTGCCACAGGCCGCCGAGCAGCATCGTGGTGAACAGGTTGGCGTTTCGCCGGTGCTCACCATGGCGGTTGCCGCCAAGCGGAATGTAGAGATAGTCGCGCAGGAACCGCGACAGCGAGATATGCCAGCGCCGCCAGAATTCGACGATGCTCTGCGACTTGTAGGGGGAGTCGAAATTGAAGGGCAGCTTGATTCCGAACATGATCGAAATGCCGATCGCCATGTCGGAGTAGCCGGAGAAGTCGAAATAGATCTGGAGCGAGTAGGCGAGCGCGCCGCCCCAGGCGTCCATGAGATGAAGGTGGCTGGAGTTGGCGGCCTGGAATACGGGATTGGCGATCAGCCCAAAACCGTCGGCGATGAACGACTTCTTGAACAGGCCGATTGTCAGAATCGTGAGGCCGATCGCGACGTTCTCGATCGAGATCTTCCTGCTGTCCTCCGAGCCGAATTGCGGCATCATCTCGCGATGATGCAGGATCGGTCCGGCGATCAGATGCGGAAAATAGGTGACGAACAGCCCGTATTTGACGAAGCTCCGCTCGCTGGAATAGCCGCCATAGACGTCTGCGAGATATGCGATCTGCGTGAAGGTAAAGAACGAGATGCCGAGGGGCAACACGATCGCGAGAAAGGGGTATTTCGACGCGGTGAGCGCGTTGAGGATCTGAATGCCGAAGTTCGTATATTTGTAGAACGCCAGCGCTCCGAGATTGAGGACGATGGCTGTTGCGAAAAGTCCGCTGCGCCCCTTGCCGCTCTGTCCGGCGATCAGGAGGCCCATCGTGTAATTGAAGACGATGGAGACGAGGATGATCGGAACGAAGTGAATGTCCCAATAGCCGTAGAAGGCGAGCGACGCCGCGGCAAGCCAGCCCAGGCGGGCCGCCGGCGAAGCGACAAAGCGCGCCAGCAGAAAGTAGCCAGCGAAGGTCACCGGCAGAAACAGGAACAGAAACTCGAATTGCGTGAAAAGCATAACAGGGTTTCTTGATGTTGCCGCGCGTGGCGTTGCTTTACCAACGATTGCGGGGGCTGCCAAGCTGATCGCGGACAAATTGCGGGAAATCCCGCGTATTTTGCCGCGGTGCGCCGACTGCGCCGCAGGCTGGCCGAACGGGCCATCGCCCAGGGCGTCTTCCCAGCTGCATGGCGATCCCCGAGGTCTGGACAATGGACGCGACGTCCCGTCAGGCGTGATTCGCGGGACTGTCGCTCCTGTTTTCCTCGCACCTCGTTTGCCGCGCTCTTGTCGGTGTGTCCTCTCAGCCGCAGCGCAGGCTTGAGTTGGCTGCGCTGCGGCTGTATGCGATGCGGGGAACGGCCTCGTCCGGTCCCCAATGTCTCAAGCGAGATCGCATCATGTCGACAATCATCGGGGCAGGCCTGAAGACGGATTCAGCCTCCTCTGCGCCTCGGCGCTATCTGGCGGTCGTCGGCTGCGTCGGCGTCGTGATGCTGTTTCTGTTCGAGTTCTGCCTGTCCGTATTTTCTTACGACGGCTGGACGTTTCACGACTACTTCTCGCAAATCCCCAGCCATGGCAATGTCGATTGGTATCGCGATTTCGGCGGACGCGGCGTTCCACAGATTCAGGACCAGGACACTTTCTACAACAACGTCGGCGGTTCGGTTGCAACGGCGAAGAATGCCGATATCGTTTTTCTAGGTCCGTCATTTGTCAGCTACGCAGTCGATCGGCAAACTCTGCAGGCGTCGCCGCAACTGGATCGCCTCAAGATCTACAACATGGCCTTTATCGGCATACGCGGTGGCGAGTTCTCGCGGCGTGTGATCAACCGCTGGAAGATTCATCCGCGGCTCTGGGTCATCAACGCCGACGATCAATTCGTTCACTTCTTCAGCAATGATCTGCACGTGACGCTCGGCCCGCAGAAGATGCCGATCGGCGCCGCCAAGCGCACTCGGTTAGCTGGGTACCTGACCGTGATGGGCCGCAATCTGCGTTGGCGTATCGAGGATCTGGTCGACGCGTTCAAAACCGGCCATTTCTCGCCCACGGGTCTGTATCGCAACATCTCGAACGGCGACGTGGGGCTCGATGCGAATGGCGGCTACGTCGCCCGTGACAACAAGCTGCTGCTGTCGGCGCGCGACCCGAATTGTCACACCACGCAGGAGGTCGTTGATTATGCCAGGACGTTCCTGAAAGAAGTGGGGGGACAGGTCGTTCTTACGTTGGTTCCGCATAGCCAGGCTTGCGCCCAGCAAGCGGAAGAACTGGCAAAGGCCTTGAACGTCGACCTCATTGCCCCGCCGTTCGATGGTCTGACGACCATAGACGGCGGCGGACATTTGGATCGCGCCGGTGCCGAAAAATACACGAGTTATCTCGCGCGCGAGATCGTCAAGACCGAGGCATTCAAGCGAGCGTTCTCCGAAAGGCTCGGCACTTTGAACTGACGTCTTTTCGGATCGATGAACGAAGCGGGCGCAAGACATCGCTCTTTGTGGATACCCGTCTCGGTCTCAAACTTGTTGAGCCGGCCGTCCTGCTTCGGGTGTAGCGGAACTCCAGACGTTGCAGTCGCCAGGCGAGCCTGGCCGGGTTCGCCGCGCATGATGGATCGCGCTATCGCGCGTGGACAATGAGTGAGATCGCCTGTGATCTCGATGATGGTTACCTCGTAGCCTAGATCGGTCGGGTGTGTCGGCGCGGGGGACGGGGCTGCTGATCCGGCCTTGCTTAGTAACAAGCGTTAGCTTGGCGATCGGGATGTCGGGCGCATTCCGCATGTTGGGCTTGGCTTGCTGCAACCCATTCTGTTATAGGTCCTGGTGCCCGATCGGCCCAGATCTTCGACCAGCCATGCCAGGCGGATACCCCATGCCAAACGGATCTCTGCGAGAGGGGCGTGGCCGATTCGGATCTGCGCGCGTCCGGTCTTCAACCTGAGCCGATACTGAGCTGTGCACGCACACACGGTAGGCAGAGATCGGCTCCCGAGCGCTGTCTTGATGTGGGTGCGCGGAATCATGGTGCGTTTGGCGGCGTGGGGACTTTCTTTTATGAAGTTGCAGAAGAAGACTGTGAATCGCATTCGCTACCGAAGGTTCGTCTATCTGACCTTCGTCGTGGTGGGAACGATCCTCAACTCGCTTCCGCGACGAGCAGTGTTCCTTGCCCTGGTCACCGCGGAGGTGATGAGGGTTCCCGTTCGCCAACGGCTGTATCAAGCCTACTTCCCTTACGTCACGTCTCATCTTGTAGATCGGCCCGGGTTTCGTTTCGCGACAGCTCTGACCCGGAATTTCCAAGCTGCTTCAGCGGTCGTGTTGTTCAGGATCGGAGCTTATCGCGAGGTGAGCGAGATCGTCAGATCCGACGTGGTGGCGAAGGATCGCGAGGTCGGGTACGCGCTGATCCGGTCGCTGTTTGAGCTCGGAGAGTTCGAGCAGGCGCGGAATGCGGCGGCTCAATTGACGGCAGAGGACCTCGCCGCGATGGTCGATCTGGCTTTCCATAAGGCCATGGTGGACATCATTGGGGGCAATGAGGCTGGCGCACTCGATGCCATGTTTTGGGCTTGCAGAGGCAGCCTGCATCTTCTTCGTCCCCATCAGAATATCGCTGCGCGCGGTTCGAAAGGGTATGTCCCGAATAGCCTCGACATCCTGTGCGGGGAGGCGGGGCGATTGTTCGATCTGTGCAATTTCACGGGACAGCGTGTCACCCATGTCGGCCGTGGAGAGATTGGGGTTCAGCTGTTTGAACGCGCGCTGATTGCTCAGGATCGGCTTCGCAGCTCGACTCCTGCATCGGTGTCCGCAGACCTGATTACACTGCTCCGTAGGTTGGACGTCGCATTGGAGGACTTGCGTCTCGTGCCGGAGGAGTGGGCCACCCAGATCGGCCACCTCGGGATGCTGGATATTCTGTTCCGAATGCGAGACCTGGGATGGTGGTCGGGCCGGGCGGTCATTGTGGTGCGTCCGGAGTTGATCGCGAACAGAGCGTTCCTCGAGCTTTTTCGAAATTTCGGGCAGATCCTGGTGCTGGGAGAGACAATTTCGGAGCGGCTCGGCGAGGAACTGCTGTCTTTGCAGCGCTGGTGCGGCATGAACTTCAATGCCTTTCGCCTGCCTGACGATCGCGTGGTGCCGTGGCAGGACGCAGGTGCGCTTGCGATCGATGAATGGGAGCGGCAAGGTCGTGGGCACCCGTTGCGCGAGGCCTATGATCGGTCCTATGCGCCGACCGCGGAGACAGGTGATCCGCTCCGGCTGCTGAGGGATCGCTATGGCATGCAACCCGATGACTGGTATGTGTGCCTGCATACGCGGGATGCCGCGCATTACTTCGAATTCATGGGAACCGGCCAGACGCATCGCAATGCGCCGATCGAAACGTTGCTTGATGCGATTCGTCTGATCACGTCGCGTGGCGGGTGGGTGATCAAGCTCGGCGGGCCGAATTCACCCAAGCTTCCGCCGCTGGGGCGCACGATTGACTATGCGCTCAGCGACTTCAGGTCCAATCTGATGGACCTCCATTTGATCCGCCATGCCAAGGCGTTCATTGGAACGACGTCCGGTCTGACGAATGTGGCGATCAGTTTCGGCATCCCTTGTGCCATCGTCAACGCGATTACGACCGACGCGCAATTGTGGAACAGCAACGTTCGTTTCGCGCTCAAGCCGGTTCGTCGGACTGATGGAACCATGGTGACGCAGCGGCAGCTGACGAGCACGCCGTGGCGCTGGCGCGTGTTCGACGCCGCCGTGCTGGGCAGGAGCGGGGCGCAGCCACAGACCAATTCCGCAGAGGATATCCAGGGCACGGTGGACGAGGTCCTGGCAATCGCCGATGATCGGACAGCGGAATTCGATGGCGGTCATGATGCCGACAGGCTGCTGTCGCGCTGGAGGCGGGCGCTCGCATTGCCGTACTTCTATGGTACGAGCCGTCCCAGTCTCGGCTTCCTTGCGAGACACGACAGGGAGTTTCTTCTCGATGCGGCGGACGAAGGCTGAGCCATTGCGGCGGTGTCGCCCAGCGTCGGGGAGGGCGGTATGTGCGGCATAGCCGGCCTGCTGACACCCGGTGGTGCCGATGAGGGCCGGCTGATCGGCACCGTCGAGCGGATGACCGCGGCGCTGGCTCATCGTGGCCCCGACGCTTCGGGGGTCTGGACGCGGGCCGAACTCGGCATGGCCTTAGGGCAGCGTCGCCTCGCAATCCTCGATCTCTCTGAGGCCGGGGCGCAGCCGATGCACAGCGCCTGCGGGCGCTATTCCATCACCTTCAACGGCGAGATCTATAATCACCTCGATATCCGTGCCGAGCTCGAGGCTTGCGGCGGCGCGCCGAACTGGCGCGGCCATTCCGACACGGAAACGCTCTTGGCTGCCGTCAGGCAATGGGGCGTCGCGCCGGCGCTGCAGCGCCTGATCGGCATGTTTGCCTTCGCGCTGTGGGATGGCGAAGCGCGGCAGCTGACCCTGGCGCGCGACCGTTTCGGCGAGAAGCCGCTGTTCTACGGCTGGAGCGGCGGCGATCTGGTGTTCGGCTCGGAGCTCAAGGCGCTCGCGGCTCACCCGGATTGGGCACCGTCGCTCGATCGCGCGGCGCTCACCGCGTTCATGCGCTATTCCTACGTACCGGCGCCCGCCACGATCTGGGCCGGGGTCCGCAAGCTGCCCGCCGCCTCGGTCGTGAGCTTTGCCGCCGATGCGGCGCCCGGAGCCTGGCCCGAGCCGCAACCCTATTGGTCGCTGCGTGATCGTGTCGTTGCCGGCCAGGAAAACCGGATCAGCAGCGAGCAGGACGCCATCCGGCGGCTGGAGCAATTGCTGTCGGTGGCCGTGAAGCGGCAGTGCCTGTCGGACGTGCCGCTCGGTGCGTTCCTGTCCGGCGGCGTCGATTCGTCGACAATTGTGGCGCTGATGCAGGCGCAGGCGAGCCAGCCGGTGCGCACCTTCAGCATCGGATTCGCTGAAGGCGGCTACAACGAGGCCGAGGATGCCCGCCGGGTCGCACAGCATCTCGGCACCGATCACACCGAGCTCTATGTCGATGCGCGGACCGCGATGGAGGTGGTGCCGAAGCTACCGCGGATCTATGACGAGCCGTTCGCCGACTCCTCGCAGATCCCGACCCATCTGGTCGCGCAGCTGGCACGCCGGCACGTCACCGTCGCATTGTCAGGCGATGCCGGCGACGAGCTGTTCGGCGGCTACAACAGGCATGTCTGGGGCGGCGCGCTGCAGGCGCGTCTCGGCCGCCTGCCGATGCCGCTGCGGCGGGCGATCGGTGCCGCGCTCGGCGCGATCGCGCCGGAGCCGGCCGAGACGATCCTCAAGGCGCTGCAGCCGGTGCTGCCGGCCCGGTTGAAGGTGCGGCATGCCGGCGATCAGGTCGCCAAGCTCGGCCGCATCATGGCCGCCGAAGGCTTCGACGGACTCTATCGGACACTGTGCTCGATCGATCAGGATCCGGCCCGCACGGTGATCGGCGGCGACGAGCGTGCGAGCTGGGCTGGTGACGAGATGCGGCAACTGGCGGGGCCACTTGACCCGCTCGACCGCATCACGCTCGCGGATGCGCTGAGCTATCTCAGCGACGACATCCTGCAGAAGGTCGATCGTGCGGCGATGGCCGTGGCGCTGGAGACGCGCGTGCCCTTCCTCGACAAGGACGTCGTCGAGTTCTCGACCAGGGTCCCCGCTCATATGAAGGTGCGCGATGGCCGCGGCAAATGGCTGGTGCGGCAGGTGCTGTATCACCATGTGCCAGCCGAGATGATCGACCGGCCGAAAACCGGTTTCAGCATTCCGCTCGATGCGTGGCTGCGCGGGCCGTTGAAATCATGGGCAGCGGACCTGCTGTCGCCGGCACGGCTGCAGCGGCAGGGGCTGTTCGATCCGGCGCGGGTCACGCGCATGTTCGACGAGCATCTCAGCCATCGCCAGAATCATTCCTACTGGCTGTGGAACGTGCTGATGGCGCAGGCTTGGCACGACGAATGGGCGCGCGCCGGATAGCTCAGTCTTCGACCGTGGCTGGAACGGTCATGCTGCCCTTGCCCTTCTCGGCGCTGAAGATCCAGACCAGGCCGCCCATGCCGCCGACGATGAAGTAGACGGCGCCGAACAGGATCGACACCACGGTGCCGTCAGCCGGGGCGAGGCCGGCGTAGCCGAACGCCACCATCATCGTCGCTTCGCGCACGCCCCAGCCCGCGATCGAGATCGGCAGCATCGTGATCAGCATGATCGGCGGCGTCAGCAGGAAGAGCTGCTGGAAGTCGGCGGGGGCTGCGATCGAGCGTACGGCGCACCACGCGATCACGACCGCGAGCACGTGGATCGAGAGCGACAGCACGGCGATCTTGACGGCCGTGGTGCGGCCGAAGATCACCCTGCTGGCGATCACCGAGCACGCATGGACGTGGCGCGTCGGCCACCACGCCTTCATCCATTTGGCGGGCAGATAGCCCATGGTCAGAAAGCCGACGCCGGCCGCCAGCGCGGCCGCATCGACCAGCACCAGCGCGATCCGGCCGTGCTCGTCGGCGATCATGCCGTAGCTCCACGGCAGGCTCGCCACGATGATCAGCGCCAGCGCGATGAAGCCGACGGCGCGGTCGGTCAGGATCGAGTAGCTCGCGGCGCGCCAGCCCGCGCCGGTGCGGCCGATCAGCCACAGCCGGACCGCATCGCCGCCGATCGAGGAGGGCAGGGTCTGGTTGAAGAACGCGCCGATCATGTTGTAGCGGAACGCGGTGAGGTCGGTGAGCGGCGCCCCGCACAGCGCGGAAATCTCGCGCCAGCGCAGCGCGCCGATGAAGATCTGCAGCAACGTGATCGCGACCGCCAGCACGATCCAGCCGAGGCTGATCTGGCTGAGCCGCTCGCGGATCGCCGCGAAGTTGATCCCGCGCAACGCGAGATACAGCAAAGCAAGCGACACCACGATCCGGAGAAGGAGAATCAAAAACGCACGCATGCCGGGCTGGCTTCGCTCTTGGTTGAAAAGGTCCAAGCCGAGTGCGATACGCGCAACGCCCGTCCTGGCAGGGCCGGACCGCGGGCTGGGAGGCCAGCCGTCGCGGCGGCCCACCCCTTGCGGTCCTGATGCCCCGGTGGCTAAACAGTCGCAGGGGTGGCGTCAATGGCCTCCGAAACGACCGGAATATCAATTTATGTCTCATGGCCGGAAGATTGCGGTGATAGGCCTTGGTTACGTCGGCCTGCCGGTCGCCGCTGCGTTCGCCCGCGCAGGCTGCCCCGTCATCGGGTTCGACATCGATGCAGGGCGCGTCGCCGAGCTGCGCGACGGTAAGGACCGGACCTGCGAGGTCGACGCGGCCGATCTCGCGTCGCCGGGCCTGCGGTTCAGCAGCGAGCCGGGCGACATGGCGGCGGCCGACTTCTTCATCGTCACCGTTCCGACCCCGATCGACAGCGCGCGCCGGCCCGACCTCGGCGCCATGCTGGCGGCGACACGCACGGTGGGCGCGGTGCTCAAGCGCGGCGACATCGTCGTCTACGAGTCCACGGTCTATCCGGGCGCCGTCGAGGAGGATTGCGTGCCGCTGCTGGAAAGCAGTTCCGGACTGAAGGCCGGCCGCGATTTCAACGTCGGCTACTCGCCGGAGCGCATCAATCCCGGCGACAAGACGCATCGTTTCGAGACCATCACCAAGGTCGTCTCGGCACAGAATGCGGAGACGCTTCAGGTCGTCGCCGATGTCTACGGATCGGTGGTCACGGCGGGGATCCATCGCGCGCCCTCGATCAAGGTGGCCGAGGCGGCGAAGGTGATCGAGAACACCCAGCGCGATCTCAACATCGCCTTCATGAACGAGCTGTCGCTGATCTTCCAGGCGCTGGAGATCGACACCGGCGACGTGCTGGCAGCGGCCGCGACCAAATGGAACTTCCTGCCGTTCACGCCGGGCCTCGTCGGCGGCCACTGCATCGGCGTCGATCCGTATTACCTCACCTATCGCGCGGAAAAGGCCGGCTATCATCCGGAGGTCATCCTCGCGGGACGCCGCATCAATGACGAGATGGGCCGGCGCATCGCGCGCGAGTGCATTCGCGGGCTGTTGAAGCGCAGAGGACGCGGCGGGGTCGTGACCATCCTCGGCATGACCTTCAAGGAGAACGTGCCTGACATCCGCAATTCCCGCGTGATCGACATCATCAGCGAATTGCAGTCGTTCGGCATCGAGGTGCAGGTCGCCGATCCCCTGGCCGATGGCGCGGCCGTGCACGAGGAGTACGGCATCGGCCTCACGGCCGTCGACGCGCTGCGTCCGGCCGATGCCGTCGTGCTCGCCGTGTCGCATGACCAGTTCCTGGCCGGCGGCTGGCCTCTCGTCCAAGGCCTTCTGCGCGAGGAGAGCGGCCTCGTGCTCGACGTCAAGATGAAGCTCGACCGCGCGAGCAAACCCGGCGCCATCGAGCTGTGGCGGCCCTGACGGAGCGACCATGGCAGATCATCCCATCCTCGTGACCGGCGCCGCCGGCTTCATCGGCTTTCACCTGACACAGCGGCTGCTCGCCGAAGGACGTCAGGTCATCGGCATCGACAACATCAATGCCTATTACGATCCGAAGCTGAAGGAGGCGCGTCTCGACATCCTGAGGGCGGCGCCGGGCTTCGCCTTTCAGAAGCTCGACCTCGTCGATCGCGCCGCCATCAAGGCGTTGTTTGCTCAACATCGCTTTCCCGCGGTGGTGCATCTCGCGGCCCAGGCGGGCGTGCGCTACTCGCTGGAAAATCCGCACGCCTATGTCGATGCCAATCTCGAGGGCTTCATCAACGTGCTCGAAGGCTGCCGCCATCACGGCTGCGAGCATCTGCTGTTCGCCTCGTCCTCGTCGGTCTATGGCGCCAACACCAAGCTGCCATTTTCGGTCAAGGACAACGTCGATCATCCGATCAGCCTCTATGCGGCCAGCAAGAAGGCCAACGAATTGATGGCGCACTCCTACAGCCATCTGTACCGCCTGCCGGCGACCGGACTGCGCTTCTTTACCGTCTATGGTCCCTGGGGCCGGCCCGACATGGCGATGTTCATCTTCGCCAAGGCCATCCTCGCCGGCCAGCCGGTCAGGTTGTTCAATCACGGCAACATGCGGCGCGATTTTACCTATGTCGATGACATCGTGCAGGCGATCGTCCGCCTGATCGGCCGTCCGCCACAGGGAAACCCGGATTGGGATGGAAACAAGCCCGACCCGTCGAGCAGCCGGGCGCCATGGCGGATTTACAATATCGGCAACAATCATCCCGAACAGCTGATGGACGTGATAACGCTGCTCGAGAAGGAGTTCGGGCGGCCGGCCATCAAGGAGATGCTGCCGATGCAGCCCGGAGACGTCGAGGCGACCTACGCTGATGTGAGCGATCTCGAGCGCGACATCGGCTTCCGGCCGGCCACCTCGATTGCCGACGGCATCGGGCGTTTTGCACAATGGTACCGCGATTATCATCGGATTTGACGGATTGATTTCATGACCGGACGCATCATTCCTCTCATCATGTGCGGCGGCGCCGGGACCCGGCTGTGGCCGGAGTCGCGGGAGGTGCGGCCGAAGCAGTTCCTGCCGCTGTTCGGCACCCGCTCCACGTTCCAGGACACGCTTCTGCGGGTGTCCGACGCTGGTCTGTTCGAGCGGCCGATCATCATCACCAACATGGCCTATCGCTTCATGGTGCTGGAGCAACTGGCCGAGATCGGCATCGAGGCCGACGTGTTGCTGGAGCCGATGCGGCGCGATTCGGGCCCGGCCATCGCGGCAGGGGCCGCCTTCGCCCAGTCGCGCGATCAGGATGCGGTGGTGCTGGCGCTCGCGGCCGACCACGTCGTGCGCGACAACGCCGCCTTCGTTGCGGCTTGCCGCCAGGGGCTGGCGGCGGCCGAAACCGGTCGCATTGTGACCTTCGGCGTCAATCCCGAGCGCGCGGCCACCGAATACGGCTATATCAGCCCAGGTGCCCCGGTATCCGGAGAGGTGCGGGCGGTCGCGAAATTCGTCGAGAAGCCGGATCAGCCGACCGCCGAGCGCTACATCAGCGAGGGCTATCTGTGGAACAGCGGCAACTTCATGTTCCGCGCCGGCGTGCTGCTCGATGAATACCGCAAGCACGATGCGGCTACCGTGCAGACGGTGGCCGATGCCGTGACCAAGGCCGGGCGCGATCTCAGCTTCACCATCCTGGACTCCGATGCCTTCGCGGCGGCCAAGCCGATCTCGATCGACTATGCCGTGATGGAGAAGACCGAGCGCGCCGCGGTGGCGCCGGTGTCGTGCGGCTGGTCCGACGTCGGCTCCTGGCACGCGGTGTGGGAGCTGTCCGACAAGGACGGGCAGGGCAATGCCGCGCGCGGCACCGCCGTGTTCGAGGATTCCCGCAACTGCAACGTGGTCACCGACAAGGCGCTTGTCGCGCTCGAGGGCGTCGACGACCTCGTCGTCGTCGCCGCGCAGGACGCCGTCCTGGTGTCGCGCCAGCGCGACGCCAACGGGTTGAAGCGGCTGGTCGCCAGGCTCAAGACCGTGGCGCCGGAGGTCACCGAGGCGCACCTCAAGGTGCACCGCCCCTGGGGCAGCTATCAGTCGGTCGACAATGGCGAGCGACACCAGGTCAAGCGCATCATCGTCAAGCCCGGCCAGCGGCTATCGCTGCAGAAACACTATCACCGCTCCGAGCATTGGATCGTGGTGCGCGGAGCGGCGCGCGTGACCGTCAACGAAACCGTCAAGACCGTGCACGAAAACGAATCGATCTACATCCCGATGGGCGCGGTGCACCGGCTGGAGAACCCGGGCAAGATCCTGCTGGAGCTGATCGAGGTCCAGACCGGGTCCTATCTCGGCGAGGACGACATCATCCGAATCGAGGACGATTACCGGCGCGAGTAGGGTGCGCTCTCGCCTCGAATCACGCGAGCCGTGCTAGATAGCCCCGGACGTCCTCCGCCGGAGAGCTTCCTTGCAAAGCACGATCGGATCGCGCGCGTTCCAGAACGCGCGCCTGCAGAAGAAGAACCGCAAGCAGGCCGACGGTCTGTTGCCCAAGGCCGTCGAGGCCTATCGGGCCGGCCGGCATGCGGATGCCCAGGCCATCTGCGGACAAGTCCTGGGGTTGGTGCCCGATCATTTCGACGCGCTGCATCTTCTGGGCGCCTCCGCCCTCGACAGCGGCCGGCTCGACCTGGCCGAGCAGGCGCTGACCCGCGCTGTCGCCGTCGAGCCGCGCAATGCCGAGGCCCAGGCCAATCTCGGCCTCGTGCTGTCCAGCATGAAGCGCTACGAGGAAGCCCGCGCCGCGCAAGAGCGCGCTGTCGCGTTGAAGCCGACGTTCGCGACTGCGCTGACCGGCCTCGGCAACACCCTGATGAACATGCAGCTGTTCGAGCAGGCGGTCGAGGCGCATGACCGCGCCATCGCCGTCAAGCCAGACTATGCCGACGCCTATTGCAACCGGGGCATGGCGCTGCTGCTGATGCTGCGCAACGAGGAGGCCAACCAGAGCTTCGATCGCGCGCTGGTGCTTTCGCCGCGCCACATGCAGGCGACCTTCGGCAAAGGCCTCGTCAGCATCAACCTGCGGCGTTTCGAGCAGGCGCTCGTGGCCTTCAACGCGGCACTGGCGATCAAGCCGGGCGCGGCGGCGGTCATTGCGCAGCGGGGTCGGCTCTACATCCAGATGGGACGCTTCGCGGAGGGCGAGGCCGATTTCGATACGGCGCTGACCACCGATCCGCGGCTCGAGGCCGCACTGCTCGGCAAGGCCCATGTCTGCGTGCTCACCGACCGGATCGGGCCGGCGATGCTGGCCTGCAAACGCGTGCTGGAGACCAATCCGGCATCGGAGGTCGCGCTGCTCTGGCTGGGCGCCTGTTTCGCCAGACAGGGCGATACGGCCACCGCGCTTCAGCACTTCGAGCGCGCCCTCGAGATCAAGCCGGATTTCGAGGATGCCATTCTGAAGAAGATCTTCGCGCTCGACTTCCACCCGGGCGCCGACGTGGCCGTGCATCAGGCCGTCCGGCGCGAATGGTGGGAGCGCATCGGGGCTCACATTCCGCGGTGCGAACTCGGCGCCATCGACCGGGATGCGGAGCGTCGGATCACGGTCGGCTATGTCTCGTCCGACTTCCGCAGCCATTCGGCGGCGCTGACGTTCCTGCCGGTGCTGCGCCATCACGATCACCAGGCCTTCAAGGTCGTCTGCTACTCCTGCTCACCGCTGGTGGATGCCGTGACGGAGCAGTGCAAGGCCGCAGCCGATGGCTGGGTCGATGCCTGGGAGTTGACGGACGAGGAACTGGTGGCGCGCATCCGTGCGGATCAGGTCGACATTCTCGTCGACCTCTCCGGCCATTCGGCCGGCAACCGCCTCACTCTGTTCGCGCGCAAGCCGGCGCCGGTCCAGGTCACGGCGTGGGGCAATGCCACCGGCACCGGACTGCCGACGATCGACTACTTCTTCGCCGATCCGGTCACCGTGCCGCAAGCCGTCCGGCCGCTGTTCGCCGAAGAGGTGTACGACCTGCCGGCGTTGATCACCACGGACCCGCTGCCGGGCGCGCAGCCGACGCCGCTGCCGATGCTGCGCAACCGCTACGTCACCTTCGGCGTTTTCAACCGCATCGACAAGATTTCCGATCAGGTCCTCGGCGTCTGGTCGGCGCTGCTGCGTGCGCTGCCGGAGGCGCGCATCGTGATCAAGAACGGCGCGTTGGACGACACCTTCCTGCGCGACGCTCTCACCGCGCGCTTCGTGGCCCATGGCGTCGACGAGAGCCGGCTGACATGCCTCGGCTCGTCGATGCGGCAGGAGCACATCGCGGCCTTTGCCGACATCGACATCTCGCTCGACCCGTTTCCTCAGAACGGCGGCGTGAGCACCTGGGAATCGCTGCAGGCGGGCGTGCCGGTCGTGGCCAAGCTGGGCAACAGCTCGGCCTCGCGTGCCGGTGGCGCGATCGTCAAGGCGGTCGGTCTCGACGACTGGGTGGCCGAGGACGATGAAGGCTATCTCGCGATCGCCCTGAAGCACGCCGCAGACCCCTCCGCATTGGCGCGGCTGAGGGCGGAGTTGCCGGGACGCGTGGCGAACTCCCCGGCGGGCAACGTCGAGATCTACACGCGGAAGGTCGAGGAAGGCTATCGCACGTTCTGGCGGCGCTACTGCGCTGCAGGCGCTTGATGCAGCGAACGGCAATGCCGGCGTGATCTCTCGCGGAGGGACGACGGCGGCGCTGCCGGCCATGCCTCGGGGGCCACGTTTGCCGCGAATCAGGCGCCTTGTGCTAGTTTCGCGCGTGGTGTTCGCGAGCGGGCCGTCGGCTGGCCGGCCGGAATGCCGGAGCGGCGTCACCAGCCGCATCAGTTGCGTCTGTCCCATCCGGCTCATCTGATCTGGAGACGATCCTTGGCTGGCAATGTCGGCTCGCGCGCATTTCAGAACGCCCGGCTCGAAAAGAAGAACCGCAAGCAGGCCGAGCCGCTGTTGGCGGCGGCCGCGGCCGCGTACCAAGCCCGCCGGCCGGCGGAGGTGCGGTCGCTGTGCGGACAGGTCCTGGCGCTGCTGCCGGACCATGCCGGTGCGTTGCGGCTTTTGGGAATGGCTGCGCTCGATGCAGGGACGTTGAACGAGGCGGAGGCGGCTCTGACCCGTGCCGTGGGGGCCGATCCGCGTGACGTCGATGCTCACGCCAATCTCGGCATCGTGCTGTCCAATCTGGGACGCCATGCCGAGGCGCGCAGACACCAGGAGCGCGCCGTGGCGCTGGTGCCGAATTTCGCCGCGGGCTGGAACAGCCTCGGCAGCACGCTGCTGCGCCTGCAGGAGCCGGAGCAGGCCATCGCGGCCTATGACCGCGCGGTCACCTTGAAGCCCGACTACGCGGAGGCGCACTGCAATCGCGGCATGGCGCTGTTGCTCGTCGACCGCAGCGCCGAGGCGCTGCAGAGCTTCGATCGTGCGCTGGCGCTCAATCCGCGCCACGTGCAGGCGCTGCACGGCAAGGGCTTGGTCAGTCTCGGCCTGCGTCATGTCGAGGCGGCGCTCGCCGCCTTCGACGCGGCGCTTGCGATCAAGCCCGGCGCGGCCGGCGTCCTCGCCGAACGCGGCCGGGCGCATCTGCAGGCCGGGCGGTTCGATCAGGCCAAGGCGGATTTCGACGCGGCGCTTGTGCAAGAACCGCATCTCGAAGCCGCGCTGCTCGGCAGGGCCCATATTGGCCTCCACCAGAACGACGTCGCGCCCGCCATCGCAGCCTGTCGCAAGGTGCTCGAGCAGAACCCGATCTCCGAGGCTGCCTGGACCTGGCTCGGCGGCTGCTATGCGAAGCAGGGCGAGATTGCCGCGGCCCTGCAGCACTTCGACCATGCGCTCGCGCTCAAGCCTGATTGCCGGGATGCGATTGCGGCCAAGATCTTCACCCTCGACTTCCTGCCCGATGCGGATTTCGCGAGCCAGCAGGCGGTCCGCGCCGAGTGGTGGGAGCGCATCGGGGCGAGGATTCCGCGCGCCGCGCTCGCCCCACGCAACATGGATCCGGAGCGGCGGCTCATCATCGGTTATGTCTCCGCGGATTTCCGTAATCATTCGGCCGCCTTCACCGTCCTGCCGGTGCTGCGCCACCACGATCACGCCCAGTTCCAGGTGATCTGCTATTCCTGTTCGGCGCGTCAGGACGAGGTCACGGCGCAATGCCGGGCTGCGGCCGACGTCTGGGTCGACGCCTGGCAGATGTCCGACGGCGATCTGGCCGCCCGCATCCAGGCCGACGGCGTCGACATTCTCGTCGATCTCTCCGGCCATTCGGCCGGCAACAGGCTTCCTCTGTTCGCCAGCAAGCCGGCGCCGATCCAGGTCACGGCCTGGGGCCACGGCACCGGGACAGGGCTGCCGACGATCGACCACTTCTTCGCCGACCCGGTGACGGTGCCGACTGATGTGCGTCACTTGTTCGCCGAGCAGGTCTACGATCTGCCTGCGGTGATCACCACCGACCCGCTCCCGGGCATCGCCTCCACGGAGCTGCCGATGCTGCGCACCGGCTCCATCACCTTCGGCGTCTTCAACCGGATCGACAAGATTTCCGATGCGGCTCTGGCGGTGTGGGCGCGGCTGATGGCGCTGCTCCCGGACTCCCGCATCGTGATCAAGAATTCCGCGATCGACGACGGCTTCCTGCGCGATGGCCTCGTCGCGCGCTTCGTTGCCCGTGGCGTTGCGGCGGAGCGTGTCATCTGCTTCGGCTCGACGACGCGGGAGCAGCACATCGCCCAGTTCGCCCATGTCGACATCTCGCTCGATCCCTTTCCCCAGAACGGCGGCGTCAGCACCTGGGAATCGCTGCAGGCGGGCGTGCCTGTCGTCGCCCGGCTCGGCCGCAGCACGGCCTCGCGCGCGGCCGGCGCGATCAACGCGGCGCTCGGGCTCGACGACTGGGTGGCCGAGGACGATGACGGCTACATTGCGATTGCGCTGAAGTACGCCGCGGAGCCGGCGAGGCTGGCGCAGCTCAGAGCCGAACTGCCGGCGCGGGTTGCCGGTTCGGCGGCGGGCAACGTCGCGACCTACACGCGCAAGGTCGAGGACGGCTATCGGCTGTTCTGGCGCCGTTACTGCGCGAGCGTCGATTGAGCACGGCAGCCCGCACCAGGCAAATGCAACGAACGAGTCGAGGCGGGTAGTTGGAGACGTTTTGTGGCTAGCGATGTCGGTTCCCGGGCGTTTCAGAATGCACGGCTGCAGAAGAAGCACCGCAAGCAGGCCGATGCGCTGATGCAAGCGGCCGTCGCCGCCTATCGCGCCGGCCGCAGGGCCGAAGCCCAGGCGGTCTGCGGCCAGATCCTGGCGCTGCTGCCCGAGCATTTCGATGCTCTGCATCTGCTCGGCGTCGTCGCGCTCGACAGCGGCCAGATCGATCTCGCCGAGCAGGCCCTGACGAAGGCCGTCGAGATCGAGCCGCGCCATGCCGAGGCGCTCTCCAATCTCGGCCTCGCGCTGTTCAACCGCAAACGCTTCGACGACGCACGCAAATGCCAGGAGCGCGCGATCGCCATCAAGCCGTCGCTCGTCGTCGCGCAGACCGGTCTCGGCAACACGCTGATGCGCCTCGGGCGGCCGGAGGAGGCCATCGCCGCGCATGATCGTGCGATCGCGCTGAAGCCCGACTATGCCGATGCCCATTGCAACCGCGGCATGGCGCTGCTCCCGCTCGGCCGCAACGCAGACGCCAATCAGAGCTTCGATCGCGCGCTGTCGCTCAACCCGCGCCACATGGAGGCGATGTTCGGCAAGGGCCTTGCCAGCCTCAATCTGCATCATGTCGACGCCGCGCTCGCGGCGTTCGATGCGGCGCTCGCGCTCAAGCCCGGCGCCGCGCCGGTGCTGGCACAGCGCGGCCGGCTGCATCAGATGGCCGGACGGTTCGATCAGGCGAAGGCGGATTTCGACGCCGCGCTGGTCGGTGATCCCATGCTGGAGATGGCGCTGCTCGGCAAGGCCCAGCTCGGCCATTTCAAGGACGTCGCGCAAGCCGCGGATGCCTGCCGCAAGGTGCTGGAACAGAATCCGCGCTCCGAGGACGCCTGGCTCTGGCTCGGCGTCTGCTTCGCCAAGCAGGGCGAGGTCGCAGCCGCAATCGCGCATTTCGACCGCGCCCTTGAGATCAGGCCCGATTTTGCCGAGGCGATGACCGCCAAGATCTTCACGCTCGAATTCATGCCGGATGCGGATTTCGAACTGCAGCAGGCGGCCAGGCGCGAATGGTGGCAGCGGATCGGCAGCCATATTGCCCGGAGATCGCTGCCGCCGCGCGACCGCGATCCGGAGCGCCGCCTCACCGTTGGCTACGTCTCCTCCGACTTCAGGAATCACTCGGCGGCGCTGACCTATCTGCCCGTGCTGAGATACGCCGACCGCCAGGATTTCCGGATCTGCTGCTACGCCTGTTCGCCGGTCCAGGACGCGGTGACCGCGCAGTTCCGTGCCTGTGCCGAGGTCTGGGTGGACGCCTCGCAGATGTCCGACGACGAACTCGCCGACCGCATCGCAGCCGACGGCGTCGATATCCTGGTCGATCTCTCCGGCCATTCCGCCGGCAACCGGCTGCCGCTGTTTGCCCGCAAGCCGGCGCCGATCCAGGTCACCGCCTGGGGCAGCGGCACCGGCACGGGCCTGCCGACGATCGACTACTTCTTCGCCGACTCCGTCACAGTGCCCGAAGCGGCGCGCCCTCTGTTCGCCGAGCAGGTCCATGACCTGCCTGCGGTGATCACCACGGAGGCATTGCCCGGCGTCGCGCCATCGCCGCTGCCGATGCTGCACAACGGCTATGTGACGTTCGGCGTATTCAATCGGCTGGACAAGATTTCCGATCCCGCGCTCGCGCTGTGGACGCGGCTGATACAGCAACTGCCGGACTCGCGCATCGTGATCAAGAGCGCCTCGCTCGACGATCCCTTGCTGCGCGATCGCCTGCTGGCGCGTTTCGCCGCCCACGGCGTGACCGAGGAGCGCATCACCTGTCTCGGCTGGTCGACGCGCGAGCAGCAGATGGCGCAATTTGCGCAGGTCGACATCTCGCTCGATCCGTTCCCGCAGAATGGCGGCGTCAGCACCTGGGAATCGCTGCAGGCCGGCGTCCCCGTGATCGCCAAGCTGGGCGCGAGCGCGGCCTCGCGCGCCGCCGCCGCCATCGTCACCGCGGTCGGGCTCGCCGACTGGGTCGCCGGGGACGATGACGGCTACATCGCGATTGCACTCAAATACACAGCACATCCTGCCGAACTGGCGAAGCTGCGGGCCGAGCTGCCGGCGCGGGTCGCGGCCTCTGCCGCCGGCAACGTCGAGACCTACGCGCGCAAGGTCGAAGAGGCGTATCGTCTGTTCTGGCGGCGCCATTGCGCGGCCGCCGGCTGAGGTATGCGATGAGCTTGGAGCCGAATAGGTCACGCTCGGGTTTTGCACGTCACGCCGTGGAGGCGAGCTTTGGCTAGCGATGTCGGGTCCCGCGCCTTTCAGAATGCGCGGCTGCAGAAGAAGCACCGCAAGCAGGCCGATGAGCTGATGCCGCGCGCGGTCGCGGCCTATCGTGCCGGACGCCCTGCCGACGCGCAGGCGATCTGCGGCCAGATCCTGGCGCTGCTGCCCGAGCATGTCGATGCCCTGCATCTGCTCGGCGTCGTGGCGCTCGACGGCGGCCAGCTCGACCTCGCCGAGCAGGCCCTGACCAAGGCCGTCGAGATCGAGCCGCGTCACGCCGAGGCGCTGTCCAATCTCGGGCTCGCGCTGTTCAACCGCAAGCGCTACGAGGAGGCGCGCAAATGCCAGGAGCGGGCGATCGCGCTCAAGCCCAATCTCGTGGTCGCGCAGACCGGTCTCGGCAACACGCTGATGCGCCTCGGCCGGCCCGACGAGGCGATCGGCGCGCATGACCGGGCGATCGCGCTGAAGCCTGACTACGCCGACGCCTATTGCAACCGCGGCATGGCGCTGCTCACACTCAATCGCAACGCCGACGCCAACCAGGCGTTCGAGCGGGCACTCTCGCTCAATCCGCGCCACATGGAGGCTATGTTCGGCAAGGGGCTGGCGAGCGTCAATCTGCGCCATTTCAACGACGCACTCGCCGCGTTCGACGCCGCGCTCGCGATCCGGCCGCGCGCCGCGCAGGTGCTGGCGCAGCGCGGCCGGCTGCAGCAGCAGGCCGGACGGTTCGATTCCGCGATGGCCGATTTCGAAGCCGCGCTGGCGATCGATCCGCGGCAGGAGGTGGCGCTGCTGGGCTTCGCGCAGCTCAGCGTCATCAGGGACAACATCGCGCCGGCGATGGACGCTTGCCGCAAGGTGCTGGAGCAGAATCCGCAGTCGGAGGTCGCCTGGACCTGGCTCGGCGAATGCTTCTGCAAGCAGGGCGATCTCACGACCGCCTTGCAGCACTTCGAGCGCGCGCTCGAGATCAAGCCGGATTTCGGCGACGCGATCACCGCCAAGATCTTCCTACTCGACTTCATGCCCGACACCGATTTCGCCCAGCACCAGGCTGTCCGGCGGGAATGGTGGAGCAGGATCGGCGCCAAGATCGCGCGCCGGCCGGCGCCGGGGCGCGACCGTGATCCGGAGCGGCGGCTCACCATCGGCTATGTCTCGTCCGACTTCAGATCGCATTCGGCCGCGCTGGCTTTCCTGCCGGTGCTGCGCCATCACGACCACGAGGCGTTCAAGGTCGCCTGCTATTCCTGCTCGCCGCTGCAGGATGTGATGACGTCCCAATGCCGCGCGGCGGCGGATATCTGGGTCGACGCCTGGCAGATGTCCGACGAGGAACTGGCCGATCGCATCGAGGCCGACGGCGTCGACATCCTCGTTGATCTCTCCGGCCATTCCGCCGGCAACCGCCTGCCGGTGTTCGCGCGCAAGCCGGCGCCGGTCCAGGTCACGGCGTGGGGCAGCGGCACCGGCTCCGGCCTGCCGACCATCGACTACTTCTTCGCCGATCCGGTCACCGTGCCGGAGGCGGTGCGTCCTCTGTTCGCCGAGCAGGTCTACGATCTGCCGGCGGTCATCACCACCGATCCGCTGCAGGGCTGGCAGCCGACGCCGCTGCCGATGCTGCGCAACGGCCACGTCACCTTCGGCGTGTTCAACCGCATCGACAAGATCTCCGAGCCGGCGCTCGCGCTGTGGTCGCGGCTGATGGCGGCATTGCCGGACTCGCGCATCGTCATCAAGAACGGCGCGCTCGACTCGGCGTTGCTGCGCGATGTCCTCGTCGGCCGCTTCGTGGCGCATGGCATCGCCGAGGAGCGTATCAGCTGCCTCGGCCTGTCGACGCGGGACCAGCACATCGCGCAGTTCGCCGCCATCGACATGTCGCTCGATCCGTTTCCACAGAACGGCGGCGTCAGCACCTGGGAATCGCTGCAGGCGGGCGTGCCCGTCGTCGCCAAGCTCGGCCACAGCGCGGCCGCGCGCGCGGCGGCGGCCATCGATACGGCGGTCGGGCTCGGCGACTTCGTGGCCGAGGATGACGATGGCTACATCGCCATCGCCTTGAAGCATGCGGCGCAGCCCGCCGTGCTGGCGACGCTGCGGGCCGCGTTGCCGACGATGGTCGCGACCTCGGCGGCCGGCAATGTCGAGACCTACACGCGCAGGGTCGAGGAGGGCTATCGCCTGTTCTGGCGTCGCTTCTGCGCGTCCGCTTGACCGGCGACGTGAGCTCATAGGCGGGCGGCGCCGACGATGCGGCCCTCCGGGCTTTCGAGGATCACGGCAGCATCCTCCCCCTCCGGCATCGGCTCGGTCAGGCGCAGCGCGGCCCCGCTCCATTCGCCGAGCGTGCGCACCGAGCGCACCACGTTCAGCTCCTCCAGCGTCCGGCCGCCATTTTCGCCGCGGCGGATCGCCGTCTCGTGCCGATGATCGAAGCCGACCAGCAGGAGGCGTCCGCGCCCTTCGCCGCCGCCGACCTCCACCGTGAGCTGACCGCCGTTGCGCGCAAGCTTGATCGCCGCGGCCGTGGACTTCGCGCCCCGGGCGCGGTCGATCGCGGGTCCGACCTCGGCCCTGTTGGAGCCGACATGGCTGGTGACGCCGTCGACGACGATCTCCGGCGTGTAGGAGCCGTCGCCAAAACGGCTGCCATAGCGGGCCTGGCGGTCGGTCGCGGCGGACAACGAAAACGGATCCTTCCAGCCGAGCCGGTCCCAGTAGGTGACATGGAACGCGAGCGGCAGCACGTCGCGCCGGCCGCGCACCATCTCGTTCAGATAGGCATTGGCGGGCGGGCATGAGGAGCAGCCCTGCGAGGTGAAGAGTTCGATCACCACCGGCCGTTCCACGGCGGCGGCCGAGGGCGTCCAGGGCGCAAACGAGGCGAGCAGCACGGCGAAACTGGCGGCGTGACGGAGCGAGGCGAGGGGGTGGATCATGGCGTTCTCCCGCGATGTGACGTCACCTTCTTCGCCGGCGAGATCCATCGCGTTACCTCCTCACGAGCCCAACACGGAGGCGTGAAGCGGGATGAACCGTTACGTCCAGTGCCTGTCAGGACGCGTGAGCAGGGCCATGCCCGCACGCGAAGGCTTCGACGCAGGCCCTTCAAAACACATCGTTTTTCTCCGGTGACGGGTGTAACTTTCTGAATCAAATCGTGTCCTGAAAAAGGTTTCCGCGTTCGCCTCGCTCGAAGCGCCGTGCTAGGAGAGCTTCGACTGATTTGCGGTTCGTTAACCGTTGTGGCGGGTTCGAGGCATTGCAAATTCGGGACATCGCAATTCGGGACATCGATGGGGTCTTTGACATGAGTTCCAAGGGGGCAGGCCACAAGGCCGAGGTGAGGCAGGCGCTGCGCGTCGGCGTGATCGGAGCCGGCGTGATGGGCAGCAACCATGCCCGCGTGCTGGCCGGACTGCCCGATGTCCACCTCGTCGGCGTCGTCGATCCGCTGGCTGCCCATCGCGATCGCGTCACCGCGCTGGCGAACTGCCCGACTTTCGAGACGCTCGACGAACTCGTCGCCGAGGGCGTCGATGCCGTGACCGTCGCGGCTCCGACCCACCTGCATCATGAGCTCGCGCTCGCCTGCATCGCGCGCAAGGTGCACCTGATGGTCGAGAAGCCGATCGCCTCCACGGTCGATGAGGGCAGGGAGATCGTCTCGGCCGCGCATCGCGCCGGCGTCACCTTGATGATCGGCCATGTCGAGCGCTTCAATCCGGCGGTCGCCGCGATCAAGAAGGCGATCGCGGGCGAGGATCTGCTGTCGATCGCGATCACCCGGGTCGGCCCGTTCCCGCCGCGCATGTCCAATGTCGGCGTCGTCATCGACCTCGCCGTGCACGACATCGACCTGATCCGCTGGTTCACCGAATCCGACATCATCGAGGTGCAGCCGCAGCTCTCGAGCGCCGTCGCCGAGCGCGAGGATATCGCGCTGCTGCAGTTCCGCACCGCCTCGGGCGTGCTCGCGCACATCAACACCAACTGGCTGACGCCGTTCAAGGCGCGCAACGTCACCGTGGCGACGCGCGGCAAGTACATCACGGGCGATCTGCTGACCCGTCAGGTCACCGAGTGTTTCGGCTTCAAGCCGGACGGCAGCTACTCGATGCGGCATCTGCCGGTCGGTCATGACGAGCCGCTGCGTGCCGAACTGATCGCGTTCCTGCACGCGGTGCGCTCGGGCACGGCGCCCGCCGTCACCGGCGACGAGGGCGTCGCCAGTCTCGCGATCGCCACGCAGTGCCTGGAGACCTCGAGCCATCGTCCCGCCGAGGCGGCCGCCACCAAGCGCCGCGCCGCCGCCGGCTAACCGCGTCCTCGCGCCACCCATTTCCGTTTCCGAAAAATTGTCAGAGCTCATGAATCAGCACCTGCGTCATCAGCCCATTCCGTTCATCGACACCGCCGCGCAGCGCCAGCGGCTCGGCCAATCGCTCGACGACGCCGTCGCCCGCGTGCTCGCGCATTGCCAGTTTCTCGGCGGCCCCGAGGTGATCCAGCTCGAGAAGGAGCTGGCTGAATTCTGCGGCGCCAAATACGCCGTGAGCTGCTCCAGCGGCACCGACGCGCTGCTGATGGTGCTGATGGCCCAGGGCATCGGTCCGGGCGATGCCGTGCTGTGCCCGTCCTTCACCTTCTGCGCGACAGGCGAATCGGTGGCGCTGACCGGCGCGACGCCTGTGTTCGTCGACGTGCTGGAGGACACCTTCAACATCGATCCGGCCTCGCTCCGCCGCGGCGTCGCCACTGCCAGGCGCCTTGGCCTCAAGCCGAAGGCCGTGATTCCGGTCGATCTGTTCGGGCAGAGCGCCGACCATGATGCGGTCGCCGCGATCGCCGAAGCGGAAGGGCTGTTCGTGCTCGACGACGCCGCCCAGGGCTTTGGCGCCAGCTACAAGGGCCGCCGTATCGGCACGTTCGGTCTGGCGACTGCCACCAGCTTCTATCCGGCCAAGCCGCTCGGCTGCTTCGGCGACGGCGGCGCGATCCTCACCGACGATGCCGGCCTCCTGGAGCGCCTGCGCAGCGTGCGCGCCCATGGCGGCGGCAGCGACAAATACGACAACGTCCGCCTCGGCCTCACCGCGCGGCTCGACACCATCCAGGCCGCGGTGCTGATCGAAAAGCTCCGGATCTTCGAGGACGAGATCGCCGCGCGCAACGCTGTCGCCGAGCGCTACACGGCAGCCCTTGCCGATGTCGTCAAGGTGCCGCGCCTCGTCGAGGGCTGCACCTCGGTCTGGGCGCAATACACCATCCGTCTTCCCCGCGGCGTCGACCGCGAGACGTTCGCCGCGGCGCTGAAGGCGCAGGGCATCCCGACCGCGATCTACTATCCGAAGTCGATGCACCAGCAGACCGCCTATCGCATCTTCCCGAGCGCCGATGGCGGCCTGCCGGTCAGCGAGCAGCTCTCCGCCGACGTCATCAGCCTGCCGATGCACGCCTATCTCGATGAAGCGACGCAAGCGCGCATCATCGACGTCGTCCGCGGCGCCCTGCGCGCCTGAGGCGTCAGGCGTCGTCGTCACGTCGCCCCGCGCGCCGGCCACAGGCCGTCGCGCGGGCAGGCGCGATTGGCCCCGCCTGCAGCCCCGCCCACACCGTCGTCCCGGCGAACGCCGGGACCCATACCGCGTGATCTCCGGAACGGGCAGGCGGCCCGTCCCGCGCGCCCCATCAGCTACACGGCGTATGGATCCCGGATCAGCGCCCGCCGCCGCTTCGCGTCGGCCGGCTTGTCCGGGATGACAGCAGAGGATGGAGCGCGATCATCTTTCAAACAGCTCAGTTCTGTGGGCAAAGGCGCGCCGAACTGTGAGTTGCTTCCTCCGCTGCGTCACGCGCCGTGCCCACCATTCCCACCACCGATGCGGATGCGCGGTGGGCACGCGACCGCCCTGCGGGCGGCTGCTTTGCCCACCCTACGGCGCGTTGCTCGCGTTCCGATTTACATCTCAAACAGCGATCGACATAGGAGCGCGTTCTCGCGGCAGCTGATGCCCGAGGCTTGCGATCAGTTCGCCCTCGCAAACGGTGCAAAGGGCGCAGGGAATGCCGGGTGAAGGCCTCACCCATGGCCCGCCTGCTAACAAAATGCAGGCGGCAGGTACCACAGGTTCAGCCGACAATCCGGCATTCCCTGCGCGACGGGCTTACGGCTGCTTCGCGATCTCCCCGGTGCGCCGGCTATTTGGCCACCGTCGTCCACGCCGTGCTATCCACAGCAGCGCATACTTGACCTCAGCGTCGGGAGGCCAGGACCACGCGACTTGACCGTCCGCAAGCGCCCGTTCGTCCGCACGCCCAGAGGACATGCTGCGAGCTCCCGCGGCCATCGCATCCCCACCTCGCGTGTCGTGACGATCGCGCGCAACGCCCCTCTGCGGTGAGGCGGGATGGCGGGAGATAATCATGATTTCCGTAAAAGCGCAAGAGAATTATTTTTATCGGAATTTGCGCTATGTGCTGTCGTTCCGGGCATGACGCCACCTATGGACGAGCGGTGCGTAGGGCGGCGCTGGCAATGTCAAGGGGGTAGTAGGTCAGATACAGATAGCAGGGCTTTGCTCCTGACAAGATGATAGTTTAAAAGGGGCGTATTGAGCGTGTAGTGATTTAGTGACGCCCGGTAGTACATACGATCATGATGGTTCTTGGAGGAGGCTCGAAAGCTATGGGGCTTTATGTGCATAGCCTGAGTCGATTGCCGTTGGACGTCGAACGTGACTATTATCTCTACGTGCTCGACTACGGTTGGCACGAGCCGCTAGGGGACGCTTTGCATCAAAATTTTCGACGCATGGCGGACCTTGCAGCCAAGAACAAAGCTTTTGTACTTGCAGGCACAGACTCACGCGCGTTCTCGGATGAAATTTTGTCGGTTCATTTCGACGGGGACCAGTTTTCTTGGGACAAAGTCAATGGACAAAGTCGCGATGATCTTCTGCCTGCATTGATGATATCCACGATTCATCCCCAGCAATTCCGAAAGTGCGTGCCTCAATATCGACCTAAGATCGCTTCGAACGGTCTGGCAGACGACAAAGTCATACTGATTCCGTTGCGCTCGACGTGCAAGAATACGTCTGACGTTATGTCGCTTATCGAGCGAATCTTCCGAGATATAGCCGAAAAGCGGCCGCTGGCTGGCTTTGCAATTGCCGAGGAGATCAATGCTGGCACAAGCGGTGCGATTTCAGACGCACTAATTCTGAAGCCGACTCTCTGGGGTGTAGGTATCGACCTCAAAGCGGCTTGGATGACATTCAAACAGCAGCGAGCTCAGGGCCTGTCAAAAACTTAGTAGTCTGGGAGATATCTCAACTAGGAAGGTCAGATTTGGCGGCAGAATTTTGAGTTGTAAGGCTATGCCGGTGCAGATTTAGTTCGTAATCGTGTCGACGACGTGAGTGAGTTTCTATGGTCTAATAAATGAATGATCAGGGCGGGTGCGGCGAATTTCGTTCCGCCAATCCGCACCACTGGCCGAAAGTGAGATCGTATGGCTACCTGTGACTACTGCGGGGCGTCATATCGCGGCAGCGCTATCAAGGATGGTCCATATCGATATTGCACGGACCCTTGTTTGAGCGGCGGCAAGAGACTGACGCGCTGCCTGGAAGCTGTCCCCGAAGCGGCAATCGATCGGGCTATTGAGAACGCCTTTAGAGGACCGTGCAATGCTTGCGGACAGCATCGCAACGTCGACGTCTTTCGGTCGTATCGGATTTGGTCCGCTTTAGTCTACACACGCTGGGAAACGGACGTCCATGTGGTTTGCTTAAGTTGCGCTCGAAAAAGACAGTGGAGCGACCTCGCGTTCTCTGCAGTCGCTGGATGGTGGTCGGCGCGCGGCATTCTTACGACGCCATTCTATATTTTGTTTAATGTTGTTGCGTTGCTTCGTCGTCCTGATTCGAATTCCCCTTCGGAAGGTTTTCGCAAGCTGGTTCGGATGAACTTGGCTCGACATATCGCTGCAACGACAAGTCCAAACAGATAGGATCAGTGACGCGGGTGCGAGTAAGCGAAGCGTAATCCGCAGCGAGGTACAGGCAATTTCTATCTGACATCACGCGTCAGTGTGACGCGGTCGCATACGATGGTCGTGATTTGCTCGACGAGGTTATAGAGTTCAATCTACCGACAAGTATCCGGCCATGTTAAGTGAATTGGGTTGCGCTTCGCTAGTTCGCCTACGCGCTATTTCTTTGGCGGTAGAGAAAACCAGTGCATTGTGAGTATTCCGCCCATGGCGCCCGTGATAAGCATCACGACTACCATAAGGATCGCGTGCTTTCTCAGTCGTTTTGCCTGGGAAGTCTGGATCACGAGCATCGGAATAAGCGGCGCCTACCTTCGTCCATATTTTTCGAGGATCAGCCGATCGTATTCATCGCTTACAGCCTTAAGAGAAATGTGTCCCTTTCGCTCCTGCGCGAGTCGCATAAGGGTATGGTCGGTTGGCGCCGAAGCGAGTGTGGCGTTTCGTCCGATACTCGCAAGAAGTTCGTCAGTAGGGTCAGAGCGTAGTCCAAATAGTCGGCCGAAAAATCCCATCACAGGTCCTCCTGTCGCCGATCAATCTCAGGCAGCATCAATAGCATTTCTCAATTTTAGCGGCCAGTGTCAAATACGGGCTGCCTCGCGGGCGCGAGAGGTAACCGGTTCCAAGTCGGGCTCGCGCAGCGGGGGACTCGATTCAGCGCGTAGATGGGGAAAGTAACAGGCTCTACAGAAAATCATCGACCGTGATCTGCAGCGCGTCGGCGATCTTCTTCAAGGTCGCGGCCGTTCCCGGCTTCTGGCCGCTCTCGATCTCGGACAGGAAGGCCTGCGAGATGCCGGCGGCCTCGGCGAGGGCAGCCTGGGTCAGATCGCGTTTCTTGCGCCAGAAGGCGAGGGGACTCTTTGCGGCCAGGAGCCCATCGGCCTCGGCCGATGTCAGCATCTCCTCCTCGCCGCTCTCGATTTCGCGGAGGACGCGCCGGGCCATCAGGCTGTCGCGGAGGTCTTCGAGCTCCTCGATCATCCGGTCGTAGTCGGCTTCCGGCATGATCACGATGCCGTCGCCGTTCGGGGCCTTGGTTCTGACGTGGGGCATGGTGCTCGCTCAGGTGGGGATGGCGCCGCACGGGGCGACATCGAGGGCGTTGGCCGTGTCGTTCGTCTCTGTGGATATCACCCGGAACTGCTGTCGGGGAGAGGCTTGGGGGCCTTCCGCAGACCGAGGCCGTGGAGAGTCCCCCTCACTCGGATGTCATCTGCGATGCCATCGGGCCTCTCCCCGCAAGCCAGGGCTATCGCATTTTAGGACCAGAGTTTTGCACTCGACTGCTTCCTCGCCGTCATGGCCGGGCTTGTCCCGGCCATCCACGTCGTCCGGCGTGCTGAGAACGACGTGGATGCCCGGGACGAGCCCGGGCATGACGACGTAGAGACGGATTCGCAAAAAACTCAGATCGGTCATATGCGATAGGCCTGCCCCGCAAGCGGGGCGAGGCTGGCAGAGAGCCTGGCGCCACACTTTGGCCCCAAGCAGGATGGCGTACCGTTCCCCGCTTCAAACCCGCCCCCCAATCCTCTACAAGCCCCCCATGCTCGGACGTATCTTCACCGTTGGCGGCTATACGCTGCTGTCTCGGCTCACCGGCTTTGCCCGCGACATCATGCTGGCGGCGATTCTCGGCGCCGGGCCGATTGCCGACGCGTTTTTCATTGCGTTTCGGCTGCCGAACCATTTCCGGGCGATCTTTGCCGAGGGGGCGTTCAACGCGGCGTTCGTGCCGGCCTATGCGCATGTTCATGGCGAGAAGGGACAGGCCTCGGCGAGCCTGTTTGCCGACCGGATCTTCACGCTGCTGCTGGCCTCGCAGGTGGTGCTGCTGATTCTGGCCTGGGTGTTCATGCCGCAGGCGATGACGATCCTGGCGCCTGGGTTCACCGACGACCCGGCGCAGCGCGAGCTGGCGATCACGCTGACGCGGATCACCTTTCCCTATCTGCTGCTGATCACCTTGGTGACGCTGTATGGCGGCATTCTCAACGTGATGCAGCGCTTTGCGAGCGCCGCGGCGGCCTCGATCTTCCTCAACATCGCGATGATGGCGACGCTCGCGCTCGTGGTGTTCTTCCCGACGGCCGGCCATGCCGCGGCCTGGGGCGTGCTGATTTCCGGGTTCCTGCAATATTTCCTGCTGGCCGGCGATCTCGCCCGCCATGGCGGGCTGCCGCGCTTTGCGCCGCTCAAGCTCGACGAGGACATCCGCGCCTTCTTCAAGGCGCTGGGGCCGGCCACGCTCGGCTCGATGGGTACGCAGGTCGCGATGTTCGCCGACACCATCATCGCGACGTTCCTGCCCGCGGGCGCGATCTCGGCGCTGTATTATGCCGACCGCCTCAACCAATTGCCGATCGGCGTGATCGGCATCGCCATCGGCACCGTGCTGCTGCCGGAGATGTCGCGGCGGCTGACGGCTGGTGATCACCAGGGGGCGATGGAGCAGCAGCGCCGCGCCTTCGAGTTCACGCTGCTGTTCTCGGTGCCGTTCGTCGCCGCCTTCCTCGCCGTGCCCGACGTGATCACGCGGGCGATGTTCGCGCGCGGCGCCTTCACCAGGGGCGATGCGGCGGCCGCAGGTGCGACGCTCGCCGCCTATGCCGTCGGGCTCATTCCGTTCGTGATGATCCGCAGCGCGGTGTCGACCTTCTATGCGCGCAAGGACACGGCGACGCCGGTGAAGGCCTCGCTCACCGGGCTGACAGTCAATGTCGTGCTGAAGGTGCTGCTGATGGGCTCGCTGGCGCAGGTCGGCCTGGCGTTGGCGACGGCCGTGGGCGCGTGGATCAACCTGCTGCTGGTGCTCGGTTTCGCTGTGCACAAGGGCTATCTGCGGTTCGACCGGCGGCTCACCATGTCGCTGCTGAAATTCGCCGGAACCGGCGTGGTGCTCGCCGGCGTGCTGTGGGCGACGGCGGTGGCGGCATCGACCCATCTCGCTGCGCTCGGCCGCCTGCAGGACGAAGCCGTTCTCGGCCTGCTGATCATGGTCGGCGCCGTCATTTATGCCGGCGCGATTCTCGTGCTGTTCGGCCCGCGCTGGCTCAAGGCGCTCGTGCGGCGTTGACGCTGCGTTGCAACATCGATTGCTGGCAGGCCTGCCGAGAGTTGACCGCCCACGGTCGGCGCGCGGCCATATGGCGTTTGCGCGAGTCTTCGTTCCGCTGCAATATGCCGTCCAATATTTGCGACAATGCAAGCGGGACGTGAAACCAGATGGCAGCTCCAATCAAGTTCGGCATGGGACAGAGCGTTCTCCGCAAAGAGGACGACGCGCTGATTCGCGGCAAGGGCCGCTATACCGACGATCTCGCGCCACAGGCCGCCCTGCATGCCCTGGTGCTGCGCTCGCCGCATGCCCACGCCAAATTCACCATCGACGTCGCCCCGGCGCGGGAACTGCCGGGCGTGGCGCTGATCCTGACCGCGGCGGACACCGCGGAACTCGGCGGCCTGCCGTGTCTGTTCAACCTCGAGACCGATCCGTTCACCGCGCCTGTTTATCCGATCCTGGCCAAGGACGAGGTGCGTCATGTCGGCGACGCCGTGGCCTTCGTCGTCGCCGACACGCTCGATCACGCGCGCGATGCGCTGGAGGCGATCAAGGTCGAGTGGACGACCTTGCCGGCGGTCACCGGCGTCGTGAATGCGATCAAGCCGGATGCGCCGCAGGTGTGGGCCGAGCACAAGGGCAACGTGCTGTTCGACGTCGCGATCGGCGACAAAGCCGCGGTCGAGGCCGCGTTTGCGAAGGCGCATGCGGTCGCCGAGATCCGCATCGTCAATCCGCGCGTGGTGGCGAGCTTCATGGAGACGCGCGCCGCGGTCTGCGACTACGACGCCAAGCGCGACCATCTGACCCTGACGGCAGGCAGCCAGGGCAGCCATCGGCTGCGCGACATTCTCTGCCAGAACGTGCTGAAGATGCCGACCGAGAAGATGCGGGTGATCTGCCCCGACGTCGGCGGCGGCTTCGGCACCAAGCTGTTTCCCTATCGCGAATATGCGCTGCTCGCGGTCGCCGCAAAGCAGCTGCGCAAATCGGTGCGCTGGGCCGCCGACCGCTCCGAGCATTTCATGGGCGACGCGCAGGGCCGCGACAACGTCACCACCGCGAAGATGGCGCTGGCCGCGGACGGCAAGTTCCTCGCGATGGACGTCGACCTGATGGGCGACATGGGCGCCTATCTCTCGACGTTTGCGCCCTACATCCCGCATGGCGGCGCCGGCATGCTGCCGGGTCTGTACGACATCCAGGCCTTCCACTGCCGGGTGCGCACGATCTTCACCCACACCGTCCCGGTCGACGCCTATCGCGGCGCGGGCCGTCCCGAGGCGGCGTATGTGATCGAGCGTCTGGTCGATGCCTGCGCGCGCAAGCTCGACATGTCGGTCGATGCCGTCAGGCGCAAGAACTTCATCGCGCCGCGCGCGCTGCCCTACAAGACCGCGACCGGCAAGGTCTATGATTCCGGCGATTTCAACGCGCATCTCAAGCGCGCGATGGAGATCGCCGAGTGGAAGGAGTTTCCGAAGCGCGCCAAGGCGGCGAAGAAGGATGGGCTCATTCGCGGCATCGGGCTGGCGAGCTATGTCGAGGTCTGCGGCACCATGGGCGAGGAGACCGCCAATGTGCGGCTCGATCCGAATGGCGACGTGACGATCCTGATCGGCACGCAGTCGAGCGGGCAGGGCCATCAGACGGCCTATGCCCAGATCGTCGCCGAGCAGTTCGGCCTGCCGCCGGAGCGCGTCCACATCCACCAGGGCGACACCGCGGAGATTGCGACCGGGCTCGGCACCGGCGGCTCGGCCTCGATTCCGTCGGGCGGCGTCAGCGTGCAGCGCGCCACCCACGAGCTCGGCGACAAGCTCAAGCAGATCGCGGCCGAAGCGCTCGAGGCGGGCCTCGGCGATCTCGAGATCGCCGACGGCGTGATCCGCGTCGCCGGCACCGATCGCGCGATCTCGTTCGCCGATCTCGCCAAGCGTCCCGGCACAGATCCGGCCAAGCTGAACGGCAGCGCCACCTTCGCCAGCGCCGACGGCACCTATCCGAACGGCACGCATGTCGCGGAGGTCGAGATCGATCCGGCCACCGGTATCATCAGGATCGTCAACTACGTCATCGTCGACGATTTCGGCGTGACCTTGAATCCGCTGCTGCTGGCCGGCCAGGTGCATGGCGGCGCGGTGCAGGGCATCGGCCAGGCGCTGATGGAGCAGGTGGTCTACAGCCATTCGGATGCGCAGCTCGTGACCGGCAGCTTCATGGACTACGCGCTGCCGCGCGCGGCGGACGCACCCACATTTACCTTCGAGACCCACAACGTGCCCTGCAAGACCAACCCGATGGGCGTCAAGGGCGCGGGCGAAGCGGGCGCGATCGGCTCATGTCCGGCCGTGGTCAACGCGATCGTCGAAGCCCTCTGGCGTGAGTACAAGATCGAACACATCGACATGCCCGCGACTCCGGAGCGGGTCTGGATTGCCATCCGGGAGCAGCATCGCCGTCATAGTCTCTGAGTACGCTATCTCCCAGGACTCTCCGATATCCGCCTCAATTCCGGAATAACCCGCCGGCTGAGGGGTTGACCAAACAGGGCGATCCGTTCAGGTGGACTGAACGGGATCGTGACAACAAAGGAGCGAATTGATGAAGCGGACTGTCGTGGTAGCAGCAGCATTGCTGCTGGGGGCCGGCGCCGTGATGGCACAGCAGGATCTGGTCAAACAGAGCCAGGACACCATGAAGGCGAACGCCAAGAACCTCGGCGGTGTCATGATCGCCATGGTCAAGGGCGAGAAGCCGTATGACCAGGCCGCCGTCAATGCCGCTCTGGCACAGCTCGACGACACCGCCAAGAAGCTGCCGACGATGTATCCGGCCAGCCTGAAGGGCGCCAAGTTCGAAGGCGATTACGGCCCGTCGCCGAAGATCTGGGAAGACCAGGCCGGCTTCAAGGCCAAGATCGACAGCTTCGCCAAGGTCGTCACCGAGGCCAAGGCCAAGATCAAGGATCTCGACAGCCTGAAGGCGACGGCGCCCGGGATCGGCAAGGAATGCGGCGGCTGCCACGAGACCTTCCGTCTCAAGAACAGCTGATCGGACCTGACATCGACGGGGGCGGGCGCGGCATTGCGTCCGCCCCCGTTCGTTTGCGCAGCGCCGGCGTCCTGACGTATCACGGCGCTGCCGCGGTCCGGAGATGATGGCCGGACGGACGACATTCTTCCCTGCCGTGACGGAGCCACCATGCGACGACGCCTCCTGCCTGCTCTCTGCGTGCTCGTCGCCGCCGGCCTTGCGGTGTTCTGGTGGCTGACGCAGCCCTCGACGATCACGCTGGCGGCTGCGACCCGGGCGCCCGATCTCGCCAATGGGCAGGAGATGTTCAACATCGGCGGCTGCGCGTCCTGCCATGCGGTGCCGAACCAGCCGGACCGGCTCAAGCTTGGGGGCGGGCTGCCGCTGACCTCGCCGTTCGGCACGTTCTATGCGCCCAACATCTCGCCCGATCCGAACGATGGGATCGGGCGCTGGAGCGAGGCTCAGTTCGTCAATGCGGTCGTGCGCGGCGTGTCGCCCGGCGGCAGCCACTACTATCCGGCGTTTCCCTATACCTCCTACGCGGCCGCCAAGGTCGACGATGTCCGCGATCTCTTCGCCTACATGAAGACGCTGCCGCCGGTCGCCGGCGCCTCGCGCGCGCACGACATGCCATTCCCGTTCAACATCCGCCGCACCGTGGGCGTCTGGAAGCTGCTGTTCTTCAATGACGGGCCGTTCGTTGCCGACGCCTCGCATTCGGCGGAGTGGAATCGCGGCGCCTATCTGGTCAACACCTTCGGCCATTGCGCCGAGTGCCACAGCCCGCGCAATCCGCTCGGCGGCATCGTATCGGCGCAGCGCCTTGCCGGCGGACCCGATCCGGAGGGTCATGGCTTCGTGCCGAACATCACCCAGAAGGGCCTGTCCGACTGGAGCGAGAGCGACTTCAGCTATTTCCTCGAGACCGGACAACTGCCGGACGGCGACAGCGCCGGCGGCTCGATGGCGCGCGTGATCCGCAACACCTCGCAGCTCACCGCCGACGATCGCAAGGCGATGGCGGTCTACCTGAAATCCCTGCCGCCGGTCGAAGGTCCGCCGAAGCCGAAGAAGCCGGCGAACTGATCAGTTGCGCCTCCGGATCAGATCGGCTTGAAGCTGCCGTCACCCTGGATCACGGTCAGCGATACCGGCGGCGGGTTGTCCTTGCGCGCGTTGCCGAAGCTGACGACCAGTCCGCCGATGTCGAACTGGCCGACCTCGTTGATGATCCGCAGCAGTTCCGCGCGCGTCGGGTTGGGGCCGGTCATCGCGAGCGCGCGTGCGACCAGGCGGCCGGTGATGTAGCCCTCCAGCCCGATGAAGTCGGGGGTCTGGCTCGGATCGAGCGTCTTCATCGCCGCCTGATAGTCCGCGACGATGCGGCGGTCGGTGTCCCACGGGAACGGCACCACCTCGGAGACGATGACGCCGCGGCCCTCGGCGCCGAGCTCCTTGGCGAGCGCATTGCCACCGACGAAGGACACGGCGGTGAAGGTCGGGTTGAAGCCCGAGCGATGCGCCATCTTGATGAACTCGGCACACGGGCCGTAAGTGCCGACCAGGATCACGGCCTCAGGCTCGGCGCGCCGGATCACCTTGAGCGCCGCGCCGACCGCGCGGGTGTTGCGCTCGAACGTGCCTTCGGCGGCAAGTTCGAGGCCACGGCGATCGAGATGGGTCTTGACGCCGGCCAGCACGTCGCGGCCGAACGCATCGTCCTGATAGAAGATCGCGATGCGGGTGAGATGGAGCTCCTCGGTGAGATGCTTGATCGAGGCTTCGGCCTCGGCCGCGTAGCTCGCGCGGATGTTGACGATGTTCTGAAACTCGGGCGCGCGCAGGAATTCGGCGCCCGACACCGGTCCGATGAAGGGCACGTCGTTCGAGGCTGCGATCGGCGCTGTGGCCATCGCGGTCGGGGTACCGACGGCGCCGATCAGCGCGAACACCTTGTCCTCGTAGATCAGCTTGATGGTCTCGACCACCGAGCGGTCGGGATCGTAGCCGTCGTTACGGCTCGCCAGCTTGAGCCGGCGTCCGTAGACGCCGCCCTTGGCGTTGAGCTCGCTGAAGGCCGCCAGCAGGCCCTGGCGCGCCGCCTGGCCCAGCGCCGCGGACGGGCCTTCGAGCGCCGCCACCTGACCGAACAGGATCGCGTCGTTGGTGACGCCGAGCTCGTCGGCGCGGGCGGACCCGAGCGGGAGCAGGCCGAGCAGGAGGACAGCGATGGAGCTGCGGAAGCTTGAGAACCAGTTCATTGCGATCTTCGATGCACGAGTACGCCTAAGCCTGATGGTAACTCAGTCTAAGCGCGTTGAATGAAGACCTCGCTAAAGAGGTATCGCGCGCTTGATCGCGTTTTGGGCGGCCTTCAACAGTCAGCCGTTAACCAAGCCTCGGGTTCTGGTACTCCAGAACTGATGATCTTTGACCGTCCTTAACTTCGCCGGCCGACCATTGGCAGATCGTTTTTCGAGGGGCGGCCGTTTGGCGGGGGCCATATTGCAGGTTGAAGAGTACAGCGCACCGACGCTGCAGGGTAGTGATGGCGCTCGCAACGGTAGCGGGCGTGAGAGACTGCGTGCGTCGTTATCCAGATACCGTCTGTATCGTCCTGCGATTATTGCTGCATGCGTCGGCGTCGTCCTGTCGATCGCCGGTACGGTGGCCGTCGGACGCTGGGAAAACCAGTTGGCGCGCACCGATTTCGAGGGGCTGGCGGAAGCGCAGGCGATCCTGGTCCAGAACGGCGTCAACGAATATGTCAGCCGGCTGACCGCGCTGCGCACCCGCTTCGAGTCCGCCAACGACGACATCACCCGCAGCGAGTATCAGACCTTCAGCGCGCGCCTGTTCGAGGCGCATCGCGGCATGCTGCGTCTGGCCTGGCTGCCGCGGATCAAGCGCAAGGAGCGCGGTGAATACGAGGCCGCCGCGATCACCGACGGCGTTCCCGCCTTCCGCATCAAGTCGTATCCGGACGGCACGGTCGCCCCGGAGAGCGACGAGTACTATCCGGTGTACTTCTCCACCGAGGCGAAGACCTCGCCGGTCTACGGCCTCGACTATTGGAGCATCCCCGATCATCGCGCCGTGCTGGAGCAATCGCGCGACTACGACATGATCGGTGCGCTGCGCACGCGCCAGAACCTGATCAATCAGAATGAGCGCAACAACGCCGTCATGATCGGCATCCCGGTCTATGCCAAGGGAACGTCGCGCACGACGGTCGCCGATCGCCGCCGCAATCTCTCAGGCTTCATCGTCGGCGTGTTCGACCTGCCGATGCTGTTGCAGTCGGTGCGTGCGAACAATCCCAACAGTCCGGCGCTGCAGATCAATCTGCTCCCGCCGGAGCGCGTCATCAATGCGTCCGGCGTCGACCCGCAGCGCTGGCCGGCCGATCCGAACATCTGGTCGACCACCTTGCGCATCGGCGATGCCGACTGGGTGTTCCAGGCCGCGCCTGCCGGCGGCGGCCTGATGGCGAGCCATAACCGGGCGCTGGCGCTCTATGCGGCCGGTGTGGCCACGACCATCTTCCTCGCCGTGTATCTCGCGCTGTCGAGCCGCAATGCGCTGCAGCTGGCGTTGGCCAATCGCCGCGTGCTCGAACTTGCGCAGACCGACGCCCTGACCGGGCTTGCCAACCGCGCCTTCTTCCTGGAGGAGATGGAGCGCATCAACGACGACAAGAACGGCCGCTTCACCGTCTTCCTGCTCGACCTCGACCGCTTCAAGAACGTCAACGATTCACTCGGCCATGGCGCGGGCGACGATCTGCTGGTGCAGGTCGCGCAGCGGCTGCGCTCGCAACTGCGCGACGAGGACGTGCTGGCCCGGCTCGGCGGCGACGAGTTCGCCCTGATTCAGGCCGGCTTCGCCGATCAGCGCACAGCCGCGATCGAGCTCGCCCAGCGCATCACCCGGCTGATCGCCGAGCCGTTCGTGCTCAGCGGGCAACGGGTCGAGATCGGCACCAGCATCGGCATCTCGCTCGCGCCCCAGCACGGCCGCGACCAGGAGCATCTGCTGCGGAAGGCCGATCTCGCGCTCTATCGTTCGAAATCCGCCGGCCGCAGCTGCTACACGATGTATGACGACGCGATGTCGGCCGAGCTCGAGGCGCGCAACACGCTGGAGGGCGATCTGCGCGACGCCATCGCGCAGTGTCAGTTCGAGGTGCACTATCAGCCGTTCTACGATGCCGAGACGCGCGAACGCCGCGGCGTCGAGGCCCTGGTGCGCTGGCGTCATCCGCTCAAGGGACTGGTGCCGCCGGACAAGTTCATTCCGCTTGCGGAGTCGACCGGCCTGATCGTGCCGCTCGGCGAGTGGATCATCGGACGCGCCTGCGACGACGCGACCGGGTGGCCCGACGACATCAAGCTCGCGGTCAATCTGTCGCCCGTGCAGTTCAAGCAGGCGGAACTGTTCGACGTGATCCAGTCCGCGCTCGCGAGGTCCGGGCTCGATCCGAAACGGCTCGAGATCGAGATCACCGAGTCGGTGCTGCTGGAGCGTGCGGCCGAGAACGAGAGCTTCATCGACAGGCTGAAGGGGCTCGGCATTTCGCTGGCGCTCGACGATTTCGGGACCGGCTATTCGTCGCTGCGCTCGCTGACGGCATTTCCGTTCAACAAGATCAAGATCGACAAGTCCTTCGTCGCCAATCTGAGCGTGCGCGACGAGAGCGCCGCCGTGATCTCCTCGGTGGTGACGCTGGCGCGTGGGCTCGGCATCCAGATCACCGCCGAAGGCGTCGAGACCGAGGAGCAGCTCGTGCAGCTGCGCGCGCTCGGCGTCAACTTCGCGCAAGGCTATCTGCTCGGCCGTCCGATGCCGGTCGACCAGCTCGAGCAGCATCTGAAGATCGCGCAGGCCCCAGCCGAGGACGGTGAGCCGGCACCGGACGCCGAAGCGCCGGAGCCATCCGATCCGCACGAGGGCGCCGTGGTCGCGCTCATTCCCCGGTCCGGGGCGCTGCTATCCCTCGCATCCAACGGCTGAGCGGCGAGGCGGCTTCGCTGTCGGCGTCGGGCGGCCGCTGTGGCAGGCCCAGCATGGCTGCCTCGCGCGCGGCGCTCGGCGTAATGCCATAGGCGGTCTTGAACAGGCGCGTGAAATGCGCGTCGGTGCCGAGCTGCCAGCGCCGCGCCACCTCGCTGATGCGGACGTTGCGCGCCCCTCCGGCGAGATCGAAGAAGGCGCGGTGCAGGCGCCGGCTGCGGATGTAGTCGGCGATGCCGCCGATCGGCGCAAACAACCGATAGAGCGACGCGCGCGACAGCCCGAAATGCAGCGCCACGGCGTCGGCGCTGAGGTCGGCGCTCGCGAGCTGTGCTTCGATGTATTGCCGGATCCGGAGCAGCGAGACATCCGCCGTGACGCTGCGGTCGGCGTCGCGGCGTTCGAGCTCGCCGCGCAGACACGCTGATATCAGCGACACCGTGCCGTCCACCGCCGCCTGGCATTCGTCGACGCTCATGCGCGGTGCGTAGTCGAGCAGCGCGCCCAAATGCCGGGCCAGCAGCGGCGCCAGCGCACCGTGGCGGGGCAGCACGAGTCCATGCAGATCGCCGACCTGCAGCAGGCGGGCGTCGAACATCGGGCGCGGTACGACCATCGTGATGTTCTCGAACGCCGCCGCGCGCGTTTCGAGTGTCTGGGCGAGGTCGAGCACGCAGAGGTCGCCGGCTTCGACCCGGATCGGCGAGGCGCCGGCGATGCCCTCGTAGCCGCCCTTCACATAGAGCTGCAGGATGATGTGATCGATGCCGCTGCGCGCGATCGTCTCTGCCGATCGCCGGAAGCGTTGGCCGCTGGCGCGGGCCGATCCGAGGAGAACCGGGCCCAAGGCATAGGACAGGACGTCGGCTCTGAACGGAGCGGTTTCGCCGGCGGCGAGTTCGTCGACCTCGAAGAACGTCGACGTGGCCTCGCGCCAGGCTGCGATGTTGGTCTCGGTGTCCATCTGCTCGGCTGAAAAGCCATAGGTGGGCAGCAGGGACGAAACGGATTCGATCTCACTCTTCACCAGACGCCGCAGACTTTCTTGAGTTTTCGTCTCAACTTCTTGATCGACCGTCTCTGGCGGATCGCCCGGCTTGACCCGGTGCGTCGTGCACCGGTTATAGAACGCCTATCGCCAAGTTGCCGAAAAGGAAAGCTGGGCCGCTCGACAGTCCCCCCGATGCCCTCGCGGTCGAAGGGTTCGGTTTTCCGACTTGCCGAAACGATTGGGCTGGAGGGTCTCCGGCCGCTCATCGTCTTTCATGACCAAAGCATTCTTGTTCCGTTTTTCATGACCTCGGCGCCCGTTGGCAACGACGGGCGCCTTTTGCCGGCTGCCGCGCCAAGATCGTCTTGAGCGGCGCGCCGCTAGCTGGCGCCGAAGGCCTTGAAGGTGATGATGGTGTGGGTGTCCTGAATGCCGGGCAGCACTTGGACCTTCTCGTTGACGAAGTGGCCGATATCCGTGGCGTTGTCGACGTAGAACTTCACCAGAAGGTCGTAATTGCCGGCCGTGGAGTAGATCTCCGAGGCGATCTCGGCTTCTGCCAGCGCATTGGCCACCGTGTAGGACTGGCCGAGCTTGCACTTGATCTGGACGAAGAAGGGAACCATTGCGGGCTGTCTCCGGAAGGCGTCTTTCGCCTCAATATAGCGTTTTCCGGCGAAGTCGATACGCTTTCTCCGGTGACCCGGCCTGCTTGCCGGGCGCGGCCGGCCCGCGCTAGGAAGGGGAATGAGCACCCCCGTCGCACTCACGATCGCCGGCTCGGATTCCTCGGGCGGCGCCGGCATCCAGGCCGATCTGAAGACCTTCGCGGCGCTGTCCGTCTACGGCGCCTCGGTGCTGACGGCCTTGACCGCCCAGAACACGACTGGCGTGACCGGCGTGCATCTGGTGCCCCCGGACTTCGTTGCCGCGCAGATCGACGCCGTGTTCGACGACCTCGCGGTCGGTGCGGTCAAGATCGGCATGGTGGCGCAGGCCCCGATCGCGGAAGCCATCGCTGCAAGCCTGGCGCGCCGGCAGCCCATTCATGTGGTGCTCGATCCCGTGATGGTCGCGACCTCGGGCGCCCGGCTGCTGCCGGAGGATGCGATCGACGCCCTGCGTCGCCGGCTGATCCCGCTGGCGTCGCTGATCACGCCGAACCTGCCGGAAGCGGCTGCGCTGCTGGACGAGACGGTGGCGACCTCGGACGCGGCCATTGCGGAGCAGGGCCGCCGTCTGCTCGCGCTCGGCTGCCCGGCCGTGCTGATCAAGGGCGGCCACGGGCATGGCGCCGACAGCACCGACTACCTCGTCACGGCGGAGAGCAGCATCGCATTGGCGTCGCCGCGCGTCGCCACCAGGAACACCCATGGCACCGGCTGCTCGCTGTCGTCGGCCGTTGCGGCAGGGCTCGCGAAGGGCGAAGGCCTCGAGGCGGCCGTGCGCCACGCCAAGGCCTTCATCTCAGGCGCCATCGCGGCGGCCGATCGCTTCACCGTCGGCCACGGTCATGGTCCGGTGCACCATTTCTACCGCTATTATTGAGGCTGCCGCATGCGATGATCCGCATCATCGCAGTTGATCACGTTCCGGCGCGCAAACGGCGGCAGCGTTGCGCCGAGAGGAGACTGCAGGATGACGACACGTTTCGCTATGGCGCTGACTGCCGCCCTGGTTGCGACGATCGCGGCGCCTGCGCTGGCCCAGCGCGCCTATTCGCCACAGGAGGAGCGCAACAAGGCCATCGTGCTCGATTTCTACGAGCAGGGTCTCAATCGCAAGGATTTCGAGGCGGCGTCGAAATATCTCGGCACCTACATCCAGCACAATCCGAACGCCGAGGACGGCCCCGAAGGCTTCCGCAAGTTCATCGCGTTCCTGAAGACCAAGTTTCCGCAGTCGCACAGCGAGATCACGCAGGTCCACGTCGATGGCGATTTCGTCGTGCTGCGCGTTCGTGCCATCCGCGAGCCCGGCACCCGCGGCAACGCCATCGTCGACATCTTCCGTCTCAAGGACGGCAAGATCGAAGAGCATTGGGATTCGGTGCAGCCCATTCCGGAAACGTCGGCCAACACCAACGGGATGTTCTGAAGCGCGCCGTCAGACGCGCCGCCTGCGGGGGTCATGTTCCGCGCGCGAGCGCATCATCCCGGCGGTGTCCCTTGATGACGCGGCTGCGATATTCGCCGGGTGATTCACCGAACCAGCGGTTCGAGGCGCGGAAGAACGTGCTCTGATCGGCATAGCCGAGCAGATAGCCGATGTCGGTGAGCGTCATCCTGGCATCGGCGAGGTGCCGCTGGGCGAGCTCACGGCGGGTGTCCTCGACGAGGTCGCTGAAGGAGAGACCTTCGTCGGCCAACCGGCGCTGGAACGTGCGGTCGCTCAGCCCGAGCTCTGCCGCGATGGCCGAGCGCAGCGGGCTGCCGTCGGGCAGCAGCTTGGCGATCGCGGTTCGGGCGCGGTGAGCGGTGTCGGTCCTGACCAGCCGCTCCAGCGCCTCGCCGGCGATGCGATCGTGAATCGCGGCGAGCTCGGGCGCCGACGTCGTCAGCTTGCAGGCGAGATCCTGCTCCGACACCAGAAAGCCGTTGAACGGGGCATCGAATTCGAGCGGCGATTGGAAAGCATTGTTGTAGGCCGCGATCGAGATCGGCACCGGATGCGAGAAGCGCGCGGCCAGCGGGGTCAACCGACGATCCAGCATCCAGCGACAAAGATTGAGCAGATTGACGACGCCGTAATCGTAACGCTGCCGCGGTATCGGGCATTCGCCGCTGAAGACGTCGGTCCGCACCCAGCGGCCGCCATCGCCCTGCTCCAGGGTGATGATCACCGCGTCGCTCACCAGACACATGTAGCGCATGAGCCGCGTCAGGCCGGTCAGGAGATCGGGACTCGACATCATGGCGTAGCCGGCGACGCCATAATTGTCGGGGCGCGGCGCATCGACTTTTGCAAGACCGATGTCGGGATTGCCCGAGCGCTCGGCCGCCAGCACCCACAATTGGCTCAGCGCCTCGGTCGGCCAGCGGCGATCGCAATCGTCGAGATCCTCGATTCGCAGGTCGACGTCGGCGAACAGCGCGGCCACATCGAGGCCCTGCTCGGTCAGCGTGGTCGCGACCCCGCGCATCCAGGATGACGATGTGGTTCGAACTTGCGGAGCCATCCCCTTGGCCTTCTGGAGCCAGTGCTTTGGCGTCCTAGGATCATTGTGCAAGTGCACATGAGATTGCATAGCATCTGCCAGACGGGGCCGCGACACGAAATTCGTCGCAGCCGCCGGCGCGAGACGGGACGCAGGAGACAGATCATGGCCTTTCTGAAAACCAATGACGGCACAGAGATTTACTACAAGGATTGGGGATCCGGGCAGCCGATCGTGTTCAGCCACGGCTGGCCGCTGTCATCCGACGATTGGGATGCGCAGATGCTGTTCTTCCTCAATCGCGGCTTTCGCGTCATCGCCCATGACCGCCGCGGCCATGGCCGCTCGGCCCAAGTCGCCGATGGTCACGACATGGACCATTATGCCGACGATCTCGCGGCGCTCACGGCGCATCTCGACCTGACGAATGCCATCCATGTCGGCCATTCCACCGGCGGCGGAGAGGTGGTCCATTACCTTGCGCGCCACGGCGAGAGCAGGGCGGCCAAGGCCGCGATCATCGCCGCGGTGCCGCCCTTGATGGTGCAGACGGCCGCCAATCCCGGTGGCCTGCCGAAGGCGGTGTTCGACGACTTCCAGACCCAGGTCGCCACCCGCCGTTCGGAATTCTATCGCGACGTCGCGGCCGGGCCGTTCTACGGCTACAACAGGCCGGGCGCCAAGCCCTCGGAGGCCGTGATCCAGAACTGGTGGCGCCAGGGCATGATGGGCAGCGCCAAGGCGCATTACGACGGCGTCGTCGCGTTCTCGCAGACCGACTTCACCGAGGATCTCAAGAAGATCACGCTGCCGGTGCTGGTGATGCACAGCGAGGACGACCAGATCGTTCCTTACGCCGACTCGGCGCCGCTGTCGGCCAAGCTGCTGAAGAACGGCGTGCTGAAGACCTACAAGGGCTTTCCGCACGGCATGCCGACCACCGAGGCCGAGACCATCAACGCCGATCTCCTGTCTTTCATCAAGAGCTGATCAGAGGAGGGTCGCATGACCTGGGGACTTCCGACGACTTTGTTTCTGCAGATCCACGTGGCGCTGAGTCTGATCGGAATTGCGACAGGGCTCATCATGCTCGCCGGCATGTTGACAGGCCGCCATCTGGCGGTCTGGACGGCGCTGTTCCTGGTCACGACCTTCCTCACCGGCGTGACCGGCTTCCCGCTGCCGCCGTTCGGTCTCGATCCGCCGCGGATCATCGGCATCATCCTGCTCGCGCTGCTCGTTGCGGCGGCTGCCGCGCTCTATGTGTTCGCGCTGTCCGGATGGTGGCGGTCCGTCTATGTCGTCAGCGCGCTGCTCTCGCTGTATCTCAACGTCTTCGTCGCCGTCGTGCAGTCGTTCCAGAAGATCGGCGTGCTCAATGCGCTGGCGCCGACCCAGAGCGAACCGCCGTTCGCGATAGCACAGCTCGTCACGCTCGCGCTCTTCATCGGTCTCGGCGTGCTGGCGTGGCGCCGATTCGCACCGCGCGGCGCTTATCCGCTCACCTGATCCACCCATCCCGATCTACTCAATCGAATCGTTGTCCACGGAGATAATCTTGTCCAAGCTCGAAATGCTCACCCCTCAGAACAGCGCCATCGCCCTGATCGACTATCAGCCGGCGATGTATCAGGGCGTGCAGTCCCACGACCGTCTCGGCGTCTTCAACAACGTCCAGATTCTCGCCAAGGCCGCCAAGCTGTTCAAGATTCCGACCGTGCTGACGACGGTGGCAAAGGATTCCTTCTCCGGGCCCTTCATGCCGGAGATCACGGACCTGTTTCCGAACCACGACATCATCGACCGCACCTCGATGAACTCCTGGCTGGACGCGGGCTTCCGCAAGGCCGTCGCTGCCACGGGCCGCAAGAAGTTCGTGATCGCGGGCCTGTGGACCGAGGCCTGCGTGATGTTCCCGACGCTGGACATGCTGAAGGAAGGCTATGAGATCTACATCCCGGCCGATGCGTGCGGCGATCTGTCGGTGGAAGCGCATAACCGCTCGATGGAGCGGGCCATCCAGGCCGGCGCTGTGCCGATCACGTCGTGCCAATATGCGTTCGAGCTGCAGCAGGATTGGGCGCGCGCCGAGACCTATGACGGCATGATGGAGATCCTCAAAGCGCATTCGCCCTACGGCATCCAGGTCCGGTTCTCGAAATGGGCGCTTGGCGAGCACGCCTCCGAGGGCGGCGCCAAGGTAGCCTGAGGCGCGCGATGAAGATCTATCTGTTCTCACTCGGGGCAGGGCTGCTGGTCGGCGTGATCTACAGCCTGCTCCAGGTGCGCTCGCCGGCGCCGCCGCTGGTGGCGCTGGTCGGCCTGCTCGGCATCCTCGTCGGCGAGCAGGTGATTCCCGTGGGCAAGCAGCTTCTGACCGGCAGCAGCCTCGCTGCCGCGTGGCAGAAGGCGGCCTGCGCCACCCACATCTTCGGCATGCTGCCCGGCCGTCACGGCCGGGCGGAGACCACCACTCCTCCGGCGCACGGCGAGAAGGCCTCATGAGCGATCATCCCGATCTGATCCTGCATCGTGGCCTGTTCACGACGCTGGACCGATCCAATCCGACGGCGAGCGCGGTCGCGATCAAGGACGGTGTGTTCGCCGCGGTCGGCCGTGAGCACGAACTGATGCGGCTGGCCGGGCCGGCCACCAAGGTGATCGATCTCAAGGGCCGGCGCGTGCTGCCGGGCCTGATCGACAATCATCTGCACATCATCCGCGGCGGGCTCAATTTCAACATGGAGCTGCGCTGGGACGGTGTGCGCTCGCTCGCCGACGCGATGTCCATGCTGAAGGCGCAGGTCGCGATCACGCCGCCGCCGCAATGGGTGCGCGTGGTCGGCGGCTTCACCGAGCACCAGTTCGCCGAGAAGCGCCTGCCGACGATCGACGAGCTCAACGCCGTCGCGCCCGATACGCCGGTGTTCCTGCTGCATCTCTACGACCGCGCCATTCTCAACGGCGCCGCGTTGCGTGCCGTGGGCTACACCAAGGACACCCCGCAGCCGCCCGGCGGCGAGATCATCCGCGACCCCCACGGCAATCCGACGGGGCTCCTGCTCGCCAAGCCCAACGCCGCCATTCTTTACGCGACCTTGGCCAAGGGACCGAAGCTGCCGTTCGACTATCAGCTCAATTCGACGCGGCACTTCATGCGCGAGCTGAACCGGCTCGGCGTCACCGGTGCGATCGACGCCGGCGGCGGCTTCCAGAACTATCCTGACGACTATGCCGTGATCCAGAAGCTCGCCGATGACGGCCAGCTCACGATCCGTCTCGCCTACAATCTGTTCACACAGAAGCCGAAGGCGGAGAAGGAGGACTTCCTCAACTGGACGAAGACGTCGACCTACCAGCAAGGCACCGATTATTTCCGCCACAACGGCGCCGGCGAGATGCTGGTGTTCTCCGCCGCCGATTTCGAGGATTTCCGCGTGCCGCGCCCGGACATGGCGCCGGAGATGGAGGGCGAGCTCGAACAGGTCGTGCGCATTCTCGTGCAGAACAAATGGCCGTGGCGGCTGCACGCCACCTACGACGAAACCATCTCGCGTGCGCTCGACGTGTTCGAGACCGTCAACCAGGAGATGCCGCTCGACGGGCTGCACTGGTTCTTCGATCATGCCGAGACCATCTCGGACCAGTCGATCGATCGCATCGCGGCCCTCGGCGGCGGCATCGCCGTGCAGCACCGCATGGCCTATCAGGGCGAATATTTCGTTGAGCGCTACGGCTTTGGCGCGGCGGAGGCGACGCCGCCGGTGAAGAAGATCCTCGACAAGGGCGTCAAGGTCTCCGCCGGCACGGATGCGACGCGCGTGGCGTCCTACAATCCCTGGGTCTCGCTGTCGTGGCTCGTCACCGGCCGCACCGTCGGCGGTCTCAGGCTGACGCCGCAGCGCAACTGCCTCGATCGCGAGACCGCGCTGCGGATGTGGACCGAGAACGTCACCTGGTTCTCCAATGAAGAGGGCAAGAAGGGGCGCATCGCCGTCGGCCAGCTCGCCGACCTCATTGTGCCGGATCGCGACTACTTCTCCTGCGCCGAGGCCGAGATCGCGGACACCACGAGCGTGCTGACCATGGTCGGCGGTCGCATCGTCTATGCAGCCTCCGACTTCAAGCCGCTCGACGCGGCCGCGCCGCCGCCGGCGATGCCGGAATGGTCGCCGGTGCGCCGCTTCGGCGGCTATGGCGCCTGGGCGGCGACGGACGACAATGGCGCCGTCCGCGCGCAGGCGATGCAGATGTGCGGCTGCGCCAGTGCCTGCGGCGTCCATGGCCATGACCACGCCCGCGCCTGGTCGGGCAAGATCCCGGCGGCCGATCTCAAGAGCTTCTGGGGCGCGCTCGGCTGCGCCTGCTGGGCAGTCTGACATGGCGGCAACATCCGACACGCCACGGCCGATCGCGGGCGTTCTCGATTGGCCGTTGCTGTGGCCGTTGGCGCGGCTCGCGCTGGTCTCGGCCTATCTGATCGGCGGCGTCCAGAAGCTCACGGACTTTCCCTCCGCCATCGCCGAGCAGGCCCATTTCGGCCTGCAGCCGGCGTGGCTGTGGGCGGCCGCCGCGATCGCCGTCGAGCTGATCGGCTCGCTGCTGGTGATCGTGAACCGCCTGGTGTGGCTCGGCGCCGGCGCGCTCGGCGTGCTCACGTCGGTGGCGATGCTCACCGCCAACGACTTCTGGCACATGGACGGCCACGATCGCTTCATGGCCCTCAACGCCTTCTTCGAGCATCTCGGCCTGATTGCCGGGCTCGTGCTCGTGTCCATCCTGTCGATGCGCGCGCGCCGCGCGTGAATTGATCCATTCGTTCGAGGTTGTCATGCTCCGTCATCGTTGTCTTCTCGGCGCCGCGCTCGCGGCCACGCTGCTCGCCACGCCCGCCCTCGCCAAAGATCCCGCACCGCAGATCGGCGTCGCCGCGCAATACGACACCACCCATGTCTATGTCGCGCCCGATGACGTCGAGAAATTCGCGACCAGCTTCCTCGCCACCTTCGGCGGCCAGAGCACCAAGCAGGTCGTGGCGACGGTGACGCCGACGCCGAGCAGCACGACGTCGCAACTGCTGCAGACGCCGGTCGGCACCGTGTCGCTGTTCGGCTTCAAGACGGGAATTCCATATCCGTTCGGCGCCGAGCGCACCGGCTATCTCGTCACCGACCTGGACGCAGCGATCAAGGCGGCGAAGGCCGCGGGCGCCGACGTGGTGGTCGCGCCGTTTCCTGATCCGATCGGGCGCGACGCCGTGATCCAATGGCCGGGCGGCGTCAACATGCAGCTGTACTGGCACACCACCAAGCCGTCCTATGCCGCGTTCCAGACCGTTCCCGAAAACCGCGTCTATGTCTCGCCGGGTCGTGCGGACGCCTTCACGCGCGCCTTCCTGCGCTTTTCGAACGGCAAGGTGGTGTCCGACGACGCCAAGGCGCCGGGCGTCGAGATCGGTCGCTCCAGCGATCATTATCGGCGCATCCGCATCGAGTCTGCCTTCGGCAAAATGACGGTGTTTGTCACCGATGGGCATCTGCCGTATCCCTTCGGTCGCGAGATGACGGGTTACGAGGTTGCCGACCTCAAGGCCACCCTGGACAAGGCGAAGGGAACGGGCGCGACCGTGCTCGTCGAGCCGTTCACCTCGGACAGGCGCGAGCAGGCGGTGGTACAGTTTCCCGGCGGCTATGTCGCGGAGATCCATGCTGTCGTGAAGTAGGAGTTGATGGGCAGATGTTGGCGACGTCGCGGATGGCACGCGCTCTGACAACGACGACAGCCACTGCTGCGCTGCTGGCCGTGCTGTGCGCCACGTCGGCTCGCGCCGAGGACGCGGCCGCGCGTCCCGCGATCCGCAGCAACCGCTGGCAGGAGGACTGGTCCGCGCTGGCCAATCCGGCGCTGCGCACGGCGCTGTTCGATCCGATCAAGTACATCCCGCTGCAGCAGGGCGCGCCGCAGAGCTACGTCTCGTTCGGCATGACCCTGCGCGAGCGGTTCGAGAGCCTGGACGCGGCGGGCTTCGGCATCGGCGGGACCAAGCCCGACCAGCATCTGCTGCAGCGGCTGCAGATCCATGCCGACGCGCATCTCAATGAGAATTGGCAATTGTTCGTCCAGCTCGAGGACGACCGCGCCTTCGGCAAGGCCAGCGTCACATCCGTCGACCAGGACCCGCTCGATCTCCGGCTCGCCTTCCTGGCCTACGTCAATCCGACGGAGAAGGGGACCTTCAAGGCCCGTGTCGGCCGGCAGGATTTCGACTTCGACCTGCAGCGCTTCGTCTCCTCGCGTGACGGGCCGAACGTGCGGCAATCCTTCGATGCGCTGTGGGCAGACTGGGAGAGCGGCCCGTGGCGCTTCATCGGCTTCGTCAGCCAGCCGGTGCAATACAAACTGGTGCGTCCGTTCGACGACACGTCCAACGGCCAGTTCCAGTTTCACACTCTGCGTGTCGAGCGCCAGGTGCTCGGCACCAACGAGCTGTCGTCCTATTATTCCTACTATCAGCGCGACAATGCGCGCTTCCTCGACGCCGCCGGCAACGAGCAGCGCCACGTCCTCGACATCCGCTTCGCCGGCAAGCTCGCCGGCTTCGACTGGGATCTGGAAGCGATGGGGCAGGCGGGATCGGTGGGCGCGAAGCAGATCCGGGCCTGGGGCGCCGGCGCGCGCGCCGGCTACACGTTTGCCGATGTCGGCTGGCAGCCGCGCGTCGGCCTGCAGCTCGACGGCGCGTCCGGCGACCGCCATCCCGGCGACAGCCGGATCGAGACCTTCAATCCGCTGTTTCCGAACGGTTACTACTTCTCACTCGCCGGCTTCACCGGCTACACCAACCTGATCCATCTCAAACCGTCGCTGACGGTGAAGCCTGCCGCCGATCTCTCGGTCATGGCGGCGATCGGCCTGCAGTGGCGTGCGACCACGGCGGATGCGGTCTACGTCCAGCCCAACGTGGCGGTGGCCGGCACGGCCGGGCAGGGCAGTCCTTGGTCCGGAGTCTACGCGCAGCTGCGTGCGGACTATCGCTTCAACGCGAACCTCACCGGCGCAGTGGAGGCCGTGCACTACGAGATCGGTGATACGCTGCGTCGCGCCGGAGGGCACGACAGCGACTACATCGGCATCGAATTGAAATACGCGCTCTGAACAACGAAAGCGGGATTCCATGGCCTCCACCGATTCGCGCATCGTGCCGCTGCTGCTCAGCGTCAATGCCGGCTATGTCGACACCGCCGGCTTCCTGGCGCTTCAGGGCCTGTTCACGGCCCATGTCACCGGCAACTTCGTGACGCTCGGCGCCGCGCTGGCGCTCGGCACCTCCGGGGCGGTGGCCAAGCTGCTGGCGCTGCCGGTGTTCTGCGTCGTCGTGATCGCGACGCGGCTGGCCGGCACGCTGCTGTCGCGGCGATGGTCGCGGGCGTTCGAGATCCTGATCGTGGTCAAGCTGGCGCTGCTCGTGATCGGCGCCGCGCTCGCCATTCATTTCGGGCCGTTCCATCATGGCGACAGCCGCGAAGCGATCATCACCGGCATGGTGCTGGTCGCGGCGATGGCGATCCAGAATGGCGGGCACCGCATCTATCTGCCCAGTTCGCCGCCGTCGACGCTGATGACGGGAACGACCACCCAGGTGATGATCGACCTTGCCGACAGGATCTATGTCGGCGACAAGGGCCAGGCGCCGCCGTCCGCGCGCCTTGTCCAGATGTCTGTCAACGTGCTCGTGTTTGCGCTCGGCTGCGGCGCGGCCGCACTGCTGTTCGCCCGGCTGGGCAGCTGGTGCTTTGCCGTCCCGCCGATCATCGCCGCGCTGACGCTGGCAGTGCGCCTGGCCGGCCCGCAACCGGCGCGCTGAGTTCCCAGGCCATCGTTGCGAAGCTGATCCCGCTCGCAACCAGATGACAGAAATTTTAGGTCCGGCTCACAGAAAGTTTCGATCCTACGGCCCCCCTTCGGGCTTGCCTATGGCTGGGTCGCGACCCATTTTGAACGAAACAGTTTCGTTCTTCCAGGAGAGCCTCATGGCCGTTCAGACTTCCTCCATGACCGAAGCCGTGCCGGCGAACAGACCTGCCGACCAGACGATCCCGGCGCGCGAGCGCGCATTGAAGCAATGGCGCGGCGATGCTGCGACGGAACTTCGTCGCGAGGCCGCCCCTGACGTGCACGAGCCGGACCAGCCGGCGTCGCCAACCGAGAAAGGCGAGGCGGACGACCAGCCGCGCCGCGGCTTTCTGCGGCGCCATCCCTGGGGCGTGGCGCTCGGCGCCCTTGCCCTGCTCGCCGCGGGCGCCGGCGGCTATGTCTATCTCGATGCCGCCGGCCGCTACGAGACCACCGACGATGCCTTCATCGCCGCCCGCCAGTTCGCGATCGCACCCAAGGTCTCCGGCTACATCACGGCGGTGCCGGTCACCGACAACCAGCACGTCAAGGCCGGCGACGTGATCGCCAAGATCGACGACCGCGACTACAGGATCGCACTGGCGCAGGCCGCCGCGCAGGTGAGGTCGGCTGAGGCGGCGATCCGCAACATTGATGCCCAGATCCAGGTGCAGCAGGCGCAGATCACGGCCGGGCAGGCTCAGGTTGAGCAGGCGCAGGCGAGCCTTACCTTCGCAGAACAGCAGGCGCAGCGTTATCAGGACCTCGCCCGCACCGGCTCCGGCACGGTGCAGAGCGAGCAGCAATACAATTCGCAGCTCCGGCAGCAGACGGCGGCGCTGACCTCGGCGCAGGCCAATCTGCGGGTCGCGCAGCGGCAGCTGGAGTCGTTGAAGGCCCAGCGCGAGAGCGCTGCCGCCAATCTCGCCCAGACCGAGGCGCAGCGCGACCAGGCGCAGCTCAATCTGTCCTACACGACGGTGACCGCGGCGCAGCCCGGGCGCGTCGTCAATCTGAGCGCCGCCGACGGCCAGTTCGCCGCCCAGGGCACGGCGCTGACGATGTTCGTGCCCGACGACGTCTGGGTCACCGCCAATTTCAAGGAGACCCAGCTCGATCACATGCGTCCCGGCCAGCCCGTGACCCTGGACATCGATGCCTATCCCGAGCGCGAGATCCGCGGCCATGTCGCCAGCGTGCAGTCCGGTTCCGGGCCCGCGTTCTCGCTGCTGCCGCCGCAGAATGCGACCGGCAACTATGTCAAGATCGTGCAGCGCGTGCCGGTCAAGATCGAGATGGACGATCCGCCGGCCGACGTCGCACTCGGGCCGGGCATGTCGGTGGTGCCGAGCGTGCGCATCGATCCCAGGCCATCGCTCTACGAGCGGCTGAGGGCCGTGCTATGAGCGACGGCGCGACGCTGGCCGAGCCGCGGCCCGCCGCCAATCCGTGGCTGATCGCGGTGCTGGTCGCGCTCGCGACCTTCATGGAGGTGCTCGACACCACCATTGCCAACGTCGCGCTGCCCTATATCGCCGGCGGCATGGGGGTCAGCCAGGATGAATCATCCTGGGTGGTGACGACCTATCTCGTTTCCAATGCGATCAGCCTGACCGCATCGAGCTATCTGGCCAAGCGCCTCGGCCGCAAAACCTTCTTCCTGATATGCCTCGGCCTGTTCACCGCGAGTTCGGTGCTGTGCGGCTTCGCCTGGAACCTGGACTCGCTGTTGTTCTTCCGTATCCTGCAGGGCCTCGGCGGCGGCGGCATGGTGCCGGTCGCGCAATCAATTCTCGCGAGTTCGTTTCCGCCGGCCAAGCGCGGCCAGGCCTTCGCCCTGTTCGGCGTCGCCGTCGTCGTGGCGCCGGTGGTCGGGCCGACGCTCGGCGGCTATCTCTCCGACAATGCATCCTGGCACTGGTGCTTCCTGATCAATGGTCCGGTCGGCGTCGCCGCGATACTCCTGATCGCGCTGGTCCTGCAGGAGCCTGCGGCGGCGACTGCGGAGCTGCGCAAGCAGCAGCAGAGCCAGGGCTTCGACGTCATCGGCTTCGTGCTGGTGGCCACCTTTCTCGGCGCGCTCGAAATGATGCTCGACCGCGGCCTGGAGGATGACTGGTTCGATTCGCGCTTCATCATGGTCACCGCCGCGGTCTGCGCCGCCGCCTTCATCGCGATGATCCCGTGGGAGATGAGCCGGAAGAATCCGGCGGTCGACGTCCGCATGCTGGCCTCGCGCCAGTTCGGGGCGTGCTTCCTGGTGATGCTGGCGACCGGCGCGATCCTGCTCGGCACCACGCAGATGTTGCCGCAGATGGTGCAGCAGGATTTCGGCTATACCGCCACGTGGGCCGGGCTCGTGCTGTCGCCGGGCGGTCTCGTCACCATGGTCATGATGTTCGTGGTCGGGCGGCTGTCGGGCAGGGTGCAGCCGAAATACCTGATCATGACGGGAGCCACGGTCGTGGCGTTCGCGATGTATGACCTGACGCGGGTCTATGCCGATGTCGGCTTCTGGTTCTTCGCCGAGTCGCGCATGCTGATCGGCATAGGCCTGCCGCTGATCTTCCTGTCGATCACCACCGCGTCCTACGACGGCATTCCGCCGGAGAGGACCGATCAGGCCTCGGCGCTGATCAACGCCGCGCGCAACACCGGCGGCTCGATCGGGGTTTCGCTCGCTGCCAACGTGTTGTCGCATCGCGGGCAGTTCCACCAGAGCCGGCTGGTGGAGACCGCGATCCCGTCGAACCATGCCTATCAGGATACGCTGCACCAGATGACCAGCTATTTCAGCGCGCACGGCAGCTCACTGGCCCAGGCGCAGCAGCAGGCGGTGGCGTGGATCGGCCAGACCGTGCAACTGCAGTCGTCGCTGCTCGCCTATGTGGACGTCTATTGGGTCCTGATGCTGATCTCGCTGTCGGCGATCCCGCTGGCGCTGACCCTGCGCAAGGTCAAGCTCGGCGGCGGCCCATCGATGGCGCATTGAGGCAACGACGGGCTGTCCTCGAACGCGACGTCAATTCGAGGCGCGCGCTCGCCCGGCGCGACGGCCTTTGAGCACAGTCTGCATTGGGACGTCGTCCTGCAGGAAGAGAAAATCTTTCAGGAGCTGTGCAACGCGGGGGCCGCGCAGACGCAGGGGTCAGGTCGTTGCCGCCAGGAAGAAGTCGACGCGCTTCTCGACATGGGCCTGCGCTTCCTTCTTCAGCATCCGCATGTCCTCGCCGAGCAGGATCCTCATGAGGACGGCGAAGATCACGAGATCGAGGAAGATCCGCGCGCTGTCCTCGAGCCTGTCGGCGGCGAATGCGCCCTTGCCGAAAAGTCCCTCGGCGCGCGCCAGCTCGCCGATGACGTGCGCGACGTTCTCGGTGGCGCGCCTGCGCGCGGTGTCCTGGATCTCAAGCGTCAGTTCGGGAAAGCGCGGGCTTTCCGCAATCGCCGTCCGCATCAGGCCGATGGTTTCGTCCACGAAGGCGCGCTCGATCAAGGTGAGCCCGAGGCTGATCAGCTTGGCGCGGAACGTGCGGCCCTGCGGCGTGAGGTTCTCATATTGGGTGTTGCGCGCGGCGTGGCGGCCGATGACGGCGGCGAACAGCGCCGCCTTGCTGGGAAAGCGCGCATAGATCGTCGGCTTGCCGGCGCGCGCGGTCTGCGCGATCTCGTCGACGCTCGCGCCTTCGAAGCCGTGGGCGAGGAACACCGTCTTGGCGGCATCCAGGATTCGCTCCTCGACCTCGCCGGCCCGTTCGAGCGTGGGTCGCCCGACCTTGCCGCGCGCCGTTCTGGAAGCTGCCATCCGATTCGCCATTGCCTTCCGTCGAGCTGGTTGTGGTTCCCGTCTGTTTGGCACAGCGGCCGCGATTGTTCAATCGAGGTGGTCGCCGGGTTTCCGCGAGCGACCTAACTAACGCATGGTGCGGAATATCGGCTTGCCACCGGTGTCCTCAGACTCCAGACTGCACGAAACATCTGGGGGAAACCATGCGTCGCAACATCGCTCTGGGGCTGCTTGCCTTCGCCGCCTGGGCCGCGGCTTCGCCGTTCGCTCACGCCGAAACGGTCGTCTTGAAGTCCGAGCTCAAGGCCGCCAACGAAGTGCCGCCCAATGCCAGCGCGGCCGCGGGGGCGGCGGAAGCGAGCCTCGACACGGCGACCAGGACACTGACCTGGAAAATCACCTTCTCCGGCCTGAGCGGTCCGCCGATCGGCGCCCATTTCCATGGGCCCAGCGAGCCCGGCAAGAACGCCGGCATCGTGCTGCCGTTCAAGAGCCCCGAGCCGCCGATCACGGGCTCGTCGGTGCTGACGGACGCGCAGGCAGCCGATCTGCTCGCGGGCAAATGGTACGCCAACATCCACACCCAGGCCAATCCTGGCGGCGAGATCCGTGGGCAGATGACCAAGCAGTGAGGCGGGCGGCCCGGCGCGGTCGGGTGCGCCTCAGGCCGCCAGTTCCGGCTTGGCGATGGGCTGCGCGGCGCCGGAGGCGCGGCGGACGTCGAGGAACTGCTTGAAGCGGTCGAGCGAGAGCGGCGGGGCGACCAGATAGCCCTGGCCTTCCTCGACGCCGCAGGCGATCAGCGCATCGACCTGCTCCTGCTGCTCGATGCCCTCGGCGACCACGGACATGTCGAGTTCGCGCGCCAGCGCCACCAGCATCTGCACCACCACGACCGCGGACTGGTCGCGCGTGATGGCGTCGACGAAGAACTTGTCGATCTTCAGGATGCGCGCGCCGAGCCGCTGAATGGTGGACAGGCCGCTATGACCGATGCCGACATCGTCGAGCGCGATGCGGAAGCCGAACTCGCCGAGCTCCTTCACGACGTCGGTCGCCTTGTCGAGGTCGGCGAGCTCCTCGCGCTCGGTGACCTCGATCACGACCTGGCGGGTAGAGACCGACGACGACGCGACGACCTTGCGCAGGTCGTCGATGAAGCCGTCGCCGAGCAGATGGCGCGGCGTGATGTTGACCGACAGCTTGAACAGCTTGTCCTGCTTCATCGCAGGCTGCAGCTCGCGCAGCGCCGTGCCGAGGATCTGCCAGGTCAGCTTCTCGATCCGGCCGCTGCTCTCGGCGAGCGGGATGAAGCTCATCGGCGGCATCAGCCGGCCGTCGGGCTTTTCCCAGCGCGCCAGGATCTCGCAGCCGACGATGGTGCCGGTCCGCAGGCTGAAGGTCGGCTGCACATAGGGCTTGAACTCGTTGGCTGCGAGCGCGCGGTCGAGTTCGGCGACCGGATCGACCGGCCGGGCGAGATAGCTCGCCAGCAGCAGGCCGAATACGCCGCCGAGCAGACCGGCGGCGAGCATCGTCAGCAGATAGGCCGTCTCCTGGCGCGCGCTCAGGCTCTGCGGCCGGACATGGATCGTGGCCTGCAGCGGATAGCGGTCGGACACGGTCGCGAACGCGACGGTCTGCGTCGGCGCCTTCGAAGACGCGTCGGGATGATAGCCTGCCACTTCCGCGCCGTCGGGCAGGGTCAGGGTGACGTGGCTCTTGGCGCGCAGGCCGACCGGCATCACGTCGAGCAGATTGCCGTCGATGCGCAGGATGGCCGCCAGCGAGCGCTGCGCGTCGATGTCGCGCAGCACGCCGAAGGCGGCGCCGGTGAACTGCTCGACGCGGAACAGCCGTAGCTGGCCGTCGGCGGACTGGAACATCTCGTCCCGCCGCGCCCAGCCATTGTCGAATTCGAGCGTCTCGGAATAGGCCGAACACTTGACCGATCCCTCGCGGTCGACGGTGCGGATGTCCTTGACGATGGTGCCTTGATAGACGTGGAGGCGCAGCGCCTGCAGCGCGATGTCGCTGCAATCCATCGGGCCCTTGGCGATGAGACGGTGGAGGATCGCGCCGGCCGAGTCGATCGCGGCCTCGGAGCGCCGCAGCGCCACCTTGCTGAGCTCGCTGAGCTGACGCGCGGTCTGGTTGCCGATCAGGGCGGTGACGGCGAGATCGGCCCCGGCCAGGAACAGTCCGACGCAGGCGGCGACCGCGCCGACACGAAGCATGTGTTGTCGTTGCAATGCCATCGTGTCGTTGACGCCCCCGTGTCACTACGGGGTATCGTCAAGTCCAACCCTTCAACTTTCCGTATATGTGCACCGTCATGCCTTGCGGCATCGGACCGGAGAACCGCCGGCGCGGAAAGCTGGTTAAGGAAGTCCTACGAACGCCATCAGGCAGCCTTGTCGGGCGCGCCATCCGGCACCGCCGTCTCGGCGCGGCCGGCCGACAGCAGCATCAGCGCGCCGAGGGCCGAGAGGCTGAGGCTTGCCGACACGATCAGCACGCCGCGGCCGAGCCCATCGATCAGCAGGCCGAACAGCAGCGGCGCGAAAGCCTGGCAGATCCGCGACGGCGCCCCGATCAGGCCGAGCCGGTAGGCGTAGTTGGTGGGGCCGAAGATCGCGAGCGGCAAGGTGCCGCGGGCGATCGTGAGGATGCCGTTGCCGGAGCCGTGCAGCAGCGCAAAGGCCGCGGCCGCGCCGCCGCCGAACAGGCCGATCGTCAGCGCGCCGATCGGGTGAGTGATGCAGGCGAGCCGCGCCGAGGCGAGCGGATGGAAGCGGCTCAGGAAGCCGGCCTCGAACACGCGCGCGGCGACCTGGGCCGGTCCGATCATCATGCCCGCGAACAGCGCCTGCGCCGGCGTCGCGCCGAACGCCTGCATCAGCCGCGGCAGATGCACCGCCATCGCCGCGGTCACGGTCCAGGCGGCGGCCATCGCGAAGGCGATCAGTATCATGGGGCGGTCGAGCGGAATGTTCGGCTTGCCGGTCTGCGCCTCGCCGGCCGCCATCTGTGTTGCGCGCGGCAGCGACAGGTTCAGCGGCAGGCCGATGACGAGATGCGCGATCGCCCAGGCAAAACACGTCTCGCGCCAGCCGATCGTCGCAAGCCCCCATGTGCTCAGCGGCCAGCCGACGGTCGAGGCGAAGCCCGCGAGCAGAGTGATGCCGGTGATCGCGCCGCGCGCATCACGGCCGTAGATACGCCCGAGCGTGCCGAACGCGGCGTCGTAGAGGCCGAGGCCCATGCCGACGCCGAGCCACAGCCACGCGATCGCCATCACCCACAGCGAATGCGACAGGCCGAGCAGCGCGAGCCCGATCGCGAGCACGATGTTGGAGGCGCACAGCACCTGCCGGCCGCCGACGCGGTCGATCTGCCGGCCGATGCGCGGGCCGAGCAGGCCGGAGATGATCAGCGAGGCGGAGAAGGCGGCGAAGAACCAGTTGTCGGAGAGGCCGAGGTCCCGCGCGATCGGATCGGCGAGGATCGCCGGCAGATAGTAGCTCGATCCCCACGCCAGGGTCTGGGCGGTGCCGAGAGCGATGACCACGCCCAGCCGTCGTGCCTGCATTCCCATCAACCTCTCATTGGCTCGGCGTCACGCGCAGCCGCAGCCGGTACGCCCCGCAGCCTTGGCTTTGGCGTCGTCGGCGCAGCAACTGTCTACGCCGGACGGCGCCGGTCCGCCACAGCAGCCGGACAGGGCTGCAATGCTCTCCGGCCCGCCGCGGGTGCAGACGCCGGTCTCGGGCAGCTTCAACTCGACGCGTGCGGCCGCCGTCTTGTCGCCGGCGATGTCGGCGGTGATCGAGCGCACCTGCTCGTAGCCGGTCATCATCAGGAAGGTCGGTGCGCGGCCGTAGCTCTTCATGCCCGCGAGATACAGCCCGGGCTCGTCGGCCTGCGCCAGCTCGCGCGCGCCGTGCGGCCGCACGGTGCCGCAGGAATGTTCGTTCGGATCGATCAAGGGTGCGAGCGCCACCGGCGCTTCGATCGCCGGATCGAGCTGCACGCGCAACTCCGACAGCAGCGACAAGTCGGGCCGGAAGCCGGTGGCGACGATCAGTTCGTCGGCGCTGATGCGGCGGCCGCCGGCCGCGATGATCGAAAGCCGGCCAGCGTCGTCGGCGATCTGCGCAACGTAAAATCCGGTCTCGACCCGGATGCGTCCCGAGCGCACCAGCGCGGCGAAGGCCATGCCGAGCTCACCGCGTGCCGCGAGCTGGTCGGCGCTGCCGCCGCCGAACGCCTTGGCCGGATCGTCGCTGCGCAGCAGCCAGATCGCCTGCGTGCCCGGCGCGTCCTCCGCAAGGGCCGCGAGGTCGATCAGCGTGCCGATTGCCGAATGACCGGCGCCGAGCACCGCGACGGTCTTGCCGGCGTAGCGGCTGCGCTGCGCGCCGCGCACGTCCGGCATCCCATGGGCGATGCGCGCGCGCTGTTCGTGTTCGCCGAGCGCGGGCAGGCCGTTGCCGCCGGCCGGATTGGGCGAGAACCAGGTGCCGGAGACGTCGATCACGGCGTCGGCCTGCAGTGCTGCGTCGCCCTTGCCGTTGGAGGTGCGAATCTCGAACGGCGCGTCGGCACGGCCCTTCGACTTGGCCTTGTCGTACCCGACACGGCTGATCGCGGTGACGCGGTGCGAGGTCCTGACGACGTCGCGCAGCGCGGTGCGGGTCGCGAGCGGTGCGAGATAGTTGTCGATCAGCTCGCGCCCGGTCGGATAGACCTCCGGGTCGGGCGAATTCCAGCCAGTCGTGGCGAGCAGCCGCGCCGCCGCGGTGTCGATGTTGTATCGCCACGGCGAGAACAGCTGCACGTGCTGCCACTGCCGCATTGCATGGGCGGCTTCCGGGCCGGCTTCCAGCACGATCGGCGCGAGGCCGCGCTCCAGCGCATGCGCCGCGGCGGCGAGCCCGACCGGGCCGGCGCCGATGATCGCGACCGTCTTGGCTCCGTTCATCGTCAGTCCTCCCATATTTCTAGAATGATCGAATTATATGACAAATGATCACGCCGCAGATTTCGCCGCGCCGCAGCCGCGCTCCTCGGCACAGCATTCCGAGACGAGAAAGCCGACCAGGGAGCGCATGACGTCGTATTCGGCGTGGCACACCAGCGTGGTGCCGTCGCGCCGTTGCGAGATCAGGCCGACCGCCACCAGCGTCTTGACGTGGTGCGACAGCGTCGATGCCGGGATCTTCAGCCGCTCCTGCAGCCGCCCGACCGGCATTCCGGCATGGCCGGCGCGCACCAGCGCGCGGTAGATTTTCAGGCGCGTGGTGTTGCCGAGGGCTTCGAGGCGGGCGGCGATGTCGTCGAGCTTCATGAGCCGAGGATGCGGCAGGCGAGGCCGGCGAGTCAAACGATATTTCTAGAATGTTCGAAATATTGGGCGACCTCTGGTCATGGCGCCGTGGCGATCATGGTGCCGCCGCCTCCGGCCTTGACGCACGCTCAATATATCGATAATTCTGGATATATGGAAAACGAAAACGCCGTCCTCACGCTGGCCGCGCTGGCGCAGCCGACGCGGCTGCAGGCCTTCCGCACCCTGGTGCAGCACGAGCCCGAGGGCCTGCCCGCGGGCGAGCTCGCCCGCCTGCTCGAGGTGCCACAGAACACGCTGTCGGCGCATCTTTCCGTGCTCGCGCGCGCCGGCCTCGTGAGCTCGGTCAGGCACAGCCGCTCGATCGTCTACCGCGCCGATCTCGCACGCTTCCAGACGCTCGCGCTGTTCCTGCTGCAGGACTGCTGCGGCGGACGGCCGGAGGTCTGCGCGCCGGTCATCGCAAGCCTCACGCCGTGTTGTCCCCCCAAGCGCAAGGAAAAGAGCCGTGCCTGATCTGATCTACAACGTGCTGTTTCTCTGCACCGGAAATTCCGCCCGCTCGGTCCTCGCCGAGTCGATCCTGCGCAAGGACGGCGCCGGCCGCTTCCGCGCCTTCTCGGCCGGCAGCACGCCGAAGGGCGCGGTGCATCCCTTGGCACTCGAACTGCTCGCGCGCATGGACTACCCGACCGACGATCTGCGCTCGAAGAGCTGGACCGAGTTCGCAGCTGGCGGCGCGCCCGCGATGGATTTCGTCTTCACGGTCTGCGACAACGCGGCCGGCGAAGCCTGCCCGGTCTGGCCGGGACAGCCGATGACCGCGCATTGGGGCATCGAGGATCCCGCGGCCGTCGAAGGCACCGAACTGGAGAAGCTGGCGGCGTTCACGACCGCCTTCCGTTTTCTGAAGAACCGGGTCGGCGCCTTCATCAACCTGCCGCTCGACAGCATCGATCGCCTCTCGCTCGGCACCCGGCTGCGCGAGATCGGGACAGGCGAGGGCGCCACGTCCTTCCGCTCCGACGTCGCGTGATCCGATGACGACTTTCGAGCGCTATCTGACGGTCTGGGTCCTACTCTGCATCGTCGCAGGAATCGGCCTCGGCCATCTGATCCCCGGCTTTTTCGCCGTCGTGGCCGCAGCCGAACTCGCCCGTGTCAACCTGCCGGTCGCCGCCCTGATCTGGCTGATGATCATTCCGATGCTGCTGAAGATCGACTTCGCCGCGCTCGGCGGCGTCAGGGCGCATTGGCGCGGCATCGGCGTCACCCTGCTGGTGAACTGGGCCATCAAGCCGTTCTCGATGGCGCTGCTCGGCAGCATCTTCATCGGCCATGTGTTCGCGCCGCTGCTGCCGGCGGGGCAGCTGTCGTCCTACATCGCCGGCCTGATCCTGCTGGCGGCGGCGCCGTGCACGGCGATGGTGTTCGTGTGGTCCAACCTCTGCGAGGGCGAGCCGCACTACACGCTGAGCCAGGTCGCGCTCAACGACGTCATCATGGTGTTTCTGTTCGCGCCGCTGGTCGGCCTGCTGCTCGGCGTCGCCTCGATCTCGGTGCCCTGGACCACGCTGCTGCTGTCGGTCGTGCTCTACATCGTGGTGCCCGTCATCATCTCGCAACTGTGGCGCCGCGCTTTGCTGCGGACAAAGGGCGGCGCCTTCGAGCAGACCTTGCGCGTGCTGCAGCCGGCCTCGCTCGTGGCGCTGCTGGCGACGCTGGTGCTGCTGTTCGGCTTCCAGGGCGAGCAGATCCTGACGCAGCCGGTCGTGATCGCGATCCTGGCCGTGCCGATCCTGATCCAGGTCTATCTGAACGCGGGCATCGCCTATTGGCTCAGCCGCCGGCTCGGCGTGGCCTGGTGCGTGGCCGCTCCCGCGGCCCTGATCGGCGCCAGCAATTTCTTCGAACTGGCGGTCGCCGCCGCGATCAGCCTGTTCGGGCTCGACTCGGGAGCGGCGCTGGCGACCGTCGTCGGTGTTCTCGTCGAGGTCCCCGTGATGCTGTCGGTGGTGCGCATCGTCAAGGCGACGCGGGGCTGGTACGAGGCCGGGCTGGCGGCCTAGCGCGTCGCAACGGCAGGGACGGCCGTGGATGCCGTTACCGCTTCGGCTCGTCCTGGTCGTCGTCGTCGCCTTCGCGCTCCCTGCGGGAGGGCTCGTAGCTCAGCGTCCGGCCTTCGGCCTGTCCTTTGATCTGTCCTTGGACCTGTCCTTGGGCCTGTTCGTCCAGCGCCGCCAGAAGCGCCAGATGCGTTGCGGTGCCGTCCTGCACGCGGGTCAGCGGCACCAGCTTCGGCTCCTGGCCGGTCAGCGCCGCAAAGACAATTCCACCGAGCCCCGCCAGCACGACGGCCAACGTCAGCGTCTTACGCATGCCACTTCTCCGAACTCGAACGCGCCCGCTGATCCCCGATGGGAGTGTGTCGCAACTGCGCTGACGGCAAGCTGTCGCGCCGAGTCAGCGAATTGTCAGCTTGTCTCGGGCAGGATGCCGGGCAAGTGCGAGCCTCCACCCCGCGCACCGTCCTGAGCGCAATTCCGACATCGGAAATTCATACTAAAAGCCACGCGGCCTCCCTAGCATTTGCGAACGCTCCGCAGCCGACATCGGCCTGCGAGGGCGCAACCGCACGGGGATGCGAGCTTTGAAAATCACGGCGTCAGGTCCAGGAAAGATCATGCATTTGCCTCAAATGGGACGGTTCATGCGCATCACGACACTGGCGATGCTGATCTCGACGGCGGCGTCGGCGGCGACGGATGCGCGCGAGGACGACCGCGAGCGCCGCGATGCGGTGCGCCATGCCGTCGAGGCGGGCGACGTTCTGCCGCTGTCGCAGATCCTGCCGCGTTTGCGCGGCCGGATCGCCGGTGACGTGACGGGGGTCGACGTCGAGCGCCAGCGCGGCCGCTGGCGCTACGAGTTTCGGGTGATCGGCCGCGATGGCCGCGTGCGCGAGGTGTATGTCGATGCGCGCAGCGGCGAGATCGAGCGGGTTGAGGAAAAGTAGATGCGGGTGCTGCTGGTCGAGGACGATCCGCGGCTGTCGTCCGACCTGTCGCGGACGCTGCAGGCGGCGGGCTATCTGGTCGAGACCTCCGACGATGGAGAGCAGGCGTGGTTTCTCGGCGACACCGAGGATTATGGCGCCGTCGTGCTCGATCTCGGCCTGCCCGGCATGGACGGATTGTCCGTGCTGAAGCGCTGGCGCGGCGCCGGCCGGCACATGCCGGTGCTGATCCTGACGGCGCGCGCGAGCTGGGCCGAGCGGGTCGACGGCATCGATGCCGGCGCCGACGACTATCTGCCGAAGCCGTTTCGCAACGAAGAGCTGCTCGCGCGCCTGCGCGCGATCGTCCGCCGGTCGTCCGGCCACGCCTCGTCCGTTCTGATGTCCGGGGAGCTTGCGCTCGACGAGCGGCAGATGAAGGTCAGCCTGCGCGGCGTGCCCGTGGCGCTGTCGCAGCTCGAATATCGCCTGATCGCCTATCTGCTGCGCCAGAGCGGCCGGGTCGTGCCGCAGCACGAACTGGAGGAGAACGTCTACGGTCTCGGCCACGATCACGATTCCAACGCGCTCGAAGTGCTGGTCCGCCGCGTGCGCAAGAAGCTCGGCGCCGACATCATCGAGACCCGCCGCGGCTTCGGCTACATGATCCCGGAGACGGCGGAATGAGGTTGGGCTCGCTGCGGCTGCGGCTGGTGGCGGCGGGCACCATCGCCCTTCTCGTCGCGCTCGGCGTCGCCGGTTTCGGCATGGTCGTTCTGTTCAAGCGCCATGTCGCGCGGACGCTCGCCTCCGACCTCGACGTTCATCTGCGCCAGATCCTGAACGGTCTCGACGTCGATGCGGAGGGGCGCATCGTCGTGGCCCGGCCGCCGGCCGACCCGCGCTTCGTGGTGCCGCTGTCCGGGCTGTACTGGCAGATCTCGGACGATCATGGTCAGCTGCTGCGCTCGCGCTCGCTGTGGGACACGATCCTGCCGCTGCCGATCGACGAACCCGGCCCGAGCGACGTGCATCAGCACGAACTGATCGGCCCCGTCGGCGCGCGCGTTCTGGTCGCCGAGCGCGGCATCCTGATGAATCCGGAGAGCCAGATCCGCGTGCGCGCGGCCGTGGCCTATGATCTCGATGGCGCCACCAGCGCGGTGCGGACCTTCGCCAAGGATCTGTCGATCGCGCTCGCCGTGCTCGCCGTCATCCTCGCGGTCGGTACCACCGTGCAGGTCAATCTCGGCCTGCGTCCGCTCGCGGTGCTGCGCCATGGCGTGGCCGAGATCCGCAGCGGCCAGCGCCGCCATCTTCCGCGCGAAGTGCCGACCGAAGTCGCGCCGCTGGTCGAGGAGGTCAACGCGCTGCTCGACGCGCAGCAGACCGAGATCATGCGCTCGCGCAGCCGTGCGGCCGATCTCGCGCACGGCTTCAAGACGCCGCTCGCCGCGCTCACCGCCGATGCCGCACGGCTGAAGGAGCTCGGCCAGCTCGAACTGGCCCGCAATGTCGAGGACGTCGCCGAGGCGATGAGCCGTCAGGTCGATCGCGAGCTGGCGCTGGCGCGCCTGCGCGGCAAGGCGCGCGGCGGGCCGGAGGCGGCGACCGAACTGGCGCCGCTGGTCGATGCGCTGCTCGGCACGCTCGGGCGCACGCCGTCGGCCGCGCATGTCAGCTTCGACGGCGAGGTCCCGCCCGGACTGAGCATCGCCATCGACCGCACCGATCTCGCCGAGGTGCTCGGCAATCTCCTGGAGAACGCCGCGCGCCATGCCGCGAGCACGGTGCGGATCGCGGCGACCGCGATCCCGCTCGTGGTCACCGTCGAGGATGACGGTCCGGGAATTCCGGACACGCAGATCGGCCGCGTGCTCGAACGCGGCGGTCGCCTCGACGAGCAGGGGCCGGGCAGCGGGCTCGGCCTCGCGATCGTGCAGGACGTGCTGGAGGCCTATGGCTGGCGGCTGCAGATCGGCCGCTCCGAGCTCGGCGGCGCCAATATCACGATCGCGCCCGCCATCGTGGCGGCGCTGCCCGGTGCGTCGTCGCGCGCGCCGGCCCCGAACGACATGCGTTCCATGCTGACAGCGGGCTGACGCCGGGCGTCAGCGCGGCGACGCCGGCGATCAGCTACGCCTGTGGTCAATCCGCCCCGTGCTCCGGCTCGCCGGCACGAGGCGCCCCATGCACCACAAGGAAGCTGTGTCATGCGCCTTCGAAACTCGTCGAAAACCTATGGGTCCGTCGCCATCGGCCTGCACTGGATCGTCGCCGTGCTGGTGCCGGCGGCGTGGATGTCCGGCCATCTCGGCGACATGCTGCCGCGGCCGTCGCATGATATCGGCCTGTTCATGCACATCTCGCTCGGGCTGTCGATGCTCGGCTTCGCGCTGGCGCGCTTGGCGTGGCGTCTTGCCGATCCGCCGCCGGCCCCCGAGGCCACGAGGTTCGGGGCGTGGACCGTTCATGCCGGCGAGATCGCGCATCTGCTGATCTATGGCATCATGTTCGCCATTCCGATTCTCGGCATCCTGACCCAGTTCGCCCGCGGCTATGCCCTGCCGGTGTTCGGCCTGTTCGACATCGCCTCGCCCTGGGTCGGCGATCGCGGCTTCGCTCACGACATGAAGGACGTGCACGAGGCGCTGGCCAACGGGCTGATGATCCTGATCGGCCTGCACGCCGGCGCCGCGCTGCTGCATCATTACTGGCTGCACGACCGGACCTTGCAGCGGATGGTGCCGCGGGTGCGGGTCTGATGCTCGCTGAACACGATGGAGGCCGCATGCTGCGCGCATGCCTGCGCGTAAGCTGCGGTAGGGTGGGAAGAGGCGCACGCGGCACCGCCGCGTCGCATCGTGCCCACCGCGCGTTTCGGGCGGTGACGATGGTGGGCACGCGCCGCCTATAGCGGCACTTTGCTCACCCGACGGCAGCTGCGGTGACGCCGCCCTTCCGGATTCGACATGATGATGTCATGATGCGTCATGATGCGCGCGCTCCTCGTCATGGCTTCGATCACCGTGTTCGCAACCGTTCCAGCCGCAGCTCAACGGTTCGATGGCAACGATCCCGTGTGCCTGCAGATATGGGAGTGGGGCGGCTCCAGCACGATTTCGTGCCAGTATCGGTCTTGGGAGGCGTGTAGGGCGGCGGCTGCGGGCTTCCCTGCCACGTGCCTGACGAACCCGTATGTCCTGCGACCGTCTGAACCCGGCCGTCGTCCGCCGCGTCGGTAGGCGCCGCTGGCTGTTCGGGCCGGCCCCTTCGGCAGCCAATATCTCTCCCCGCGTCATTCCGGGGCATCGCGAAGCGATGAGCCCGGAATCCATGGCCACGAATGGTGGTGGAGCGTGAGCCGTCGCCACCAGCATTTCGGGCCTCACTCACATCATCGACATGGATTCCGGCTCGCGCTGCGCGCGCCCTGGAATGACGATGAGGACACAGGCGTCGGCAACTTCCAAAAAAAATAAATGTGTTGCGCTTTTTCGGAATTCGTGGTTCTCTCTCGGCATCCCGTGCTCCTCGAGAGGGGCGCTTCGCGATCGTCACGGAACGTCGGGCGCGGGATGCGGTGGCCGCAGGCGTGCTGCAGCGTGGGGAAACCCGCGCGGACGAACGGCAGCTTGCGGACGTGAAGTCGCGTGGTCCTGGCGCCCCGATGCTGGCGCCAAGTCCTTGGGGTGATGATGATCGCCGAGGGCGACGGTGGCTATCAAGCCGGACACCGGGGAGATCGCGAAGTAAGCGTGAAAACCATCGCGCGGGGAATGCCGGGATGTCTCGGCTGAACCTGTGGTGACTGCCGCCTGCTTTTTTTCTGCAGGCGGGCCATGGGGCGGCCAGCTCCCGGCATTCCCCGTGCCCTCTGCCTGATCGGGGGGCAACATCACCGGCATGACTCGGGCGGAAGACGCCGCGAGATCGCCAGCGCATGGTTCGAAATACCGGTCCCGGCGTCGAGTTGGGAACCAATTTTCCCAGTCGCTGTTAGCTGGCATGCAGGAGAAACCCATGCGCCGCGCCAGAATTCAGCCGACCCGCAACAAGCTCGACATGACCGATGAAGCCCAGGTGCGTGTCGTCACGAAGCGGTTGAAGCTGTCGCCCGACGAACTGGCCGAAATGGTCGGGCGCATCGGCAACTCCATTGCTGCAATCAACAAGGAAGTCACGCAGCAGCGGGCTGCGAAGGCCGCGCCGGCTGGCAGCGTCATCGCATCGGTGACGGTGACCGAGACCAAGGCCGAAGTGATCGTGCCGGACGATACCGATACGCCGGCGGCAAGCTAATTTTTCAGGTCTGCTAATTGGGTCTTTCTATAAAGGGGGCGAAGATGGACCAGCGCACCAGCCATGGTGATGCATTGACGCTTGCGGCATTCAACCTGCGCAAGGCCAAGATCAGCGAGGGCAGGCCGTTTCCACTCGGCGCCACGTGGGACGGGCTCGGCGTCAATTTTGCGATCTTTTCGGCGCATGCGACCAAGGTCGAGCTGTGCCTGTTCGACGAAACCGGCGAGACCGAGCTCGAGCGCATCGAACTGCCCGAATACACCGACGAGGTCTGGCATGGCTATCTGCCGACCGCGCGGCCCGGCACCGTCTACGGTTATCGCGTTCATGGACCCTACGAGCCGGACGCCGGGCACAGATTCAATCCCAACAAGCTCGTGATCGACCCCTATGCCAGGCAGCTCGTCGGCGACCTGCGCTGGGGTCCGGAGCTGTTCGGCTACCAGCTCGACCACGCCGACAAGGATCTGTCGTTCGACGATCGCGACAGTGCGCCCCTGATGCTGAAGTGCCGGGTGATCGATCCCGCCTTCACCTGGGGCACCTCGCGCAAGCCTGAGACTCCGTGGGAACGGACGATCTTCTACGAGATGCATGTCAAGGGTTTCACGAAGCTGCATCCGCTGGTCCCCGAAGCAGACCGCGGCACCTTCGCCGGCCTCGCGCATCAGGACATTCCATCCTATCTGCGCTCGCTCGGCATCACCGCGGCCGAGTTGTTGCCGATCCATGCCTTCATCGACGACAGCTATCTGGTCGAGAAGGGCCTGCGCAACTATTGGGGCTACAACTCGATCGCCTTCTTCGCGCCCGAACCGCGCTATCTCAAGACGCCGTTCGCGACCGAATTCAAGACCATGGTCAACCAGTTCCATGCCCACGGCATCGAGGTGATCCTCGACGTCGTCTACAACCACACCGCCGAGGGCAACGAACTCGGCCCGACCTTGTCCTTCAAGGGCATCGACAACGCCAGCTACTACCGGCTTCTGCCCGACAAGAAGCGCTACTACATCAACGACACCGGCACCGGCAACACGGTAAACCTGTCGCACCAGCGCGTGCTGCAGCTCGTCGCCGACTCACTTCGCTATTGGGCGACGGAGATGCGGGTCGACGGCTTCCGCTTCGACCTCGCCACCATTCTCGCGCGCGAGCCCCATGGCTTCGACGAGGGTGGCAGCTTCCTGGATGCCTGCCGTCAGGATCCGGTGCTGAATGGCGTCAAGTTGATCGCCGAGCCCTGGGACATCGGTCCCGGCGGTTACCAGGTCGGCCAGTTTCCGCCGGGCTGGGCCGAGTGGAACGACAAGTTCCGCGACACCGCGCGGGCGTTCTGGAAGGGCGATTCCGGCACGCTCGCCGATTTCGCCAAGCGGATCTCCGGCTCGGGCGATCTGTTCAACAAGCGCGGCCGCCGTCCGTGGGCGAGCGTGAACTTCATCACTGCTCATGACGGCTTCAATCTCAACGACCTCGTCTCCTACAATGACAAGCACAATGAGGCGAACGGCGAGGACAATCGCGACGGCCACAGCAACAACCACTCCTGGAATTGCGGCGTCGAGGGGCCGACCGACGATCCCGAGATCATCGCGCTGCGGGAACGGCAGAAGCGCAATCTGCTGGCCACGATGCTGCTGTCGCACGGCACGCCGATGCTGCTCGCCGGCGACGAGTTCGGCCAGACCCAGAAAGGGACCAACAACGCCTACGCGCAGGACAACGAGACCACCTGGCTCGACTGGATGGGCATCACGCCGCAGGGGCGGGGATTGCGCGAGTTCACGCGCAAGCTGATCGCGATGCGCAAGGCTTTTCCGATCCTCTTCCGCAGCCGTTTCCTGATCGGCTCGCACAACGAGGACCTCGGCGTCAATGACGTGACCTGGCTCGACCCGTCCGGCGAGGAGATGACCACGGAGCAGTGGACCGACGACAATGCGCGCTGCTTCGGCATGCTGCTCGACGGCCGGGCCCAGGAAACCGGCGTCAAGCGGCGCGGCTCCGACGCCACCCTGCTGCTGGTCTACAACGCGCATTACGACGTCGTGAACTTCAAGCTGCCCGCCGTGCCCGAGGGCCACAACTGGCTGGCGCTGATCGACACCAACCAGCCGGATGGGCAGCCCCAGACGTTGCCGTTCGGCCATGTCTATGCGGTGACCGGGCGGTCGTTGCTGGCGCTTGGCCTGTCCTCCGAGCAGCAGCCGATGCGCGGCCTGCGCCAGGGCCTCGGCGCGCTGCTCGACGTCGCGGAGGCGCCGCTGCAGGGGTAGGGCCATCTTGTCGTTTGCGGCATGGCATGCAAGAGCTGTCCGGGAGGAACGCCCGGACAGAGGTCAAAGACAATCAGATGCGTACTTATTCCATCGCCGCCATTCCCGCCGACGGCATCGGCCCCGAGGTCATCTCCGCAGGCGTCCGTGTGCTCGAGGCGCTGGCCAAGCGCGCCGGCGACATCAGCTTCCACGTCAAGACCTTCGACTGGGGCTCGGACTACTACAAGAAGCACGGCGTGATGATGCCGGCCGACGGCCTCACTGAGCTGAAGAGTTTCGACGCGATCTATTTCGGCGCCGTCGGCGTGCCCGATGTGCCGGACCACATCACGCTGTGGGGCCTGCGGCTGCCGATCTGCCAGGGTTTCGATCAGTACGCCAACGTGCGGCCGACCCGGATCCTTCCCGGCGTGGCCTCGCCCTTGCGTAATGTCGGCGTCGGCGATCTCGACTGGGTGATCGTGCGCGAGAACTCCGAAGGCGAATATGCCGGGATGGGGGGACGCGCGCACCGGGGCCTGCCCGAGGAAGTCGGAACGGAGGTCGCGGTCTTCACCCGCGTCGGCGTCACCCGCATCATGCGCTACGCTTTCAAGCTCGCCCATGCGCGGCCGCGCAAGCTTCTCACCGTGGTCACCAAGTCGAATGCGCAGCGGCATGGCATGGTGATGTGGGATGAGATCGCAGCCGAAGTGGCGCGTGAATTCCCCGACGTGACCTGGGACAAGATGCTGGTCGACGCGATGACCGTGCGCATGACCTTGCAGCCGAAGAGCCTCGACACCATCGTCGCGACCAACCTGCATGCCGACATCCTGTCGGATCTCGCCGGCGCGCTGGCCGGCAGTCTCGGCGTGGCGCCGACCGGCAATATCGATCCGGAACGGCGCTTCCCGTCGATGTTCGAGCCGATCCACGGCTCGGCGTTCGACATCACCGGCAAGGGCATCGCCAATCCGGTCGCGACCTTCTGGACCGGGGCGCAGATGCTCGACCATCTCGGCGAGAAGGATGCTGCCATCAGGCTGATGGCCGCGGTGGAGAAGGTGTGTGCCGCCGGGATCCTCACGCCCGATGTGAGCGGCAAGGCGACCACCAAGGAGGTCACGGATGCGGTGATCGACGCCATCCACGGCTCCAACGTGTGACGGGTGCCTGGGTGCTGTGCAATCTGAGCGTGCCTGGCATCGCGCTTGCAATGGACGCCGCGGGGCGTATATCAGCACGCTTCCGCTGCGCCGCGCGTGCTCCAGGGCATGCGTGTCATCGAGGCGCGCCAATTGGGCTGGGAGAAAGGACACATCATGCGTCGTCACCGTCGAGCCAAGATCGTCGCGACCGTCGGCCCCGCCAGCAATTCGCCCGAGATGCTGAAGGCGCTGTTCCTCGCCGGTGTCGACACGTTCCGTCTCAATTTCAGCCATGGCACGCAGGCCGATCACGCCAAGGTGCACGCCGCGATCCGCGCGCTGGAGAAGGACGTGCAGCGTCCGATCGGCATCCTGATGGATCTGCAGGGGCCGAAGATTCGCGTCGGCACCCTGCGCGACAAGAAGATCCAGGTCGACGCAGGCGACACCATCCGCTTCGTGTTGAACGGCACCGAAGGCGACAAGACGTCGATTCCGTTGCCGCATCCGGAGATCTTTGCGGCGGTCGCACCCGGTCACGATCTTCTGATCGATGACGGCCGCGTGCGTGTCCGCGTGGTCGGGCTCGGTGACGACTGGATCGAGGCCAAGGTGATCGTCAGCGGCGCGATCTCCAATCACAAGGGCGTCAATCTGCCCGGCACGATTCTCGGGCTGTCGCCGCTGACGACGAAGGATCGCTCCGATCTCGCCTTCGGCCTCGACCTCGGCGTCGACTGGGTGGCGCTGTCCTTCGTGCAGAAGCCGTCCGACGTGATCGAGGCGAGGGGCCTGGTCAACGGCCGCGCCGGCATCATGTCCAAGATCGAGAAGCCCGCTGCCCTGGAGCGCATCGACGATATCATCCAGCTCTCCGATGCGATCATGGTCGCGCGCGGCGATCTCGGCGTCGAGATTCCCAATGAGGACGTGCCGGGCAAGCAGAAGGAACTGGTACGCGCCTGCCGGCTCGCGGTGAAGCCGGTGATCGTGGCGACGCAGATGCTGGATTCGATGGTGGCGACGCCGACGCCGACGCGCGCCGAAGTCTCCGACGTGGCGACTGCGATCTATGACGGCGCCGATGCGGTGATGCTGTCGGCGGAATCCGCCAGCGGGCAGTTTCCCCGCGAGGCGGTGGCGATGATGGACAGCATCATCAAGGCGACCGAGAAGCACAAGATGTACGGCTCGATCATCCAGGCGACGCAGCCCGACGAGGAGCAGACCCCGCCGCATGCGGTGGCGACGGCCGCGGCCGATCTGGCGTCTGCGATTCACGCCAAGGCGATCGTGGCCTATACGTCGAGCGGCACCTCGGCCTCGCGCGTCGCGCGCAAGCGGCCGAGCCTGCCGATCCTGGCGATCACGCCGAACGAGGACACCTCGCGCCGCATGTGCCTGTTGTGGGGCGCGCACAGCGTGCTGTCGCAGGACGTGCAGAGCTATGAGGAGATGGTCGAGCGCGCGACGTCGTTCGCGGTGCAGGAGGAGTTTGCGCAAGCGGGTGATCTGCTGGTTGTCGTCGCCGGCATTCCGTTCGCGCAGGCCGGCACCACCAACAATCTGCGCGTCGTGACCGTGCCGAGATAGGAGGCGGCCGAAATTCCCTGTGCGCGCCGCCCGCCTGTCGCCTGATTGTCGCACCCCGCTGGTATCGCGGAGAAGTGACGAGGACATCGCGAGTCGTCATCCGACGGTGTCAGCAGCGGTCCGGCAGGATGGGTTCTGCCAGTGCGGCCGGTCGTCATCGCAGTGTCATCAGGGACTGTTAGGTGGGCGCGCATGGGACTTGAGACTGCCGGTGAAGAAAGCCCGACGAAGCGCTTTCGGACGTTGTTCATCTCCGACGTTCATCTGGGAGCCCGCGGCTCACAGGCCAATCTCCTCGTCGATTTCCTGCGTCATCATGACGCCGACACGATCTATCTGGTCGGCGACATTATCGACGGCTGGGCGCTGAAATCGAGCTGGCACTGGCCGCAGTCGCATAACGATCTGGTGCAGAAGATGCTGCGCAAGGCCCGCAAGGGCGCCAAGATCGTCTATGTCCCCGGCAATCACGACGAGTTCCTGCGCGGCTATTACGGCACGCATTTCGGCGGCATCGACGTCGTCGAGAACATCGTTCACACCGGCACCGACGGCAAACGCTATCTCGTCATCCACGGCGACATCTTCGATCTGGTCGTGCAGAACGCCCGCTGGCTCGCCCATCTCGGCGACAAGGCCTACGACTTCGCGATCCAGATGAACCGCCTGGTCAACTTCTTCCGCCGCATGTTCGGCGTGCCCTATTGGTCGCTGTCGCAATGGGCCAAGCAGAAGGTCAAGAACGCGGTCAACTACATCGGCGCGTTCGAGACGGCGCTGGCCTCCGAGGCGCGGCGGCATGGCGCCGACGGCGTGATCTGCGGCCACATCCATTGCGCCGTGATCCGCGACCAGGACGGCATCCGTTACATGAATTGCGGTGACTGGGTCGAGAGCTGCACGGCGCTGGTCGAGCATGAGGACGGTCGGTTCGAGATCCTGACCTGGACCGATCCGCTGAAGCAGCCGGCGCCGGTTCCACAACTGGCGGCCCGCGCGGCCTGAAGGCGACCGAACCGGCTCCCTTGCCTCGCGGCGATCGGGCGCGGTAAAATGGCGGCATGACAGCTCATGCCCCGATCCTGCCCGTGACCGCCGCCGACATCGATGCAGCGGCGGCCATTCTCGCACCCGTGGCGGTGCGGACGCCGCTGCTGCCGGCTCCCGTGCTGAGCGCTCAGTTCAAGGCCAATGTGTTCGTGAAGCCGGAAGTGCTGCAGCGGACCGGCTCATTCAAGTTCCGCGGCGCCTACAACAAGCTGGCCTCGATCCCTCAAGACGCACGCGCCAATGGCGTCGTTGCATTCTCCTCCGGCAATCACGCGCAGGGCGTTGCCCATGCCGCGACATTGCTCGGCATGGACGCCACGATCGTGATGCCCTCGGATGCGCCGGTGGCCAAGCGCGAGCGCACCAAGGCGTTCGGGGCCACGGTCGTGCTCTACGATCGCGACCGCGAGGACCGCGAGGCGATCGCGCGCGACATCGCCGGCAAGCGCGGTTCGACGGTGGTGCCGCCCTATGACGACCCTTACGTGATCGCAGGGCAGGGCACTGTCGGCCGTGAGATTGCCGAGGATTTTGCCGGGCTCGGCATGTCACCCGACATGGTGATCGTGCCGGCCTCCGGCGGCGGGTTGTTGGCGGGCGTGTCCACCGCGGTGAAGGCGCGCTTCCCGCAGACGCAGATGATCGTCGCCGAGCCCAAGGGCTTCGACGACCATGCGCGCTCGCTGCGGGCGGGTCATCGCGAGGCGCATGAGGCCAAGGGGCGCACCATCTGCGATGCGCTGATGGCGGCGATTCCCGGTGAGATCACCTTCGCCATCAACAGCCGACTGTTGTCGGCTGCGGTCGAGGCTTCGGATGAGGAGGTCGGCAGCGCGGTCGGCTTCGCGTTCCGCGAACTGAAGCTCGTGGTCGAGCCCGGTGGTTCGGTCGGGCTCGCGGCCTTGCTGGCCGGCCGGCTGGATGTGGCGGGCAAGACGGTGGTGATCGTTCTCTCCGGCGGCAATGTCGATGCCGACCTCTACGCCAGGCTGATCGCCTGACGTTCAGGCCTCAGCGGAAGCCGAGGCTGCTCTTCGCAAAGCCTCCGCCGCCCGTCCGCGGGCCGGGCTGTACGATGTGCGGCGGGCCAGGGCCGCGCATCGGTCCCGGGCCCCGCGCCAGCGGATGCGACGGTCCGGAATTGCCGGGAAACGGACCACGGGTCTCGAACGGGCGGCCGGGATTGCGCTTCGGCGGATCGCGCTGGATCTTCGTCGCCAACGGAGGATTCGACGGCGGCTTCGGGCCCAGAGGCCGCGCATCGAGCACCTTTTTGATCGCACCTGTGTTGCCGATGCCGGTGTTCTTGGTGACGACCGTCGGCGGCAGCGGCTGACGCGGCGGCAGGTTGCCGGCCGGCAGCTTTGACAGCGGATCGGGGCGGCCCTGGATCTGCGCGCCGGGATTGAACGGTCGCCTGACGGGCGCCATGTGGGGCGGCAGGATCAGGCGGCTCGGCTGCAGCACCGGGATCGGCCGCGGTTGAACCCGCAGCCGGAGCGCGACCGGCGCATAGGGGCTGTCGGCATAGGAGTCGCTGAAGCTCTGATAGGCCGCCGGCGAATTCGCCAGAACCGTCTGATGCCAGGCGGTCGCCTGCACGAGGCCGGCAAGCAAGGCGCGGATGCGCTCGGCGAGCGGATCGCGCGGGTACATCTCGATGAACTCGCGATAATACTGCGGACGGTTTTCCGACAGCACGTAGTCGTAGGCCTGCCGCACGGAGCGGCTGGGCAGGTCGGCCGCCATCTGGATCACCGGCGCATTTTCGGCGGGGCGTGCGGCGGCGACCAGCGTATCGCCGAAGAAGGTGAAGTCGCTGGTCAGCGACGAGCTCTCCCACGGCGTCTGCCGCCCGTCGGTCGTCTGGTTGACCTGCAGACGAACGCGCTTGAACAACTGCTCGATCGGCAGGTTGGGCTGCCGCGCCAGATTCAGGAACGCCTGCGTATAGGGACTGTGCTCGCCGCGCCCGTCGAGCGCCTCTTCGCCGGGCGAGGTCGAGTAGCCGACGATGGAGCCGTTCGGCGCATCGACGATCGCAAGCCCGCGCCCGGCGTCGTTGACCGCGGGGAATGGATTGTTGCGGCAGGCGTCGAGCACGACGATTCGCATCCGGCTCGGGATCGCGTCGAGCGTCGCCATCAGGTCGACCAGCCGCACCGTGCTGGTCGTGAGATCGGAGGGGGCGGCGATGCGGGCATCGATCGGGATGAGGTAGTTCTCGCCCGCGAGTTGAACGCCATGGCCGGCGTAATACACCATCGCCACCGCGTTCGGCCCGTGGGCCGCGACGCGGCTCGAAAAATCCTGCACGACCTTCAGCATCTCGTTCTGCGTGAGATCGGTCGCCGTGATCACCTCGAAGCCGGCCGAATTCAGCAGCTTGGCGACGGCATGGGCGTCGTTGTCGGGGTTCTCCAGCGGCGGTGCATTCTGATAGCTCGAATTCCCGATCACGAGCGCGACGCGCGGCTCGGCTCCCTGCTGGGGTGCGACGGGGGCATTGTCCGCATTCGCTGGCGACGGCGCAGCCAGCGCACGCGGCGGCGTCTGCAGGCTGTCGATGTCGCTGCTGGCGCTCCAGCCCGGGCTCGAACCGACCGAGGCCATCAAGCCGAGCAGCGCGGCTGTGAGCAGGGACGTCCAGACGGATCTGTGAGCGCGGAATATCGGAACGGACACGGCGTTCTCCTCGAACATGCGCAAAGCGAATGGTTGAGGAGCAGGCTAGGTGGATCAGGCACGGGCGTACGTGATCCGCGTCACCTCCGGAGCGCGCGGTTACCCGAGATGTGTGTTTGAGCTGGACTGCCGAAGCTCGTCCGGTCTCACGAGGAGATCGATCAGGAGAAGAATGCGATCTTCTCGGGCTGGGTCATGCGCCGGATCGGCGACAGCGGATCGTTCGCCGGCACCTGCGGGCGCTGCAGGAGGCCGTTCGAGAGCAGGGTCGACCCCAGCGACGGCTCGTAGGCGGGCTTCGGCATTGCGAACGCCGTCGTGCTCGGTGCAGCGGCAGCGGTTGCGTGGACCTGCCGGCTCGGCGCGGCCTCGGCTTGAACAGGCGGGGCGGGGGGCGGAGCGGCGACGGCTGCTGCGATCGCGGCAAGCGTTTCGACGGCAATGGCCTCCGGGAGCGGCGCAGGCGGAGGTGCGCTGCGAATGACAGTCGGCGCCGGCGGCGGGGTCTCCACCGGCGGAGCAACCTGAGCAACCGGAGCGGCCGTCGTCGTCGCAACAGGCGCCGCTGCTACTGGTGCCGGCGCGGGTTCGGGTTCCGGCGGCATCGGCTCGCTGAAGCTCGCGACGATGTCGTCGTCCACGGAGGTCGGTTCCTCGATGTCGAAGCCGAGCGTGCGGGCGCGGCTGAACTCTTCTTCCTCGATCGGATCCGGCGCTCCCATCTCGGCCGCGACCAGTTCCAGGATCGCCGCGTCCTGCGCTTCTGCAGCGGCAGGGTCGTCGATGTCGGCGGCGGCCTGTTGCTCGATCTCGACGAGGGCCTCGGCGATCGAAGGCTCGGTAGTCGAAGGCTCTGTGATCGAAGCTTCTGCGATCGAAGGTTTGGCGACCATCTGAGGCGGCGCGACGGGGTTCGCCGCCATCGCCATGGCCACGGCGCTGGTGTCCGGCGCCTCAGTCTCGACGGTTGCGGCCACGACCAATGCCGTCGCTTCGTCTGACGCTATTTCGATCGCGGCTACGGCGGCAACCAGCGGCATGGAGGTCGCAGGCGCCGGGTGGGCCGCTTCCATCTGCGCGGGCTCCGGCCGCTGCGTCATATCTCGCTCAACCGGCACCGCCGATTCAGCAACCGGGGCCGGTTCGACGGTGTGTGCCGATGGCGCCGTCGCGCCTGCCGAAGGTGCGGAATCGTCGGTCGCGGGCGAGGCCGCCGCCTGCTGCTCGTCCAGCTGCTTCAGCCGCGTGCTGATGATTTCGAACGCCGCAAGCAGCGCGACTCTGGGGTCCGCGCTCGCAAGCTGATCGCAGGCGGCCTCGATCGAGGTCACCTGCGAATCGATCAGGTCGCAGATCCGGGAATCGGCGCCGATCTCGCGCCAGCGCCAGGAAATCTCCTTGATGATACGGGTGCCCTTGCGCACCGGCGCCAGGTTCTGTTCGAGGGCCATGCCGTCAATGGCGGAGGCCGTTGCGAGCGCGGCGTCCTCGATGGCCGCGCGGATCGCCGCCAGCACTTCGGGCAGCGCCTTGCTGTCGGCCTGTTCGAGGTCCTGCTGCTGCTGACGCTGCGTGGCCAGCGCATGCTCGATCCGCGCTACCGCGTCGAGCACCATGCTGGTGTCGGCATTGCGGTTGCGCTTGGCGTATTCGCCAAGGAACCAGCGGCCGCGGGACGTCTCCATGAAGGCGTCGCGGATCGCCTCGTAATCGGCCTCGTTCGGCTGAGCCGCGCGGGCAGATATCGGCGAGAGGGCGAAGACTTCATCGACCATGGCAAACCTATCGCGCACATTGCTGCGCGTTGGCATAACGATCACCATGATATTGATCGAATCGCAATTGAATTGATGCCACTGTCCCGACAAATCTCCACCACATCGCCGGTATTGTCGCGCCGATTCGCGGGCAGGTTGGGGCTGTTCTACGGCGCAGTGTTTGTCCTTTCAGGGACGCATCTGCCATTTTTCCCCGTCTGGCTACGGGCGATCGGACTGGACGCCTCGTGGATCGGCGTCATCATCGCGGTTCCGGCGGTCACGCGCTTCACGATCCTGCCGCTGGTGACGGCGCTCGCCGAGCGCCGCCAGGCGCTACGCGCCGCATTGCGGCTGACGACTTTCGCAACTGCGTCGGGCTTTGCCGTTCTCGCGCTCCAACACCAGCCCTGGCTCGTCTTTCTCGTCTATGTCGGGCTCTGCAGTCTGTGGACCCCCGTCGTCCCGCTGACGGACGCCTACGCGCTCCGCGGCGTCATGAGCCATGGTCTGAACTACGGGCGGCTGCGGCTGTGGGGATCGGCGGCGTTCATCGTCGGGACCCTGCTGTGCGGCGGGTTGGCCGACATCGTGTCCGCGTCCGGGCTGATCTGGATCATCGTCTCGGTGGCGCTGTGCGGGGCCGCCAGCAGCGTGCTGCTGCAGGGGCTGCCCTCGTTGCCGCGCAGCTCAGGTCCGGTGCAGGACGGTCGCAGCCTGCTCGGCAGCCCGCGCTTCCTCTGCATCATTGCATCCTCGGCGCTGATCCAGGGCAGCCATGCGGCCTACTATACGTTCTCCGCGATCGAGTGGACGGCGCAGGGGCTCAGCGGGCTCACCATCGCTTGGCTCTGGACCATGGGCGTGCTCGCCGAGATCGTGGTATTTGCGCTGTCGCCGCGGTTCACGCTGGCGCCCGCCAGCCTGGTCGTGATCGGCGCGGTCGCCGCCGTGCTGCGCTGGAGCCTGACGGCCCAGGAGCCGCACGCCGCCGGCCTTGCAGCAGTTCAGATCAGCCATGGCTTCACCTTCGGGCTGACGCTGGTCGGAACGATGGGGCTGCTGATCCGGCAGGTGCCGCCGCATCTGACGGCGCGCGGGCAGGGCTATTATGCTGCCGCCAGCGGCGTCGTCGGCTCGGCGGCATCGATGCTGTCGGGACCGCTCTACGCGGCCTACGGACCCGGCGTCTACTACGCGATGGCCGTCATGGCCGGTCTCGGCGGCGCGCTGATGTGGCTTGCGCGCACGCGCCTGTCGCTTCAGCCCCACAAAGCCTGATCGGGCGGATAGACGAGGCTGTCCTCGTAGTGCAGTCCGTGCGCGCAATCCTCCGCCAGCAGCAGGGGGCCGTCGAGGTCGACATAGCGGGCCAGCGGCGTCAGCAGCATGGCCGGCGCCATCGAGAGCGACGTTCCCACCATGCAGCCGACCATGATGTCGAAACCGAGCGCGCGGGCAGCATCCGCCATGAGCATCGCCTCCGTCAGTCCACCAGTCTTGTCGAGCTTGATGTTGATCGCGTCATAACGTCCGCGCAGCGTATCCAGCGAGTTGCGGTCGTGGACGCTCTCGTCGGCGCAGACCGCGAGCGGGCGTGCCATGCTCGCAAGGGCCTCGTCTTGTCCCGCCGGCAGCGGCTGCTCGACCAGGGTGACACCGGCAGCGGCGCAGGCGGCGAGATTGGCTTCGAGGTTGGCCTCGGTCCAGGATTCGTTGGCGTCGACGATGAGCTGTGACTGCGGGGCCGCTGTACGCACGGCCGCGATCCGTGCCGGATCGCCGTCGCCGCCGAGCTTGATCTTGAGCAGGGGGCGATGCGCCGCCTTGGCGGCGGCCTTGGCCATGACGTCCGGGGCGCCGAGCGAGATCGTGTAGGCGGTCACGCAAGGCTGAGGCGCGCGGCGTCCGAGCAGGTCCCAGATGCGCCGGCCGCTGCGCTTGGCCGCGAGGTCGAGCAGCGCGCAATCCAGCGCGTTGCGCGCGGCACCGGGCGGCATCGCCGACTGGAGCGCAACATGGTCGAGGCCGGAGGCGACGGCATCGCGCATCGAGAGCAGGGCGTTCAACGCCGCTTCGGGTGTTTCGCCATAGCGCGGATAGGGCACGCATTCGCCGCGACCCGTGACCGATCCATGGCGCAGCTCTGCGACCACCGTCACGGCTTCGGCCTTGGAGCCGCGGCTGATCGTGAAGCTGCCGGCGATCGGCCAATGACCGATCTGGGCGTCCAATGTTGGAAAACCGTTGGAAGTCATTTGAAAGTCTGGCGATTCGTGAACCGGAATGAGATGCTTGGGACTTGCACGATCGGAGCGACTATGGCTGTTGATGGGGGGCTCCGGCAAGGTGGTGGCGACGCGGTGGGATTTTTCTCGTCAGGGAGCGGATGTCCGCCGTTCCGAGGATGGTCGTGGTGAAGGGCGGCCCCGATCTGCAACGCAGCGGTGAAGGCAACGCGCTGTCGCTGCGCGCGACCGGCGCCTGGACCGCGCCGTTCGCGCCGTCGCTCGAGCGGCTCGTTGCCGATGCCGAGAAGCTCGCCGGCAAGAAAGTCGACGTTTCGATCGACGTGTCGCAGGTCTCCAAGCTCGATACGTTCGGCGCCTGGCTGATCGAGCGGCTGCGCCGCAGCTTCACGATGGGAACCGTCGAACCGAGGATCGACGGCCTGTCGGCCAACTACGCGAGCCTCGTCGACGAGGTTCGCCGCGTCAACGCCGCGCCCGGTGGCGATGCGACGACGGTGACCATCACCGGCATGCTGGGGCAGATCGGCCTCAGCGTCGCCGGCATCCTGGGCACCGTCGCGGCGCTGGTCGACATGCTCGGCGCCGTGATCGTCGCCAGCGGCCGCGTGCTCATTCATCCCCGCAGCTTCCGGCTGACGTCGACCATCCACCATCTCGAGCAGGTGTGCTGGCGCGCGGTGCCGATCGTCGTGCTGATCACCTTCCTGATCGGCTGCATCATCGCCCAGCAGGGCATCTTCCATTTCCGCCGCTTCGGCGCCGACATCTTCGTCGTCGACATGCTCGGCGTGCTGGTGCTGCGCGAGATCGGCGTGCTGCTGGTCGCGATCATGATCGCCGGGCGGTCGGGCAGCGCCTACACGGCCGAGCTCGGCTCGATGAAGATGCGCGAGGAGATCGATGCGCTCAGGACCATGGGCTTCGATCCGATCGAGGTCCTGATCCTGCCGCGCATGCTGGCGCTGGTGATCGCGCTGCCGATCCTGGCATTCCTCGGCGACATCGCCGCGCTCTATGGCGGCGGGCTGGTCGCCTGGTTCTACGGCGGCGTCGATCCCGAGGCCTTCCTGCTGCGGCTGCGCGATGCGATCTCGATCGATCATTTCACCGTCGGCCTGCTGAAGGCGCCGGTGATGGCGGCCGTGATCGGGATCGTGGCCTGCGTCGAGGGCCTCGCCGTTCAGGGGAGTGCAGAGTCGCTCGGGCGCCACACCACGTCGTCGGTCGTGAAGGGCATCTTCTTCGTGATCGTGATGGACGGCGTATTCGCGATCTTCTTCGCGGCGGTCGGGATGTGACATGACGCAGGAGATGTCCGATCCAATCATTCGCGTGCGCGACGTTACCGTGCAGTTCGGCAAGACACGGGTGCTCAACGGTCTCGATCTCGACGTGAAGCGCGGCGAGATCCTCGGCTTCGTCGGTCCCTCCGGCGCCGGCAAGTCGGTGCTGACCCGCACCATCATCGGTCTCGTGCCCAAACTGTCGGGGAACATCGAAGTGTTCGGCGTCGATCTCGATGCCGCCGACCGGGCCGGCCGCCGCGCCGTCGAGCGGCGCTGGGGCGTGCTGTTCCAGCAGGGCGCGCTGTTCTCCTCGCTGACGGTGCGGCAGAATATCCAGTTCCCGGTGCGGGAGTATCTGAAGGTCTCGCAGCGGCTGCTCGACGAGATCATGGTCGCCAAGTTGGTGATGGTCGGATTGCGGCCGGACGTTGCTGATCGTTTCCCGAGCGAGCTGTCCGGCGGCATGATCAAGCGCGTCGCGCTGGCGCGGGCGCTGGCGCTCGATCCGGAGCTCGTCTTTCTCGATGAGCCCACGTCCGGGCTCGATCCGATCGGCGCGGGGGATTTCGACGAGCTCGTGCGCACCCTCCAGCGCACTTTGGGACTGACGGTTTTCATGGTAACCCATGATCTCGATAGTCTGTATACGGCATGCGACCGCATTGCCGTGCTGGGCGACGGCAAGATCATCGCTGCGGGATCGATGGCTGACATGCAGGCCTCGGAGCATCCGTGGCTCCGGCAGTATTTCCACGGCAAACGGGCCCGCGCCGTGATGGGGTAAAACCAAGCGCGCGGGCGCGATGAGTGTTGTGAGCGGGAGTGGGGACTCCTGCGACAAAGTTGATGGGGTGGGTGCCGCAATCCGGCGCCAACCGACAGTGCACGAGTGGCGGATGTCCGCCGCAACGTGCCGGCACCGGAGTTGGTAATGGAAACGCGGGCGAATTACGTCCTGATCGGATCGTTCACGCTGGCGGTGCTCGCCGCGGCGGTCGGATTTGTCCTCTGGTTCCAGAGCCTGCATACGACCAAGCAGCGCAGCCCGTTGCGGGTCGTGTTCGAAGGGCCGGCCGCGGGTCTGCGCAATGGCGGCAGTGTCAACTTCAATGGTATCCGGGTCGGCGAGGTCATCTCGGTCAAGCTCGACAATCCGCGCCGCGTCGTGGCTCTCGCGATGGTCGAGAACAACGCGCCGATCCGCAAGGACACCCTGGTCGGTCTCGAATTCCAGGGCCTCACCGGCGTCGCCGCGATTTCGCTCAAGGGCGGCGAGGAGGCCGCGCCGCCGCCGCCGCTCGACGAGGACGGGGTCCCGCTACTGCGCGCCGATCCGACCCGTCTGCAGGACGTCACCGAGGCGATCCGCGCGACCTTGCAGAACATCAACAAGGTGGTGGCCGACAACCAGGACGCGGTGAAGAACTCGATCAAGAATCTCGAGGTCTTCACCCAATCGCTGGCGCGCAACTCGGAGCGCATCGACGGAGTCATGAGCCGCGTCGACGGCATCATGGGCAAGGCGGACACCTTGATGCTCGGTCTCAATACGCTGGCCGGGGGCAAGGACGGCGGCGAGCTGTTCCTGACGGTGAAGTCGATCCGCGAACTCGCCGAGGATCTCGACAAGCGCTCCGGCGCGCTGATGGCCGATGGGCGGCGGACATTGTCCGACATCAGCCGCGCCGTGAACAATTTCGACCGCAACCCGACCAGGGTGCTGTTTGGCGCCAGCAATTCCAGCCCCAGCAACGCCCAGGCGTCGCAGCCGGCCCCTGCACCGGCGCCCGCCGCGAGCGGACGGCGCTGAGCCGAGGGCGAACAGCGAATAGGGACTGGCGAATAGGGGCGTGCAAAACGGCCCAGGGATCGCGCCCCTCCAGCTCACGCGTCCTTCGCGCATCCGTCGTTGGGGCGACGCCGGGTGGAGAGGGCGAAAGCCGAAAGCTCTCCTATTGCATCTCCAAACGCGAAACGGAGGCCTTGCGGCCTCCGTTTTTGTCTTACTGCGCGTCTGGCTCTACTCACCCTGCGCTACTCGCTACTCCGCACATCTCACGCCAGCCGGCCGGCGGCGTGGGCGAGGAGGGTGTAGACGAGACCCGTCTCGGAGGTGAGCTGGGCGCGCAGGGCCTGCGGGTTGCGGTCGTCGCGGGCGACTTCGTCGAGCAGACGCTCGAACTCGGTGATGTAGCGGTCGACCGTCTGCTTGAAGCTGCGGTCGGCGCGATATTTTCGGGCGACCTCGTCGAACGCCTTCTGACCGGCCGGCGTATAGAGCCGCTTGGAGAACGCCTTGGTCTCGCCGCGCTGATAGCGGTCCCACATCTCGGCCGCGAGGGTGCGGTCCATCAGGCGGGCGATGTCGAGCGACAGCGACTCCAGCGGATTGCCCGGCTGCGCGGCCGGTCCGCGGCCACGCGGCGCCTGCTGCGGCGGGCCGGCCGTGCTGTTGTCGGCGCGGTTGAGCAGATCGGACAGCCAGTTGTCGCTGCGCTGATCGGCGGCCGGACCCATCGGCGGCGCTTCGACCCGGCGCGGCTGCGGCGGCGGGGCAGGCGGCTGCATGCCGAGATCGGGCGGCGGCAGGTTGGTGATGCTGGTCGCCGCCTGCTCGCGCAGGCGCATGTCGGCGCGGCCGCCGACGGCTGCAGCCGCCACCGGTTCTTCCTGGCGGATGACCGCGGCCGGCGCCGCGACGGCGGCGGGGCGCGATGCGCTGACCACGTCGAGGCCACGGCCGTGATGCGCGACGATCCGGTTGAGTTCCGCCAGCGCCTCGATCTGGTCGACGATGACCTTGCGCATCTGCGCCGTGCTCTCGGCTGCCTCCTGCGGCATCTCCAGCACGCCGCGGCGCAGCTCGTTGCGGGTCGCCTCGAGTTCGCGATGCATCTCGGCCGTCATCTGCTTCATGCTCGAGACCAGTGTCGCGAACCGCTCCGCCGACTGCTTGAACATGGCATCGGCTTCCTGCGTGCTCTGCTGGTAGATCTCCTGCATCTGCGACGTGGTGAGGCGGCGTTCCTCCTCCGCATTGGCGCGGATGGCTTCGAACTGACGGCTGAGCGCATTGGAGCCGGCACCGGCCGTTTCCGCCACGACCCGGGCGATGTCGCGGGCCCGTTCCTCGGCGGCCGCCAAGGACTCGTCGAGCAGGCTGGTGAAGCGGGTCAGGCGCTGGTCGAGATCTGCGGTGCGCAGGTCGATGGTGGTGACAAGTGATTCCAGCGTGGTCTTGCGATCCGAGATCGAGACGGTCGCATCGCGGTTGCTCTGCTCGACGATGGCGGCAGCCTCGATGAGGGCCTTGCCATGGGCGTCGAACTGGGTCGACAGCGATCCGAGATCCTCCAGCGCGCGCGAGGTCTTGGCGTTGAAGACGTTGAGCTGATCCTCGAGGGTCTGCGTCGCCGTGCCGTTGCGCGAGGTGACGTCGTTCATCGCGGTCACGAAGTCCGCCACGCGGGCGACCAGCGCCCGCTCCAGCGAATTGAGGTTGTCGTGGGCTCCGGTCAGGACCTCCTGCAGCAGGATGTTGCCCTCGCGCAGCCGTTCGAACAAAGCGACGGTGTCGGTGCGCAGGATCTTGCTCGTCTCCTGCATCTCGGTGACCGCTGCCACCGAGACCTGGCGCGACTGCTCGATCGCCGCGCGCGACGCCTGCTCCAGGTCCTTGAGCGACTTGGTGATCGCCGTGGTCGCGAGCTCGCCGGCCGAGGTGATGGTGCGGGCGACCTCGGAACCGTTGCCGTTGACGGTCTGGGCGAAGGCCTGGCCGCGGATTTCGATCGCCTTCAGCGCGTCGGTCGTGACGCGATCGATCTCGATCGTGAGCTGGTTGGTCTTCGAGCTGAGCGTCTCGACCAGGGTACCGCGCTTGCCGTCGAGAATCTGCGACAGCCGCTCGCTCTGCTGCTGCACATAGGTGACGATCTCGTCGGTCTTGCCGGTCATGGCCGAGCCGAACGAGTTGCTGGCGGCGAGCACGGAGCGCTCGATCTCGGTCGAGGTCGACTTCACCCGCGTGGAGACCTCGTTGGAGGCCGCGACGAGTGCGCCCTGGGCATTCAGCGCGCTGTTCTGGATCGCATCCGTCGTGTTGGCCGCGACCGAGTTGATCGACCGTTCGATCTCCGAGGAGATCTCCTTGAGCTGGCCGGCCGTATCCGTGGAGGTTGCCGTCAGCACGCTCTGCGCCTCGCGGGCCCCGGCGACGATCACCGCGACGGTCTCGGTGGTGGTCGTGGTCAGCACCGCCTGGGCTTCGCGTGCGCTGCCGACCAGCGTGGCGGCGGTGTCGGCCGAGGTCGCGGTCAACGACATCTGCGCCTGGCGCGCGCTGTTGAGGATCGAGGTGGCGGTATCGGCGCCCACCGACGACAGGGTCCGCTCGACGTCGACGGCGAGCGACTTGACGTGCTCCGCCGCTTCGGTCGAGGCCGAGATCAGCTTGGACTGAACATCACGGGCGCTGTCGACGATCACGGTGGCCGTGGTGGTGCCGACGGCGGCGAGCGTGCGCTCCACGTCGGCCGCCAGCGACTTGACATGATTGGCCGCTTCGGACGACGCGCTGATCAGCGTGGTCTGCGCCTCGCGGGCGCCGCCCGTGATCGCTTCCGCGGTGGTCGTCCCTGCGATCGAGAGCGAGCGCTGAACGTCGACGGTGAGCACCTTCACCTGTTCGGCTGCCTCGTGCGACGCGGCGAGCAGGGCGTTCTGAGCTTCGCGGGCGCCCGCCGTGATCGTCTCGGCGGTTTCGGTGCCGGCACTGGTGAGCGAACGCTGCACGTCCGCCGCAAGCGACTTCACATGGTCGGCCGCGTTGGAGGAGGCCGAGACCAGGGTGTTCTGGACTTCGCGGGCGCCGGCGAGGATCGAGGCTGCGGTGGCCGAGCCGGCGGCCGTCAGCGCCTGTTCGACGTCGGTGGCGAGCGACTTCACGTGATTGGCGGCATCGGACGAGGCCGAGACCAGGGTGTTCTGGACTTCGCGGGCGCCGGCGAGGATCGAGGCTGCGGTGGTCGAACCTGCCGCCGTCAAGGTGCGCTCGACGTCGGCCGACAGCGACTTGATCTGCGCCGCCGTTTCGCCCGACGCCGTCACCAGGGTCGCCTGAGCTTCGCGAGCGCTGGTCAGGATGGCATCGGCGGCATGGCTGCCGGCACCGGTGAGGGCGCGCTCGACCTCTTCGGACGTGCTCTTCAGCTGCGTGCCGACGTCGGTCGACACGTTGAGCAGGGCCTGCTGCGCCGTGCGCGCGCCGGTCTGGATGGTTTCGCTGGTGTTGACCACGAGATTGGTCAGCGAGCGCTCGGCATCCTCGACATGCGACTTGATGCTGGCAGACAGCAGTTCGGCGCGGGTCATGAGCTCGTCGCTGGCCTGGCGGCCGCTGCTCTCGATGCGGCCGGCCACGGCCTCGACGCGCGAGCCCAGCAGGTCCTCGAACTGCGAGACGCGCTGGTCGATCTCGGTGGCGATCGAGCCGACCCGGGTCTCGATGCCCTGATGGATGTCCTGGAAGCGCGCGGTGACGGCTTCGGTCAGCTCGAAGCTGCGGCCGTCGATGATGTTCGACAGGCTGACGATGCGCTGATCGATCGCTTCGAGCGCCTTGTCGGTGCCTTCGGTCAGCGAGGAGGTCAGGATGTTCAGGCGGGAATCGATCGACTGGATCGCCTGAGCCGAGCCGTCGGTCAGCGAGGAGGTCAGCACCGTCAGCCGCGAGTCGATGGCGTGCAGCACCTGAGCCGCACCGTCGGTCAGCGAGCCCGAGAGCGCGCCGAGCCGGCCCTCGATGGTCGAGGTGACCGAGGTGGTGCGGTTGTCGAAATTCTCCTCCAGCGTCTGCAGACGTCCGCCGACAGTGTCGTCGAAGATCTTGATCTTCGACTCGAGCGAGGAATCGAAGTTGGTGATGCGCGCCTGCAGATTGGTCTCGAACAGGCTCAGCCGCTGGTCGAGCGTCGCCGTGATCTCACCGGTGTTGGACGACAGCTTGGTGTCGAAGCTGTCGACATAGGTCTTGAGATTGTCCGAGATCTCCTGGGTCCGCTGGCCCATGCGCTCGACGATCTCGCCGCCATAGGTCTTCACGGTGCGGTCGAATTCGGTGATGTGCCGGGTGATCAGCGCGCCGAGCGTCGAGCTGTCGCGCGCGAAGCGCTCGGCGAGCTCGGTGCCCTGGTTCTTCACCAGTTCATCGAAGGCGCTGATCTGTACCGACAGGGTGTCGTGCGTGCTCTCGGTCTGGCTGACGACCTTCGCCACCAGCGAGTTGACGGTCGCGTCGAGCGATTCGCTTGCCTTCTCGCCTGACGTGACGATGTGCCCCGACATGCGCTGGCTGGCCTCGTCGATCTTGGTGACGAGATCGCCGCTGCGCAGTTCGAGCTCCAGGAGCAGGGAGTCGCCGGACGCCTTGAGCTGATCGTGAACCTGCTCGGTGCGCACCGAAATGCCGTCGACGATCGCCGCCGTGCGCTGCTCGAACTCGCTGGTGATGCGGTCGATGCGCTCGTTGAGCATCTCATGGACGCGGTCGGACAGATCGGCGAACTCGTCGTGGACGTGGCCGGTCTTGAAGTTGAGGCTGGTGGTGAGGCGCTCGGAGGCGTCGAGCACGGCGCGGGTGGTCTCGGCGCTGGCTTCCTCGAGACGGTCGAGCAGGTCGCCGCCGCGCTCGCCGAGCGCCAGGATCATGTTGTCGCCGGCATTGCCGAGCGCGGCCGTGATGTGGGCCCCGCGCTCTTCGAGCGCGCCGGTGATGCTCTTGGCGACCTCGTCGACGCGCGAGGCGATCGCATCCGAGATCAGTGCGATGTCGTGGCGCAGATCGATCTGCACGCCGGAGATGGCGCTGCGGACCTGCTCGGCCTGGCCGACCAGATTGTCGCGCTGATGGGCGATGTCCTGGAGCAAAGCGCGGATGCGGACCTCGTTGTCGCTATAGGCGCGCTCGAGCGCCGCGACCTCGTTGGCGACCAGCATCTCGAGCTCGCCGGCGCGCGCGATCGCGCGCTCGACGCCGTCGCCCATCGCCGCGACCTCGCGGCGGATGGCTTGTCCCACGGTGACGATGGAATCGCTGACGGCGCCCTCCGGCTCGGAGAAGCGGATCGCCACCTGCGCCATCGACTGCGCGATCATGCGCAGCTCCTGGCCGCGCCAGGCGAGACTCGCGAGGAAATAGAACAGCAGCACCGGGGCAAAGAAGACCGCGGCGAGGCCGGCCATCACCAGCACGCCGCCGCTCTGCCCGATCAGGGCCTGCAGCGACGGCAGGAAGCCGATCGTGAGCAGCACGCAACCAACGATCCAGATGCCTGCAAACGCAGTTGCCAGCGTATAGACGCCACGCGAGGGGCGGCCCTTCTGGATCGCCTGCAGCAACTGGCCGATGGTTTCGCGATCGTCGTTGGCGGGACGACGGACGGCGAGCGGCGGCGGTTCGATGTCCTCCAGGCTGGTGCGATCGACGCCCGGACGGTTCTCGAACGAATCGAAGCTCGACGTGCCGGTCGGCATCACCGGCGGGGCCCCGTCAGCGCGCACCGGGCCCTGCGAATCCTGGGGCGCGGACGCGTCGCTGATGTTCAAAGCCTCCTGAATCGCGGACAGCGCAACTTCAGTCGGGTCTTTGACCTTTTTGGGGGTGTTCGCCATGTTGAGTCCGAGCCCTCGTCTTAATTTCGATCCGGCGAGCCGCATACGAGTACCCCCTCGTAGCGCTCGAACCGGACGTCATCCTCAGCAGGCACCAGGGGTGGCAAATTCCGCCGGGCGACCCACTCCATCCGGGGATCATCCTATTGGCTGTGCCTGTTGAAGGAAATGGCCGTGGTTAAGAGATTCTTAATCATCGTTAACAGCCGCCGCCGTTAACACTTTAGAAGTTCTGCGAATTCCCGTTTCGGCCGCGAATGGGGCGGAGCCGGGCCGAAATCGCGGCAAACCCGCGGCAATTGCTCGGTAACGGTACATTAACCATTGCCGTGCTTGGTTCCCCACAGGGGCGCCGGATGCGCCCGCCGAACCGGATGACTGCCATGGTTCCCGACCTGTCACGGATCGAATGGATGCCCTCGCCCCCGCTGGTTCCCGATGACGGGCCGATCAGCCTCGACCTTCTCAGGCGGATGACGCTCGGGGATGCCGAACTCGAGCGTGAAGTGCTCGCCATGTTCTCGACCCAGGCCGTCCATCTGCTGGAGCGGCTGCAGGTCATCCCCGACGACGCCGCCTCGGTCGCCCATACCCTGAAGGGCTCGGCCCGCGCCATCGGCGCGCTCGACGTCGCCGATGCCGCCGAAGGGCTCGAAGCGGCGCTGCGGTCGGGCGATCCCGCCGATGCGCTGGCATGGCTCGGCACGGCGGTGGCGCAGGCACGCGCCGCCATTTCGGACATGCTCGGCGCCTCCTGAGCGGCCATCCGGAACACTAGCGCGGAGCGGAGCTGTCCGTTATAGGACAGCCCGACCTCATTCCCTGCGCAGTACGAGCACACATGGCCAAGATCACCTTTGTCGACCACACCGGCGCGTCCCGAAGCGTTGAGATCGAGAACGGCGCGACCGTGATGGAAGCGGCGATCCGCAATGCGATTCCCGGCATCGAGGCCGAGTGCGGCGGCGCCTGCGCCTGCGCGACCTGCCATGTCTATGTCGACGAAGCCTGGCGCGAGAAGGTCGGCCCGCCGACGCCGATGGAAGAGGACATGCTCGATTTCGGCTACGAGGTGCGGCCGAATTCGCGGCTGTCCTGCCAGATCAAGGTCTCCGACGAACTCGACGGCCTCGTCGTCTCGACTCCCGAGCGTCAGGCCTGATCCAAGGCCTGATCCTTCGTCTGCTGCGCCCATCCTGCTCCCTCTCCAGAAGGCCGCCGCCCGGTCTATGCCGGCGGCGCGAGCGTCACGCCGCGGCGGACCCAGGGCCGTAGCGCCGCAACGAGCTTCGGCGTCAGCGGCGCCGGTTTGCGCGTCACCTCGTCGATCAGCACCATGACCGCGGTCGCCGAGGCCACGCAGCGGCCGTCCGAGAACACGACCTGTTCGCAGGTCACCGACGTGCGTCCGAGCTTCACGATCGCCAATCCGAGCTCGATCGTGCCCGGCCAGCGCAGCTCGGCGCGGAAATGCATGTCCAGCCGTACCATGATCCAGGCCAGCCCGTCCTGCATGAGACCGTGGCGCGGATCCTTCGTCAGCGTCACCCGGCCGGTCTCGAAATAGGTCGCATAGACGGCGTTGTTGACGTGCTGGTTGGGATCGAGGTCGCCGAACCGCACATTGTCCGTGAGGCGGTAGGGAAAGTCGTCGATATCGGGCGCGTGGTCGCCGCGGGCCGTCTCTGTCACCGATTGATCTCCATCATTCCAGGTCCCCTTCAAACCTCGCTAAGCCCGTCGCTGCAAGCCGCGTGGCGAGCGAGGGGCAGGCTTTTGTGCCTTCCCTGAACCCGCCCCGTTGGCTACAAATTCGGAACCGCCATCTGCCGCCATCCTCGCGCGGCGCCTCCAACGAGAAGAGCGACATGAGTGAAGCGATCAAGACCGATGTGCTGATCATTGGCGCGGGTCCCTGCGGACTGTTTGCCGTGTTTGAACTGGGGCTGCTCGACATCAAGGCGCATCTGATCGACATCCTCGACAAGGCCGGCGGCCAGTGCGCCGAGCTCTATCCGGAGAAGCCGATCTACGACATTCCCGGCGTGCCGATGGTGACGGGGCAGGGCCTCACCGACCAGCTGATGGAGCAGATCAAGCCGTTCAGCCCGACCTTCCATCTCGGCGAAATGGTCGAGAAGGTCGAGAAGATCGGCGACCCCGGTTTCCGCGTCATCACCGATGCCGGCAAGGTGTTCGAATGCAAGGTCGTGGTGATCGCGGCCGGCGGCGGCTCGTTCCAACCGAAGCGTCCGCCGGTGCCGGGCATCGAGGCCTATGAAGGCACCTCGGTATTCTATGCCGTGCGCAAGATGGAGCAGTTCCGCGACAAGCACGTCGTCATCGTCGGCGGCGGCGATTCCGCGCTCGACTGGACGCTCAATCTGCATCCGATCGCCAAGCGCATCACGCTGGTGCATCGTCGCGACGACTTCCGCGCAGCGCCCCACAGCGTCGAGCAGATGCGCGCGCTGGTGGCCGCCGGCAAGATGGATCTTCGGATCGGTCAGGTCAGCGCGCTCGAAGGCGCGGGCGGCGTACTCTCCGCGGCCAGCATCAAGGGCAACGACAATGCGGTCGAGACCGTGCCTTGCGAGATGATGCTGCCGTTCTTCGGACTGACGATGAAGCTCGGCCCCGTCGCCGACTGGGGCATCGCGCTCGAGCACAATCTCATTCCGGTTGAGACCTCGGCGTTCGAGACCAACGTTTCCGGCATCTTCGCGATCGGCGACATCAACACCTATCCGGGCAAGATCAAGCTGATCCTGTGCGGCTTCCACGAGGGCGCGCTGATGGCGCAGAAGGCGCACCGCTACGTGTATCCGGAGAAGCGGCTGGTGTTCCAGTACACGACGTCGTCCTCGAGCCTGCAGAAGAAGCTCGGAGTCAACTAATCGCTGTCCGGTGTGGAACCCGGCCGCATCGGACCAACTCAAATGTGAAGATATGTTTCCTTCGCGTGCCGGTTTCACCGGCGCGCCAGACCTGTTATGGGCTGGAACGGGGCTCGGAACGGCCGTACGGTGCGACCCTGCGGTTGGCGAATTGGTCAAGGTGAGATGATGATGCTGAATGCGTTTCCCCGACGTCGGCTGGTGCCTGGTGCGATGAAGCTCGCGATCGGCGTGCTCGTCGCCGCAGCGCTGCTGACACGGCCTGCGCTGGCGGCGGAGCCGACCGCGGCCGGGCTGTGGCAGAAGATCGAAGACGGCAAGCCGGTCGGATGGTTTCTGTTCATCGACCGTGATGGCGTGTTCGAAGGCGTCATCGCCAAGACGTTTCCGCGTCCCGGCGACAATCCGAACGAGGTCTGCTCCAAGTGCACCGACGACCGCAAGAATGCGCCGGTGCTGGGCATCTCCTTCGTGCGCGACATGAAGCGCGAGGGCCTGAAATACGAAGGCGGCAACGTGCTCAATCCGCGTGACGGCAACATCTGGAAGGCCAACATGCGGGTCAGTCCGGACGGGCAGTCGCTGATCCTGCACGGCTATCTCGGCATCTCGCTGTTCGGCAAGGACGAGACCTGGACCCGTCTGCCGGACACCAACATGGCGCAGATTGATCCTGCGATCATCGCCAAATATCTGCCGGCCCCGACGACCGCGGTCGCGCCCGGCGCAAAGGCGCCGCCGCCGATGATGAAGAAGCCGGCGCCGGCCAAGTAGTCCGCAACCGAACTGCAGCTCGGTCGTCATGAGTAGGAGATGTGACGTCGCGATCTCGCGGCGCATGGCGTCCGAGTTGTTCAGGCTGAACGCGGCCCTCTGAAGAAGAGGGCGCAGGGAATGCCGGGTGAAGGCCTCACCCATGGCCCGCCTGCTGAAAAAATGCAGGCGGCAGGTACCACAGGTCAAGCCGATCAACCGGCATTCCCTGCGCGATGTTTGACGGCTTATACGTCCTCTCCCCGGGGACCGGCTGTCTTGCCCCCGTCGCGAACGGATCATCATGACCGCCCGCTTGGCATCAGCATCGGGATGCCAGGACCCTACGATTTCACCGTGCGCCTCGTGCCGTTCGTCGGCATGACCTTCGCCATGCTGCGGCCCAAAGCGCCCACCGCATCCCACGCTCCACGTTCGTGACGACCGCGAACCGCCCCTCTCATGAGCACGGGATGGCCTCAACAGAGCATAATTTTCGGAAAAACGAAAGATGTAAATTTTATCCGGCGGGACTGGACAGCGGTGATCGGTCTGGAATGACAGGCGAATTTCGTTCGTCCGCGCACGCTTGTCCTGGAGTCATCAATACGCGCCAAGCGTCACTCAGATCACGGCACAGCCCGACGGGCGAATCGGTGTGCCGGATGCGCGAACTTCTTCACACGCGACGGATTTCAGCCGGCAAACTCACGCCACTATTTGCGAGACGACTGTTCCATTTCGATCGAGACCTGCTCGATTTCGCGTTCGGCTGCTTGCAGCGCAAGACGTGCCCGGTGAAGAGGAGCCGTCAGCGCCTCGTTTCTGCTCGTGTGAGCAGAGGCGAGTCTTGGCTCTCTCCATACACCGGACAAGCTCTCTGCGGCCTTGGATAACTTCGTCGAAAGGGTTTCACTCTCTTCGATCGTTCGGACGTCGAGGCCGACGTTCTCGGGGGCGAGCCGCTCCCCGGGCTGCGGTGCGATCCATCGCAACGCCGCGTAGCCGGCTGTCACGGCAGCTCCGCCAGCGAGCACCGGAAAGAGCAGGGCGATAAGCTGGCTCGTGGTCATTGGAGCTTCCTCAAGACCATGTGTCCGGAAAAATGTATGCTCACGGCCAGGACAATGCAAATGCCGGCCGCGGCAAATACCAGGGTCTCGTTGGTCCCCTTCGGTAGAATCTCGAAAACGAAATTTGCGATCGGCACGAAAGCGCCGATGGTCAGGATCGCAGTCGCGACGGTATTCAGCCAATTTGCTATTAATTTTATGTTTTCGTTGCGTTTTTCCGTTGGCGTCATGTAGCCCCTCCGGATTCCCTATCGATACCGGCAATCCGTTCCGCCGTCATCTCCCGGAGCTCCAGCTTGGGTACGGCATCTCCTCTGGACCATACTACAAATAAGTCGGCCATCAGTCCGGCGCGGCTCGGCGACTCGGTTGTCCTGTCGTCGTTCGACGAGCGATCGCCGCATCGCGGCTCACTGCCTCACCACTCCCGCTGGCGGCAGCGGCTGGCTCGAGATGCTGGCTTCGGCCGCGTCGAGGCTGAGCACTTCGGCTGCGGCCGGAAACGCCGCGTCGGCCATCGCGGCATGGCCTTCCGCGCTCGGATGCACGGCGCCGCCATAGACCGCCGACAGCACGCCCCAGCTCGCATCATGGATGTCGGAGGGCTGCATCGCCGCCGGCAGGCCCTGCGGATAGGTCATCGCCGCGAAGTAGCTGTCATTGGCGTCGCGGATCCAGCGGGCGCGCGGCAGATAGGGACGATATTCGCTGGCGCCGCGGCCGCACGACAGCGGCTCGTTGGCGGCGCTGACGATGTTGGAATCGAAGCTCTCGCCGTTGGCCAGGAAGCATTCGCGGTCGAACGGCGGGTCCTGCTGCGAGCGCGCGCAGAAGCCGTGCTGGGCGAAGGCTGCCTGATGGGCGTCCACGAAGGTCATGCGCTCGGTGCGCGGATCGCGGCACAGCACGCCTGCCGTGCATTGGGCGAGCCCGCGCAAAGCGGGGAGGAACTCGTTCTCGACGAAGCCCGCGACATTGGCGAGCCGCTGCGGATTGGCGTTGAAGGAGGGATGCACCTCGAACCCGGCCGGACCGCCGGGGCAGGGCGTGCCGGGGGCGCTCAGCGCCGGGTTGCCATACGAGGTGTAGATGACGTGCGAGAGATCGCCGACCAGTGGCTTCAGCGCCTCGCGCAGCTTGGCAAAGCCCTGCGGCAGGTCGCGCGCGAGTTCGCTGCGCGATTCCTCGACCGAGCCGATCACGCCGGAGCGCTTGAACAGAGTGCGCTCGGTCGGCGTGTCGACGATGACGTCGGCGACGAGCCCGGAGAAGTTGATGTCGTTGGCGCCGATCGACAGCAGCACCAGATCGAGCTGGCGATCCGGCTGGCGGCGTTTGGCCGCGGTCAGCGCCTCGCGCAACTCGCCGAGCTGGCCGTTGACGCCGCCGGCGCAGGTCGCCACCGAGCGCCCGGGCACGCATTCGCGCGCGCGCTGGCTGCCGAACAGGCCGTCGGCGATGGTGGCGCCGGTGCAGGCGAGCGGCAGATAGGTGACCGCGACGTGCGGGTAGCGCACCGCGAGCGCCAGCGCGGTGCGGGTCTGGTAGCTGTAGAGCGAGCGGTGGCAGGCGGCGTTGAACCACACCGCGCTGTGCTTCTGCCAGTTCTGCAGCGTGTCCGGCGCCTCGCAGGCGCGGCCGCCCTTGAAGCCGGCGCGGCTCGGCCGGTAATATTGCGCACTCGCGCCGCCGAGATAGGAGCGGAAGCAGAAGCCGTCATCGGCGAGCGCCACCGGACGGTCCGGATTGCCTTCGCCCGCGGCGATGCTGTCGCCGAGGCCGGCGATGAGGACGTCGCGGACCTGGATGCCCGTCTGCGCCCGCTGGGTGCCGTCGGCACTGGTGACGTCCACGGTCGCGACGGTCTGGCGGCCGTAACGGACGCGCAGGTTGACCGGCTCGGCGCAGTCGAAGGTCGAGGTCTGCGGACCGTCGCCGTCGTCGAACGACCAGGCGCAGGTGGCGCCGACCGGGACGGCGCCGGTCAGGCGCACCGTGACCGGATGGTCGATCGGCGTCAGATAGCTTTCCTTGACGTTGTCGCGCGTGCAGGGCTCGTTGACGCGGCCGGAGAGATCGATGCAGAGACGGTTGACGATGTTGCGCGCCCAGCCGCGGCCGTCGCTCTGGATCGCCAGGCCCTGCTCGGCGGACAGGATGGAGCGGTCGCGCGTGCTCTCGACATGGAGCAGGAAGTCGCGCTCCTCCCGGAACAGACGGAAGCGGTTGCGCACCTCCCAGCTGATCTGCAGCGACGGCGCCGTGCCGAACTGTGCGGCCGCCTCGGTCGCGGCGAGGGGGGCGAGCAGGCCGGCCAGCACGCAGCCGGCGAGCATCGGACGAAGGGACATTCGGGTCATACGCTAGGGATTCACGTCAGCCATTGTGCGGAAGTACATGGGGCGGAAGTAAGAGGACCGCGCGCGAGTTCAACCGGTGGAGGGTCGAACTGGCGCGCCCGTTCGAAAAGAACTCTGCTCAGCCCTGGGAGTGGCGCTTGATGCGCTGGGGAACCGCGGCTGTCGCCGTCGCCGCCGCACGCTTGGCTGCGATCTCGTCGGAGACGGCCGATTGCAGCCGGCGTCGTTCCTGCCACGGCTTGACGACGTTGAGCCAGAGTTCCCGGACGCCCATGATCGAGATCGCCGTTGCGAACGGGATGACGAAATAGAGCACGCGGAACACCAGCAGGGTGGCGAGCAATTGCTCTCGGCCGAACTGCGGCAGCGCCACCAGCATCGCGGCATCGAACACGCCGATGCTGCCGGGCGCGTGGCTGGCGAAGCCGAGCAGGGTCGCCAGGATGAACACCACCGACAGCGACAGGAAGTCGATCGGCGGGTTCGACGGCACCAGCAGGTACATCGCCAGCGCGCAGAAGCCGAGATCGACGACGCCGATCAGGATCTGCACGACGGTCAACGGGGCGGACGGCAGCACCACCTTCCAGCCGTTCTGGCCGAGCTGGCGGCGGTTCTTGCCGGCATAGAGCCAGCCGAGATAGGCGAAGATCGCGCCGAGGATGCCGATCGCGATCAGCTGGTTTACGGTCGGCGGCAGCTGGTCCATCGCGGTGGCGGCCGCGGGATGCAGGGTCATGCCGATGCCGAGCACGAACAAATTGCCGAGCCAGAACGTCAGTCCCGACAGGAAGCAGATCTTGGCGACGTCGATCGCGGACAGGCCGTAATCCGAATAGATCCGGAAACGGATGGCGCCGCCGGTGAACACGGTGGCGCCGATGTTGTGGCCGATCGAATAGCTGGTGAAGGCGCTCATTGCCGCGATGCGATAGGGCACGTGTTTCTTGCCAATCGTTCGCAGTGCAAAATAGTCATAGAAGGTCAGCGTGCAGAACGCGCCCACCACACACAAAGCCGCGAGCGCAATGTGACCGGGCGGGATCTCGGTCAGCGCCGTCAGAATGACGCCGCCGTCGACACCCTTGAGCGTGCGCACGAGCGTGGTGATCGCGAAGGCGATGATCGCAAGGCTCGCCGCAATCCCCAGCCGCTTCCAGCCGATCCATTTCTTGAAGCCACGCCCAAGCGTGGTCAGCAGGCGCTGCATTCGTCCTCCCGGCGGGGCGGCATTGAAACTTGGAAAAAGGGCGAAACCATTGGTCGATGAGGGCGGGCAATTCGTGACAGCTTGTTCCTTAAGCTAAAATGCTCGGCTTGTGCAGTCCTTGACACAACGCAGCTCCGACGTCGTCGCGCGTGGCTGTCACACTCAGGTCACATAGCTTCAGGGGGCCGCCTCAGTTTGGTCGCATTGCTCCGAGGCCACAACGCCCCGCCGCCGGATTTTAGTTCCGTATTCAAGCGGGAGAGCTCTGCTCCGAACAGGAACAACAGGCTGCGCCTCCTGTTAGCCCGGATACCACAGAGAACATGGTGACGATCGGTCGGGGAGGGACCTCCATGTTCCGAACCAGGAGGACGTCAGGCAAATGGGACTCTTCACCAAAGACATCAAGACGATGAACGACCTGTTCGTGCACCAGCTGCAGGACATCTATTACGCCGAGCACCAGCTCATCAAGGCGCTGCCGCAGATGGCCGAGAAGGCCACCGACCAGCAGCTCAAGCAGGGCTTCCTGACCCATCTCGACGAAACCAAGACGCATGTGACGCGCCTCGAGCAGGTGTTCAAGATGCATGGCATCGCGCCCAAGGCGGTCGACTGTCCGGCGATCGACGGCATCATCGAGGAAGCCGACGAGGTCGCGGGCGAGGTCGACGACAAGGCCGTGCTGGATGCTGCGCTGATCAACGCCGCCCAGGCCGCCGAGCATTACGAGATCACGCGCTATGGCAGCCTGGTCGCCTGGTCCAAGCAGCTCGGACGCACCGATGCCGCCGCCGTGCTGCAGAAGACGCTCGACGAGGAGAAGGCGACCGACCAGAAGCTGACCAAGCTCGCCGAGACCACGGTGAATCTGCGCGCGGCCAGCTGATCGCGCCCGAACAACTCATGAGACAAAACGCCGCGCGGATGTCCCGCGCGGCGTCGTCGCATCCGGACGTCTCTCAATTCTTGCGCAGTGCGAAATTCGCGCCGCAGAACGCCATCAGCGCGCCCAGGCACAGGGCGGCGAGCCCCGCCAGCACGCCGGCAGCCGACGGCACCGGGCTCGGGCCCGAAATCGCCTGGCCGATGCCGGCGAGCATCAGCACGCCGACCACGACCAGGAAGTTGCGCGCACGCTGCGGGATCTCGCCCGATACCGCGCTGTGCATGATGTTGGCGATGAAATAGCCGGAGGAGAAGCCGACGGTCGCGATCAGCCACCAGGCGATCGCCGAGCCCGCGGGCATGAAGCCGCTGCCATCCGCCGGCCCTTGGGTCTGCCACAGCCCGCCGAGATCGAGCCCGTAGCGGGCGCCGAGCATGTGCACGGCGAGTGCCAGCAGCACGCCGGCCGCCATGGCTCCGGCGAGGATCAGGTGGCGCGGAAAATGGATCGTTTCGCTCATGCTCCTTATGTAGGATAAGGCGCGCGGGCCACGCAACAGGACCGAGCGATTTCCGAGCACACCACCACGAGCGGCGACGATGCCATCCGCTACGCCTACAAGGCGTCGCTGATCGGCGCCGCGCAGCAATTCGAGCTGACCGGGCAGGGCCTGTCGTGGCGGTTCGCCGGCCGCACCGGGCTTTGGCCGTATGCGGATATCGCCGCGATCCGGCTGTCCTACCGGCCGGTGTCGATGCAGGCCAGGCGCTTCCGCGCCGACATCACCCACCGCAACGGCCGCCGCCTCAGCATCATCTCCGTCTCGTGGCAGACGGCGAGTTTGATGGCGCCGCAGAGCGAGGCCTATCGCGCCTTCATCGTGGGGCTGCATGCGCGGCTCGCCGCGAGCGGCAGCACCGCGCGGCTGACCGCTGGCCTCGGCCGCTTCACCTATGGCGCCGCGCTCGCAGCGATCGCGCTGTTCGCCGTGGCGATGCTCGGGCTCTTGCTGCGCGCGCTGGTCATCGGCGAATGGTGGGGGGCGCTGTTCCTGATCGGCTTCGCCGCGCTGTTCGCCTGGTATGTCGGCGGCTTCATCACCCGCAACCAGCCGCGCCGCTACGCCTTCACGGACCTTCCAGCCGCGCTGCTGCCATGATCACGCGCGCTGTCATCGCCGGTCATGGAATGTGACCGCGCTATCCCTGCGCTGTGTGCCAGCATGCGCGGCCGGGAGATGGACGATGCAGGAGCGCGCGCCGTACAGGCCGGACGATGCCGAGATCGCCGCGATCAATGCGCGGCATTTCGCCGATACGCCGCTGCGGCCCGCCGATCTGCTGTTCGTGTTCGGCACCCGCATCGACGAGGAGTTGCGCGCCGAGACCGCAGCAAAGCTCTGGGAGCAGGGCTATTTTCGCCACGCCATCGTCAGCGGCGGGGTCACGCCCGGTGCTGATCTGTCGGAGTGTACGCTGATCAAGGCAGCCATGGTCCAGCGCGGCATTCCGGCCGACCGCATCCTCGAAGAGCACCATGCCATGAACACCGGCGAGAACGTGCTGTTGTCGCTGCCGGTGATCGAGGCCGCGCTCGGCCGCTCCAACATCCGCACCGTCATCTGCCTCGGCAACAGCTGGACCGCGCGGCGCTACGCGATGACGATGCAGCGGCACTGGCCCGAGGTCGAGAAGCTGCTGCTGACGGTGGATCGTTTCGGCGTCCCGCGCCAGCTCTGGCACACCCATCCCGACTTCCGCCGCCGCGTGCTCAGCGAATGGGACAAGATCGCGCCGTACATGGCGAAGGGGTTCATCGCGGAGTGGCCGTGATCTCAGAAGCGAAGCGCAAATGCAGATCCGTGGGGTGGGCAAAGTCATCGGGCGGCGCGAGCCGCACGATGACGTGCCCAGACGGCGCGGACAAACAAACTATCTCGAGGCGCGCCTTTGCCCACGAACGACATCTTGACGGCTGATGGCGCGGCTCATGTTCGAACGGCGATATCTGCCTTCGGCCAACGGAGGTTTCCATGACCCAAGACACAAGCGGTATTGTCGCCCATTACGAGCGCCATGCGCTGGCGTGGGACTGCGACCGCCGCGCCGCTGCCTGGACGGACAAGGCTCCCATCGAACGCTTCCTTGCGTGCCTGCGACCGGGCGCGACGGTGCTCGATCTCGGCTGCGGGGGCGGTGTGCCGGTCGCAGCGCACATCGCGGCGCAGGGATTTGTCGTCACCGGCGTGGACAGCTCGCCGACGATGATCACGCTGTGTCGAACCAGGATGCCGGATCATGAATGGATCGTCGCCGACATGCGGTCGTTCACATCGGATCGACGGTTCGACGGGGTGCTGGCCTGGGACAGCTTCTTCCATCTCGGGCACGATGACCAGCGGCGGATGTTTCCGATCTTCGCAGCCTGCACGGCGTCCGGCGGCATTCTGATGTTCAACGCCGGTCCCGCGCATGGCGAAGCGATCGGCTCGTATCGCGGCGATCCCCTCTATCATGCGAGCCTCGATCCGTCCGAGTACGAGGCGCTCCTCAGCGAAAACGGTTTCGAACTGATCGCTCATTCGATCGGCGATCCCGCGAAGGGCGAGCGAAGCTTCTGGATCGCCCGCCGTTCGCCGATTTGATCCGATGGTGAGGCAAAGCCGATGCATTCGGTAGGGTGGGCAAAGTCATCGGGTGGCGCGAACCGCACGATGACGTGCCCACCGTCTCTCCTCGCGCAAGATGGTGGGCACGGCGCGCTCAGATGGCGCGGACAAACAAGCTTCTCGGGCGCGCCTTTGCCCACCCTACGGACCGTCAGATACAGTGCCCTCGCCCCTTGTGGGAGAGGGCATGTACGGACGATCCACGTATGCGGTTGGGTGAGGGGTATCTTTCCGCGAGCTGAGTTCGTAGAGCCGTACCCCTCACCCAACCGAGTTTGACGCCCTTTCGTACATGCCCTCTCCCACAAGGGGAGAGGGCGCATTCACGTCCACCGGGCTGTTTTCAACGTCCAAGCGCTGCGACGATGCTGTCAATTGTTGCTACGGCCTCACCACCAGCACCGAGCACTTCGCATACCGCACCACATGTCCGGCGTTGCTGCCGAGGAAATACGTCCGCATCGCGGGGCGGTGCGAGGTCATGACGATCAGGTCGGCGTGGACTTTGGCGGCCTCTTCGAGGATCTCGTGGTAGATGCCGCCCTGGCGCACGGCGTAGCTGATGCGCTCGGCGGGGATGCCGGATTCGCGGGCGACGATCGACAGGGCCTCATCGGCGGTCTCGCGCTGCTGGGCATCGAAATCGGCGGGAACGTATTCGGCGAGCATCACCGGCGTCATCGGCATCACGTTGAGGAGATGCACGGTGCCCTGCCACGTCTCCGCCAGGGTGGCTGCGGTCGCGATCGCCGGCTTGGCGAGGTCGGTGTCGGCCAGATCGATGGGAACGAGGATCGATTTGAACATCGCGCGGCCTCCTCACGTCACAGAGTACAGCCATTACGCGCCGGGCGATGCCGGCCTGTCAATCGGAGCCCTGCTTCAGCAGCTTCGGCGTCACGAACGCCACGAGGTTGCCGCGGGTGAAGCTCACGTCACCCCAATCGTCGGTGTCGAAGTCGAAGATGGCGAGGCCCGATGTCGGCATGTTGCGCGACAGCTCGTGGCGCGCGTCCGGATCGCCGCGGCCGGTCAGCGCCAGCGCCAGCTCGTGCAGGCCGGGATTGTGGCCGACGACCAGCAGCTGCTTCGGATCGGCCACGGCGGCGAGGCGGATCTGATGCAGGATCTGCATCGGCTCGGCGGCGTACAGATCCGGCACCTGCTCGACCTGCGGCGCAGGGACGCGGTCCTTCATGGCCGCGAAGGCGAGCTCCCAGGTCTGCTGCGCCCGCACCGCGGTCGACACCAGCACCAGGTCGGGCACGGGCGGGTGGCTGGCGATGAAATCGCCGGTCATCGCGGCATCCTGGTGCCCGCGCTCGTCGAGACGGCGGTCCTGGTCGCGGCCCGACGGCGCGTCCGTTTCGGTCTTGGCGTGGCGCAACAGCATCAATCGGCGCATGGAATCCGGTCTCGAATCGGTCAGGCTGGGGCTGCCTGTAGCACGTCTCTTTGTCGCCACTAAAAACGGCATGACGTGAGGTGACAGACCAGCGCAGGGTTGGTTAAGAAAACGCCATGAGCGAGACTTCCACAAGCGCGAACGATGACGCGGATGCCGCAGGCGCAATCGGCCGGGTCAGGCTCAATTTCGACCTCGACGTCGATGTCTGCGTCGTCGGGGCGGGATTGGCCGGGCTGACGGTGGCGCTCTGCGCCGCCCGGCAGGGCGCCAGCGTCGCGGTGCTCGAGGGCCGCCAGGTCGGATGGAACGCCTCCGGCCACATGGTCGGCACGGTGCTGCCCGGATTCGATCTGGCGCTGCCGGACCTGATCGAGCGCGTCGGGCTGCAGCGGGCGCGCGCGCTGTGGGCGCTGTCCTGGTCCGGCGCCGAGTTCATCCGCACCCAGGCCGCCGCGATGCCGGGAATCGGGCTCAGCGAGGGCGCGCTGGAGGTGTCCAACGTCGATGCCGGCGACGCCCTGATCCGCCGCCTGCAGATGCTGCACGAGGATTTCGACACCGAGGTCGAGGGCTGGCAGGTCGAGCGCGTCAGGGCCGAGCTCAAGACCGACCGCTATTTCCACGGCGTGCATTACCCCCGCGCGTTCCAGCTCGACGGCCGCAGATATGTCCACGCGCTGGCGCGGCTCGCGCACAAGGCCGGCGCGCGGATCTACGAGGATACGCCGGTGGTCAGCATCGACGCATCGGGCGTGCGCAAGCGCATCGTGACGCCGTCGGCGCGGATGCGGGCCTCGCACATCGTGCTGGCGGGCAACATTCACCTCGGCGCGCCGCTGCAGAAGCTGTCGGACACGTTGCTGCCGGTGTGGCGCTATGGCGGCGTCAGCGCGCCGCTCGGCGAGCGCCTGGGCGAAGCGATCGCTTTCCAGGGCTCGGTCAGCGATACCGACGGCATCGATCATTTCCGCATCGTCGACGGCGACCGGCTGATGTGGGCGAGCCCGGAGACGACCTGGGATGCGCGTCCCAGCGGCTTCGCCGCGGCGCTGCAGCGCCGGATCCGCACGGTCTTTCCGCAGCTCGGCCGCGTCGAGATCACGGAGACGTTCGGCGGCGCGACCGGCCAGACCGTGCATGGCATGCCGCAGATCGGGCAATTGCGCAAAGGCCTGTGGGTGGCGAGCGGCTTCGGCCGCCATGGAATGAGCACCTCGGCCATGGCCGGACAGCTGATCGCGCAAGGCATCCTGGCCGGCGACGAGCGCTGGAAGCTGTTCTCGCCGTTCGAACTGGTATGGGCCGGCGGCGTCAGCGGCCGGGTCGCCGGGCACGTCGTCAATCTCTGGGTCCGCGGCCGCGCGGCGGCCGCCGGGACGCTGGCCCGGCATCGCGAGCGGGTCCGGGCGCAGGAACGCATCCGCGAGATCAGGTCGGCCGAGGCGCGCCGCCAGGCGGCGCAGCGACCCGGCTCGCGGCTGCCGCTGCGGCCGCAGCCGTCCGACCTGACCCGCCGTCCCGATGCCGGGGAGGGCTGACCTCGCGACAAAGTGAGGCGCCGAACCGTCGCCCGACGTAACTTAGCGGAAACTCATCCGTAGATCCGGTAACCACCGCCGTACGGAGACGACCATGATCGACCGCCGCATGATGCTCACCACCGTTGCCGGACTGTTCGGATTCGCGGCCCTGCGCTGGTTCGGCGGCTCCGCGCCGGTCCGCGCCGCCGAAAAGTTCGAGATCGAGAAGACCGAAGCCGAGTGGCGCGCCCAGTTGACGCCGGAGCAGTTCGAGATCCTGCGCCAGGAGGGCACCGAGCGGCCCTGGACCAGCCCGCTGCTCAAGGAGCACCGCAAGGGCACCTTCGCCTGCGCCGGCTGCGACCTGCCGCTGTTCTCCTCGGATACCAAGTTCGAAAGCGGCACCGGCTGGCCGAGCTTCTTCAAGCCGCTCGACAATGCGGTCGGCACCCGCCGCGACAAGACCTACGGCATGGTCCGCACCGAGGTGCATTGCCGGCGCTGCGGCGGCCATCTCGGCCACGTGTTCGACGACGGCCCGAAGCCGACCGGCCTGCGCTATTGCATGGACGGGCTGTCGCTGGTGTTTCACCCGGCCAATCCGTCGTCGACCTGAAAAAATTGCGCCTGGATCGTCGGGTCCGTCCGTTGAAGCCTCGAGATGTGGGTCTGACGACGCACCGGCAGCTGTGACATGCAGTCGAGCCGGAGCGCGATGTTGCGCGTCCGGCCCGGCAAGAACTGCCGGCTCGGCAATTGTTCACCACTTTTGCCGCCGCTTTCTTGACGTTGCTATTTCTCAAGTCACTGATTTTACAGGGACTTCATATCTGGCACAGCGATTGCGACAGCTCTCCACGAAACGCGGTGCGGGACCGACCCGGCCGCCGGGACCACAGTGGAGAGATTGGTATGGGTATCTTCGACGCGATGAACACCTCGGTGAGCGGCCTGTCCGCTCAATCATTCGCGCTGCAGAACATTTCCGGTAACATCGCGAACGCCTCGACTGTCGGCTACAAGGGCATCGGCACCAGCTTCGAAGACCTCATCCCCAACGCCACCAACCCGACGCGCCAGAATGCCGGCGGCGTCACCGCCTTCGCCAAGGCGACCATCACCACCCAGGGCACCGTCTCGACGTCCTCGGTCGCCACCAACATGGCGATCAACGGCGACGGCTTCTTCAACGTGCAGAAGGCCTCCTCGGTCGTCGACAACGTGCCGGTCTTCACCGGCGTCACCAACTACACCCGCCGCGGCGACTTCCAGCTCAACGCCAACGGCAACCTGATCAACGGCGCCGGCTACTACCTGATGGGCGTCGCAGTCGACGCCAAGACCGGCAACGCCACCGGCAACGTGCCGACCGTGCTGCAATTCGCCAACAATTTCGTGCCCGCGCAGGCGACCACCGCGATCCAGTATGCCGCCAACCTGCCGACCCAGCCGAAGACCGGCGCCAGCGGCAACGCGGCGACCGGGACGCTGGTCGCCGCCGGCGGCCTCAACTCGGCCGACCTCTCCAACGTGCCGCTGCCGGTCGGCACCAACTTCTACGCCGATGCCACGGTGACCGGCGCCACGGCCAACAACAAGAATGCGGTGGGAATCACCACCTCGACCTTGCTGTCCGGTGCCGCCGCCACCGACTCGATCACCTCCAATTTCACGGCCGGCGACAGCATCACGCTGACGGGCAGCGCCGGCGACGTCGTCACCTTCAGCTTCGTCGCCTCCGGCGCCTCGGGCAATCAGATCAACGTCACCGACTCCGTCGGCACTCTGCTCGCCAAGATCGCCGCCGTGACCGGCGTGCAGCCGACCATCACCGCCGGCAAGATCACGCTGCATTCGGGCAGCGGCGAGGACTGGTCGCTGAGCAGCGCGTCGCCGGGCTTCGCCGCCCTCGGCCTCACCTCGCCGGTGGCGCTGACCCGCACGGCCACGGCCGGCACCGGTATCGTGATCGGCAACGATCTGACCAACTTCAACAACGAGACCATTTCCGGCGGTGCAGTCACCACCTACAACTCGGCCGGCACGCCGGTGAACGTGCAACTGCGCTGGGGCAAGGTCGACAGCGCGACACTGGGCACCGGCCACAAGGACATCTGGAACCTGTTCTACCAGACCGATTCCAGCGCGACCGGCTCGACGGTGGCGTGGCAGAACGTCGGCACTAATTTCGTGTTCGGCTCCGACGGCTCGCTGGTCTCACCGACCACCTCCAACATCTCGATCCCCAATGTCGTGGTCGACGGCACCACGCTCGGCACCGTCAGCCTCAACATCTCGTCCGGCGGGCTCACGCAATATGCCAGCACGATCGGCTCGGCCACGATCAACCAGATCTCGCAGAACGGCTTCGCCGCCGGCCAGCTGCAGTCGGTCGCCGTCAACAACAGCGGCATCGTCACCGGCACCTTCTCAAACGGCCAGACCATCAACCTGGCGCAGGTGACGCTGTCGCACTTCAACGGCACCAACTATCTGAAGGCCCTCGACGGCGGCGCCTATGAGGCGACCGACCAGTCCGGCCAGGCCATCATCGGCGCGACGGGCAAGATCTCGGGCGGCTCGCTCGAGGGCTCCAACACCGACATCGCCGACGAGTTCACCAAGCTGATCGTGACCCAGCAGGCCTATTCGGCGAATACCAAGGTGATCACCACCGCCAATTCGATGGTGCAGGATCTTCTGAACGTGCTGCGCTGATCGCGCAGCCCGTGGCGGATGAAATGACACGAGGCATACGAACATGGGTTTGAGTTCAACCCTCGCCACCGCGATGTCCGGCCTGCGCTCGACGCAGGCGGCGCTCTCGATCATCTCGTCGAACGTCGCCAACGCCAACACTCCCGGCTACGTCGCGCAGAACCCGAACCAGATCGAGATCGCCAGCGGCGGTTTCGGCTCGACGGTGATGACGACGGGCGTCAACCGCCAGCTCGATCTGTTCGTGCAGAACCAGCTCCGCACCGAGACCTCGGGCGGAGCCTATGCCGATCAGGTCGCCAACATCCTGTCACAGCTGCAGACCGTGTACGGCACGCCCGGCGGCAGCGGTACGCTGGAGACGGCGCTCAACAATTTCACGACGGCGCTGCAGTCGCTGTCGAACAATCCGAGCAACCAGTCGGCGCAATCGGTGGCGCTGTCGGCGGCGCAGGGGCTGGCGCAGCAGCTCAACGCGACCACCAAGGGCATCCAGACCCTGCGAACCAATGTCGAGCAGGACATCGGCAATTCGGTCACCCAGGCCAACGCCGCGATCCAGCAGATCGGCACCCTGAACACGCAGCTGCAGGGCATCAGCCCGTCGGATCCGCTGGCGGCGACGCTGCAGGACCAGCGCGACAACGCGATCAACACGCTGTCCAAATATGCCGACATCCGCGTCGTGTCGGATTCGACCAACGGCGTCAGCGTGTTTACCAATTCGGGCATCCAGCTGGTCGGCGCCGGCCTGACCTCGCAATTCACCTTCTCCTCGCCCGGGACGCTCGATGCCACCTCGCTCTACAACAGCAATCCGACCCAGAACGGCGTCGGGCAGCTCAACATCAAGCTGTCCAACGGCGTGTCGCTCGACGTCGTCGCCAACAATCTCCTCGGCTCCGGCCAGATCGCGGCCGATCTCAAGCTGCGCGACCAGACCCTGGTGCAGGCACAGACCCAGGTCGACCAACTCGCGGCGACGATGGCCTCGGCGCTGTCCGACAAGACCACGGCCGGCACCGCGGTCACCGGTCCCCCGGCCGGCTTCGACGTCTCGACCTCCGGGCTGCTGGCGGGCAACACGATCAACCTGACCTACACGGATTCGAGCAACGTCCAGCGCCAGGTCAAGATCGTCAACGTCAACGATCCCGCGGCGCTGCCGCTGCAGAACGCCACCGGCGCCAACCCGTCCTATGTCGGCGTCGACTTCTCGCTCGGCATGGCCTCGGTGGTGTCGCAGCTCAACAGCGCGCTGGGATCGGCGCATCTGCAGTTCGCCAATCCCTCCGGAACGACGCTGCGCATCACCGACGACGGCACCAGCCAGGCGACGGTCAAGGCGGCCTCCGCCACGACCACGGTGCAGACGCTCGCCAGCGGCAACGCGCAGCTGCCGGTGTTCACCGACGGCAGCGGGCTGTACACCGGCGCGATCACCTCGACCGGCTCGCAGATGACCGGGCTCGCCGGGCGGCTCAGCGTCAATCCGGCGCTGCTCAACGACGCCACCAAGCTGTCGACCTATTCGACCTCGCCGGCAACGGCGGCCGGTGATTCCACGCGGCCGGACTTCCTGTTCGCGCAGCTGACCTCGGCGACGTTCAGCTACTCGCCGACGACCGGCCTGGGCTCGGCGGCGCAGCCGTTCCAGGGCACGGTGTCCGGCTATCTGCAGCAGTTCGTCAGCCAGCAGGGCAGCGCGTCGACGATCGCGACCCAGCTCAGCCAGGGGCAGAACGTCGTCGTCAGCACGCTGAAGGAGAAGTTCAACTCCACGGCGGGGGTCAACATGGACAGCGAGATGTCCAACCTGATCCAGGTCCAGAACACCTATGCGGCCAACGCCCATGTCATGTCGGTCGTGCAGAGCATGATGCAGAGCCTGCTCCAGGCTTTCTAGTGAGGCGCGTGTAAGATGTCGATCAGCAGTATCAACTACGGAAGCTCTCTGCTCGGCCTGTCCGTGCGGAACATCTCGAACCAGCTCGCGGACCTCTCGACGCAGCTGTCGAGCGGCGTCAAGTCGAATCAATATGCCGGCATGGGCCCGGACGAGGGCTTTGCGATCGCGGCGCGCGCGCAGCTGTCGAACATCGCGGCCTTCACCACGACGATGACCCACGTCAACACGGTGATCGGGGCGGTGAACACCTCGCTGCAGTCGCTGGCGAAGATCCAGAATCAGGTCCAGGGCGGCGCCTCGGCGACGCCGCAGAACCTGACCAGCACCGGCCAGACGACGGGCCAGCAGACGGCGTCGTCCAACCTCTCGGCGATCGTCGGCATCCTCAACACCCAGGTCGGCGACCGCTACATCTTCTCCGGCACGGCCACCGACCGGCCCGCCATCGTGTCGGCGGACACCATCCTGAACGGGACCAGCACCCAGGCCGGGCTGAAGCAGGTCATCGCGGAACGGCAGCAGGCCGATCTCGGGCTCAACGGTCTCGGCCGTCTCAACCTCTCGGCCTCGGCCACCGTGCCGATCACGCTGTCGGAAGACGTCGCCGGCTCGCCGTTCGGCTTCAAGCTCAGCTCGGTCACCTCATCGCTGACCAACGCCACCGTGACCGGGCCCTCCGGCTCGCCGGCAGGCATCTCGGTCGATCTCACCGCCGGCAATCCGAATGCGGGCGATCAGATCAGCTTCACCTTCAAGCTGCCGGACGGAACGTCGGAATCGATCAAGCTGACGGCCTCCACCGCGACGCCGGTGCCCGCCAACACGTTCGCGATCGGCGCCACGCCGGCGGCGACCTCCGCCAATCTCAACGCCGCGCTCAACACGGCGCTGACGACGCTCGCCGGCACCGCGCTGGTCGGGGCCTCGGCGGTCGTGGCGGGCGACAACTTCTTCAACACGGCAAGCTCCGTGTCGGGAACCGCGGTCAACAACAAGGCGGCGACGCCTGCGCCGATCACGGGAGCGACGCTGCTGTCGGGCGCGGCCAATACCGACTCGATCGCGACCAACTTCACCGCCGGCGACACCATCACCGTCAACGGCCAGACGCTGACCTTCGTCGCCTCCGGCGCCAACGGCAACAACCAGATCAACGTCACCGACAGCGTGCAGACGCTGCTGTCGAAGATCGATACGCTGAGCGGCACGTCGACGCCTTCCACGATGAGCGGCGGCGTGATCACCCTGCGCACCGACGATGCCGCCGGCTTCTCGGTCTCGAGCTCGAACGCGGGCGCCTTCTCGGCGCTCGGCTTCTCCGGCACGGTCACGGCGCCGACGCCGCCATTGCGCGTGTCCGGCACGCCGCTGGGATCGGCGACCAGCCTCGTCAACGGTTCGGCCAATACGGTCGCCTGGTACACCGGCAACAGCGGTCCCGGTTCGGCGCGGTCGAGCTCGACCGTCCGCATCGATACCGCGCAGAGCATTCAATTCGGCGCCCAGGCCAATGAATTGGCGATCCGCAACCTGGTGCAGCAGACCGCGGTCTACGCCGCCGTGAACACGCCGCCGGCGGGGGCCAATGCCGGGCAGCAGATCGGTGCGCTCAGCGAGCGCATCGCCGCCAAGCTGACGCCGCAACTCGGCCAGCAGTCGATCTCCGACATCCAGACCGATTTCGCCAATGCCCAGACCACGATGAAGGACGCCACGGCGCGCCAGACCCAGGCCAAGGCCGCGATGCAGAGCCTGGTCGACCAGACCGAGGGCATCTCGCAGAGCGAAGTGGCGAGCCAGATCCTGCAGTTGCAGACCAGTCTGCAGGCGTCCTACCAGACGACCTCGATGCTGTCGCAGCTGTCGCTGGTGAAGTTTCTGTAAAACAACGGGGACCGTGGTTAGGTTTTCGTTAACCACGTCTCTTTAGCTTTTGTTCAGATGTGGGGCGAGAGCCTCTTGTTCTGGAGGCTGCCGTGAGTGATGGAATCGACGAGCGAATTCACCTGGTGATCGCAACGCCATGCTTCGGCGGTCAGGTGTCGAGCATCTATGCGAGCTCGATCTTCGCCCTGCAGCGCGAGCTGCGCTCCACCTCCAACGTCGACCTGACTGTCCACATGCGCGACGGAGATGCGCTGATCACGCGGGCCAGGGCCAATCTGGTCACGCTGTTCCTGAACGATCCCACCGCGACCCATTTTCTGTTCGTCGACGCCGACATCGGCTTCACCCCCCGGCAGGTGTTCCGGCTGATCGAGTCGGGTGGCGACGTGGTCGCCGGCGTGTATCCGATCAAGAAGGTCAATTGGAACAAGGCGCGGCGCGCCATCAGCGCCAACCGCATGGACGTGCCGGCGGCGTCGCTGGACTACGTGCTCGAGATCGAGAATCCGGACCAGGTGGTTGTGGTCAACGGCTTCACGCGGGTGCGCTATGCAGGCACCGGCTTCCTGATGATCCGCCGCCGCGTCCTCGAAACCATGATTACGCATCCGGCCCACGCGCCGCTGCAGTTCTTCCGCGAGCATTCGCAGGATGCGCTAGCCGGCAGCCCGAACCGCTTCGCGCTGTTCGAGTGCATGATCGATCCCGACACCGGCACCTATCTCAGCGAGGATTTTGCGTTCTGCAGGCGCTGGACCGATATCGGCGGCGAGATCTGGGCCGATCTCGACAGCCGGCTCGATCATGTCGGTCCGTCGGTGTTCCACGGCAACGTCGCCTCGCAATTTGCATCGGCCGTCGGGGTTCCCACGGCCGCTGCAGACGCAGCCTGACGATCGTCCGATGACGTCGCCCGCGACCCGGCCGGAGCTCTCGATATCATCCGGCGCCGAGCGGCGCGGGCAGGGCGCGGCGAGGGGACTGCGTGATCTCTTCGCCCTGCTCGGAGATCTGCTGATCGACGGCGGCGACAGCCGCCTAGCGCTCGATCGTCCCTGGGGCCGCAACGCCTATGGCTGCGGGCCGTCGCCGGCGCCCGAGCTGCTGTGCTTTGCGTCGAGCACGGCCTCGCCCATCTCGGAGCGCGCCTATGCGCGCGTCGAACTGGCACGTGAGCAAATGATGCATGCGGCGATCTCGCTCGGCCTCGACCAGGCGCTCGACCGCCGCACCGAGGAGATGCGCTGCGAACTGCGCTCTCATCTCCAGCTTGCCGATGATGTCGACATCGTCTTCTCGCCATCCGGCACCGACTCGCAGCTCCACGCGCTGGCGCTGGTGCGCGCAGAGCTCGGCGACAACCTCGCGAGCGTCGTCGTCGGCAGCGACCAGACCGGCAGCGGCATCGCCGCGAGCGCGCGCGGGCGCCATTTCGACACGCGCACGGCCAGCGGCGTCGCCGTGGCCAGGGATGCGCCGATCGAGGGGCTCTCGTGCGACACCGTCCCACTGCCGCTGTTCGACAGCGCCGCGATGCAGGCGCGCCGCGACGCCGGTGATGTCGTGCTCGCTGCGGTCGAAACGCTGGTCCGCAACGGACGCAGCGTCATGCTGCAGGTGATGGATTCCTCCAAGCTCGGCTGGCGCGCGCCGGACATGGCTTGCCTGGACGAGGTGGCGCGGCGCTGGCCGGGCCGCGTCCGGATCGTCGTCGATGCCTGCCAGATGCGGCTCGGCGTGGGACGGCTGCGCGACCATCTCGATCGCGGCCATCTGGTGCTGATGTCAGGCTCCAAGTTCTTTGGCGGACCGGCCTTCAGCGGCGCGCTGCTGGTGCCGCGCGCCGTGGCGTCGGCCGTGCGGAGCGGCCGTCCGGTCGCGCCCGGCCTGTTCGACTACGTCAATCGTTCGGACTGGCCGCTGGCCTGGACCGACCTGCGGGCGCGGTCGGCGCCGCGCGCCAACATCGGACAATGGCTGCGCTGGGAAGCCGCGCTCGAAGAGATCGCGGCCTATCATGCGGTGCCCGCGGCGTTCCGCCGGATGGCGATCCGACAGCTCGGCGAGGTGATCGAAAGCCTGCTGCTGCTGTCGCCCGTGCTGCGTCCGATCGCAACCCGCACGACCGGCGATGATGGCGGCGGTGAATTCGGCTTTTCCACGATCTTCCCGTTCGCGCTTCAGCGCGACGGACGCCTGCTCGATCTCGGCGAGACCCAGGCGGTCCACCGCGCGCTTCAGCATGATCTCGGCAGCCGCTTCAGCGGGCGGACCGCCGCCATTGCCGCGCGCCAGTGCCTGATCGGCCAGCCGGTGCGCATCGACCGCGACGGCGAGGCACCGACCGCGGCGCTGCGGCTGTGCATCGGCGCACGCCAGGTAACGGATGCCTGGTGCGACGACGTCACCACCGCGCGCGTCGATCTCGACGCCGACATCGACCGCATCGTCGAATTGGTCGCCAAAACAGAGCTGCTCGTCTCCGAACTGAGCAGCCAGGATCTCAGGGATCTCCGCCATGCCAACTGATTTGCTCGCCGTGGCCGAACAGGCCTGTGCAGGATGTGCCGAGCGGATCGGTATGGCCAGGATCGCCAAGGCCGCCTTCGACGGCCAGGATCTGAAACCGATGTGGGCCGCGTTGCTCGGCAAGCTGCTCGACGGCGCCGCCACGCCGGGCGAGGGGCTCGATCTCGCGCTGGTCGCCCAGCTGAACGGGGAGAAGTCGTCCGGGCTTGCGATCCAGCACGACGTCCTGCAGTCGCAGCAGCTCTACCGCGTCGCCGGCAACAATCCGACGCCGCGGCTGCGCGTGCTCGCGCTGGCGGCCGCGACCGACATGGGCAGCAATACGCCGATCGAGTTCCTGCTCGAGGACACCCACATCGAGCTGATGCTGCTCTACGTGGTCCCCGGCGCGGAGCTGCCGGCCCCCTTGCCGGCGCATGACGTCGCCATCGTCATCGCCTCCGATTCCGAGGATTGCCAGCACGCGCTGCACGAGATCGACGCGGTCGCAGCGCGCTGGCCGCGTCCGCTGCTCAACCCGCCGCAGCGGATCTGGCATCTCGACCGCGACAAGCTGCACGCGCTGCTCGCAGGCATCGAGGGCCTGACGATTCCCGCAACGGTCCCCGCCGACCGTGAGCGCCTGATCGAGGTGGCGGACGAGCGCGAACTGATCGGCGACATCGATGGCGCGCTGAGCTTTCCGATCATCATCCGGCCGCGCGGCTCGCATGCCGGCGTCGGCCTCGAGAAGGTCGATGAGCCGATCGAGCTCTCGCTCTATCTCGACGAGCGCGACGAGCAGGAGTTCTTCGTCTCGCGCTTCGTCGACTATGCCAGCGAGGACGGCCAGTTCCGCAAATATCGCGTCGTGTTCGTCGACGGCACGGCCTATGCGTGCCACATGGCGATCGCACGTCGCTGGGACATCTGGTATCTCAACGCCGGCATGGCGGGGAGCGAGAGCAAGCGGCTCGAAGAAGCGACCTTCATGCAGACCTTCGACATCGGCTTCGGCCGGCGTCATCGCAGCGTGCTGGACGCGATCGCCGCGCGCATCGGTCTCGATTATTTCATCATCGACTGCGCCGAGACCCGCGACGGTTCGCTGCTGGTGTTCGAGGCCGACAACACCGCGGTCGTGCACAACATGGACCCGCCGGACGTGTTTCCCTACAAGCCGCCGCAGATGCAGAAGATCTTCGCGGCCTTCGCGGCCATGATCGACAAGCGCGCCGCATCGCGGGCGGAGCAGGCGGCGTGAGCGCCGGACTGCGCAGCGATCCGTCGTTGCAGCCGGCGGAGACGCTCGATCCGCAGCATTGGGACGAGATCCGCGCGCAGGGTCATCGCATGCTCGATGACATGTTCGACTACGTCGCCGGCATCCGCGACCGGCCGGTGTGGCAGCCGATGCCGCAGGCGACGCGGCGGCGCTTTCGCAGCGAACTGCCGCACGCGCCGACCGATCTCGCCGACGTCTATCGCGATTTCAGCGAGCTCGTCGTGCCCCATGCGACCGGCAACGTCCATCCCGGCTTCATGGGCTGGGTGCATGGCGGCGGAACGGCAGTCGGCATGCTCGCCGAGATGCTGGCGGCCGGGTTGAATTCCAATCTTGGCGGGCGCGACCATGCGCCGATCGAGATCGAGCGGCAGGTGGTCGACTGGACGCGGCAGATGTTCGGCTTTCCACACGGCGCCAGCGGCATCTTCGTCACCGGCACCTCGATGGCCAATCTGATGGCCGTCGTGGTGGCGCGCCGGGCGGCGCTCGGTGCTGCGGTCCGGCGCGAAGGCCTCGGTGAGGCCGGCGGACGCCTGCGCGCCTACACCTCGAAAGCCGCGCATGGCTGCATCGCCAAGGCGATGGACATCTGCGGGCTGGGCAGCGATGCGCTTCGCAGCGTCGCCATCGACGCGGCGCACCGCATCGACATCGCCGCGCTGCGCGCCGCGATCGCGCAGGACCGTGCGGCGGGCCTGCATCCCTTTCTCGTCGTCGCCTCCGCGGGCACGGTCGACATCGGCGCGATCGACGATCTGGCCGAACTGGCCGAACTCTGCCGCACCGAGGGCCTGTGGTTTCACGTCGACGGCGCCTTCGGCGCGCTGGCGATGCTGTCGCCCGAGCTCGCGCCGAAGCTTGCCGGCATCGAGCGGGCGGATTCGATCGCGCTCGACTTCCACAAATGGGGGCAGGTGCCCTACGACGCGGGATTTCTGCTGGTGCGCGATGGCGAGCGGCATCGGGACGCGTTCGCGTCACCGGCGGCCTATCTGCGCCGCGAGACGCGCGGCCTCGCCGCCGGCGCCGAATGGCCGTGCGATCTCGGGCCCGATCTGTCGCGCGGCTTTCGCGCCCTGAAGACCTGGTTCACGCTGCGGACGTTCGGCACCGACCGGCTCGGACGCATGATCGCGCGGAGCTGCGAACTGGCGCGCCATCTCGAACGACGCGTGCTGGCCGAGCCCGAGCTCGATCTGCTGGCGCCCGTCGGTCTCAACATCGTCTGCTTTCGCTATCGATGCGAGGATGCCGATGCGATCAACGCCGAGATCGTCGCCGATCTCCACGACTCCGGCATCGCCGCACCGTCGACCACGATGCTGGATGGCCGGTTGGCGATCCGCGCGGCGATCGTCAACCATCGGACCGGGGCTGATGACGTCGAGCGGATGATCGCAGCGGTGCTGACGTTCGGCCGCCGGCGTGCCGCCGGCCTCGCGCCGCTTGTCGAGGTCGAGGCGCCGCCGCTTTCGCCCTGATGATCGACAGCCGACGGCTGCGGTAAAAATTGTCACCAGTGAGCTCTGCCGAGACGGCGCCGGCAACCTTTCCGAAGGTGGTTGACGCGTGGTGAAGACGCCCGCGCGTGGTTAAAACTGCCTGTCTTTTCAATGAGCGTGTTGATCGAAACGTGCGGCGATACAACCTTCGCGCACCTGTCTGCGCGATTGAAGCGGGGCTGTGCCACAACCGCTTCAGCGTTTGTTAGCCACTGCCGTTCACCGTCGCCCGCGTTGTCCTGGCCGCGAAGTCGACCAGGCATCACCCTGATCTCGAAGGGATCAGGCGTTCGTTTCACACCAGAAAGGTATGAAAATGTCAGGTATCGTTCTCTCCGCGTCTGTGCGCCAGAATCTGCTTTCGCTGCAGTCCACGGCCCAGCTTCTCGCCACCACCCAGAACAATCTCTCCACGGGCAAGAAGGTCAATTCGGCGCTCGACAATCCGACCAACTTCTTCACCGCCCAGGGTCTCGATAACCGCGCTTCCGACATCTCCAATCTGCTCGATGGCATCGGCAACGGCGTGCAGGTGCTGCAGGCTGCCAACACCGGCATCACCTCGCTGCAGAAACTCGTCGACAGCGCCAAGTCGATCGCCAACCAGGTGCTGCAGAGCGCGGTGGGTTACTCCACCAAGTCGAACGTGACGTCGACGGCGCTGACCGGCGCGACCGCCACCGATCTGCTGGCTTCCAGCGCGACCGCTGCCACCGGCACGGCCGTGCTGAACGACAACACCTCGACCGCGGTGGCGATCACCGGCTCGAC